>NZ_JBHVSU010000039.1:0-1108 GCF_042885035.1 Agrobacterium sp. NPDC058088 | reverse complement strand
CGCCTGCGCTCAAAGGCTTTGACGGTTGAGGCTTTGGCTGCGATCTCCGCCGCTAGTTCATCCTCACCGGCGTCCGCTTCCAACTCCTCGAGTTGCAGTTCCATCTGTTCCAGGAGCCGCGCCTTGCGCTCGGACCGGCTGCCGTAGAGTTCACGTCGAACCTTGTCGATCTCCAGCTTCAGCCGTGCGATCAGCGCCTCGGAATGCGATACGAGTGCCTTGGCGCTGGCGGCTTCTGCCTTGGCGGTCGCCGCTTCTGCTTCGGCTGCGACACGGCGAGCACGTTCCTGGGCCAGCAGTGCAAGCGCACTGGCAAGGTCATCCGGAAGCTCTTCGGTCGCATTGCTCATGACAGGATGGAATCATATTCGACCCCGTCATTCCAGTGTTTTTGCTCATCCGGCCGACGTCGGCCGCCAGGTCTTTTGTGGCATCCGCCAGTCGATACCTTCCAACAGATAACCGAGCTGCGCGGGCGTGATCACCACTGTGCCATCGGCCGCTGATGGCCAGATGAAGCGGCCGCGCTCCAGTTTCTTCGTGAACAGGCAAGCGCCCTGGCCGTCATGCCAGATCACCTTGATCAGGCCACCACCGCGGCCGCGGAATACGAACAGGTGACCGCACATCGGGTCGCGCTTTAGCGCCTCCTGCACCATCAACGACAGACCGGGGAAGCCTTTGCGCATATCGGTGTGGCCCGTCGCCAACCAGACCTTCACACCACTCGGAACCGAGATCATCGCAGCCCCAGCACGCAATCGAGTATCCGGCCAAGCGCTTCCGTGTCGATGTCGCTATCCACGCGGACGCGTCGGCCCCGACCAAGTTCGATTGTTACATCACTGCGCTTCCGACGAGGATGGAATTTGGTGGGTGGTTCCGGCTGAGCGGGGGAGACTGTCGAAGCGGCCTCGGACACGATTACCGGCACCAAAGCCGCAGTGTCAGATCTTGGCTCCTCGATCCGACAAAGCTCTTTGCGCCAACGGAACAACTGACTGACATGGATGCCGGCCGCGCGGGCAATCTCGGAGATGACCGCGTCTGGCTCAAAGCACGCAGCGACGAGCTGCTCTTTATCTTCGCGTGACCAACGCCGACGGCG
>NZ_JBHVSU010000038.1:0-1209 GCF_042885035.1 Agrobacterium sp. NPDC058088 | reverse complement strand
CTCTCCATCGAGGCCATGAAGATGGAAACCGCGCTGCATGCCGAACGCGACGGCAAGATCACTGAGGTTCTGGTGCGCCCCGGTGATCAGATCGACGGCAAAGACCTGCTTGTCGTTATCGACTGACTTGCCGAGATATCCTTTGGTCGACGAAGATACCAAGTTTCTTCGAAGGTTAGGATTAAATTTACCTCGACCTGAGAACATTATCTATGTCACGAGAACAAATGTTCTGGCAGTGAGAGCATGGCTCTTCGTCGTCATGCGCGAGACGCTGAGCGACATGGGAACTGTCGCGTTTAAAATGGGATGGGGAATAAGATGACTACGTACAAACGTCAGCCAAGTGCAGCTTCAATCGGGACATGTCTGCTTTCCAGCGTCCTGTTATGCGTGACGACCGCCAAAGTTGCCCTCGGTGCGGAAAAATGTGTCCCGGATCCAGCGATGGCGTCAGCCGCCATGCAGTCTGCCGATTTGGATGCGCGGTTTGGATCGGTGCCATCGCCGCTGCAACCTGTCAGGGTCGCGTACGTGACGCAACTGCTGGAAGACCCCTTCTGGTCGGAAGTCCTGAAGGGACTTCATGCTGAAGCCGACCGCTTGAATGTCACTTTCGACGCAAGCGCTCCCAAAGATCGGGCCTCCGAGTCGGAACAGCTTGCCGTGGCTAAGGCTGCACTGGCACGGAATCCAGACGTTCTTATCCTCACGGCGATAAACTCGACCAACCTTCGTAGCGTGATCGATGAAGCCAATTCACGCGGTATTCCGACGATCTCCATAAACCTTCGGTCGGAAGGTGTTCGAGTTCATGTCGGAACTAATCACGTGGCGCTTGGCGCTTCGGGCGCCGAATTCCTGCACGAACATTTCCCGGCCGGTGCGGCTATTGCTCAGATCGAAGGCGAGATAAGGTCGCCCTATCGCATAGATCGTGTGAAGGGGTTCGCCGACCGCCTGAAGGACTATCCCGACTTGAAGCTGATTGCGAGCGGTCAAGCGGACTGGGACGACAAGAAAGCGCGTAATCTAACGCTCGGGATAATGGCGGCACATCCGGAGATTAAAGGCATCTATGCCAACAGCGACCTTATGGCGATGGGCGTGGTCCCCGGTGAATGTCGTTGTTTTCCAGTGGCCATGCGGCACGCCAGCTCGGCAACGCTCACCTCGAATGGCACGCCCTCGCAGGCGCGCCATCTTCGT
>NZ_JBHVSU010000037.1:0-1219 GCF_042885035.1 Agrobacterium sp. NPDC058088 | reverse complement strand
TGAATAGCCCCTAGATTTGTAGACGCCTTCTTTCCTAATTTTGAGGCAGGAAGAGTATCATGAGCAAATCGAATTTCAGCGAAGATTTTAAGCGCGACGCTGTGCGTCAGATCACGGAACGAGGCTATCCGGTTGCGGAGGTTTCTCAGCGCCTCGGTGTGAGCCAGCATTCCCTGTATGAGTGGAAGAAGAAGTTTGCCGCGTCGAACGCCAAAGGCAACGACGAGGCCGAGGAGATCAGGCGGCTGAAGAAGGAACTGGCTCGCGTCACCGAGGAGCGAGACATCCTAAAAAAAGCGGCCGCGTATTTCGCCAGGGATGCAAAGTGAAGTACGCGTTCATTGCCCTGCATCGCTTGCAGTTTTCGGTGCGGACGATGTGCCGTCTCCTGCGGGTTCACCCGAGTGGATTTTACACCTGGCTGAAGAACCCGCTGAGCAGGCGAGCCAACGAGGACAGGCGACAGACCGATTTGCTCCTGAAGGCATGGGAAGAAAGCGGTAAGGTCTACGGTTATCGCAAGCTGCACGACGATCTTCTCGATCAGGGCGAGATATGCTGCCCAAACCGGGTTGCGCGTCTGACGCGTCTCGCCGGGATCAAGGCGCAGATCGGTTACAAACGCCGTCCCGGCATCTATGGCGGCAGGCCTGCCGTCGCTATCGACAACACACTCGATCGGCAATTTGACGTCGCGGCTCCGGACAAGGCCTGGGTCACGGACATCACCTACATCCGAACCTGCGAGGGCTTCGCTTACCTTGCGGTCGTCATCGACCTTTATTCGCGCAGGGTCATCGGCTGGGCTATGCAGAGCCGACAGACCACGGACGTCGTATTGCAGGCTCTGCTCATGGCGGTGTGGAGGCGAAAGCCGAAGGACAAGGTGCTGATTCATTCGGATCAGGGTTCGCAGTTCACCAGCATGGATTGGGCCTCGTTCCTCAAGCACCACAATCTGGTTCACTCAATGAGCCGACGCGGCAACTGCCATGACAATGCGGTGGCCGAGAGCTTCTTCAATCTTCTGAAGCGAGAGCGGATACGTCGCAGGGTCTACCGTTCACGCGATGAAGCTCGCCAGGATGTGTTCGACTACATCGAGATGTTCTACAACCCAAAACGCAAACACGTCAGAAACGGAATGCTGTCGCCCGTCGAGTTCGAGAGGCAGCAGAAAATCTAACCCGGGGGTGTCTACGAAACTCGGGGCTATTCA
>NZ_JBHVSU010000036.1:0-1406 GCF_042885035.1 Agrobacterium sp. NPDC058088 | reverse complement strand
CAACTCGAGGAGTTGGAAGCGGACGCCGGTGAGGATGAACTAGCGGCGGAGATCGCAGCCAAAGCCTCAACCGTCAAAGCCTTTGAGCGCAGGCGTCCGTCACGTAAGTCATTCCCCGAACACCTGCCACGCGAGCGCATCGTCATCGCCGCTCCCGCCAATTGCGCCTGCTGCGGATCGGCCAAATTGTCGAAGCTTGGCGAGGACATCACCGAGACCCTGGAGGTCATCCCGCGCCAGTGGAAAGTCATCCAGACGGTACGGGAGAAGTTTACCTGTCGCGAGTGCGAGAAGATCACGCAGCCACCAGCACCCTTCCATGTAACGCCACGCGGCTTTGCCGGGCCAAACCTGCTGGCGATGATCCTGTTCGAGAAGTTTGCCCAGCACCAGCCGCTCAATCGTCAAAGCGAACGCTATGCTCGCGAGGGCGTCGACCTTAGTTTATCGACGCTTGCAGATCAGGTCGGAGCTTGCGCCGCGACGTTGAAGCCACTTCATTCTTTGATCGAAGCGCATGTCCTTGCCGCCGAACGTCTGCACGGCGACGACACGACCGTGCCAATCCTGGCCAAGGGAAAGACAGATACGGGCCGCATTTGGACCTATGTCCGGGATGATCGGCCGTTCGGAGGCCTCTCACCGCCGGCAGCCCTTTACTATGCCTCGCGCGATCGACGGCAGGAGCATCCGGAACGCCACCTGAAGACCTTCACCGGTATTCTGCAGGCGGACGCCTATGGCGGCTACAATCCGCTGTTCAAGGGCGATCGCGATCCAAATCCGCTAAGACAGGCGTTTTGTTGGGCACACGCGCGTCGCAAGTTCTTCGTGCTCGCAGACATTAATGCCAACGCCAAGCGTGGAAAGAACGCCGCGCCGATCTCGCCTATGGCGCTCGAAGCCGTCAAACGGATCGACGTCCTGTTCGATATCGAGCGGGAGATCAACGGGCTTACGGCCGATCAACGCCTGGAACGTCGCCGCAAGGAAAGCCTGCCGCTCGTCGACAGTCTGCAGGCCTGGCTTCAAACCGAGCGTGCAAAACTGTCGCGCAGTTCTCCGGTCGCCGAGGCGATCGATTATATGCTCAAGCGTTGGGGTGGCTTCACGTCATTCCTGGACGACGGCCGGATTTGCCTGACGAACAACGCCGCCGAGCGAGCCCTGCGAGGCTTCGCACTCGGTAGGAAGTCCTGGCTCTTCGCCGGATCAGACCGCGGCGCAGATCGTGCCGCCTTTATGGCCACATTGATCATCACGGCGAAGCTCAACGATATCGATCCGCAGGCATGGCTTGCCGACGTTTTGGCCCGCATCGCCGACACGCCGATTACCAGGCTGGAGCAGTTGCTTCCGTGGAATTGGACGCCGCCGACCGTCAACGCTCAAGCTGCCTGACCTGT
>NZ_JBHVSU010000035.1:0-1509 GCF_042885035.1 Agrobacterium sp. NPDC058088 | reverse complement strand
CAGTAAGCATACATTCAAATTGGTTAAGTCCTCGATCGATTAGTATCTGTCAGCTCCATGTGTCGCCACGCTTCCACCTCTGACCTATCAACCTGATCATCTTTCAGGGATCTTACTTCCTTGCGCAATGGGAAATCTCATCTTGAGGGGGGCTTCATGCTTAGATGCTTTCAGCACTTATCCCGTCCGCACATAGCTACCCAGCGATGCCTTTGGCAGAACAACTGGTACACCAGCGGTGCGTCCATCCCGGTCCTCTCGTACTAAGGACAGCTCCTCTCAAATTTCCTGCGCCCGCGACGGATAGGGACCGAACTGTCTCACGACGTTCTGAACCCAGCTCGCGTACCGCTTTAATGGGCGAACAGCCCAACCCTTGGGACCGACTACAGCCCCAGGATGCGATGAGCCGACATCGAGGTGCCAAACCTCCCCGTCGATGTGGACTCTTGGGGGAGATAAGCCTGTTATCCCCGGGGTAGCTTTTATCCGTTGAGCGATGGCCCTTCCATGCGGAACCACCGGATCACTAAGCCCGACTTTCGTCCCTGCTCGACTTGTAGGTCTCGCAGTCAAGCTCCCTTGTGCCTTTACACTCTACGAATGATTTCCAACCATTCTGAGGGAACCTTTGGGCGCCTCCGTTACTCTTTAGGAGGCGACCGCCCCAGTCAAACTGCCCACCTGACACTGTCTCCCACCCCGATAAGGGGCGCGGGTTAGAATTTCAATACAGCCAGGGTAGTATCCCACCGACGCCTCCACCGAAGCTAGCGCTCCGGCTTCTCAGGCTCCTACCTATCCTGTACAAGCTGTACCAAAATTCAATATCAGGCTGCAGTAAAGCTCCACGGGGTCTTTCCGTCCTGTCGCGGGTAACCTGCATCTTCACAGGTACTATAATTTCACCGAGTCTCTCGTTGAGACAGTGCCCAGATCGTTACGCCTTTCGTGCGGGTCGGAACTTACCCGACAAGGAATTTCGCTACCTTAGGACCGTTATAGTTACGGCCGCCGTTTACTGGGGCTTCAATTCACAGCTTCGCTTACGCTAACCTCTCCTCTTAACCTTCCAGCACCGGGCAGGCGTCAGCCCCTATACTTCGCCTTGCGGCTTCGCAGAGACCTGTGTTTTTGCTAAACAGTCGCCTGGGCCTATTCACTGCGGCTCTCTCGGGCTATACACCCTAACAGAGCACCCCTTCTCCCGAAGTTACGGGGTCATTTTGCCGAGTTCCTTAACGAGAGTTCTCTCGATCACCTTAGGATTCTCTCCTCGCCTACCTGTGTCGGTTTGCGGTACGGGCACCTCTCACCTCGCTAGAGGCTTTTCTTGGCAGTGTGGAATCAGGAACTTCGCTACTATAATTCGCTCGCCATCACAGCTCAGCCTTCACGGGAAACGGATTTGCCTATTTCCCAGCCTAACTGCTTGGACGCGGATATCCAATACCGCGCTTACCCTATCCTCCTGCGTCCCCCCATTGCTCAAATGGTGAGGAGGTGGTA
>NZ_JBHVSU010000034.1:0-1558 GCF_042885035.1 Agrobacterium sp. NPDC058088 | reverse complement strand
AGTCTCGGTTGATGTCCTTTCCTGCAGGTACTTAGATGTTTCAGTTCCCTGCGTTCGCTTCTTACCCCTATGTATTCGAAAGTAAGATACCTTATAACAATGCTTGGAAACCCAAGCCGTCATAAACGGTTTGGATTTTCCAAGCATTTAAGGTGGGTTGCCCCATTCGGAGATCCATGGATCAAAGCTTATTCGCAGCTCCCCACGGCTTTTCGCAGCGTATCACGTCCTTCTTCGCCTGTGCATGCCAAGGCATCCACCAAATGCCCTTAATTCACTTCTTCGTTCTCATTGTCTATGCTCATCATCTGTTGGATTTGGCAGAACCTTTCCTTCTCGCTTACGCTCAAAGGGGTGCCAAATCGGGCCATCCGGGCAAAACTCAATCTGCCGCGAAAGCCATTCCATCCCTAACGATAAAGAGAGGAACAACGGTTACGGTTACCTTTTACAACCGCAACACCAACGATGACATCGACGTGTCGGTACGGTCTTCATTGAGGGCACGCCGGTGCACCTCGAAGCCATACCATTAAGACCAGCTTCTCGAGATATCATCCGGTGATGCGCGGTCAGGCAACATCAATCCAGCATGTCCATCAGATGAAGGCCTAAACCTTCAAACAACAAACATGCCTTGGACAAGCTTTCCTTCCTACCTCCAATCCCTCCGCCAATTCCGGCCGACTAAGCCATCACAAGGTTTCTCAGGGACTGGGCTCGGACGTTTCAAACCACAAGGGCTCAAAACACCTGGAAGCTTCCAGACATATCTTCTCTTCACAATGTATTCAGAACAGGCATCAATCCTTACAGACGATGCAAACTTTTATTTCTTCAGAAGACAATTCTGCACTCACGCGCCGAAGGCGCTCCGTGAGGGCGCCAAACTATTGGCGACGCGCTACCGCGCTGTATTGCTGCCACACTCGACCTCGGATCAGTTCGCCCATACAGGACGATAGTCCGTCGCGCCTCGTGGCGCGGCCCGTCCGGAGCCCTTCGGGCGTCAGGACAAAACAAATGGTGGAGCTGAGCGGGATCGAACCGCTGACCCCCTGCTTGCAAAGCAGGTGCTCTCCCAGCTGAGCTACAGCCCCATCCAGCTCGATCACCCAAGTCTCATCAACCAGGCGCGGCAACAATTCGCATCAACCAACAGTCTCAACCCAAACCCTCATTCGCATATGCAAATGGTGGGCCCGGGAAGACTTGAACTTCCGACCCCACGCTTATCAAGCGTGTGCTCTAACCAACTGAGCTACGGGCCCATTCCGGTACCGGTCGATGCGGCTTTTGTCTTCTTGAAGAAAGAGAAACGTGGACGGCGAACCTTGCCATACCCGCTGTCTGCGTAGCAGATCTGCAGGCGTATTACGTTTCGATGGTCACCTGACTGGTGCCATCTATGTTCTAAAAAGCACGGGAAAGTTCATACCGCGTTGATCCGAAGACCGGTGCGGTCGTCTTACTGTTCCACAGCTTCCTTAGAAAGGAGGTGATCCAGCCGCAGGTTCCCCTACGGCTACCTTGTTACGACTTCACCCCAGTCGCTGAC
>NZ_JBHVSU010000032.1:0-1663 GCF_042885035.1 Agrobacterium sp. NPDC058088 | reverse complement strand
GAACCGCACAGTGGACGCGTAGCATCTTTGTGAGTCAAGTTATCGGCTTATTAGTACCGGTCAGCTCCACACATTGCTGTGCTTCCACATCCGGCCTATCAACCCAGTCGTCTAGCTGGGAGCCTCTCGCCCTCGCGGGCCTGGAAACCTCATCTTGAAACGTGCTTCCCGCTTAGATGCTTTCAGCGGTTATCCCTTCCGAACGTAGCTAACCAGCCGTGCCCTTGGCAGGACAACTGGCACACCAGAGGTTCGTCCGTCCCGGTCCTCTCGTACTAGGGACAGCCCTTCTCAAGATTCCTACGCGCACAGCGGATAGGGACCGAACTGTCTCACGACGTTCTAAACCCAGCTCGCGTACCGCTTTAATGGGCGAACAGCCCAACCCTTGGGACCTACTCCAGCCCCAGGATGCGACGAGCCGACATCGAGGTGCCAAACCATGCCGTCGATATGGACTCTTGGGCAAGATCAGCCTGTTATCCCCGGGGTACCTTTTATCCGTTGAGCGACGGCGCTTCCACAAGCCACCGCCGGATCACTAGTCCCGACTTTCGTCCCTGCTCGACCCGTCGGTCTCACAGTCAAGCTCCCTTGTGCACTTACACTCAACACCTGATTGCCAACCAGGCTGAGGGAACCTTTGGGCGCCTCCGTTACTCTTTAGGAGGCAACCGCCCCAGTTAAACTACCCATCAGACACTGTCCCTGATCCGGATCACGGACCGAGGTTAGACATCCAGCACGACCAGAGTGGTATTTCAACGATGACTCCACCATCACTGGCGTGACGGCTTCACAGTCTCCCACCTATCCTACACAAGCCGTACCGAACACCAATACCAAGCTGTAGTAAAGGTCCCGGGGTCTTTCCGTCCTGCTGCGCGTAACGAGCATCTTTACTCGTAGTGCAATTTCGCCGAGTTCGTGGTTGAGACAGTGGAGAAGTCGTTACGCCATTCGTGCAGGTCGGAACTTACCCGACAAGGAATTTCGCTACCTTAGGATGGTTATAGTTACCACCGCCGTTTACTGGCGCTTAAGTTCTCAGCTTCGCCGTGAGGCTAACCGGTCCCCTTAACGTTCCAGCACCGGGCAGGCGTCAGTCCGTATACATCGTCTTGCGACTTCGCACGGACCTGTGTTTTTAGTAAACAGTCGCTTCTCCCTGGTCTCTGCGGCCGATCACGCTCCCCCAGCAAGTGGGTTCACGATCAGGGCCCCCCTTCTCCCGAAGTTACGGGGGCATTTTGCCGAGTTCCTTAACCATAGTTCACCCGAACGCCTCGGTATTCTCTACCTGACCACCTGAGTCGGTTTGGGGTACGGGCGGCTCGAACCTCGCTAGAAGTTTTTCTCGGCAGCATAGGATCACCCTCTTCCCGCATTCGCGGTCACTATCAGGTCTCAGGCTTACAATTAAATGCAGCGATCCGGATTTGCCTGGATCGCGCCCTACACCCTTGGACGTGGACAACCATCGCCACGCGGAGGCTACCTTCCTGCGTCACTCCATCGCTTGACTACTACCAGATCGGGTCGTGCGCTCCACCGGCCCGATGGGACCGAAGTCCCGGTGAACCGGTTTCAGGCACTTAGCATCACTGGGTTCATCATGGGCGGTTCTTCGCCGGTTCCGGAATATCAACCGGATGTCCATCGA
>NZ_JBHVSU010000031.1:0-1779 GCF_042885035.1 Agrobacterium sp. NPDC058088 | reverse complement strand
GACCCCATCTGGCGCGGCTGATGCTGAGTAGGGTATGTCGGGCATACGAGTTCTCTGAATGTGAGGAACTATGTCTAGACCTGCGGCTAGCCTTGGGTTGATGCGAATGATCGAGGCGGTGCCCGATCGCCTTGACGGGTCGCCGCGACAGTTGCGGCGGTTCTGGTCTGACGAATTCAAGGCCACAGCGGTTGAGCAGGCCTGTCAGCCCGGTGTGAACATGTCTGCCGTGGCGCGGCAGATCGGTATCTTGCCGTCTCAACTCTACCGCTGGCGTAGAGAACTGTTGGGCAGTGATGAGTCTGGACTAGCAGCACCAGTTGATCCGCAGAGCGTCGCATCTGACCCCGACCCCGTCGTCGAAATCGACATTGACGGTATCGTCGTGCGGGTCGGCCGGCATGTTGAAGAAGCGCATCTGCAGCGTGTCATCCGAGCGGTTCGCTCAGCATGATCCCCGCAGGTGTAAAGGTCTTCCTGGCCAGCCATCCCATCGACTTCCGCAAAGGGCCGGACAGCCTGCTGTCGCTGGTGCGGGATGCTGGCAGTGATCCGTTCAACGGCTCGCTTTATGTCTTCCGGGCCAAACGGGCCGACCGGATCAAGATCGTCTGGTGGGATGGATCCGGGGTTTGCCTTTACGCCAAGCGGCTGGAGAAGGCGCAGTTTTGCTGGCCGCGGATAGGCCACAACCGAGTCCAGCTCAACCATGCCCAGCTCATGGCGCTCGTTGACGGCATGGACTGGAAACGGGTGCGTTCGGTGGCGGTGAAGCCGCCGGAGATTGTTGGGTAAATGCCTGCGGCAAAGTGAATCAACCGCCTGAAAGGGCAGGAAAACCGGAGCAAAATATGCTCTAGTAGACGTCATGACGCCGCCCGATCTGCAGCTCCCGGATGATATAGAGACCCTGAAAGCTATGGTCCTTGCCATGGCCGAGAAGGCAGCGCGCACCGATGCTCTTGAGAGCGAGGTCGCAGACCTGAAAGCCAGAAACGCCGATGCTGATGAACGCATCGAACGACTGACCCAGATCCTGAAAGCCTTTGATCGTGCCCGCTTTGGCCGGCGATCAGAAAAACTCGGCTCTCCAGGCATCGATGATGAGCAGCAGGCCTTTGTCTTCGAAGAAATCGAGACCGGCATCGCTGCGATCCGAGCTCAGGTCAACAAGGGCGCAACCGATCCCGACAGCAAGCGTCCGCCGCGGCCGCGCAAAGGCTTCGCATCGCATCTGGAACGGGTCGAAGTGGTGATCGAGCCGGATGAACTGCCCGAACACGTCGGCAAACAGAAGGTGCTGATCGGAGAAGATGTCTCGGAGCGACTTGACGTCGTGCCGGCGAAGTTCCGCGTCATCGTCACACGCCGACCGAAGTATGCCTTCAAAAATGAAGACGGCGTCATTCAGGCCGCCGCACCCGCGCACATTATCGAGGCGGGCATTCCGACGGAAGCGCTTCTCGCGCAGATCGCCGTCTCGAAGTATGCCGATGGCCTTCCGCTCTATCGGCAGGAGGCAATCTATGCCCGCGACAAGGTCGAGCTTGACCGGAAGCTGATGGCTCAATGGATGGGTAAGCTTGGCTTTGAACTTGATATCCTGGCCGACTACATCCTCGCCGAGATCAAGAAGGCTGAGCGTATCTTCGCTGACGAGACGACGTTGCCCACACTCGCGCCCGGATCCGGATCGGCCAAGACGGCCTGGCTTTGGGCTTATGCCCGCGATGACAGGCCCTTCGGTGGCAGTAGCCCGCCGATGGTTGCCTATCGCTT
>NZ_JBHVSU010000030.1:0-2453 GCF_042885035.1 Agrobacterium sp. NPDC058088 | reverse complement strand
TACAAACGATGTTAAAGCTGATTAGAGATGCGACGCAGCTGGCCCGTTAGAAATGCGACACTGGCTCCGACAATCAGCCCCCGACCGGACCGGCTGGGCCGGGTTGCAAGGGTAGGGAGGGGGCGGGTGATGAAGCTCCTCTTCGGCTTTAGCTTCCTCAGTCGCGAGGGCACCTTTGCGCCAATAGGAGACATTGATCGAGTGTTCCCTTTGCCCTAAAAGCAGACCGGATATCAGAAGGAGACTTATGCGTAGAGGCTTGTGATTTCGACCGCAATTTGCGGCTTCACCCGGCACCAACATTGGTTGCCGGACCTTTTTGCATATATTCTCTACGGAGTTCTCATGAAATTCGAGGACGTTATCATCCGGCCTTTCGAGGCATCGGACACAGTCAAACTTTCCGACATCTGGCTTGAAGCCTCGTTGCTTGCTCATCCGTTTATCGGCGAGAGCCGTTTGATGGATCAACGGGCACTTATCGAAAAACAATATCTCCCGAGCGCCGAAACGTGGGTCGCAACCTTAGACGGCGAACCTGCGGGTTTTATCAGTTTGCTCGACACTTTCATCGGCGGCCTATTTGTTTCCCCGTGCCGTCAAGGCCATGGAATCGGTCGTAATCTTGTCTCGCACGCGCTGCGCTTAAAGGGCGAGCTTTCGCTGGAAGCCTATACCGAAAACGTGCAGGCGATGGGCTTTTATAGAGCAATCGGCTTTCAGGAGCTTTCCCGTCGCTCGACTGACGATGAAGGTTATTCCTTCGAAAATGCCCGTTTGCGGCTAGTCGGCTAGTGGCAACTCGTCGGGCGACGCAGAAGTCGCCCGACTACAATCTATCAGAGGATCCTGGAAGACCGCAAAGGGCCAAATGCGGCTGTCATTCAGCCGCCTCCATTCGAGCAAGTGCCTGTTGTCGTCTCGCGATCACCTCGGGATCGTTCATGAAATCCGTCCGTCGTCCCGGCTTGCGGCCCCGCTTTTGATATCCATTACTCTGGCTGCCGTCCGGGATATCAAAAATGCTGTTGACCTGTCCGGTTCGGCGCGGACCATGTTTGCTCCGCTTTAGATCGCGATCTTCCTGCATCTGAGCAACGAGTGACAGCATGTCATCCAGTCTCTTGTTCTCAACCACAGGCGACCGGTGAACGGAGCGAAGCGTGTCGAAGGTTCTGTAGGACAGGTTGAAACTCTCGTGCATGATCTCCAGGCGGCCGTCTGGATAATCGCAAACGATGACTTTTTGACCCGCGAGCGCCGTTGCCCGTTCCGTCGGATCGAGAATGAATATCACCTTGTCATAGCGCAACGTCAAGGATTGCGAGAGCGTGCGGACCTCCTTGCGGCACATGGCACTGTCGAGGTTCTCATGGGCGGCGAGGGGACGGTGCATGTCTTTGGGATTACGTGGTGGTTTACCGAAACGAGCGTTGAAATCGATAATGAATTCCTGCGCATAATCGTTGGCAGCGTCTATAGTATCGATACCGCGGAGCCGCAGCTCCTTGACCAATCGATCCTGCAGGGTCTGATTGGCCCGTTCAACCCGGCCCTTGGCCTGTGGAGTGTTGGCGCAGATGATGTCGATGTTCAGCTCATAGAGTGCGCGTCCAAACTGCGTCAGCCCACTGGTTCGATCTTTCCCCGAAGCATGCGTAGAGCGAAAGACGCCGTGCTTGTCGCTATAAAATGCCAGCGGTTTACCCCATTGCTGCAAATAGGCCTTTGTCGCGTGCAGATAATCGAAAGTGTTCTCGGATCCCGCAAAGCGCAGATGTAGCAGCTTGCCGGTAGCGTCATCGATATAGACGAGAAGGGCGCATTTTGGTCCGCGGTTCTCGAACCACCAGTGATGCGATCCATCGATCTGCACCAGCTCGCCAAAGCAATCGCGCCGACCGCGTGGTTGAAAGACACGTTTCTTGCGTTCTCTCCGAGATATCCAGATGCCTGCCTCGGTCATCCACTGGCGCAGCGTTTCCTTGCCGATCGCCAGTTGGTGCCGCTCAATCAGCTTCTCACGAGCCAAGGTTGGACCGAAATCGGCATACCGGTCTCTGACCAGATCGAGAACGGCGTTGCGAAGATCCTCGCTGTGACGCCGGTTGCTTGGTTGTTGGCGTTTCTTCGATACCAGCCCAGGTGTGCCATCGCTCTCATACGCTTTTAACAGCCGGTGCATCTGGCTTCGGCTGATGCCGAGGACGCCGGCGCCCTGGACGACATTCAGGCGCCGATCGTGAATCTTCTGGATGACCTCGAGGCGATGCAATTCTTTCTGCGACATGGTGATCAAAAAGGACATAGCAACTCCGAACGTTCCTGACCGAAGTCAGGCTGAGCATCGTCGCATCCTTGCTCCCAACGTTGACATTGACCAGCGTCGTCGTGCGAGGAGAGTGTCGCATTTCTATCCGGCCCAACTGTGGCATTACTAAATGGGCGCTACA
>NZ_JBHVSU010000029.1:0-2610 GCF_042885035.1 Agrobacterium sp. NPDC058088 | reverse complement strand
ATAAGGTATCTTACTTTCGAATACATAGGGGTAAGAAGCGAACGCAGGGAACTGAAACATCTAAGTACCTGCAGGAAAGGACATCAACCGAGACTCCGCAAGTAGTGGCGAGCGAACGCGGACCAGGCCAGTGGCAATGATGAATAAAGCGGAACGATTTGGAAAAGTCGGCCATAGAGGGTGATAGCCCCTTACGCGTAGAACAGTCATTGTCCTTGAGTAGGGCGGGACACGTGAAATCCTGTCTGAACATGGGGAGACCACTCTCCAAGCCTAAGTACTCGTGCATGACCGATAGCGAACAAGTACCGTGAGGGAAAGGTGAAAAGCACCCCGACGAGGGGAGTGAAATAGAACCTGAAACCGGATGCCTACAAACAGTCGGAGCCCGAGCCTTTTAGTAGGTTGGGTGACGGCGTACCTTTTGTATAATGGGTCAACGACTTAGTGTAACTAGCAAGCTTAAGCCGGTAGGTGTAGGCGCAGCGAAAGCGAGTCTGAATAGGGCGATTGAGTTAGTTGCATTAGACCCGAAACCGAGTGATCTAGCCATGAGCAGGCTGAAGGTTGGGTAACACCAACTGGAGGGCCGAACCCGTATCTGTTGCAATAGATTGGGATGACTTGTGGCTAGGGGTGAAAGGCCAATCAAACTCGGAAATAGCTGGTTCTCCGCGAAATCTATTTAGGTAGAGCGTCGACCGAATACCCTCGGGGGTAGAGCACTGGATGGGCTATGGGGACTCACCGTCTTACTGATCCTAACCAAACTCCGAATACCGAGGAGTACTAGTCGGCAGACACACGGCGGGTGCTAACGTCCGTCGTGAAAAGGGCAACAACCCTGACCTCCAGCTAAGGTCCCCAAGTCATGGCTAAGTGGGAAAGGATGTGAGGATCCCAAAACAACCAGGATGTTGGCTTAGAAGCAGCCATCATTTAAAGAAAGCGTAACAGCTCACTGGTCTAAATAAGGGTCTTTGCGCCGAAAATGTAACGGGGCTAAAGCCATGCACCGAAGCTGAGGATTTGCACATTGTGCAAGTGGTAGCGGAGCGTTCCGTAAGTCTGTGAAGGCGGACCCGTGAGGGCTGCTGGAGATATCGGAAGTGCGAATGTTGACATGAGTAACGATAAAGGGAGTGAGAGACTCCCTCGCCGAAAGACCAAGGGTTCCTGCTTAAAGTTAATCTGAGCAGGGTTAGCCGGCCCCTAAGACGAGGCGGACACGCGTAGTCGATGGGAACCACGTTAATATTCGTGGGCCTGGTGGTAGTGACGGATCTCGTGTGTTGTACAACCTTATTGGATTGGTTGTGCGGCGAAGAGGTTCCAGGAAATAGCTCCACCGTATAGACCGTACCCGAAACCGACACAGGTGGTCAGGTAGAGTATACCAAGGCGCTTGAGAGAACTATGTTGAAGGAACTCGGCAAATTGCACGCGTAACTTCGGAAGAAGCGTGACCCTTTTGTACGCAAGTATGATGGGGTGGCACAGACCAGGGGGTAGCGACTGTTTATCAAAAACACAGGGCTCTGCGAAGTAGCAATACGACGTATAGGGTCTGACGCCTGCCCGGTGCTGGAAGGTTAAAGGGAGGGGTGCAAGCTCTGAACTGAAGCCCCAGTAAACGGCGGCCGTAACTATAACGGTCCTAAGGTAGCGAAATTCCTTGTCGGGTAAGTTCCGACCTGCACGAATGGCGTAACGACTTCCCCGCTGTCTCCAACATAGACTCAGTGAAATTGAATTCCCCGTGAAGATGCGGGGTTCCTGCGGTCAGACGGAAAGACCCCGTGCACCTTTACTATAGCTTTACACTGGCATTCGCCAAGGCATGTGTAGGATAGGTGGTAGGCTTTGAAGCATGGACGCCAGTCTGTGTGGAGCCATCCTTGAAATACCACCCTTATCTTCGTGGATGTCTAACCGCGGTCCGTTATCCGGATCCGGGACAGTGTATGGTGGGTAGTTTGACTGGGGCGGTCGCCTCCGAAAGAGTAACGGAGGCGCGCGATGGTTAGCTCAGACCGGTCGGAAATCGGTCGTCGAGTGCAATGGCATAAGCTAGCCTGACTGCGAGACTGACAAGTCGAGCAGAGACGAAAGTCGGTCATAGTGATCCGGTGGTCCCGTGTGGAAGGGCCATCGCTCAACGGATAAAAGGTACGCCGGGGATAACAGGCTGATGACCCCCAAGAGTCCATATCGACGGGGTTGTTTGGCACCTCGATGTCGACTCATCGCATCCTGGGGCTGGAGCAGGTCCCAAGGGTATGGCTGTTCGCCATTTAAAGCGGTACGTGAGTTGGGTTCAGAACGTCGTGAGACAGTTCGGTCCCTATCTGCCGTGGGTGTAGGAATATTGACAGGATCTGTCCCTAGTACGAGAGGACCGGGATGGACGTATCTCTGGTGGATCTGTTGTCCTGCCAAGGGCATAGCAGAGTAGCTATATACGGAATGGATAACCGCTGAAGGCATCTAAGCGGGAAACCAACCTGAAAACGAGTGTTCCCTATCAGAGCCGTGGAAGACGACCACGTTGATAGGACGGGTGTGGAAGCACAGCAATGTGTGAAGCTTACCGTTACTAATAGCTCGATC
>NZ_JBHVSU010000028.1:0-2793 GCF_042885035.1 Agrobacterium sp. NPDC058088 | reverse complement strand
CGTGAGCGTCCGGTGAGCTGTTTTTGCTGATCGAGCAAATCAGGCGATGTTCTGGAATTAGAACCAGCATTAGTGCTGACATTAATACCAGAACAAAGAGGTTTCATGGCTCGCATGGAGATCATGTCCGGTACTGAGCGCAGGCGGCGCTGGTCGGACGAGGCGAAGCTAAGGATACTGGCGCAAGCTGATGAACCCGGTGCTCGCATTGGTGAGGTGGCGCGCCGGCATGACGTTCATCCTGGCCAGATCCGCTTGTGGCGGAAGTCGTTCAACTATGTTGATCGACCGACGGTGTTCCTTCCAGTGGAAATCATGGAGGAGGCTGGCGTAAGTCAGGCGTCTACCACGGTAACGAGGCCGGCGATCGTTGAGATATTGCTGCGGAACGGTCGGTGCCTGAAGGTTCCTGCTGACGTTGAGTTGAAGCTGCTCGGTCCGCTGGTCGCTTGCGTGGAGGCGGCATGATCGGACCATCGGGGAATGTGCGAGTCTATCTGGCCTGCGGAGTGACCGATATGCGGCGTGGCATTGATGGTCTGTCCGCACTGGTCGAGACGGTGGTGAAGGAGGCGCCGGGCTCGGGCGCGATTTTCGGCTTCCGCGGAAAGCGCGCCGACCGGATCAAGCTTCTCTGGTGGGACGGCCAGGGGTTCTGCCTGTTCTACAAGATTTTGGAGCGTGGATACTTTCCCTGGCCGACAGCGAAAGAAGGTGTCGCGCACCTGACGCAGGCGCAGCTTTCCATGCTGGTTGAGGGGATTGATTGGCGCCGCCCGGCATGGACGTCCGCTCCTGGCCGAACGGGATAAAAGCTATATTTTGCAAGGGCATCCGAGGCTTAACGCTGGCGCGTCAGAGGCAAATCGGCTAGATTTGCGGATATGGAAACGGCGCCGCTGGACAGTCAGGACGAACTCACTGCTTTGCGCGCACTGGTCGCCGAACAGGCGGCGAAGCTTGAGAGCCAGGAAGCTGAGGTCATCAAGCGAGACTCCATCATAGGGCTTCTTCGCGCGCAACTGGAGCTTCTCCGACATCGGCAGCATGGCGCCTCTTCGGAAAAGATCGACCGGAAGATAGAGCAGTTCGAACTGATGCTGGAGGAGATTGAGGCTTCCCGTGCCGAGGCTGAACTGCGCGCCGGGAAAACACCCTTGCCGGATTTGGACGACGCGCCGGACAAGCCGAAGCGCAAACCATTGCCCGATGGTCTCGCCACCGAAGAGCTGATCTATGCGGCTCCCTGTAATTGCCCGACCTGCGGTGGCACCTCGTTCCTGAAGGCGCCCGACAGGGTGGTTCAGGTGCTGGAACACGTGCCGGCGTCGGTCAAGATTGTCCGCCATGTCGAGAAGCGGATGATCTGCAAGGAATGCGATACGACAGTGGCTGGCGAGATGCCGACCTTGCCGATCGAGCGCGGCAAGCCCGGGCCTGGATTGCTCGCCCATATCATGGTCTCCAAGTTCGATGATCACATTCCGCTCTACCGTCTCTCAGAGATGTATGATCGGCTGGGAATAGACATATCGCGCTCCGTGATGGCCGACTGGGTCGGCCGCGTATCCGCTTTGCTGACACCCATCGTCTTGTTGATCAGGGCCCACATCGCCGCGCTTGACCGAATACATACGGACGATACCCCGGTCGATGTTCTCGACCCCGGACGGGGCAAGACAAAAACCGGCAGGGTCTGGGTCTACGTCTTCGACGGCAGTGGCTATCAAGCCACCACTCCGGCAGCCATCGCCTATTACTACAGTCCTGATCGAAAGGGCGCGCATCCGGCTGACCACCTGGCAAGCTTCAGCGGCGTCATGCATGCCGACGGTTATGGCGGCTACAGACAACTCTACGGCAACCAGATCGTTGAGGCCGCCTGCATGGCGCATGTACGTCGCAAGTTCCATGACGTGATCAAGCTGAAGCCATCGCCGATCGCCGACGAAGCGCTGTCGCGCATCGGCGCGCTCTACGATATCGAGGATCGTATCCGCGGCATGTCGGCTGATGAGCGTCGTACCCTGCGCCAACACCACGCCAGACCCATTCTGGACGAGCTGAAGACTTGGATCGAGGCGACAATCTCAACTTTGCCACAGAAGCAGAAGCTGGCCGAGGCAATGCGATATGCGCTGTCGCGATGGGCCGCCTTGAGCGTCTACATCGATGATGGCCGTGTCGAAATCGACAACAACATCGCTGAACGAGCCATGCGTCCGCTCGGAATTGGAAGGAAAAACTGGCTGTTTGCGGGATCGGACAAGGGCGGTGAGCGCATCGCCACCATTCTGACCATCATCGAGACGGTTAAACGGCACGGCCATAATCCGGAGCTCTACCTGACAGATGTCCTGACCCGGATCCAGGATCACCCCAAGGACCGACTTGAAGATCTGCTGCCCTGGAACTGGATACCAGCTCGATGCGAGGCCGCCTGATGGCTCGCTCGAGGTTCATCTATACGCTCAGCCAAGTCGCCGGTATGATCGGCGAAAACCTCGAATTGATCGAAGAAGTAACCGCAAACCCGGACAACATCTCCGAGGGCGAACTGGTTTACGTCAGCGATGGCAGTGAAGATGGCACGAAGGGTCTGACCGGGAATGGCATCGAAGAACTTCAAAGCCTACTTGCCGACATCAGGACGTG
Organism: Agrobacterium sp. NPDC058088; assembly: GCF_042885035.1. Lineage (NCBI taxonomy): Bacteria > Pseudomonadati > Pseudomonadota > Alphaproteobacteria > Hyphomicrobiales > Rhizobiaceae > Agrobacterium > Agrobacterium sp. NPDC058088. Next base: position 138 of record NZ_JBHVSU010000028.1, on the reverse strand, counting down.
GGACGGCGGTATCCGCGAGTTCCTCATCGACACACAGTGCGATCCTGAAATAATCGACCGCGTCATGGCCGATGAAATGAAACGCGGCTCATAGCTTCCATCTCTCGACACCCGAAAACGCTTTCGCCGGACGCTCAC
>NZ_JBHVSU010000027.1:0-3016 GCF_042885035.1 Agrobacterium sp. NPDC058088 | reverse complement strand
CGAGCGCATCGCCAAAGGATGGCCCAGCAGCGATCTCGATGCACTCATGCCGTGGAATTACACGCGCTGAACGGTCTCAGCTTGCCGCTTACGTAGCAGGCGCAAATGAGAGCACTTATTCACTCGCTGGATGGCAGGTAGAGCTACGGGCTTGAATTACCAGTATGTCAATCTGGAGAACTTACTTCCGATGCGCTAGCTCAGCGGGATCAACCGGAAAATTGTCCGTCGACACTCCCGTGACGCAGCCTGCCTTCCGCATTAGGCCTCATTCGGGCACAGAAGGTTGCAGGGGCGCAAAGTAGGCGTCAGATGGGCATTGGCTGCCAAAGCATCGTGAGGCTCGCCAACGGTCGACTATGGGAATTTCGGTACTGGCTAAAATTCATGCAAGCTATTGATACTACTGTAGTTTGTAAGTGCCTCGTATTTTCCTCCGCACTGGACGGAAACACCACTTCAGTTCACGAGCAGCGGGAATGAGCAATGCCATTCATTATTGACACCAATTCCTGAATACGAGAGATATCCCTTGGGCCGTACGTGCGGCTCAGGGGCGTAGTAACCCCTCATGACTAGGAACGTGCCACTGAATTGGCACCACTCTTCGACCTATGGTCGGGGAGCCTGCGGCGTATGCAACAGGTTCTCTGAACTAAAGGCCGTAGGGCCGTGTCATGCGGTTACTAACTCCCCGATCACCAGAGATCGAAGGGCATTCGCGGGGACGCACCGCGCCTAACGTCCTTCCATACGGGGGACCATTTCCCATGCGATCGAACACATCATCTGTAAGGGCAACTGCGCGCAGGCAACTGCATCATCGAACTTGCTCAGTTTCGCTTATGCGGACAACATTGCGAGCGTGCATTCTCGCCGCTGGCTTACTGGCCACACCTACCGGCCTCTATGCAGCCTGCGGGTTTGAGGGGATACCCGAACAGTACCGCCCATATGACCTGTCGGAAAGCACGACGAACATAATGGCCCGACCTGTCATCGGTGGAGAAGCAGGAAGCACGCGGGCAGTACGGGAATGCCACGAACAACAAGCCCGCCAACCTTGGTATCAGGCAATAGGTTTCGCCACAGACATCAATACTGAAACCCTGTACCAAGGCGTAGCTGATAGCTTCAAAGCGGGCGGTAGCATTGCACTCAATCTTCTCGCCTCATACAGGCGGGCGTACGATAATCCCGTCGATCCAGATTTCGACCCGCTTCGGTGGCTTGATGACAACCGGGAAAAATACCAGATCGAGCTACGGCACCTGTCATCGTTTGCAGGTACAAGATCGGACGCAGAAGCTCTCGCACTTCTGGTAGACGTAACCGAACGCAAGGCCGCAGAGAAGCGTATTCAGCGAATGGGTGCGGCGGCACAGTTAACCGCTAGAGCAATCGCAGCACTGCCAGACGTCGCACTGCTACTAGTCATTGTCGCCGCACTCTGCATTCCGCTGAGGGCAGCTTTCCGGCGCACGGGGAGATCAGTGCCAGCGACGGTGAACACATAACTGCAACGGGAGAACCAGTTATGACAAACAAAGCGATGGCGCTAACACAGCGACAGGTCAAAGCATTGTGCCTCGGCGCAGCGCAAGCAGGATTTGTGGCTGAGATCCTTATCAATGGGGCGTTCATTCGGCTCGTGCCACAGGATGCGCCACCATCAATGGTCTACAAAACGCCCGAACAGCTAAGGGAGGAAGAGCTAGATGACGAACTGGAGAGGTTCAAGAAGAAGCATGGTTACACCTGATTATCATTAGGGCATGTTAATTTTCGGTCGGCTGTACCTCGCCTGCCAATAGCTCTTCAAAGTTTCTGCGTCGGCAAGCTGTAGTCCAGCTTCTGTATCGCCTCGTTCAGCACCTGTAGCGTGTGGCCCCCGAAATAATTCTGGTAGGTCACGCCTTGCTGGCTATGTCCGACGAGAGCTTTAACAAGAGGGTCCGGCACCTGTGCATTTACCAATTGCGTAACGACTGTATGCCGGAGACTATGGAAAACAAGCTCCTTGGTCTTCAGGTTGAGCTTAGGCAGAAGCTGTTCGTTGAACCAGCGTCCGAGATTGCGACCACGGCCATGCTCAACGGAGTTTGGCAGCTCCTGAAAAAGCTTTTGTTTTCCCTGCTTTCGCAAAGCCTCGACATGCTCCAGCAGTCCGAGCCGGATTAGCTCGTTATGTATCGGCACCCTGCGCTTTGATGCCTGTGTCTTAAGCTGTTTGTCGTCGCCTTCATCGTTGAAGTCAAAAAACCATAAGCCATCCTGCTGCTGAATGTCGGCAAGATCGATTTGCGCTATCTCGTTCAGGCGTGCGCCTGTGTACACGCCTATAAGCGGTCCCCATTTCTGGTGCTGCTTTCTGGCATACACCATGCTGTTGTCCACAACGGCCGCCAGAATGATGCGCACCTGCTCAGGCGTGAAGTCCTCACGACCCTTCTGTACGCGATGCCGGTTCTGTTTGATTGTCACCCCAGCAAACAGGTTGCGTTCAATGTAACCGTGCTGATGTGCGTACCCAAAGAAATCATTGTAAGTCTGTAGATACTTGTTGATGGAGGGAACAGACAGGCGGGGAAGGTTTGTTAGTTTTAGAACCTCGTGCAACGGCTTGCCTTTGGTCGCCTGCTTTTTGTGCCGGTGTGTCGGCAGAGCTACAAGGGTGTCTTTCACAGTCGTAACGTCTTGAGCAGTGAGTGTGGCAATGTCGCGGTTCTCACCAAAAAGCTCTGTAAGCAGGCTAAGATATTCCTCTTTGCCCATCACCGTAGTCGGTACCCAGTTCTCTCCGAGTTTACGTTCCCGAATGAACCGCTTGGCTAGCTCCTCAATGGTGATGCCAGATAGCGATGTTTGTTGCAGAGGCGAGTGAGGGGGCGTTGCGAAATTGGGCGCTGCTGGTGCGGCAGTCTGAATAGCCCCGAGTTTCGTAGACACCCCCGGGTTAGATTTTCTGCTGCCTCTCGAACTCGACGGGCGACAGCATTCCGTTTCTGACGTGTTT
>NZ_JBHVSU010000026.1:0-3170 GCF_042885035.1 Agrobacterium sp. NPDC058088 | reverse complement strand
TCGATCTGATCACCGGGGCGCACCAGAACCTCAGTGATCTTGCCGTCGCGTTCGGCATGCAGCGCGGTTTCCATCTTCATGGCCTCGATGGAGAGCAGCACGTCGCCGGCCTTGACCTCCTGACCCTGATTGACAAAGACGCGGCTGATGACGCCCGGCATCGGCGCACCGACATGGGAGGCGTTGCCGGGTTCTGCCTTGCGGCGCACGGCGGAGCCGGAGGCGCCATGGGCGCGATCCGGCACCTTGATGCGTCGCGGCTGGCCGTTGATCTCGAAGAACACCGTCACCATACCCTTGTCATCAATGCCTGATGAAGCCTGATTGACGATAACAAGCGTCTTGCCGCGCTCGATATCGGCAAAAAGCTCTTCGCCATCCTCCATGCCGTAGAAATAGGCATGGGTCGGCAGCACGGAGACCGGGCCATATGTCTCAGCGGTTAGCGCAAAATCGGTGAATACCTTCGGATACATCAGATAGGATGCGAACTCGAAGTCATCAATCTTACGCTCCAGCTTGGTCTCGATCACCTTCCGTTCGGCATCGAGATCGGCATCCGCCAGCAGCGAGCCCGGACGCACGGTATAGGGTGCCTCACCCTTGAGCGCCTTTTTCTGCAGCGCTGCCGGCCAGCCGCCCGGCGACTGTCCAAGATCGCCCTTCAGCATCGAAACTACCGAATCCGGGAAGGACACTTCGCGGTCAGGGTTTTCGACATCGGCCACCGTCAGGTCCTGGCTGACCATCATCAGCGCCATGTCACCGACGACCTTGGAGGACGGCGTCACCTTGACGATATCGCCAAACATCCTGTTGGCATCGGCATAGGCCTGCGCCACCTCGTGCCAGCGGCTTTCAAGACCCAGCGAACGCGCCTGTTCCTTGAGGTTGGTGAACTGGCCGCCCGGCATTTCGTGCAGATAGACTTCCGAAGCCGGACCTTTGAGATCACTTTCGAAAGCCGCATACTGGTTACGCACAGCCTCCCAATAGAAGGAAATGCGGCGGATCCATTCCGTATCAAGACCCGTATCACGTTCCGAACCGGCGAGTGCTTCCACGATCGAGCCGAGGCATGGCTGCGATGTATTGCCGGAGAAGGCATCCATCGCGGCATCCACAGCGTCAACACCGGCATCAACGGCGGCAAGAACCGTCGCAGCGGAAATGCCCGATGTATCGTGGGTGTGGAAGTGGATGGGCAGACCCGTTTCTTCGCGCAGCGCCTTGAAAAGAACCTTGGCGGCCGCCGGCTTCAACAGGCCCGCCATATCCTTGACGGCAATGATATGCGCGCCGGCCTGCTCCAGTTCCTTGGCAAGATAGGTGTAATATTTTAGATCATATTTCGGACGCGCCGAGTTCAGAATATCGCCCGTGTAGCAGATGGTCGCCTCGCAGAGCTTGTTCTCCTCCGCAATCGCATCCATCGACACGCGCATATTCTCCACCCAGTTCAGGCAATCGAAGACGCGGAAAAGATCAACCCCGCCCTTTGCAGCCTGACGGACGAAATATTTCACGACGTTATCAGGGTAGTTCTTGTACCCGACGCCGTTCGCGCCACGCAGCAGCATCTGCAGCAGCAGGTTCGGCGCGCCTTCGCGGATAAGCGCCAGCCGCTCCCACGGGTCTTCCGTCAGGAAGCGCATGGAAACGTCAAACGTCGCTCCTCCCCAGCATTCCAGCGACAGAAGCTGCGGCAGCGCCTTGGCGTAGACACTCGCGACACGGGCGATGTCATGGGTGCGGACGCGGGTGGCCAGAAGCGACTGGTGCCCGTCACGCATGGTCGTATCGGTGACCAGAACGCGCTTTTCGTTGCGCATCCACTCCGCAAAGCCCTTCGGGCCGAGCTTGTCCAGCAGCTGCTTGGTGCCATCTGGCGTCGGCGCATCAATGTAAGGCACAACAGGCTTTGCGGCCTTTTCGGGCGGTCTGGCGCGACCCTTAGTTTCCGGGTGACCATTGACGGTCACATCGGCCAGATAGGTCAGAAGCTTGGTGGCGCGGTCCTGACGCTTGACCTGCGCGAACAGCTCCGGCGTCGAATCGATGAAGCGCGTCGTATAGGTGTTGTTGCGGAAACTGTCGTGACCAATGATTGCTTCAAGGAAGGTGAGGTTGGTCGCAACGCCGCGGATACGGAACTCGCGCAGCGCACGGTCCATACGGCTGATCGCCTCATCCGGCTGCGGCGCCCAGGCCGTGACCTTGACCAGCAGGGGATCATAGTAGCGGGTGATAACGGCGCCCGTATAGGAAGTGCCACCATCCAGACGGATGCCGAAGCCCGAAGCGGAACGATAGGCGGTAATGCGACCGTAATCCGGAATGAAGTTGTGTTCCGGGTCTTCTGTCGTGATGCGGCACTGCAGTGCATGGCCGTTGAGGCGGATATCTTCCTGCTTGGGCACGCCGGATTCCGCCGTGCCGATGGCAGCACCTTCAAGAATATGGATCTGCGCCTTGACGATATCGATGCCGGTCACAACTTCGGTAACGGTATGCTCCACCTGGATGCGCGGATTGACCTCGATGAAGTAGAATTTGCCGGTATCGGCATCCATCAGATATTCGACCGTGCCGGCACCGATATAGCTGGTCGCGGCGGCGATCTTCAGGGAATAGGCGGCCAGTTCCTGACGCTGCGCCTCTGACAGATAGGGGGCAGGCGCGCGCTCGACAACCTTTTGATTACGCCGCTGGATCGAACAATCACGCTCGAACAGATGCACGACATTTCCATGCGTATCGCCGAGAATCTGGCTCTCCACATGGCGGGCGCGCTCGACGAGCTTTTCCAGATAGACTTCGTCCTTGCCGAAGGCAGCCTTCGCCTCGCGCTTGGCTTCCGTCACCTCACGGGCGAGGTCTTCCTTTTTGCGGATGGCGCGCATGCCGCGGCCGCCACCGCCCCAGGAGGCCTTCAGCATGACGGGATAGCCGATTTCCTCGGCCATGCGCTCCACTTCCGCTATATCGTCCGGCAGCGGATCGGTGGCGGGAACAACGGGGACATCGACCGAAATGGCCAGATTGCGGGCTGCGACCTTGTTTCCGAGCTGGCGCATCGTGTCCGCCGTCGGCCCGATGAAGGTGATGCCGGCCTTGTTGCAGGCCTCCACGAACTCAGGGCTTTCGGACAGAAGACCGTAACCGGGATG
>NZ_JBHVSU010000025.1:0-4117 GCF_042885035.1 Agrobacterium sp. NPDC058088 | reverse complement strand
GCGCTTAAAATCTTCGCTGAAATTCGATTTGCTCATGATACTCTTCCTGCCTCAAAATTAGGAAAGAAGGCGTCTACAAATCTAGGGGCTATTCAATCTGCGGTAGTGAAGCCGGCCCCATTTAAAGGCCTCGAACGCCGAATTGTCCGCTGGCCACGAGTGCATACATATGAACTATCGGCGCTTGCCTACTGGCTTGGAAGAAGAGCGGAATGGCTATGGCAATTCCGTCTGAATCGAAGAACATGTTGCCGGCCACGTCAAATAAATGGTAACACCTGAAAAGCGGTATTGAATAATGTAAGCACTCGTTTATGAAGGAAACTTCTGTCCTTTTAACTTAAGCACCGATGCACACTGTCTCGGAATTTTCGTACAGGGGCCTTTGCTGAATTAATTGGAGCTTTTCGATAGAGGCGCAGGAATGGTCAATTTCAAGAGACCGCTTAGGTACAGATCTTTTTTAGCAACAAGATTTGAATGCGAGGCAGCGCTTGTTTAGTCGGCTCAAAAAATTAGGTGATGAGATAAAACGACTTCAAGATGAAAATTCAAAACTACTGCAAAAAGTGGGATATCTTGAAGAACATCATGGCGACGCGTTTACCGATTTTGGTCGCAGGATCGCTGACATTGAGAACAATCATGGTAACGCGTTGACCAAACTTGGCTCGCAACTTGAGGTGATTATCAAAACCACGGAGCGTCCTGACAGACAAAGCTTTGAGGGTACACGTGAAAGGCTCATCATACCCGAAAATACATTTATTAGCGAAATTCCGGTCCGCTACAGCGAGCAACTGTCTTTGTATCGAGCGCAGGGCGGGAGTTTTGATCCAGCGCAAAACAGTATTCGTGAGAGCAGCGGCGACATGGTGCGCTTTTACACGTTTTCCATGATTTTCGATTTGTTGGAGGCAAGCAAAATTGCCGGAGATGTTGCAGAATTGGGCGTTTTTAAAGGCGACACGGCTGTAATGCTGGCAAATTTCGCCAGAAGATCTTCCAAGCACTTGTATTTGCTTGATACTTTCGAGGGATTTCCCGAGAGTGACCTAGAGGAGGGTGAGAAGCATCTTGCCGGCGCTTTCAGTGATACGAATTTGGATTATGTAAAAAGTCGGGTAGGTGAAGATAAAGTTACATTCATCAAGGGATTTTTTCCCGATACAGCTACGTTATTGCCGAGGCAAAATTCCTATAGCTTGATTCATATTGACGCTGATCTTTATGCACCCATCAAGGCTGGTTTGGAATACTTTTATCCAAGATTAATTGAGGGTGGGTTCCTAGTAATGCATGACTACATGAGTTTATACTGGGACGGCGCTATTCGTGCCATCGACGAATTTTTTGCAGATAAGCCGGAATTCATAGTTCCGATTCCGGACCGCTCCGGGACGGTTGTAATTCGCAAATGTCGCCTGTAAGACAAGTGTAATGTTTGAGTGACTTAAGTCGCCGGCGTCTGGGTTTGTTTCGCCTTTCGGGGAGTATGCGCGTAATCGGCCACGTGTATGTAGATTTCGACCAGATACTTCGACAACATGCGATGATCCGGCATCTGGCCGAAATCTCTCGAGATGTCGCTGGCGATGCCACGACGTCCTTCTTATGGCCCATGCGTGTTGGCGGATGTCCAATAATCTCGTCGTCTCGGCAACATCACTATTCGTTCGCTGCCTCCGAAGTCCGCAGAGCTGAACCAGTTGACCTGTGGTAGTGGATGCGCCAGAGTTGGCTATCTAACAGACCTTCAAATCCTACGACGACATCATCGATCATTGCTGCGCTTCTTGGCGAAAACTCGGGAGAGAGCCGTGGCTGATCATGTCCAACTTTCATAGGAGTAGGCTAATGAGCTCTGGTACGAGTCAAGCAGTAAGCGCGTAGGCTCGAGTGGACCCCGTTCCACCGGACACGTCCCCATAAACGGGGTTCATGTGGCGAGCGGATTAATTCACTCCCCTTGAAGGGAGATCATCATGCGCCGTCACGAACTGAGCGACGAGGAATGGGCCGTCATCGAGCCGCTGCTTCCCACCAAGAGCCGTGGAGTGAAACGCGTTGATGACCGCCGGGTGACAATGCTATCCGTTGGTGGTTTAGGACGGGTCCGTCCTGTCGCGATGTGCCCGAGCGCTATGGGCCGTGAACGACGCTCTACAATCGCTTCTCTCGTTGGCGAAAGGCAGGTGCCTGGGATCAACTTCTTGATGCCGTGTCAAAGCGTTATGCGGGTGACATCGTGATGATCGACAGCTCGTGCGTTCGCGTTCACCAGCACGGTGCAAACACTAGAAAGGGGCTCTGCCGATCCTTAGATGGTACGTACCCGTGGCGGCCTGACCACCAAAATCCATGCGCTCGTGGATGCTGATGGGCGGCCTGTTCGTATGTAGTTGACCGCAGATCAGGCTCCCGACGGTCCCATGGCGGAAAGGTTGCTGAGCGGATTGCGGCGCGGTGCGACGCTTCTTGCGGACAAGGCTTATGACACCGACGCGACCCGTCGCTTTGCCTAGCAACGGAAATGCTGGGCAAACATTCTCGCCAAGACCAACCGCAAACAGACCTTCAGCTTCGGCCGCTTGGTCAATCGTCAGCGCAACCACGTCGAGCGTTTTTTCAATGGCATCATCCAGTTGCGCGGCCTTGCCACAAGATATGACCGCCGGGCCGACAACTATCTGGCAGCACTCAAGCTCGCAGCAATTTAACGAGTCCGCGCCCTAGGCCCTGTTGACAAAGTTCCATGATGAGGTTGCGAACGATCATCTGCGAGCTATGCTCACCGAATGGCAAACTCTCCGTGTCCTGTTTTTCTTTTCCGAAGTGCGGGTTTCGCCCCTTCTGGCGATACCGTGATCAGTGTCGCGGCGCTAGAAGCGGTGATGTCGGTGTATGGCAACGGTGGTGTAGTCGGTGAAGGCGGATTGTCTTCAGCCTTTGGTGGCGCGGCCGTTTTCAGAAACGAAGCCACGCGTGAGTGCTTTATCGGCGTATGGGGAGCCCGCAACGCTTCGCGATTTCGCAGAGAACTTCGGGATCAGATGGACATTCGTGTTGTCAAAGAAGCCCCGGACGCCCGCCTTGTTTTTTGGGGCGCGGAAAAAGAGCGACCTAAAAAGCCCTCACGTGAATGAACGGCAACCAGAGTTTGACTGAGGCCAACACCAGGAAGGCTTCGAATGATTTTCGGGTTTTGTCGTAGCGGGTAACGATCCACCGGAGCTGCTTGAGGCGGTTGAACATTCGCTCGATGCGGTTTCGGTCTTTGTAGGCCTTGAAGTCGCAGGCTGGCGGGTTCTTTCGGTTAGCCTTCGGCGGGATCAAGGATCTGATACCATGGGTCAACAATTCCTTGCGAAGGAAATCGCCGTCATATCCTTTGTCGGCAAGAAACAATTTCGGTTTGCCCACCGGCATCGCTAGCAGGGCCGGAACGGCATTGTAATCAGAAGCTTCTCGACCCGTCAGAATGAAGCCAAAAGGGTGTCCTTGACCGTCTGATCGGGCGTGGATTTTGGTCGTAAAGCCGCCGCGTGATCGACCAAAAGCCCCCTTATGAGTCCCCCTTTAGCGCCCGCAGCCTGAGAATGGCCGCGAACCGTGGTGCTATCGATCATGTGTTGCCAGTCATCGGTCAGTCCAAGCTAGACAAGCGTTTCAAGCAGGGCGTCCCAGACGCCTTGTTCCGCCCAGCGCCAGAAACGGACGTAGACCGAATTCCATTTGCCGTATCGCTCATGCATGTCGCGCCAGGGGCACCCCACCCGAAGGACATGCAGCATGCCGTTAATATATCGCCGATTGTCATGCGCGGGCCGCGATTTACGCCCACGTTCGGTGGGTAACAGCCTCTCAATGATCCGCCATTCCATGTCCGTCAGGTCGCCGCGTGCCAAAATTGCCTCCTAAATGGCAGTCTTGAATCACGCTTGAACTGATTTGAGAACCCACTTTGTCAACGGGCCCTAGTTTAATTCAGCCCTGATGAACTGGGGAAGGAAAGCCATCTTGGTAAGCGGCAAGCTGAGACCGTTCAGCGCGTGTAATTCCACGGCATGAGTGCATCGAGATCGCTGCTGGGCCATCCTTTGGCGATGCGCTCGAG
>NZ_JBHVSU010000024.1:0-4955 GCF_042885035.1 Agrobacterium sp. NPDC058088 | reverse complement strand
GCAAACACGTCAGAAACGGAATGCTGTCGCCCGTCGAGTTCGAGAGGCAGCAGAAAATCTAACCCGGGGGTGTCTACGAAACTCGGGGCTATTCAGATCTTACACGTGTGCTTCCTCAGTTCGGCCACCTTTAAGGTTTGCAGCACAATTCAGTTAGCCTCATGCTTTGCAGGATTGGCTCGTCGCCAGTACTGGTTACACCACAACATTTTGATTACCAACATCGTCGATATACGATAGTTGCAATCCGGGATCAGATAAAATATGTCCAACTCTGGCAATCATTTCCGGCGTTAACTGCAAAGGACAACGCGGTTTTGTTCAAAATTAAATCTCCATCCGGAACTCAAAGTAAATGTTCGAATTGCAGAAATTCCAAGGGGTTAAGGTTTTATGCCTTGGCGACGTGATGCTTGATTGCTTCGTTTCGGGGGACGTGAATCGTATCTCTCCTGAGGGTCCCGTTCCTGTACTTTGCGTGAACTCAAAACAATATTTTGCTGGTGGTGCTGCAAATGTTGCCCGAAACATCGCGTCACTTGGTGCAAGGTGTACGTTGGTCGGGGTTATCGGCCGCGATCCAGAAGGCGCGCAATTAACTTCGCTGCTCGAAACATCTGAGGGAATAGACACCCGATTGATTGAGCTTGCCAATCGCTCGACGACGGTTAAAATGCGGTTTCTTGGTCAAAACCAACAAATGCTGAGGGTTGACCACGAGAATAACGACGCGCTCTCCAAATATGACGAAGCGAAAATAATTCGATTAGTCTGCGATTTGGTACGGTTGCATTCAGCGGTAGTTCTTTCGGATTATGCGAAAGGCTTACTGAGCGAGAGTGTTGTGCGCGCTATTGTGACAGAGAGCAAAAATCACGGGGTTCCCGTTATAGTCGATCCGAAGACGGCGGACCTGTCCCGTTACTCAGGCGCTAGCGTCGTTACTCCGAACCTTCGGGAAGCCTATGCAGCATCCGGAATCCAAGCAAACTCGGACGATGAATCCAACGACGCGGCCGAACTAATTCTTTCACGGTTCGAAATAGATTCTGTTTTGATTACTCGTGCTGAGAAAGGGATGACCCTTGCTGAGCGAGGCAAAGCACCACTGCATATTCGTTCAAATGCTCGCGAAGTATTCGACGTTGTTGGCGCGGGAGACACAGTTGTCGCAACGCTCGCCGTCGGCCTCGGAGGTAAGTTGCACCTTTCAGAAGCGGCTCGAATAGCGAATTTAGCAGCGGGGATCGTCGTTGGCCGAAGAGGAACGGCAACGGTCTCAATTGCCGATCTCCACACGGAGTTGATGCACGACACTCAAAATGGAATTGTTCGACCTACTTCAAAAATTTGCACATGGAATGACATACTTAAGCTATCGGGAGATTGGCGAGATTCAGGCCTTACTGTAGGTTTCACGAACGGTTGTTTCGACATCCTTCACGTTGGTCACATTAGGACCCTCCAATTTGCTCGTGAGCATTGTGAACGTTTGGTGGTTGGAATAAACAGCGATCAATCTGTCCGCAGGCTAAAGGGAGAGAGCAGGCCCGTAAATAGCCAAGAAGATCGGGCCGAGCTCCTCAGTGCGTTATCGTTCGTTGACGCTGTAGTGGTTTTCTCCCAAGACACCCCCCTAGAACTGATCGAAGCTATCTCGCCAGAGACCCTTGTTAAAGGCGGGGACTATCAGGTCGAAACAATTGTTGGAGCCGAACACGTATTAAAGCACGGTGGCAAAGTTTTGACTTGTGAAATTGTCAGAGGAAAAAGTACGACAGATACGATAAGACAAGTACAAGGGATTTGAATAAGATGTACATTGTTACTGGCGCAGCAGGATTTATTGGCTCCAACATTGTAGCGGAGCTAGAGCGAAACCAGATGGGGCCTATCGTCGTATGCGATTGGTTCGGCCATGAATTGAAGTGGCGGAATCTCTCCAAAAGAAATATCGCCGCATTTGTTCGCCCCGATCAGCTTTTCGATTATCTTAATTCCACCAGAAGCTCGGTCAAGGCGCTTATTCACATGGGCGCAATATCCTCAACGACCGAAGCCAATGTCGATGAACTGATAGAGCAAAATATCAATTACTCCATAAAATTATGGGACTGGTGTGCTAGTAACTCTGTTCCGTTCATCTACGCATCTTCCGCGGCAACCTACGGGGGAATAGAGAGCGGTTTTCAAGATGACGAAAGTTCCACGGCCCGCGCCAATCTCCGACCACTAAATGCCTATGGGTGGAGCAAGAAAGCGACCGATGACATTTTTGTCGAACGCGTTACGCGCGGTGAACTAGCGCCACCACAATGGGTTGGACTTAAGTTTTTTAACGTCTATGGCCCTAATGAATACCACAAGGGCGAAATGTGTAGCGTTGCTTGCAAACTATACGACGTTGTTCGATCCGGCGGCACCGTATCGCTCTTCAAGTCTTACCGCGATGACATTCCAAATGGGGAGCAGCGACGCGACTTTGTTTATGTACGCGACTGCACAGCGATGATTTTGTGGTTCCTGAATAATCCGACATGTAGCGGCATTTTCAACTGTGGCTCAGGCACAGCTAGAAGCTTTGTAGACGTTGCCCACGCGATTGGGAATGTTATTCAGTCAAATTTGAAGATCAATTTCATCGAGATGCCAAACGCAATTCGGGACAAATATCAGTATTTTACGCAAGCTGACATGTCTAAGGTGACGGCGCTTGGTTATAATTACCCGCCTACATCTCTTGAGGACGGAATTGCGGAATATGTCGAAGCCTACTTGGAGCGGGATGATCGGTACCGTTAAGGAGGGAATACGCGTCGTGGCGAATGATCCATCGCACAATTGCAAAAAAGCATTTAGTCTTGCCCAAAACGAGTACGTAGAATTAAGAGAGTGGCTATTTAACAGTGCTTTTCCGCTGTGGGGTACTGTAGGGTGTGACAAGGACAGCGGCGGGTTCTTCGAAAAAATCGGTAAGGACGTTCACCCAATTGACGCCCTCCGCAGAACCCGTGTGGTTTGCCGCCAAATCTTTAGCTTTGCCGCCGCAGGAAGAATGGGTTGGCCAGGTGATAGTGCGGGTGCGGTTGCACATGGACTACGGTTCCTGAGGCAACATTGCTTTCAACCAAACGGTTCCGTCAGATCTGCCACCGACTTGCAGTTCGGGCAGCACAATGAAAAATTCGATCTTTACGACCACGCTTTTGCTTTGTTCGGCCTTTGCGCCGCCTACCACGTTTTACCTGAAAAAGTAGAACTCGCAGATAAGGCGGTAGCTTGTCTTGTAGCCATGAAAACTGGCTGGGGTCATTATATCGCAGGCTTTGAAGAGGCGTCACCTTCAGTACTACCTCTGCGTTCAAATCCGCATATGCATATTCTTGAGGCCTGCCTTGCGTGGGCCGAGCTTGGCCCAGAAGACAAACGATCCACATGGCTACGGCAAGCGGATGAGATAGCGGAGCTCTGCCTCTCGAGGTTTATTTGCGTAAAGACAGGCGCAGTCCGAGAATATTATGACCATGACTGGAATGTGGATTACGATTTCCCATTAGCCCCAGTCGAACCAGGGCACCAATTTGAATGGGCGTGGCTTTTAGCTAAGTGGGGTAAACTAAGGGGGGAAAAGAAGGCGTTGAAGGCTGCACGCCGACTAGTTGAAATTGGAGAAGAAAACGGCGTTTGTCCTAATTTCAGAATCGCAATCAATGGGCTCGATCATAACTTAGAGCCAGTGGACAAAAGTTTTCGCCTCTGGCCACAAACAGAACGCATTAAAGCCTGGCTCATCTTAGCAGAACTCTCAGTCGCTCCGGATGATAGAGAATTTGCGTTGGGGAAAGTGGCAGAAGCTGGGAAGGGCCTCAAGCTTTTTCTCTCAGACGTTCCAGATGGATTGTGGCGTGACCGATTGACGTCCAATGGGACAACTATTGAAGAACCGGTCCCGGCCTCCAGCTTGTATCACATTGTTTGCGCAGTGGAAGAATTATACAATTTTTTCGGTGAACGGAAAAACAGACGACCGGCTCTCTTTCTCGACCGAGATGGAGTTATCGTAAAAGATATTGGATATCCTGGGAAAATTGAAAATATCGACCTCATTGAGGGAGCGGCGGACGCTATTAGAAACTTCAATGAGCGCGACTTCCACGTTTTTGTGGTCACCAATCAGTCCGGCATAGGACGCGGTTATTACGACGAGGACGACTATAATGTCGTGCGCGCGCATATTAAAAACGTTCTCAGAAAACAGTGCGCTCACATAGACGACGAACGTGCCTCACCGTTTTTCACGGATGCGATTGATGAGAAGTACAGGCGTTACGAAAATTGGCGAAAACCCAACGCCGGTATGATTGTTGATCTAATGCAGGAGTGGAACATCGATCTTGAACACAGTATACTAGTGGGCGACAAGATATCCGACATACACGCTGCGAATGCAGTCGGCTTAAAAGCTGAACTATTTGAAGGTGGAAGTTTGTCCGTATTCTTGGAGTCGTTAAACTTACTAGGTGATTGCCGCTAGCGCGTCCGCTTTACTCGGGGTCAATCCGCACGATTTAAATTAGCTAGCGCATTCTTGTGGCTCGAACGGCATGAGGATGTGTGAACTGATGGGTTGTCTAATCGCAGCTGAATGCGTCGTCCACATTGAAGTCTCGTGCTGCGTAGCTTCATCATGCGGCGGCTGATGTCGACCGCGAAGACAACCATGCACCCGGCAGCGATCTTCAGACAAATTCAATTTTGACGCCCCAGCTGCGATTAGACAACCCCATCAGTTCACAACGACTTGTGCCAGACCGTTCAACCTGATCGCTCACTTACGCCACGGGATGATTGCAGCGATCATGATCTGAACCCTTCAAACTGGACCAATTTTGGTTAGAGTTTTCCGGTGCATTTTCCTGGCTGGGAAAGGAACGGAAGACGATGAAAGCATCGCA
>NZ_JBHVSU010000023.1:0-7211 GCF_042885035.1 Agrobacterium sp. NPDC058088 | reverse complement strand
GGTCTAGACATAGTTCCTCACATTCAGAGAACTCGTATGCCCGACATACCCTACTCAGCATCAGCCGCGCCAGATGGGGTCTCCTTGCCGCTTACCCATCTTGAGCGCACAATGGGGATAGATTTCATTGTAGTCCTCGATCCAACCGTCGATAAGCCGGAGCGCCGTTTCGGCGTCCGGTAGTGCCGAGATGCGGATGTAGTTTAGCTTCAGGGTTTTCACGAATGTCTCGGACATTCCGTTCGACTGGGGGCTGGCCACCGGCGTGAGGCAGGGCGTCAGATTGAGTGCTTGCGCAAACGAGCACCAGCGCGAGTTCGAGCGCATGACCATGACCTTGCCGTCATGGATGCGGCCCTTGCGAAAGGTCGTATGCTTCTCCAGCAACATGGCGTGGTTGCCCATGATGCGGTGAACCCGTTTTGCGTTGACGACAGGCTTATCGGCGGCTCGCCTTTCGCGATTGAGGAGCGCGGCGATCCGCCGATAGCCATAGGTTGGCCTTTGATCTACCAGCCTGCGAATGATGGGCAAAAGCTCTGCATCCTCGGCCTTGTGATAGGAGCCGCGCGGCTTCGATCTGCCTTTCAGCCGCTCGATGAGGTTAGAACGGGATACGCCCAGCGTATCTGCGACGGCCTTCATCGCGAACCGTCCTTCGGCAACAAGATCGGCCGCGATATCCGTTTTTTTGAGTCTGCTTTGGACAAGGCTTCCCGAAGGATTTCGACCTCCATCGTCTTGCGGCCGAGCATGCGCTCCAGCTCGCGGACGCGATCTTCCAGCTTCTTCACTTCCGAATTGCCGACCACCGGCTCGTCAGAATCCACAGCTGCAGCACCTCCCTCGCTCAAGAGCCTGCGCCACCGATAAAGCAGATTGGGCGCGACGCCATGGCGGCGAGCGGTGGACGATACCGTCTCGCCTGGTTCGAAACTCTGCTCAATGATCGTCAGCTTTTGCTCGGTTGTCCACCGCCTGCGGCGAACATCACCCGTCAGCAATTCAACGTGTCGGTACTCGTTAGACATAAGCCTATACCCAAGCCTGTGCTTGAGCCTTTCTGCTTATGCCGACTGTCCGGTCGAAATGGGGGGCAGTTCAGTCATCTGTCTTTCCTCCGTGAGCGCCACCATGGCGCTGGGCAGGCATCATACTCCGATGCCGGCCGGAGGGGGCATCCACATGGGGTAATCGCGGGAACGCTGCCCCTCTCGAGCCGATCATGATCTTGGATGGCGGCTGTTCCCCGATAAGATGAAGTACGGGCTCTCGACTGGACGCCGGGCCCAGCATCAAAGGAGAACAGCCATGGAAGAATGTATCGGCCTCGACGTGTCAATAAATGAGACTGGAGTTGCAATCCGCCGGGATGGGGTGCGTGTTTGGCGTGGGAAATGCATATCTTATCCTCACATCATTGCCGATCTAATCCGCAAGCGGGCACCGATGGTGAACCGCGTGGTGTTTGAAACAGGGCCGCTCTCGGTGTGGTTCTATCATGCGCTTCGAGCCGAAGGGCTTCCCGTGATCTGCATTGATGCGCGACACGCTAAAGCGGCTCTCGACATGGCGACAAACAAAACGGACGCGAACGACGCCGATGGGCTGGCCCGCCTGGCGGAAGTGGAATTCTTTCGCGAAGTACGCGTGAAGGGGTTTGATAGCATGTTAGCGCGCACGCTCGTCGCCGCCCGCACCCGCTTGGTCCATATGACGACCGAACTTTCTAATCAGATCCGTGGCATCATGAAGACGTTCGGCCTGGTCGTTCCGGCCGGCAAAGCGAGCGTGTTCGAGAAGAACGAACGAAATCTTCTTCCAGCCTTGATGATCTCGCCCATATCGTGCTACCGCGTCTCGATGCTTGGAAAAGTCTCCGGGCTCGCGCCGCGGACCTCGGGCGTCAGTTGGTCGCTGATGCCCGTCAAAGCCAGGCCTGCCGCATCCTTATGTCCATCCCCGGAGTGGGCGCAATAACTGCGACATCTTTTGCTACCGCCATTGAAGAGCCGGAAAACTTCAGGAAGTCACGATCCGTGGCTGCATGGATCGGCCTCAGCACGCGCCGCTACCAATCCGGTGAAGTCGATTATGATGGACACATATCCCGACGCGGAGACCGCCATTTGCGTGGGCTCTTATACGAAGCGGCTTCGGTCATTCTCACGCGCAGTTCCAAACAGAGTTCATTGCGAACATGGGGGCTTCAGCTGCGAGAGAGGATCGGCTTTAAAAGAGCTGCCGTGGCTGTCGCGCGAAAGCTGGCTGTCATCATGCACACCATGCTGAAAACGGAAGAGTTCTTCAATCCGACTGCGGGCGTGACCGAATGGTACCTGCTAGCGCTCAACAACTGAGCGCTTGAAGCGTCCCCGCCGGGACGTGAGCCGAGCCATTCAGTTGATGGGGTTGCATCGCTGTCGCAGCTGAATGCGTCGTCCACATTGAAGGTTCGTGCTACGTAGCTTCATCATGCGGCGGCTGATGTCGACCGCGAAGACAACCATGCACCCGGCAGCGATCTTCAGACAAATTCAATCTTGACGCCCCAGCTGCGATTAGACAACCCCATCAGTTCGCTTGGCTTCGTAGGCGATGACGCGCTCGATCATTTCTGGATCTTTTTTTTGCGTGTAAGCTTTGCCGGCGTCATACCTCTGGGTTTCGTCACCTGCACCACACTAGTGCATAATTACTGCCGAAAACGAGGGCTTGAAGGTGCTACATTCTAGACAGTTTCGGCCTTGCGTTTTTGCGCTTAGAAATTTACAGCTCACTCTGGATTGGTGAATTTGAGGTATTTGTCAGCGGAATGGACTCGCGGTGTCTGCGGTCTCGTAACGATTGACATTACCAATCATACACAATGCTGTATTTTATTACAAAGGACTAAGTTTTCGTGGCAAATTTGAAGATCGTTGTCGCTCTCATCGAGCATATCGGTGATATTATCGCTTGTGAACCGGTTGTTCGGTATCTTAAGGCGAAGTACCCGGATTCAACGATCACCTGGGTTGTCTCAAAAAAATTTCGATTATTGGTCGATACTAACCCCTTTGTTGATGAAACAATAGCGGTCGATTGCTTAACGGATTGGATCAAACTTTCAAATCATAACGCGTTTGATCTCGTTGTGGATCTCCACGTCAACTATCGTGTGTGTGAGTGCTGCCGGATTCCTCTTATAAAAGAGCACGGCCATCCATTTGTAAGTGTTTATGAGTGGTTTGATTATGGTGCACTTCTAGAGGCCTTTTCAATTGGCGCTGGCTTACCGCCATTATCAGCCCAGCCACGCCTATACGTACCGGAAACGGCAAAAGAATCTATTCGTGCGCTTAATTTGCCAAAAGAATATTGCGTGATCCATCGGTCTTCCAATTCGTTGATTAAGGACTGGGATGATAAAAAATGGCTGGAATTGGTTACTCACATCAAGGAAAAACAAGGTTTGCCCGTGGTGGAAATCGGGGCCGGAACATCTGACGTTAGTCCGCTGGAGGGTAACGTTGTCAACCTTATCAACAAGACAACATTGTTCGAGACTGCGGCCGTAATCGCCGGTGCGCGATTTTTCCTAGGGATCGATAGCGGACCTGCACATATGGCGAATGCCCAGGAGATCCCCGGCATTATATTACTAGGCCGCCATGCCTCGTTTCGCAAATACAATCCGTACACGGGTTACTACGCCAGCAACGACGCAGGAGTAAAAATTGTTCGCAACCTTGTCGGGAATGTTGTTGATATTTCCGTCAACGAAGTAACGCGCGCCGTTGAATATGTAAATAATGCGGCCGTTAGCGGAAACGCAAGGCGCCCGGGAGAACCAATAGGTCCGATTTCGACTGTGACCCCCCACGAACGTGGTATAGTTCGCTTGAGCGGGATATTCGATGAGGCTTGGTACCGCCTGCACACTCCAGATCTGGACGGTTCAGATATCGATCCGATTGATCACTTTTTGTTTACACGCGGAGAGCGCTCGACAGCAACTTTGCCAGGTTTCGATAGTGCATGGTATCTCAAGACCTATCCCGAAGTTGCGGCTACCGGTGTGCCTCCCTTGTTGCACTACTTGACTAACAGCGGCCACTCTAGACGCTATTGGCAAATTTTCAATACGTCAGCAAACTGGACCATCGAAGGAGAGGCGGAACAGGTCACTACGACTTCCACCAAACGCCGTACTCTTGCTGGCCCGCAAGAAGGAGGTGCAGATACTACATTATCGGAGGCCCTCGATTTCCCGACAGTACCGAGCAAACTAGAGAGTAGCAAACCAGCCACCAAGACATTCCCTAGAACCTTTGCGTTCTACCTGCCGCAATTTCACCCAATGCCGGAAAATGATTGGGCTCACGGAATGGGCTTCTCAGAGTGGCATAATGTAACTAAAGCTAGCCCTTTGTATGCCGGACACTATCAACCTAAAATTCCTGGAGAGCTGGGCTTTTACGACCTTCGTGCAGCAGAAGTGATGAAAGAGCAGATAGATCTGGCAGTCCAGCACGGAATAGATGGTTTCTGTTTCTATTATTACTACTTTGCTGGTCAAAAAATTCTCTATAAACCGATCGAGAACTACATAAAATCGGATGCGACAGCACCATTCCTATTCCTGTGGGCAAACGAAAATTGGAGCAAGCGCTGGGACGGCGGCGACCAAGAACTGATAGTTGCTCAAGAGCATTCCGATTTCGATGACCTAATGTTTATTCGGGAGCTTTTTGAGACATTCCGCGACTCCCGCTACGTGAAAATAAACGGGAAGCCCGTTTTGATGGTGTACAAGACCCATTTGTTTCCGAATATATTGGAGACAACCGATCGTTGGCGCGAGGAGGCCTTGGCAAACGGCTTTCCAGGTCTTTATCTCATCAAAGCGGAAGACTGGATACGTGACGAAGAGCACCCAAGAGTTTACGGCTTCGACGCCTCATACGAAATTCCGTCAAACCTTACGCCCGATAACGTAGAGGTCGATAAAGAAGACGCTCCGAAAATGGTCGAGGGCTTCACAGGTCGTCTAATTGACTATCAGAAATTCGCATCATTTCACGCCGGTAGCAGATATCTGGAAAAACGGCGTTTTCGAACTGTCATGCTGCCTTGGGATAATACCGCTCGTTATGGGTTGCGCGCCATAGTTCACACGAATAACCACGGTGACGGGTACAGAAACTGGCTATCTCAAGCCCTACTTGATTCATATCGCCGCAGTTGTCCTGAGGAGCGGATTGTATTTCTTCATTCTTGGAATGAGTGGTGTGAGGGGACTTATTTGGAGCCGGATGGGAAATATGGACGATACTTCCTGAACCAAACCAAGGCTGTTATCCAAAATATCCGCACTGCGATTACCGCTATGGAGTCAAATGTCGAGCCCGAAATCTGGCTTGCCTTGGACAACGCGCAGCGGTTTAAAGATGAAGGCGCCTTCAGGGCGTTGAAAGCGGCGCGAAGGGAGAGCGAATATCTTTGGCAGTTACTCCACAATCGAGAGAAACTCAGTAGTTTGTCTCGAGTACCGGCGGGGCTGTCAAAAAAAGAAATACGGATATTAATCGCTTTTTTTAAGCTGAAGCGCTTGGCCGTTCTCCCGTTCAAGAAACAACGAAGACACCAGGCGCGTAAAATCGCCAACTTACGTCAAATTCTGAGCCAAATTACTAGTTCGTGACCTGCCTTCTTGGCGGATTTTCAGATTGGGCGTTGCTTCAATACAAATATGGAGGTCTTCAGATGAATTCCATTGGTGAGGACAGACCAATGCCCAAAAAAGGCAAAAATAAGTTCGTAAGAATACTAAAAAGCCTCGAGTTATGCTTTAGGCTCGATAACAAGTTTTCCTTTTTTGAAAATAAGTTAAGAGAAGTTGAAGATCTTGAACGTCTGAATTTCAAAAGAGGGGAAGAGTTTGGCGGAGCTCTGACGAGCTTAAAGTCTCGAATTGACAGTTCAGAGTCCGACTGCAATGAAAAACTTCAAAAAATCGAGGGAATATTGGATGGGTTGAACTCGCGCTATCCAGTGCAGAACATTATCAATATGCCTAATGTGGCGTTACGTTCTCACGCGCTTAAAATATTGGGCTTGGTAAAGCCATATGACGTAATAGGCGGAAGGATGGTAAGGGTCGGACGCGATTTTGATGGTGGATATGTCATGCTGGATAATGGCTTGCGCGCCACAGTGGCATATAGCCTAGGGATTAGTGACGATGTGTCGTGGGATCTCGATATGGCTGAGCGTGGTTGTGATCTCTTTCAATACGATCACACGATAAACCGATTACCACGCGATCACGTCAACTTCCATTGGCACAAACTCGGAATCGGGCCGCGAAGCGCATCGGATCGAGAGTTAAAGAGTTTATCTCAAGTCCTTGATGACAATGGACATTCCGACCGTAGTGACCTCATCCTGAAGATGGATATTGAGGGGTCGGAGTGGCGCACCCTTGAGGAGGAGACGTCCGAGACACTGAACAAATTTTCTCAGTTAGTGATTGAGTTTCATTGGCTCACGCACCTGTACGACCCAAATCATCTAAGACGATTTGTGGATACCTTAGATAAGCTCAATCTGACACATCGCGTTGTGCATGTGCACGCCAACAACTACGGACATGTGGCTCTCATCGGCGGAGTTCTTATTCCAGACAGCCTTGAAGTAACTTTTGTAAGAATACTAGATAACGACTTCTCAGAGAGCACAAAGACGTTCCCTACCAATCTTGATATGCCCTGCGATCCAAATAAGGGCGATATTTTTCTGGGTGTATTAGGGCAGATTGCTGTGGATTTGTAAGTAAATTTTGGATTTTGCTGCCACTGGGCGTTGAGGTGCTCCCCGTTTTTGGGCCAGCGGGAGCTGGAGTTTTCCGGAGTTTTGAACCGTAAGCCCACGGTGAAGGCCGTCTTGCGATGACGGCCTGCTGACTGCCAGTCCTAGTGGTAACACTAGGAGTAGTCAAATGACGAAGCATCCAATTGAGGTGATCACGTCTGTGGAGCGCCGTCGGCGTTGGTCACGCGAAGATAAAGAGCAGCTCGTCGCTGCGTGCTTTGAGCCAGACGCGGTCATCTCCGAGATTGCCCGCGCGGCCGGTGAACCGCCCCCAAATATTGGACCAGCTGAGGCTGGAGTTTTCCGGCTTCATTCAGGGAGGCGGGCTGGTTGAGCCTCCTGATTTCATCAGCGAG
>NZ_JBHVSU010000022.1:0-8194 GCF_042885035.1 Agrobacterium sp. NPDC058088 | reverse complement strand
CGCTTAAAATCTTCGCTGAAATTCGATTTGCTCATGATACTCTTCCTGCCTCAAAATTAGGAAAGAAGGCGTCTACAAATCTAGGGGCTATTCAGGGATCGAATGACCCGTTCCAACATCCAAACTCGGATAGCGTTCATTTATCGACAGTTCTGAACGAGGCAGCTCAGAACATCCACGTCTTTCGCAGCTGGATCGGGGCATCACAACGCGGCACTGGGCGCGAGACGAGGCGGCTAGCAAGCTTTGGAAGATTTGTGACAGCGCGCTCGATTTCAAAATCCAGAACCCTCCACAAAATTGGTCGCGCCTGCCGTTAGCTGTCTGCCGATATTCCTCTGTAAAGCCAGTTCCATGTCCTATCGAAATACAGGTCAATAGACTGTCTTGTATCAAATTCGGCGCTGCCCATCATCGCGTATGAGGTAGGCATTGCGACAAGACAGTGGATGAGATGGTTGGCAATCAGGCTCACATCCCCGGTAGCAACCATGCCAGCATCCTGCGCTGTCTGTACGGCATCAACGAGCCGGCTCATGATCGGATCGGGCTGCGGCGGGATCGGTGCTTTCTTCTCGAACACGACCGCTTCACTGAAGGTGATACGCTTCAGCGCAATGAGGTCCGGCTCCATATTGATATGCAACAATTCGCGCATCAGGGCACGCAGACGCTCAAGAGAGTTGCCGTGTGGGATCGGCAACTCTCTCAGCCGCGCTACCGCTCGGGCGTGGGCATGTTCCACCACGGCTTCGAACAGGGCGACTTTTGAGGGAAACCGGCGATAGACAGTATCCTTGCCTGCGCCGCACTGCGAAGCGACCTGTTCCATAGACGTGCCGGCAAAGCCGCGCGTCGCAAAGAGCGTGGTCGCAGCGTCGATTATCCTTTCGGCTGCAGCGTTCTGTTCCGCCTTCAAGGGTCGACCAACCCGCGCTGTCGCATTTGTTTTTTCCGACACCAGATTTCCTCCGCAATTGTCCGTGCCCGGCGTGTTTGAAGACGTCACGCACGATTGCCAACATAAAGTTGACCAGAATCTTCATATTAACTGGACAGGACGGTCCCGTTTGATTTATTAACTTTAACAGATTTCCCAAGCTTCGACCATGGGGGCGAATTCGTGAAGCAAGGTCTTACCTTTAAAAACATTCTGACAGCCACAACTTTTCTGTTGGCGACCCATGCCCTGGCGCAGGAGCAGGCCACGCGATTGGAAACAATCGTCGTTCACGGCAATGCCGAAGCGGCTGGAACATCCGCCGTGATTGTCGCCAAGTCCACTCGGTCGGCAACTAAGACCGGAACACCCGTAGCCGAAACGCCGCAATCCGTTACGGTCATAACGCGCGAGCAGATCGACGACCAGAACCCGCAAACGGTCGGTGAAGCGCTGCGCTACACAGCCGGTGTTTTGTCTGATCGGGACTCGAATTCGCGTTACGATTCCGTATTTCTGCGCGGCTTCGGCGCATTTGGCACGGCGACCAATTATGTGAATTATCTGGATGGCTTGAAACTTCAACGTGGCCAGGCCTTCGCAACACCCTCCATCGATCCGTTTCTCCTTGAGCGCATCGACGTCCTGAAGGGACCGGCAGCACTTCTTTATGGCCAGGTGAGCCCCGGCGGCCTTGTCAATCAGGTCAGCCGCAAGCCATCGAGCGTGCAGTCGAACGAGGCAAGACTTGAGGTCGGGACCGATGGAAGGGTGCAAAGCGGTCTTTATTCCACGGGCCCCATCGCCACAGATGGAACATGGCAATATGGCATCGGCATTGTGGGCCGCTCCGCCGGCACGCGTTATGACGATGTCGATGAAAAGCGTCTCGGCATTGCGCCATCCCTCAAGTGGCAGCCGGACGAGGATACCTCGCTCGTTATTTCCAGCTATTATCAGCGCGATCCGGAAGGCGGCTATTTCAACTCGCTTTATCCGAAGTTTCTGGCGCCCGCAGGCTATGCCGGTTTCCTCAGTCGGGACCTCAATGTCGGGGACCCGAACTACGACGCGTTCAGGCGCACCCAGTATGGCGCCGGTTACGAGTTTGAGCACAGGTTCGATGACCAGGTGACCATCCGTTCGAATTTCCGGTATTCCGGCGTGGATACCGATATGCGTTCGCTCCAGATGAACGGGCCAATGTCCGCGACGGGTATTATTCCCCGCTGGGCTGTCCATTCCATCGAGGACGTCGAAGGCTTTTCCTTCGACAACCAGGCTGAATTCAAGTTCGAAACCGGTGCCATCGGCCATACGCTTCTTGCCGGCCTCGACATTCAGCACTCAAGCAGCAATTGGGAATATCTGCTGGGTGGTGCGACGCCGCTTGATGTGGCCAATCCCGTCTATGGTCGACCGGTCGGCCCGTTCATGACGGCAATCGACAATGATCAGTCGCTTCGCCAGACGGGCATCTATCTGCAGGACCAGATCGAGATCGGCGGGCTGCGTGGTGTTTTCGGGGTGCGGCACGATTGGGCCCGACAGGACACTGACAATCTCCTTGCCGGAACATCCGTAAAGCGATCCGACAGTGCAACAAGCTATCGCGCCGGCCTGCTTTACCTTTTCGATAACGGCATCGCGCCCTATGTCAGCTATTCCACCTCGTTCGAACCTTCCACCAGTGTTGGCGCCAATGGCAGTCCGTTCAAGCCGACGGAAGCGCAGCAATATGAAGTGGGCGTCAAATACCAGCCTTCAGGGCTGGACGCCATGTTCACGCTCTCCGCTTTCGATATTCGCCAGCAGAATGTCGTCTATTACAACGCCTCATCAGGCTTCAACGAACAGCAGGGAGAAATCCACTCCCGCGGGCTGGAGTTCGAGGCGAGAGGAAACCTCAGCAGCAATCTAGAATTGATCGCCGCGGTTTCCCTGCTCGACACGGAAGTTTCCGAATCCGGCATCACATCGATCATAGGTAACCGCCCTCAGGCCGTGCCGCGCTATTACGGTTCTCTCTGGACGAACTACACCATCTCATCCGGTGCGCTGGAGGGCTTAAGCATCGGCGGCGGCATGCGTTTCGTCGGCTCCAGCTATAGTAACGACACCAATACGGTGAAAGCCGATGGCTACACCCTTCTTGACGCCGCACTTCGTTATGATTTTGGCGCAACGAACCCGAACCTCAAGGGGCTGCAGGCGACACTGAACGTCACCAACCTGCTCGACAAGGACTATTACTCCTCCTGCAGTTCCGAATATTATTGCCAGTACGGCAACGGCCGCACGGTGCTCGCCGGCCTCAGATATAAATGGTGATGGCGCCGTGATTATAACGAGACGAAGCTTTTGGATCTCCTTTGCGGCAGCAGGTATTCTTTCTGGCATTCAGCCCGCTGGAGCCGAGCAGCCGGTTACCGTGAGGGATATGGCGGGGCGCAAGGTGCACCTCCCTGCCCTGCCGAAAAGGATCGTTCTGCTGGAGGCGCATGACCTGCTGACGATGTCGCTCCTGCATCGCGATCCTGCTTCTCTGGTCGTGGGATGGGCAGCCGTCGATCGGCTCGACAGCGGTGAATTGCAGACGACCCTGCTGAACGGCCATTCCGTCAGCACGGTTGGGACGCTGAGCCCGGACACGCTTTCCCTGGAAGGGTTGATCGCCCTGTCTCCCGACCTGATCGTGACCACGGCCTCCATGACGCCGCTGGGTGATGAGAATTCCCTGCTGCAGAGGCTGAAGGAGATTGGCATTCCCGTGGTGTTCAGCGACGCCTCCTCAAACGCGGCCGATGAGGCGCTGGCAAGCGGCCCGGTAGATGCGATGAAAGCGTCCCTGCGCATGTGGGGAACACTTCTGGGTGCTTCAGACAAAGCCGAGGCCTACATCGCCTTTGTCGAGCGGGAACTGGCGGGCATTGCAACGCGCGTTTCAGGTGCGAAGCTCGTCACGACCTATCTAGAGGTCCAGTCGACGCTCGACGACTGCTGCTGGGCGGCGGGCAGAAAGAACTGGGGCAAATTGTTGGCGCTGGCCGGTGGTCAGCCGCTTCCGGGCGTGGCCGCGCCGTGGTTTGAGAAACTTTCGCTTGAGTACCTTCTTGCCACACCGCAGGAGGTCTATATCGCCTCCGGTGGCGGCTGGGCTTCGGGTGGGCGTCCATCCATCGGCCCTGGAATCGACGCCGAACTTGGCCGACAGGGATTGCTGCGCCTGATCGAGGGCCGCCCGAGTTTCGAACACCTGCCGAGCGTTCACTCAAAGCGTGTTTACGGGATATGGACGGGGTTGATTACCAACCTGCCCCTCAACGTGCTGTTTGTCGCCCAGGCAGCCAGATGGCTGCATCCGGACCGATGTGCCGATATCGATCCAACCGCCATTCTCGACACCATCAATCGCGACTTTGCAGCATTTCCCATAAAGGGACCGCTGTGGGCGGCGATCTGAGACAGGGAACCACGCCCGATGCCATCGACCAGCAACAACCGATACCGCGCACATGCTGCAGTCCAGTTTGAAAAGATCGACGACTATATCGAACCGATTGTTGAATCGATCGCAACGCACGACATGACCGTAAGAAAGGCAGGTGGCATTCATCATATCCATTCGCCATTCGGCGATGCCACATTCGAGGCGAAGGCAAACGGTTTTCGGTTGACGGCAGAAGCCTCCGATCCGGGCAGCCTGAACCGGGTGAAACATTCTCTGGTCGGGCCGATCGGTTTTATCGCCGCCCGTGAAAATCTCGATATTCAATGGGAAGGCGATCATACGGACCCCACCTTACCCGACGATCTGCGCATTTTGCAAGTGCAGACCGTTGAGGACCTGTCGCCGCGCTTTCGCAGAATCGTTTTCGAGGGCGAAAACCTCGAGCGTTACGACCGCAAAGACCAGCTCCACTGCCGTCTTATTTTTCAGCCGCGCGGCATCGCCGAGCCACGCTGGCCTCTACTTGACCATCGTGGGCATGTCGTCTGGCCGGACAATGCTGCGGTTCCAACGCGCGTCTATACGATCCGCTTCATCGACACGACAAGACAGACAATCACAATCGATTTCGCGCTCCATGATCATCCCGGTCCCGCGACCTTGTGGGCGATGAATGCACGGTCAGGCGATCTCGTCGGCATTCTGGGGCCGGCGGCGAATGGTCCGGGGCCGGCAGACTTCTACGTTCTTGCCGGAGACGAGACTGCTTTACCCGGCATTGCCAGAATTCTCGAATATCTGCCAGCCACGGCGACCGGCCACGCCTTTATCGAAATCGATACACCCGCCGACGAATTGCAGCTTTCCTCTTCCAGCGGCATTTCTATCCAATGGTTGTATCGCAACGGCAAGGGTGCAGGCAGCACGACGCTGCTTCAGGACGCAATTGGCTCCATTCGATGGCCGACATGTAGGGAGACCGTCTTCTTCTGGGGTGGATGCGAACACAAGGCCTTCAGTGCGATTCATCGTCACCTGAGGAATGTCGTGGGGCTTTCGCGTGATCGCTTCGTGCTCTATTCGCACTGGCACCGTTCCCTCAGCGAAGAAGACATCATTGCCAAGGGCGGCGATGCCTATCTGCCTCAGCAACGAGAATGATTTAAGCTCTTGATAAGATCGGAAACACCAACCCTGTCGTTCAAGCAGCACAGATTTTTACTGACGTTGATAAGCGGAAGATTAACTTTTACTCTAGGATCGCAGGTCTTAAGCCAAGACCGACCAATATGTTTGTCTGTTCAAGGCTGATTAATTCGCAACGGATGGCGGACCTATTCACCGCTGCAACAGAATGGCTGGTGCAGCGGTGTTTTAGTCAGCTCAGAAGCAAGTCTTCAGACTTCATCATAAATGCCCGATGACCTCACGGTGATCGTCAAGGACGCCGCGTGGTATTACTCGACCGTGGTTGACAAGTTGCATGAGATCACGCTTTGACATGTCCGCGATACCCATGCGCCGCAAATTCCGCCCGGCCTCGAAATAGTTAACGTTGTTGATCACCGAGGCAAGCTCTACAACTGCGTGCATCATCGGAACCTTGACGCCAACCATAGAAGCCAGCTCACACCACGGCACTAGGACGAAGGGAACATCTTCCGCTATAAAGCGGTCATGCATGGTCGCAGGCGCCGCCTTGGTAGCGTTATGAACTTTCGTGTGGAACGCGAAGTCCGAAAGGCGTTCATAGTTCCCGCCGTAAAAGCCCGTCAACTCGCTGAGTACAGTCGGCAACTCGAAACCGAAAGCCTCGCAGATCTTTAGGCGTTCCTTGTCAGCCGCCTCCACCACACTACCCACTGAAGGTGAAATACCCTCGCGATAAAAGTAGAAATCCCCCTTGGTGCTTTCGATCCACCCAGTATTTAGAACCGAAGGAATCGCGTGCAAAACTCCGTTGGTACAAAATAACCCGATCTCGAGAATGTTTTTATACCAGTGTAGCGGTACCCCCAAAATATCGGCGGCCACCTTCTGGTCCCGCGTGCTGATGTTTGAAGGATACGCAGCAATGGGCAGGTTGGCTTTGATCCCGGTTACTTTGATCTCACCATCGCTCATCCGTGAGGCATAGGTCGATCCGTTGGCTTCAAGAATTAATCTGGCATTTAACCGGCCGAAGGCGGCCAGCGTGAAGAAGTTTCCACTCATAACCGCAATGGTGTGGTGACTTAGGTCAAATCGCTCAAGTTCAGAGACGATAGTCTCGTGCCCGTAAGAGGGAACGCCGATGATCAGGAACCTCGAGAAGTTAACCGCGTCGGCAATATCCGTCGTGGTCAAAGGGTGAAAAGTACCCTCGATTTTCATACTCGCCGTTAAACCACCTCTTTGCCGGATCGCATCGATATTACGGCGGTGATCGGGATGGCCGTAAAGCAACACATCCATCCCCCTCTGACAAAGATCAGCAGCAAAGGCACAACCGCAATTTCCTGCGCCGATTATAGAAACAGAATACGTATCAGACATTCGTTTACCTCCACAAATCGTTGTTTGATTGCAGGTTCAGGGAATTAACCGCTAATCTCAGCTGGACAGTTGAGCCCACTCGGCATACGCCGCTGACGATTGGATCGCCTCTGCGAGGCGTTCCATATGCGCTTCACTGGGAACGGTGATGCGCAGCCAGTTTTCTGTCTCGGGATAGCCGAACCTTCGAACGAGAACATTGAAGTGTTCGAAATGCTTCTGAAGAGAACTACCGGTGATCTTGGGGTGACTTGTGAAGATAAAATTTCCGTGCGGCTCAACAACGTCGAAGCCGTAGCGAGAAAGCAGGTTTTGCAAGTGCTTACGGACCTGCAGCATCCGAGCTGCGGACGCTTCAAACTCATTCGCATCGGTCAGCGCCTGGATAGCCATGGCCTGGGCTACGCCGTTCACATTGTACACGTCTTTAATCTGGTTAAGGCTGGAAACCAGCTCAGGACTACCGATGCAGTAGCCAATCCGCAGACCTGCAAGACCATAATATTTGGAGAAACTACGAACGATGGCCATATTCGACATGTCATCCGGGATCTGTAATCTTCTGTCTTCGAAGTCACCGTAGCAATTGTCCCAGATGACAAAGTTTGCAGATGCACCAGCGATATTCTCATAGACAGACGCGGGAACTGTCGCTCCAGTGATCGCGTTAGGCGAGTCTATGACCGAAAGCCCCACAAGTAGACCCGTGTCTTTCTCGTTCAGGATACTCCTGTACCGCCTGACGCCATAGTTATAGCGTGCTGCCAAAATGTCGTAAACCTTATAGCCGACATCGGGGAGATTTACCCGTTCAAACCTGAGCCGTAGCAAGGCGAGTATATCTGCCAGGACTCCGTCCGACCCGTTGCCGACGTAAATATTTGACGAGTCGACACCATAAAGCTTCGCGAGCTCTTCTCTGATTGTAGCGGAAAATGGGTCAGGATAGCAGTCGAACCTGATGTTTGCGCTCGCACGAAGCGCGCGTTCTGCCCACGTTGGGGAGATAAAATGATTTTCGTTTTTGTGTAAGGCGATCCACCCGCTGCCTTCCACAACTCGTCCTGCGTCGTAAGATACAGACATCAAACACCCTTCCATGTTAGATTGTAAGGCGCTTGGATAGTCTACCAAAAGGAGAGCCAATCAATACACGATCGGCGGCAATGACATGTAAGCGGCAAGCTGAGACCGTTCAGCGCGTGTAATTCCACGGCATGAGTGCATCGAGATCGCTGCTGGGCCATCCTTTGGCGATGCGCTCGAGG
>NZ_JBHVSU010000021.1:0-8715 GCF_042885035.1 Agrobacterium sp. NPDC058088 | reverse complement strand
GGTCTAGACATAGTTCCTCACATTCAGAGAACTCGTATGCCCGACATACCCTACTCAGCATCAGCCGCGCCAGATGGGGTCTCCTTGCCGCTTACTGTGCGCGCTCGTGAGAATTGAGACAGGTGCAATTCTTCCGTGAATCGCGCTTGATTTACAAGGCGATTATACGGTTGTTGATTGTCGTCGATCTTCCTCATGTGCATTCGTAAATTCGTTCATTACCGGCCAACTGGCGATAAAGCACTGTCGACGCGGCCTGTACCGATATCGGCGCTATTGCCCAGTGCTTTTACGTCTGGTGCTGAGCAGCCCATTTTCGGGGGGCGACTGCGATCCAGAGGATGGCGTCTATATCGAAGGCTGACATATCGAGCTGCACAAGGGATCCTGCCTCGGGGATCATCCCGAATGAAAGCCGGTTTAGGCTGCCGTTCGCGTCATTGGCGGCGGCGCTTTGTGAGCGTTGTCAGTCACTTTCGGAACCGTCTATGATGGGCTCTCGTCATGGCGCTGCCTCCCGTCACACTGGTTCCGGCCTTGAGGTTGTCAACGAAGGAGGTTGTTGCGCTGCGGGTCGATATTGCTCCTCTAGGAACATGCCCCCAGTGGCAAACGAATAGCGGGCGACACGCGGAAGCCAATTGAAGATGAGTTCAGGCGATGTTGGAAAATAGCTGCCGCCGACCAGTTCATCAAGCTGTTCTCGGAGCACCGAATATTCCAACGACATTCTCGCCATGTTGTCCCAGCCTGCTGTCCACCACGCTCTATTGCCCAATCGTGCCTCGGCCTTGAACAGGGGAAAGAGCTCCTTTGCCAAGCCTGCCCTGCCAACCAGCATTGCCAGCAGCAGCATTGGCAATTGGAAGTCACCAGGGACTGTCGGTTCGCCTTGGAACGCCGAGAGCTCGCTTCGCGATACAGATGCCTTAAGCAGGCGGTAAAGGTTTGAAAAACGCTTGGCGCTTCGGGGCGTACGCAGCAACATGTCAAGTCGCTGAGAAAACTCCGCTTCGGCCGGTGAAATCTGCAGGATTTCGGCCAAATCTTCGAGGTCGGGGATGTCCGCGTTCTCAGGCGTGTGAACTGGCCCAGGAGCCTCCCCGTCCAGACGCCGACCGCTGGCTTCGGAGGACCGCAGTGTCGTGTCCGGAGTTCCTGGCTCGATCCCGGACGCGATCATAGTCGTACCCTGAGCGACGGCGGCGATGGTTCCGTCCTGGCGGTCCCGCTGCAAATTTTCTGATCCGCCCTGAGTTGTCGATGCGGCCAAGCTCGACGGCAGCAGCCGGCGCATCATCCGTCCGAAGCCTACTCGGTTCATGGGGCGGACGGAAAACGGAATCTGGAAGATCTTCTCCAGATAATCCTGTGGCGAACCACTCTTCGTTTGGTCCGGCTTGTCTTCGGCAGCGTTGAATTGTGCCAGATGTGTCTCGAGCGACCGCCGCAGCCATCGTGGATCGACGCTGACTACCACGACGAAGAGTTCATAGGCTAGCAGAAGGTGGACCGCTTGAAGAACATCGACTACGATATTGGGCGGGCAACGATCGACGTCGTCAATGTAGAGCACGATCCGGTCGATTCCGTTCTTCGTCGCTCGCGCCTCGCGAAGCCGACCGACGAGCCCCTCGAAATCCTTACGGATCGTGGAGATGAGGCCAAGGTGGCGTCGATAATCTTCCGACCTTGAACGTTCCGCAACGAAATATCCAAGCGACTGAGCCTCTTCCAGAGCGGCCACCCGGCTCTCGATGTCCATGGCTCTAGCGGTCGCCGCCGCGACGCGTTCCTTTGCCGTCTGCTCGCTGGCCCTCGCGCCCGAGATTTGAGCCTGAAGAAGTTTTTCTTCGTCACTGGGTTCCGCGCGTTTGGCGGCAAGTTTCTCGTCGACGCTACGTTTCGCCGTCGAGAGTGTGTCGAAGGCGCTTCGAGCCTTGGCCAAGGCGCCACGAAGCACGACTGTCACCGTTCCAACCCCGATGGTCAGCTTTGCAAACCACGCGGAAAGGTCCGCAGCAGCGTCTGCAACGTAAGTTTTCACAACGTAGTCGACGATTGGGGGCAACGCGACAAGCAGGGCGATGCCCAGAAGCGCAATTCCAATGTTCGGACCTTTGAGCAACGATATCAGAAGTGCATTTGCCCGCCCTGCGGATTTGTAGCTCTCCTCAACGACCTTGTTAAGCTCCCCGATGCTTTCAAATGCGGCCGGTGCCCCGACCTGATCCAGCGCCGTCTTCATGCTGGACTCGAGCGCGGTGTCTTCCTTGAACAGGTTGACGAGATCGGCCGCGCGCAAGTCGCGAAGCCTGATTTCCTGGCGCTCGCGCTCGATGACTTTGTCTTGCAGTTCCTTCGTGCTCTTTTCAAGTTGCTCTGCCGCAGAGGCTTGTTCTTCCCTCGCAAGATTGATTTCGGACCTTGCCCCAGCAAGCTCTCGAACCAGGTCAGCGCGCTGCTCGGCGGGCGTCGGCTTCGGGGAGAGATAAGCGGAAAGGCTGTCTAGCAGGTGACTGACGAGGCTGGCCCAGAGGCTCGTATCTATGTAATGCCAAGCGTTGAAATGGATTTGCACGATGCGGGAGCAGAACTGGTCGTTACCCCGATTGCCGGCCTCCAATGCCAAGTCATCGACCCCGGCCTCGAGTGATTTGATGTAAAAGCTCTTGCCGGAGCCCCACTCCCCGAACAGGCCGATCGCCAGTGGAGGCTCGACATCTTTGGCGAGCATCACCGAGGCCAGCATGCGGACGTCACGCTGGATGCCAATGTCGTCTTTGGCAATGTCGATCTTGTCTGAGGAATGACCTGGCACCTGCCGCGTCCCGTCTTCTTCCTCCGACGACCTGAGGCCGTCCATTTCGTCGAGAATGGCTCGGACTAGTCGCCTGTCGTCTGGACCGTCCGAGACTGCAAGTAGCGCCCCCTCCGTATCGTCACGCTCGAAAACAGACAGCACTCTCGCGAAGACCGAGGTCGCAATCGCTGTCGAGTTGCGGGCTTCGCTAAGGACAAGGGCAGCAAAGCGTTGTAGCCCGATCCTTTCGAGAATGTCCGGCCGAGCTGCATGCGCCATCTGCGGACTTCCGAGGGCGAACAGCGCATCGTACGTGAGCTCCTTGCCCGTTGCCGAACGATCGAGTTGGGATACGACGTCGCGGGCAAGGGCTTCGACCGGAACAACTCTAAGAATGCGCAACGCGTACCATGCTGTCTCGAAGTCATCTGCGTCCATTGACGATCGAAGTCGCCGCCACACCGACTCGTCCGTCGGCCGGGAGGCGATCGCAGCGAGACCCGCGACCTCTTCGGCGTCGTCGTCAAGCGTCTTGCGAATGGCTTCCTCCCGAACTGGCAGCCCCGCTTGGATCGTGCCGGCGAGGACCCAAAATCTAACGGAGCGATCCGTCTCATATTGGGGGTCCAGGTGTCGAAGCACGACCTCGCCGCTTTCGGAGCTGAACGGCTTCAGCCAGATCAGCACACTGAGCATCCATGAGCGCGACGAGGCTAACCGCTTAGGGTCACGGATAGCCGTTGCGAATTGCGTTTCTTGCGCTGGGGAAAAGTCACCAAGGATATTGTCGCGCAGCTTAGCCGCAAATTTTTCACTGTTAGTAACGCCGTGTCGGATGATCCATTGCAGAAGCGCCAACCGCTGGACATCATCTCCATCCTTCAGGGTTCGAAACAGATCGTCGAAGCGCATTGCGTTCTCCGCCGGAGCGGGCGACCGCACGGTACTTGCTTTCATGACCGCATCCGCCAACCGGTCAAAGGTATCACCGTCCGGCTTTCGGGCATCGAAATAGCGTGTATGCGCAAACATCCCGCCGACGTCCTTGAGGGCGTCCTCGGGGGGATCGCCGAAGAGAACAGGTACTATTAGCTTTCGGAGCGACTGTGCGTTTCGTGCAATCTCCCTCTGCGTAGGACCCCATCCTTGTTGCCCAAGTAAAACGATGACGACACGGGCTGCCTCCAGCCGAGAGGCCTCGCCGGAGGATATTTCGCTCCCGTAAGGAAAATCCCTCTGGAAATAATAAACCGAAATTCCGCGCTCTCGCAGCGCTTCGGCGACCTTTCCTACGCTGTCCTCCCCTTCGTTATAGAGCAGGAAAACGTCTTCGAACGTTTCGCTAGTAGCCATCGATCCCCCGCGCCTATCAGCCACGCGGCAGCCGCGCACAATCTCATTAGCGGAATACAGCAATGAGTTGAAGCCGTCGCGGCGAGTTGCTTACATCGCGTGTGTCTGTTGCCCGAACGGACGGAGTTACGCCGCGACAGTGCCTGCGCGTTATCGACACGGTCAAGTTGACTACCATTCGTGCACACCGACGCAGCCGGATGAAGAAAGTGGGAAGGGCCGCCACGGCGGCCTGGCTTGCAATCGCAGGTGTAGCCATCGGGGCTTGCCACATGCTATTAACCTAGTTTTGAACAGCTACGAACTGATATGTGGAAAGGGCGGGCAGATAATGGCACGGAAGGCCACTCAGAAGAAGAAGCGCGCAGCGATCAACCCGAAAAATTCGGCGGCAAAAACGTTTATGAATCTCGTGGACCACTTCAGCTACGAGCAAGGACCCAGCCCACGTCCGAAAGGTCTGACGAATTTCACCTTCTTCGCTGGCGCCGGCTTTTCAAAAGCATGGGATCCGAAGGCGCCAGTTGGTTCGGAACTGTTCACAATTAAGCCGGATGTGATCGAAAAGGTTGCAGACGTCGGCGCTCTCGCCCGAATGTTCGGCTTATCCTCCTTCGACGACATTGAGCCGGACCAGCTCCGGCAGATCGTCTATCAAATTGACATGTATGAGCGTTATCCTGACGTCAGATCTCGGTACGTGGACGAACAGAATCTACGGATGTTCCGCGGCGCTCTTCGTGCTGCCGTGGTCGACCGGTATGATCAGATCACGAACCTGAATTATTTCGATGCCGCCCGCGAGAAATTTCCCTTGATCGACCCAACTGATCAGCAGAATGCAATATTGGGGTTCTTTCGCCATCTACATACGAGGATCGACGGCTCGCAGGGGCCGGCGGAGGGAATCCGCACTCAGTTTGTCACCACGAACTACGACTATGTCATCGAGACTATACTCGACAACGTGTTGGCGTCTGATGACACGCTCTTCCTCTACACGTATCGAGGGTTCACTCCGATCCAGGTGGTCAATGAACCGAATATGGCGCCTGTGCACGAGCACTGGCTCGTGCAGCACCTTCTGAAGATCAATGGCGGGTTCGAGATCTTGCGACGCGGTGACGACTACATCCTTGACTATAGCAGCCGCTCCCCGGCGCAGATCATTCGTGACCCGCCGATCCTGATGTTGGCGTCGCGAGAGCAGGACTACTCCGACCCATACTTCAAAACAGTATTCCCTAAAGTCGTCCGGTTGATGCGGGATACTGCCGTACTTTTGATCGTTGGATACAGCCTCCCGGCCGACGACGCCTTGATAAGGTTCTTCATTCGTCAGTTTGCCGAGGAGCCAGAAGACGGCAGGGGGAAGGTCGTCTTCTATATCGGACCAGGCAATGATCGGGACAAGAGGGCGGTGCTCGAAGAAGTTTTCCCCTCAATGGAACGAGAGGATGCACCGATGCTGATCACGTACAATGGTGGGTTCGACGCGTTTGCTGCTGAATGCCTGAAATACGCCGATCCGCTATTCACATAGCTGCTGGACTTCAAACTGCTTGATCCGTTCGGCTGTCGCCAGTCTGACGTGCAACGCCCCCGGCATACGCAGCACCACTCTCCATTTCCGAAGGGCGCTTGCAGTGTCGCCCCACGAGTCGGCCCAAAACAGGCCGTTCAGAGAGCCAAGTCACAGATCGCGTTGGTAAATTTTGTTGCTGATATGAACCTGGACCGGAGGTCGTTGGTTCACATCCCTTCAAGAGCATATAGCAGTTTGGTGGTGCGCCATGGAGTTTAACGGGATGTTTGATGCGCGTCCGCCGCCTTGGAAGCTGGCTTGTCGAGTTTCGAAATGGACGTCCGGACAGCAGCGAGAAACTCTTCCGCAATGCCAGATGCTCTCAGCATCTTGGGCCTAACATACCAAATTTCTGAAAAGACTGTCGGCACGAATGGGCGATAGACTAAACCCGGTCTCCCGTAGCTTCCCGCCGTGAGTTCATCGACCAAAGAAACACCAGCGCCGTTGGCGACCAAGTCGCATGCAACGAGTGACATCGGCGTCTCCAGATTCAATTTGCGCGAAACCCCAGCGTCGAGGAACACCTGATCCGCTTCAGTGACATCGCCGATATCTCCGATCCGCACAAACTGTTCGCCGTCGAGATCTTTTGGGCTGATATTCTGGCGATCGGCGAGTCTATGGCTCGAGGGCATTACACAGACCTCTTGCACTCGCGTCAAAAGTTCACTGGAAACCTGAGGATGCGTGGCTCGATTGTGAGTAAAGCCGATATCGATCTGCCCCGCTATCGCCCACTCGTGGATGCGCTCGGAAGTTCTGGCGTGTACAGAGATGGAAACACCCTTCTTCTTCTGAGAAAAAGAGGTGACGATCGATGGCAGGAAAGAACCGGCGACGCTTGGCATAGCAGCGATATTCAGGCGTCCAAATTTCAGCTGCCTTATATCGACAGCGGTGCGGTGAAGGCGCTGTATTCCTTCCCAGGCGCGTTCCACCTCCGCGGCGTATACCTCGCCTTCCCTCGTCAAGATTAGACGTCGCCGTGTTCGCTCAAACAATTCCAGGCCCACGCGACTTTCGAGCTGAGAAAGAAGCTTGCTTGCGGCCGGCTGCGTTATAGACAAGGCGTCCGCTGCGGCGGTTAATGTCCCATGACGGACGATCAGCCGGAACAACTCGATTTGGCGGATCCGCAATTTCCCACCTCTTGTATAACCTTTTGGAATGTCAGAAAGGCCAATCTTGTATTGATTTCAGCCGACCTATGGCGAGTTATTAGTAGCTATCATGTTGTAGCCATAGCAGTCCTGAAATGAAAGTCATCGAAGGTCCCAAACTGACTCCGGAAGAGTGTGGCCTGGATGCCTGGCACAAGCGACTTGGCTGGCATTTGAAGGAGTGCGACGTATGATGCCCATTGAGACCGTTGACGGTTCTGATCGGCGCCCGTTCGAGGTTACCAACAGAGTCGTCCTTTCCATCGCGGCACCGATGACGGTCGCCTACCTCACCACGCCCCTCTTAGGTTTGGTCGACACCGCAGTCGTCGGGCAAATGGGAGATGTTGCGTTGTTGGGCGGACTGGCGGCTGGCGCGGTCATTTTTGATCTCGTGTTCACCAGCTTTAACTTTCTGCGTGCGGGAACGACAGGACTTATAGCTCAGGCCTACGGCGCAGGGAATCCAGCTGAGGAGCAGACGATATTCTGGCGGGCTTCTGCCCTGGCGATTTTATGCGGTTTAATCCTGGCGATCGCTTCTCCGCTCATTTCACTCGTAGGGATCTGGTTTATCGGCGCATCTGAAGCTGTTAGTGCCGCGATGAGCACCTACATCAAAATCCGCCTGTTAGCCGCACCTCTGTCGTTGTTGAACTACGTGATCCTCGGTTACCTGCTCGGGAAGGGAGAAGCACGGATCGCGCTTGGTCTTCAGGTTCTTATAAATGTGCTGAACATTACCCTCTCGGTGTGGTGGGGACTGTACCTGGACCTAGGGGTTGGTGGTGTGGCGTGGGCAGCGGTAGCTTCCGAAACCCTCGCCGCCGCTCTCGGTACCGGGATCGTCCTTAGTGGATTTCAGCGTTTCGCTAGTTTCTCTTTGAAAGAACTGGCAGAACGTACGGCGGTCAAAAGGTTGATGGTTTTTAATAGAGATATCCTTATTAGAACGTTTGTGCTGATGGGAGCTTTCGCGCTATTCACAAGGCAAGGCGCGCACCTTGGAACTGTTGAGATCGCGGCAAATGCAATCCTGATGCATTTCTTGGTGATTGCCGGCTTTTTCCTGGATGGCTTTGCGGCCGCTGTGGAGCAGCTATCAGGTCGGGCCGTCGGTGCGCGCTACCGGCCGGCTTTCGACAAAGCAATCAAACTCACGACACTTTGGGGAGCTTTTCTTGCCCTAATATTTTGCGCAGTCGCTCTCATTTGGGGTGGCTCTCTGATCGGAGTGATAACGACTTCAGAAGAGGTGAGGTCGGAAGCTATCAAATATCTTCCTTTGGCGGCTCTCACTGGACTGACGGGGGTTCTTGCCTTCCAGATGGATGGAATCTACTTGGGGGCTACGTGGTCCGCAACGCTCCGGAATATGATGTTGCTGTCGTTTACTATTTACATTGCAGCACTTTTCATACTTGGGCAATTTTTCGCAAATTACGGCCTTTGGCTGGCACTGCACATTTTTCTGATATTGAGGGGCCTGACATTGACGATAGCCCTTCCGCGATTACGTAACGCCACCTTTGGTGCTTCCTAGATCCATATCGCTCGGTGATAGCTTCGGAGCTGTCGGAGCTGTCGGAGCTGCTACGTTCACCGAATTTTACGTCAGCGCGCGCCTACTTCACCAACGATTTTGATAACACAGGCCATCAGCATGCCTCGGCATAATCACCGCGCGGAATAAACATAACCAATTGGAATGTCATTGTAAGCGGCAAGGAGACCCCATCTGGCGCGGCTGATGCTGAGTAGGGTATGTCGGGCATACGAGTTCTCTGAATGTGAGGAACTATGTCTAGACC
>NZ_JBHVSU010000020.1:0-22961 GCF_042885035.1 Agrobacterium sp. NPDC058088 | reverse complement strand
ACGAAGATGGCGCGCCTGCGAGGGCGTGCCATTCGAGGTGAGCGTTGCCGAGCTGGCGTGCCGCATGGCCACTGGAAAACAACGACATTCACCGGCGCGCTCCGCCTCACAGGCATGACCGCACCCTTCGTTTACGGTGGAGCGATGAACGGCAATGTCTTCCTGGCCTATGTCGAGCAAGTGCTCTCGCCGACCCTTCAGAACGGCGACGTCGTCGTTATGGACAACCTGCCGGCCCACAAGGCAGCCGGGGTGCGCGACGCCATCGAGCGCGCCGGCGCCAAACTCATGTTCCTGCCACCCTATAGTCCCGACTTTAATCCCATCGAAAACGCATTCTCGAAATTGAAAGCTATGCTAAGGGCTCGGGCGGAGCGGAAAATCGACGCCCTATGGGATGCCGTCGGCACATTGATCCCCCGATTCACATCGCAGGAATGCGCAAACTACTTCAGGGCTGCAGGATATGACCCGGATTGAACAGGATCTGCTCTAGCCTAACGGCTGAAACTGTTCAGACAAATCAATCTAGCTCTACCGGATAGTTGACAAT
The DNA here is from genome assembly GCF_042885035.1 of Agrobacterium sp. NPDC058088. NCBI lineage: Bacteria > Pseudomonadati > Pseudomonadota > Alphaproteobacteria > Hyphomicrobiales > Rhizobiaceae > Agrobacterium > Agrobacterium sp. NPDC058088. Next base: position 22,408 of record NZ_JBHVSU010000020.1, on the reverse strand, counting down.
GATTTCTGGAGTGCATCCTCGGCAATTGTTAGTGTCAGGGAGAAGTGCCTGTAGGCAGCTTCGAATGCCCTTTCCAAATTCTGCTCAACTATCCCTTTGACAATCTGGGTATGTTCTAGACGTACCCTCTCTAGGTATTGCGGCGGATAGGGCTCAGCCCCAAGACCCATCGTTGCCCGCGCATGAAGTTGAGCGGTGACGGCTGCAAGTCGTTCATTGGCCGCCATGATGGTGATGAAGTTGTGAAGCTCTACATCAATCCTGCGCGCCTCTGACGCATCCTCGGTGGCACAAAAATTTACGAGAATGCTCGCCAGTCTTTCGGCTTGTTGTGGGGTGCGCCTTTCAGCTGCGGTTCGAGCTTCAAGTCCGGCTATGAGACAGCGAAAATCCATGAAGGCCCGAAGCCGCGGTACCTCTTCTTGCAGGACCCTGAGCGTAGTCCCCGGCGCAACTTGATCCACGTCAATGTCAGTGACAAATGTTCCACCGCTGCGGCCGCGCCTTGAGGTAAGCAATCCCTTTTCGCGGACGATTTCGATTGCACCCCTGACGGTCACGCGACTCACCCCTTGCCGTTCTGCAAGTTCTCGCTCCGATGGTAGTTGCTCCCCTGGCGAATAGGCACCAACGGCTATCGCCGCCACAATGCGGTCGGCAAGTTCTTGACGCGCAGTTGTTATGACCATTCCACCGCCGATTGTGTCTAGCACTGCTTGGATTTCTTCATTATTTCCCGAGTCAGTCATGCAGTACACCAGACCTTGCTATCGATATGATTGTCCGGTTTACAGTCGTCTCACTGCGACTGCAACCGGATGTATATTTAGTCATCGAATGGTCACACTGGCTGGGGCTGGATTGTAACGCCGACGAAGAAACGCTGTGACCTGTCGGCGGATGTTACATATAGCGTGGAAGCTGAACCGCGAGCGTCTCTAGAGACTGCTCGCGGCGTAGGATTAAACTCCGGTCTGTGCCGTCGCTTCAAGGCGGCCAGCGAAGCGCAGGACGAGCGCAATGACGAAGCCGACGGCCATCCAGATCGATCCGACGATCTGCGCATGCACGTCGGCATGCCACAGCGCGTAGGCGAGAATGATCGTGCCGGCGATGGGTGATATCCAGTGCAGAAACAGTTTGGGGCTACGATCGACGATCCCGAAGCGGAAAAGCACGGCGAGGTTCAAAAGAATATAGGCAGTCAGCGCACCGAACGTCACGAGCGTGGTAAGCAGACCCTGATTTTCCGCACCAAAAATACCTATGATCAAGGACAACGCAGTGATTAGCAGAGTTGCGTTTCGCGGGACGTTTTTCATCGTGCTGACGGAGGCGAACACGCCAGGCAGTTGACGGTCGCGCGCCATGCTGAAAATCAGACGCGAAGAGGTCGAAAGTGATGCAATCGAATTAGCAAAGATTGCAATCAGCGCCGATGTCAGAGTAACGAGAATACGAAGCCAATCTCCTCCGACTTGGCCCGCGATATTATAGAAGGCATTATTGGTTGCATCGCCTTCCGCAAATATCGTTCCCTGCGGAACGTATAGCGACGCGAGATAGACTTGAAGAATAAAAAGAACCGTTACGGCCACAAGCACGATCATCGTCGCCCGCGAAACCGTTTCGCCGCCGCCCTTTGCTTCCTCGTTCAGAGTTGAGATCGCGTCGAAGCCGACGAAGCTTAGGGCCGCAATCGGGATGGCACCGAACACGATGGTCCAAGAGAAGGTTGCACTGTTGAAAAGGGGTGTAATGGAAAGTGCTACATGCCCGTTGGCCAGATCAATCCCGACGGCAACCACGAAAACAGCGATCACGGCGAGCTGTATCCAAAGAAACAGCATATTCACTTTCGCGGTGAGATTGATACCCCCAAGGTTGATCCCGGCTGCCAAGAGCACAAAGACAGAGACCCATATCCACGTTGGTATGGCCGGCCAGAGCCCCGCCATTGCACTTGCCGCAAAAACAGAGAGCAGAGCGGGCAAAAGCAAATAGTCAAGCAGGATCGCCCAGCCTGCGAGGTAGCCGAAGTAGTTGTTCATACCGAAGCGGACGTAGGAGTAAACTGATCCAGCAACGGGATAGCGCTTGGCCATCTCCTTATAGCAGAGCGCACTGAAAACCATGGCAACGGCCGCCACCAAATATACTAACACGGTCATGCCCAATGAGAAGTTGGAAATCAAGCCGAAAACGGCAATTGGCGCCATAGGGACCATATAAATAAGTCCGTAGACTACGACATCTGTCAGCGACATCGTACGCTTGAGTTCCTGATGATAGCCCAGCGATTCCAGTGTGTTCGCTGAAGCGGATGCTTCTTGTGTTTGCTGCATTCTCGTAGTTCCCCTGTTTTGATTAATCGTGTTGCATGTCATGCTTGGCTAAAAACTTGCTCACCACGGCGAAATATTCGTCGCGGGTTTCAAGGTGTGGTGTGTGGCTGGCGCCAATGAAAACGTGGGTCTCGACGTTTTGTAGGAGAGAGGCAAAAGGTTCCCATGCGGTTGGAGTGGCTTCGTCGAACTCGCCAGCCAGCACCAGTGACGGTACGGATATCTGATGCAAGCGGTCAACAACTGACCAATCTTTAAGGGTCCCAACGGCTGAGAATTCACTGGGTCCAACCATTGTGTGGTAGACGGTCGGGTCAGCCGCCAAATGCTCGAAGCTGTCCCGCAAAACTTCAGGCCTGGGTTGAATGCGGCAAAGGTGCCGATCATAGAATGCCTCCACCGCAGCCTGATATTCGGTAGAAGCAGTTGTGCCGGCTGCCTCGTGGTGATGGACGCGCGATTGGATATCGGCGGGCAACTTGGAGAGAAGGATAGCGGTTCCCTGTGACCACAGCGGCATCGAAGCTGGAGAATTTGACAACGTCATGCTTAAGACGCCTTCGGGATAACGTAGAACGTATTCGGGGCTGAGCATTCCGCCCCAGGATTGGCCGAGGATGTGAAAACCTTGTCTCAGATCGAAGTAGTCAACGAGATTTTTCAGCTCTTCGACGAATAGATTGACTGTCCAGAACTCTGGAGGTGCATCACCAAGGTGAGTGCTACGACCACCTCCGATTTGATCATAATGGATGACCGCACGGCCATCTGTACACAGGTCGATCATAGGGAGACAGTAGTCGTGCGAGAGGCCAGGGCCTCCGTGTAAGATAATAATCGGCGGCAGTATCGTTCGATCGAGCGAAGCGGTGGTGACCCGTGCCCACGTGAAGTAATCTCCAAACGGTATGATGTGTTGCTGAACGATATGCTGGGTATTGTTGACTAGCAAAGTTCCCTCCTTCACCGGCTGTTACAATTTTGCCTTTTTAAAGGTATTATGAAAATACCTTAAATGTAAAAGGTTCTATGTAAATACCTTTTAGAGGTAAATTTATCTGGTGCGGAAAACCGCAAAAAAATCTCGTTAAATCAGTTGGTTAAATCGCTAACTCTGCGCATGACAGCGTTTGACATATGAAATTTTACGAGTTTTCCGCTCCAAATATCTCTCGGAAACGTTTTGTGCGCCTGCAAACATTGTCCTGGAGCGTCATTGATCAGAACCCTTGCGCCCATTGCCGTCGGCCAATTGACGGGATCTTCCGTGGCCGCTCTGCAGTGCTCGCCAAGTGTAGCAGCAGTGGTCGACGATATCCTCGTAGGACTTGAATATGCGGTTGGATAGCCAGTTGTCCCGCATGAACTGCCAGATGTTTTCAACGGAGTTCAACTCGGGCGGTTTCGGCGGCAAAGGCAGGATGGTGATGTTTTTGGGGACGGCCAGGTTGTTGGACATTTGCCTTCCCGCTTGGTCCACTATGAGAATGGCGTGCCCATCCTCAGTGACGCTTCTAGCGATTTCAATCAGATGCTGGTTCATGGCATGGGTATCGCACCACTCTGCAGCCTTTCTAGCTGACGACCGGGAGGCGCAGGAAATCACTGTGTCGAACGTTCGTTAAGCGTATCGTAGGTGAGATCGAAACGTATGTTGCACTTAGAATTTCACTAATTATGTTTCCGAAAACTTAACTTTGGCGGCCCGTAGAGTATCTGAAAGCACTATGTTGCGTTTCGTAAGAAAGTTTGTGTTGTGTCGGAATTGCCAGCACGTTTTTTTGTCACCTTTTGCTGTGGCTCTCAATCATCGCGCAGAACAGTTCAGAAATAGCCAGTTTTCGTTTTGCCGTGTCCCCAATTCAACACCAAGGCTGTGGTCTCATCGACATAAAGTCGTGAACTCCCTCGCTTCGGGACAACGATTATGTGGTCGACCACCGGCCCGACCGCAGAATCCACTCGGCCAATCCAATCGGTCGGGGCCTTGCGATCGATCAGCACTTCGTGTCGCGCCATAACTGCTGCCTAACGGTTTAACGGCATATGTTCGGAATGCTTTGACACTGTGATCTGCGCAAACAGCGCTTCGTTTGACCCCTTCGTATGCTATTGGTCTCGATCGCATACTCGACCCGCGTGAGGTTTCGGGGCAGCGCGCGTGCTCTGCGCTCCTTGCGAGGAACAGCATTTTCGGGATCGACTGTGCTGGCCGCGATCTATCCGTATTAACCGAGCACGCGCTATCACCCGGGAATTCGTGTCTTGGCCTGATGCCATTGGTCGACGACGTTTTGCAACCCTCTTGACTTCCAAAACGTTTTGGCTCAATGATCCAAAACGTTTTGGGAGGAACTATGTCAAACCTTAAGCAACTGGCGCAGTCTCTGGGCCTGTCGATCACGACCGTGTCGCGGGCGCTGGATGGGTATTCCGACGTTTCAGCTACTACGCGTCAGCGGGTGCGTGAGGCCGCAGACAATGTCGGTTATCAGCCGAACGCTTCCGCACGGCGTTTGCGCCGCAAGCGCGCGGAGCTTGTTGCTGTGACGCTCCCCAGTGCGCCGGGGCAAATCGGCCCGCCGCATTTCGTTGATATGCTTTCCGATTGCGCCGAGCATCTTGCTGCAGCGGGTCTGAATCTCGTGATTGCGCCGGTTCCGCGTGGGCAGAGCGAACTGGATATGTGCCGCCGCTTCGTCGATGGGCAGCGTGTCGAAGCAATGGTCCTAGTGCGAACCAAGCGTTACGATGAGCGGGTGTCCTTCCTGCAGTCGCGCGGTATTCCGTTTGTTACACATGGGCGCACGGAATCGGGCATTCAGCATCCCTTTATTGACGGCGATGGCCTTTCGGCATTTCGCGATGCGACATCGCGTTTTGCCGACGAGGGCCATGTTCACATCGGACACGTAGCCGGACCTCAGGATTATATGTTCGCCCATCTGCGCCGAGCTGGCTGGGAAGCGGGACTGGCCGAGCGGGGTCTTTCTGCCGATCTGCTTTCCGTGGGGGATCCCACCGAACTTGGGGGATACGAGGCGGCGCGAGCATTGTTGTCTGGCGCGGTCAGGCCTACAGCGCTTCTGTGCGCCACCGATGAAATGGCGATCGGGGCCTTGCGCGCCTTGCGTGAAGTCGAAGGTGGAGATCGCGTCAGCATTATTGGCCATGACGACCTGCCGATGGGCGCATACAGCGCGCCACCGCTTTCGACAATGCGCATGTCCGGCGCCGATTTCGGCGAGAGGCTCGCTGCACTTTTGCTGCGCGCCATTGCTGGCGAACCTGCCGAGGACCTGCAGGAAATCTATCCCGTGGCGTTCGTGCCGAGGGCGAGCCATCACCGCTCGGGAGAGCGGTGATGTCACCGCACGTCTGATAGTGCGGACGGAAATGCCATTCCTGTGAGTAAATTCATAAATGGAGGAGACAGCATGAAACGTTCAATCTTGTTGGGGCTTGTCGCGGCCTCAAGCCTTTTGGCAAATAACGTGGCGAGCGCCGATACCATTTTCCTGTCGACACAATTGCGGCCGATCGAAGAGGCGACGGTGGTGCGCGATAGCATACTGGCCGGCGTGTCAGCCCCGATTCAATATGTCGTTGAGGAACCGCCGCAGTTTGCCGTGCGCCTGGAAGCGGAACGGCAGGCAGGCACGCATACGATCAGCCTCGTCGGCGCGCTGCATGGCGAGCTTTCGCCGATCGCCGCCAAGGACGGCTTCGTGCCGCTCGACGATCTCGCCGCAAAGCTGGCCACCGGCGGCATGCCAAAGGCGATCCTGGATCTCGGCAAGCTCGGCAAGGACAAGCAGCAGTATATTCCCTGGATGCAGGCGACCTACGTGATGGCCGCCAACAAGCAGGCGCTTCCCTATCTGCCCGAAGGGGCCGACATCAACGCGCTCAACTATGATCAACTGATCGAATGGGGCAAGAAGATGCAGGCCGAGACCGGTCAGGCCCGGATCGGCTTCCCGGCTGGCCCCAAGGGCCTCATGCCGCGCTTCTTCCAGGGCTATTTCTATCCGTCCTTTACCGGCGGCGTGGTGCGGCCCTTCAAGTCGGCTGATGCGGCGGCAGGCTGGGAGAGCTTCAAGGCGCTCTGGTCCGTCGTCAATCCCAACTCGACCAACTACAACTTCATGCAGGAGCCGCTGCTGGCCGACGAGGTCTGGGTGGCCTGGGATCACATCGCCCGTCTGAGGGAGGCGGTCTCGCTGCAGCCGGACCAGTATGTGATCTTCCCGGCGCCGGCCGGTCCCAAGGGACGGGGCTACATGCCGGTCATCGCCGGCCTTGCGATCCCCAAAGGCGCTCCGGATGAGGCCGGTGCGACGGCCGTCATCGAGCATCTGGTGAAGCCGGAAACGCAGATCCTGACCGCGCAGAAGGTCGGTTTCTTCCCGGTCGTGGACGCCAAGCTTCCCGCCGACATCGATCCGGGCATCGCGCTTCTGGCCGCCGGTGTGGACGCCACGCAGACGGCAAAGGATGCGCTGATCTCGCTTCTGCCCGTCGGGCTCGGGGATCGCGGCGGCGAGTTCAACAAGGTCTATATGGACACGTTCCAGCGGATCGTTCTGCGGGAGGAGCCGGTCGCGACCGTTCTTGGCGAACAGGGAGCCGCACTGGCCAAGCTGATGACCGACACGGGTGCTGCCTGCTGGGCGCCGGATGCCGCAAGCCAGGGACCATGCCCCGTCGAGTGAGGCGGGCATCATCCAAAGCTCCGGGTCTCGACGGCCCGGAGTTCCCCAAAATCATCGGGAACCTGCCCATGCAGAACAATCGCTCCTGGATACCCTATCTCCTGATCGCGCCTTCGGTCGTGTTCCTGGCGCTGCTTTTCCTGGTGCCGCTGGTCCAGACGCTTTGGCTCGCCATATCGGAAGGCGGCGTGCCGTCGCTCGCCAATTTCAAGACGATGACGGGGGATCTCAACTTCTCCGCCGCGGTGCGCAACACGTTCCTGCTGACGCTTGCCGTCGTGCCGATACAGGTGATGATGGCGCTCGCCATGGGCACGATGGTCGCCAAGATCGGCGCCGGGCGCGAAACCATCCTGTGGATCTGGACGATTCCGCTCGGCATCTCCGATCTTGCCGCCGGCCTCGTCTGGCTGTCGATCCTGCAGAACAGCGGCTATCTCAACAGCCTGCTCTTCAGCCTCGGCATCATTAAGCAGCAAGCGAGCTGGCTGTCTTACCAGACGCCGATCGCGCTGTTCATCGCCATCGCCATCGCTGAAATCTGGCGCGGCACGGCAATCGTCATGATCATCATCGTCGCCGGTCTGAACCAGGTGCCCAAAGAATTCCGCGAAGCTGCCGAAATCTTTGGCGCCGGCCGCTGGACACGGTTCTACCGGATCACGCTGCCGCTGATCAAACCGGCCTTGCAGTCGGCGCTGATCCTGCGCACGGTGCTCGCCTTCGAGGTGTTCGCGGTTGTCTATGCGCTTGGCGGCACGAACCTGCCGGTGCTCGTGGGCGAAGCCTACACTTGGCAGAACCAGAACCAGAACTATGGCGTGGCTGCAGCCTATGCGGTGCTGATCATGGTGATCTCGCTCGCTGCGACACTGGTCTATCTCAAAGTCGTCAAAGTCGATCCGGAGCGTCTGCCATGAGCACAGTGACAAGCACAACCCGGCCTGCAAGCTTCGCCTCGGCGCGAAGAGTCCTCTTCTGGAGCGGTATCGCGGCGCTCTGCGCCTGGGTGCTGATCCCGATCTATCTGGTCGCGCTCGGTGCCTTCGGCGGGCGCACCGGCGTCTACCAATGGCCGAAATCCATCCTGCCGACCAACGTGTCGATCGAGCCTTTCCTCCTGTTCCTCAACACGGAAGGCGTCGGTTCCGCCTTCATGAATTCGCTTGGCGCGGCACTCATCACCGTTGTCCTGTCGATCCTGCTCGGCGCGCCGGCCGGCTATGCCCTGGCGCGCTACACTTTCGCCGGCAAGGACAGCTACCGTCTGCTGGTGCTGCTGACCCGCGCCTTTCCGCTCGCAATCCTCGCGCTTCCGTTGACGGTTTCCTTCATCCGGGTCGGGCTTTACGATACCGTGCTTGGCGTCGGTCTGGTGCATACCGTTCTGGCGCTGCCGTTTGCGGCATTGGTGACGCAGGGCATCTTTCTTGGCGTTCCACGCGAATTGGAAGAGGCCGCCTGGGTGTTCGGCTGCTCGCGGATCGAGGCTTTCCTGCGCATCGTCGCCCCGCTGGCGTTGCCCGGTATCGTCGCCACCGCCGTCTTCGCCTTCGTCATCTCGTGGAACGAGGTGTTCGCCGCATCGGTGCTGACCGTCAGCAACCGTACGCTGACGGCCTATCTGTTGACGGTGCTGTCCGAAAGCCCGCTGCACTACCGCTTCGCCGGCGGCCTCATGCTCATCCTTCCGTCCGTCGTCTTCATCTTCGCGGTCAGGCGCTACCTGTTCGCGATCTGGGGCGTTTCCAGCAAATAACGGAGTTTCCACAATGGCCAATATCGTTATCGATCGCATCAAGAAGACTTTTGGGGCCTATGACGCGCTGAAGGAAATTTCGTTGACCATCGGCGACGGCGAATTCGTCTCGCTGCTGGGGCCTTCGGGCTGCGGCAAGACCACGCTCCTGCGCATCATCGCCGGGCTCGAGACCGAGACGTCGGGGCAAATCCTGATCGGTGGCAAGCCGGTCAATGGTCTGGCGCCGAAAGACCGTGGTCTCGCTATGGTCTTCCAGAACTATGCCGTGTTCCCGCACATGACAGTCTTCGAGAACGTCGCCTTCGGGCTGCGCATGCAGAAGGCGGACGACCAGCGTGTGAAGAAACAGGTGGAGAAGGCGGCAGCCCTCCTGCATATCGAGCCCTATCTCGATCGCTACCCGAACAAGCTGTCGGGCGGACAGCGCCAGCGTGTCGCCGTTGCCCGCGCGCTTGCCGTCGAGCCGCAGGTTCTGCTGATGGACGAACCGCTGTCGAACCTCGATGCGCTCCTGCGGCTGGAAATGCGTACGGAGCTGAAATCGGTGCTGCAGGCATCCGGCACGACGACGATCTACGTTACCCACGACCAGACGGAGGCGCTTGGTCTGTCCGATAGGATCGCCGTCATGTACGGCGGCCGCATCGAGCAGGTCGGGCCTCCGGTCGAGATCTACAGCCATCCCGCCACCCGCTTCGTCGGCAGCTTCATGGGTAATCCGCCGATGAATTTCATAAAGCTGCCGGTTGAGAATGGTTCGGTCAAGCTTGGCTCCGAAACCCATGCCGTGCCGAAGACCGGCGGTTCCGACATTCTGCTTGGTCTGCGCGGCGAGAACGTTTCACGCACGACCCTTGCCGATGGTCTGCGGTTGGATGTGCGGGTCTCCGAGCCGATGGGTTCGCATCTGCTTTTGACCGGCACGATCGAAGGCCAACCCGTGCGGTTCATTCTGCCGCCGGGCGAAAACGTCAAGGCGGGGGAAAGTATCGGACTGAAGCCCGATGCAGATCGTCTCACTTGGCTTGTACCTGAAACGGGACAGGCACTGCAGCCTGTGGCCGCCTGAATTTCAAACGCTCCATAAGGAAAATCCGATGCCAGACCTTTACCAAAAGGCGCGCGACATTCTCATCGCCAACGACCGCGGCGGCTATACGGTGCCGACGGACCGGCTCTATCCCTTTCAGTGGAACTGGGATTCAGCCTTTGTCGCCATGGGTTTTGCAGCCTATGACATTCCGCGTGCTTATCAGGAGCTGGAACGTCTCGTTGAGGGACAGTGGTCCGATGGCATGATCCCCCACATCATCTTCCACGCTCCGAGCGACACCTATTTTCCAGGCCCTTCGGTCTGGCGCACGGCGCACACCGTCCCGACATCGGGCATCAGCCAGCCCCCGGTTTTCGGCATGGCGGTCAAGCATGTGCACGATGCTGCCATTGCCGCCGGCAAGCCTGATGCTTCGGCGCGGACCCTGCCGCTCTATGAGGCAGCGCTGAAGTGGCACCGCTGGTGGTATGCCGCGCGCGACCCAGAAGGAACCGGGCTGGTGGCGTTGCTGCATCCCTGGGAAAGCGGCAGCGACAATTCGCCGGCATGGGATCTTGCGATGGCAAGGGTGCCGACGACGACCGACACCGTGATCGTGCGCAAGGATCTCGGCCATGTGGATGCCGCGATGCGGCCGCGCGACGAGGATTACAAGCGCTTCATCCATCTGGTCGATACCTATGCCGCCTTTGGATGGGATCCGGCACGCCAATGGAGGGGCGCCCCCTTCAAGATCGCCGAAGTACAGACAACCGCCATTCTCGTCAAATCCGGCGAGGAAATCGAAAAGCTCGCCCGCCTGCTTGGCCGTCACGAGGAGGCCGATGAAATTGCCGCGATGAATGCGCTGTCGCGGAAAGCGCTTCTCGCACAATGGCGGCCTGCACTGCGCCGCTTCGTCTCGCGCGACCTGATCTCCGGTGAGGATATTCACGCTCCGACACAGGCCGGCTTCATTCCGTTGCTGGCGCTCGATCTGGAGCCGGCGATCCGCGATGCAGCCTGTGAGGAAATGAAGCTTTGGTCCAACGGCATGATTGTCGCCTTTCCCTCGACACCGAAGGATTATGCCGGTTTCGAGGCCAAGCGCTACTGGCGTGGTCCGTCCTGGGCAATCATCAACTGGCTGCTGATCGACGGTCTCAACCGCAACGATCGTTCGGATATGGCCGAAGACCTGCGCCGCTCCACCGTGCGCGCCATCGAGACGAACGGCTTTGCCGAATATTTCGACCCTTTGACGGGCGAAGGTTGCGGCGGGCTCGATTTCTCCTGGACGGCGGCGGCCTATATAGAACTGTCCGGCAAGGTGGCGTGAGAGGCTGAACCCATGGACCAGTCCCGGCAGTTTCTCGCCACCCTGTTTGCCGCAGCCGTGGATGCGGCCGACCCGGATGTCGCGATCCGCGCCCATCTTCCCGAACGGCCGAAGGGACGCACGATCGTGGTCGGGGCGGGAAAGGGGGCGGCCCATCTCGCCCGTGCCCTCGAACGCGCATGGGACGGCCCTCTGGAAGGGGCCGTTGTCACCCGCTACGGTTTCGGTGTCGCCTGCGAGCGGATCGAGGTGCTGGAGGCGGCGCACCCGGTTCCGGACGCCGCCGGTCTTGCCGCATCGGAGCGGATGGTGCGACTGGTCGATGGTCTCACTGCAGATGATCTCGTTATCGCCCTGATTGCCGGCGGTGGATCGGCGTTGCTGCCGGCCCCGCCCAAAGGACTGACCCTCGAGGACGAGATTGCGCTCAACCGGATCCTGCTTGCATCCGGCGCGCCGATCTCTGCTATGAACCGGATCCGCAAACAGGTCTCTCGTATCAAGGGCGGGCGATTAGCCGCAGCCGCGTGGCCGGCGCGCGTGGTCAGCCTGATCGTGTCCGACATTCCCGGCGACAACCCTGCCTACGTTGCCTCGGGGCCGACAGTCCCGGATATGGCCGGGCCGCTCGATGCCCTTCAGGCTATCAGGCGGTACAACATCGACCTGTCGGCCAATATCATTGCCCATATCGAGCGTGCTGCTGCACCGGTGCCGCAACCGTCCGATCCGAAATTTGCCCGTAGCACCCATCACATCATCGCGTCGGCATCGGTCTCGCTGGAAGCAGCGGCGCGGGCCTGCGAAACGGCCGGTATTCGCGCAGTCATCCTGTCCGACAGTATCGAAGGCGAGGCCCGTGAGTCGGCCAAGGTGCATGCCGCCATCGCCCGCGAGGTTGCCGGCCGAAACCGCCCGTTTGAAAAGCCGGTGCTTCTGCTGTCGGGCGGTGAAACGACCGTCACCGTCAGGGGTAAAGGGAAAGGCGGACGCAACACGGAATTCCTGTTGTCGCTGGCGCTGGATATCGACGGAATCGAAGGCGTGTGCGCTCTTGCGGCCGATACCGACGGCATCGATGGCGGCGAGGACAATGCCGGCGCATTTGCCGATGGCGCTACGATCCGCCGGTTGCGCGCGGTCGGGATCGACCCCTCTGTGGTGTTGAGTGGCAATGACGCCTGGAGCGCCTTTCATGCGATCGGCGATCTGTTCGTGCCGGGTCCGACCGGCACCAATGTCAACGACTTCAGGGCTATTCTGGTCAGGTGACAACTTGATGAAAACGATCGATATCGTGGAAGATCCGCATGCTGTCGTGGACATTGAGGCCGCGCTTCTCTGCACGCTGCGCGGGAGGCTCACGCAGGCGGAAACATACCCCTGACATTCGACGCCCGCGACGTTGAAGGGGAACTGTAAATTTAACGGGCCCGCGAGGGAATTGTGGGATCGTTCAGCATGACCCAAACCGTTCGTGATCGCCTTTATCGCCGCGACCGGTTCCCAGCTGATGTGATTGCACAAGCCGTCTGGCTTTGTCTTCGTTTCCCGCTCAGCTCGCGTATGGTAGAAAACGGTGGAGTCGCCTTAACTGCCTGTTCTAAATGACTTGATATCGGGTTTTCATGACCGAAGCCCCTCTCGCCCACTTCAGACGCCACCGATTTTCCGCTGAAATGATTGCCCATGCCGTATGGCTCTATTATCAGTTCCCGCTCAGCTTCCGTGACATCGAAGAGTCTGCTCGCTGAGCGCGGCATCAACGTCTCATTCCAGACCGTCTAGGAATGGGCGGTAAAATTCGGCTTGAAATTTGCTCATCTGCGGCCCCGTTCACGGGGCCACTTCTCCGACAAGTGGCAGCTCGACGAGATAGTGGTGACGATCAAGGGAAAGAAATGTTGGTTGTGGCGCGCCGTCGATGCGAACGGTTACGTGCTCGACGCCCTGCTGCAAAACCGACGGAACAAGGCGGCCGCCTTAAAGCTGATGAGAAAGAGGCCAGAACAAGAGCAGTCCGAAATCGTACGCTAAGGGCGAACGGAATGAGAACTTATGCGACCCGACGTAGCCCGGCTGGCAGACGGAGCGATCGAAATCCGTTCGGCATCTGATGTTCGGCATCCCAGGTGTAGATGCCGGTAAGGTTGATGTGTTCCCAACCGAGCGGCGAGATGTGCTTCAACAGAGTATCAGGATTATCTCGACCCGCTCGTTTCAGCTGTGTGATTGCACGGTCGAGATAGACGGTATTCCAATGGACGATCGCACTGACGACGAGGTTGAGACCAGAGGCGCGGAACGCCTGGCTTTCGAACGACCGGTCGCGGATCTCGCCTCGCTCGTGGAAAAAGACAGCGCGTTTCAGCTTATGGGCGGCCTCGCCCTTGTTGAGACCGGCTTGGCATCTCCGCCGTAGTGCCGGGCTTGAGTACCATTCGATCATGAAGAGCGACCTTTCGATACGCCCGAGTTCGCGGAGCGCCCTCGCGAGATGGCTTTGCTTCGGAGATGCGGACAGTTTCTTGAGGATTGTAGACGACACCACGGACCGCCTCGTGATTGACGCGGCGAGATGGAGTAGATCGTCCCAATGATCGAGGATAAGAGTGGTGTTGATCTGCGCCCCGATATGGTTCGACAGGGTCGGATATGCGTCGCTCTTCTCGAACGTGTGGAACTTCCGGTCTTTGAGATTGCGCAGTCGCGGTGAGAACCGCTTTCCGATCAATGCGAACAGCCCGAAGATATGATCACTGGCCCCGCCTGTGTCGGTAAAGTGTTCATGGATGTCGAGGACCGTGTCCTGATCGAAGAGCCCATCGAGCACATAGGCCGCCTCGCTCTCGGTCGGACTGATGGGCAAAATGCTGAAATAGCCGTACTGATCAGACAGATGGCTATAGAATTTCGATCCGGGTTCATTGCCGTAATGCAAGTTGATTTCGCCGCGCTTGGCAGCTCGGTCGCTCGCACGGAAGAATTGGCCATCGGACGATGACGTTGTGCCATTGCCCCACAGGCGGGAATGCGGATGCTGGGTGTGAGCATCGGTGATGCACGCTTGCGCCGCGCGGTAGGTCTCCGATCGAGCATGGAATGTACGCATCCACCCAATCTGGTGAGCGCTGATCCCCTTGGATGCGCCAGCCATTCGCTTTGGGCCAAGGTTCGTCGCATCGGCCAGTCCACCAGCGAGCATGGCAGAGACGTTTTTCGGGATGTCGCCGGTGCGAACATGCGTGAAGTGATCCGCAAAGCCGGTCCATTCATGCACTTCCCTTAACAAGTCGGGAACCTCGACCAACGGATACATGTCGCTGATCTCGGCATTCAGTTCCTCTGCTGCCACGGGGACTTCGCCGGCGGTTGGTGTGACGATCAACGTTCCGACCTCAAGACGAACTCCTTCGAGCTTTCCGGATCGTGCTCAGTGCGCGAGACGCTGCAGGTTGAACTCGAGCATCTGACACGCTTCGGCAAGCCACTGCGCGCCGTCGCCTTGGACCCCAAACCGAGACGATCTTCTTCCTTCATCGTGATGAATGTCGACCGCGGCATCAGATGCTCGTCAATCGGCCGGAAAGATCGGCTGCCGTCGACCCAAATGTCCGCAGATCTAAGCCGGTCTCGCAAAGCCGCTAGCGTGGCGATCTCGTAGAGACGGCGATCAGGTTTCCCTTGTTCGAAGATAAGCCGCGATCAGTTTGGCTGAGGTGGGTGAGCGGCACGCGATCCGGGAGTGTCCGCCGCTTCTCGGTATAAAGCCGTTTCAGCAGCGCAATTGCCGCCAGAAGCGGGTCGTGGCGATGCGCCGAGCGAAACGTGAAGGCCTGAAGGAATGCACCAATGTATTCGTGGACGGTCGCGTATTGTTCGGCTGCCACGGTCAACGGCGGTGCCTCGTTGTCGTCGACCATCGACTCAAGCTCAGGCTTCATCCGAAGCAGCCGGTCCCAGCCGACTCTTTGGTCGAGAACATCCAATGCGTTCCGACCATAGTCGTTGGCGGATTGCAGGGCGGTGATCGTATCCAGAAACATGCGCAGCGCTTTGGCGGTATTTGCTCTGCAGTCCATCTGTCGCTGCTTCTTTCGATTAGTGGCTTGCGAGAACAACTTGCCCATCAGCTTGATGAACATCGTCACCGCATCGTCCGTGAGCTTCTGGGAAAGCTTGATGACTTGAGCCACGATCAGAGCGTGGCGACGGTTGGCGTTGAAGTCGTTGGCAAGCCAGGCCGGCGTTGCGTTGCCCTCCCGGATCATCTGGTCCCACCGTCCGGATGATACGCGCGCCTGCAGTTCCGGATCGATCTCCAGACGCCGCAGAAAAGCTATCCGCTCGGTCAGCCCGACGAGGTTCGACGCAGCCGGCGCTTCTGGCGCCGAACGCAGCCAATGAAAGCGCGTCTGGCCGATCGATGGGTCAACCTCTAACAGCCTATCCAGTGATTGAAGCCTATCGAGGGGGATGTCTTCAATCAGGGTTCTTTCTGCCCGCCGCCGGGCTATGGCACGGCCGGCAAGGCCGATGCGTTCGATCGTGTCGATCGCCGGCAGAAGAGCTCCGCGTTCGCGAAACGCGGCGACAGCCGAACTGGCTATCGCAGCACCGTCGTCGGATATGGTCGCCGCTTGAATTGCCGCCAATAGCGCGGCGCGGCGATCTTGCAGCGTCGCGCTTCTCGTATTCAGATACACCATTAGCCGCGCCATATGATCCCGACGGGTTTTTTCACGGCGTGCATAGAGGGCAAATTCGTCTGGAGCGGCGCCGATCTGATCAGCAACATACTTCAGCATGGCGCGAGGCGGAGTTTCTTCTGCTCCAAGCACTCGACCCGGGTATCGCATTAGACATAGCTGGATGGCAAAGCCGAGCCGATTGTGATTACGTCTCCGCAGTTCGATCTCCAGGCGATCCGCCAATGACAACGAATAGTGTCGGATTAAGCTGTCCTCGTCGACTGGGATATCGACAAGCCTCCGGCGATCTTGATCTTTGAGAAGCTTGCGCTTTGCCATCGCCCGACTCCATTCACGACCAATCTACGTCGAGCGTTGTCGAGTCGGGCCGGACAGAGAAATCAAAATTGGCGCATGTCGATGGCAATCCACAGAGATCGGATGTTGCACATCCGATCTACGGTATCGTTCCGGTTTCGTTCGACCTTAGCGTACGATTTCGGACTGCTCTTGTTCCGACCCCAATCGGGGCCAGCGGGTCTAACGCGTCGCACCGGTTGCCTCTGATGTGCCGGAACGCTCCGTCCAGCGGATCAGCCCCGTCGCTGAACCGATCGCCATTGCCTGGGTCAGCCATTGGCGCCGGCCGGTCCGGCTCTTGCCACGACCCGAGCTGATCGAGGCAATCGCGCTGACGCCGGACCGGCCGCCGGTCTCCATCGTCTGGCGCGGCAAACGTCGCAAAGTGAAGCGTGCCGACGGCCCGGAACGCATTTTTGGGGAGTGGTGGCAACGCGACGCGGAGATGGAAGCTGTCCGCGATTACTTTGTTATTGAGGACGAATCCGGCGAGCGCCTGTGGGTATTCCGCTCCGGCGACGGGGTCGATCCCGAAACCGGTTCCCATCGCTGGTTCTGCCACGGGATCTTCGCATGAGCTACGCCGAGCTGCAGGTCACGACGCACTTCTCCTTTCTGCGTGGCGCATCTTCGGCGCAGGAACTGTTCGAGACCGCCAAGATCCTGGGGATCGAAGCGCTCGGCGTCGTCGATCGGAATTCGCTGGCAGGCATCGTCCGGGCGCTGGAAGCATCCCGCGCCACCGGTCTGCGCCTGGTCGTCGGCTGTCGTCTCGATCTGGCGGACGGCATGTCGCTTCTTGTCTATCCAATGGATCGATCCGCCTATTCGCGTCTGACGCGCCTCATCACGCTTGGCAAATCGCGTGGCGGCAAGAACAACTGTATCCTGCATTGGGACGATATCGTCGCCTATTCGGAAGGTATGATCGGCATTCTGGTGCCTGATCTGCCGGATGCCACCTGTGCCGCGCAGCTTCGAAAAATGGCTCAAGCGTTTGGTGATCGCGCTTACGTCTCTCTCTGTCTGCGTCGGCGACCGAACGACCAGCTGCGTCTGCATGAGATATCCAAAATGGCGAGCCGGTTCAAAGTCAAAACCGTCGTCACCAATGACGTGCTGTTCCATGAGCCCGGCCGCCGGCAATTGCAGGACATCGTCACCTGCATTAGGCACAACACCACGATCGACGATGTCGGTTTCGAGCGGGAGAGGCATGCGGATCGTTATCTGAAGCCACCGGAGGAGATGGAGCGGCTATTTCCGCAATATCGCGAGGCCTTGGCGCGAACCCTGGAAATCGTGCGTCGCTGCAAATTCTCGCTTGAAGAGCTGACCTACCAATACCCAGAGGAAGCCATCGTGCCGGGCAAGGATGCCCAAGCGTCGCTCGAGCATTATGTCTGGGAATGTGCGCCCGATCGTTATCCGGAAGGCCTGCCACCGGATGTTTTAAAGACCGTTCGGCACGAGCTCGATCTCATCCGCACCATGAAATACGCTCCTTACTTCCTGACCGTGTTTTCGATTGTGCGCTTTGCCCGAAGTCAGGGCATTCTCTGTCAGGGCAGAGGATCGGCGGCCAACAGCGCCGTCTGCTATATCCTCGGCATCACGTCGATCGACCCCTCAACCAATGATCTCCTCTTCGAGCGTTTCGTCAGCCAGGAACGCGACGAGCCGCCCGACATCGACGTCGACTTCGAGCATGAACGGCGCGAGGATGTCATCCAGTGGATCTACAAGACCTATACCAAGGACAAGGCGGCCCTCTGCGCAACCGTTACCCGCTACCGGGCCAAGGGCGCAATCCGCGATGTCGGTAAGGCGCTTGGCTTGCCGGAGGATGTCATCAAGGCGCTATCGTCGGGCATGTGGTCCTGGTCGGAAGAAGTTCCCGACCGAAACATCAGGGAACTCAATCTCAACCCCGATGACCGGCGCTTAGCGCTCACCCTCAAACTCGCGCGGCAGCTTATGGGCGCGCCGCGTCATCTCGGTCAGCACCCCGGCGGCTTTGTCCTCACCCATGACCGGCTCGACGATCTCGTGCCGATCGAGCCAGCGACGATGAAAGACCGGCAGATCATCGAATGGGACAAGGACGACGTCGAGGCACTGAAATTCATGAAGGTGGATGTCTTGGCGCTCGGGATGCTCACCCGCATGGCCAAGACCTTCGATCTTATTCGAGAGCACAAGGGGGAAGATCTTGATCTCTCGAAGATCGAGCAGGAAGATGCCGCCACATATGCGATGATCCGCAAGGCCGATACGCTCGGTACATTCCAGATTGAAAGCCGGGCGCAGATGGCGATGTTGCCGCGCCTGAAACCCCGCACCTTCTACGATCTGGTCGTGCAGGTGGCAATCGTGCGGCCGGGCCCAATCCAGGGCGACATGGTGCATCCCTACCTTCGTCGGCGCGAAGGCAAGGAGCCTGTCGAGTATCCCACCCCTGAGCTGGAGGCCGTGCTTGGCAAGACGCTGGGCGTGCCGCTGTTTCAGGAGAGCGCCATGCGTGTTGCCATGGTCTGTGCCGGCTTTACCGGTGGTGAGGCCGACCAGCTGCGCAAATCCATGGCGACCTTCAAGTTCACCGGCGGCGTCTCACGCTTCAAGGACAAGCTCGTTTCCGGCATGGTCAAGAACGGATATTCGGCCGAGTTCGCCGAAAAGACCTTTTCGCAGCTTGAAGGCTTCGGCTCCTACGGTTTCCCCGAAAGCCACGCGGCCTCATTTGCGCTGATCGCCTATGCTTCGAACTATATCAAGTGCCATTATCCAGATGTCTTTTGCGCAGCCCTTCTCAACAGCCAGCCAATGGGCTTTTATGCTCCGGCCCAGATCGTCGGGGACGCGATCAAGCATGGCGTCGAGGTGCGGCCGGTCTGCGTCAACCGCTCGCGATGGGACTGCACGCTGGAAAGGACTGTGTCTACCGATCGACATGCTGTTCGGCTTGGGTTTCGGCAGGTGAAGGGGTTGGCTGTAGTGGACGCCGCGCGTATAGTGGCGGCGCGCATGAACAGCCCGTTCGCCTCGGTAGATGACATGTGGCGGCGTTCCAGTATCCCAACCGAAGCGCTTGTCCAGCTGGCGGAGGCCGATGCCTTCCTGCCATCCCTCAAACTCGAACGACGCGATGCCCTTTGGGCGATCAAGGCGTTGCGCGACGAACCCTTGCCCCTGTTTGCTGCTGCGGCTGAACGCGAGGCAACGACGATCGTCGAGCAGCAGGAGCCTGAAGTCGCACTTCGGCAAATGACCGACGGCCACAACGTCATCGAGGACTACGGTCACATCGGGCTGACTTTGCGCCAGCATCCAGTCGCCTTTCTGCGCAAGGACCTGTCGGCACGCAATATCATCACCTGTGCCGAGGCAATGAATGCCCGGGATGGCCGATGGGTTTACACCGCTGGACTCGTGCTGGTGCGGCAGAAGCCGGGATCAGCCAAGGGTGTGATGTTCATCACCATCGAGGACGAGACGGGGCCGGCCAATGTCGTCGTCTGGCCTACCGTGTTCGAGAAGCGCAGGCGCATAGTGCTGGGATCGTCGATGATGGCGATCAACGGTCGCATCCAGCGGGAAGGGGAGGTCGTCCATCTCGTCGCACAGCAGCTGTTCGACTTGTCGGGGGATCTGGTTGGTCTGGCCGATCGGGATACCGAGTTCAAGCTCCCAACCGGGCGAGGCAATGAATTTGCCCATGGAGGCGGCGGGCCGGATTCACGCGACAGGCCGAAGCCGATTGTCCCAAGGGATATGTTCGTCCCCGATCTTCATATCGATACACTGAAGGTGAAGAGCCGCAATTTTCAATGAGTTGCGGTTGG
The DNA here is from genome assembly GCF_042885035.1 of Agrobacterium sp. NPDC058088. Taxonomy (NCBI): domain Bacteria; kingdom Pseudomonadati; phylum Pseudomonadota; class Alphaproteobacteria; order Hyphomicrobiales; family Rhizobiaceae; genus Agrobacterium; species Agrobacterium sp. NPDC058088. The sequence goes on along the minus strand of NZ_JBHVSU010000020.1, from coordinate 2,321 downwards.
TAAAACTACTGGTCTGGCGTTCGAATTGGCTCAAGTCGGAGACGACCGGCAGGACCCGTACAGATGCGGGGCTTGGTTTGCATCTGCATGGGGCGATGTGGAGCATGCTTTGCAGCATTCGCTTGGAGGCTATTGGCGCAATGCGTACCTCGCAGAAATCCGAGATCTTTCGTTGAAAGTGATAAGATGAAATATCGTGTTTTGCCATGCTCTTATTCCGTTCTCTCGGCACCAGTGCCGAGCGCGGGCGGGTAGAAGCGGACATTTAAAGAAGCTTGTATTGCGGTATGCTTCCAGGTTCGGTGCACAGATTGCCTAACGTCCTATCAGTAGAGGAAACAAAATTGATCTGTAAGAAGATCTTTTAGCCTCACATGATCCCTATTGGCGGCATTTAGTTTGACATGAGCAGATGCTGTGAGATACATAAACATATCATAATGGGACAGATGAATCGTTAAGGTATCATATGAAGTCGGATTCGGAGGCTCTTCAGGACATAGGGCGGCTGCTCAAGACATCGCGTAAGACTTTGGGCCTCACCCAGGAGCAGGTTGCGGATATGGCGGGTATATCGCGTCCGCGGTACCGCGAGATTGAGGCTGGAGCCAGCGCTGCCCGTACGACCACTCTGATCAACATTGGTCGTGCGCTTGGTCTGGAACTGATGCTCATCCCGCAGGCCATCGTCCCGGCGGTTGAAGCTTTATTGCAGCCAGGTGGCGCCGAAGACGACCTTCCTGCTTTCGTCGCCAGTCCTGATGGTGATGGCAATGTCTGACGCGCCTCTTGATCCAAGGTCTATAACCTCACTGGACGTCCTGCTGAACGACCTCAAGGTCGGCATGATCGTGAGGACGCCGGGAGACTTCAACGCGTTCAGCTTTGAGGAGAGCTATCGACAGACGGGTGGTTTCCCAGTGCTCAGTTTGTCATTTCGCGCGGCACATGGGGGGTTGCGGAAGGACCCGAAGCCTGTCGCAAGGGCTTTGCCATCGTTCTTTGCGAACCTTCTTCCAGAGGATAAACTGCGCGAGGCGATGGAGAGGCACCACTCAGGTAGCGTGCGAGCAGGAAATGATTTCGATTTGCTTGCAGCACTCGGATCGGATCTGCCGGGGGCTGTCCGAATTGTGCCGAGCGAAGGCAGCGTTGTTCGTAATGAGGGTTTGACAGCCTCCAGACCCAAGGCCCGGTTTTCGCTCGCCGGTGTGCAGATGAAACTCTCCGTCATCAAAAACACAGGCAAGGGCGGCGGTCTGACGATCCCCTTAGGCGACGAGCAGGGTTCATATATCGCCAAGTTTCCATCGACATCATTTCCCGCTGTCTCGGAAAACGAATTTGCAAATCTCGCATTGGCCGAAGCGATTGGTATGGACGTGCCGGAACGCGAGCTCGTGGAACAATCGCAGTTCGAGGGTATCCCGGAGGAGTTTGAAACGTTGTCCGACGGCAAAGTCCTCCTCGTCAAACGTTTCGATCGGGGTGCCGGCGGTGAGCGCGTCCATATCGAAGATTTCGCTCAGGTATTCGGCGTCTATCCGTCTCGAAAATATGAGGGGGCCGCATATCATGATATCGCTGTGGCTATTGGGGTCGCCGTTTCTTCAGCGGCAGCCCTCGAGTTCGTCCGACGACTGGCTTTGGCTGTGCTGACAGGCAACGGCGACATGCACCTCAAGAATTGGTCGCTGATTTATCGTGGGAAGGGTGACAAGCCGGCACTCGCCCCAGTCTATGATGTGCTATCGACAGTCCCATACATTCCGTCGGACGCTATGGCACTGTCGCTGGCCGGTCAAAGGCCGTTCAAGGCAATGAACGCTCAGCGATGGAAAGTCTTCGCTCATCGTGCGCGACTGCCGGAAGCTGCTGTGCTGAAGGCTGTTACGGAGACGGTGGAGCGCGTCAACCGGTTTTGGTGGTCTCTGCCTGAACGAGCTGTTCTACCCGATAGAGTGTTGGAACGGGTTGATGCCCATATCAAGCTGATGTCGCCGATCCTCGGCACGTGCGCTGATTAGCAATTGGTGTTTTTCCGTAACACGTTAGCAGTTTCGTGGCCCACCAGTCTCGATCGGGTTGCTGGTTCGAATCCCTTCACATCAAGATTTGTCTATCGCTTCCCTGCGACGGGTAAGCTCGACCGATGGCCCTTATCCCGCGACGGCAGATAAATTCATATTGAACTGACCAACAGCGTACTAATGTAAGCGGCAAGGGGACCCCATCTGGCGCGGCTGATGCTGAGTAGGGTATGTCGGGCATACGAGTTCTCTGAATGTGAGGAACTATGTCTAGACCTGCGGCTAGCCTTG
>NZ_JBHVSU010000019.1:0-25421 GCF_042885035.1 Agrobacterium sp. NPDC058088 | reverse complement strand
ATATCATGATATTGTTATTATAATCGATCGCCGCTAGTTTTCATCGCCTTTTCAATCCACTTCCCAATCAGATTCCTTCCCGCTTCCCTATATAAATAAATCCACCTCGCTGTAAAAAGCTATATAAAATCACATGGTTATAGCGGTCCAAAATTATCTGCGCACAAACAGGCGAGCTTTACCAATCAAATCCCCATTCCTCCCCTTAATGCGGTTGGTTTATGCTTATTTATATGTTTTGCATGCCCGGTTGAATAAATTATATGTTTTATCGACAACACCCTCCAGCCGTTGATCTGATCCTAACCAAGCCACCCACCCACCCTCGCCAAAGGGAAATCCATTCCCAGCATCAAGTATAAATATACAAATATATGTATTAATAGCAATTACGAAGGTATAATATTCCGCCCGCACGCCCTGCAGCGCGTGCTCCCCTCATGTGATCGAATGACAGGTAAATACGGACCGTTCAGCCTATCAAAAGTTGTAAAAATGATTGACTATCGCGGCTGCGTGAGGGAGCCTCTGCGCGAAAATAGGGGGAACATAACAAATCATCATGTCGCCAGAACGCTTTAATGAATGCCTGCGGGTGATCCGCTGGACGCCGATCAATATTGCCTCTGACTTGCAATGTGAACTCTCATGGATCGAGGCGCTGGAAGCCGGCAACGATACAGTTCCCGATGGCCTCGCAACATGGCTGGAAACGCTTGCGCAAGCCCATGAAGCATTACCGCCGCCATCAACCTACAGAGGAAAACGGTCGACAGTCTGATGCGGCCAACAGCTGAAAACCTTCACCAACAACCGGATTACGCAATATGAAACATGCCATCGCAATTCTCGGTCTGATCACCGTCTCCAGCCCGGCCTTCGCAGCATCGTGCGAGAAAAACTTCACAGTCTCAGGTGTGCCGATGGTCACAGCTGTCTCTTACAAATCCTTTCAGGAACTGCCGAAAGCCAAAGCACCCGCTGTCCTTCAAAAGCTCGCCCAGGCCGTCGCAGCAGAAGGTTTCTCAGGTATCCAGATCAACAAGGAACTGTCGTCAATCGATGCCCATCAGAAAACCAGCGGAAGCGGCAGGATTCAGACGCTGCGCGTTGTCGCCCGCCAGAAAGGCGCCGCTGTCCGGATCGATGCTGCTTTCAACATTCAGGCAGGACAGATCGCCGACAAGGACGTCATCCGCAAGGGTATCTGCGACATCATAAAAGGCGTGTAAGGCATGGCTTAAAGACACTCCGGTCCAGCAGCACGAGCCCTCGTGCACAGGAAACCTGCTCATGTCCGCTGCTACTGAACTGGCGGCGGCAGAAGGATGTGCACGAGTGTATTCCCAAAAAATCAGCCCTGCCACGGATCGACAACGATAGCGCCGGTACCGTCGAAATCCCGTACGTTGCGCGTAACAACGGTCAGGTTGTGAACAAGCGCCGTCGAGGCGATCAAGGCATCGGCCCCGTTGCGACGGTCCGGGATATGCAGATGGGCGCAACGTGTTACTACGGCATCATCGATGGGAAGAATACGGCCCTCGAATTCAGGACGGACACGGTCATCCATCCATTTCCGCAAGAGAGCTCCCTGGGAACCATCACGGCGCTGAAGGCTCAATATGCCGCGTTCAATCTCAAGGATCGTGATCGCAGAAATAAACAGATCACTCGAATCCTGCGCGCTGACCCACCGAGTGACGTTTGCATCTGCCTTGCCGTCTCCAGCCTTGCGCAGCTCGGAAACAACATCCGTGTCGAGCAGGTACTTCAAGACAGATCAATCTCGCGGGTAACAATTTCCGCTCTTGGGATATCAAGGTCAGTCTTCGACAGTCCGGGCATTGACAGTGCGTCGACGAGGTTGCGGCGCCTTCCGGTGAGGCGCTCGAACTCGCTGTACGTCATCAACACATGAGAAGGCTTGCCACGATCGGTGATGATCACAGGTCCCGCCTGAGCGGCTTTCTTTGCCTTGCTGACATCGTGATTGACCTCACGGCTGGAAAAACTTGTCATACTCATACGAAGCCCCTATGTAGGTACATGCCTACATATAGCCCGCATTCGGCCTGACTGCAACACTCACATGACCCGGACATCAGGCGCGTCGCGGTATTGGTCTGCGTTGCTATCCCGTTGACCGTCACCATCTTATTGGCGGTAGTGCACCGGATTTCGCTTCTGCACGGGACCGCGGTTCAAATGGCAATCCCACCAGGCCCGTAGCGCGAACATCGCCCGGTTATTTATCGGGCGCGGTAAACCTCGCTGGATGACCGACGACGCGCAATAAACTCCCGAAGAACGGGGAGAAAAAAAGCTTTGCTGAACCGCCCCACAGGAGGCTCCGGCTCCAGATAGAAAGAATGTCCGATAATATCGCTGTTATACTCATCCAAAATGATCCAGAGCCGCATATCTGCATCAAGACCGGCCCGGCGCTTTTCAATCGCTGGGATCTCAATAGAAAAACGATCAGTTTCCGGCTGCTTTGTCGTGATGGGAAAGAACAGAACCATGTCGCCGTCCGCACGGGCGAGCCTCACGCCAACAACAACGGGTCGACCCTTCCGACCTTCGGTTTCACCGAGCGAAGCCTCCCGGCTCCACAGATAAGGGTAGCGGATTACGACTGCAGTCTCGATGTCATCGAAACCGCTCACCGAACCATCTCTTCCGTTTCCGCATAAGCCTCGACTGCCGCCTCGAACTCGTCAAACAAAGCGTCAGACATATTATCGATAGTGCCTACCGCGCGCAGATCAGACTGCCGCATCAAACGTTCATAATCCTCAATATTAAGAAGGACCAGACGAGGCTTGTTGCGCTGGGTGATCGTCACCGGATGGCGAAGTGCCTCGGCGATGATATCACCGGACTTCCTGGAAAGATCACTCGTCGTATAAGAATTACCTGAGCTTGCCATCGATCATACTCCCGTCTTGCGTCGCAACGATAGCACAGCGACATAGATAAATCCATAAAATACAACAATGCTGTAAATGCTGTTATGCGCGTTAATGACATATCACCGCATTCATTGCATCTTAGCCTGCGGGATTCTCCAAAAAAGGAGCGAAGTACGGCATCAATTGATAGGGGACTATTCAGGTCGACGTCTCAACGGCACGCGCTTCCAGATTGGATGCCGGGCAGGTTTTACGCTTGATCTGTCGGAGTTGGAAGGCAGTTTCGCGGTTGTAACTTGTGTTCGCAAAAGAGCATCTTGGTGTCGCTGGTGGAGAACATACCAGCACAGACTACCAACTATTGTCATCACAATCCCGAATCCAACGCCATATCGATACATCTCCACGTCGCCTTCGTGCTGAAGAACCACGAGTTCAGGCTGCATGTCGTTCATTGCATCTTGCATTTTTCGGGTGGCCAGTAAGATTAGTTCCATCTGCAACTGGTTAGTTTGCGCAATTTTCACCTGAAGGTTATCGGTTGGTTGAGATTGCAATGCCTGTATGTCAGCGACTTTTGATTGGATTGAGGCGTCCTGCAGCGCTTGTGTTTGTAATCTCTTCGCCTGCTCCAATACGGCAACATCTCGACGTTTCGTCGCCTCTGAAAGCGACCAGCTACTGAACGCAATTAGCGCCACGCCGAGGAACGTCACAAATTTGTAGAGATTGTCGGTAGGTGCGTTCGGTATCATTTATTCTGGTCTTTCTTGGGCGTCTTCGGTTGCCATGAGTTGTCAACGGCGATGCATAGAGAGGTATGCTGGCAGCAGTTGCTAAAGCGTTGCACGGACGCGCTATTTGTATGCTGCAAGCAGCGCATCGAACGGCACCGGCTTAGAGAAAAGGTTTCGGCATCAGGTGACCATGAGAGTGGGACATGAATAGACCCACTAAAAGGGGTCCAATAACTTGAGTAATGAGTTTATTGTTCCACTAAAGGGATCAATAAACGCATTTTACCGTTCACACCAATTTTCTACGCCGCATGAAATCAGGCGGCCACACTCGACCTGTGGGATGACGCAGAAGGTTATAGGGATTGACCTGCTCTCGCTTGCCATCCATCTCGGCCGCACCAAGACCACTTCGGACGAGCAGGATGATGTCGTTTATCTGACCGGTCGGCCGGTCGAGGCGCTAAACGACTGGATGGTGGCGGCGAAAATCGAAAACGAGAGCATATTTCGGGGGATCGGGCGTTGGGGTACTGTGTCGAAGCGGGCGCTCGATCCGCAGAAGGCCTCAACAACCTTGAGGCTTTGCCGGTAAAGGGCGCGACAATCGTCGTCGGCGCGCCTGCACAGAGGCGGAACGGGTGGTCCGGCCCGGATTCTGGCTCTGGTCTGAACGCAGCATGGCGGGGCGCCGCCGGATGCAGCAACCGCTTACCTGCCGCATCGGATCAATCCGCTCTGCATCCGCTGCGGTCGCGAAGAAAAGGCGAGGCGACGCGTCGCCCCGCGCTTGCCAGGAAGAATTCCAAGCGGTGACGTCGCGAAGAACATATTTTCTTGCCGCATAACGTTAGGTCAAGAAACCACCGCGAGGGAAGGTTTCGATAGATAATCGACGCCTGTATTGCCGTTTAGGGAGCGCTCAGCCGCACCACCGGCATTTTTCCTTTTGCGACCAGTGGTCGTCACGTCGCAGCTCTTCCCACCCCGCCAGTTAATGCCAGGCAGACATGTTTTCCGGCTCTCTGTAACGCGACGCAGGCGTCCCGGATGTCTGGCGACCTGCTCTAATAGGTAGGCACGATTTGCAATGACTGGCCTTTGAACGAGGTGCCGCGCTGCAAGGCGATCATGAGGAATGAGGGCTCATATCAAGTATGATCCACTATATGGACCTCTTAGATGCACAAATTAGCTGCATAAATCCGTCTATTTACTGTTGATTTCATGAATTTTCCTGTGTATCCCAAATACATGATTTTGTAACGGTCCATATTGTGGAGGCAATATCCCGATACATTCAGACCTTTGGAGGGGTCTGGCCTGTCTGGCAACAACAGCTGTGCTGATGTCGCGGTCGTGACACGGACGTTCTGTTTTGCAGACATGTTCATTGCGAAGGTTGTTCCGTGGGAGAGGAGGCCCCGATGACCATGACCGCAAACGCGAATGACGACGTATTTGTACTCGATGGCGAACTGTTGCACACCGGACAGGTAACGGGCTCCTGGTTCATGCGCCCTATCGAGGCCGTGGCGGCGGTGCTGCTGGCGGTGATGATCGGCCTGCTTCTGCTGGGCGTGACGTCACGTTATGCCCTGCATCTACCGATTGTCTGGATCGATGAAACGGCGTCCTTGTGCTTTCTGTGGTTTGCCATGCTGGGCGCGGCAATCGCGATCGATCGCAGTGAACACCTGCGCCTCACGCTGTTTCTTAACATGTTCCCGCAACGTGTTCTGGGCTATATCAATTCCCTGGCACTGTTGCTGGTGGCGACATTTCTTGCGGCAATCATCAAGCCCGCCATGGAATACGCCATCGAGGAGTGGGTGGTCACGTCAGCGGCGCTGAATATTCCGATGTCGTTTCGCGCTGCGGCGTTGCCGGTCGGCGCCTGTCTCATGCTGCTTTTGGTGCTTAACAATCTCTTTCGACGAGAAAATCTGCGCGATATCATTGCGGCCCTTGGAACGGTCGCGGTTGCCTCCGGCCTGCTCTATCTGGCATCGCCGATGCTGGAATCCCTCGGCAATTTTAATCTGGCGATCTTCCTCGGCCTGTTCGTTGCGGTATTTCTGGTGCTGGGTGTTCCGATTGCCTTCTGCTTCGGCCTTGGAACCCTCGCCTATCTGACCTTCACCACCTGGGTTCCGACCATTGTGATGATCGGACGCATGGATGAGGGCATGTCCGGCATCATTCTGTTGTCAGTGCCAGTCTTCGTGCTGCTGGGCTGCGTGCTCGATGCTACCGGCATGGGCAAGGCGATTGTCGAGCTTCTGTCCTCTATGTTTGGCCACATTCGCGCGGGCATGTCCTATGTTCTGCTCGGTTCTCTGTTTCTTGTCTCCGGCATTTCCGGCTCCAAGGTTTCTGATATGGCAACCGTCGCACCGGCGCTGTTTCCGGAAATGAAGCGCCGTGGCCACAAACCCAAGGAAATGATCGCGCTTCTGGCCACCGGCGCCGCCATGGCCGATACGGTTCCGCCCTCAATCGTGCTGATCGTTCTGGGTTCCGCGGCAGGTGTGTCTATTGCCGGCCTCTTCACCTCCGGTTTCATGATTGCAATGGTACTGCTTCTGGTGCTGGCCGTTCTGGCCCGCTGGAAGGCGCGGGATGAAAACATGGAAGGCGCAAAGCGCACGCCATGGCCGCAGGTCGGCAAGGCAGCCCTGATTGCCGCACCGGCGCTCGTTCTGCCCTTCCTCATCCGCAGCCTGGTGGGCGGCGGTGTCGCCACGGCAACCGAAGTATCCACTATTGCCGTGCTCTATGCCATGATCGTCGGCGCAGTGCTTTATGGCGGCATCAGCCTCAGGAAGCTATATTCGATGCTGGTCGAGACGGCAGCCCTTTCAGGGGCGATCCTGCTGATCCTCGGCTGTGCATCGGCCATGGCCTGGGGGCTGACGCAGAGCGGCTTTGCTTTCCAGCTGACCGCGATGATTACCGATCTTCCGGGCGGCTGGATGACCTACATGGTCGTGTCGATCCTGATTTTCATGATCCTGGGCTGCGTATTGGAAGGACTGCCAGCAATCGTTCTGCTCGCGCCGATCATGTTCCCCATCGCCCGCACGCTTGGCATCAACGACATCCATTATTCCATGGTCGTGGTGGTCGCCATGAATATCGGCCTGATGGCGCCGCCCATCGGTATCGGCTTTTACATCGCCTGCAAGATCGGCAACGTGTCGCCGGACGAAGCCATGGGGGCCATCTGGCCCTATCTCGCAGCCATGATCATCGGCCTGCTGCTGATTGCAGCAATCCCCGGATTTTCGACCATTCTGCTCTGAGACCGTGGCGGGTCCGCCCGCCACGCCGATGAATGATACCTGCTTTATTTTGGGAGGAGAAAGCAATGAATATCAACAGACGTACCATACTCGCCGGCGCCGGTTCCGCCGTCCTGGCCACCGCCTTCGTGTCGCGCGCCCGCGCTGCCCAATACAATTATAAATATGCCAATAATCTGCCTGCGGCGCACCCGATGAACATTCGCGCCAAGGAGGCCGCCGAGCGTATCGCCAAAGAGACCGATGGGCACGTCAATATCAGCATCTTCCCCAGCAGCCAGCTGGGTGCCGACACAGACGTATTGAGCCAGGTGCGCTCTGGAGGCGTTGAATTCTTCACGCTTTCGCCGCTGATCCTGTCGACGCTCGTACCGAACGCCTCCATCAGCGGCATCGGTTTCGCCTTCCCGAACTACCAGTCCGTATGGGCGGCCATGGATGGCGATCTCGGTAAATATGTCCGTGGCGAAATTGCCAAGCAGAATCTCGTTGCCATGGACACCATCTGGGATAACGGCTTCCGCCAGATCACCAGCGCTTCCAAGCCCATCGCCACGCCGGCCGATCTCGAAAGCTTCAAGATCCGCGTGCCAGTGAGCCCGCTCTGGACTTCTATGTTCAAGGCGTTCAAGTCTGCCCCTGCCTCGATCAATTTCGCCGAGGTCTATACTGCACTGCAGACCGGTGTGGTCGATGGCCAGGAAAATCCGCTGGCGATCATTTCCACCGCAAAGCTGTTCGAAGTGCAGAAATTCTGCTCGATCACCAATCATATGTGGGACGGGTTCTGGTTCCTAGCCAACAAGCGCGCCTGGGAGCGTTTGCCGGATGACCTGCGCGCCATCGTCGCCAAAAACCTCAACCAGTCGGGCAAGGATGAACGCGCCGATGTGGCGAAGCTCAATGCCTCGGTCAAGGAAGATTTGATTTCCAAGGGCATGACCTTCAACGACACGGATGCGACACTTTTCCGCGCCGCGCTGAAAGAGGCAGGCTTCTATTCCGAGTGGAAAGGCAAATACGGCGATGAAGCCTGGGCCATTCTTGAAAAGGCCGTTGGTGCAAGCCTGACCTGACCGGCCTGTTGAATAACTGGCCCCGCCAGTAGCGGGGCCAACCCGAGTATGTCTTACGATTGGAATGGAGACTGCTTTGACAGGTCGCCTGACGGGAAAACGCGCGCTTGTGTTTGGCGCAGGATCATCGGGGCCGGGTTTTGGCAACGGCAAGGCTGCGGCCGTGCAATTTGCCCGCGAAGGCGCGCGCGTAGCCTGTGTCGATCTATCCGCTGACGCAGCCGAAGAGACGACTGAGATCATTCGCGGCGAAGGCTTGGAGGCTATTGCAATTGCCGCCGATGTCAATGAACTACAGTCTGTATCGGCCACCGTTGCCCGCACCTGCGAGGCCTTTGGTGGCATCGATATTCTGCACAATAATGTCGGCGTGACCCATATGGGCGGGCCGGTTGAGCTGGACGAGGAAAGCTTTCGCGCCTCCGTCGATCTCAATATCGGCTCCGTTTATCGCACCTCCAAGGCTGTGTTGCCGGTGATGTTGGCGCAGGGCGGCGGAGCCATTGTCAATATCTCGTCGCTCGCCTCAATTCGCTGGACCGGCTATCCCTATTTTGCCTATTACGCCATGAAGGCAGCCGTAAATCAGGCGACTGTGGCGCTGGCCATGCAATATGCCCGGCAGGGCATTCGCGCCAATTGCATTCTTCCGGGAATGATCGACACTCCACTGATCTACAAGCAGATCAGCAATCAATATGCGTCTGTCGAGGAGATGGTGGCGGCGCGAAATGCGGCTGTCCCGGTGGGTCGCATGGGTGATGCCTTCGATATTGCCCGCGCCGCCGTTTTTCTCGCATCTGATGAGGCTAAGTTCATCACCGGCGTCTGTTTGCCGGTCGATGGCGGGCAAAGCTGTGCGGTGGGGGCGTTTTCCTGAGATGGCAACAACAACAACGATCCCGGTTGAAAAAGATCTGACGGGCGCGCGCGCGGTGGACCGGGCTCTGGCGCTGCTCTCAATGGTCGGGAGGCACGCGGAACGCGGCGTGGCGCTTTCGGTCATCGTGACAGAAAGCGGACTGAACAAGCCGACGGCCCGCCGCCTGCTGCTGGCTCTGATCCGTGCCGGCCTTGTGGAGCAGGATGAGGAAACGCGGCGTTATTACCTCGGCGAAGAAACCTATGTGCTGGGCAGCCTGTCATCGCGCCGGTTTGGCCTTCTTCAAATGGCGCAGGACGGCCTGACGCGCATTTCCCGCCGCTCGGAGGATTCGAGCTTCCTTTCCGTGCGCCGCGATACATTTGCCCTGTGCCTTTACCGCGAAGAAGGCACCTGGCCGGTTCGCACCCATGCGCTTCAGGCAGGTTTCGAACACCCCTTGGGTATTGGCGCGGGTTCGCTCGCCATGCTGGCGGCGCTGCCAGACGCCGAGGTGGAAAGTATCATTGCGGCCAATAGCGGGCTGATTGCCGCTAATTATCCCGGCATTACGCTTGAGGGCCTGCGCCGTGATGTCGAGTTGACAAGAGCCAATGGCTATTCGCTCAACCCCGGCCTGATCCTTTCTAATTCCTGGGGTATTGGCGTTGCCATCCGCGCGCCTGATGGCGCTGTGGCGGGAGCACTGAGCATTGCCGCTGTGGACAGCCGCATGCGGCCGGAGCGCCAGCCGGAACTGGCAGCGCTGCTGCGCGAGGAAGTAGCCCGCATCGAGACACGCATCGCAGAAATGATGGCCAGCCGCGCCCGCACGCGCGGTGAAGGCGACACGAAACGGCAAACGAGGAGAACGAGCAAATGAGCAAAGCGCAGATCGTCGGCTGGGCGCATTCGCCTTTCGGCAAGTCGGCCCTTGAAAATACCGAGCAACTGATGGCTTCGGTCGTGGCGCCGGCCATAGACCATGCGGGCGTCGATGTCAGTGATATCGACGGCATTTTCGTCGGCGTGATGAACAATGGCTTCTCGAAGCAAGATTTTCAGGGCGCCCTGGTAGCGATGGGCGATGAGCGCCTCGCCTATACGCCCGCAGTGCGTTTCGAAAATGCCTGCTCAACAGGATCGGCCGCCCTCTACAGCGCCATGGATTTCATCGAAGCCGGCCGCGGCCGCATCGCACTCGTTGTCGGCGCCGAAAAAATGACGGCGCTGCCGACCGCAGAGGTGGGCGAAATCCTGCTCTCCGCCTGTTACCGTGCGGAGGAGGCCAATATTCCCGGCGGGTTTGCTGGTCAGTTCGGCCGCATCGCACAGGCATATTTTCAGCGTTATGGCGACCGCTCGGAAGAGCTGGCGATGATTGCCGCAAAGAACCACGCCAATGGCGCGGTCAATCCCTATGCACATATGCGGAAGGATTTCGGCTTCGATTTCTGCAATACGGTTTCGGACAAGAACCCCTATGTCGCAGGCCCGCTGCGCCGCACTGACTGCTCGCTAATTTCTGATGGCGCTGCCGCGATCATTTTGGCCGACGAAGAAACGGCAGCCACACTCAACCGCGCCATCGGTTTCCGGGGCCGTAAGCATGTCAACGACATCATGGCATTGAGCCGTCGCGATCCGTTGGCCTTCGAAGGCGCGCGCCGCGCCTGGGCCGGCTCGCTGGAACTTGCCGGCGCAACGCTCGACGACCTCTCTTTCGTTGAAACGCACGACTGCTTCACCATTGCCGAACTTATCGAATATGAGGCCATGGGGCTTGCGAAGCCCGGCGAAGGATATCGCGTTGTCCAGGATGGAACGGCGCTGAAGACCGGACGCCTGCCAATCAACCCATCGGGTGGATTGAAGTCGAAAGGTCATCCCGTCGGGGCGACCGGCGTTTCCATGCATGTCATGGCGGCGATGCAATTGATGGGCGAGGCAGGCGACATGCAAATTCCCAATGCCTCCCTGGCTGGCGTGTTCAACATGGGTGGCACGGCGGTTGCCAATTACGTCTCGATCATGGAGCGTGTGAAATGACGATGCAAAGTGCCGTGCAGCATCCCGCGGGCGGGGTTGCGCCGTCCACCACGCGGGTGATGAACCTCTCGCATTTCCTGACGCAGGCGGCACGCCGCAACCCGGACCATATCGGTTTCGTCTGGGGTGAAAAGACTTGGAGCTGGGCTCAAATGGAAGCCCGCGTCGACGCAATGGCCCATGCGCTGGAGACTGAATTCGGCGTCAGAAAGGGGGACCGCATTCTGGTGCAGTCCTCCAACAACAACCAGATGTTCGAATCCATGTTCGCATGCTTCCGCGTGGGTGCGGTGTGGGTGCCGACCAATTACCGTCAATCGCCCGATGAAGTTGCCTATCTGGCGAAGGCCAGCGGCGCACGCGGCATGATTTGCGCCAGTGCTTTTCCCGATCATGCTAAAGCCAGCCATGAGGCAAGCACTATCGATTTCAGCATCGCCATCGGCACGGCAGAGTTCGGTGAGGATTACGATGCCATCGTGGCCCGTCATATGGGGCACAAAGTCAAAAGCCAGGCAGTGGATCGGGATGACCCGTGTTGGTTCTTCTTCACCTCAGGCACGACCGGCCGGCCCAAGGCTGCAGTGCTTACCCATGGCCAGATGGCGTTCGTCATCACCAACCATCTCTGCGATCTGATGCCCGGCACCGGACCGGACGACGCCTCCATCGTCGTTGCCCCGCTTTCACACGGTGCGGGCATTCACCAGCTGGTGCAGGTGGCGCATGGCGCGAAAACAGTGCTTCCGGCGGCGGAAAAACTCGATGTGCCCGCCATCTGGGCGCTGATCGAAAAATGGCATATCACCAACGCCTTCACTGTACCGACCATCCTTAAAATGCTCGTTGAAGACTCCTCTGTGGATCGTTTCGATCACTCCTCGCTGCGCTATGTCATCTATGCCGGCGCGCCGATGTATCGCGCGGACCAGATACGGGCGCTTGCAAAGCTCGGCCCGGTGCTAGTGCAATATTTCGGCCTGGGTGAAGTCACCGGGAACATCACCGTGCTGCCGCCTTCTTTTCATAACACCGAGGACGGTCCGGAAACGCGCATCGGCACCTGCGGCTTCGACCGCACCGGCATGGAAGTGCAGATCCAGAACGATGCGGGCGAGGAAGTTGACGCCGGTGAAACCGGCGAAATCTGCGTGATTGGTCCCGCCGTTTTCGCCGGCTACTACGAAAATCCCGAGGCCAATGCCAAAGCCTTCCGCAATGGCTGGTTCCGCACGGGCGACCTTGGTCATCGCGATGAGAACGGCTTCCTCTACATCACCGGGCGCGCCTCCGACATGTATATTTCCGGCGGCTCTAACATCTATCCGCGTGAAATCGAGGAAAAAATCCTCATGCATCCTGACATCAGCGAGACTGCGGTTCTGGGTGTGCCGGACGCGGTGTGGGGCGAGGTCGGTGTGGCCGTTTGCGTGGCCCGCGAGGGCGCGGATATCGCCGCCATCGATCTGAAGGCCTATCTGGAAGGCAAGATGGCCCGCTACAAGCTGCCGAAATCAGTGGTGTTCTGGGATGCCATGCCGAAATCCGCTTACGGCAAGATCACCAAGAAAATGATCCGCGAGGAACTGGAGAAACGCGGTCAGATGCCGGCTTTCGAAGAAAAGCGGACAGGCTGACAGGCGTGACATTCAATCGGGAGGAGACGGCATGACACAAGAGAAGACAGGGACAAAAGGGGCCGTCGCGATCACCGGCGGTGCATCCGGCATCGGTTTCTCCACTGCGCAGCTCCTGATGGCGCGCGGCTGGCAGCCATGGTTGCTGGATCTCAAGCGCGAGGCGCTGGATATAGCCTGCGAAAAGCTCGGTATCGATCTCTCGCGCGGCATCGTCTGCAATGTTGCGGACGAGGCATCGATAGAGAGGGCATTCGCCGCCCTGACGGCTAACGGTGCCGATCATGCGGTTGATCTGGTCGCCGTCGTCAACAGCGCCGGCATCGGTATCGACAAGCTGTCCGTCGACACAAGCGTCGAAGAATTTCGCCGTATCGTTGATGTCAATCTCGTCGGCAGCTTCGCGGTAGCGCGCACTGCCGCACGTTACTGGCTGGAGCGCGATATTGCCGGCTCGATCGTGAATATCAGTTCTGTTTCCGGCATGTGTGGAAATCGTGGCCGCAGTGCCTATGGCGCTTCGAAGGGCGGTGTCAATCTTCTGACGATGGTAATGGCAAACGAGCTGGGGCAATCAGGCATTCGTGTCAACGCAATTGCTCCCGGTCCGGTCGATACTCCCCTCACCCAGGCGGTTCATACGGAAAATGTTCGCGACCAATGGCATAGCCGCGTTCCGATGCATCGCTATGGCAGGACGGACGAGATCGCCTCTGCCGTGGCTTTCCTCGTGTCGGATGACGCAAGCTACATCAACGGACAGGTACTCGCCGTGGATGGGGGCTTCATTACCGCGGGGCTTGCGGTATGACGGAGACAGGCACGCAAGAGCTTCCCCGCCACATCGTCCATCCCGGACTGATAACGCCTGAACGCTTTCGCGCCGTCGGCTGCCATGCCTATCCTGTTACTCTGACGGTCCGGTCCGGCGTAAGCGCCAATGAAGCGATTGCCGATGCCTTTGCAGAGTTGGGGTTCGAAGGTGGTTACGTCAGACTGAAGAACGTACCGATGAAACGGTTGCGTTATGTCATGCCGGCAGCCGCACCGGATGACGCACATGCCGCATGGTATAGCGAAACCTTTTCCATGCCGGGTGGCACAATCATCGATGCCGGCCTGCATATGGGCCGGCGAGATAGCGCGCCGTTTCTGCATTGCCATGGGTCATGGAAGAGTGCCGACGGCGTTGTCTCCATGGGGCATATGCTGCCTTTCGAGACCGAATTTGCTGTAGAAACACCGCTTGAAGCTCTGGCGCTGGATGGAGCGATCCTCGATGTGCAAAAGGATGAGGAAACCAATTTCCCCCTTTTTACACCCATCGGGCAGCAGCGGCGCCAGAGGGGTTCGGGTCTTCGGGCACTTTTATGCACAGTGCGCCCCAATACCGATATATGCACGGCACTCGAAGAGGTCTCTACCCAGTTTGGTCTGCGAGAAGCCGAAGTCAATGGAATTGGCAGCCTGGTCGGTGCGGATTATGAAGACGGAATAAGCCTCAACGCCTACGCGAGCGAAATCCTCATAAACAAGGGCCGTATCAGCACGGCCGCGTCGGGAGACCGACAAGCAATGCTGTATATAGCGATGGTGGACCTCACCAGACATATCAGCGGCGGGCGGCTGGTGCGCGGCAAGAACCCGGTCTGCGTTACCTTCGAGCTACTTCTGACCGAAAGACAGGGGCGCGCCGCATGAGTTGCCCTGCGCAACTCACCGGCCCGCCTGACGACAACTCACGCCGCCTGCGGCTTTTCCGCAGGCAACCACTCTTCCAGCGTCACTTCAAAAGTCATGCAAACCGGGTTAGCTCCGGCGATGAAGGGACCGCCATAAACCGAGCCTTCGGTATCGGCGACGACACCGGTCAGCGAGGCGCGCAGCGAGCCGTCCGGCTGGGCACGCACTTCGCCGGCAATGGAGACGATTTCCACGGCGGGACCGCGTATTTGCAAGAACGCGCCGTTGCGGGTGCCGAGGCAGGCATCGACCAGACTGCCCAGCGCGCCGCGCACAAAGGCATTTCTGAAACCTTCGGCAAGACACAGTTTTTCGACACCGAGAACAAGGTCTTCATTGGGTGCGATGCGGGCATAGGCCACACGCCCCATGGATCCGATTTCGACAGTGTTATGCGTGTTCATCGGCGCGCTCCGTACGGTTCCTGGGTTGAAGAAGGGAAATGTTGGTTTCGGGGTCGAAGGACTGCTGCAGCACGAAACTGTCGAGTGACGTCACCAGGGCGGAAACGCCGCTCTCGCCAACAAAACAGGATTCAGTTAGCAGATGGCCGCCCTTGACCACACCTGCCGCGGTGCGCATGGCGGCATGGCAATGGACGATCGGCTCGCCCGTCATGCTGCGCCCGAGCGTAGCATTGCCGAAGACAAGCCAGGCCGCACCGCCGTCGATGGGTTTCGTATAGGCAATGACCGCCTTGCCGGAAGGGTCGGGCGGGGCGACGCAATAGGACAATATGTCGAAATAGCCGCCGAGAATGGTGAGCGAGGCATTCTCAATGCCGGTTTCAAAAAGCGGCTGCACGATTCCATCGTAAAGACTGCGGCCCGCCGCAATGAACAGCCGCACGTGGCGCGCGGATGGCGAGTGGAGGCTGTTGATGCGAACCGGCGAGGAAATGCCGGGATGGATCAACGTTCTTGGCCTTGGAAAATGATGTTGTTCTACGGGTGCCACGCCTGCTCCTCCCTGCTGCCTGTACCTTGCAGTACGGTACTTAAAAATCAGCGGAAGGTGCTTTCGAATGCCAGCGCCAAACCGCCCGTCCGAAAACATTTCTTTCGCATTCTGCCGCAGTGACGGCAGATTTTTGCAACGTATTTTGTGGAGACTGGGGATGACAAAACCGCTGGACAGAATTGACCGCAAGATATTGCGCACCCTGCTGGAGAACGGCAGGTTGAGCAATGCGGAGCTTTCGGAAAAGGTGGGGTTGTCGCCCAGTCCCTGCTGGCAGCGTGTCAAGCGGCTGGAAGACGAAGGGGTCATTCGCGGCTATACCGCCATTCTCGATCAGGCCAAGCTTGGACTGACCGAAACTGTTATCATCGAGGTGATGCTGGAGCGCCACGACGACGAGGTTCTGGAACGCTTCGGAGAGGCGATGGCCGCTCTTCCGGAGGTGCTGGAAGCCTATCTGACGACAGGCGAATATGATTATCTCATCAAGGTGACGGTGGCAGGAACCGCAGGCTACGAGCAGTTTCTGCGCCGTAAGCTCTACAAGATCGAGGGTGTACGCCACTCCCGATCCTGTTTCGCACTTAAATGTCTCAAACACACATTATCAGTCGTACCCGACCCCGAACCTTCATCAATGGAGGCGACTGGCACCGGCCGCGTACCGGCAAGATAGCGGCAGCGGATTGCTGGTAAAAAGGTAATAGTCGCGTTTGCGACCCCATTCGTTCCTCAGCCAGCCAAGCGGCATCCACGACCAGCCCTTCAGGAAGGTCTCTCTCAAGTTGGTTTAACAGTGAGATAAATTGCTCAGCCATACTGAGCATATTCCATCATATTCAAACCACACGTACCTAGCGCCCGTGTCAGGAGGGAGCAACTTTTCCCCGGAACAAAGAAACCTCTCCTTAGAAGGCAGCTTCTCACTCGGTGCCAGCAACGCTCTGTATACCGCACCGGAAACTGGCGGCGGGCTGAGGGTGCGCGGCGGCGTGAGACTTCGCGGTTGTATTCCCTCAGCACCTCAAGTGATCAGCGGCAGCCCATAATGTGAGGGAGTTCAACCAAATTGCCTCGACTCAAGCGATTCTAGCCAAATACGTCCGCATTATTTCACAGCGTGTTGGAGCATTCGCGGGCGGGTCCACGGTCATACGTGCCAGTGCTGAACTAGTTTATGCAGGTCCGGACGCGGCGTATTCAAGGGCTTCATCTATCCGCTTCCCGCTACGCCATAGAGAGCCCAAGGGCCGCGCATACAATGGCAATCCGTTCGCCCGAAATATCAATGACGGACAGCGCGACGGTCGGACAGAGGACAATAAGGGGTATCGCCGCATTCGGTGGTCTGACCTCATGTCGCAAGGCGGCGCCCTCCCTGCCCCCACAGAAGATGTCAGCCAGCAATCGTCGCTGGAAACGGGCAAGCCCACTCCGCTGGTACCAGCGATCACCCGACACCAACGCAGCATCGAACAGTTGGCGCAGCAACGGGCGTTGTCCGTTATCGAGCAGCAATTCGATACGGTGGAATCTCTCCTGTGGCGTGCGTTCCGTGATCCAGAGGAAGTCGCTGCAAGACTGCGCACTGCGATGACCGAGAAGGACGGCAATGTAAAAACCATGGCAAGAGCCATGGCCGAGCAACCCGAGAGGTTTGGGGAGTTGCGCGGCAAGTCAGGTCTGTTCGGAAACAACAAGGAGCGGAAAGAAGCGATGCAATATGCAAGATCTCTCTCTGCTCATATTGGCTATGTCTCCGAGGCATGGGAGCGACGGCTTGGCGAGGAACGTCAAAGCGAACAGTGGCAGCGCGAACAGCGTGACGTGATCGAGGTGCCCGGCCTCTCATCGCGTAGCGCCGGAATCCTTGCCAAGGTGGAGAAAGCGCCGGTCGAGAGACGAAGCAAGTTCATCGAAGAGCTGCGATCGTCACCTGAGGGCCAGACCGCGCTTGATGAGGCCAAGCTGGTGGTCGATGCGCTCACGCGGCGGTTCCGAAGCTCCGATCCTCGCAGGTTCGCCGAAGAACTCGAGGCACGTCCGGAGCTCGCAAAACAGGCCGAGCAGATTCAGATGACCGCACGAATGGTGCATCGGACACGCCATGCCGAGCTTAGCCATGACCCTACGCTGAGACAGCAGATTGCACGGTCGCAGTGGCTGGGTTTGAGCCGATAACAGGTGCCGACGACAGCGGCGTTAAATAGCGGTCATCCTTGAAAGTGCGCCACGCTTTCAAGTTTCCTCGGCGTCGCGATAGACCTGACCGGGCGCGACTGGAGAGAGCACTCCGTTTCTTTTGTATTTGCGTGTCGGGGCGCAGAACAGCTCAACGTAATCTAAGATTTTCTGGCGGGCTTTGTAGCGTGAACGGTGGACACTGCTGCGTGTCAGCTCTCGCATCAGTAGGTTGACGACGCTCTCCGCCCCGTGAGGTCGAGGGCAAAAAGTTTCATGAGGTTGAATTGGTCCACCGGCGCAAGTGGGAACCGGAGCTTGTTCTGGCAGGTGGTGACAAAACTGTAGAGGTTGAGACTTCTCGGAATGCGCCCCCCTGGCAGCAGATAAGGCAGCGGACCGAGGAGGCGAAGCCTCACTGGCAGATCCTGCGGCAAGGCCGTTGCACCGCCGTGAGGAGCTGGGGCAAAAGCGCGAAGCTGAGCGCAATTGAGACGAGCAGGAAGTTAAGATGAACCGAAGAAGCCTGCTTCACATAAGCCATGAGAAGAATTAGCGGAGAAGTTGAGGCGTTATAGCGGTATATGATTCCGGCGGCATTTGCGGTGGCCCTACTTTTCCTCGTGGTGTTCATGGTAGGCGCAGCGCTCGATATCGCTTGGGTCCACCTACAGCAATGATATCAGGTCATCGCCAGCCACAGGCCATTCTAATTGGCGAATAAAGCCGAGTTAGCTTGTCTTTTTCATTTGGAACGCGCGGGAGCTCTCAATTGCAGACGGAAGACCCTATTTCCTACAGCTTCACTACGCAAGTCGTGATGCATCGTGTGGGATCCACAATGATCACAACCGCCTACCTCATCGACGCCAAAGGCCTTTGGGTGACGCGAGCGGGATCCGCCCGTCTCATCCCGTGGACCTCTATTCGGTTCCTGCACGTTCACGTAACGAGTGGGGTCGGCACCACCGGGTTTCCAGTCTACAGCGCGCGTTTGCGGATGCTCTTCGCATGGAGGGACATATCCTCGCTGCATTGGCAGGGAGAGACACTTACCGATCAATCAGCCGATTACGTTCGCTTCATGGAAGAACTTATTCCTTTTGCAATCGCCCGTAACCCGCGTATTCGGCTCCGATACGGCGGCGACCCTATGCTGGAGGCGGCGATCCCTGGCGTATTCTTTCTCGTCTCTCTGCCATTCTTGTTCATACCGTTTTTGATCATTAAACCGCTCGGTGCTCTTGTTTCTGGCTTTAAATTTTTTGGGTTGAACAAATTCGGTTCCAGGCCCGCAGTTGCTGCAATCATCGCGGGGCTTGGCGTGGTGCTCAACATGCTTCCCTGGTCCACGGGCAAACACTTCAAGGCCGATGATCTGCCCACCGCAGAACTTCCGCCGAAATATCGACAACACCAGCAGATCGGATTATCCGAGCGACGCCGATGACACAGCTCCACGAGACCGGCCTCCCGGCGGAGGTTGCCCCTGAAATCGCCTCGTGAGACGCCCAGTTTAGCATTGCAGCTACTTACAGTTTTAAGCAGCCCACGTTAGTCTTCCATTCATGCTAATCGGCAAATAGGGATTACGTAGTGACCGAAGATTCAGTCATCTTGTTAGAGAGAAAGTTCATCAAGGCATCTGTTGTCACGTATTTCACGGCATTTATTGTCGGAATTCTGATATCTGCGCTTCTCTGGTCTCGTGTTGATCACCTTAATGCAGCAGAATTCTGGATTTTTTGGCCCTTAAATTTACGCTACATTAGCCAAATAACAGCACATTTTGGCAGCATCGACGGCTGGAATGGATTTTTATTCTCTAATTACGTCATCAGTTCAATAATGATTATACGGATAATCTATCTTTTTTCAGTAGAACTCGCCAAGCCTCACGATAGCTTTACGTGGGGAATTACTAAAGTTCACCTCATGGTTATACCTTTCGCACTGATAGCTTTATTCCTCCCCTTCCGAGAAGGGCCACGATCCTACGGAATGACATTTTACGATGGTCCAGTTGGCAGCTCCCTAAAGAGCAATTTTCTCGTTGCGATTTTTTATTTCAGCATCACAGACCCGGTCGTGAAGTTCGTAAGCTGGCTGAAGTTCTCCTTTTATCCACGAAGTAATTAGATGGATTTTCCGTAGCTCTGCCCAAGATCGTGGGCTATTGCCCCATATAACGGGCCCGCGGTCTGATCAGCTTGTCATCCAGCTTCTGCTCCAGTGCATGGGCGACCCACCCGACAGTTCGTGCGACGGCAAAAAGTGCGAGCGCCGAACCGCGAGGCAGCTTCAGGCTTCGCCGGAGGCTGACGAGCGCCACATCGCAGGTAGGCAGTTGCCCGGCAGTATCGTTCATCATTTGCAGAAGCTCGTCGCGTTGGGCATCCGGCGGGAGATAGGGCAGCAGGCCAGTCGCTCGTGGGTCACCGTCCGGATAGAGCGGATGATAAAAACCGGGAATGGCTTCACCCCGACGCAGGCGTTCGTCGATGACCCGCTCGACATCCCCATATCGCTCCAGCTCGTCGAATAAAAGTTCAACAAGGCTCGTCATGCCGCCATGCAGGGGCCCGCTCAGCGCGGAAAGCCCCGCGTTCAGACACGCCCCCAGTGATGCCCCCGTCGAAGCGACGACGCGAACCGCAAATGCCGACGTATTGAGCTCGTGATCGGCCTGCAGCACCAGCGCCCGACGAATGAGATCAGCACCTGCCGCGTCCGTCTGCCATGCGTCCGCTAAGAACAGGTGAACCGCCTGCGTCTTCGGTTGGCTTGAGATGCAGGCACCGGCGATACCCCGCAACATGGCTGCGGCCCCAGGCCAAAGACGTCGGTTGTCACGCCGCCAGGCGGTCACCCGGCCCGCTTCTAAAAGAGGGAGAAGAGCCTGGCACCGCTCTGTCAGTGGCAGGTTTCTGGCAAAGCCTAGTATCGGTTGTGGCCACGGCGTTGGGACAGCTTTGATATCATCGAATGGATCAGCTTCGCCGCAGTCCCATAGCAGCCGGGCAACATCCTCAAGGCTCGCCGTCTGCGAAAGAGCAAGAGCGTCCTGACCGCGATATCGTAACTGGCCCTCCGCAATTTCGGTAACGCCGGACTCGAGCACGGGCAACCCCCAGTCAAGCGCAGCCGCAGCCACCTGCCGGGGACGCCTCCCAACGTTTTTTCTCTTCTTCAGCGCTTCGATGTCGTGTGCGCTGTAGAGCCTACGGCGCGGATCGTCGGCTGCGTCGCTCGTGTGGATGAATCCACGGCTTACATAGGCGTAGAGCGTTGCGCGGCTGATGCCCAATTCGGCCGCAGCGCGATCGGCGGTCATGAACTTGTCGGAGTGCCGCATGATGATCTCGTATTGATTATATGAATCAAGATTGATCATATATGTGCACCGCAGCATCCTCAAGCATGTTTCACGTTGAATGAGGAGATTGACCATGCCTGCCACCCCCGCTCTTGTCGGCAAAAACCCGGCTCCCGGCCTTGATGATGTCGTTGCCGCCGAAACTATGCTCAGTCATGTAGACGGCCAGGCGGGCGAGCTTGTCATTCGGGGCCATCATCTGGCGGAGCTGGCTGATTGGACTTTCGAACAGGTGCTGGAACTTCTGTGGTCCGGGCAGACGGCGACGAAACTCACAGCCGAAGACATTCGTTCGCAACTGGGTAAGGCGCGGCTGCGCACATCCGAACTGATGCCGCTTCTACTTCCGGGCCTGTCCGCCCTCACCTCTGTCGAGACCTTGCGCCTTCTGCTGTCATCGTTGCCGGATGATGAAACTACCCCGCATCATTTAGTGGCTGTCGCAGCCGTGCCGGTCTTTGCCACGGCCATCATCCGCAACAGGCAGGGGCTTGCACCGATGGCACCCGACGCGTCACTTACCCATTCTGCGGATTTCCTGCGAATGCTGTCCGGCACGATGCCTTCTACGGAGAAAGTGCGTGCCCTTGATACTTATCTGACCACCGTTGCCGATCACGGACTGAACGCTTCCACTTTCACTGCCCGGGTGATCGCATCGACCGAGGCCGGGCTGTTTTCATCGGTTGTCGGTGCGCTTTGCGCCTTGAAGGGTCCACTTCACGGTGGTGCACCGGGCCCGGTGCTGGATATGCTTGACGCCATTGGCACCGAGGCAGAAATCGAAACCTGGCTGCTGGATACGCTGGGGCGCGGAGAACGTCTTATGGGATTCGGCCACCGGATCTACCGCGTGCGTGACCCGCGCGCCGACGTGCTGAAACACGCCGTTTCCACCCTGAAGGAGGGCTCTGACCGGATCGCGTTTGCGGGTAAAGTCGAGGAAACGGCACTCGCACTTCTCAAGGAAAAGAAGCCTCTACGTCCTCTGCAGACCAATGTAGAATTCTATACCGCTCTCGTGCTGGAAGCGGTGGGTTTTCCGCGCGACAGCTTCACCAATGTCTTTGCGGCCGGGCGTATGGCGGGCTGGACCTCTCATGTGTTGGAACAGGAACGCACCGGGCGCCTCATTCGCCCACAATCCCGCTATGTCGGTCCGCAGCCAAGGTGAGATTTCGCGCGGCAGTGGAAAACAAAAAAACACCACTTGCCTGCGATTGATCGGGAAAGTGATTACGTCTCACAAGCCCTAAATAATAAGCAATCGTAATTGTGGCGATAGTCGGCGGCCCGCTT
Source organism: Agrobacterium sp. NPDC058088 (assembly GCF_042885035.1). NCBI lineage: Bacteria > Pseudomonadati > Pseudomonadota > Alphaproteobacteria > Hyphomicrobiales > Rhizobiaceae > Agrobacterium > Agrobacterium sp. NPDC058088. The sequence goes on along the minus strand of NZ_JBHVSU010000019.1, from coordinate 3,281 downwards.
TAACCCAACTGCCGGCCTCAAGACCACTTTGCAGTTGTACGGTCAGAACCATCGACCCTGTTATTTTTCATAAGCTAATACGCTGAGATTGGTCAGCGGCGGAAGTGCCGTGTCTTCCGCCGAACGGCCGATATGACGCCGTGAGAGAACTTTCCCATGTTGGGTACTGAACTGATGGGGTTGTCTAATCGCAGCTGAATGCGTCGTCCACATTGAAGGCTCGTGCTGCGTAGCTTCATCATACGGCGGTTGATGCCGACCGCGAAGCCAACCGTGCACCCTGCAGCGATCCTCCGTCAAATTCAATCTTGACGCTCCAGCTACGATTAGACGACCCCATCAGTTCACCCCCTCGCCGTGAGACGACGATATGTCCCAGCCTGACATAGTCCTCAATCGTCCGGCCAGGCTTCAGCTCCTAGTCGAGACGACACTGCCCGAATTGGACAGGTTGACGTGTTTATTCAGCTCTTCACCCAACGGACCGCAGATGAGAAAAGTCGTTGGTTTGGCAGGGGAAGAGTTCCGAATATTCAAATTGGCCTTGCCCGCCAGATAAAGCCGACCTTGTGACATACTGCGCCAAATTGAACATTCCTGTCTTAGACATTTTGACCGACGACCAGACAAGATAGCCTGCAGCTCTTTGTATCCGGATGGGGGCTTAGGGCCGAATAGAGCCATGACCTCAAGTCTCAGAAACGCCAAGAGCAGTCATAGGCTTCCCGAAAAGGGCGAATGCTATTGCTCGTTAGTTGGAACCTGATTACCAAACCCACCTTGGCCTAGACCTAAGTGAGAGGGATGGATGATATACTTGGTGCGACATGGGCAAACAGAGTTCAACGCCGCCGGACGATGGCAGGGCCAATGCGACTCAGCATTGACAGCCCTTGGCCTCGCTCAAGCTTCCCAAGTCGGGGAAATTTTGAGGAGCAACGGGTTGGATCAGAATACTAGGATCGTAACTAGCCCGCTCGGACGAGCAATTCAAACGGCAACGATTATCGCCGCAACTTTGGGGGTTCACGTCCCCCTAACCACCGATGATCGTCTTAAAGAGGTCGGGATGGGGTCATGGGATGGGCTCACTGACAACGAGATCGAAGCGCAGTGGCCGCATGCAAGAGATGGTCTTGGTCGCAATGAATGGTTCTTTCACTCATTTGATGGTGAGCGCTACGACGAAATTGTCGCCCGCGTGCGTGCGTTGTTGAGCGACCTCTCGGACGACATCCATGCTCCCACCGTTGTTGTCTGTCACGGAGTAACGAGCCGAATAATGCGGGGCATCCACAGCAGTCTTTCCAAGAATGAAATGCTAAATTTAGAAGTTCCTCAAAACGCTGCATTCCGGCTATTACCGGCGGGTATGATGGAACGTCTAAATTGATACAGCGGCAAGATGAACCCGAATGGCGGGTTTGGGCTAAAACCGATCATTCGCGGTCGTAGAAATCGTCCGACTGTTGCGCTTGATGGGCGACGGGTAAAACGGGAACAAAGGTTGCCCGCCATTTTTCGTTTATACCGAGCATCATATCTCATTGGCTTTTTTTAGATTGTAGAAAAACTCATAAAGAGACGGCGCTGCCAAACCCAAGCCGCGCGCGTTATTTCCCGTGCCGAAAGGGTCGGAAGCCTGCTCCCACAACCATACTCGATTGTCGGTTCTGTCCTTCCCATTCATCAGCAAATATGAGTTTCCGCCGTCAGCCGTACCAAAGAATATCATCGGCAAAGTGAACTGCTCTGGCCAGGCGGGGCTAGCTATGAACATATCGTGTCTGTTATAGAACCGCTTCTTGCCGGAGACGAGGACCTGCACTTCATGCGCAGAGCGCGTCCCATCATCATATGTCACAACGAAGTTGGCGTATATGTCGGGTTGTTCGAACCCGTTCCAGCCATAGTTGATCAGAACCTCGGCGAGTTGCTCCGGCACTGACAGCGAGGTGTAATCCTCAAATTCACGAATGTCTTGAGCAGACCAGAGAGAGTCTTCCTCAAAGGACCAATCGCCCGTTTCCTGCATTTTGGCGATTGATTCACCTAAAGTAACGCTCATGACCTACTCCTCAATATGCAGGGCCTTTTACTGCCGAAGCGCCGCCGGTATGCGCACCGCCGCTCGACTTCACGGTATGGATTCAATCATCGACAAGCTGCATCGTTGATGTGTCCTCGTTATGATGCCACGTGTAACCGTCCTCCATCTTGGAAGCGTTCCAACTGCAATACCACTCTTTCATCGCCGTACTTGCTTGCCGCCCTCGCCGAAACCGACATAACCGGGCAGCGAACCGAGAAGCAGCGAAACCATATGCTTCAGCTCTTGAAAGGATCCGAACCCTCGACCCAGTTATTGAAGATAGCTAAGGCGCTGAGAGGTGGCTCGGGAAATCTGCTCAGCTGGGATAAGTGGAATTTCTGCCTGACTTCGGCTTAGATGCCGGGAACAGGAGATACCATGACGAGACGACCGCGCCGGAACCACAGCCCGGCTTTCAAGGCAAAAGTGGCCCTCTCCGCGATCCGAGGTGAAAAAACGCTGGTGGAATTGTCCCAGCAGTTCGACGTGCACGCCAACCAGATCAAGCAGTGGAAAGACCAGCTGCTTGAGGGGGCGACCGGCGTTTTCGGCGATGAAGCGAAACCTGAACCGGCGGGTCCGACCGTCGATGTGAAAACGCTTCACGCCAAGATCGGCGAACTGACCTTGGAGAGCGATTTTTTGTCCGGTGCGCTCGGCAAGGCGAGATTGCTGGGCGGAAAGAAATGATCGACCGCGAGCACAAGCTGTCGGTCGCGAGGCAGGCTAGCCTGGACGCCGAGAGCGGTCGCGACGTGTGTTTTGCCTGTGCCCGGCCCGCCGACGAGGACAATGTTCTGCGCTCCGTCCATGAACTCGCATCGATGCAGTTGGCGCACCGTCGCCTCGTTGATCTCGCTGGCGGCGAAGTCGTAGCCGGAGATGTCCTTGTAGGCAGCAAAGCGCGCTGCTTTCATATGATATCTTCGCGGGCGAACGGAATGATTTTAAATCCTCATGATTTTTTGGCGAGCACGTCGAGAAGCGGGAAGGTGGAGACAATCAGCAACCCTAGGGCAGTCATCCAAGACCACGAATATACGGGCGAGAACCCCTCCAGGATGAAGGTAATGATAGGAAGCGCGGCCATGGTAACTGAATAGCCCCTAGATTTGTAGACGCCTTCTTTCCTAATTTTGAGGCAGGAAGAGTATCATGAGCAAATCGAATTTCAGCGAAGATTTTAAGC
>NZ_JBHVSU010000018.1:0-37931 GCF_042885035.1 Agrobacterium sp. NPDC058088 | reverse complement strand
CCATTATCCACCTCTTTCGCAGTGGATCTTGAATCACCTTCGGCTCGCCCTGTCACTTCACAATCGATTCATCGATCACAGGATCTGCTCTAGGTAGCAAACACCTGCAAGGCCGGCTTAGCTATCTGATTTGCAAAGGAAATTTGAGTTCGCCCTCTTGGAGTGCCTGACGTAGATTGCGCTGGTTGTAGCGTCGCGTGGGAGTGGTCATCGTGCTTTATCAGGAACTGCCTAAGAGCGGGCACCACATTTCGAGCGACAGCGGCTGTTGCCGAAGACCGCTGTCGCTCACTAGGCTCAAATGCCTCCACATGGAGGCCCATACTAGAACTTGATCAGGTTCTGGAACACGAGGGCGTTGCGCGCCTGTATCAGGCGACCACCTTCGGCGATCTTTCCAACTTCAATTGGTGCGAAGCCGAGGTTCTCGGTGATTGAGGCAACGGCCGCGCTCGCATCGGCATGATCGCTGGAAATGAACACCACGCGACGCCCGCCAGCGGGCACGGGCGCGGTCAGGCCCTGCATCGGAAGCTGGTTATACGCCTTAACCAGCTTTGCACCAGGAACGCGGTCTGCGTTCACTTCCGATGACAGACGACCCTTGAGTTCGCGTTCCTGGACCTCCGGTGGAAGGAATGCCGAATTCGTCACGTCGACGACGATCTTTCCGGACCAGTCCGAGCGAAGCTTGCCTACGTCCTTGAAGTTCAGGAACTGGACCGCGAGGAAGATGATGTCGGCGTCCAGCGCCTCTTCGACGGTCGACGGTCTGACGCTGTCGCCGAGGCCTTTGATCGAGGAGGATACGACCGACGGTCCTCGCGTGTTTGCGACCGCGACCGGGATTGAGTTCTTCGCAAAGAATCCTGCAAGCGTGATGCCGACACTGCCAGTTCCGATAATGCTGTATTTCATGACTTTCTCCCTCACGATGCTGCCGCGAGCGATGCGGCGTTCTTGTTCACACCCGCCGAGACGACTGCGCCGAATTCCTCGACTGCCTTCTCGCCATAGTCACCCGCGCGGGCACGTCCGGCGAGGACTAGATCGACGTCGACAATGCCGATCCATCCGAGGACCTGACGGAGGTACCCGCTGGCCAGGTTGTACTGCTCGACTGGAGAACCGGGAGAGAAATCTCCGCCAGTTGCGAGGATGATGTTCGCCTTCTTGCCGGTCAAAAGGCCCTTGTTGTCGGCGGACACCGTCACGCCAACGCGGACAATATGGTCGATGTAGGCCTTGAGAACGGCCGGAATGGAAAAGTTGAACATCGGCGTGCCAATGAGAACCTGGTCCGCTGACTTCAGCTCAGCGACAAGATCGTCCGAAACCTTGATGGCCGCGGTCGCCTCCGGGGAATGCGTTTCGGCAGGCGTGAACGCACCCATGATCCACGGAAGGTCAACGAATGGGAGGTTAGTCTTCATCAGATCGCGGACGATAACGTCGCCGCCTGGATTTTCGGCGTTCCAGCGGTCGATGAAGACCGCGGTCAGCTTGCGGGAGGTAGAATAGTCATATCGAGGGCTGGCCTCAATCACGAGGAGAGTGGGCATGTTGGACCTTTGTTTCGGAAGTTTTGACACGACTGCGGTCGCTTGAGGTTGAGGCTCCGGCTTAAACAGACGGACCACCTTGTCGATCCATCGGCTCGATGATGCTTTTATGTATTCTCGCTCAGCCATGACACGGCCTTTCCGAATGTGATTGGTGACTGATCGAGTTCTATTTAGTTAGATTGCGCTATCTATGTAATTGACGTAACTTTGCTGCTATCGATCTAATCTTTTGATGGCATACAATGCTCGACGGCGTTACGATCAACCAACTCCGCACTTTTGTGGCCGTATGTGATGCGGGGAGCTTTTCAGGTGCCGCGAAAACCCTGTTGCGCGCGCAGTCGGCAGTCAGTCACGCGATCGCCGCCTTGGAGGCGGCCTTGTCGGTTGAACTCTTCGAGCGCGGCACGAGGCGGGCGGAGCTAACTCCGGCCGGCCGAAGCCTTCTTCCCGATGCAAGGGCGGTTATCGCGCGCACGGAGGAGATGAAGACCCGTGCCCGCTCGATTTCCACGTCAGGCGCTGAACAGCTCTCGATCGCCGTGGACGTCTATTATCCGCGCAGGCACCTCATCGCCTGCCTGCGGCAGTTCGGCCTGGATGCGCCGACAGCCGTCGTGAATTTGCGTATGACGACGATGCAGGGTGGAGAGGCACTGGTTCTGGATGGGGAGTGCGTGTTCTCTATCACCGCCGCCGACGTGCCCGAACTGAAGCCGAGTGCGCTTGAGAGGCACTGGCTGTGCGACACGCGGATGGTCACCGTCTGCTCTCCCTCCCATCCGCTCGCCAACCTCGGGCGGGCCGCGGCGCGCGACGAGTTCAGCCGACATATCCAGATCGTCGTCACCGACAACCAGCCCGATGCTGAGAAGTCGACGGTGGCGATCGCCGGGGAGCGTCGGTGGCTTGTGAACGAACTCGGCGCCAAGCACGACTTGCTCAAAGCAGGACTGGGCTGGGGACATATGCCTGAAGACCTCGTCTTCGGTGATCTTTCCAGCGGAGTCCTCGTGGAGCTCACGCGGCATGCATGGCACCTTCGTCCGCTGACATTTATGATCTCGCGGCGTAGAGGCCTTGACCCATTAGAGTGCGAAGCTCACCTGATCGCGATGCTCGCTAGCGGGCCCCGGTCAAATCACTCATCCCGGACTGCCGTAGGGGTAGAGACCACGGCTTGCGCAAGAAACTGAATGCCCACTATGGGCCCCCTTGCTGCGGTGGGCATCGCTCGTATCGCCAGCAAACGGCGGTCGATCGCTCCATAAGAATTAACCACTTAGAACTTCTCCGATCGATTTTTCCATGAAGTTCAGGTGATAACAACCTCATCGAGGTGCCACTTGACGACCAGCCTGCCGGCTGATCGCTTCCGGATATAATTGGAAAAGTATCTGCCGAATTTCTCAGCCTAGAGCCGCACGGTCTTGTGAGAGACGGTAACGCCACGGGCGGCCAACATCTCCTCGACCATACGCAGACTGAGGGGAAACCGGACCTAGAGCCACACCGAGTGGGCAATCGCCTCTGCAAGAAATCGATGGCGTCGATAAGTTGGATCACGGGCAAGTCGGGTCATACCGACAGATCCCATGTTTTGATCTATCCTAGGTTGCGTTACGATGCCGCCCGGAATTCAATCCCATAGAAAAAGCTTTCTCCAAGCTGAAAACTCTTCTGCGCCAAGCGGTAAAGCGCACGTTGACAGGTCTTTGGCCGGAATCGGACATCGACCTTATCGATCCTCAACAAGTACGAAACTTCTTCAACTCCTGCCGATACGATCCAATATGAAAGGGAAACGCTATATTGGCGCAAAAACTCTATTCGGAATGTATCTCGATATACTGTCGAAGTGATGTCGCCGCATTTAGCATATGAGCGCGCATCCTCCGCGCCGCGACTTCACCATCCCCTTCAGCTATCGCTTGCATGATAGCCTCGTGTTCTTCACGAGATTTCAGCAGGCGGTCGCCGTGTCTAAGCTGAGTACGGCGGAAACTGTTAAGCCTGCTTCTGACACTGAGTGCCTGTTCCGCGAGGAAGTCATTGTGAGTGCTGCGATATATGCTTTCGTGAAAGTCGCGATTGAACTCATCGTATCCATCAAAGTCTCCTGCACTTACGAGCCCGACTGACTTCGCGTGAAGTTCCATGAGATGACCACGCTCCAATGGCGTCATTCTGAACGTGGCGAGGCGAACGCATAATGCTTCGATCTCTGCCATCGTCTCGAACATCTCCATGACCCGTTCCGGCGTCATCCGCGTGACAACCATTCCACGACGGGCACGATTTTCTGCCAGGCCGCTAGCTGCCAATTGGCGCAATGCCTCTCTTACAGGCGTTCTCGATGCGCCAAAGCGGTCGGCAAGCTGCTTCTCATCAAGAGCCGTACCGGCCGCCAAAACTCCAGTAGCGATGTCATCAGTGAGCGCGTTCAGAATCCGATCAGACAGGCGCTCACGGGATTCCACACCCTCGTCGGCGTCGATTTCGTCAGGATTTTTCATTCGGTCCCTCGCGCGGATTGATCGCGTTTACCGCATAAAACATCACAACCGATATGTCCATTGGGCGAAAAACACCAGCCCCTTAAAATCGCCTCGTTGTACGCATTAAAGAAAAATTCGAGATTGTTGTATGCACTAGTTGACATAATAACATTATAAAAATACAAAAAAGGCAGAAAGTGTTCACATGGAATGCCGGAGCGATTTAAAATCTAAGTTTAGCGCACACTCGTGAGGCGCTATCCCGCGTACTCATTGGGATCCGCGACACGTAGCTGAAAGATGGGCTGAGCATGTTGATCGACGGCTTGCCGAGCAAAGCCATGCGTTTCCAAGCCGCTAGGAGAACCAAAGTCATGACCGACATCGAGATATTTCGAAACATACGGTACGCCCATTCTCTTCGGTTCGAGCAGCCTGAGCTGATTCCTTGGGACGGCGTGCGTCTCACCGAGCGGGGTCCAGTATGCCCCCAACTTCCTTCTCGTCTTGAGTTGGTGCAGGGGCCGATGCCTGAAATGGAGATGAGTGAACATTGTCAGGTTCTCTCAGTCTTTAGCCCGGCACTCTCCGGCAAGCGGCCGGTAATGGTCTTCTTTCACGGAGGAGGCTTTGTAACAGGTGGTGGCGAGCTTCCTTGGCACGATGGTGACAAGCTCGCATATGAGCAAGGGGTTGTCGTTGTCACCGTAACTTACCGTCTCGGCGTTTTCGGCTACTTCCAGCAGCCTGGCGGGAGCGATCCTAGCCCGGCTATGGCCGACCAAGTTGCCGCGCTGCGATGGGTCAAGACCAATATCGGAGCCTTCGGTGGTGATCCTGAAAACGTTACCGTTTTTGGGCAGTCGGCAGGAGGATGTTCGATAGCCACTATGCTTGCGTGGGGTCATGGCGGAGGCCTGTTCAAGCGCGCGATTTTGCAAAGCGGCGCGTATGGTCTCGCCCACACCCGCGCCGAGGCGGACACGACTTCGGATATGTTTCTGGACGAACTCGGAGGCGACCCACGCGGCGCGACAATCGACGAACTCATCGTCGCTCAAGGCAGACTTGCTGCCAAGTTAAAAAGACTGGCTCTCTGGAGTGCGGTTCTGCCGCCTGCTGACAGGGGTCCGGGCGTCGATGTCATTGCCGGCTGGTGCAGAGACGACGCATTGCCGTTCGTTCTTCTGCAAAAACAAATCCAGCCAAGTCCTGGAACTGAAACGCACTTTCTCGACGAGACGCGCGAGATGAACGAGCTGTTCGAGGGCGGTTCGCGAAGTCTGGTGCGCGATATGGCGGAAAAGGGACATCGGGCCTTGCTTTATCGCTTTGACTGGGAGTCGCCCGGCACAGGGCTAGGCGCATGCCACTGCATCGAGCTGCCGTTCTTATTGGGTAGCGAACAAGCCTGGCGATCCGCCCCCGCAGTTGCCGGCTCCGACTGGTCTAAGATCGAGCCGATCGGCAGGCGTATGCGCAAGCTCTGGGCTGACTTCGCACGCGGCGATTATGCCGACCCAGATTGGTCGCCCGGCACCGTTAGAATCTTGCCCTGACGTCTATGTCTGGGCGGTCCGTAATCCGGAATGCTTGGCGAGTTCTGGAGTCTTGCTCCCAACCGGATTTGGTCGGCCCGTCAAATGAGGCCCTGCTCGGAGGGCATTTATGAACACCAGCTTTGAATTGGATCGGATAGCGAAATGAAAAACTGGAACACACAGAGAGAGGCATTGCGAGAACGGATCGACGCGGGCACTGCGTTTGCTGCCGGCAAGGTCGTAAAGTCCTCAGCGCTTGAGAGGTTTCTGGAGGCAGTCTTGAAACCGGGAGACCGTGTCTGCCTCGAGGGCGACAATCAGAAACAGGCGGATCTTCTTGCGAGAGCCCTTGCAAATGTCGATGTGGGGAAGATCCACGACCTGCATATGATCCAGTCCGGCGTCGTGTTGCCCGAACATTTGGATCTCTATGAAAAGGGAATAGCAAAGCGGCTCGATTTCTCGTACTCGGGACCGCAATCCGCGCGTATTGCCCGACTGCTCTTCGGCGGGCAAATAGAGCTCGGTGCTGTACACACCTATCTTGAGCTTTTCGCGCGCTATTTCGTCGACCTGACGCCCAACGTTGCTCTCATCGCTGCCGTCTGCGCAGATCGCGACGGAAATCTTTACACCGGCCCGAACACCGAAGACACGCCGACCATTGTCGAAGCGACCAGTTTCAAGAGCGGCCTCGTCATTGCTCAGGTCGAGGAAATTGTCGACAAGGTTCCCCGCGTAGACATTCCCGGCGACCGAGTCCACTTCGTTGTTGACGCGAAGAAGCCTTTCTATGTCGAGCCTTTGTTCACGCGCGACCCAGCGGCGATGACTGAAACCCAGATTCTGACCGCGATGATGGCGATCAAGGGTCTTTACGCGCCATATGGTGTGCGTCGTCTCAATCACGGCATCGGGTTCAATACGGCGGCGATCGAGCTATTGCTGCCGACCTATGGCGAAAAACTCGGTTTGAAGGGCAAAATCTGCACGCACTGGGCGCTCAACCCGCACCCCACGCTCATTCCGGCGATCGAGGCGGGTTGGATCGAACAGGTCCATTCCTTCGGATCGGAGGTTGGAATGGAAGACTATCTTGCCGCCCGCTCCGACATCTTCTTTACCGGGCCGGATGGCTCACTGCGCTCGAACCGAGCCTTCAGCCAGATTGCCGGTTTGTATGCCTGCGACATGTTCATCGGTTCGACGTTGCAGATTGACCTTTCCGGACACAGCTCGACCGTCACGGCCGATCGCGTCGCAGGCTTCGGTGGGGCGCCCAATATGGGGTCCGATGCCCGCGGGCGGCGCCATCCCAGCGCACCCTGGCTTCAGGCGGGCTCCGAGGCAGATCCCGACACGCCATCACCGCTCAGGCGTGGCCGCAAGCTGGTCGTCCAAATTGGAGAGACGTTTGGCGAAGGCAATACGCCACTCTTCGTCGAAAAGCTCGGCGCCTTGGAACTGGCCGAAAAACTCAACCTGCCACTCGCTCCGATCATGGTCTACGCGGACGACACCACGCATATTGTTACGGAAGAGGGCATCGCCAACCTGCTGCTCTGCAAGAACGCAGATGAGCGGGAGCAGGCAATCCGCGGTGTCGCCGGCTATACAGAAATTGGCCGACGTCGCGATAAGGCGATGGTCGAGAGATTGCGAGCACGGAAAGTGATCCAGCGACCGGAAGATCTCGGGATCGATCCGCTCGATGCCAACCGAAATCTGCTCGCCGCAAAATCCATCAAAGACCTGATGCTGGCTTCAGGCGGGCTTTACCAGCCGCCGAGCCGCTTTCGCAACTGGTAAGGAGACGCTTCTGTCATGGAAAAACTACGATTTGATCTGGCGGCACCTGCCGCCGCGCAAGGTAAGCGGCCGATGGCGTTGGTCGGAGTCGTCGCATCTGGCAATCTCGAAATATTGCTCGAGCGAGGCGTCGCGCCTGACCGTTGCACGATCGAGATAAACACGGCCGCCCACGGTTTTCGCGAACTATGGGAGGCGGTCACCTCAGACTTCGTCGCACGCCGTCCCGCCGGGGGCCTGCGCATCGCTATAAATGATGGCGGCGCGCGCCCCGATACCGTCTCACTGCGGCTCGCCCAAGGCGTCCGCCTGATCGAGGAGCCAGAGGAATGACTGCTTCCCACAAAAGTTGGTACGAAGCGAGTGCGCGCGACCGCGTCGCAGCTCTGGTCGACAACAACAGCTTCGCCGAGTTCATCGGCCCGGAGCGCAGAGAGATCAGCCCACACCTCGCGGTTTTTGATCTGCCCGCGCAATTTGACGACGGGATTGTCGTCGGTGCGGCGACCATTATGGGCACAGACGTTTTGGTTGCGGCCCAGGAGGGCCGCTTCATGGGTGGCGCGTTCGGCGAAGTTCATGGTGCCAAGCTCACCGGTCTCCTCCGTGCGGCAAAGCTACTGCAGCGTGATGTCGTCATCGCGTTTGATACCGGCGGCGTCCGTCTTCAAGAAGCGAATGCCGGTGAACTGGCGATCGCCGAAATCATGCGCGCCATATTCGAAGCGCGGACAGCGGGATGCCGTGTCGTCGGGCTGATCGGCGGGCGCGCCGGCTGCTATGGCGGCGGGGGGCTGATCGCTGGATGCTGCTCGATGCTGATTGTTTCGGAGCAGGGGCGGATCAGCGTCTCTGGTCCGGAGGTCATCGAGACGAACAAGGGCGTCGAGGAGTTTGATTCCCGCGATCGCGCATTCGTCTGGCGGACGATGGGCGGAAAACATCGAATGCTTATCGGTGGGGCGGATGTTTTCGTCGCTGATGACGCCGCCGCCTTTCGCACCGCGGCGGCTGCCGGCCTTGCCAGGTCCGTGCCGCTGACGACCGAAACGCTGGTTGCCGAACAGAACAGGCTTGAGCGCCGTATCACCCGGTTCGGCGATGCACCTGACGCAACCGACATTTGGGCTGCACTCGGGATCGATATCCCGGACGACATCCCGGCAATGCCGGCAGAAGAGTTCGCGGAACTTGCCGCTAAGCACGGGGAGAGCGCAGATGACGCCCGCTGAAATCCTGAATTCACTTTTTCCGACTGGTCACCAATTGACGGCTGATGGCGATCTTTCGTTTGGTACGGCCACTGCGCTCAATGGTGAGATGATCCATTTGATGAGCGTCGGCGGCGGCCGCGCGATCGGTATCGATGAGGCGATACGCCTGGCCGACCATGCGTTGAAGATCGCGCTCATCGATGATGCAAGTCCCATCCTGCTGCTCGTCGATACCTCAAGCCAGCGAATGAGCCGGCGCGACGAACTTCTTGGGCTGAGCGAATATCTCGCGCACCTCGCCAAATCGCTTTTGCTGGCAGAGGTGAGCGGCCATCGTACGATCGGCCTGCTCTATGGTGGCAGTGCGGCGGGCGCTTTCATCGCGACGGCGCTTGCGTGCGGAACGCTCGTGGCATTGCCTGGCGCCCATCCGCAGGTGATGGACCTGCCATCGATGGCGCGCGTCACCAAGCTGCCGATCGACGTTTTAAAGGAGAAGGCGAAGGCAACCCCGGTTTTTGCGCCAGGTCTTGAAAATCTCGCTCAGACCGGCGCCATTGCCGAAACGTGGAAACCCGAATTGCCATTGGCCGATCAGCTTGCAATGCTGCTTGCGCGACCGCAGAAGGGCGATGATCGGGCGGCGCTCGGCAAAGAACGCGGTGGAAGGTTAAAGGCCGAAGGGATCGCGGACGAGATTGTCACCCTTGCAAGGAAAAGGGGATGATCCGGTGAATTTCGACAGACATCAGCTCGTTTATCTTTACCCGGCATCCTGGAGTGCACTCTTCGAGACGCATGGGGATACCCGCGACCTCGCCGAGCTCGCCGATTGGGCCATGCTCGGGCGTCCGCTCATTGCACGTCGGCGACTTTGCAACGACAGCAAAGACAGTTTGCCGCTGGGCCTTCCCTTGCCACCCTCATTGGGCAAAAAGCGACTATCCTTCGTGGCCCCCCTCGAAGCCGTGGCGTCGACCGCCAGTCCGCCAAGAATTGCGGATGTTATCAATGCTGCCCCGGTCACGTGGCGACCTGCTCTCGAGGCGTTGTTGGAAGTCGAACCCAATACGCGCTGCTTTGGAAGCCTTGCCTGGCAATTTCTAACGGACCTGCCGTATCTCTCGGAAACGTCAGATATTGACCTCCTGTGGTACGCGTCGACGCTTGGCGACGTCGATCGCATAGTTGCTGCGATCAAGACGATCGACGCGGCGTCGATGGTGACGCTTGACGGCGAGATTGTAACCCCTGGCGGGCTTGCCATCCAATGGCGCGAATGGGCAAGCGGAGCCCATGAGGTCTTGGCCAAATCATCGGATGGCAACCGGTTGGTTGCTCGCGACATGGTGTTCTCATGACCGCACTTCTTTCTCCGACAACTGGACTGGATACAGGCGTAATCGGACAGGCCGCGACGCTTTGCTTGAAACGAGAGATCGCGACCTATCCAAAGCCGGGCCTCGTCAGTCCGGTCGATAGTGGCGCGCATCACGACATGGACGCCGAGATGATGAACCATAGTGCGGATGTCCTCGAACCGTTTTTCGCACGCCTCGCCGAGGCCGGGGCCGCAGGTGCAGAAATGGATAGGCTTCGGTCAATCGGGATCGAAGCGGAGCGCGCGATGATGATCGCGACGGGAGGGGTAAACACGCATCGCGGGGCCATCTTTGGGATGGGGCTGCTCTGTGCCGCAGCGGGTTTCCGGGCGCGCTACGCTGTGCCAGGCACTCTCGGACGCGTGGTTGCACATCGTTGGGGCGCAGATATCGTCAGTGGCCCGGTTAATCTCCACAGCCACGGCAGCAAAGTGGCAAAACAACATGGCGCGGGCGGTGCCCGTGCCGAAGCCGCAGCAGGCTTTCCATCTCTTTACAGCGTGGCGATACCGGCGCTCCAAGATGGGCGTCGGCTTGCGCCCCTCGATACGGATGCCGCACAGGTTCATGCGTTGATGACGCTCGTAGCGCGCGTGACAGATACCAACTTGCTATACCGGGGAGGCCTGGAGGGCCTTCGGTTGGCTCAAGAGGAAGCCTGCGCCTTTCTCGAAGCGGGAGGCTGCGGGGCACCTGAATGGTACACGCGAGCGGTGGCAATGCACCACGCGTTCGTCGCACGCCGGCTAAGCCCCGGCGGATGTGCCGACCTGCTTGGTATGGCACTATTCGTCGAACTGCAGGAAAGCTGACGAAATGATCGAGATCATTCTGCAGGCCTTGGTCCCAATCTTCTTTGTGATTGCGCTCGGCTATTTTGCTGGAAAGCATCGCACGATAGACAACCACCATGTGACCGAATTGAATGCGCTGGTGATGCAGTTTGCGCTGCCAGCTTCCCTGTTCGTCGCTACGGCGACGACTGCGCGCGAGAAGATGTTCGCAGAAGGTACTCTGTTCCTGCTGCTTGCCATCACCATGATGGCCTTCTACGCCATTTGGTATGGATTGAAGTTGAGAGACAATGCGTCGCACGGCGAAGCCGCAGTTCAAGCGTTGACGATCGCGCTTCCGAATTACGCCGCTGCCGGGCTGCCAATCATGCTGGCGGTGATCGGGCCTCAGGCGACGGTCCATGTGGCTGTCGCCATTGCTGCGGGTTCCATCTTGCCGACTCCGATCACGCTGCTCATCCTCGAACTATCGAGGACCGGGTTAGATGGGACGCAGTCCAACTCGGCTACCCGCTTGCGCAACGCCATGATAGACGCGGTGGCTAAGCCGATCGTTCTTGCGCCGGTGTGCGGCACTCTTGTGTCTCTTTCGGGCCTGCAGCTCGACGTGCTGGTAACATCGTCGCTTCAGTTGATCGGTCACGCCGCGGGCGGAGTCGCATTGTTCCTCACCGGCTTGGTTTTGTCTTCGCAGCCTTTCCAGCTCGACCGGCACGTCGTTGCGGCCACTCTTCTGTCCAATATCGCGCAACCACTTTTCGTCTTCGGCCTCACGCGGATCATTCCGACTTCGCCCGATATTGCGGCGGTCGCAATCTTGCTGGCGGCACTTCCATCAGGTTTTTTCGGTATCCTTTTCGGCGTCAACTACAATGTCGCCTCCAGGGAGGCGGGTTCAATGGTCATCGCCAGCACGATATGCAGCATGGTCACGGTGGGCGCCGCCATCCTTTTCCTCTATCCAAGATAGGAGCCCGCTTTGCCAATCGCCATTCTCTGTTCAGGTCAAGGGCAACAGCACGCTGGAATGTTCGATCTGGTCGCCGACGCACCCGAGGCGGCGGAGTTCTTCATTGTCGCGGCCGAACTGCTAGACGGCCAAGATCCCCGCGAACTTGTGCGCAGCGCATCGCCTGAAGCGCTCGAAGACAACCGTACAGCGCAGATCCTATGTGTGCTGCAGGCAGTCGCGTTCCAGGCTGCGCTGGGCGACGCGCTTCCCCAGCACCGTCTGGTCGCCGGATATAGCGTTGGCGAGGTTGCCGCCTGGGCACTGGCGGGGCTCATCAGCGGGAAACAGGCGCTCCGGCTCGTTGCGATCCGCGCGGAGGCGATGAACGCGGCAAGCCGCGGTCGCGAAGGATTGACATTTGTCCGGGGACTGAAGCGGGAGGCAATCGAACGCCTGTGCCGTACTCAGGAAACTGCACTTGCGATCGCCAATCCTGGCAATGGCTTCGTCGTGGGCGGCACAGTCGCCGCCCTCCAAACTTTCGAAGAAGAGGCAGTTCGCAGCGGCGCCGAGCGTATTGTCCGTCTTAAAGTCCATGTTGCCTCGCATACGCCAAGACTCGCCAACGCATCTGCGGCGTTCGCATCTTCTCTGGCGATATCGGCGATCTCTGAGGTTCCAAATGGGGTCCGTCTCTTCAGTGGTATCGACGGCGCCTCGGTTATTGATGTCTCATCAGGTGCGATTAAGCTCGCTGATCAGATTTCGCATACAGTTGAATGGGCCAGTTGCCTGGAGAGTTGCAAGGAGGCTGGCGCAAGTGCATTTCTGGAGCTAGGCCCTGGACACGCTTTGAGCGATATGGCGACCGAAGTCGATCCAAGGACGCGCTCACGATGCGCCGAAGACTTTAAGGGGCTGTCTGGTATACGCGACTGGATCGTCCGCCAAGCTCAACAATAGGCGTCAGCCTTACGTTAGCTTTCTCAGCTTTTTGAAAGGGCGCCGCGGATTTTGGTCTCCGACAAAAAGCAACGCCATGTAACAACTGTTGGCTCGATGCTTGTAAAGGCGGGTCTCCAGCGCTTGATTGCCAGCGTGGAAAGTCCAAGCATGTTCGTAGGCTGCAGGGCACGCTGGGTTGGACCGTCGCCGTTATGTCCGAAAATGCGCCAAGCCGAAAAATAGTGTTGTTTGCCGACTTCGCTGTCGCGGCTAGAATTGCTGGCCTATGACCGGTCGTCCTCCAGTAGTACACGGTGGGCAACAAACGTCACGCTACCCCAGTAACTGCGGACGCGACGCAACGAAGCGGGCGAGTTACCCACCTCCCTGCGCCGCATCGGCCAACAATCGGTCGATCTTTCGGAGCGCTTTTGGATTATGCCGCACACGAAGTGCGGCTACGGGCGCGCTGGAGAAATGCGAGCGTGCTTTCAAGGTCTATGATCCCGGCCTGGCTACCGAGCCCGGTCGCGTTAAGTGCGGAGGAAGCCTGGCCCAGTCGTGTTGCCTCCTCTGGGTTCAGCCCTTTAATAATGCCTGTCGCAAATCCCGCGTTGAAAGCATCTCCGCACCCACAAGTGCAGACGACATCAATGTCGAACGCTGGCATGTGAAACCGGGTGCCGTCAATGTGGTGATAGTACGCTCCGTTTTCTCCCATCGTCATAACTGTGCACTGAACGCCCAGATCGTTGAAGTATCGGCCAATGTCCTCTTTTGTCCGAAGACCGGAAAGCGCCTGAGCCTCCTCAATGGAGGGGATAAAGTAGTCGGTAAAGGGCAGAAGGCCTGCGACATTCGCCATGTCCTTTCTGTCGGCGGCAAAAACATCCAACGTGGTGATGCGGCCGCGGCGCTTTGCTTCCTTCATCAGTTTAAAGCTACGCTCACCGTCCATGCGATCCATCAAGCCAGTCCCACCCATGTGAATGACCTTGGAGTCCAGGACCTTGTCGTAATCTTGTTCCGATACGACGAATGCGCCTGTTGCGCCGCGCATGTGCAGCGCAGGCCTTTGTCCATCCGGACGAGTGGTCACAATTGAGGATGATGTGCCCACACCTTTGCAAGTCTGCATCATCGAAGTGTCAACAGCGAACTGATTCAAGCGACGGATGACCCAGTCGCCCATGAGGTCATCGCCTATGCCGCCAACGGCAAGAACCTTCAAGCCGTATTTTGCTCCAACAATTGCTGCCGCCCCGGCTGCCCCGGACACCGCCATCGTCACTTCTTCGATGAAATAGGTATTCCCCCCCGGTGGGATCTCTGTAACAGGCCGTCCCAGGCAGTCGAAGGTATAAAATCCGATCGAGGTGTAGTCATACGTCATAATCTTCTCCTCCCGGAAGCCAGCTGCCTGCTGCTTCCACTTCAGTTTGGTGACAATAAACCTCCCATACGGCAAGCCACCCTGCTCGCCGCAGCAAACGACCTGTGTATTCTGACGCCCCCCTTCCGGTTCTAGTCGTCGAGCAACCGCTCGCCGACCTGTTCGTCAGTTATAATCACCTGCGGCGACAGCATCTTCATGGCTGCTTTGAAGATACCAAGCTTGTGCCAACCGCCTGAGGCGAGAACGATTTTTCGCGAAGCACGAATGGCTTGCGGGTCCACCGCCACAACCCTTCGGTTCACTTCATGATCGACAATTTTTCCATCTGCATCGATGAATCGGCATAGAACGTCGCCTATGGCACCCGCGCGCTGCAGCGAGACAATTTCTTCCTTGTCGAGCAAGCCGTAGCTGACGAAGGTCGAAGTCGGCGACAGGTCTCCGACGCTGACAATCGCGACGTCAAGATTTTCCGAACGGCGGAACACCTCTCTGATGCCGGGATGCGAGAGCAGAGCTTCGCGGGTCCGCTCATCCGGAGCGAACACCGGCGCCGCGATCAGGTAACTCTCAGCTGAAAGTCTGTCTCCAAGACGCCACGCAAACTCAGACGGATTAAATTTGCTGACCTTCGTCAATCCACCGAGCAGCGACACCACCGAAAGGCCCGCATCCTGCTGTTGCGGGATGGAAGGAAGGCACGAACTCAGCGTCTTGCCCCAACCCAGCCCGATCGTCATATTCTCGCTCAGGAGATCGGTGAGGTACTCGCCGAGCACACTGCCAATGATTTCCGGGACCATTTCTGGCTTCTGCGGCATGGGTACGATAATCGCTCGCTCGAGCCTGAATTTCCGTTCGAGTTCGCGTTCAAGCGCTATGCAGTGGCTGTTTTTGGAGACCACCCGAATCTGGACTGTTCCGTCAAGCCGGGCCGCGGCCAACATCCGAAGGACACGTGTGCGCGCCAGTCCCAGTTCCTGAGCAACCTGATCCTGGGTGAGCCCTTCCTTATAGTAGAGCCAGGCAGCCCTTGTCCGTAGATCATCGTTAAGATCAGACATCAATTTCCTGCTTTCTTATCGAAATTGTTCCAATCTGCCTATAAAGGACCGGGGAATCGATTGCCACAAGCCTCGCAATGCCGCCGGGGATTTCAATCCCGGCGCCTGAAGAGATCTACCAGGACCGCGATGAGTACGACGCCGCCAACGATGACACGCTGCCAGAAACCGGAGACGTTGAGAAGAACCGTTCCATTTGCCAGCACAGTCAGCAGCATAGCGCCGAGCATGGTCCCGACAACGGACCCTTGCCCGCCACGCAGACTGGTGCCGCCGAGAATCGCCGCGGTAATTGCGCCCATGAGCCACCCCTCCCCGACCGACGGCTGACCGGCATCCATGCGGCTTGCAAAGAGAATCCCGGCAAGAGCGGCAAACATGCCTGCAAGCCCGAAAACCATGAATTCCACGAACTTCACCTTGATTCCTACCAGCACGGCAGCATCGCGATTCCCGCCGACGGCAAAGATATTGCGACCAAACCTGGTCTGCGTCAGAAGCCATATCAGGAGCACGCCAGAAATGAGGAACACGAGGACCGGAATTGGGACAGAGAGGATTTCGCCTTTTCCAAAAAAGCCGAACGTTTCTCCGAGCGGCCGGATCGGGTAGCCCTTGGTAATAACCATCGTAAGGCCCGCGAAGATTTCCCACGTGGCAAGAGTGACGATAAACGGGTTGAGGCGCAGGCCGGCGACGAAAATGCCGTTGACCAGTCCGAGACACAGGCCGAAGGCCATGGTCAGAGGAATGACCAGATATGGATGCACACCGAACATCGTCAGAAGTAGGGAGCCGACGATGGCGGACAGCCCGGCGGCCGCTCCCACGGACAGGTCAATACCTCCGACAAGCAGCACAAGTGTCTGTCCGAGCGCGACCAGACCGACAAAAGCCGCCTGCCGTGCCACGACCGACATGTTGTAGGACGACATAAAATTGTTCGTCGCTAGTGAGAGCACGACCATCAATAAAATTAGGGCAACGAGGATGCCGCTGGCTTCCCATCGCCAGAACCTGGTCATCAAGCCCGCACGCTTTGCCTTGACGGGAGCAATTGTAGCAGTGATGTCATTTGTCATTTGTCTGACCTTCCCGTGTCTAGCTCATGGCAAGCTGCAGAAGAGACTCCTGCGTCGCGGTTGCCGCAGTAGGAATTCCCTTCACTTTGCCTTCGTGCATGACGACAATGCGGTCGGACACATCAATGACTTCTTCAAGCTCGGAGGATATGAAGACAATCGAAAGCCCTTCCCTGTCGGTAAATCGTCGCAGTTCGCTTTGAATTTCGAACTTCGCTGCCACATCGATGCCCCGGGTCGGCTCATCCATGATCAGGACCCGCGCGTTGCGCATCAGCCACCGGCCAATAATCACCTTTTGCTGATTGCCGCCGCTGAGGCTTGTGATCCGGTCGCCCGGTGACGAGACCTTGATCCGAAGCCTTTGGATAAATCCATCCACTTCACGTGCCAGGTCTGATGCTCGTAAATGCAGCAACGAGCCAAAGCGGTCGAGCGACGGCATGCTCATGTTCTCGGTAATGCTGAGGAGTGGAAAAATCCCCTCCTGCTTGCGTTCCTCGGGGAGGTAGGCAAGACCTCTGGAGATGCAATCATAAGGGCTGCGCCGTTCGAGACGCTGGCCGAACAGTTCAACCGTGCCGCTATCGGCTTGGGTGAGGCCAAAAATGCACTTGGCGACTTCGGTTCGTCCTGCGCCGATAAGGCCTGAAATCCCCAGAATCTCACCCCGATGCAAATCGAAACTGACGTCCTCGAACTCTCCATTGCGGGTTAGGCCTCTAACCTTAAGAACAATATCGCGATCTTCGATGTTCTTGTGTGGCGCTGGATTCCCGCGGCCGACAACACGACCCGCCATCGCGCGCACCATCTCATCCTTGGTAGTGGTCTTGGGATCGAGTTCGCCGGCATACGCCCCGTCCCTTAACACGCTGATCCGGTCCGAGAGCTCGAGAACCTCGTCGAGCCGATGAGAAATGTAGAATACCGCCCCACCTTCAGCGCGAAAACGCCTGATGTAGTCGAACAGCTTTTCGGTTTCACGCGACGTCAAGGTCGCGGTCGGTTCATCGAGAATGAGAATGCGCGCGGATGTGGCCGCTGCCCGGGCAATCTGCACAAGCTGCTGTTGCGCCTTACTCAACTGGAAAACCTTGCTGCCGGGATCGATCCCCTCGTCGATTTCGTGCAAGTGGCGGACGGCCGCCTGCCGCGTCTTCTTCCAGTTAATTGTCGGACCGACAGTCTTATGGGCGCCAAGCATGATGTTTTCTGCCACTGATAGATCCGGAACGAGATTGATCTCCTGGGGAGCGATACTGATTCCCGCGGTCTGTGCATCCAGCGGCTTCCCGAAATCGATCTGTTCGCCATCGCAATGAAGGGTTCCCGCCGTTGGCCGCACCTTCCCGCAAAAAACACTCATCAACGTGCTTTTTCCTGCACCGTTTTCGCCGATGATCGCATGAACCTCGCCTTTGCCGATTCCGATCGATACGCCCTTCAGGGCATGAACAACGCCGTACGCCTTGCGGATATCGCGAGCTTCAAAAATAAATTTTGTCATGAGCAACCTCCAAGGTGGCGCGCGCAGGAGGCGCGCCACTTGATCCTGCGTCTACTTGCAATCGACCTTGGTGATAAACCGGGAGCCGGTGTCGTGGAGCATCGGGATTGTATGGTTCTGGTTGGTCGCGACGAGATACTTCACCGTCCAATAGCCCATGTCCCACTGGCGCTGTGCTTTGAGCGCAGTGATCGTACCGTCGCAAACGGCATCGACAGCTTCCGGCAGATCGTCCATCCCGACGATCGCGACCTTGCCCGCAAGACCCGCATTCTTGACAGCGCGGGCAGCGCCGATCGGGTTGGAAGCGTTAGAACCAAAGATACCGGCGATGTCCGGATTTGCCTGAAGCGCGTTCTCGGTCAGTGTCACCGCATCTTCAAGGATATCGTTGTCGGGCTGTTCGAATACGATCTTGACGTCGGGGTAGCTCTCAAGTGCCTTCTTGAAGCCCTGGATGCGTTCGACGTGGTCAGAGGCCGTCAGGCTCCCCGCAAGAATGCCGACCTTGCCTTTGCCGTTGAGATGCTTGGCAACGAATTCCCCGAGATCGAAGCCGTCCTGGTAACTGCTTTTGGGACCGACAAACGGAAATTTGTCGTCGCAAAACGAGTTGAAAGTCGTGACGTGAATGCCCGCAGCCTTCGCCTCAGTCAAGAGTTGAACATTGGTTGCCTGATCGAGACACGCAACGGCCAACCCGTCAGGCTTTCGACCGATATTGGCCTCGATGCGCTGGTTTTGATCGGCGACGTCAGCCTGGGGCGGCTGATCCCAGATGATATTGATCTTGATGCCGGACTTGGCGAACTCTTCTGCTGCGAACTTGCTACCTTCAGCAACAACATCATACCAAGGGTGAATGACCTTCGGTATGAAAACGAATGTCAGTTCCTTATCTATCGGTTTGATCAGATCTTGCTGGCTCTGCCCATGAGCACCACTTGCGATCGCGACTGACAGCGCCGCTGCACTCATCATAGTCTTGGAATGTTTCATTTTCGACCTCCCACTTGAACCTCTACGAAATGCACCGCCAGGCACCATCAACCCGCGAAGCGGCCAACTTTCCCGCCCCTGCGACGGAAAGGTGGCCACACATTGGGTTGCTCCTCCTCGAGCAACGCCACAACCTGTCCTGACAACCGAACTTTTATAAAGATGATAATATAAATGTTCAACATCGTCCGTTTGTCAACTATGTTTTGTGCGTCCGTGAAACGGACTTTCGGCCGATGGATTGGCTGCTTAATGGCAAAGACCGGAGATAACCCCAAAAAAGGCGGTTCCCCGCAATTTTATCTCGCACAAAAATTGAATAAATGTATTCTAGCTACAACATATGTTCGAGTTGTGGAGGAATTCATGAAAGCTGGCTTGCTAAAAGCGCCGAATGAACTGTCGTTCGAAACCGTTCCCGATCCCGTACTCGCTGACGGCGATCTTCTGGTACGAGTCAAGGCGGCGACGGTCTGCGGCACCGACATCAGGATTTTCCGCGGAAGGAAAACCGCCGGCGTTCGTTATCCATCAATCCTCGGCCATGAGTTCGCCGGAGAAGTTGTCGTCACTGGCGATCATAGCAACTTTGCCTGTGGCGATGCCGTCGCCGTGTGTCCCGCAATTCCGTGCGGGAGCTGCGACTACTGCAAGCGCGGCTATGAGAATATCTGCCGGAACCTAACGGCAATCGGATACGAGATCGACGGTGCTTTTGCAGAATACATCCGAATCCCGAAACGAGCGGTCGAAACCCAAAACATCTTCAAGATTCCCGAGGGAGTGAGCTGGGAGAAAGCTGCGCTCGTCGAACCGCTTTCGTGCGTTTTGAATGGGCAGGAAAAAATCGGTATCGAGGTCGGTGATACTGTCGTGATCCTCGGCTCTGGCCCAATCGGATTGCTTCACGTCAAGCTCGCGCGCCTCTCTGGTGCCTTTAAAATTATTGTGAGCGAACCAAGCGCCTCACGGCGTGATGCGGCGATTGCCGCAGGGGCCGACATTGTCGTAGATCCGTCGAGTGAGGATCTGCAGGGGATAGTTCACAAAGACACCAAGGGACTAGGAGCTGACAAACTGATCGTGGCCATCGGTGTGACGAAACTTGCAAACGATGCCCTGTCTCTTGTCCGTCATCGCGGAAGGATCAGCCTGTTCGCGGGCTTCTCGTCTACCGACATGGCAATGATGGATGTCAATCTCATTCATTATAACGAACTCGTCGTAACCGGGTCTTTCGGCCTTAATCGTCTACAGTTCGAAAAGTCGCTCAATATGATAGCAGCAGGCCAAATCGAAGTGGATTCCATGATCACCCACCGGTTCGACCTCAACGATATCACTGCAGCACTCGAAACCGCAGAAAAGGGAAGCGCCGTCAAGGTCGCCGTCGTAAACGCATGATGATGGTTGCCAATCGTCTCGACTCACTAAAGAGCCACTACCCTGTCGTCATTATCGGTGGCGGCATTAACGGATGCGGAGTCTTCCGTGACCTGGCAGCCCAAGGGGTTGACTCGCTGCTAGTCGAAAAAAATGATTTTTGCTCTGGTGCGAGCGCTGCCCCCTCACGCCTCATCCACGGCGGTATAAAGTATCTGGAAACCGGCGAGTTTCGACTCGTGCGCCAGTCCGCGAGAGAGCGGAATCTTCTCCTGAAAAATGCCCCCCATTACGTTAAGCCCCTTGAGACGGTGCTGCCGGTTTATTCGTTGTTTGGCGGCATTCTCCCCTCTGCGAAACGCTTCCTGCGGCTAAACGCCCCAATGAATGACCGCGGCGCGATTATAACCAAAATTGGCCTGAGGCTCTATGATCTGTTTGGCCGCCACTTCCAAACCATGCCCAACCACCTGATGCTCTCAAAATCATCTATTGCGTCGCTTATGCCCGAGCTGACAAAGCGGGTGGTGGCGGCGGGGATCTACTACGAGGCACGCATCTCCCACGCAGAGCGCCTCGGCCTCGAGCTGCTGCTTGACGGCCAGGAAGACAATCCCGAAGCGCGGGCGCTGAACCACGTATCGCCGTCGGGAACGGCTGGCGGCGAGATTATTTTGACGGACACGCTTAGCGGGGCGACGGCGACGGTGACTGCGGATATCGTGGTCAACGCGGGAGGAGCCTGGATCGACGCCATCAACGATAAGCTAGGCGTGGTCTCGAAACACATGGGTGGTAGTAAAGGTTCTCATTTGATTGTCCGCAACAAGCGGCTTTATGACGCGCTTGGCGGCCGAATGGTCTATTTTGGCTCCGCCGACGGACGCGTGAACCTGCTTTATCCCTTCATGGGGAATGTGCTGGTCGGCTCAACAGACATTCCGGTTAATGACCCTGACGCAGCGTTTTGCGAAGAGACGGAGAGGCAGTATCTTTCGCACATAACCCGGGAAGTCTTCCCCGACATTGAAATTCAGGGCAACGAAGTCATCATGACCTATTGCGGTGTTCGTCCGTTGCCACGGACCGAGCGCGTTGACCCGGGCGCTGTCACCCGGGATCATTCGATCGTCCGCGACCTCGCGCCAGACGGACGCACTCCAATTTACTCTCTCATTGGTGGAAAGTGGACGACCTATCGGGGTTTTTCTGAAGAAGTCACCGATCTTATCCTTAGCTTACTTTGCCGAGACAGGTTGCGGTCGACGCGCGATCTGCCGATCGGCGGCGGCCGGAATTTCCCGACGGATGCTGCAGCAATCCACCGCTTCAATGACGAGCTTTCGCAGATCACGGGTTCGCGCGACAGGGCGGCCGACCTTTTTGCCCGGTACGGGACACGGTCAAACTTGATCGCGGACCAAGCAGGCAATGTGCCGCTGCAGTCACTTCCCTCATATGGTCGCGCCGAGCTTTCGTGGATCTGCCGCAACGAAGGTGTTGGTAGGCTCGCCGACCTTCTGTTTCGCCGGACGGACATCGCTCTTTCGGGGCACCTTTCGGCCGGTGTAATCGCCGAGGTAGCTGAAATTGCAGGCGATGCGCTTGAGTGGGCGGCTGAACGGCGGCAGAATGAAATCGACGCGACTTTGCAAGTGTGTCATTCTCACAGCATAGCGATTTCGTAATAAGGAAAGATATTCCGGGAGGACCGAATTCCATGCCTCTGTCTGTCGTGAGGGAGTTGAAAAAGAGCGTTGGTGACCAATTGCGCGGTGTGCGCCATCTCGTTCGACTACTGGGGTCGGACACGCAAAGGCCCCATCTGGCGCCGCCGGTCCTGCCAAGCGCACTGCCTGAGGTGGATCGCATTTTGGGAAAGACCTTTCGCGCTGTCGATAACGTCATGAGCGCCGTGGAAACGACGGTTCGTCCGCCCGCAACAACTTTTCGTGGCTTCATTCCGTTGGAAGATTATGCGCTCCTGCATCGCCACGACGCGTTTCTAGAAGACATCTATAGCGGTCTGAAAGCCGCAGTCGCCGTCGCGCGGTCCAACGAGTTGATCTTGAAAAGCCGCCTCGCCGCCGTCGAGGCGGATGTGATGAAAGACTTTGTTTTGTCCTATCGCCGCGAGGAGCGTAGTGCCGTGTTCCTCCGCTCTCTTGTTCGCCGGGTCCCTTTGGTTGATGTTTGCGGCGATATGAACTCGGCACGGGTCCTGAAACAGTACGTTGCCCTGTCCCTTCTCTTCGGGCTTGCCAACAAGGACAGTTTATCCGAGGCAGAGGCGTCGTCTCTGGTCGAGGACGCGTTTTTGCTCGCCAACACGAGGATCGAGATTATCGGAACAATTTTAACGGGAGACTACGCGGACGTTCAGCTCATCTCGACGCTTGGCATGCTGCTGGATCATCTTGCCTAGGGAGAACAATTGACCCCTGCCGGCGATATTTGTACAGTTACGTCCTGTGCAGTCGTCCCGCTTAGGGGCCGGGCTTCCTCGTTGCCGAGGCGCTGGGAAACCCCGCACATTTGAGGTGCCTAAATGGAAATTCTTTCACAAGACGAGATGAACGCGTTACCGGATCTTACTCACCGGCTGCGTCAGCTCCGGTGGTTTCGCCGGGCGTTCGGATCTTGTGTGGAGGCTCTCGATAAACGTTATGGTCTTCAGACAAAAGTTGATGATGAGGTGCTGGCGCAGATCTTCATCGACTGGGCAGAGACTATTGAACAGAAGAAGCGGTTAGCTCTTGTCGACCGATCCGACTTCATCAAATTCTCCGGCGGAAAGATGCTGCAGGCCTTGATCAAGGCCAATCCCGCCTCGGTGCAACTCCATAACAGGGACAGCCTGCCCGAAACCGTCGCCTTCTGGCCGGAGGGATTCCTCTACACGAACTTCTGCATCAGCGCTGTCAACGTCGTCCATCTCCAGGAATTCGGCCAGGCGCTTGCCCTTACGGAGAGCGTGGACGATATACGGACGTGGTGGTCATTCCGCGAGAATACACAGGAGATGCCGGCCTACGCGATCGCGTTTCTTGACCGATTTTTCGGCATAGAACCGAACTGGGCATTTCCAGACTTACCAGAGGCTCGGGCAGCGATGATTGAAGCCGCCTCACACAGGAACTTGCTCTCGACTGATGAAAAACTGGCGTCATCCGACAGTTGAGCAGGACCGGCGGCGAGTCCGCTCATAGTCCCTGCTTAAAGGTCTTGAGGCGCTCGAAATCATCGCCAGCATGATGCGACGAGCGCGTCAGCGGGCTGGAGGAGACCATCAGGAAGCCCTTGGTATAGGCGACCGTCTCATAGGATTTGAATTCCTCCGGCGTGACGTAAGCCTCGACCTTGTGGTGCTTGCGGGTCGGCTGCAGATACTGGCCGATAGTCAAGAAGTCGACGTCGGCGCTGCGCAGATCGTCCATCAGCTGCAGCACTTCGTTTCGCTCTTCGCCAAGACCGACCATGATGCCTGATTTGGTGAACATGGTGGGGTCCAGTTCCTTGACCCGCTGCAACAGGCGGACCGAGTGGAAGTAGCGCGCGCCGGGACGAACCGTCAGATAATTGCCCGGTACGGTTTCCAGATTGTGATTGAAGACGTCGGGCTTGGCAGCGACGACACGCTCCAGCGCGCCCGGCTTCTTCAGGAAGTCCGGGGTCAGAATTTCGATCGTGGTGTTGGGAGACGCAGCGCGGATCGCCCAGATCACCTTTTCGAAGTGCTCCGCGCCGCCATCGGCGAGATCATCTCGGTCGACAGAGGTAATGACGACGTGGCTGAGGCCCATCTGCTTGACGGCCTTGGCGACGTTTTCCGGCTCGTCCGTGTCAAGCGCATTGGGCTTGCCGGTCGCGACGTTGCAGAAGGCGCAAGCGCGGGTGCAGATCTCACCCATTATCATGAAGGTCGCGTGTTTCTTGTCCCAGCATTCGCCGATATTTGGACAGCCGGCTTCCTCGCACACCGTCACCAGCTTGTGACTGCGCACCAGTTCGCGCGTCTCGTGGTAGCCCTTGGATGTCGGCGCCTTGACGCGGATCCATTCCGGCTTGCGCATCACCTCGGTGTCGGGCTTGTGCGCCTTTTCCGGGTGGCGGATGCGCTGGCCTGCGGAGGTGAGATTGGTGCGGTCGATAATTGTAGCCATTAGACCGCCCCACTAATTATGCGTTCAGCACACGTCCGTAGGCGTCGAGCACGCTTTCCTTCATCGACTCGGAAATGGTCGGATGCGGGAAGATCGTGTGCATCAGTTCCTCTTCGGTGGTCTCGAGGTTCATGGCGACCACGAAGCCCTGAATGAGTTCGGTGACTTCCGCACCAACCATGTGCGCGCCGATCAACTCGCCTGTCTTCTTGTCGAAGATGGTCTTGACCATGCCCTGATCTTCACCGAGCGCCACGGCCTTGCCGTTGGCCGCAAAGGAGAAGCGGCCAACGCGAATATCGCGGCCCAGTTCCTTCGCCTTGGCTTCGGTGAGACCAACAGAGGCGACCTGTGGGTTGCAATAGGTGCAGCCGGGGATCTTGAGCTTGTCCATCAGGTGAACATTCGGCAGACCGGCGATTTTTTCAACGCAGATCACGGCCTCATGCTCGGCCTTGTGGGCGAGCAGCGGCGGGCCGGCGACATCGCCGATGGCGTAGACGCCAGGCACGTTGGTCTTGCCGTAACCGTCGATGACGATGAAGCCGCGATCGGTCTTCACGCCGACGGCCTCAAGGCCGATGCCTTTGATGTTGGCGACGACGCCGACAGCCGAAATCATCCGGTCAGCGGTGATCTTCTCGGACGAACCGTCCTTCTTCTCGAGCGTCGCAGTAACCGAATTAGCAGCCTTCTCGACCTTGGCAACCTTGGTTTCCAGATGGAACTTGATGCCCTGCTTCTCCAGCTGCTTCTTGGCGAAGGCAGATATCTCCGCATCTTCGACCGGCATCACCTGGCTCATGATTTCAACGACGGTAACGTCGACACCCATGGTGCGGTAGAAGCTGGCGAATTCGATGCCGATGGCGCCGGAACCCATGACGAGCAGCGACTTCGGCAGTTCTTCCGGCTTCATTGCCTCGAAATAGGTCCAGATCAGCTTGCCATCCGGTTCGATGCCTGGAAGCGCGCGCGGGCGGGCGCCTGTGGCGACGATGATGTGCTTGGCGGTATAGGTGCCCTCGCCCAGCGTGTTCTTCGGAACCGGGCCCATCGGTTCGACGGGCTTCTTCTGGGTCTTGGAAACTACGATTTCACCGGGCTTGGTGATCTTGGCCTCGCCCCAGATGATATCGACCTTGTTCTTCTTGAACAGGAAGCCGACGCCGTTGTTCATGCGGTGCGCGATGCCGCGCGAACGATCAACGATCGCCTTGACATCAGGCTTGATCGAGCCTTCGAGCGTCAGGCCGTAATCCTTGGCGTGCTGAGCCGTATGCAAGACATCGGCAGTGCGCAACAGCGCCTTGGTGGGAATGCAGCCCCAGTTGGAGCAGATGCCTGCAAGGTGCTCGCGCTCGACCACGGCAACCTTCATGCCGAGCTGGGCTGCGCGAATCGCGGCAATATAACCGCCCGGTCCCGAACCGATGATGATGACGTCATAAGATTGAGCCATAGGAAATGCCCCTCAAGGATGCAATGTCGGGGCGCCTTGGTGAGCGGCCCGCGGGATAGGGTTGCTCCCGTCGCTTGGGAGTGGACGGGAGCACGGCTGGCATCGTTAAAGATCAGGCCAGCATCAACATCGGACGCTCGATATAGGCCAGAAACGCACCAAGGAGATCCGCACCGAGAGCGCCGTCAACCGCACGATGGTCAGTCGACAGGGTGACTGTCATCATCGTGGCGCCCGTTACCTCGTCCCCGACTATGATTGGACGTCGCTCGCCAGAACCGACCGCGAGGATTGTGGCGTGGGGCGGATTGACGATGGCTGCGAATTCGCGGATTCCGAACATGCCAAGGTTCGACACCGCACCGGTACCTCCCTGATATTCCTCCGCCTTCAGTTTCCCGGCCTTCGCGCGTGCGCCAAGGTCTTTCATTTCGGCCGAAATGGCCGACAGCGTCTTGATTTCGGCACTACGAACGATCGGCGTGATCAGACCGCCAGGAACGGACACGGCCACACCGATATCCGCATGGCGATGTTTGAGCAGCCCTTCATCCGTCCAGGATACATTGGCGTCCGGAACCTTCCGCAGCGCCATCGCGTAAGCCTTGATGACCATATCGTTGACGGACAGCTTGAATTCAGGCTTTCCGTCCACCACCGGTGCTGCTGCATTAAGCTCCGCACGCAATCCCAGAAGCGCGTCAATGTTACAATCGAGCGTCAGGTAAAAATGCGGCACGGTCGATTTTGCCTCGACCAGCCGGCGAGCAATGGTCCTGCGCATGTTTGTGTGTGCAAGTACGTCATAACTTCCTTCGGGAAAGAGCTTGCGAACCTGATCGTCCAGCGGCGGGCTGGTCACCGATGTTGCGCTCTGGGAATCCACTTCTCCGCTCGGCTCAATGCTCTTTCCATTTCTTCGATGGTTGTAGATATCTGAGCGGGTGATACGCCCGTGCGGGCCCGAACCCTCAACAAGCGACAAATCGATCCCGGTGTCACTTGCAAGTCGTCGGGCAAGGGGGGTTGCCCGAACTTTGTCTCCCGCGGGTTTTGTCCCTGAAGGCGCAAGAGGCTGTGACGGCACGGTCTTGTCCGAAACGGCCGTGGAAGGCGCGACAGGAACGTCGGCGGGTTGCGATGCCGGAACACTCGTGTCTGCCTCACCTTCCTCGTAAATCCAGGCAACAGCTGCGCCGACGGGAATATCCACACCCTCCTGGCCGGTAATATTGCGCAGGATGCCACTTGCGGGAGCGTCGATCTCCATCGCAGCCTTGTCGGTTTCGATCTCGAAAAGCACATCGCCTTTCTTAACCGAGGCGTCATTGCCGAAAAACCACTTGGAGATCCGGCCGGTCGCCATGTCCATGTCGACCTTGGGAAGTATGACCTCGACTGGCATGATCAGCGTACTCCCTTCACTAGGTCGCGAGCAGCAGTAATGATGCCTGGCACCTGCGGAACTGCGGCTTTTTCAAGCTCAGGATTGTAGGGGATAGGTGTCTCGGATCCGCCAAGCCGTATGATCGGGGCATCGAGGTAGTCAAACGCTTCGCTCTCGGCGATCATGGCACTGAGTTCGGCGCCGACACCCAGTGTTTTGACGCCCTCGTAGACGCACATAAGCTTCGATGTCTTCTTGACGCTTTCGATGATCGTCCCCCGGTCGATCGGACGGATGGTGCGAAGATCGATAACCTCGATATCGATGCCTTCAGCGGCGAGCGCTTCCGCCGCCTCAAGCGACTTGTGCACCATGATGGACGTGGCGACGATCGTCAGATCCTTACCCTGCCGTCGGATGTCGGCCTTACCGATTGGAACGGTGTAGTGACCCTCTGGCACCGGCCCCTTCATCTTGTAGAGCAGCTTGTGCTCGAAAATCATGACCGGGTCGGGATCGGCAACGGCAGCAAGCAGCATGCCCTTGACGTCATGAGGGGTCGCCGGCTGGATCACCTTCAGTCCCGGGACATGTCCAAGCCAGGCCTCGAGGCTCTGGCTATGCTGGGCGGCCGCACCAGTGCCAGACCCGGCCGGAAAGCGCATAACCACAGGAACAGACACCGCGCCGCCCAGCATGTAGCGCATTTTGGCGGCCTGATTGACAATCTGTTCCATTGCTAGCGCCGCGAAATCGGAAAACTGGAATTCGAAGATCGGGCGCAGACCGGTGACGGCCGCACCGACGGCGACGCCCGCGCCGCCAAGTTCCGAGATTGGAGTGTCCATGACACGATCAGGTCCAAAACGATCGATAAGATCGCCGGTAACCTGAAACGCGCCGCCATAGACACCAATGTCCTCGCCCATCAGGATAACGCGTTCATCTGCTTCCATGGCGATCGCCATGGCTTCCTGGATCGCCTGCGAATAGCTCAATTCTCTGACAGAGACATCCATCACGCGTGCTCCGTGTAAACATAATCTTCGAGGTCGGCGACATCGGGGGCGGGACTTGCCTTTGCGAACTCAATGCCGGCGGCAATCTCCTCTTCGACCGAAATCCGGATCGCGCCCAATTCTTCAGCGGTCGCGATACCAAATTCGACAAGCTGCGCTTCATACCGCTCAATCGGGTCACGATTGGTCATCCAGTCGTCGATCTCGTCTTTCGTGCGGTAACGATTTCGGTCGCTCTTGGAATGTCCGCGGTAACGATAGGTCTTGCATTCGATGAGGCTCGGCCCCTCGCCGCGCCGGGCACGTTCAACCGCCTTGTGCGACGCTTCCGCAACGTCGGAAAGGATATTTCCGTCGACAATAACCCCCGGCATGGAATAGGCGGCAGCGCGATCAGCGATATTGGGGACCGCAGTCGAGCGCTCTGTGGAGGTGGACATGCCGTACTTGTTATTTTCGCAGACGAACACAACGGGCAGTTTCCATACAGCAGCCATGTTAAGAGCTTCGTGAAACGCGCCCTCATTGTTGGCGCCGTCGCCAAAAAAGCAGACCGCGACCTTGCCGGTCTTGAGCCGTTTGGCCGTCAGCGCCGCACCGACGGCGATAGGGAGGCCACCGCCAACGATGCCGTTAGCGCCAAGGTTGCCTGTCGCCACGTCGGCAATATGCATGGAGCCACCGCGGCCAGCGCAGTAGCCGGTGGTCTTTCCGAAGAACTCCGCGAACATCCGCTTCACATCGGCACCCTTGGCAATGCAATGTCCATGGCCACGGTGTGTTGAGGTGATCTGGTCGTCTGTGCCAAGCGGCATACAGATGCCCATGGCGCTTGCCTCCTGGCCAATGGACAGATGCATCGTGCCATGTATGAGACCGCGCATGTAGCTTTCTTCGGCACCTTCCTCGAACTTGCGGATGAGATGCATCTTGTAGACAGCATCAAGCAACTTTTCGCGGGGGTACTGGCGATAAATGAATGGCAGGTTGGCGCCGTCCGAAACGGGTGCAACCTGAGTTGCCGTGGTTTTGGCCATTGTCAGCTCTCCTTGCCGTAGACGAGTGCATCCTGGCGGGCGCGCAAGGCAGCAATTTTCGAACCGGGCACCACAGCTGCGTTGGCGTAGGTGATCAGTTCACCCTTCTTGATCGGGGCAGTGACGGTGCCATGCTGCAACAGTCCGCACGGGATGGCCTTGCTCGTCCTTGCTTCCCCTGCCGTCATGATCCAGGCACGATACGTATACTCGCCGATCGCATCGAGTCTGTCGCCCGGATTGAGGTCCTTCTTGGCAACCGCACAAACCTCGGCGACGGGTTTCGACAGCGGCACCATATCCGCTTTGCCGTAGAGAACGGCTCGCGCGCATGTCAGCGGCACTTCCAGTGACGTCAAATGATAAGGACGATGGAAGGTGAAGTAGGGACCCTTGCCCATCTTCAGATCTTCCATCCGCTCGCTGACGCGCGGATGCGACATATCTGCGACGACAAACACGCCGGGGGCTACGCCTTTGCCGATGGAATAATCCACGACGCCAACGCGAGACAGGACACCGCCATCTTTTTCCGGCACAAGCGCCGAGGACAGTTGGTCAAGCGTCGCCGCGGGCCCGTGCATGCCGGGCTTGTCAGGAACAAGACCGGTAGCGTTTGAGATCGCTGCCATTTCGACCATCGTCTTTGAACCGTCGACAAACTCGACGAGCATGCGGACGTTCATGTGACGGCGTGCAGCTTCCTCGGCGTAGTCGTCGGGTATCGCATCGATGTTGAGTGGATTGTTCTTGCCTTTACCAGCGGCGACGATTGGGTGCCCCATAGCCGAAACAAACTCGATCAGTTCCATGCACGAGGACGGCTCGTCGCCCGCGCCAAGGGAGTAGATGACACCAAGACGCTCGGCTTCGCTCTTGAGATAGGCGCCGATGGTAACATCAGCCTCCACATTCATCATCACGAGATGCTTGCCGTGCTCCATCGCGGCGAGGCCGATTTCCGCTCCGACGCTGGGGACACCCGTCGCATCGATGACGACGTCGATGAGGCCGCTGTTCAGGATTGTGTCTGCGCTGTTCGTAACGGCAACTTTGCCCGCTTCCATGGCAGCGTTGAGAGTATCAACCGAGCTGGCTTCCCTATGATGACCATTATCCTGGAAAGCGATGTCCACCGCCTTCTGGGCGGCCGCCAGATTGAGATCGCAAATCGCTCCGATTTCGATGCCGGACATATGCGCGACCCGTGTCACAATATCAGTCCCCATTTCACCGGATCCGATGAGGCCAATGCGGATAGGGCGGCCGGTCCCAGCGCGCGCAACTAGGTCACGCGCCAAACCTGTTGGCGCGACGTTGATAGCCATTGAATTTCCTCCCAAGGCAAAATTATCGGTGACTGGATTATGAGTATCAGTACATTTGTCTTTCTGTCAACACGATTGTTCATGTTCGTGCAGGCAGACTTCGCTTTGACGAGCAGCCGACCGCCACCTTCGATGTTCAAGATCGACGGTCCGAGCGGCTTCGCGCAGATCACCTGTGACAAGAAACGTGAACGGAAGGTACGCGCAGTGGATCGTTCTCCTGCCAACGCAGAAGGCCACAACGACAGAAGTAGTCGGACGATCTTCGTCGGCTATTTGAAAGTAGGTTGTTCCGCACCGTTCTTGAGAAGGGTACGTGCGCTGTGTTCGTCCGTAATCAGGACTGTCGGCTGGACAAGCCGCATTGCGCCCAGCATGGCCTCGGCCTTGTCGGTGCCGCCCGACGCCATTATACGCAAAGGCGCGCGACGGATACGATCAACATCCACCGACATTACACGATCATTGATGGAATGCTCAATGAGCTCGCCATTCCGGTCGTAGAAATGAAAAAGCAAATCCCCGACAGCGCCACGATCTGCCAATTCCTGCCGCTGTTCCTCGGTGAGAAAGCCGCCACGGTAAAACGTTGTCGCAGAATCGATACCGCCGACGCTGACGATCACGGCGTCAAGCGTGTCCGCCATGTCGAAGATTTCCTGTATACCACAACGCGAAATAAGAGCGTCCCTCGTTGCGCTGCTATCGACCACCGCAGGCGCGGGAATGAGGTACCCCTCGCCCTGAAAGGATTGGGCGAAGCGCCAGGCAAACTCTGCGGGATTGAACCGGCGGACCCTGCTGACCCCTCCTAACAAGGAAATGACATTGAAGTCGCTCAGGGAGCGACTGTTGATAGTGGCGAGGGACGCGAACAATGTTCGTCCCCAACCGACCCCTACGGTCATGCCCGGTTTCATTGCCTCCGACAAAAATACGCCCGTCGCCGCGCTGATCGAAGGGATCGGGTCGGCTGCGGGATCTGAGATCGGAGCGACGATCGCTTCATCGATACCGAACATCGCTTCTAACTGCCGTTCAAGACCAACAGTTTCGGAAAGCTCGCCTTCGATGGCGATTTTCACCTCATTGCGGCTGCGCGCGTCTGCCAACATTCGGACGACGGTGACACGGCCGACGCCAAGGACGTCGGCGATGTCGTTCTGGGTCATCTGCTCCACGAAATACATCCAGGCCGCACGAATCCGCATCCTGTCGTTTCGCCCACCCTGTGTCAGCGCAGGCGCAGTTTCCTGGCTTGTATTGGCAGGAGACGATGTATTTTTTTTGGTTCGAGCCACGCGTCCTCAAGAATCCCTACAATTGACCTATAGGTATGTCTATCAACACCGCGCACAGATGGAAATGAACAAAATGACTAGGGTGTACTGATCCCCAAAGCATCGATAATGCATTTCTTGGCTCTTGGGATCGATGCGGCACTCATGCTGAGTTCGGTAAGGCCCATTCTCAAAAATGTGGGAATGAGATCTGGGCGCGCCGCAGCCTCGCCACACATGCCGACCATGATTCCGGCTTCGATCCCAGCCCTTGCAGTCATTTCGATCGCTGCAAGAACCGCGGGATTATTGACGTTGTTGAGTTCCGCGACCTGCGGATTCATCCGGTCCGCTGCCATGACATATTGCGTCAGATCATTCGTGCCGATCGAGAAGAAGTCCACTTCCTTTGCCAAGGACTGAGCGATCATCACCGCTGCTGGAGTTTCAATCATTACACCGAGACCGAATTTTTGAAACGCGACACCCGCACCGGATAGTTCCTGCACGCACTCGTCTATAAGCAGACGCGTGCGTCGGACTTCATCAAGCGTCGACACCATAGGAAGCATGACCTTGACGTTCCCATGGACTGCGGCACGGAGCAACGCCTTCAGCTGCGGCTTGAAGATATCCGGCCGATCGAGGCACATCCGAACACCACGCCACCCAAGGAACGGATTTTGTTCTACGGGAAATGCGATGCCCGCAACGGGTTTGTCGCCACCGATGTCAAGCGTCCTGATGATGACAGGATCGGGGGAAAACGCTCTCGCCGCCTCGCCGTAGACTTCGTATTGCGCATCCTCGGAAGGCAAACCACCATGTTTCATGAAAAGCAATTCGGTGCGGAACAATCCAATACCCATCGCTCCGGCCTCACGGGCCGTTTCGATCTCCTCTAGTGAACCGACGTTTGCGGCCACTTCGATCAATTTGCCATCAGCGCGCTTGGGAGTAATATCCTTAAACAGTTGAAGCCGTTTCTCCTCCTCGGCCGAATGCGCAATCCTGATCTCGAAGGCAGTTCGTGTGGCCTCGGATGGATCCGCGATGATCTGCCCGGTGCTACCATCCAACGCAATGTCCTTCGCGGTTGCCAAATTTCCGATCGCCCCACCAAGCCCCAAGACCGCAGGAATGCCGTGGGCTCGTGCTATAATCGCAATGTGCGAGGTGGCTCCGCCATGTGCGCAAACAACGCCTTTCACCAGTTTTAAAGGTGCGCGCGCCAGATCCCAGGCCCCGATATCATCTGCGACGACAATCGACGGGCGGTCGATCTCATGAAGCCCAATGTCGCGCTTGCCTGTGAGTGCGAGACAAATCTGCCTTGCAATAGCCTTCACATCGTCGGCCCGGGCATTGAGATAGACGTCCGACACACGCCCAAAGGCAGCCGCGGTAGCCTCGGTTACGCTAAGCACCGCATCCACCGCATTGTAGCCTTGCGAGATGGCTTCAACGATCTCCTCGTTGATCGCGGGATCACCAGCAATTTCACAAAGCGCCGTGATGATGCTCCGGTCGGTCTCGGAGAGATTCTCGCTTGCAAGCTCCGCTTCCATCGACGTCTGAACTGTTGTTACAGCCTGACGGAAGATTTCGATTTCGCTCGGAATCTCGCTATCCTGAAGACGGCGATGCGTAGGACTAAAAGCCTCGGGAAAATAATGGAAGGCGCACGCCAATGCCACGCCCTCGCTCGCGGCGATTCCGCGGATGCCGTCAGGTTCGACTGCAACACCCGTCTGAAGTTCGGTTGGCCCTTCGTCAGTTGCCGCGGCGGAGGCGCTTTCGTCGCCGAGACCTGAGTGAGGGTCCGCCAAGAACGCCACAAGAGCGTCAAGTGCGGCCTCGGCGTCGGCGCCATCAGCACGAAGCGTAACCGTATCATTTTCCTTTACCGCCAAAAGCATCAGTTTGACTGAACTCTTTGCACTTGCGGATTTGGTGCTCTTTGAGATCTCGACATCGCTTTCAAAGCTCTTGGCGAGTTTTACAAAGCGGGTCGCAGGACGAGCGTGCAGACCTTCGTGCACGCGCACGATCGTGGAACGTTCCATGGATTTGTCTCGCAAAATTGTACGCGATCGCGTCAGGCGCCGATCGTGATGGTTTGGCCAATGGCCAATGCTGTTTTCAACTCATCAATATCCACGGCGGCGGCACAAATTTCGCCGGGCCGCTCGGCACTGGTTGCGTCATTGAAGTTGATGACCACGTGACCGAGGTCGATGATTTTTTTCCAAGCCAAATCGCCAACTGCGGTAATCCGCGTTTGAAGTCCCCCGATGGCAATGGTCGTCCCGATCGCTGGAGCTTCCGCGACAGGCCCCTGATCCGGCTTGTGAAGCACCGATACCTCTGAGAGTTCGGGTGGCGCGCCATCGGCGAACAATATGAGCACGCCGCCATCGGCAAGTTCGGACACGTCTGGCCCGATAAAAGTGATATTAGTTCTCAAATGGGCCATGATCTCCTCCATCTAGCCTTGGTCGCCGAGCACAAAAAGGGCTAGGCAGGGGCAGGCGGCCTACAATAACACCGGCCGCCTGGTTTCGCTCAAAATACCACCAGACTGACCAGCCAGGCGAGCAGCACGGATACCGGGCCCATGATCTGGCGGCTAATCAGAACCGCGGGCACGCCGATTTCGATCGTTTTCGGTTTGGCCTCGCCAAGCGCCAGGCCGACCGGCACGAAATCGCAGCCGACCTGAGTGTTGTATGCAAACAGCGCAGGAAGAGCCATGGCCGGAGCGATGGTGCCGTTTGCGATCTGCGGCCCGATGATGGCCACCCCGACCACCTGCGCGATGACCGCGCCTGGCCCGAGAATCGGCGAAAGGAAAGGAAGGCCACAGATAGCGGAAAGAATAAGAAGGCCGACAATGTTGTTTGCCAACGGACCCATCGGCTGCGCGAGCACGTCGCCGATTCCGGTGTATAGAATAAGACCGATCAGCATTGTGACGAATGCCATAAACGGCAGTACGTTACGGACAACCTGATCGATGGTGCGGCGGCCGGAGTTAAAGAAGATGCCGACAACACGGCCCATCACGCGCCCTATTCCCGCGATGAGGTTGATGAACCCACCGCTCGACGATTCCACCGCGGCAGAGACCGCGGCCGTCGGAGCCGATGTTGGCGCAGCCGATGCTGTCGGTGCGTTGCGAGCAGTACCCGTAAGCGGCTCCGAGCCGTCAGCCAACACGACGTCCTGTTCGCGGACGCCGGAGACATAGATATCCTCTGTGATGAACTGAGCGAGCGGGCCAGCCTGACCCACAGGCGTGATGTTGACAGTCGGGATGCGCTTGCGCGGATAAACGCCGCACCGGGCAGTGCCGCCGCAGTCGACAACGACAATTGCCATCTCCCCTTCGACGGGGGGCGAGCGGAAACCGTCAACTGCCTCCGCACCCGTCATGTCGGCGATGCGCTGGGCAAGTGGGTGGATACCGCCGCCGGTCACAGAGACCACCTTGTTGCGCTGGGTCGTCGGCTGCACGACAAGCGGCCCGCCCCATCCCGATTTGCCGCGCGTAATTTTTACCGCCTTGTATTCTTTTGCCATAACTTGTCCTCCCCTTCGGCCTTAAAGCTCGACACCCTGACGACGCGCCATAATCATGGTGATGCGTTCGGTCAGAATTCCCTTGAGCAAGATGACAACGAGGCCCACGATCGCGTACCAAATCGCCATTTGAATGTGGTATCCTGAAGCCACAACGCCTTTCCTTTCCAATTCCTGTAAAGCCACGAGGACGCCGCCCCAGACGAAATATTCACCAGGATTGATATGCGGGAAGAGACCAAGAGGCGGATGAACATAAGACACCGCTGCATCGTAGAAGGCGGGCTTATGTTTCTCTTCAAGGAACGACCCGAACGTGTAGGCCATCGGGTTGGTCAGAAAGAAAACCGAAATCAGCGGAAGAACAGTGTAGCGTGTCAGGGCAATACGGCCGGCACCTCGAGCAACGCCATGCACGCGCTCTTCTCCAACTAGCTCGGTAATCGCGTAGAATGCGGTCATCAGGACGACAAGGGTGGGAATAATCCCGGTCACAAAACCCGCGAAGACTTCGCCGCCCTTTTGAAAGATGCCAATGAAGTATTTTCCGACATTCGCGAGCCAGCCAAGTTGCTCTTCCTTAGCCACTGTATCAAGCTTCTGCTTGAACTGCTCAACGGAAATGTCAGGCGACGCCTGGGCCAATATCACGAGTTTGTCGCCTGCTGCTTTGAAAGCGAGCTTTCCATGAATGGCAGCGTCGGTCAGAACTGATCCGACATCATGATGGTTAATTTGGCTGCCATAGTCAGCCAACATAGAAACAAGCATTTTTTCCTCCCGATGCCGTTACAACACGGCGTTCTCCCAAAAAAACCACTATGCTAGGCGGTCTGCATGTCGCGAGCGATGCTCCGCTCTCTCACCGCCTCCACTTGTGAAATTGCCAAGGCGATTGCGGCATCAACGCAGCTTTGATCGCTCTTTGTCCGTTCGTTCTTCAGCGCTTCAAGGGTCATGCCCTCGAACTGCTGATTGCGTTGGAACTTGGCGAACACCGAGCGGCCGGTCATGGTCAGGAGCCTTTTGACCAAAAGGTCTGGGCCAATTACGACCATCGCGATAGCACCTTTTCGGAACCGACCGCGTGCGTGTCCAGCTCCAACGAAGCCGTCATTAAACTGGTGTGTGATACCTTTGAATACGTCGGTGTAGTGCTGCATTTGCCGCCATACACCAAGCGCCTGGACAGCCCAAACAACACCAAGCCCGAGCAGAGCCCATTGCCAAATTGCCATTCGTCACCCTCCCAAGAGCCGAACAAAATTTCCGGATGCCCAAAATGAACATTTGTCTTTATGAATGTCAATATGTATATTTCATCGGACTTCAGGAGGAGAAGGCCGAGGAACTAGCAGGGAGGGAATTTTGACCCAGAAACTGATTATATTTGATTGCGATGGGGTGCTCGTTGACAGTGAACCCCTGGCAGCAGAGGCTTACGTTCGCGTTTATGCAAAACAGGGGCTTCCGATAACACCCGAGATTATCGCGCAGTGCGTGGGCATGAAGCAGGCAGATATCATACTGCGTGTCGAGCAACAGACGGGCTACAGCCTTCCGCTCGCAGGTGAAGCCGATATCTGGCCACAGACAATGGCGGTATTCAAAGAAAGGTTGAAGCCAGTTTCCGGCATCAGGGCCTTCCTGAGAAACCTGACTTCGCCCTGTTGTGTCGCGTCATCGTCCTCAATCGAGCGGATCTATTTTAGCCTCGAGACTACCGGCCTTCTGGAGTTTTTTGATCCCTATATTTTCAGTTCGTCGATGGTGAGCAGAGGAAAGCCTGCCCCCGATCTTTTCCTTTTCGCAGCGGGTAGAATGGGTATCGGTCCCGAGAACTGCATCGTGATCGAGGATTCGGCCTTCGGTGTTCAAGGTGCGGTTGCTGCCGGTATGACAGTTGTTGGCTTTACGGGTGGTAGTCACACCACCGCCGACCACCGGGACAAGCTTTTGGAAGCGGGTGCGACATTCGTCATTTCGAACTGGCGTGAGGCTGAGACATTTTTACCCGTAGCCGGGAGATGATGTGGTCACGAAAAGCGGGGGGGGGGGGAAGTCGGCACCTGCACGGTTTTCCTCCTCGCCACGTCGACACTGATTTTAGGCATTGAGTGCATTTTCGCGCCCTGACCGGCGACAACCTTGCAGCAATCCTACAAGTCCAAAAAATAGGTGATCTTTTGCGTATTAAAAAAATTCTTTGTGCCAACCGATCCGAAATTGCGATCCGAGTTTTCCGAGCAGCCAATGAGCTTGGGATCAAAACCGTTGCGATTTGGGCGGAGGAGGACAAGCTGTCCTTGCACCGCTTCAAGGCGGACGAATCCTATCAGGTTGGCAGGGGGCCGCATCTCGCCAAGGATATGGGGCCGATCGAGAGCTATCTTTCGATCGAGGAAGTTATCCGCGTGGCGAAGCTCTCCGGAGCGGACGCGATTCATCCCGGTTACGGTCTTCTGTCCGAAAGCCCTGAGTTCGTGGAGGCCTGCAACAAGGCCGGCATCACCTTCATCGGGCCGACGGCGGACACGAT
>NZ_JBHVSU010000017.1:0-54441 GCF_042885035.1 Agrobacterium sp. NPDC058088 | reverse complement strand
GCAAACACGTCAGAAACGGAATGCTGTCGCCCGTCGAGTTCGAGAGGCAGCAGAAAATCTAACCCGGGGGTGTCTACGAAACTCGGGGCTATTCAAACCATGACCGTGTAAGGATCGCAGCGACCTATTCCGACTTGCAACAGGTAAAGCGGTATGAGGACGCCGATAAGAGAGACGGAGACCAGCGAGACAATCAAGCCTGCCGACCATTGAATGCCCGACAGGTCAGAGCCGAACGTTAGGATCCGCGACAGCGGCAAGATGATGTAGAAGCGATGAGCCAAAACCGCGCCGAACTTCCATCCGCGACCGAGAAGCGATTTGATGCGATTGTGATGAGGACGGCTCCTAATCCCGCCGCAGCGCTGGCGCCTAGCCCATACCATGCATTTTCGCCTTCGACCGTAAATCCCGTGCCTTGTCGGGCTGTAACTGCCAGCACACCGCATCCGGCCGAAATGCCGACGCAAACGACCATTCTCAATTTTGTCGGCCGAACCCCGACAGGATCAGCGTGATAATTACGGCCAGAACTGGCCCAATGCCGATCTCGACCGCACCGACGATCGCCGGCTCGATCAGCTTCAACGCATAAAAAAAGCACATATAGGTCAGTGCCGTGCTGATATTCAGTAGAGCAATCGGTCCGCACGCCAAGTCCCCTACCCCCTTGCGAAAGAGGCTGAGGAAAAAGGCAGCGGTCAACGTGAAGCTGATGAACACGAACAAGGGTGATGGGAAGTCCGCGAGCTATGTTCCAAAAGCAACTTTACCTATTGCCTGAAGAAAAACCGCCGAGAAAACTGCCAGCCGAGCTTTTTCTCATTCCCTTCGAGCTCCAGACAAATGCTCATCTTCTGGATTGACGTGAACTTCATTTACGGCGCACACGCTGCTTGAGAGGACGATCAATGACATCATCGATATTCTGTGGCGGCAGACCTGGAAACAGCCGTTCGAATTCCGCTTCCGCCTCAAGAGCAAAGGCAATTTTCACCAGACTTTCGAGGGAAATTTTGCCGGTTTCTTCAAATAGCCTCAGCGATCCGTAGGAAACATTCGATCTCGCAGCCAATTCGCGCTGGGTCAATCCTTGCTGGATCCGTCGGCGCTTCATTCTGTCCGCCAGGTCCCGGATAACCTCCACAGGAGAAGACATTTTAAATGCTAACATATTATCACCCATGCGCACATCGGATATATTAATGCCAATATAATAGCACTTAAGAGAAATCGCAACTCACATGTATGCTCAGAAAACTCGGCTTTATGACTCGTTGCGAATTGCAAGACTGCATCATCGTGACCGTTTTCAACCATCTGTCAGCCGCTATAGTAACCCGACTTCTCCCTAAAACGGCCTTGCTGCCCGTCGCGCGTTATATGAATTCGCCGCAAATGGGCTACCTTCGTCTTTCAGAAAAATGCTGGAGCCTGCGAAAGCCTCACAATGGAACAGTCCTTCCGTCGCGGTCAAGATACTGAAGCCCTTGGCTTGCCACGCTGCGCCAGAAGCGTGCTGACGATCTACGGAACCGTCTCTTCCATGCCAAAAGGCGCATCCGGGCCATCAAGGTTCATTGACGCCTCATTTGTCGTTACGCTTGCTCTCAGCAGCCGCTGAGATTAGACCTTTACCAAACCATTGCAATGTCTCCGACCGGCCCAAACCGGTCAGGTTTCAGAAAGGCCAAAATCCGTCGGAATGGCGTGAACCAACCCGTCAACTGCGTTAGGTCGATGAGCTAGTTGAAACCGGACTGAACATTTTAGGTTGCCGACCGCGGTCAAGCGTCAGTCCGGAATTTCTGGCACGAAAGGCTCAAGCTCTGGACGCGGGTAAGCGCGAAACTCATCTGCCCACTTTGCAGGCGAAGGGATTATCTTAAATGTGGGAAGGGTGTCGTAGACGAAATCGAACTTGAAGCCACCATCTTGCTGGAGACTGACTGTCGCGGAGTACCATGCGTGACGATTGTCGCTCTGGCGCACCATGGCTTTACGCAGATCGCTTAGTGCATCAGAACCGTCATCTTCGATCACAAACGATACGACACTGCCGTCATCTCGC
Source organism: Agrobacterium sp. NPDC058088 (assembly GCF_042885035.1). Classification (NCBI taxonomy): domain Bacteria; kingdom Pseudomonadati; phylum Pseudomonadota; class Alphaproteobacteria; order Hyphomicrobiales; family Rhizobiaceae; genus Agrobacterium; species Agrobacterium sp. NPDC058088. The sequence continues at coordinate 52,370 of NZ_JBHVSU010000017.1, read as the reverse complement.
TTGAAAGATCCAGTTTCCTCGGCAAATTGGGTAATGCGATGATAGTGATAGCTTGCCTCCGTCCAACCCTGATCCGGAATAGCATTGTGAATAGCTGTGACGATTGTTTTGTAAAGCTCGTGAATTTCAGGCGTCATGCAGTTCTATTTCCATTGTTGGTCGTCGTGCCGCATCCACCACGTCTGTCTAATGGTTGATTAGCGCGAAGGGCTCCGTCATTGATAGCAAAGAGGATCACATAGAGAACGATTTAGGAAGCCCATAAACCGAAGACATTCTTCATGACCACTCCTCTCTCCGTTTGCTGCCGCCGCACCTATCATCTGATTGCAGGTATGTAGCCAAAGTTCATGATTTCTTTGATGGCCGCTTCTGGCCGATACCGTTGAAAAAGGCGCGTGCTAATCTTGCGCGGAGGCTTCCGTTGTCGGGGCGTGTCGAGATGTCTTTCCCGTCACGCCGGTTTTGGCATTGGTAGCGGGGTCAGCCGACTTTCTCAACGGTATCCGCCAAAAGCGGTCATTGGGCCGAGTTCATGAACCAATCACGCCCACCGGCCGAGGCGGAAACGCGGCGTTATCCATCAACTGCATCTCTTGAGCCTGCCCCTGGATCGCCGTATGCGGCAACGCGTCGTAGATCGTCAGGCTTTCCAGGGCTCTGTTGCCATCAAGTGCGAGGATCGGTTTGAAACCATACATGTGCCCGACGCCGAGCTTTCCCAACTTGGCACATGGCGGCTTGAAAAGCTTTTTGACGTTGCCTCGCCGATGGTAAGATTAGTCGCGTTTCACCAAATATCCGCAAGTGGCGAGCAGGTCGCGGCGAAGCGGTTGGGCGGCCACGCACCTAACGCCATTCAAATTTATCCTTGCAATTATGGAATAAAAATCCATAAATGCAAGGATGATTGAACGAAGAATTGAAGCCGAACTCCGACATCTCGTAGATGAAAGTCCTGCGGTTGCACTGTTGGGCCCTCGCCAAGTCGGCAAAACAACACTTGCACTCAATATTGGAGAAACCCGGCCCTCGATCTATCTTGATCTGGAATCAGAAGCAGACCGCGCCAAACTATCGGAACCGGAGCTCTATCTTGCAAGTCACGGTGACAAACTCGTCATCCTTGACGAAGTTCATCGTCTGCCTAACGTGTTCCAGATTCTGCGGGGCTTGATCGATCGCAATCGCCGCTCTGGACGGCGCACCGGCCAGTTCCTGCTACTCGGCTCGGCTTCCATTGATCTCCTCAAACAATCTGGGGAAACACTGGCTGGCCGAATAGCCTATCTTGAAATGCAGCCTGTCGATGGATTGGAAGTGCCGGCAAATGCACTGGAGAAACTTTGGCTAAGGGGCGGATTTCCCGATAGTTTCCTTGCTTCCAGCGACCGTGGGAGCATGCGCTGGCGCCAGGATTTCATTCGTACCTATCTCGAACGCGATATTCCCCTGCTGGGACCGCGCATTCCCGCTGAGACTTTGAGACGATTCTGGACCATGCTGGCCCATCATCACTCCGGGCTTCTTAACGCAGCCGAACTCGCTCGCTCACTCGGGGTCGATGGCAAGACCGTGGCTTCCTATCTTGATCTTCTCGTCGACCTGCTGTTGGTGCGTCGTCTCGAACCTTGGCATACCAATATCGGTAAGCGGTTAGTCAAATCACCCAAAATCTATGTTAGGGACAGCGGCATTGCCCACGCACTTCTTGGGCTTGGAAGCACCGAGCAACTTCTCGGACATCCCATTGTCGGCGCCAGCTGGGAGGGTTTTGTGATCGAAACACTCGTTGCCTCTTCGCCTCACGGCACTGCGGCCAACTTCTACCGTACGGCGGCCGGCGCCGAGATCGATCTTCTGCTCACCCCTCCAGGTCAAAAGCCTTGGGCAATAGAGATAAAGCGAAGTCTGTCGCCGAAAATCGAAAAAGGGTTTCACCTTGCTTGCGAGGATCTCCAGCCCATAAAGCGCATTGTCATCTATCCTGGAGAGGAGTCATTTCCTCTGCCAAACAATGTGACCGCAATGTCGCTTCCAACTGCGGGCCGCCTTTTACAAGACCAGTAGCCCGATGTCCTCCCAGTACGGAGAATGTGAAGGGCCTCAAATTTCTTTTACTTAATCGATGACGAGGTTGGCGCTGAGCAGCAGACACCTGTTGGCCCGGATCGGTCATGGCACCGCGTCGACAACACTATTGGTTTTCAACCAACTTATGACTGCTTCCGCATTCTTTTCCGGCGGATGCACGGGATAAAAGACATGCCTGATGACACCCGCCTGGATGATCATCGTTAGCCTGCGTAACAGGGTCAGACCGCTTGCTTTGAACATCGGTAAGCCAAGCGCCGATGCCAGACGGAGCGAATGATCCGAAAGAAGTGGGAACGGAAGGTGAAGCCGTTCCGCAGCCTCGCGTTGATATTCCGTAGTCTGGGTCGAGAGGCCAAATAGATGGCTAGCGCCTAGCGCCTTCAGTTCCGCGAAATGATCGCGGAACGCGCAGGATTGCGGTGTACATCCCCTCGCGCCGGGATTGCATCCCACCCGTCAAGTGCCTTACCTCCCGGTGGGCTTGTCCGAGGATATGCGTACACGACAGATATGCCAGGACCACAAAGGTCCACCGCGGTCCCATCTGTCGCCTGCAAAGCAATGCGTGGCACTTCCATTCCAAGCAGATGCTCAACTGCTCCATCGTCTTGGGGAACCAATTCGATCCCATCGTTCCCGAAGTCGCTCATTGCTGCCTCATTTGTCGTTACGCTTACTCTCAGCAGCGGCTGAGTTTAGACCATTACCAACCCATATCTCCGACAGGCCGAGGCAGACATGCTAGGCGCTCTTGAGAGCGGCCAAGTCACCATTTCTCAAGGATGTCAAATTAGCTTCGATCTTCGCGATCGACCAATCCCACCAGGCGATATCGAGGAGGTCGTTTATCACCTCAGCTGAGTACCGCATTCTAATGATGTGGGCCGGATTGCCGCCAACCACTGCATAAGGTGGGACATCGCGCGCGACCACTGAGGCTGCGGCAACGATGGCGCCAGCACCAATGTGAACGCCGGCATAATTGCCGCGTCGTGGTCGATCCAAACGTCATGGCCGACAACAGTGTCTCGAACAGGAAGGTCCTTGTATCCGAATGTCTCGGGCTTGAAGATTCGAAATGGATATGTCGTGAAACCAGCCATCGGATGATTGGCCGAACTGGTTATGAAATAGCTGCCCCGAGCGATCTGCACAAATTTGCCAATAACCAGACGCTCGCGACACGCGTGACCGAGATAGGGTGCCAGTATCTGGGCCGTTTCATCCAATGTTCCGGAATGCGTGAAATAGCTGAAGTTACCGACGTCGATACGCGGATGGTCGATGACGTTCTTCAGGTAGACCGTGTCCGAATGGACGCGACCGTCAGGCAGAGTGATTGGATGGATTGCGTCCGCATCGAGGAGCGGCATGGAGACCCTTTTCGACTGGCTGATTGCCGGGCAACGGCGAGATATCCCACATTGACAGGCTTGATTGATCTGTGCTGATCGACGATATTGCTGCCAGGGCGTCAAGTACAGCTTGCCGCCCTTATCACTTCCATGAATAGTTTTCATGAGAGGTCTCCGAGCGAGCAAAAACGTAACCTATTGGCGCGGAGATGAAGACGCCTTTTGGCGCTGATGGGCCAAGTCGGATGTTCGACCATTGCGTCCGTCCTAGCAGCTATAAGGGACACATACCTTCAACGCCTGCAACTCTGACGCCATATTGCGTCAGCATCGTTGGCTGATCAAAGGAGGCGATCATGGCTCTGGCACAATATGCTGACAAAGGACTGTTCGCGCCAAGAAAAATCGCCGACGTTCTTCATACAACAAGCGACGATATCGCCCGCAGTGCCGGGTTGGGCAAAGATGCCGTACAGCGCAAAGAACGCATCAAGTCGGACAAAACCCAACGGCGGCTGCGCGAAATGATCGAAGTCATCAACAAGGTTGAGGCCCGTTTCGGGTCTGCGCTCATGGCATAGGCGTGGTATCGTTCAGAACCTCTCTCAGGCTTTTCTGGCCACACGGCAATGCAGCTTGTTCGAGACGGGCGCGCTCACGAAGTACTCGAATACATCGACGCGATAGACGCCGGCGTGCATGCCTGACCGCCTGCGGCGCGCAGCGTATGCGTTGAGACCGCGAACCGCGTCAACCGTTGAACCGAGCGCACATGCCAGGGATTACCGGGGTCTTAACCTCGAACTTGCGCAGCCAGCTGTTCAGGCGATCTCGAAATTCAGATCTGCCCAATAGTCGAATAAAGCCCTGACCTGCCTCTTAGGTTTGACTGTGCCGCTGCGCACGAGGGAAGAATATGTTTTCCCGCCGCGGGCTGATATTTCGGTGATCAACGTTGCAATACGCTCGCTCGATGCGGCAACGAGGTAAACATCGCGATCATCACTTACATAAACCAACGCGTCATTAGATGAGAGAATATACTTGTCGTCATCGACAAATTCACTTTCCAATTTCACAGCCTCGGAAAACGTTGAGGTGGGTGATTCCTCAATTGGTTTATCCCCGCTTGAAACGAACAATCGACGCGAGCCAAAAAATGCCTTGAAGGCTTCAAATTCGGCGTCATCCAGCCAATCCACCCCAAAGAAGATCCTACAACCGTTCCTGCGGCAGAATTCCTTGTCTATTCCATATCGATCGGATTTCATCGTTGCCTCATGTCGACGGCCTGCCGGGATATTGGTAATATAGACATATTCTTTTTTATTTCGGCTCTTTGATCACCGCACGGTCTATTTGCCTATCACTGAGCCGATGTACGACAAATCCCTCACCCGCGATTTTGTCGGCGCCAATATTCATTATTTCGTTCGATGAGATCCTGACCGATCGGCTAAAACTCTCATCAACGTCCGGCCCATAGATGTGGATCGTTGAAACTTCGCCCCAGTCCACTCGTGTTCCTGTCTTTTGATCGGTATAATATCCGCTGCCCACCAAAATGCGCTTCGTGCGCAGGGCGGACGGCCTAGTGTTATCGCCGGGAACCAGATTAAACCCGTAAGTCCCATCGGCTGGATAGTCGAACTCGACAACGGAAACCTTGCTGGAGACCATCACCTCCAGCAATTTATCCGCGTCCCCGATCACCCGAGATTTCGGATTATTCCGAAGCAGGGAATTCTCCGGTCGCTTGGGCAGTCTATCCCAGACGTCCCGGGAGACCTTTTGGGGCACCACGAGAACCGTTCCGCCGGTTTGAAGCACAGCATTATCGACGATTATCGTGACCTGAGTTTGTACTGGCTTTATTACCTCAGCATTCGCCGCCGCCCCGGACGTCTCCGAGAAAATAGGCAATGCAACCGCAAGAATTATTAGTCTAACAAACACGCCAATCATGCTAAATTCATTTCTATTTTTGCCGACATCATCTCGATTTTCTCGTCTTCCTCGACGAAATTTTGGTTTTTATATTTCCGTCTATCTACTTAGGGCGCAATCCGATGCTCTAATATGCGGCCTCACATGACAGTTTATCCCTGTGTCCGCATCAAGCTCGTGGAAGCCCACCTTTCGCCTGTCCGAAATACCGCTCCACATCGCTGTCAGATACTGGACGAAAAAATCGACATTGCGTAGTTTTTAAAGACAATTGCATCATTGAAGCGGTTTGGCACTTCGTCTCCCACGATTTGATGCACACCCGGATACGTCGCCGTTTCAACTGATTGTAGAGGAGAAACGCTTGCTGATACTTGAGATCGTCATTTTTTCTGCGGCTCTTATCGCGGTTGGCCTTCTGGCTGTGCAACAGATTATCGCGCAGGTTCGGGAGTATAATTTCTACAAGAAGAACGGTGGCGATTTTTCTGTCGACAGCAACATGGATCACGTCAGACTTGACAGATCCATGCACTACAACGACCTCCGCCTCACGAACTGGCAGCGATTTTATCTCTTCCGCCCGGCCTGTATCGCCATGCTCGTCTTTTTTTGGGCTATGATGATAGTCGATCTGCTTTAACCAAAGCACCGACCTTCTATGTCAGCGGAATAGCGAAAAAGTTTTCTTCTCCCGAGGCGTTGCTTCATGCAGAACAGCTCACGCTGCTCCAACATCTAAAATCTGCTTCCAGGCACAACACGATCGTATCGTAAGGTGTCATCGTGAAATGAGCTTTGGTTACCCTTGTACCGGCCAGCGAACACATTCCCGGACCCTTCCAGCACATCCATGATCCGCCCTCAGCGGGCTCGCCCGCTATTCCCCGATCGTATAGTTCGATGCTACGCCGCGAAGATGTGTGACTGTCGCTTGCGACAAAGCACCACTGCCCAGATATTCAGCAAAGCTGTAGGAGAATATGTCACTTCGTTCTATCGCCTGGACCAAATTGGTATCACCAAAGACAACGAGGTATTCGTGATCCTCCGGCGCCCAGATCCAAACATCATGACCTGAAAAATGGATCAGAAGGTTATAGGGCGAATTTTCAAACAGCGCATCAAGCACCGACCCGACCGGTTGCGGTAAAAATTGGCACGGAGACTGACCGAACTCGTAAGCAGCGAAATCAATCTCGTCACTGCCGATACGCGTGGCGACAAGAACGATTTCCTCCCCGCTTGGAAATTCGGGATAAATCCTCGCCGCGAAATTCCTGTTTCGGATGGCCTGATGGTCGAGCGTGCAATCTTTCCCAATGAAGTCCAAAATTACGAGAATCCTCTTCAATCGCCGTGGAAGCCAATACCACCCAGACCGATATCTCTCCTATTGAGACGAAATGACAGCGATACCGGGAGCAACTGGCTCATTTGGAATCCCTCACAAAGGTTACAATCGCGCTCTGGGATAACGATAAAACACGGCCCGCAGGGAAACGCTCGATAGAGATGGCAGCTTTATCCTCGCTATTGAAAGCCAGATCGAACGTGGAAGCGAATATCCGCGCCCATCCCTCATTATAGGTGGCACCCTCAACATAAATGACGCTCATCGATGGCCAACTCACCTGCTCTTTGGTTTCCGGATCGGCTACCTCAGCGCTGCCAGTTAAAACCTCCCGAGTTTTAAGGGGCGGGGCGTTGCTGCCAGGAAGAGATTGAAACTTAAAACTGTAGGTTCCGCTCTCAGGGTAAACAAAATCCACGATAGATGCAGGCGACGACACGCTTATATGAAACGCCTTTTCGCGAGCGTCCCCAGGTCCCGAATCTGCAGCTAGGGCGCGCCATTCATCATCAGACACCTTTCGACCAGATATGATTACCGCCCCACCTTCTTTATTCAGCGGCTCATCAACGGAAATAATCAAACGAGTCGAGAATTTCGGCTCCTTCGCCTGACTTGATGACGATGATACGGTCAAAGCAAAAAAGACGGCTAAGCTGATAGCATTCTTCACGATTCTTATCCCTTTTTGCGCAGCAGCGGGGAACACGAAATACCACCTACCTTCATCGGGAAAGAGACTACATCTCTCAAGCCCTCAATAGTAAGCAGTCTTAATTGTTGCGTTGGTCGGCACGCGCTTTGGCATACCTGCCGAGAGGGACACTTAAATAACCTCTGCGCAAGCTGTGACGCATCTCACCGCAGACAACTGGCTACCCGACGTGTTTTTTCCCAGTACTGCCGATCTTAATACGGCCTGTTGTCCTGGGCTCACAATAAATGCCAAGCGCGCGACTGGTGTTTCTCAGCATCGTTCGCAGGATTTCAGGCTGCTCCTTCAGCTCCGGCTGCGCGATAAGTGTCATGCCACAGCGTTTTGTCGTTTCCGTTACCGTGACCTCAACTGCGCCGAAACTGATGGCGTCGCCGATCCAGCCAAATTCCGAAAAGCCGGACATGTCTTCCGTTTCAAGTAGGATGTTGGGACGAAAACGCAGCCGGTCGATAGAGCTTTGTGGCGTCATCCGCTGAAGTTCGCACAACGAGGAGGTAGTCACTAAATGCAGGGGCGATACCGAATAGCGATTTCTGATCTGCGGAACAGAGGGTGCCAGAGGATCCGCCGCGACATAGCTGCCGATCTCCACTTCAAATCCGAAATGCGCTGACAGCGCCTGCGGCAATTGAGAATCTTCGAGGTATAGCCATCGTCCGTTCGGAAACCCAATACGAACGCCATTCTCATCCATGGCGCTCTTAAGAAAAAGCGCCGGGCGCCAACGAGCGTCTTTTTCCGGCGCAGCGACTACGCCGGACACGGGATCAAAGAGGCCGAAACGCCTATCTCCCGTCATCCCATTCAGACTGATGTCGGCCTCATGGCATAATTCCCCGCCGAGCGAGCTCACTGGGTATCGCCATATTTCTACGATTTTCCCGATTGTCGGCATTGGTCGAATGCGCTCCGTCATCATCACTTCCCGTGTGCTACTGTCAGGCCGTTAAAAGTATCGACGGAAATGCGGTTTTGCTCAGGTCTTCCAAAATGGCCTCCGCAGCGGTCTCGCCCAGTTCCGCTGCGCTTGTTATGCCCTGAACGAACGGATGCTTGTGCAACAGAAAGGGAATGGCCACACAGTAAAGTCGGTTCGACAGCAGGCCCGTATCGAGCGGACGGTAACGTTCGTCCACCGCTATACCACCGGTTCTTCTGACAATTGGGTCGTTCTCTTCAATAGCTAACGGAGTCACGGACTCCACTGTCATTGCTGGTTTCACAATCCCGCGCCGCAGCGAAGGGAAAGGCAGGTCCCGGGCGGAGAGGGCAGTCTGGCCAGTGGCATCGATAAAGCTGTCGAATATCTCTTCGGCATCCCTCATACGCACCCTCGCCCCGCGCGAAAGGCCATCAGTATCGATGGAATAATCGTCGCCGAGCCGCATAATCTCGAGCCGGCCGGCATTCCGTAGTGCAAGAAGACGCTTGATCGACAAATGCGGAACTGTCGCATAGTCATCAATGAAAACACTTTTGAACGACTTGTTGAACCGGCCCAGATCCTGTGTGTCCAAATGTGGGATCGCCCGCGCGATAATTTCGTGTGTTATCAAAATGGCGTAGCGCCAGGGTACCGTGAAACGTTCCCGGGCATTATGCTCAACCTCCGCAAGGTTCGCTGCTGCCCAGGCGAATGGATCAGTGGCTGACCGGCGCCCATAATAAGCTCCCGCGAAACTATCGACGGTAAGGCTGTGCAAGCCTATCTCAGAGGCGTAGTCGGGATCAGCAGTCGCGATTTCACGGCGAAAAAGTTCAAACACCCTGTCGAGCAGACCAACCGGTCCTCGTCCAATCTCCTGATCCACGGCCTCCTGCGTGCATACATTTGGCATTGAATATGGAAGCGGGCCGTAGAAGTCAGCCTCCGGCAACAACCCCTTGCGCGACATCATCACGGCCGAGAAATTCTCGTGGCCGGTGGCAGCGTGAAACTGCAATATTCCCGCGTCATCATGGATAAATGAACCGCACGATACCGCGACGGTTAACAGGGCATCGATGCCGCTCAGAGACGTTCCCAATATACCAAGCCGACCGTGGCAGGCAGCCTTAAGAGCTGCCGCCGGCCATGGAGACGCAAAATAACCGGGTCTCACCTCGGTTTTATCTGGCCAGTTGTGGCCTGTCGCCATCACGACATGGTCGAAAATGGCGTCAAAACTGCCATCACTCGTATCGACGCTGACGCGGATCTGATCAATACCGAGAACGATATCCCTGACAAAATGGCCTGGGCACACATCGACCTCATGCCCGCGGTTCCTCGCGTCTGTCACAATGGCTGTGAATTGTGTGTGAAAATAATCGCCCAGAACGAGCCGTGGATAGAATTCGCGCTCATTGATTCCAGATCGCACAATGGAGAAGCGGCTCAGATAATCGTCACTTTGGCTGGACAGCCAGTCGACCAGCGACAAGTGCATCGACGGTATTTCAATGCTGGGGATATTGGACAGCATTACCGGATCGTTGGCGCCCGGAAGATAGGGCGTCCCCTTTCCGGCCAGCATTTCGGCTTCGTAAACGGTGATGGAGAGTGGTGCGGGAGACTGAACGAGACGCTGAAGTGTGAAAATACCGGTGGGACCTGACCCAATGATGCAAACTCGACTGCCCATACGCACGTACTCCAATGCCATCTATTACAGCAGTAGGTCATAACGGCGATACGGGCGTCGCGTTCCCGCAGCGTTCCGTTTCGTACGGTCTGTGACAAAGATGCCCGTAAACAAGTTTTTCGGTCGGCCCGACGCGCGCGGTAATGAACGGGTTCATTATCGCTTTGGCACATGTGCGTGACGAAACATGATGTCATCGTAGAACTGCTTCCTAAAAAGCACTTCGCGGTAAAAACATCTCGAATAAAGCTCCTTCCCCTTCACGTCGCGGCATGCACGCAGTTCTCCTGGACGCCCGCAAGCGACATGAAAACACTGCGCTCACCGACCAAAAAAGGTTTGGCAGGAAGTTCATCGAGAATACGCTCCAGCGCCTGCTCATCCGGCACGGGCTAAAGGTTGACACCCGCTTTCCGCGGTTCGCCGATCGACAGCGCCCCCCCCGTGTCACGTCCGATATGACCAAGCAGACCGACAATGTCCTGTGGAGAAACCTTGAGGCGCTGGCCGATCTCGGCAAGATGTGTTTCCGGAAGCAGATTGGCAAGCCAGGGCAGCAGCTTCGCAGCACTCACGGACCCGGAGCGCAGCGGCATGGTGAGCGACACCGGAAAGGCCGTGCGGCGTGCTTCCCAGCCCGGATCATAGTCCAACGTCCATTCCCCATCAAAAGTGAGATGGGCGACAGGCAAGGTCTCATGGCAAATAGTTGTCATCGATCAACACCAAATATCGGCAAAAAGCCAAGGTCATCGTCCGGCGCAGCTGGCACAGTCTGGACCGTCTTGAGATCGGCGATCTCAATGCCGACGGTTCGCGCGACGATCAGGGCTTTTTCGAGCTGGCAACTCGGCTTGCCCGATTCAAGCTCGACGATGAAGCGTTCACCCGTTCCGGAACGGGCAGCAAGCCCGGTTTGCGTCCAGCCAAGAGATTTACGTTTCTCTGTGATAGCGGCTCCGAAACCGCGTGCGGACCTGAACATCGTCAACCTCCATCTCTTGACTTACCGTACAGGAAGTTTTCAAAAAACCGACGCATCACTTCCCGCTCGGTAAGTTTTTCACTTGATCGCACCAAATCATCCTGATCGGCAATCTGTGTGGGATTGCCCCCGCCAGGAGAAAGGGCCTATTTCTTCGTTTGAGAAGACTATTGTTTCATCTCCATTGCCAGATAAATTACTACACCGGCACCTACAATAAGTTTAATTTTATTTATTATAAATCTCACATAAATCGATGATATTTATCCATAATGTATCACAATGTCGCGGCATAATCTTGTTCACCGCGCGTTCTGCCCTGATGCACTGGCATCACAGTAACGCCCCAAAACCGCAGTCCAAAGGCCGCGCTGCCGGACTTCTGTTGACGCCGATCGGCTGTCCCGGCAACCTCATACCATGACCCTGACCAACAGTTTCATTGCCGAGCTCATCCGTGACGCCAACCTGCTCGACCACCTAAACGGTTATCAGAGGCGACGAATGCTCGAACGGGCCGTTACAACGATCCGTGACATGCGCGAAACAATCGGCATTCCACCCGGCCCCGGTCGGGACCGTCTCCTCGAAATCCAAACCGTTGCCCTCTCCATCGAGCTCGGGTGGCGCAGCGATGAAGAGGTGCGAAACGCTCTTCTGCTCGCGGCCGCCATGATCCGCGACCTGCATATCGTCCTCGACAGCAAAACCGACATCAGCATCGTCAGACCTGCCGGTTGACGGTCGGCGCCTTCTTCGGAAGGCCAAATGCCAAATCATACCGACAACTTTCCCACCGCGCAGATTAGTACTTCATTAACCATACCGGACCACCCTTCTCTCACAGCAACGATGGAGGTTGGCTTTGGCTTACGACTGGGACCGCAATGAACGCGACGGCCGGTTCGATGAACTGGCGGCAGGACTGATATTCTTCACAATAATCACCCTGCTTCTGGCGTCCGCCTATCTGGTAACGGGCCTTGCCGCATAGACAGGGCGTGCTTCTGTCTCGCCGTCGAAGGGCGCCGAAGGCCTGGCAACGATCCTGTTCACCAAAGACCGTTGCCGCGCCCTACCGAGCCCTTCACGCCGCTTACACGGCGATCCTGCCCCTTTCCTCATGAAACGGTGTTTCGCGCGTCTTCGGCCGCAGCAGGCGGATACGCGACTGCGGCTCAATCACAGACCAGTAAGGCTGGATCAGTTCACGCAGCATGCGGCGCAGTTCCGGCCAGGGGGTCTCTTGCTTGCGTAGCTCCGGATCATACATCACCAGCATGCAATGAAGCTTGGCGGCGATATCGTGGATGTAATAGGGCTGCAGCGAAATCAGGACACGCCCGGCAATGCCCTCGAACCGGGCAAGATCCTGCGCCTTCGCAAGGCTTGCGCTGTAGCCGATACGACGGTCGGCCGCATTCCATCTCCGTCTCAGCCTCAGCAACTCGAGACGTGCGCTTTCCGCAGCATCAGCGCCAATCCGCGGCGCCAGTTCCCTGATCTCCTCGAAAGAGGATACGGTACCGAACGACGTCCCGCCATCGTCGACGGTAATAACCACAGCAGGACGACCGCCGGTTTCTTCCAGCACTCGGGATGACGCGATTTGAGATCGACAACGAGTTTCCCGGCCATCTTGACGGGTCCAACGCGTTCGATTGGTATTTCAGGGCGCCAGATGGAGAGAGTTTTGATGACGCCTGCAAGCGCGCGACCTCATGGATCTCGGATATCCGCCATCCGACAATCGCCATTTCCCATGGTCTGTTCGGGCGGATCCTTCGCGGCGTGTTTCTCGGACTTTCAAAGCGGGAGATGCTCGAACTGCCCGTTCCGCAGGATGGATTTTACCGGCTAGATAATGGCAGGTGCGAGCTCATCGCAGTTTGACCTGCACCATCTTGCTCCGGTAACTCCAGAACTGCGGGCAGAACAAACCATGCCGGTAGAGGAGGACAACTTGCAAACACTCAACGACATCTATCTCGCTTAACTCGACTGCCTTAACCACCAGGCCCTCGATGACCTCCGTACCTTCGTCGACGACAATGTCGAACACAACGGCCGACCGTTCGGCCTGGCAGGATATCGCGACATGCTGGTCAAGGACTTTGCCGACATTCCCAACCTGCGATTTGAAGCAGATATCCTTGTCAGCGACGAGACGCGGATTGCCGCCCGTCTTTCGTTCGATTGCACCCCCAAATCCACTTTCATGGACCTTCCGGTCAATGGCCGGCGCGTTCAATTCTGCGAGCATGTGTTCTACGAATTCGAGCACAGAAAAATCCGCAGGGTCTGGTCGGTCATCGACAAGGCTGCGATCGAACGTCAGCTTGCCTGAGATCGCGCCGTTCATTCGGACAGAATGAAAATTGAACATCCCCGATCTTTAAAGCGAGACTGCTCCGGTGGTCACCAAGAACACAAACAGCCTTCCGCACCGAAAAAGTGCGGGCCATGGCCATGGGGGCGAACTGTCGCAGGCTGCGTCAAAAAGACCATGCCTGACGATCTTGTAATGGAGCTGTTGAAGGAGCATTTCAAGCGAGTGCTATCCTTGAAGATAGCCAATTCCAAACAGCCGAATGGAAACGCTCGAAATGTCTGATGGTTCTTGGGTAGATTGGTTTCCTTTCGTCTTTTTCCCGGCCAAGATCATAGTGCTCGGCATAGGCATGTATTATGCGATCAAGTGGCATTACGATCAGGCGAAGAAAGATAGCGAGACCAAGGGGCACTGAGCGTGCCCCTGCTGTCCATCGCTCAAGCCCGCATTGCATTGCTGGCTGAAGGCGACGAGTGCGGCGAGCAGTTGCGGCGCCTCCACGGCGAATTGTCGGCCTCATAACTGTCACTGAACAACGGGCGAACTATGTGAGAACATCCGCGCCAATGGTTCTACATTAGATTTTTCTCAATGAGAACATTAGCTTGCCTCTATCAAAAGCCGCTCCAGATAGCTGGAAGCGGCATGCTTGATGAAATAAATAGAATACGAGTAGCCAATATTCGGGAAAGTATTTGAGCTAGAAAAACGTTGCTCGTTCCCATGAAACGTGGAGATCAATCGAGATTTCCACTCACTTTGTCAATTAGCTCTCAAGGATATGCTTAATCTGCAAGGCTCCGCCCATGGTTTTAACGACAGTGCGCCAACCGTTCGTTGCGCCTTTCCGTTCGGATCCCAGGTCGCCATCGCCTCGTAGAGCGGAGATCGATCCAGATTTTTAGCGTCAAAACACCTGTTACGACACACGCCGCAGGTATTCCCAGCTAGATCATCGGCCCAAAAAGTATCATGCCCGGGGTGTCACAAACGCCAGGAGGCCCACAGCTCATGTGCGAGCTTACGGCATAGTCCATGAGATACGCAATCGATCCAGAGCCCGCTATGTCTTAACACGGATCATATGGGATCCTAAAAATATCGGCTGTCTCGCCTAGCACGAGAGAACCGTGAATAGAGCAGCTCCGGCCTGTTTCGCCCATCCCGATCCGGGCCGCGCCAACGATACAGCGGACGCTTTCATGGTCGTTGTCGTTGAAAACACGCAGCACGCCTCCACTTTTATTCCTTCACAGTAAGACGCACGCCCGTCCTGCCGATCACTTCGGCGCTATGGGGAGCGCGTTCCCTTCAGGACAGGCTGGATCACCGCGTACCATATTCCGTTGCAGTGGCGAGACAAGCAGTCGCAGCCAGCGCGAATAGGTGGAGAGGCGGTCGGGCGGAAGAACGAGGAACACCGTCATGTTGCTGCGCTTGAGATCGGCAAACCGGAAATCCGAGCGGCTGAGGACGGCCGTCATGCGCGGTGAATCAAGAAAATGCGTATGGCGCTGGGCTGCCGACAGAACGCCTGCAGCTTCGCGATCGGATTTTCCGAGGTGACGGTTTGCGGCGCGCGCGACAAGACCTATTGCCGCATCACTGTCCTGCATCCGTTTCAGCAGCGCTGCAAACTGTTCTGGAGCAAGGGTAAGATACTCGCGAAGTGTCGCAAGGTGCTTGCCACTCAAAGGCTCCGCTGCAACGATCTCGAGCAGCAATCCGGCAATCCCGCCTCTCCTTCACTTACGCCACCCAGTCCATTGCAACCTTGCTTATCGTTGAGTAGCGACGGCACTTTCATTCCCACGCACCAAGTCCTCATCAAACCATTTGATCATCTGCTGGATATCTTGTTTGGCCGGGGTCACTTCACCAGCATCCACCAATTCAATTGCAGCTTGGGACATTGCCAACAGAATGCGCGCTGCCTCCGGCACGTATGGGAGATCGACGCCGATGTCGTGGCGTTCGCGTATGATCTGGTAACGGAGCTTCTCCGGGTATGTCCACGCGGTCACCAGAAAATCATGGAGGCTGACCTTTTGTCCGCCGATATTGATCGTGGCCTCCCGGTCAGTCTCGGCATACCGTAACGCCTCAATGCGTTCGCAGGCGTCGATTGCTGCATTCAGCATGCCTCTGATCGAATTCCAGTCGGTTTTCATCGTGACCTCTTTGCAAATGATAAAGCTTTCGGCTCTCAGCTTCGGTCCACCACCGCCTCCGACGTCACTCCCTCATCTTCTGGAATGAAGCCGCCAATCTGGCGTTTCCAGAGCCGCGCAAACAATCCATCCTGCTCGACCAAGTCCTCTGGCCTTCCCTCTTCGACAATCCGGCCATGATCCAACACGATGATGCGATCCATCCGTGCAATGGTCGACAGGCGGTGCGCGATGGCGATCACCGTCTTGCCCTCCATCACCAGATTGAGCTTTTCCTGAATGGCGGCTTCGGACTCGCTATCAAGCGCGGAGGTGGCTTCGTCGAGGATGAGGATAGGCGCGTCTTTCAACAGCACCCGCGCAATGGCGACCCGTTGTCGCTGTCCGCCAGAAAGCTTGATGCCGCGGTCTCCAACAAAGGCCTGATACCCTTTTCGTCCTTCGCTGTCGGCGAGATCGCCGATAAAGGCGTCGGCCTTCGCCACTTTCGCCACCTGCTGCACCTCCTCCTGCGTCGCATCCGGTCGACCGTAGCGTATGTTGTCGCCTACCGACCGGTGCAGCAGCGCCACTTCCTGGGCAATCACCCCGATATTGCGGCGCAGGCTCATCTGCGTGACCTCGCGAATATCCTGACCGTCGATGCGGATAGCTCCGCTCTGAATGTCGTAGAAGCGCAGAAGCAAATTGACCAACGTCGTTTTTCCCGCACCCGACAGACCCACAAGACCGACTTTCTCCCCGGCGCGCACGGTCAGCGACAGATCATCTATCACCGGTCTGCCTGACTTGTAAGCAAAGCGGATGTGGTCGAAATCGATGTTCCCATGCGAGACGCTCATTTCCGCCGCGTCGGATCTGTCCGTAATCGTCGGCGGCGTCGTCATGACAGGCATGGCGTCCTTGATCGTGCCGATCGCCTGAAATATCTGCTGGCCCATCTGCAGGAAGGTGAATGTGTGCCCGGACAGCCGCTGCAATATATAGACCGCGCCGACGAATTCTCCGACCGTGATGAACCCCTTCACCAGACCGGAAAACCCCACAGACAGGATCGCCAGCCACAACGCCATGTTAAGCGCAACCACGACCAGCTCGGACGCGCGGTAGACACGCTGCTCCCTGTGCTGCGTCTGCACCGCCTTGTTCAGAATGCGGCGAATTGCGCCCGCCTCGCTGTCTTCGGCTGCAAATTGCTTGATCATCTGCATGTTGCTGTAAAGATCGGTGATCGCCCCCGAGACAAGGCTCTTTTGTTTCGCCGAGCGCCGTGACCGCTCCGTGAAGACCGGGGCAAGTTTAACGGCGAGAACGACATTGAGCACGATCCAGATGAACACCGGCAGCGCCAGCTGCCAGGACAAGGCGGCAAGAAGCGCAAGAGAGCCGATCATTTGCAGCAGGAAACGCGGTCCTGTCTGGAATGCATTGATGATCTGCTGCTGAACGGCCGACGAGACCTGCGAAAGACGCGAGGCGACCTGCCCCGCATAAAGCTCATGGAAAAACGCCAGATCCTGCCGCTCCACCGCCTTGTGACCCTGCCACTGGATGGCCGCCGGCATCGCGATGCCAAGCGTGTGCGAGGTGAGTGTGTTGAGAAGAAACGACGCTATCGGCATCGCTGGGAAAATCAACAGCCCAAGCACGGTCAGCAGTGGCCACTCATTGCGCAGAAAAGCGTCTGCTCCCTGCGCCGTCACGCCATCGACGATAACGGACAGTCCCCAGATGATCGACAGGTTGATAGCCTCAACCGCCATGGACGACAGGGCAAGAGCAATAAGGACGCCCCGAAACATCCCGATGAAATGCAGTAGCACCGCGACAGGGCCTTTCGACGGCAGTGGCCGAAAGGGAATGTCGAGCGGCCGTATCAGCATTTCGAAAGGGCGAAAAATCGTATCTGAAATCGACATGGGCCTCTCGGATCGTAATTTGGCTTCGACGGGGAGGAATCAGCTACGCGTCCGGCATGGAACCATGCATGGCGTTCAATCTCAATTACCGGCTGTGATTTTTGGGATTGGAGCTCGTGGTTGGGAATAGCTGTCGACCCAGCGAAGGAGCTTAGTACAGCCGCGGTTTGTGACAACGCGCGAAGCGGATGTCACGCTGACAAATGCATCTTACGCCCGACAGTCCGTTGGACCCTGAAACACACCTGCGCCGAGCCCTGCTCTTCAATAGATATCAACCGGTAACCTGCAAATTGCACTGTCAAGCGGACGTATCGCAGGTCTATTCACGGCGTGTGAACAGGGATTCGCATCCTAAAGGTTTACCTCAGGGGTCACGTAGCTGAGGCACCAGCGGTAATAAATTTGCAAGTTAGGAAAAAGGCCGAGTTCACTAGGCTGCAAGGCAGAAAGTCGTCCTATTCCAAACTTACCGTCGTGTCGTCTCGTCGCGTTGCTGGTGCAAGCGGCAGGACTATGTACCCCAGAACTCACCATTCTATAGTTGAGCCATCATAGGCAAAAAATTGACCTGTCTGGCTCTGGTCGAGACCGTCGATCGTTTCCAAAAGGCGCACAGCCGATTGATCGGGGGTGAACCGGTCTCTGCCCTTAGAAAAAGGATGAGACAGTTTCGTATCGACTGTCCCGGGATGCAGCGCGACGATGATGGCTTGAGGGTTAGTGCGGGCAATTTCTATCGCGGCGGTTCGAATGATCTGATTTTGAGCGGCCTTCGCGGCACGATAGGAGATCCACCCGCCCAGCCGGTTATCGCCAATCGAGCCAACACGCGCAGACAGAGAGGCAAAGACGCTTCGCTTATCCCGTCGCAAAAGCGGAGAAAAATATTTCAGTAGCAGTGCAGGCCCTATTGCATTGACCGAAAATTGTTTCGCCATGTGATCGGCGTCGATCGCCCTTATCGACTTTTCCGGCCCGGCACCTTCGATCACCAAAGCACCCGTTGCGTTGAAGATCAGATCGAATGAACCGCGCTGGTCCTCCAGACGGGCAGCGGCTTCACGCACCGTCTGCTCATCGGTGATGTCGAGACCGTCGCGGCTGCGAGACAGAGGCAGGGCGAGCGCGCACCGGGGATCGGCATCGAGGCGCGCAAGCAGTGCTGCGCCAATACCGCCGGACGCACCGATGACGATGGCTCGATAGCCGTTTTCAAGGGACTTCATCGGCACGCTCCGTCAGTGGCTATTTCTGGGCGGGAAATTCGAGCTTTTTGACATCATAGCCCAGCTCACGCACTTTCATCATCATCCTTTCGAGCTTCGCCTTGGAAGGAACGTTGCGGGCATAAACCCAGACATCGTCAGTGGATGGATTGGCACTGATGAACCAGGACTTGTCAGGCGATTTGTAGAGCACCCAGTAATTGAACGTGATCAGAAGCGGGTAACGAACCCGCATCTTCGCCTTGGTAGACGCAAAGTCCTCGATCTTTCCAACGCCGTTGATGGTCTTCAACTTGCCCTGCGGCGTGCCTTCGCGGCAGCCATCTTCGACCAGCACTTCATCCGCCGATTTACCCTGCCGGTAGGTGGAATAGCCGGCGACGCATCCGTCCGTCAGAAGCATCGGCATGCGGCCGATTTCCAGCCATGTGCCCCGATAGTGATCGGCATCAATGGCAACGGGCTTTGGGCCCGCCGCGGCGAGCGAGCCCGTTAATAGAAACAGCGAGAATGTCAGTGTGCCGATGATGCGCTTACGATTTTTCTGCATAAACTCCTCCTATCGATCAATCGGGTTCAGGGTTCAGTTCGCCTTGATAAGCCGGCATATCGAAGCGCGATAAAGGCCATGAGGCTGGCGGCAGAGAACGCATTCAGATTGAGAAGCGTTGCAAGGTCATCTGCCGACCAGGATTGCAGCGCCGCGCCCAGAAACGTGCGCGAGCAAACGAACGCGATAAAGACGAGAATTGCCGTCGCGTATTGCCAGGGTTTCTCGTCAGCAAAGAACGAGACGGTCGCCAGCATGATGCAGGCCGCAAAGAAAAATTCGGTGCCGGACGGGTGGCCGAATATCGCCGTTTCAAACAGTGTATCAAGCGTCCCCACGACAGGAAGCGCCAGGCGCGCAGCCAGATGGGATTTCTTTGCCAAAAGCGGAATTCCAAGGAAAAATGGCACCGAAAGCAGCGTAACGAGCGATGCCTTAGCGGCACCGGCATCAACGAGATACCAGACGTAGAGCGGATAAAACGGCTTGTTCAGGATGATAACCCAGGCAACGGTCAGGGTCGCCTTCGTCAGGTCATCTGTTACGGCCACGCCCGTCCGCCTATCGTCTCTTTCAAGCTCCATCAGGCCGTCTTCTCCGTTAGCGCCCAGCAAGGCCCGGCCTAGATACGAAGAAGATACTGATTTGGTTTCATTCACTCGATAAAAGGCTGAATGGCCTTAGATTTGAAGACGCTTCCTATCCTGGTTTTGAGGCAAGATGAGCATCGTGAGCAAATCGAATTTCAGCGAAGAATATGAGCGTGACGCGGTGCGTCTGATCACGGAGCGCGGCTATACGGTTGCGGTCAGTCTGATCTGCTCCCGAAGCCGTAGGAAGAACGGCAAAGTCTAAGGTTAACTGCCGTCACAATCCCTTCCATGAAGGCAATCGGACGAGAGAGCTTTGACATACTCGCTCACAAATTCTGACACGAACAGTGCAGCTTTCGCGCCCTTCCGCATGGCAATAGTTTGCGGAATTTCGAGGAACGTGTCCTCCAACATGCGTAAACGCTCACTTTGCGCTGCGGCGACCTGGAGGGAATCCTTCAACCCCGCGGCAGCATCGCATGTCCCATTTTTCAGGAGTTCGATCGCTGCGGCTGGGCTGTCCGCATAAACGATCGCGGCATGCTTAAGGAGCTTTTCAAGCTGCTTGGTATATGCTGCTTCCCGTGCCGCCGAGATGCGGCAGCCGGGAATATCGACTTCCGCGACCGCATAAATATGCGACTGTTCTGGAACAAGATAGGTTGCGGTGACAAACGCGTACGGCGGCGAGAATTCAAAGCGGTCCGTGCGCGATGGGTCGGCCGCAATGAAGGCAATATCCCAATCATCCTGGTCGGCTGCCGCCAGTATCGCGGCAGCCGATGGGTATGGTCTGAGTGCAAGCTGGCAGCCAAGCTCTGCCGCCAGTGAGTTTGCAAGATCGATACTGGGACCAATCAGCGCGCCGGTTCTCTCGTCCACGCGAACGAGCGCAGCATTCGCAATGTTCACCGCCGCGCGGATCGATCCCGTCGGCGCGATCTCACCGATATCGATCGGACGACGCGACATCTTCACGTCGCTTTCGAAAACCGGCTGGCCAGCTTCTCTGCACCCCGCGCCAGCAGAGCGACGTCGATACCAACAGCGGTGAATAGTGTTCCAAGTTCGATGCACCGTGATGCAAAGGTCTCATCAGGCGTGAGTATCCCAGCGGGAACACCGAGGCGCTTTAATTGACCGATCATTTTCTCGATCGCTTCGACCACTTCGGGGTGACCAGGCTGGCCCGGATATCCAAAGCTCGCCGCTAGATCAGCCGGGCCGATGAAGACACCATCAACCCCTTCGACCGACGCGATGGCTTCGACGTGCGCCATCGCTTCGCGCGTTTCAACCTGAACAAGAACACACAGCTCCTGCGCTGCGTTTCGTGCGTAGTTCGCAACCCGACCAAAGCGCGTGGCGCGTGTCAGAGCCGAGACGCCGCGAATACCCTCGGGAGGATATCGGGTTGCCGCCACAGCGGCTTTGGCTTCTTCGGCATTCTGAACATAGGGGATTAGAAGCGTCTGGACACCGATATCGAGAAAACGCTTGATCAAAACCGGATCGTTGACCGCCGGCCGCACGACTGGCGATACCTGATAGGGCGCTACTGCCTGCAACTGAGGGAGTACCGTGAGTACGTCGCTGGGGGAATGCTCTGTATCGAAGAGAAGCCAGTCGAAACCAGCCGGCGCGACGATCTCTGCCGCGTAGCTTCCTGGAAGCCCGCACCATAGTCCGATCTGGCTTTTGCCGGCGCGCAGCTTCGCTTTAAACTGATTGACGGGAAGTTCCATTTTTCAACCTCACACGAAAGAAACACCGATTGAGCCAATAGGACCATAGTCAGCCTGGATGACATCGCCCTTCAGGATATCCACCGGCCGGGTAAACGAACCCGCAAGGACGATTTGCCCCTTCTTCAAGCCACCGCCAACGGCATGCAATTTGTTGACCAGCCAGGCGACGCCAGCAGCAGGGTGACCCATGATAGCCGCCGAAACGCCCGACTCTTCAATGATTCCGTTTTTTGAAAGCGTTGCCCCAACCCAGCGGATGTCAATATCCATGGGCCGGATAACGCGCCCGCCGACGACGATTGCTCCGAAGGCGGCATTGTCAGCGATCGTATCGGTAATGGCACGCGGAACCTCGGTTCGATAGTCTATGATCTCGAGGGCCGGTACGATAAACTCCGTCGCCCGCATCACGTCGTAGATCCGGGTGCCAGCGCCCTTGAGGTCCTCGCCCATGATGAATGCCAGCTCGACCTCGAGACGCGGCTTGATGAACAGGTCGGACTTGATTTGCGCGCCGTCGTTGTAGAGCGCATCGTCCAGGATGACGCCATAGTCGGGTTCGGTCATCTTCGACGCCATCTGCATGGCGCGCGACGTCAGGCCGATCTTATGTCCGATGATGCGAGCGCCGCGAGAGACACGCGACTGCGCCCAGAGCGCTTGGATGCGGTAGGCATCCTCCAGGTCGAGGTCAGGATAGGTTTTGCTCGGCTGGACGATCGGCTTTCGATCTGTCTCTGCCTTTAATATGGCATCTGCCGCGGCTTGGCGCAGTTCCTCGGTAATCATGGTTGGGCTCCGTAATAACTTATTTGATCGGGGGACGCGGCAAGACGGCTTCGCCCGGCTCCATCACATAGGTGTAGTCGAGCGAGAACCACGGGCCCTGAACGTCCTTATCGGTGGGATGTGGTTCTTCATGGCGGACGAAATCACCTGTCAGCGCCGCGGTCACACCGAATTGCACATCGGACTCGATATGAGGATCGCTCGGATCAAAGACCTGCGAGATCAGCGTTTTGTAACCGTGCTTGAAAATCAGCGCGTGCAGATGCGCCGGACGATAGGGATGCCGACCCTGAGCCTTGAGAAGACGCCCCACGACGCCGTTCACCGGGATCGGATAACCGACCATCTTAACGGTCCTGAACCAGAACCGTCCTTCTTCATCGGTCGTGAACTTGCCGCGGAGATTCATCTCCGCCTGATCGGGGTCCTGGTTCTCATAGAGACCAACCGGAGACGCATGCCAGACATCGACCTCGGCGCCTGAAACAGGATGACCATCACGGTCGATGACGCGGGCCCTGACGAAAAGAGGCGTACCGGGAGTATCGGATCGGATGATGGTCCCGCCATTCTCGACCCGGGGAGAATTAAGTCGCCAGAACGGGCCAAGTAGCGATTGCGAGGTCTCGGTCTGCCCGCTGTCACCGTTATTGAGAAGACAGACGAGAGATGACACTCCGAGCGAACCGGACATCAAAACGAACTCGTTGTGGCTGTCCGTCTGCAGCTGGCCGATCTCGTTCAGTATGGCAGTCGCCTCGCGAAATTCGACTTCGGTCAAACGAACCTCGCGCACAAAAGCATGAAGATGCTTCACCAGCGCGGTCAGGATCTCCCTCGCCCTGGGATCGGATGTCTGCCCCATTACGGCAAGCACAGCAGGCGTTACATCGCTTTCAGTCTTGATTACCATTGATCACCTCCACACCAACATCGATGCAAAATAATCGATTATTAGTCAAGGCGTCTTGGACGGCTCCAACACAAAAGCCTCTTGTAAAAGTCGGATAACCTCTTCAGGTCGAGGATTCTTCGGCATAGATGGCTAATATTTTTCGAGGTCTCCGATGATTTCTGAGAAGGCATCGATCATCGTTGACAAAATAATCGTTTATCGTAATCGTCAACGATGGCAGACACGCGCGCTTCGGAGGTTCCATGACGCAGGCTGAGGCCCCAAATTTGTTGAACGAGCAGGCTGGAAACGTTGGTTTTTCCGATGACGGCAAAAACACGATCGGCAGCCAGTTGGCCTTCCGACTGCGGGAAGCAATCATTTCGGGCGAACTTGAAGCTGGCAGCAAGATCAATCTCGACAAGGCCCGGCAGTCTTTCAACGTCAGCCTCAGCCCTCTGCGCGAAGCTCTTGCCCGGCTGATCTCCGATGGTCTCGTTGAGTTCGAGGATAATCGCGGTTATCGCGTCTCGCCGGTTTCGCTGACCAACCTCGAGGAGATCACCACCCTACGCGAAGAGCTCGAGGTCTTCGCTCTGAGAGAATCCATCCGGATCGGTGATGCGGAGTGGGAAGGCAGTGTCATGCGTGTGCTCCACAAGCTCAACCGCGCAGAAAGGGATGCCAGCAGACCAGAGACTTTGGAGCACTGGGAGGCGATCCATCGCGACTTTCACCTAACCTTGATTTCAGGATGCGGAAAGCCGCTTTTGCTGCAATTCTGCAAGACGCTCCTCAACCTTAACGACCGCTACCGCAGAATATTCCTGACGCAGACGTCGGGCGATAGAAACGTTAGTCAGGAACATAGCGAGATCGCGCAGGGCGCGGTCGCGAGAGACCTGGACTACGCCACAGAAAAACTCCGCCAGCACATCCATCGCACCGGCACCAACCTGCTAGGGCATCTCGAGCGGATGGGGGTCGTGCGATGAAAGATGTATCGAACTTAAAAGACGTTCCAATCGGTGTAGCGCACTTTTCCGCGATCCAACTGCCGCCCGCGCAGTTCGCGAAGCAGGCAGCCGCCGCCGGTTTCAACTCGGTCGGGCTCCGCCTTCACCCCGCCTTTCCCGGCGCGCCATTTTACGAATTGCCTCAAGGAAGTCAGGCCGCATCGGAATTTCGGTCCGTACTCGACGGCGAAGGCATTAAAGTCTTCGATATCGAATTCTTTATTCTTGGACCCGATTTTAACGCGGCATCAGTTGAACATATTGTCGCTGCTGCGGCCGATATCGGAGCCAAGCGTTTGAGCGCCTGTGGAGACGATAACGACCATCAACGCTTGATTGGCAACCTCGTCGCAATTTGCCAGCTTGCCGCACGCTACGACATGGCGGTCGATATCGAGAATATGGGCTGGCGCACCATCAATACATATGCACGAAGCGCCGAACTGGTGAAAGCCTGCAAGCAGGGCAATGCAGGTTCTTTGGTGGATGCCATCCACTTTTTCCGAAACGGTGGGAGCATCAGTGAAATCGATACGGACATCGTGCATCACCTGCAGCTCTGCGACGTGACAGGCCCTGCCCCCTCAAGGCCCGAGGATATGGTGAATGAAGCACGAGCAGGACGGCTTGCTCCGGGCGACGGCATCCTTGCCCTCAAGGACATGATTATGAAGCTCGACGGTAAGGCCGCGATATCAGTGGAGGTTCCGCTTGTTGGGGATGGAGCTCCGCTGGCACATCTGAGAGACCTGAATTTAAAGACGCGAAGTCTCCTGCAGTCAGTGGCCTAGGATAACCTGTGTTCAAGCATCGAATATTAGCGCATTGACACTCTTTAATGCCATTTTTCAGCGCGTGAACGACGGCGCAATTCATCATTGCGCTTAGCCCGCCGCCCTTGGTTTTCGATTGACTGGTAAGCCCCGCTTTTCGGAGAAGTTGCCTGCCCCTCTCCGCAACTCCGGAAAAAGTGAGCAGAAACTAGAATTAGATGCGAGCACCAACCGCTTTTTCAAGATAGATTTCGCGAAGCCGGCTGCTGACCGGGCCGATTGCGCCATCGCCAATCGTTTCACCGTCAATCGAAAGAACCGAGGTGACAAAGGAAGTGGCTGAGGTGATGAAGGCCTCTTTCGCTTGGAGCGCTTCTGCGACGGTAAACGGGCGCTCTTCCAACGCGTAGCCCGCTTCTTGGGCAAATCCAAGAACGGCTGCGCGGGTGATGCCGTGCAGGATGTCTGAGGACAATGCGCGCGTCACGATCATGTCGTCTGCGGTAACGATGTAGGCATTGGCAGAAGATGCTTCCGTTACGAACCCGTCCTGCACGAGCCAGGCATCGTCAGCGCCCGCTTCATGGGCGGCGTTCTTCGCCATCGAAGGATAGAGAAGCTGCACGGTCTTGATGTCACGGCGGCCCCAACGGATATCGGGGAGAGTGATGACCTTGAGGCCACGCTTGGCAAGCGGGCTCTCCAGAACCGGGCGGGACTGGGTGAACATCACCACCACCGGCCGCGTGTCTTTTGGTGGGAAATTGAAATCGCGATCTGCGACGCCGCGCGAGATCTGCATGTAGATCAGTCCCTCATCAACGTTGTTATCGATGACCAGCTTGCGATGGATGGCCAGCAATTCCTGTGGGCTCATTGGCGCAGGCATGTCCAGTTCCTTCAGCGATCGTGCAAGCCGAGCCATGTGGCCGTCGAAATCGACAAGCTTGCCGCCGATAACGCAGGTCACTTCATAGATGGCGTCGGCAAAGAGGTAACCACGGTCGAAGATCGAAACCTTGCCTTCAGATTCGAGGCAATAATGTCCGTCCACATAGACGGTACGTTCAGGGGAGGTCATGTTCATTCCGTTCCAAAAGAAGATACGTTTGATTATCGGGATGTGGCGCGGCCAAGTTCAATAGCCACGCTCCAGATCGACGGTGGTTGGAAGTGCGCCCGTGCTGCGATAGGTCAGGATATTGCCAGCGACGATGGCGGCTGCAGTCTCCCGGTCTGTCGGCGCAGAGATGTGCGGCAAAACCGTAATGCCGGGATGATCCCACAAGGCGTTGTCGGCAGGCAGCGGCTCGATATCGAAAACATCGAGAACCGCATGTTTCAGGGCGCAGGAATCAAGCGCCTCGATCAGGTCTCCATCAACGACGACCGGACCACGGGCGAAATTGATCAGGGAGGCATCCCCAGGCAATTTGGAAAGCCGGTCACGGTTCAACAATCCCTTCGTTTCGCTGGTGAGCGGCAGCAGGCAGACAAGGATGTCCGTACGGCTCAGAAGGCGATTCAGCCCCTCTTCCCCATGGAAGGTCTCGACACCGGAAAGCGACTTTGCCGAGCGGCTCCAGCCGATCACGCTGAACCCCGCCTCTTTCAGGCGTGACGCGGAGGCTGCTCCGAGCGCACCTAGACCCAGGAGGCCTATTGTAACCTGCTCAGGCCGGCGATAGGCGAGCTGGTGCCAGACATGCTCACGCTGGAACTTCGCATAGGCTGGCATGTCACGGAACAGATAATAGGTCCAAGCCAGCACGGCTTCAGCCATTGTGCGACTGAGCTGCGGATCAACGAGGCGCACGATCGGCAACCGGCTTTCGCCAAGTTCGCCGACCAGGCGTTCGACGCCGGCCCAGACGCTGTGAATCCACTTCAACCCCGGCAGCTGTGCAATATCGGCTGGGTCGGGATCGGCGACGATTGCGATGTCGACCTTCTGCCGTGCATCCTCATCGAGCTGCCGAAACGGGACAATCGTTTCACCCGGCAGATTTTGTGAAAGTGCAGCCAGCCAGAGCTGTTCCACGTCAGCGGTCATACGCGTCACAAGCGCGATCATCGGGCGGACTCCTCTTCTTCTGACAATAAACCTAGTGGGCAAAAACGCTGTCGAAGTCCTTGAACCCTTTGACTTCTATCGGATTTCCGCTTGGATCGAAGAAGAACATCGTGCGCTGCTCGCCGGGCTCACCTTCAAAGCGCACCACCGGCGGTATGTCGAAGGCAACGCCGGCATCCTCGAGGCGTTTGGCAAGCGCCAGCCAGGCATCAAGCTCAAGCACAACGCCGAGATGCGGCATCATCACCATGTGATTTCCGACCTTGCCGGTGCGCGTCGTTTCAAACGGCTTGCCGAGATGCATGGAAATCTGATGACCGAAAAAGTCGAAATCCACCCATGTCTCCGTGCTGCGCCCTTCCTGGCAGCCCAGAACGTCGCCGTAGAAACGGCGGGTCTCATCGAGATCGTTGACGTGATAAGCGAGATGGAAAAGAGAGCGCATGAGTGTTTCCTGTCTTTTTTGGTTGAGTAACGACGATTAGACTGCCGGTGACTGTCTGATAAGCGCCGCCTGAAGAAAGGCGACGATCAAGGGATGGGGAGCGCCGGTGCGGGACGATAATTCGGGGTGGCCCTGCATCCCGATATAGAACGGATGGTCGATCACCTCAATTGCATCGACGACAGCGCCATCTACGCCTCGGGCGGCCACCCGCAACCCGCGCATTTGCATCGCTTCCACCAGTTCCGGATTGAGCCGGAAACGGTGATTGCACCGAATGGACGTATCCGCACCGATCAGCGCCGCCAGCCGCGTTCCCGGCATCGGCTGTGTCATCTGATCGCCCGTGCGGTGTTCGGGCAGCAGGCCGCCATCGGCTGTTTTCTCTCCAGCCATGGCGCGGAACGTCTTGATATCGGCATCGGGATCAGCCTCAGCGAGATTGGCATTTTCCCGGCCGAATGCCTTCCAGGCCACGGCGGTTGCCATGGTCTGCATACCGAGGCAGAGGCCGACGATCGGGACGGCGTTGTCGAGTGCAAATGCCGCCACCGCTGTCTGTCCGGCCACATTTTTCATGTCCGATCCACCCGGTAGAAGAATACCGGCATAGGGTTGAAGCGTCTTGCCGGCATCGGCGTCCCGGAAATCGACCGGATCGATGAAGTCTATATCGACAGCAGCAGAAAGACTGTCCGCCGCGTCGGCAAGGCTTGCCAATGCCGCCGGATAGACGCCGAAATGATCACTTTCGGCGCCCACCAATGCGATCTTCACTGCGGCGGCGTGCGCGGCCTCGGCCTGTTTCAGATCGACGCGACCGAAGCGATCGCGCCAGGCAAGCACGACGTCGGTCTCCCCGTCGATGAAATGATCCTCACGCTCGACAACGTTGATCACTTCATTTGCGCTTTCCGCAAGCATCCTTGCGGCATCTGGCTGGGCCATAAAAGCTGGATGAACCGGGACAACAACGTCTGCGAGGCGAGCCGCATCGAGTACCTCTCCAACCGTCGCGGGCGGCGAGACCGGCTTTCCCGACAGCCGCTCGAACCAGCAAAGACCGCTTGCCGCAAGCCCACCTGTTGCCACCACGTGCTGTTCTGCATCCGCATGGCAGGCGGTATCGAAATGGGCTGCGATGTGCATGAAGCCACAATTGCGGCTCACGGCAACCGCTGCAGCCACCGCTCCGTAAAGAGCAGGACTGTCGGTGTCATGTTGGACAAGGATCAGACCCATCTTCAGCTCCGTTCAATCTCTTTGCTTCAGACGATCAGCAGATCGCGATCGATTGTGCCGAGCGCGCGATAACCTGTCTCGGTGATGACGATCGTTTCGCTGACGCCCACCGTGAACCGGCCATAGATGCGAAGCGCCGGCGGCAGGTGGAAGGTCATGCCAGGTTGCAGCTCGGTTTTAACACCGGCATTGAGACTGAGGATTGCCCCCTCGCCCCAATCCGGCGCAAAGGAAATGCCGACGCTGTATCCCAGGCGCTTCTTGAAGTTTTCGGTATAGCCGGCGCGGTCTATTACCTTCTGGCAGGCGATATGCGGTACTTCGCAGGCCTCGCCCGGACGAATGGCATCAAGCGAGACCTGCAGCGCCTCCTGGCAGACCTTCATCATGTCGGCAGCTTCCTTGGGCGGTTCGCCGATCCAGGCGGAGCGCATCAGCGCCGCGTGGTAACGGTCGTGGCAGGCCGCCATTTCAAGAAATGCCGGATCGCCTGCCGCAATCGCCCGGCGCCGCCAGGTGCCATGCGGCACGCCGGTGCGCGGGCCGACCGACACAAGCGGCTCCATGCCGAGATATTCAGAACCGGCAGCGATGGCAGAGCCCATCATTGCGGCAACAAGATCGTTCTCGGTGGCGCCGACGCCAACGGCCGCAAGGCCTGCGCGCATGCCCTCATCCACATAGGCTGCGGCCTTCTCGAGCTTTGCCACTTCCAGCGGCGACTTGACGGCACGAAATTTTTCGATGACGCCGGCGCCATCTCCGATCGCGCCAAGGCGCGCCTGTAGAGCCTCATAAACGGCGATTGGCAGGAACCAGCCACGCTTGTCGATGGCAATGCGCTTGGAGGCGAGGCCACGGTTCTCAATCAGCTTCACCAAGAGGCCGATTGGGTCCTCACCATCCTGATAGACGACGGCATCCGAAATGAAGGTGTTGGCGATGAAGTTGAAATATTCGAGCTGACGGATCAGGAATACCGGATCGCCATCCGCAGGCAGGATCAACGCCTGGAACGTGTAATAACCGGGTGTCTGCTGCCCTGTCAGATAAAAGATGTTTTCCGGCCCGGTGACCACAAGCGCGTCGAGGCCAGCGGCTGCAAGCCCTTCACGGGCGAGCGCCTGACGGCGCGCATATTCTTCCCTCGGAAAAGCGGATTCCTGTCCCTGGATGATATCGCTGGGAATGTTCATGCTTCAAACTCCTTGACGAGATGCGCCTTCGACGCATCGAATTCCAAACCCAAACCGGCGTGAGCAGGGCCTTCGACGCCGCCATCCCGGTAGACCAGTCCGCTCGCAGCATCGTTCTCCAGCCCATCCGCGCCATAGAGTTCGGCGAAGCGGGGGCCGGTCGCACAACTCAGATGCAGTGCGGCCGCCGTCGCGACCGCGCCCTCGTTCATCTGCCCGACCATGAAGGGAATGTTTGCCTCCGCAAGCCGCTTTGCTGCGGCAAAGCTGGCGGCGATACCGCCGAGTTTGACGAGCTTGAGGTGTGCCCAAAGCCGGCCTCCGGCAGCCACGATGGCGTCCATATCCGCCGATGTGGCGACACTTTCGTCAAGCATCAGCGGCAGAGGGCTTGCCTCGGCGAGACGGTTCAGCATGTCCCAATCACCGAGGGCAACCGGCTGCTCGACATAGGAGAGCCCGAAACGCGTCAACACCCGCAAATTTTCAACTGCTTCCGCCTCGCCCCACGACCCGTTGGCGTCGATCGCCAGCTTGACGGCGTCGCCAAACCGGAGACGTAGCGCTGCAATGCGTGCCACGTCCTCGGCGAAGTCACCGCCGCCGACGCGGACTTTCAGATCGCAAAAACCGCGCGCGACATAGGCGTCGGCCTGCGCCAAAAACCGTTCGGTCGAGGATATGAACAGGGTCTGGTTGGTGTGATAACGCACGACCGAAGCGGCACCGCCGCCAAGCATGGTTGAGACCGTCACGCCGCTTTCCCGCGCGATCAGATCGTGGAGAGCGATATCGACGAGCATGCGAACCGGCGCAATGACACCCTTCTGCAATGCCAGTTCGGCCTGCATCGCTGCCGGTTCCAGCGACCAGTCAACGTCACCCAAAAAACTCAAGGTCTTTTCAAGGCATAGCTCCGGGCTGATGCGATTGAGGTATGCAATATTGATGCGGACTTCGCCGATACCCGTGTGCGGGCCATGCTCAAGCATGAGATAGAGCGTGTCGAGCCCGTCGACCGGGCCAGAGGACGCTGTGTGAAGGAGAAGCCCGCCGCCATATCGCAGCTGTGCTCTGTGAAGGGAGGCTTTCATGGGTTTGGCCGCAGCATCTTTCTCGCAACATCGCGATAGATGACGCTACAGGTGATGAATTCGTCCAGCGGCACAAATTCGTCCGCCTTATGAGCAACGGACAGGCTGCCCGGTCCGATGACCGTTCCCTGGGCTCCGAGCGCGCGAAAGTGAACGAGATCACATCCGCCCTGGAACCCGAAGGGGCCGGGATCGGCTGTGCCATTCTCCTTGCAGGAAGTCAGACTCGCAAGAACAACGGGGTGATCGGCGGCCGTTTCCGTGGCGCTACCGGTTGTCGCCTTGTAATCCACGATCTCAGCTTTCACGCCGAAACGATCTTGAGCGTCCTTCAGCAGTGCTGCAAACTCCTGCTTGACCGCATCCTCGTCTTCTCCCGGCACCATACGTCGATCGAGCAGCAGATCGCAGGAGCCGGGAAGCACGTTGTCCGCATGGCCACCGGAAATGCGCGTGACCGTCAAACTCGCTTCGCCGACAAGCGGATGCGTCCGCTTGCGCACGACCTCATTGTGATAGGCGTCTATCAAGGTCAGAAGCTGGCCGGCGCGGTAGATGGCGTTGTCGCCAAGATGCGGTGTGCCTGAGTGCGCGGTAACGCCATGAACGCGCACGACAGGGCGAAGGCTGCCCTTATGGGCCGAATAGGTCGTATTGGACGTCGGCTCGCCGACTACCGCGAAATCGATCTTCGGTTTTGTCGCGGCGTAATATTTGGCACCCTCACTTGCGATCTCCTCGTCACCGACGAAAACGCCGAGAAGCGTGCCCGACCAGGTGGCGCGGTCTGCCACCAGCATGCGCATCGCTTCGATCATGGCGATTAGCGGCCCCTTGCAGTCGCAGGCGCCGCGACCGAAGAGCTTGCCATCCTCCTCCCGTAGCGTGAACGCGTCGGAGGTCCAACCATCGCCCGCAGGCACCGTGTCCATATGCGTATTGAAGGCGAAGACAGGACCTGGGCCGTTCTCCAGCCTCGCTTCAACGTTGAAGCGTCCCGGCTTGTATTCGGTGAGAGATACCGAGAAGCCCTCCTCCTTCAGCAGTCGCTCGACATAGATGGCGACATCCCCCTCTCCGCCCGGCGGGTTTTCGCTGCGGATGGCGATGATTTCCGCAAGTTCGCGCTTCATGCGTGCGATGTCTGGCTTATTGGTCATGATTGCATGTCACCTAGTGCAGGATCTGGTCGAGAAAGCGTGTGGCCCGCTCGTTGACGGTTCCACCGAAAAAGTCATCACGCGAGGCGTTTTCGATCACCTCGCCGTTTTCCATGAAGACGATCTGGTCTGCCGCGCGCTTGGCAAAACCCATTTCGTGGGTCACCACGATACTGGTCATGCCTTCGCTGCTGAGCTCGGCCATGACATCGAGCACTTCACGGATCATTTCCGGGTCCAGAGCCGACGTCGGCTCGTCATAAAGCATCAGCTTCGGTTTCATGGCGAGCGCGCGGGCAATCGCAATACGCTGCTGCTGCCCGCCGGAAAGCTCGTCGGGGAAGAAATCGGCACGCTCGGGAATACGAACCTTCTTCAGAAGATCCATGGCAATATCATGTGCATCGCTGCGGCTCATGCCGAGGACCTTCATGGGTGCAAGCATGATGTTCTCGATGGCGGTGAGATGCTGGAAAAGCTCGAAATTCTGAAACACCATGCCGATCTGCCGGCGGATTTCGGCAGCGCGACGCAATTCGCGGGCAATGTCATTACCCTCGAAGAAAATGTTGCCGTCATCTGCGGGCTCTAGCAGATTGATGCAGCGCAGCAAGGTCGACTTGCCGGAACCGGACGGGCCGATAATCACCATGGTTTCCCGGCTTCGGACATTGAGACTGCAAGCCTTTAAAATCTGCAGATCGCCGAAGCTCTTGTTGATCCCCATGATTTCCAGCAGCGGCTTGTTCTCTGTGAATGTCATCGCGTTTTCCATTATCGGGCTTCCGCTTTTTCCGTGAGCGCAGTCAGGCGCTCCATCCAGGAGACAGCACGTTTCTTCCCGCGCGGCCTTTTACGATCAAGCGCTCGCTCAAGGAGGTACTGCAAGCCCATGAAAATGGTGGTGAGTGCCAGATAATAGATGCCGGCGGCGGTCAGCGCTTCGAAATACTTGAAGTTGGAACTTGCGGTCTGGTTTGCGACGAGAAGCAGTTCCTCCACCGCTACCACTGACACGAGCGCACTCGTCTTCAGCATCCCGATCATCTGGTTTCCCGTTGGCGGCAATACGATACGAGCAGCCTGCGGAATGACGATGTAGCGCATGACGGCAAAGCGGCTCATGCCAAGGGCAAGACCCGCCGTCCTCTGGCCTTTTTTGACGGCCTGAAGACCAGAACGAATGATCTCCGCCATATAGGCACCTTCGTTGAGCGACAGCGCAATAACGGCACTGACGAAGGCCGACAGCATGATGCCGAAACTCGGCAGCACGTTGTAGATGAAAATGATCTGGAACAGGACTGGCGTGCCGCGGAATATCCACAAATAGACAAGCGTGAATATCTTTAGCGGCTTTAAGCGGGACTCCTGCAGCAACGCAACGATGAGGCCGGTTATCATTCCGAAGAACAACGACGTCACGGTAATGATGAGGGTCAGCAGCGCGCCGTGGAAGAAAGCGGGTGAAAAGACATAGTCGAAGACCAGATCAAGTGACATCCCGCTCTCCTTTTCTGTTGTTTATCAGCCGGTTCAGTTGAAGATCGAAACCGTTGCGGGAAGCTTCCACTTCTCGATCAGCGCTTTGTACGAGCCATCAGCAACGATCTCGCCAAGCGCGGCCTTGATGGAAGCCTGAAGGGCCGCATCCCCTTTGCGGGTCGCCATGCCAATGCTAGTGTTGGACTCGAATTCCTCGCCAACCGTTTCATAAACGCCGGGAACGGCGCCCTGCAGTTCGATGGCACCCGGCGTGGAATCGAAAGTCGCATCGGCACGGCCTTGACGCAGGGTCAGCGCGGAGTCCTGCGCCGTTGGGAAGGTCAGCACTTTGACGGCCTCGAGCCCTTTCGCCTTGCAACGTGCATCATCGGCGCGCGCCTGGCTTTCCTGAATGCCACCGAGCGTGACAGAGATCGTCTTTCCGCAAAGGCTGTCGTCTCGACCGGTGATCTTCTTCGGGTTGCCGGCCTGCACGATCACCATATTTCCAATCTTCAGATAGGGAATGAAATCAACCTGCTCGGAGCGTGCCGGATTGATGTACATGGCAGAGTTGATGAGGTCGATGCGGCCGCCGATCAGCGCGGGAATGAGACCCTTGAACTCCATGTTCATCGGCTTTGTCTCGGCCTTCAGCTTCTTGGACAGTGCGGCGATGAGATCGATGTCAAAGCCCGTGAGCTGACCGTCCTTCTGAAATTCGAAGGGAGCAAAGGTCGCGGCGACACCATATGTCAACGCCCCTTTCTCTACCAAGCCGCCGCCCGGAAGCTCGGCAGCAGAGGCAGTGGCAGCCATACCTAACGGCAGGATAAATGCGGCAAATATGTTCTTAAGCATGCGCGTTCCCTTATTATTGTTCAGTCACATTGCATTTTCTGACTACAACAATACAATTCAGAAAAACGATAAGTCAAGCCAGAAAGCAAAATATTAAGCAATTCTGATTTATGCCTATTATTTGCTCACATTGATTATTTTTGCCACATTATCGGTTTTTTCGCCCCATAATTGAGTTTGAACGCTTAATTCAACACGCGATTACCAAGGGGAGATAGACTTTCTCAAAGGAAAGGCTTTTAGTAGGCTACACAAAATCCAGCCTTCACGATTGTACAACATGTCAGATAGCGATACAAAAATCCTCCAGGCAGTGACGACCAACGCACGGCAGAGCAGGCACCGCCTCGCCAACCAGATTCTGGATCTCATTCGCGATGCGAAATTCGAGATCGGCCATCATTTGCGCGAGCAACAATTGGGTGACATGCTCGGGGTCTCGCGCACCCCTGTCAGAGCGGCCCTCAATCTTCTGGCCGAACGCGGGATAGTCGAGGCGAGGAAGAACCAGGGCTTTTTCCTCAAGGCACAACAGGTAGCGCTCCATCGTACCGAGCTTGAAGTGCCGGCGACCGCCGATCAGGATCTCTACGCCCGCATCGTCGAAGACAGACTGTCCGGCGTTCTGGGCGACAGCATCACGCAGGCGGAACTAACCCGGCGCTACAACATCGACCGAACACTTCTGCAACGGACTTTGACACATCTCGTCAATGATGGCCTGCTCTCACGCAATAGCGGCCGCGGCTGGACTTTTCGGCCAACGCTCGATTCACAGGTGGCGCTGCGCGACAGCTACGATTACCGAAGCACACTCGAGCCGGCCGGCCTGCTTCTCAGCAGCTTCAAGTTCGACGCAGGATTGCTTGAGCGTTCGCGGCTGGAACATATTTATCTTGAAGGCCACCCCGATATCGCAAATGTCGATCCACGCCTTCTGTTTGATACGGACGCCCAGTTTCATGAAATGATCGCCGGTTTCAGCGGCAATATTTTCTTTCTTCAGGCCATTCAGCAGCAAAACAGATTAAGGCGTCTACTGGAGTTCGGTGGATACTCCAATCGTCGTCGGGTACGCGATTGGTGCCGCGAACATCTCAGCATTATTGCCGCCATATCAGAGGGTGACAAAAACAAGGCCTCGCAACTGATGCTGAACCATCTAAACGCAGCCAGAGGTGCTGCCCGTCATTATCCAAGAACGGCCCAGGCGCTTTAGGCCCGATAAGTCCCCATTTAGCCCCGCAGCCGACGAACCGCCGCGTACGACCTCCCTCGCGATCGCACCAGAGTGAGAACACTCCGATCTGGTCGGTAGCGGCCGCCAACGAGTCTACCACGCGCCGCTCCCAATCGATCTCAAATAGCCAGACGGAAATGCAGCTTGACAACCGCTTGCTCATGCGAGACTGTACCGATCGGTAAACAGATTACCGTTCGGTACAATTTCATCAATTCAACAAGGAACCAGAGATGTCACGTCCCCCACTCCCCCCCTTCACCCGCGACAGCGCCATCGAAAAGGTTCGGTTGGCTGAGGACGGCTGGAACACCAGAGACGCGGCGAAAGTTGCTCTGGCCTATACGCTCGACACCCGCTGGCGGAACCGCGTTGAGTTCGCGAGCAATCGCGAAGAAGCTCAGGCATTTCTGACACGTAAGTGGAACAAGGAGCACGAATACCGCCTCATAAAGGAGCTTTGGGCTTTCACCGATAACCGCATCGCGGTACGCTACGCGTATGAATATCGTGACGATGGCGGTCAATGGTACCGCGCATATGGTAACGAGAATTGGGAATTCGCAGAGGACGGTCTTATGGCGCACAGACACGCAAGCATCAATGAAATGCCGATTGCTGAAAGCGATCGTCTGTTTCACTGGCCTCTTGGCCGTCGGCCGGATGATCACGCCAGCCTCAGCGATCTGGGCCTCTAATCATGGCCCGCATGGTCGCTGAAAGAGCCGACGCCATAGCCCCGTTGGCCGAAGTTTTCCGCGAACATGGCTACGAGGGCGCAAGCCTTGCCTTGATCGGCAAGGCTACCGGTCTTGGCAAGGGCAGCCTCTACCACTTCTTCCCGAACGGAAAAGAAGAGATGGTGCGGGCTGTTCTCGACGAAATCGGCCAATGGTTCGAGGATGCCGTATATTCCCCATTGCGTAACGAGAGCGATGTTAATGGCGCCATCTGTGCCATGCTCGCCTCCACGGACCAATATTTTCGGTCCGGAAGGCGCGTGTGCCTCGTCGGTGCCTTGGCAGTCGCCAATACGCGTGACCTCTTCGCGAAAGCCATCCGAGGTTATTTCGTAGCTTGGGTGGACGCATTGCAGTCAGCGCTTATTCGGCAGGGCCGTGAAGCCGATCAATCGCGCCTCCTCGCGGAAGAGGCAGTTCTCGCTATCCAAGGAGCAATTATTCTTTCTCGGGCAATGGACGATCCAGCCGTTTTCCAACGGGCTATCGACCAACTCCGGGGACGATTGGTGATCGAAAACGATACCTCTAACTACGAGGGCACAACCGACGTTTCACCGCAAAATGAAGGTCGGCTTGTCTAAGATTAGCGGAGATATCAACACAACGTGGAGTGGCAGGATTTCGGGCAATCCTGCCACTCCACGAGCGGTCAAAGGCCGGCGGGAAGAGTTTCGGCAAAGTGTCCGCAGGGAGACGGGGCAAAATTTTTTCAGCAGAGTCTAGATAAGGCACGCAAAAAGTCGAATGTTCTTTTAAACGCCCTTGGCAAGACTGCCTGCTGGCGCCGAGATTTTGTTTGCGTGCCGTCTGGCCGCTGCCCAGCATCGACAAGAGTGGCCGACGGGAATCGGTCACAACTGGTCTTTCAGCGATCGTGCCCGCCGATTAATTCTTTCTCAATCGACCAATAAATGGTCAAATCCCACAGATGGCCCGGACTGAAAGGCACGATTTCCCGTAAGACTCAACTTGGCATGCCCTTTGCTTATGACTGATTTGACCGTTTTGACTGATTTGACGGTTTGCTCAAAATAGAAAAGGGGAACTCAATGGGTTCAGAATTCAGTCGCCGCCGCTTCCTTCAAGGCTCTGTTGGCGCCGCCGCTGTTGCGGGCTATATGCAGATTAATCCTGACTTCTTCATTTCGTCGGCTTTTGCACAGGCCGGCAAAACTATGACCTTCCTGTCGGCCGAAAACATCACCGGCAACTGGGACCCGACCGCGCACACCACACTGTCGCAGAAGAATATCGAAGGCTTCGTGATGGGTTTCCTGACCCGCACGCCGATGAAGCTCGACGACCCCGGTGCGGTCGTCTACGAACTGGCAACCGACATCAAGCTGCTTGATCCCCACCGCCTGCAGATCAAACTGCGCGACGGCATCGTCTTTCATGACGGCAAGCCCTTCAAGGCGGAAGACGTCAAGGCAACCTTTGAATACGGCTCGCGGGCAGACCGTCCGGCACAGTGGTATCCCGGCCCCACCGAAACCCTAAGCATCGAAACACCTGATGATTTCACCGTCATCGTCGATACATCGAAGGGCGGTTATCCGGCTCACCTCTTCATCTTCCTCGCATCCTTCCTGCCAATTATGTCGGCCAAGGATATCGCAGGCGGCCCCGGTGGTCCGCTCTCACAGCGGCTCAACGGGACCGGCCCGTTCAAGTTTGTCGAGCAGCGCGGCAACGACACTGTGATGGAAGCCTATGATGGCTATTTCAAAGGCAAACCCGCCATTCCCGGTATCAACTTCACCTTCACGGGCGACTCTACCACCCGGATGCTGTCGTTGATGAATGGTCAGGCCTCAATCGTCGAGCGGCTTGAGCCCGAACAGGTGGATTCGATCAAGGACAATCCGGCAATATTCATCAACAAGGTCGTTTCGGTCGAAAACAAGTATCTGTGGTTCCGCTGCTCGAAAGCACCTTTTGACGATCCGCGTATCCGTCTGGCCGCCTGCCACTCGATCGATCGGGACATGATCATGGAATTGATGGGTTCGGCGGGCCACGCCTCATCCAACTTCGTATCGCCGGTTAAGTTCGGCTATGTCGATCTGCCCGACTACCCGAAATTCGACCCGGAAAAGGCACAGGCCCTGCTGGCCGAAGCCGGTTTCCCGAACGGTAAAGGGCTGCCGCCGCTCGAATACATCACCTCCGTCGGCTTCTACCCGAAGACCAAGGAATATGGCGAGATGGTCACGGCCATGTTGCAGGAGCAGGGCTTCAACGTCAGCCTGACCGTACTTGAGCCCGCGGCCTGGAACGAGCAGCTTTATCACCGGCCAGGCGGCGGCCCGGGCCACATGGTCGATTGCGGCTGGTCAACGGCTTCGCCGGAACCGGACCTTGTGCTGCGCACCCATTTCCACTCCACGTCCCACCGCATCTGCGGCATCGAGGACAAGGATATCGATGCCAGCCTCGACAAGGAGCGTTCGGCACCGACTTTGGAGGAACGCAAGAAAATCCTTCAGGAGGAAACCATGCCGCTCATAGCTTCGAAAATGCCGGCGCTCTCCTTGTTCACATCGGTGATGATCCACGCCATGCAGAAGGACTTTGAAGGCATGTACATCTATCCGGACGGATCGATTGATGCCGCCAAACCGGCTGCCTGACGACATTCATCTGCACGCCGCCTTTCCTTTGGAGGCGTGCAGACTTTCACGTAAGTTTCCGAGCGGAGTGGCTGAATGTTTGCCGTGAACTTCCTGATGCGGCGCCTTTTCCAAGGTGTCATCATCATATTCCTCGTCTCCTTGCTGATTTTCACCCTGTTGCGGGTGGTGCCGGGAGATCCGGTGCGCCTAATGGCGGGTGGTATGGCGCCCGAGGCGCTGATCGAGAAGATAGCGACCGATATGGGCCTGCGCGATCCAATCCCCGTGCAATTCGGCAGGTATATGAGCGGCGTCGTTCGCGGCGATCTCGGTCAGTCCTTCGTGCGCCCGGCAAACGGCGCCTCGACAGGCGGAGCGACGTTCAACGACACGACACGCGGCGAGCGCGCAAAAGTCTTCGACCTGATTTTTGACGCCCTGCCGATGACTCTCCAGCTTGCGGCTGTCACACTGGTGATCGCGCTGATCTTTTCTGCAATCGTCGGCATTGCCGGCGGACTGTCGATCGGAAGATGGCCCGACAAGCTGGCATTCTACATTTCCTCGGTCTTCATCTCGCTGCCGAATTTCTGGCTCGGCATCGTTCTAGCTCTGCTCTTTTCAGTAAAGCTCGGCTGGCTGCCTGCGATCGGCTATCAGGGCTTTGCATATACGATCCTGCCCGCCATCGTGCTGGCGGTCGAATTGTCGCCGGTTCTGATCCGCACGCTGGTCAGTTCCGTGTCGGGGCAGATGATGGAGCCTTATGTTTCGGTCGGCCGCGTGCGCGGCCTGAGCAAGGCTCGGATCATTTCCAACCACGCGCTGCGCAACGCCTCGGTACCGTTGCTCAATCTGCTTGGCGTGCAGTTCTCAGGGCTGCTCGGCGGTGTCATTATCGTCGAATACATCTTCGATTATCCGGGACTTGGTCTTCTAACGATCAACGCCGTGCTGCAGCGCGACTTTCCGCTGATCCAGGGCATTGCGATCGTTACCAGTGCGATCTTCGTTCTGATCAACATCATCGTCGATCTCGTCGCAACCACCATCGATCCGAGGCTGGAATACTGATGTCCATCACATCCGCACTCGACACACCACTACTGTCTAAAGCAGCAAGCCGCTCGATTGCACGGCGCATCTTCGACCGCGCCGCCTCGACGCCCGGCTTTCGTATCGGCGTGGCAATCTTCCTCCTGCTGGCGATCTCAGCTGCTCTTTATCCTGAAATCAGCGGTATCGACCCCACCAAGATGGATGTGAAAGCGCGCCTCCTGCCCCCGCTTTTCATCGGAGAGAACTGGAGCTGGCTCCATCCGCTTGGCACTGACCAGATCGGTCGCGACATGCTGGTTCGCTCGCTTGTCGGCCTGCGTTACTCTTTCCTGATCGGTATCGCCTCGGTTGCGGTGACGCTCATCGTCGGATGCGCCCTAGGAACCATCGCCGGATATTTCGGCGGTCGCATAGACATGCTGATCATGCGTCTCACCGACGCACAGCTTTCGATACCGATGATCATTCTTGCAATCGCCGTCCTCGGCGTCTCACGCCCGACAATTCCAGCTATTGTTCTTGTCCTTGGTCTGTCGAGCTGGCCTGTCTATGCGCGCATCATGCGCAGTATCGTCATGACAGAGAGACAACGGGAATATGTGCGCGCCGCAAAGCTGGGTGGCTCGACCGATGCTCGCATAATCATCGGCTTGCTTCTGCCGCTGCTGCTCCCGCCCGTGATCTTCACCTCCGTGTTAGACGTAGCCCGAATGATGATTTTTGAATCGACCCTCGGCTTCCTGGGCCTGGGCGTCCAGCCGCCGACTCCCACCTTCGGCAATATCATCGCGGATGGACGGAAGTACCTTCTCAATGCCTGGTGGATCGCCACCATGCCAGGCGTGTTCCTCGGCCTGACGTTGACCAGCATCAATCTCATCGGCGCCTCTCTGGAGCGTGCCCGAAACACCGTTCACGGAGGGTCAGAGTGATGAGCCAGCCGCTTCTTCAACTCAGGAATGTCACTGTTGCTGCCAGACGCGGTGCCCAGCCGAAGATCATTCTCGATGATATATCTTTCAGCATCGCACCGCGCGAAATCGTTGGCGTCGTCGGCGCCAGCGGTGCTGGCAAGACGGTTCTGTCAAAAGCCGTCGTCAACTGGCTGGAAGCCCCACTCGCCCTGCAATCCGGTAGCGTGCTCTTCGAAGGCAAGGATATTTACGGCATCCCAGAGAGCGAGATGCGCGTCTTGCGCAGGCGTATCGCCTATGTTGGCGCCAACCCGATGGGTGCCCTCGATCCAACTCTACCGGTCGGCTCTCAGATCGTGGAGAAACTGCGTGCCGTCGTGCCGGGCACCTCCCGGCAAGAAGCGGAAAAAAGAACAATCGAGTTACTTGAGGCGGTACGAATTCCATCTGCCCGCAGCCGTTTCAGCGACTACCCGTCGCAGTTTTCCGGTGGCATGATGCAACGTGCCCTGATCGTCGATGCTCTGGTTACCAATCCCGCGCTTCTCATCGCAGACAACGTGACTCAACCGCTCGACGTCACTGTTGCCGCTCAAGTCATTCGTCTGATGAAGGAACTGACTTCGAGCTTCGACACGGCCGTCTTGTTCGTCTCCTCTTCCCTGCCGGTTGCCCGCGAAGCCTGCGACCGCATGCTGGTGATGGAAGAAGGCCGCATCATCGAAGAGCAAGAGACCGAACAGCTGATCGCGGCGCCTGCCCACGCCTACACGAAGGACCTTGTTCAGCAGACGCCGAAGATCTGGATTGAGAAAAGCGAGATCCCACGGCTGAACGACAAGCGCGAAACTGTATTGAGTTTGCGCGACGCGTCACAAATCTACAAGGTTAGAAAGAAAACAGGCTTTGGCGGCTTCAATCACGTCCGTGCCGTCAGAAACGTCACCTTTGATGTCCGTCGTGGTGATAGTTTTGCGATCGTCGGTGAATCCGGTTGTGGCAAATCCACCCTGATGAGGCTTCTCAGCCGGCTGGAATTGCCGAGTTCCGGTCAGGTCCTGTGTGGTGATAATGATATTGCGACCCTGAGCGGCAAGGGCCTCCTTTCGTTCCGCAAGAAGCTTCAGATGGTTCTGCAGGACCCCTTCGGCTCGCTTCCGCCCCGCACGTCTGTCGGCAAGATGCTTGAGGGCCCGCTTCGCACTCACGGGTGGAAAGACAGCGCCAAGATTCGCGAACGCGTACTCAAGGTTATGCGCGAAGTCGGCCTCTCCATCGATCTCTATGAAGAGCTGCCGATAGGGCTGAGTGCCGGCCAGCGGCAGCGGATCAATGTCGCCCGCGCACTCGTGCTGGAGCCGGAAATTCTCATCATGGACGAGACGTTATCTGCACTCGACCAGACGGAGCAATTCAAGCTGCTCGATCTTTTTCAAAAGCTGCAGAAAGAATACGACCTCACCTACATCTTCATCTCCCACGACCTCGCGATGGTCCGCAAGGTTTGTAACCGGGTCGCTGTGATGTACCTCGGCGAGGTCTTCGAACTGGCCGACAATGAGCGATTGTTCTTCGATCCTGGCCACCCCTATACCATGGCGCTTTTAAGCGCGATGCCGACGCTTGAGAAACGCCGCTACCAGCCGGAAGATTGCCTTCTCGAAGGCGAGCCGCCAAGTCCGATCGACATTCCCACCGGTTGCAGCTTCAAGTCGCGCTGTCCGCATGCGATGGAGAAATGTGGCACCCTTCAGCCTGCACTGACTGTAAGAGGCAGCCAGGACTTCGCCGCCTGTCATCTGGTACCGTCACTCGCCGGCGGTGATATGCAAACACCTCAAATGGCTTCGGCCTGAACGTGGTCGCGTGCCCGGCCATGTGGTTCCGACCGTCGCTAGCATCCAGGGAATATTCATGAGTTTCACGGAACATCGCCTCAAGCTAATCCTCGACACGCTGAAACAGACCCAGCGCGTCAACGTGAAGGAACTCTCCGAGCATCTGCATGTCAGTCAGGAATCGATCCGGCGTGATCTGAAGGAACTGGAGGCACGCGGTTATGCCCGCCGGGTCTATGGTGGAGCAGTTCTCGACCAGCAGGAAAGCGACCAGCCATTTACCGAGCGTCTGCGCGTCGCATCTCGCGAAAAGGCACGGATCGGCGAAGCAGCAGCTGCCCTGGTCGAAGACGGGATGAAGGTGTTCATCGATACCGGTACGACGACTCTTGCATGCCTGAAACATCTCGAAAGCCGCAAGGATATCACCGTCGTCAGCAATTCTCTGGCTGTCGCCGCCCACTTTTTCCACCTGCCGCAGGCGAGCGTCCGCGTTCTCGGGGGGCGTATGCGGCCCGAATACCAGGCGACTTACGGACATGAAACCGTTGCCGCACTGAAAGAGCATTTCTTCGACCTCGCCATCATCGCCATTAGCGCCATCCATTCCGAGCGGGGCTTTATGGACTTCGGTGAAGACGAGGCCGTCTTGCGCCGCGTTGCCAAGGCGCAGGCAAAACGCTCGGTGGTCGTTGCCGACAGCTCGAAATTCGGCCGCCTCGGCTCCATTCACACCTTTGGCCTCCATGACATCGATGCGGTCGTAACCAGTGGTGTGGTGGCCCGGGAATTCTCGGAACAATTCAATCAATCAAACGTGGAAATCATACATGCCTGACGCTGCTTCCTCACCTGCCCCAATCAATCCCAAT
This sequence comes from Agrobacterium sp. NPDC058088, assembly GCF_042885035.1. NCBI lineage: Bacteria > Pseudomonadati > Pseudomonadota > Alphaproteobacteria > Hyphomicrobiales > Rhizobiaceae > Agrobacterium > Agrobacterium sp. NPDC058088. The sequence goes on along the minus strand of NZ_JBHVSU010000017.1, from coordinate 8,437 downwards.
CGCCTTCAGGCGCTGATGGAGGCTGTGTCCACCTTTGGAGGTGGTCCCGACGGATCGATGACACGCCTTACACTGTCCAGAGAAGACGGTATGGCGCGCGATTGGCTCGGCCGCTGGTTTGCCGATAACGGTTTCACGCAGTCCATCGATGCCATTGGCAACCAATTCGGCAAGATGACGCTGGCTGGCGCCAATGCTCCGGTGATCATGGTTGGTTCGCATATTGATAGTCAGCCGAACGGCGGGCGCTTCGATGGCGCGCTTGGCGTGATAGCGGGCTGCGAAGCGGTTCTCGCCGTGACCGAGCGCCTCAAGGCTGAAGGCCGGCTTTCTGCCTGCAACTTTCAGATCGTCAACTGGACGAACGAGGAAGGCGCACGTTTCCAGCCCAGCCTCCTGGGTAGCAGTGTTTTTGCCGGGGCAACGGAACTCGAATGGGCGCTCGACAGGGCCGACGGGGACGGCATTACCGTGCGCCAGTCGCTGGAAGAAATCGGTTATGCGGGAAAAGACAAAGTGGAGATCCCCGACGCCCTGATCGAGCTTCATATCGAGGGAGACACGACCCTCAGCAATGCCGGCGAGCGGTTCGGTGTTTTCACGCGCTTCTGGGGCGCCACGAAATATCGACTCGCTTTCCTCGGCCGTCAGGCCCACACGGGCGCCACGCCGATGGCAGACCGGAAGGATGCGTTGCTTGCTGCCGCCTATCTGATCGCCGACCTTAAACAACTTTCGACCGAGCATGGCCTCGACTTGCATACTTCGGTCGGGCGACTTGAAGTCTTTCCCAATTCACCAAATGTGGTGCCCGCCGAAGCCGTGCTGTTCATTGAATTGCGATCAGGGTCGCCGGACGTTCTGGCAGATGCCGAGCGCAAGATGAAAATCAAGATTGACGAGGCCGCGTTAAAGGCCGGAGTAACCTCCGAAGTACGCTCGATCGACCGCCGCAAGGCTGGGAAATTCGCGCCTGGACTAGTTGCTCTTGCTGAAAGTGCAGCAGCAAATCTCGGATTGAGCGCTCGCCACCTCGATACGATCGGTGGCCATGACTCGGTTGCGATGTCAGCAGTTTGCCCGGCGGTTGTACTTGCGGTGCACAGCCGAGACGGCGTCATCCATCATCCAACTGAATATACCTCCCCGGAAGACCAGGCCGTTGGCACGCAGATCCTTGCCGACATGCTCTACCGGATCGCCTGCGAAGGCCTGCAGGCCGCAGAACTCGTCGAGGCTGCCGAATGAAAATAGTCGGATCGCCGCAGAACCCGCTGGAAGAACGCGCGGAGAACTCACTTCTTGCGTTTTCTGACGTGGTCGGGAACCGACCGGCCTATTCTCGGTCAACGGCTCCTGTCGCATCGCCGTCTTACCATGCCGTCGAGTCCAGCGGCTTTGCAGTGGCAAGCGCTGAAGGGGAAGCGCGATATTTCCTTCGCCTTGGTGCTGATGAAGTCGCTGATCTGGTCGACGGCGAGTTGGCGTTTGCTGCCGCAACCCGTTTTCACCAACTCGGCTTCTCACCTGAGCCCATCGCTTACGACACCAAGACACGCGCAACGCTTTTTTCCCTGCTTGCAAACGGCTGGCGGACGGCCAAGATCGACGATCTCATGCAGCCGACAAGGGCCGCCCGACTGATTGAAATACAGACAACGATCGCAGCCGGTGCGCCCTTCGGTCAAAGTTGGTCGGTCTTTGAAGGGATAGACGAGCTTTGGGCGATTGTCTCCGCTGGCGATGCAGATCTGCCCGGTGATGCTGAGTGGATGCTGTCATGGATGAAGCCAATCCGCGAGGCAGTGACGGCGGCAGGTGTCGATGTGAAACCGGCCCACGGGGATCCGCAGACGTCGAATGTCATACTTGGCCCCGACGGTTCTTTGCAACTCGTCGATTTCGACATGGCAGCCGACATCGACCCCTATTATCAGCTCGGCGTGCTGATGAACGAACTTTTCCAGTTCGAGAGCGAGATGAAGCCGCTACTGGAAATGCACGATGGCGCATTCACCGAAAAGGCCTTCAGTCGCTGCCGGGTCTATGCTGCGGCGGACGACCTCTATTGGGCTTTACGAAGCCTCGTGCTTGAGCTTCGGTCACCACCGAAGGGTGTCGAATTTCTGAAACATGCCGGCTGGCGCTTCCTGCGCTGCCGAATGCTGCTTGGCCATCCAGACTTCGAAGCCAGGCTGCGAACACTCTAGGTCGACACTTAAAACAACGGGCTAAAAACGATAACGGGAACAAGCCTATGAACGAACTGGGAATGGCACGATCAGATGCCGAGAGGGCGCTGGAAGCCGCAATCATCCAGGTTAAACCGTGGGAAGGCAGGCGATTGCGCTACCGTCCGGTTTCCGGAGGCATCAGCAACACCAATTTTCGCATAGAGGTAGAAGGTGACGACCTCGGGTATTTTCTGAAAATCCCTGGCCGCGGCACGGAGATGTTCATCGACCGCAAGGCTGCGGCTGCGGCGAGCAAGCAGGCCGAGGCAATCGGCGTCGGGCCGAAGACGTTCGATTATCTCGATCACCTCGATATCGAAATCGCTGAATTTATAGACGGCCGCCGCGCCTCGACCCATAAGGATTTCGCCGACACGGCGATCAGAAACGAGGCGGTGCGTGTGTACCGGCAGTTTCACGATGCCCCTGCGCTGCCGCTGACAAAAACCGTGTTCGACATGATTGACGAGCATTTTGATCAGGTAAGAGCACTTAGCGGCCACTGGCCACTCGACCACGACTGGCTGTTTCGCTCCTATAAGAGCGCGCGCGCAGCACTTGAGGCTTCCGGGCTTGATCTCGTTCCGTGCTTCAACGATCCCATGCCGGGAAATTTCCTGATTGGTGACGACAAGTCCATCAAGCTTATCGATTTCGAATATGCCTCGAACAACGAACGTCTCTACGATCTGGCGATCTGGAGCGGCGAAATGTTCTATTCGGAGGACATCGACTGCGAAATCATCGAGGAATATTTCGGTTTCTACAACAAGGCGTCTCATGCCCGCTTTATCGTGCACAAGGCGTTGGCCGACATCAAGTGGAGCACATGGGCGATGGTGCAGAACCGGATTTCGACGCTTGATTTCGACTTTTACAAATACGGGATATGGAAACACATGCGCGCCCGCTCGATCATCCATGATCCTCGCTGGCCCCTTTTCCTGAAAGCGCTCTGATGACCACCGACGATATCCATTTGCAAGAGGCAGCGCCTTACCTCGCCTTTGCCGAAGCGCTTGCCGACGCCGCACGCCCGCTGGCGCTATCCTATTTCAGGACGCCACTGGACGTCATCTCGAAACTCGACGACAGCCCGGTCACGATAGCCGACCGTACAATCGAGAAACATCTTCGCGAGATGATCGAGGCGCGTTTTCCAGACCATGGGATTTACGGTGAGGAGTTTGGCGTCAAGCAAGGCGACGACTTTACATGGGTGCTCGACCCGATCGACGGCACAAAGAGCTTTATCACAGGCTTTCCATTGTTTGGCACGCTCATCTCACTAGCGTATCAGGGCAAACCGTACTGTGGCGTAGTCGATATTCCCGCAACCGGCGAGCGGTGGCTGGGAAAGCCGGGAGGAACAACATTTGCCGGAAAACCGGCACGAACCAGCAGCAACGAAAATCTCTCTGACGCTCGGTTCTATACGACATCACCCGACATGTTCGATGGTGCCGAGATCGATTGCTTCGAGCGTCTGTCCAGGGCAACCAAGCTGCGACGCTTCGGCGGTGATTGCTATATTTACGGCCTCCTCGCATCGGGCCATTGCGAGATCGCGCTCGAAACGGGTCTGCAACCTTATGACTACATGGCGCTCGTGCCGATCGTGACCGGCGCTGGCGGTTCAATCACCGACTGGCAGGGCAACGCGCTGTCATTTCATTCGGATGGCCGCGTTTTGGCGTCGGCCAACGCAAAACTCCATGATGATGCCCTCACACTCCTCAACCGGTAAGCCATTCCATGCCCCACACGATGACGATCGAGAAAACTGTATTTCGTTTTGACGACCTGAGGGACCTCATGGCGAAGGCGACGCCGGAGCGCTCCGGCGACCAGCTCGCGGGAATCGCCGCCGAAGGTCCGGTCGAGAGGCTTGCCGCACAGATAGCGCTGGCCGATCTGCCGCTCAAGGCATTTCTGGGCGAAGAACTGATTTCGTCCGACGAAGATGAGGTGTCACGGCTCATCACTGAACGGCATGATTCGGCAGCGTTTGCACCGGTCTCTTCACTTACCGTAGGGGAATTTCGCGAGTGGCTGCTACGTCCCGAGACAACGCAGCACCAGCTGGAGGCGGTGACGTGGGGCCTCACCCCGGAAATGGTTGCCGCGGTATCAAAAATCATGCGGCTTCAGGATATGATCGCTGTCTCGGCCAAGCGCCATGTCGTTACACGTTTCCGAAACACCTTGGGGCTCGCTGGCCGGCTTTCGACTCGAAATCAGCCAAATCATCCGACAGATGACAGCCGCGGTATCATCGCCTCTGCGATCGATGGTCTCCTCATGGGATCCGGGGATGCTGTCATCGGTGTCAATCCCGCAACCGATGCAACAGATGATTATATTCGCATCGTCTCACTTCTCGACGAATTGCGGGAGAAGCTGGCGATCCCCACGCAGACCTGCTGCCTTGGTCATGTCACAACGGCGATGCAGGCAATGGAAAGATCCGCGCCTGTCGACCTGGTCTTCCAGTCTGTGGCCGGCTCGGAGAAAGCCAACCGCGGTTTTGGCATCGACCTTGCCTTGCTCAAGGAAGCACATGAAGCCGCACGATCACTCAAACGCAGCCCACCGGGCGCCAACCTCATGTATTTTGAAACAGGTCAGGGCGCGGCGCTTTCCGCCGACGCCCATTTCGGCGTCGACCAGCAGACGATGGAAACACGCGCCTATGCGGTTGCCCGCGAATTCGAGCCGCTGCTTGTGAATACGGTTGTCGGCTTCATCGGACCCGAATATCTCTTCAACGGCAAGCAGATTATCAGAGCCGGCATTGAAGACCATTTCTGCGGAAAGCTCCTTGGCCTGCCGATGGGAGTGGACGTTTGTTACACAAATCACGCTGACGCCGATCAGGAGGATATGGACACGCTGCTTACCCTGCTTTGCGCGGCGAATGTCAACTTCGTCATCACAGTTCCCGGCGCAGACGACATCATGCTCAACTACCAGTCTCTTTCCCATCACGACGCAGTCTATTGCCGTGAGACCCTGAAGCGTCCACCTGCCCCGGAGTTCGAGAAATGGTTGTTTGATATCGGGCTGACAGATCGCCACGGTGCCATGGCTGGAGAGCCTATTGCGCTGTCCAATTATGTCCGAAACAGCGAATTGATCGGAGCCTGAGGTGGTAGAAACGCTTAAACCAGCACCCAACGATAAAACACTGAACCTGAAGGACATGACCGATGCGCGTGTTTCGCTTGGCCGCCATGGCGCGGGCCTTCCGACGCGTGCACAGCTCGCCTTTCTTCTTGACCACGCGCGGGCGCGTGAAGCGGTCTGGACAAGCGTCGACCGACCCTCGCTGGCAAACAGGCTCAATCGCCTTGGTCTTTCGGTTGTCAACGTTGAGAGCATGGCGCGTGACCGCATCATCTATGTGCGGCGGCCTGATCTCGGACGGCAGCTTTCGGCGGAATCCGCGGTTCGTCTCAAACAGAAATGGACGGGCGAAGGCTACGATGTCGCAATCATCGTCGCGGACGGCCTTTCGTCCAGTGCGGTTGAGCTTAATGCGGTTCCTTTGATCGAGGCGCTCGTTCCGAGGCTGGAATCTCTTAAGCTGACGGCTGCGCCGATTATTCTCGCCAACCAGGCGCGAGTCGCCATTGGCGATCCTGTCGGTGAGGCGTTGGAAGCCAAACTGACGATCGTGCTCGTGGGAGAACGTCCGGGACTTTCCGCCGCCGATAGTCTCGGTGCCTATATCACCTACGGCCCGACGTCGGGAAACCCGGATTCCAACCGCAACTGTGTCTCCAATATCCGGGATGGCGGTTTGTCCGCCACCGAAGCTGCTGAGATTATTTCCACCCTTATAAGAGATATGATGGGCACCCGCGTCAGTGGCGTAGGCCTCAAGGCTGCCATCGCGGCGCTTCTTGGAAACCAGAACTGTTCTGCCAAAAATAAGGTAGATAATTGAACCTGTGACGCCGTTGGATCCAAATGTTATCGATCAACCGATTGTACGAAGACATGCAGACTGCGCCCTCATTGCTATGCGTGGGCGACGAGTTTTGTTTCATGCACTGTGTCATGGCACTTGAGCATGAAGATATCGCGCGCAGCAGTGATATTTTCTTCAAAATTCTGGACCAGCTCGAGGAATCCCATACTGTAGGGTGGGGCCATGCTTCCGAGGATCCCGATGCCATGAAGACATTCGAACGGTTTGCCTCATATTTGGAAGATCTTGTGGTGCATATTCCTTAACAGAAGGAGTGGCTCAACGCCGCGGCGGAAAACTTCCGGCTCTGATGGCTAACGGATGGCGAGGATACACATCGGCTATCGTTCTGAAACCCGCGATCAGGCATGCTGGATGAACAGCCAACCAAGTATGGATAATCCGATGGCAAGAACTGTGATACTAGGTCCTGAATACGATCCGCACCTACTCGCGACCGTTAAGAAAGTTTTGCGACAGCTTGGTGCTTCCGTCGAAAGTCGGAATTGGTCCATCGCTGGGTCCCAGGAAATTGAGACCGTTCAGGCGCAATTGGCCGGGCAGGAAATCACTATAGAGGCGGAAACCTATATTGGCCTTTCCATCACTGGCGATGAGCTCACGATCGGTGAAATCTCTGAGCGGGTGAGGCAGACCACGCAATCTACCCCAACCTGATCCTCTCCGCATGAGCGTCAACTCAGGAAACCCGCAGGCGCATGCCGCCGCGGATTTCCTGGTCATTTATCTTGATGTTTCTTTGTAGACATCAGCCAATAGCGCCGGTGTCGGCGCGCAGCTCTGGTAAGCCTCCGGTGAAGGCCACAGGTCAGGCAGCTTGAGCGTTGACGGTCGGCGGCGTCCAATTCCACGGAAGCAACTGCTCCAGCCTGGTAATCGGCGTGTCGGCGATGCGGGCAAGAACGTCGGCAAGCCACGCCTGCGGATCGATGTCGTTGAGCTTGGCACTCATGATCAGCGTGGCCATGAAGGCGGCACGGTCAGCGCCACGATCTGATCCGGCGAAGAGCCAGGACTTCCTGCCGAGCGCGAAGCCTCGCAGGGCTCGCTCGGCGGCGTTGTTCGTCAGACAAATCCGGCCGTCGTCCAGGAATGACGTGAAGCCGTCCCATCGCTTGAGCATATAATCGATGGCCTCGGCGACCGGAGAACTGCGTGAGAGTTTTGCCCGCTCGGTTTGAAGCCAGGCTTGCAGATCATCGATGAGCGGCAGGCTTTCCTTGCGGCGACGTTCCAGGCGTTGATCGGCCGTAAACCCGTTGATCTCCCGCTCGATATCAAACAGGCCGTCGATCCGTTTGACGGCTTCGAGCGCCATAGGCGAGATCGGCGCGGCGTTCTTTCCACGCTTGACGTTTGCGGAAACGTCGGCGAGCACGAAGAACTTGCGCCGCGCGTGTGCCCAACAAAACGCTTGTCTCAGCGGATTTGGATCGCGATCAACCTTGAACAGCGGATTGTAGCCGCCATAAGCGTCCGCCTGCAGAATGCCGGTGAAGGTCTTCAGGTGGCGTTCTGGATGCTCCTGCCGCCGATCTCGCGAGGCATAGTAAAGGGCCGCCGGCGGGGAGAGCCCTCCGAACGGCCGATCGTCCCGGACATAGGTCCAGATGCGGCCAGTATCCGTCTTTCCCTTCGCCAGGATCGGCACAGTCGTGTCATCGCCATGCAGACGTTCGGAGCCAAGGACATGCGCCTCGATCAGGGAGTGAATGGGCTTCAACGCCGCGGCGCATGCTCCAACTTGATCTGCCAGCGTCGACAAGCTGAGGTCGACGCCCTCGCGGGCATAGCGCTCGCTCTGGCGGTTGAGCGGCTGGTGCTGGGCGAACTTCTCGAACAGGATCATCGCCAGCAGGTTCGGTCCTGCAAAACCGCGGGGCGTCACATGGAAGGGTGCTGGTGGCTGCGTGATCTTCTCACACTCGCGGCAGGTAAACTTCTCCCGCACCGTCTGGATGACTTTCCACTGACGCGGGATGACCTCCAGGGTCTCGGTAATGTCCTCACCGAGCTTCGACAGTTTGGCCGATCCGCAGCAGGCGCAATTGGCGGGAGCAGCGATGACGACGCGCTCGCGTGGCAGGTGTTCGGGAAAGGGCTTACGTGATGGGCGCCTGCGCTCAAAGGCTTTGACGGTTGAGGCTTTGGCTGCGATCTCCGCCGCTAGTTCATCCTCACCGGCGTCCGCTTCCAACTCCTCGAGTTG
>NZ_JBHVSU010000016.1:0-62823 GCF_042885035.1 Agrobacterium sp. NPDC058088 | reverse complement strand
CCATTATCCACCTCTTTCGCAGTGGATCTTGAATCACCTTCGGCTCGCCCTGTCACTTCACAATCGATTCATCGATCACAGGATCTGCTCTAGGTTCGTGGTGGGGACAAAGAGATCCCGTCCCTTTCTGTGTTCCGCCGCAATTTGGTTAAGCAGCGCCTGATCGACATATTTCTCAACCATATTTCTCAACGGCTTCTGATAATACAAACTCTCTCCCAGCACGCCCCTAACGATGAACTTCTTATCGATCAACTCGGCGGCAACTCCACTCGTATAAAGGTGCTCCAAAACATCGTCGTATTGAGAGCCCAGAAAAGCGAACGGAGCGATCAATGCGCCTGTACTCACACCTGTGACGATATCGAATCTGGGGCGGTCACCCCTTTCGGTCCATGCCTTGAGGACTCCGACCGAGAAAGCGCCACCCGCCCCTCCGCCGGATATCGCGAGAAATTTGAAGCGGGATTTCGCCGTACGTCTTTGGATTTTATTTGCAATCAGGGTTCCGATATTGGCGTCCAGAGGCACTCGGACATTTTCGAACCCAATCAGTCTAGCTTTGTCTGCGTCGGCCTGTGTATACGGCTCGCGTGCAGAGACGCAACCGCTCACCAACATCATCACCGCTATGACCAACGTTGTCGTGCAAGATCGCATTTGAACCGAGCTCGTGGGATTTAACCGTCGCATCTCATCTCGCTTGAAAATTAGCCTGATAATATCGTCTTCCGCATGGGCAGTGTCCGACGGACCGACAGGTTGCAGGCGTCTTGCAAAGGTTTCGAAGGGGTCAAACCTGCGACCTGGGCCGTCCATTCGGCTGCTCGGCTTTGCCACCTCCGACCCTAGCCTTAAGCCAGATGAGTGCATCGTCCAGAAAGGTGAAGACGACTGGAATCACGAGGAGACTAAGGAAGGTGGAAGTGATCAAGCCGCCTATCACAACGACGCCCATCGGTTGACGAAAGCTCGAGTCACCCGACACGAGACTGAGTGCTGCCGGCAGCATACCTCCGGCCATTGCTATCGTGGTCATGATAATGGGGCGAGCCCGCTTGTGGCACGCATCGACAAGGGCGTCGTACCGGGACATGCCAGCTCGGCGCGCCTCGATTGCGTATTCCACCAGAAGAATAGAGTTCTTTGAAACGATGCCCATCAGAAGGATAAGACCTATGACAGCAGGCATCGAAAAGCTCGTCCCTGTGAGCACCAATGGCAGTAGCGCGCCGCCAAGCGCCAATGGCAAAGCCATAAGTATGGTCACTGGCTGGAGGAAATCGTGAAAAAGAAGCACCAGAACGGCATAGATGCAGAAGATGCCGATCGCCATGGCGGTACCGAAACTGCTGAACAACTCGCTCTGCCGTTTCAGTTCTCCCTGCTCTACGAACTTTACGCCTTGCGGTAGATTTTTGTAGCTGGGCAGTTGCGCCGCCTGCGCGGTTACGTCGGAAAGGTTCCTGCCATTGAGCTCCACCGTCAACGATACGTTGCGCGAACGATCAAGCCGGTCAATTTGGCTGGGGCTGGAGCCAATTGAGATATCGGCAATCGCACCAAGGGCAACATTGCTCTCTTTCCCTTCCACGGGAATGAGTGAGATCGCATCAAGTGACTGGCGGCTGGCATCGTCGAGCATGACACGTATGGCAATCTGCCGTTCCGGCAGATTGAGCTTCGACAGGGCTGTGTCGTAGGCGCCCGCCGTTGCCACTCGAATAGCTTCGGCAATTGCCTTTGACGTAACACCAAGAGACGCAGCTTGCGCGAGATCCGGCTGGATGATGATTTCCGGTGACTGCATGGCAGCGGAAGACGTAACGTTGCCGATGCCAGGAAGCGTTCGCAGATCAGCTTCCAGGCGCGTTGCCGCCTGATCGAGAACAGCGGAGTCATCGCCGGCAAGCGTCAGCGTGAGAGTTGTACCGTTGCCTCCAGAGCCAATTTTTAGACGAACGCCAGGCAATTGCTCCAGCGCTTTTCGTAAGTCATTCTCGATTTGCGACTGCTTAATGTCCCGATCATCGATAGGCGTAAGGTTGACGACAATCGTGGCACTGTTGGTGCTTGACGTCGAGGTACTGTTCATCCCGCCTGTCGAAGCTGGGCCCGTCGCCTGAAACACCGAGGTGACGTGATTGACGCCTTTGATGATCTCAGATGCTTCACGCGCTGCCTTATCGGTCGCCTCGATCGTGGATCCGTACGAAGTCGTAAGGGTAACCTGCGTCTGGCTGTCGTCTGACGCCGGGAAGAAACCGGTCGATAAATGCGATAACAACAGGATTGTGAGCGCCAGAAAACCAGCCGTCCCAAGCACAGGAATCCAACGGCGACGTAGCGCACCCTTCACGAGCCATAGGTAGCTACGCATCAATCGACCATCTTCTTGATGTTTCTTCCCGCTCGCCTTCATCAGATACGCCGCCATCATCGGCGTCACCAATCGCGCAACCAGAAGTGAAGTGAGAACTGCAACCGAGGCCGTGATGCCGAACTGCTTGAAGATAATGCCGGGAATGCCACCCATAAAGGCCGTTGGTAGAAAAACGGCGACCAACGTAAACGTGGTGGCGATAACAGCGAGGCCGATTTCGTCCGCTGCCTCCATCGCCGCCTCGTATGGGCTTTTATCCATGTTGAGATGCCGCTCGATATTCTCTATTTCAACGATTGCGTCATCCACGAGAATTCCAACGACAAGCGATATTGCCAGCAACGTGATGGTATTCAACGTATAGCCAAGCAGATACATCACGAGGAAGGTCGGTATGATCGACAGCGGCAAGGCCACAGCCGCGAGAAGCGTCGCGCGCCAGTCGCGCAGAAACAGCCACACGACCAAAACCGCTATGAGAGCGCCCTCATAAACCATATGCATTGAGGACTCGTAGTTTTGCTGGGTCGGCACGATGGTGTTGTAGGCCTCCTCGATAACGACACCTGGATTAGCGGCCGCGAATGTCTTGACCGCGTCACGAACGTTCTGCGTGACTGCCGCATCGGAATAACCCTTTGAACGCTTGATCTGCGCCGCGATAACGGGCTTGCCATTAAGGTAAGCAAGTGAGGTGAGGTCGTTGTGGGTGTCGGTCACCGTGCCAAGCTCTTCCAGTCGGACCCAGCTTCCTGCTGGAAGCGGAATCGGCATCGACCGGAGCTGTTCGACACTCGCTGCCGTTGCTAGGGTACGAACAGACTGGCTCTCACCGTTAATTCTGCCTTTGCCACCCGATAGGTCTGACTGCACCGCCTCGACTTGGCCGTTGACATCATTCGCGGTCAAACCAAGGCCGTCGAGCAGATTGGCGTTGAGCTCTACCCTCACCTCCCTATCAATACCGCCCAGGCGGCCCACCTCACCGACCCCATCTACTGTCATCAACGCGCGTGACAAGTCATTGTCGATGAACCACGACAGTTCCGCCGTGTCCAGTTTATCTGAATGCACAACGTAGGTGATGAGCGGCGAGGAGCTCAGTGACTGTTTTGAAACCGTTGGTGCGTTCATTTCCTCCGGCAGATCGTTCTTTGCCTGGTCGACAGCACTCTTGACCTCGTCCAACGCTTCTTGTGTGTCTTTGCCAACCTGGAAGGCGACGGAAATACTGACTGAGCCATCGGTGATCGTCGTAGTCACAGAGTCGAGCTTGGTCAGACCCGTCAGTTTGTCCTCGATCTTGCGAGCCACTTCCGTTTCGAGCTGAGACGCTGCAGCGCCGTCGAGCGAAGCACTAATATTAATCGTTGGAAGATCCATGTCAGGGAAATTCTGGACGTCGAGACAATTGAACGCCCAGAGACCGCATGCCGTCAAAAGTACGAATAGCAGGACGGGCGGTACCGGATTGCGAATTGACCACGAGGAGAAATTCACTTGCCGTCCTCCTTAGTGGCGATTGCACTACTTTCAGCCACCCGCACTACCGAGCCGTCTGCTAGAAAAGCCCCCCCTGATGCGACGACCTTGTCAGTCTCCTCAACACCAGAAACGATCTCAATACGGTCGTCTTGCCGGCGCCCGGTCTCAACGCGTTTCCTCGAAACTGTGGATTTGTCGGCCTCATTGAGAGTGAAAACGTAGGAGAAGCCATCCCTGAGTGTCACAGCCGTCGCGGGGACTGTCAGCGCGTCCGTGTGGCCCAAGTCAAAGTAGCCGCTTGCAAGTATGCCAGTCTTGGGGGTCGGCATTCCTGCTTCAGGATGGAGGCTCACATAGACGGTCACGCGGCCGTTACTTGTCGAGGTAGTCGGGGAGACCAACCTCACCTCCCCACTAACATCGCCGCCAGGGGTTGGAATGACTGCCTTCGTTCCCTGCCTAACATCGGCCAGTCGCTTCACCGGCAATTCGGCCTGCCACTCCACCCTATCTTGTCGTATTAGCTTGAATAGTTCGTCGCCGGTGTTCACGACCTTTCCAAGAGAGGCAGAGCGCGCCGATATGACGCCGTCGTCGACGGCATACACTGACGTGCGGTCCAGTGTCAGTTGCGCGGATGCCAACGCGGCCTTCGCAGAGAGAACGTCGGCTTTTGCCTTGCGCTCGCTGATCAGGTACTCTGTCGTCTGTTGCTTCGATAGCGCGCCTGAACCAGTTAGCCCTCGGGCGCGGTCAGCGTCCGCCACCGCCTGATCAAGGGCCGCTTCCTGCTTTTCGACCGTCGCCTTTTGCTGTTCGAGATCCGCCTGCGCCGTATCAGCGGAAAACTGCACCAGCAGGTCTCCTTTTTTAACCATCGAGCCAACATCAGCTTTTACCTCGATGATTTTAAAGCCGCTGACCTCGGCAGCGATGACCGCTTCGTCCCATGCCGCAAGCCGACCACTGGCGGGCACAGCAACCGGCCAGTTCAAGACCTCAGGGGCAGAGACCGTGACTGTCAAGGCTGCTGCTTGCGCACTGGTCTTTGCGCCCTCCTCGCTGCTGGCAGATTGCGGCATGACAGTTATGGCAAGGAAAACGGCGAGAGAGAAAAAAGCTTTTCTGCGCATTAATGTGTTCCAGTCGTAAGCGTATTTGAGGCGCCAGCCGTAGCCGACCAGCCGCCGCCCAAGGATTTGTAGAGTGCGATCCAGTATCGGCCCGCATCGCGCCTGATTTCGATGAGTGTGATGGCGGCAGACTGCGCGGAGCGACGGGCTTCCTCGCGGTCCAGAATACTTGCCCCGCCAGACTTCCATTTCTCATCAATCGATCGGAAGTAGCTCTGGTAGTTGTCGGCCGCGATTTTGGCGTCGTTAATTCGCTTCAGTGCGGTATTGACGTTGACCAGCGCTGTCTCGACGTCTGAGACGGCCTGCAGAACGCCTGATTTGTAGCTTGCGACAGCGATGTCATAATCGGCAACAGCACTTCGCACTGCTGCCCGTCGCGTTCCCCCATCAAATATCGGAATAGACAAGGCCGGTCCAAACGACCACGGAATTGACCTGCCGGTGACGGTTGCCTCGCTAATTGAAATCGATCCACTCAGGCTGAGGCTTGGGTAAAGATCGGCTTTCGCCGCGCCGACGTCGCTGATTGTCGCCGCTACCTCGGCTTCCAGAGCATTGATGTCTGGTCTTTGCCGTAAAGCTTCTGCCGGTACTGAGGTAATCCTCACGACTGAAGGCTGTGGAATACGCCGCGTTCCTCTATCCAATAGCTTGCGGATCGAAACCTCGTCCGCAGCGGTCAACTGAACCATTGACTTGACAAGAATTTCGCACGCCCCGTGTTGAGACGTCAGGCTGGACGATGATGTCGCCGCACTGGCGCGAGATAGCGCCAAATCAGCGGCGGAAGTAAACCCTGATTCAGCCGATCTTTCTGTCGCGCGGATTGTTTCCTTTTGCGATGCAAGCTCGTCTCGGTAAAGCTGCTCCAGTTGACGGCATGCACGATATTGAACGTAATAGTCGCCGAGTTCAGCTGCGACGGAAACACGCGCGTCGTGCCATGACCAGACCTTCCCTTGCGCGCGCGCTATTGCGGCCTGTGTCTGTTTCTTGGTCTTCCCGAAAAGATCAAGCTCCCAAGAAGCATCCAGTCCGCCGCTTTTGCTGATTCCGGCTCCCGCTCTATTAAGATCGTCGCCCTTATTGCCGCCGCGCGTAACGGAAGCCGACCCAGCAAAGGATGGGAAGAGACCAGCACGAGCTGTATCGATCGACGCGCGTGCCTTATCGATGTTCGCAACAGCCTCTTGGATCGTGGGATTTCCAAGCTCTGCGATGTCGAGCAGTTGCGCGAGAGAAGGATCCTTAAAACTGGCCCACCAGTCTACGAGATCCGCGGAGCGGCCCCAGTGTGGCAATGTCTCGTGCCAATAACTTGATACGACGGGACTTGAAGGCTTGAGGTCGACGAGTGCTGTGCAGCCGCTGAGCAACACCGGGACAGTGACGATAGCTATAGAAGAAAAAGATACGCGCATATGTGAGGCCGCTCTGGAGGCTGTTGCCTGCACTATAGGGATCGCGATGTTAATGTCGGTCAAGAACGTGTTAAGTTAGGTAAAAGTGCTGTATTTGCAGGCTTCACGTTCTAAAGATGGAAACATCGACGCGATGGATGCAAGACATGCCAAAGGTGCTTTTAATCGACGATGATATCGAGCTGACAAATCTCCTCTGCGAGTATCTCACCGAAGAAGGCTTCGAGGTTGAGACCACGAACGACGGCAGAACCGGTATCACTGCCGTGACCAGCTCTTCTATCGATCTCGTCGTTCTTGACATCATGATGCCACGGTTGAATGGCCTCGATGTATTGAGAAAGATCAGGGGGGCAAGTGAAGTTCCGGTTCTGATGCTCACGGCGCGCGGGGACGACATCGATCGCATCTCAGGCCTAAACCTGGGCGCAGATGATTATGTCGCCAAGCCATGCTCACCGGGCGAGTTGGCAGCTCGGATCCGAGCCATTCTTCGCCGGTCGGGTCGAACGGATCGAAGTGGCTCGCTGGAGGTATTGAAGACAGGCTCCTTGGTT
Organism: Agrobacterium sp. NPDC058088; assembly: GCF_042885035.1. Classification (NCBI taxonomy): domain Bacteria; kingdom Pseudomonadati; phylum Pseudomonadota; class Alphaproteobacteria; order Hyphomicrobiales; family Rhizobiaceae; genus Agrobacterium; species Agrobacterium sp. NPDC058088. The sequence continues at coordinate 55,841 of NZ_JBHVSU010000016.1, read as the reverse complement.
CTCTACCCGTCAAACCGCAGAGCTGAATGGAACGGTTCCCAGCTTGAATTGACCGGAACAGAGTTCAGCCTGCTCGAAGTGCTTGTGCGCTCTTCCGGACAGCTTGTTTCCAAGCAGGATATTTCGCTGCGGGCCTTTGGGAAACCACTAACGGTGTTCGATCGCCGCATTGATGTTCACATCAGCAGTATCCGCCAGAAGCTCGGCACACGCGAAGACGGCCAGGCGTGGATCCAAGCAGTCAGAGGCCGCGGCTATCAGTTGCTGGAAGGCTAATCATGCGCCGGTTATTCTGGAGATTTTTTACCGTGGTTTGGCTCGCCATGGCAGGGTCGATCGCACTGCTGTTTGCGGTTACCAGCCTGTTCGAATCTCCTTTCGAAGAAGAAGTCGCGAACCGCGAGCGCAAGCTTGCCCTCGAAACATCTGCTCAGGTCTTACAATCGGATGGGTTGGACGCGGCAAAAAAACTGGTTGAGGATCTGCGGCGGACCGGTCGAGAACTGCCCATCCGCTTCAACCAGAGGCCTTCAGCAGCCAACTGTGCCGGAAACGCGGGTCGTGACCTCACTGTAAATGTGGTCAGTAAAGGCGATTGCTACGAGCTTGAGATCGGCGGCTCGCCTCAAGGATTGATTTCGAGAGCGTGGCCACGAACACTGCCATGGCTGGCCGCTCTCATGGCAGCCGCGGCGGCTGCGTATTGGCTCGCGCGATACTTCATCACCCCTGTGGAGCAACTGAGATTTGGGCTCCGATCCATTGCAGATGGTCAACTCGACGTCCGGATAGCCCATACAATTGGTAGCAAACGCGACGAAATTGCCTCTCTCGCACATGACCTCGACGCGACTGCAGCGCGCCTGCAAGAACTCCAGGCTGCACAGCAGCAATTGTTTCACGATGTCTCTCACGAAATCAGATCACCATTGTCCAGATTGCAGGCAGCTATAGGCGTGTTGCAACAGAATCCATCAAGGCTGTCGGCAATGATCGAGAGGATGGTGGGGGAAGTCGAACGCTTAGACGAACTGGTCGGTGGTATTCTGACGCTTGCACGGCTTTCAGAACGGCATGACCCGCGCTTTGATCGGCAGACCCTAGATATAGTCGATCTCGTCAGGGAGATTGTCGAAGATGCACGTTTTGAGGCCCTGTCGCGCGATGTCACGGTTGAGTATGAAGGCGTCGAAACCTTCGTGGCGTCCGTCAACGGCGAACTGATTTACCGAGCGTTAGAGAACGTTATTCGTAACGCGATAGTCTACACAAAAAATCAGACTTCTGTTCTCGTCCGCTCGGAAGTGCATGGACAACAACTCCAGCTTTCCATCTTGGATAAGGGCACGGGCGTACCAGAGGCAGAGTTAGACGCTATTTTCAAGCCGTTCTCACAAAGCGCCATCGTCACCACACGCTCCGGCTTCGGGCTTGGCCTTGCTATCACACGGCGAGCTGCCGAATGGCACGGCGGCAGTGCAACGGCCAAGAATATACCGTCGGGAGGACTATGTGTGGACATTACGATCCCGGTCAGTAACGGATAGTAAACCCCTGGCAGGTGAGCTTGCGACTTAAGCCTAACCAGGTCCGTTACAACTTTCAGCTTTTGAAAGGGATCGAACCGGCGACCGTGTAGTTTGGTCGATGCGTTCGCGCTAAATTGCCTTTAAGGACGACCTCTTGTTCTGGACATGCCTGATATGGGGCAGGCAGGAGACCGACTGCCGACGTTGAACTAAAACGCAGACGCCGCTTCTGTTATCGCCGACGTCTGGTTTTGGCCCTTATCGGTCTCTCAGAAAAAGATATCAGGCGATCTTACTCGACTCGACAAGCTCCCGTCGTGACATCAGTTTTTCGACCTCCGACATGTGCTGCGTTCCCCAATCGCAGAGCGGCCTTAGCGCCTCAGCAAGCGTGTTACCGAATGGAGAAAGCGAATATTCGACTTTCGGAGGGATTTCCTTGAAGTCGTGCCGATCAACAATCCCGTCGGCCTCTAGTTCTTTGAGCTGCTGGATGAGCATCTTATCGCTGACGTTGCCGATAGCACGCCTGAGATCGCCATAACGTCGAGCTTCGTGAGCCAGGTGAAATAGGATCAAAGGCTTCCATTTTCCGCCAATGACAGCGAGTGAAGCGTCGAGCCCGCAGACAAAACTGGATGAGATCATACGGAATGTTTCCCACTTACCGAAATGTGCATACTACCAATAAGGAAAGCAGGTGCCTATGTTCATCTCTTGCGACACCCTGAAAGGAGATTTAGATGGGCAGACTTGAAGGTAAGATTGGCGTCATCACGGGCGGAAGCAGTGGGATTGGTCTAGCGACAGCGAAGCGGTTCGTTGCAGAAGGGGCCGAAATCTTCATCACCGGTCGCCGTCAAGAAGAACTTGACAGGGCGGTCGAAACAATTGGCGCTGGAGTGACAGCAGTACAGGGCGACGTGTCGCGGATGGACGATCTCGACCGACTGTTCGAGACGGTGCGCGAAAGGAGCGGCCGGATAGACGTCCTCTTTGCCAATGCGGGTTTGGGTACGTTCGCCCCGCTTGGTGCGATTGACGAAGCGTCATTCGATCAGACGTTCAGCGTCAACGTCAAAGGGACCTTGTTCACGGTGCAAAAAGCCCTGCCGCTGATGCGCGCGGGTGGATCGATTATCCTCACCGGATCGACAACCGGCTCCATGGGAACTGCAGCGTTCAGCGTTTATAGCGCGACGAAGGCGGCGATCCGCAACTTTGCCCGTAGCTGGGCCTTGGATTTGAAGGGGTCAGGTATTCGAGTCAACGTGCTGTCTCCTGGGGCCACGGAGACGCCCGGTCTGAAGGGTCTTGTAACACCAGCGGAGGAGGCTGCGTTGCTTGAAGGTTTGGTAGCACAGATTCCGCTCGGCCGGGTCGCAAACCCCGAGGAGACCGCGGCCGTAGCGCTCTTTCTTGCTTCACAGGATAGTAGCTTCATGACCGGCAGCGAAGTCTTCGCCGACGGCGGCGCAGCGCAGGTCTGACAGTTGGAAGGCTCTGAGCGTCATTCCCTCGGGGCCTCCCCGAACGAAAACCGGCTCGTAATAAGGTCTTCCTTGAAATCGCAATGACCGCTTCTGGCGCAAAGGCGGTGTGACGCAGCCACGGAGCTATGTCTGCTCTCGGGCAAGAGCGATGACGGCCTTTACGAACGACTAGGCGGCGCAAAGATGCCGTCGCACGGCAAGGCATCTCGCGCCGAGCCGCTGTTCGCCCAAGCTACTTCGCCTTGAACCATGTCGAACCGGTGAGGTGGTTCACCCACCCGCTAACCCTTATTAGCCGAGACGTTAAATGCGCGTCGAGGGCATGCCTTTCGTCGCCGGGTGACTCATTCGGGGCTTGATTAAAGAGCCACGTTGTTGTCATCGTCGGACAGACGTCTGTTATTGAGTATGCTAGTCCGCCCGTGAATGGCTGAAATGCCGACTCGTGAGCATTCCCTGCTTACCATGGCGATCCAGCTATGGTTTAATTCCGCCATGATGGTGAGGAGACTTGGGTATATCGTGGCAATTGCCCGTCAGGCTATGTGCCTCTTGCTAAGTGCATCTTTTCTTGTGCTCCTGGCGTCGTGTGCACGGCCGGGCCCTGGAAGTCTGAAAGTCGTGTCACCTGCGGGAAGTGCCGTGCAGCAAACGGTTCTGGTCGTTACTACCCGCAACCCCGATACTCGTGGAAAGAACATTTTCACAAGCGAAAGAGCCCAAAGACCGACCTATCTACGCATGGTGGTTTCAGTGCCCCCGGGACACAGACCGGGAACGATCGAATGGCCGCGTGGCGTGCCTAACGCTAGCTCTTCTTTTGCTGTTATCGACAGCAAAGTCATTTCACGTCAAGAATTCGTCAGCGTGGCTGCGGCAAGCCCTTCAGCTTTCGTCTTTGTTCATGGCTACAACAACAGTTTTCAGGAAAGCCTCTTCAGGCTCGTCCAGATATCCGCCGATGCCGACGTGAGAAGCACCCCGATCCTGTTTGCCTGGCCATCTCGTGGTAATTTCTCAAGCTACCTCGCGGACCGGGATGCGAGCAACTTCTCGCGCGATGAACTCGTCCAGACGTTGGACGACCTTGGCACCAGAAAAGTCGAGACCAAGATTTTGGCGCACAGCATGGGGAGCTGGCTGACTGTCGAAGCACTGCGACAACTGCGCCTTCAGTCAAAAGCTCACTCTCTTCACAAGATAGATCAGGTGATCCTCGCGGCACCCGACATCGATATCGATGTCTTCCAAAAACAACTGGAAGCCGTGGGAAGCCTGTCGAAACCGATCATCGTGCTTTCGACACAGGACGATCTGGCTCTCGCAACATCACGGTGGCTCGCAGGCGCCTCGGCGAAGGCCGGAGCGCTTGATATAGACGATCCCCGCACAATTGCGCTTGCAGAGGAACGCAATCTTCAGATCATCGACATCAGCGATGTACGGGCACCAACGAGGATCAGGCACGACAGGTTCGTCACGCTTGCAACGATGCTACCCAGAATACCCTTGCAGGCCTTGACCGCTGGAAGGGTCGGAACAGGAACGCTCTCCGTCTCGTCCGCAGGTTCAGAGGACGAACGCATCCTCAGGCAGGCCGTTGAGTTGCTGGACGAGGATGCGGTTCAGTCACCATCACACAGGTCTGCAGATCCGACGCAATAACGGGAGAGGAATGGCGCATGCAAAAACATCGCAGATTATTTCTTCAACTCTTTGGGACACTGTTGCTTGTCCCAACCGCGGCCTTATCCCAGCAAGCTGGGCCGCGGGTTCCGGTGGGAAAGCGTCCACCGCCGCCACCGGACCTGAAGGAAAAAACGCCCCCGCCTCGCAAGGGATATCGCTGGGTTCCCGGACGTTGGGTGTGGAGCATCCGCCGCAGCCGACATGTATGGATCCCCGGACAATTTCAAGGCCACCGATCATAAAGCACGCTGACCACTGGCAACAGGAGCATCCGATCGATGATCCTGCCGCTTTAAGCCGGCCCGACCAGTCAGGGCCGGTGAATGTTGCTACGCTTCATGTTGGCTTCGGCATCGCGACGTTGAACGACTCCTAAGATCGGGAGGAGTTGCCATAGTGCCGAAACCCCAATTAACGTGTAGGCGATACGCGTGAGGATAGCGCCAGAGCCTCCCAACAGCAGACCTAAGGGATCGAACTGGAACAGGCCGATCAGCAGCCAATCCAGTCCGCCGATGACAATGAGAAGCAACGTTATGGCGTTCAGTGTACGCATCTCTTCAGCCCTCTCCAGGCGCCGATCAATTTAGCAGATCGACGGCACGACAAGCCTGGCCGCCCATTGCCGGTTAAGGAAGAAAAATGTCATCTGTTGAGGCACACGTGTCCGCGCGCGCCATGGAAACAAATGCTGCCAGGACGATTTGCCGATCCCCACCGGACCGGGTCCAGATAGCGCGCACGAAGCCATCCACTGCGCATGCCTCGTGGCTGCACATGGCACCAACGCCCTGGTGTCATGCAACGAGTGACATTAACGCGCTCTCGCACCCGCAGGTGCCCGACAACACGATAGGAAGAACTGGGGCCAGCGCGAAGTTGAACGTTGTTGGCGGTGACCACCGCTGGCGCCGCCTGCACAGGCACGATACCAGCCCAAAGCATGCTTCCCGACATGAACGTGATCGTCATCAATTTCCAGAAATTCATAACCTGATCTCCTTCAGACAGGTGCGGGCTTCTCGCCCGTTAAATCCATCTCCAATTTTTCTGTTTCGTTGTTTCTGGCAGCATGCGACCTCCAAGGCTTATTGAAAGGTTTTCACGAGCATCTCGACGGCGTCTGTGACATCGAGCGCTCGAACAAAATTACCGTGCTTTAAAAAATTGAGCGTCTCGACGACGACGATCGGATTGAACATCATGAAGGTATGTGCGGGGTGCAAAACGAGGTGCTCTTGAGCGCCATCCAGTCGGGTCGATTCAACCGTGACCTTGCCGTCGTTGGGCCCATCATGAATAGCATCAAAAACAGGATTGAGCGACACGTCGCCTGCAATGATGCCGAGCGGGAAATCCGGCATGGGCAATCTGGCCAATATCGAATTTGCATCCGTTCCCAGTTCCAGACCAGCAGGACCGTTGAGCCACTCGAATGGTGGCATGTCTCCGAAGACGTCCACGATCTTCGACCCGTGATTTGGCGGAGCGAGCATGACAACCCGCCCGAGAATCTCAGGTCTGTGATCCATCAGCCAAAAACGCAAAATGATCCCGCCCATGGAATGGGTCACAAAGCTTGTTCGCCGAGAACCGCAATCTTCCACCGCATCGCCGACATGAAGCGCGAGCTTCGAAACGGTGGTCGTGGTTGAAGGATACTCGACGTTTAAAACGTAATACCCCGCCTTCGAGAGCACTTTCTCCATCATCCAAAACGACCCACTCCCGCGGGCAAGGCCGTGAAGCAGGACAACACATTCACTTCTGGCTTCGTCCTGAGCCTGTCCCCTGCTCTCTACGAATGGCGCAAAGAAGAAGACAGACACGGTCAGAAAGCGCTGCATGCACCTCTTTATTTTTACACTCATAACCGCACTGCTTTTGGCCATGATGTCGTTCTCAGGCGGTATTGGCGGATTCGTTGTCTGAAAGGATGGTCGCGATCCATTTTGTCGAAGCGGCCATCGAGCAGAAAACTGTGAATGCGATCAATATCGGAACCCCTATGAATGCTCCAGCCAACCCCCACATGAAGCTCCAGAAGAACACCGCAAAGATGACCGCAAAAGGCGAAATGGAAAGGGATGCACCAGCCAGTCTCGGTTCGAGATAACTACCGATCACAAACTGGATGATGTTGAGGCTTGCAAAGATGAGCAAGGCCGGTTGCCATGTATCGAACTGGGCTATGGCAAAAAGCGTAGGCAGGGTTGTCGCTACCAACGGCCCGAGAAAAGGAATGTAGTTGAAGGCGAAGGCGATGACACCCCAGGCCGCCGCCAGTTCCAATCCCGCCCCAAGCGACAGGAGCCATACGAGCAATCCTGTCAGAACGCTGGCAAAGGTCCGCACCAGCATGAAGCGGCGAAATTTCATCGCGATGATGCGGTTTGCAGAAAGAATGATTTGGCCATAGGGCTGAGCGGCGGCCAACCGCAAACGAGCGGCGAATTCCTGAACCTCCAGCAGCCCCAGCATCACGAAGATCAGCACCAAAAGAGAAAAACCACCGAACTGGTTCAGGCGGCCGGCTGTTCCCTGCATAACGGAAAGCAGTCTGGAAACATTAAACCAATCACCAATCGGCCCGGCTATCGCAATACCATGCTGCTCAAGCCAGTCGACGAACGCCATGTAAGCCGCTTGTAAACGGTCAGCATTTGTAAACAACCATTGGCCAACTCTGCTCAATCCCCAGGCAAGAGATGAACCAATCGCCGTAATGAAGCCGACGGTGATGATGAGTGTGATCAGCAGCGCCAACAGACGTGGAAGCCTGCTTTGCAAGGCGAGCTGGCAAGGCCAGACGACAGCAATGATAAACAGAGCGAAAAAGAGCGGAGCAAACACGGATTGTGCCGCAAACAGAAGGGCGACCAAAAGAATGCCGGAAACGAGCATACCCGCCATCGGCCTGCGAGGCTCTACCTGCACATTACGCTCCTTCAAAGTATGTTCTTATGGATACGGCCATCCTTCATGACGATGGAAAGGTTTTTCTGCGGATTTTCGAGCAGCCTGATATCATCGAGAGGATTGCCATCGACGACAATAAGGTCTGCCAGAGCACCCGTCTCGATGACACCAAGCTTGCCAGGGTAGGGATTTCGGAGACTGGAAAGGGCAAGCAGCTCGGCATTACCTGATGTCGCTATCTGCAGGGTTTCAGCGTTGGAGTACCAGTTTTGAAGATGCGTCAGCATGAAGTTCTGGCGCGGCCCAAGCTCCGGCGAAAACAGCACATCAGATCCCCATGCCGTCTTGATCCCGTACTTCCGGGCAAACTCGTAAATCTTCGGCGTGCCAGCGAACAGTTGCTCGATGCGCTCCAACGCGGGTCCACTTTGGGGCGCTGCATCCTCCATCGTCAGGAAAGGTTGTGTGCTGAGCCATGCCTCTTTGTCAGCGATCATTTTTGCCGTTTCATCGTCGACCAGATGGGCGTGTTCTATACAGGTGACACCCGCTGCCAGCGCTCGCTGGACTGCACGGGGTGTATAGGCGTGCGTCGCGACATAGGTATTCCAGTCCTGGGCAACCTCGACTGCGGCCCGAAGCTCTTCTTCGCTGAATGCCGTCATATCAAGCGGGCTTCGCGGCGATGACACCCCACCGCTTCCGACCATCTTGATCTGCGACGCGCCCTGCAGAAGTTGCTCTCGAACCCGCAACCTGATCTCGCCGACACTGTCGACAATAGCTGCTGCACCCATCAATTCGCCGGTGCTGAGCTGCGCTCGATCCCGTGGGATTTCCGTTGGCAACCGAAGATCGCCGTGCCCACCGGACGTCGTTATCATGGCACCGGACGGAAAAATGCGCGGCCCTGGTATCATGCCACCGTCGATGGCCTGCTTGAAGGAGAAGACCGGCCCTCCAAGATCACGCACCGTTGTAAAGCCGCGCAGAAGGGTCCGCTCGGCCTCGGCAGTCGACGCCGCAAAAATGATCCCCGGATCACCGGCCAGCAGGACGTTCAGGGGAACCGCTGCAAAAATTGTGTGCCAATGCGCGTCGATCAATCCCGGCAGCAGAACACCATTGCGGCAATTTATGACAACCGCGTCTGTTGGCACCGGATTGTTTGCAGGATCAACGGCAGTAATCTTCTGGTTCTCGACAACAATCTGCACGCCTGTTTGGACTGTGCTCGATTTACCATCGAAAAGACGCACGTCGCGAAACACTGTCGTTGATGGTCCGCTTTGAGCCGCGGAGGGCCTAGGCATTGTGCCAGAGAGCATAGCAGCGCCTAACCCCGCCAGAAATCCGCGTCTTGAAAGGGCTTCCAGCCGGCGCGATACAATCTGCAGCGACGGATTGAAGCACGCGCAACCGGAATTGTGAGCCAGATGGCTATATTTCTTTCCGAAACTTTGCATGAGGCATGGTCTCCCCAACAAGGTTGCCCACCACCGCTATCATGGTGGCCTCCCGATACGGCAAATCAGAGAGCGCGGCGTCTGGACGCGCTCCCTGTTTTTCTAGAAATACTCAATAGTCGACGGCATCACGGACAATCGGGCATGTCATGCAATGGCCGCCGCCCCGGCCACGGCCAAGCTCCGCTCCTGTAATGGTGATGACTTCGATACCCTCCTTGCGAAGCAGGGTATTGGTGTAGGTGTTCCGATCATAAGCGTAAACGACACCCGGTGACGCGCAGACAAGGTTTGCGCCACTGTCCCACTGGGTCCGCTCACGCATGTAATCGTTACCTCCCGTCTCAACGACGCGCATCTTTTTAAGTCCGAGAGAATCCCGAACCGTATCAACAAAACTACCCTTGTCCTTATGCAGTTCGACACCGCCATTGCCGTCCGGACGGAATGAAAATGCCTCGATACCGTTGACGATATCCGGGTAGAGCAGCACGCAGTCCCGGTCAGCGAAGGTGAACACGGTATCAAGGTGCATGGCGGCGCGCAGTTTCGGCATGGCAGCGACAATCACACGTTCCGCCGCGCCTTTCTCGAACAAGGCGGCCGCGACCTGACTGATGGCCTGGCGCGATGTTCGTTCGCTCATCCCGATCAGGACATTGCCTTTACCGATCGGCATCACATCGCCGCCTTCCAGCGTCGCTAGTCCCCAATCCTTGGTTGGATCACCCCACCAGACATTGACCTTGCCCCCAAAGTCCGGATGGAACTTGTAGATCGCAGACGTCAGGATCGTTTCCTCATGACGCGCCGGCCAGTAAAGCGCATTCAGGGTAACACCACCGTAAATCCAGCACGTCGTATCACGCGTGTAGAGCGTATTTGGCAACGGTGGCAGCAGGTATTCATTCACTCCCGCAGCATCGCGGATCAACGCGAGCTGCTCTCCTCCAATGCTGTCAGGAAATTCAAAGGTCGAGAGACCGCCTATCAGCGTTTCGGCGAGTTCGCGGTCCGCCAATCCTTCGAGATATGACCGAACCTCGTTGATGAGACCCAGTCCAATCTGATTGGGCACGACCTGATGATCGAGAATCCAGGCTTTTGCTTCCGGCACGGCGAGCGTTTGTGTCAGGAGATTGTGCATCTCCAGCACCTCGATCCCCCGGTCACGCATTTTCGTCATGAAATCGAAATGATCGCGCTTGGCGTTTTCAACCCAAAGGACATCGTCGAAGAGAAGCGCGTCACAATTGGTCGGTGTCAGTCGTTGGTGCGCTCGGCCGGGCGCGCAAACCATTACCTTGCGCAGTTGCCCAACTTCGGAATGAACGCCAAAGGGTTTCGTCTGTGTCATGACCTTCGCCTCTCAGTTTAGGGTGTAATGATACCTGTCAGCAAACCGTAGGCCCCAACCAGGCCACCGATGAGCGTCACTGCAAACACGATGAGTTCGGCCGGCGTGAACAAAGTGAGCTTCTGCTCCCGTCGCGCCCAGAAGTAGAGAATGGTGCCGGGAACGAAGAGCACCGCGACCAGCAGGACATATTTCAACCCAGCGGCAGCAAACATGAACAGCGTGTATATGACAGCCACCCAGCCGAAGACCTGATCACGTCCGCGCTGTTCCGGTGTCGTTTCGTAACCCTCACCTCGACGGGCCAGCAGAACCCCGTAACCGGCGACAAGGAGATAGGGCAAAAGCGCCGTCACACTTGTCATGTCGAGCATGAAGTTGAAGGCATCTCGTGACCAGTAGGTGGAGATCACGAAAAGCGACACGACAATATTGGTCAGCCAGAGCGCATTTGCCGGGACGCGATTAGCGTTTTGCGCCGCAAACATCTTTGGCATGTCCTGCGATTTGGCCGCGGCGAAAAGCACCTCGGCGCAAATGAGAGACCAGGCGAGATAGGCGCCGAGAACGGAAACCAGCACGCCAATGGAGATGAACACGGCCCCCCAGTGCCCGACGACCGCTTCAAGTACGCCAGCCATCGAGGGCTGCTGGACCGCAGCAATGGCTGATTGGGGCAAGGCTGCATAAGGCAGCAACGTGACCGCGACCATAAGCCCGGTAACACCCACGAAGCCAAGGATCGTCGCGGAGCCGACATCTGACCTTTTTTGCGCGAAACGGGAGTAGACACTGGCACCCTCAATGCCGAGGAACACGAAAACCGTGATCAACATTGTGTCCCGCACTTGTGCGACGAGCGATTTGACCGGCATATCGGCTCCACCGAAAAAGTTGCCCGCGAATTGCCCATAGTTGAAGAAGAAGATCAGCGCCAAAATAAAAACCAGGATCGGCACAACCTTAGCAACGGTGACAATCGTATTGATGAATGCGGCCTGTTCGACGCCCCGCAGGATCATGAAATGAAATGCCCAAATTCCCACAAGGGATACGAGGATCGCCGTTGCGCTACTTCCATCCCCGAAGATTTCGGGAAAGAAGCGTCCGAGCGTTGATCCGATGAGAACCCAATAAAAGACGTTTCCAAGGCAACTGCCGAGCCAATAGCCGAAGGCGGAGAGGAAACCCATGTAGTTCCCGAATCCTGCCTTGGCATAAGCGAAAACACCCGAATCAATGTCTGGCTTTTTCTCTGCAAGAGCCTGAAAGACCCGGGCGAGCATGTACATGCCCGTTCCGGCAATAGCCCAGGCGATAATCGCGCCGAAAGGTCCGGTCGCAGTTCCGAAGCGGCTCGGAAGATTGAAAATACCCGCCCCAACCATGGAGCCGACGACCATTGCCGTTAAAGAAAATAACGTGAGTTTCTGTTGCGACGCTGCCATAAGCCTAACCCTCTCAACCAAGTATAAAGTCAGTCTAAAGCCCGCCTTCGGCAAGCAAAACCCATTACATTAATCGTATATTCGCGATAAGATTTCTAAATAATCAGAGTTCCTCTTGCAACTGCGAATATAACAGCAAAAAATCCCGCCGCCAAAACTGAAAATACAAACCACTCTACATGGTTAAATATAATTAATTTCTGCTCGTTCCTTGCCATTAAGAAAAGAACCGTCCCTGGGATATAGATCAACGTTGTAAGAAGAAGGAACTTTAGTCCCGCGGCATAAACGAGCCCGGCGGTGTAGAGCAGGGCCACCAATGACTGTACCGTTTCAGCACCGCTGCCTTTGGACAGAGTGAGCGCGTTATCGCCCCGCAAGTTGGTTTTCACTCCGAATGCAGCAACGAGAAGATACGGAATAAGTATCATCGAACTCGTCATCGCCACCGCAATCATGAACGCGTAGTCCGAAAACATCGATATGATGAGGAACACCTGCACGATGGTGTTCGTCAGCCACAGCGCATTTGCCGGAACGCCTGCCACATTTTCCCGACCGAGAAACCTTGGCATGGTCTGGTGCCTCGCTGCGGCGTAAAGGATTTCTGCTGCCAGCATCACCCAGGCGATGTACGCTCCAGCGACGGAGATGACTAAGCCGATGCTGACGAAGATCGCTCCCCATGGTCCTGTCACGGCTGCCAGCACTCCTGCCATCGATGGATTGCGTAACTCGGCAAGATCCTCTTTCGGCATGACGCCGTATGAGAGGAGCGTGACTGCCAGCATAAGAGCGAGAACGAACAGAAAACCGGTGACGGTTGCGGTGCCTACGTCCCTGCGTTTTTGAGCATATCTCGAGTAAACGCTTGCGCCCTCTATGCCGACAAAAACGAAAACAGTAACCAGCATGGTGTTCCGGATCTGGGCGGAGAGCGATTCCATCCCTGCATTATCTGCACCCCAGAAGTTTTCCTTAAATATCTGCCAGTCGAAGGCCATCATAACCAGCAGAAGGAAGACGAGGATAGGCAAAATTTTGGCAACGGTCACGACCGTGTTCAGGGCCGCGGCCTGCTGGATACCTCTTAGAATCAGGCTGTGAAACACCCACAGCAGCACGGACGACGTCGCAACGGCGATCAAAGTATTGCCGTCACCGAAAGCCGGAAAAAACAGACCAAGCGTCGATTTTACCAAGATGAAGTAGGTGACATTTCCAAGCAGCGCGGCTGCCCAATAGCCAAGAGCAGACAGGAAACCCAGATAGTTGCCGAAACCTTCCTTCGCATACATGAAGATACCCGCATCCAGATCCGGACGACGCTGCGCAAGGCTCTGGAAAACGAATGCGACCATCAGCATGCCAATTCCGGCAATCGTCCAGGCGATAATCGCTCCAAGCGGGCCGGTTGCCTTTCCAAATGCTTGCGGCAAAGAGAATATTCCGGCCCCGACCATGGAGCCTACGACCATGCCCGTCAAAGTCACCAGAGATAGCTTTGCTTCACCGGCTGCGGGCATCTTCATTCCCCTCCGACTGTTGTCGAATGTTTGGATTGCACGCCTACTCCAAACCAGGAAGACTTCACCCTTTCGCGCGCCGTCTGAACAAGGACGTAGAGAAGCGGGATAATCAGGATGCCCACCAGGGTGCCAACCAACAGGCCGCCGAAGATCGAGACGCCAATCGCCTGACGGCTGGCCGCTCCGGCCCCGGTCGCAAAGACCAGCGGAAGGACACCCAGTACCGAGGCCATTGCCGTCATGAACACAGGCCGGAAACGTTGGTATGTGGCAAGTCTGGCAGCCTCAGTGATCTCCAGTCCGGCCTCGCGCCGTTCCTTGGCGAATTCAACGATGAGGATCGCATTTTTTGCCGCAAGACCGATCAGCAACACAAGCCCGATCTGTGCGTAAACATTCAAATCCAGACCGGCGATCAGAAGACTGCTCAATGCACCTGCCGCTGCAGCACACACAGAAAGTATGACCGCGAGTGGGACCGACCAGCTTTCATATTGGGCGACGAGGAACAGGTAGGTGAAAACTATTCCCATGATGAGCAGCAGCGCGGTTTGCGCGCCGGCCTGACGTTCCTGCAACGCCAACCCTGTCCACTCGAAACCAAACCCTGACGGAAGGGTCTCAGCTGCAACGTTCTCCATCGCGACAAGTGCCTCCCCGGTGCTGACACCGGGACCCGGCTGACCATTGATCGATGCAGCCGGGAAAAGATTGTAACGACTGATTGAGCTTGCACCGTATATCGTGGAAACGGATGCCACAGCCTGGATCGGAACCAATGCCCCGTTTGACGATCTCACTCTCAGGCGTTGAATGTCCTCAATGCGCGACCGGAATTGCGTATCATTTTGGAGCCGCACCTGAAACACTCGGGACGAGAGATTGAAATCATCAATGTAGGCTGAACCAAGCTGCGCCTGCGCAGCGCTGAAGATCGCTGCCGGTGACACGCCATAGAGTTCGGCCCGGTTGCGATCGATGTCCATGAACAATTGTGGAGCGTCGGCAGAAAACGTGCTGAATACGCCAGCAAGATCTGAGGTCTGATTTGCCTTGCCTATGAGACCCCTCATGACCTGAGCAAGTTCGCCGGGCTCCTGCCCATCAAGTGCCTGCAGCCGGAAATCAAACCCGCCCGTGGTACCAAGGCCAGGAATGGCAGGGGGATTGAATGCGACGACTGAAGCGTTGGAGAAAACGGTAAATTCGCGCCGCAGTTTCCCCAGAATGGCATCCGCACTTTCGTCTGAATTACGCTCGCTCCAGGGCTTCAACGCGGCAATCACCATGCCAGCGTTCGATCCGCCGCCCCCGATGAGACTCATGCCTGAAATACCGATGACGTTTTCAACACCTGGCGTATTCCGGAGAATTGTCTGGACCTGCGACACGGTTTGTTGCGTACGCCCTATGGCAGCGGAATTGGGAAGCTGGACGTTCGCAAAAAGATACCCCTGATCCTCCGAGGGAATGAACCCGGTTGGCAAGACCCGTACCAGCGCGTAGGTCCCGGCAAAGATCCCCAGAATGATCACGATCGACACGATGACACGCCTCGACAGCGCAAGCAGCATCCGGACATAAAAATCCCTGATCCAAGCCAACCCCGTATTGAACCGCTCGAAGACCTTTGCTCGCTTGGTCGCCGGCGGCTTCAAAAGCATGGCGCACAGTGCCGGGCTGAGCGTGAGGGCATTGATGGTCGAAAAGCTGATCGTGACCAAAATCGTGACTGCAAACTGGCGGTAGAGCTGCCCGGTTATTCCCGGCAAAAACGACACCGGAACAAACAACGCAGCAAGAACGAGCGTCGTTGCGATGATTGGGCCCGTCACCTGTTCCATTGTCTTGAGCGTCGCGTCAGTGATCGACAGCCCTTCTTCCTGCATGATGCGCTGCGCATTTTCCGCAACGATAATCGCATCGTCGACAACGAGGCTGATCGCCAGCACCATGGCAAACAGGGTGATTGTATTGGCCGAGTAGCCAATGAAATAGAGAACGGTAAAGGCACCAATCAACGAAACCGGAATTGTCAGCGTCGGGAGAATTGTCGCCCGCCAATCCTGCAGGAAGACGTAGACGACAGCGACCACCAGAACAAATGTGATCGCAAGGGTTATGATGATCTCTTCTATCGTCGCGTTGAGGAAACTCGTCGTATCGAAGACGACCGTATATGCGATGTCCTCCGGAAATTGCTGCTGCAAACGCTCCAGTTCCGCTCTCGCAGCTTGTGAAACGGACAAGGCGTTCGCATCTGCCGACTGATATAGAACGATGGTCGCGCTCGGCTTTCCGTTGAACGTCGATACGGTATCATAGGACTGAGCACCAAGCTCGACCCTCGCCACATCCCGCAATCTGACGATTGCGCCATTGGAATTGGTCCGGACAACTATGTTTCCGAACTCCGAGGGTTCACTCAATCGACCCTTTGCCAGAATGGTAAGTTGCAGTTGCTGGCTATCTGAGGTTGGCGGTGATCCGATTTGACCTGCCGAAGCCTGAGCGTTTTGGGACTGAACCGCGGTACTGAGATCGGCCGCCGTGACACCAAGTGCTTCCATGCGATCCGGATTCATCCAGATGCGCATGCTGTAGGCAGGACCAAAGACACCGGCATCGCCGACACCTGAGATACGAGCCAATGCATCTCTGATGTTGATTGAGGCATAATTGCTGACAAAAAGCTCATCCCGCGTGCCTTTGGGGGAGTAGATGGCAACCCCCATCAGCATGCTCGACGACCGGCTTCTAACGGTGACGCCGGTTTGCGAAACGACCGCCGGCAAGCGCGGCGTTGCCGTTGCCACCCTGTTTTGTACGTTGATCTGTGCTATCTCGGGATCTGTCCCCACCGCAAATGTCACGGTGAGGGAGTAGGTGCCATTGTTGGTGCTGGATGAAGACATGTAAAGCATGCCATCAACGCCATTCACCTGCTCCTCGATCAGCGCGCCAACACTTTCAGCCATGACAGTGGCATTGGCGCCAGGGTAACTCGCTGAGACCTGCACTTCGGGAGGTGTGATCGGAGGGTATTGCGTGACCGGGATCTGCGTCATCGCAAGGGCGCCTGCAATCACCATAACGATTGCAATCACCATTGCAAAACGGGGAAGCCGGATAAAGCTTCCAGGGCCAATCATGGCTTCGTTCCCGTGCTACCGAGATCGGTTGCGGGCATCACCTTGAGCGGCATGCCCTCAGCGACACTCTGAAGGTTTCCGGTAATGAGCCGCTCACCCCCTTCAAGGCCGTCTTCGACGATCCAGTTTCCTGACATTTGATTGTCGGCCCTGATACGACGCAGTTCCGCCTTGTCGCCCACACCAGCCAACAGCACGTATTTTCCGTCTCTGTCTTGCTGTACAACCTCCTGCGGAACCACGGGCTTCATCGCCGGCGCATTTTCACTCACAACGACCGTCACGAACTGGTTGGGCAGCAGCAAAGCATCCGGGTTCGAAAACGAAGCCCTGATCGGCAAGGTCCCCGTCTGCAGGTCAATCTGATTGTCCAGAAATTCAATCCGGCCAGACTGAATGTAAACCTGTCCGTTAGAAAGACGCAGGCTTGTCCTGAAGTGCTTTGCGAGTTCTTCCTTGGAAGCCCCACCAGCAGCGGCACGCAGGTCGAGAATGGAGCGATCACTGACGGAAAAAACAACGCGAACAGGGTCCATCTGCACCACGCGGGCAAGCACGGTGGTGGCATTGCCAACGAAGCCCCCCACAGCAACATTCGATACGCCTATTCTTCCCGCAATCGGAGAGGAAATTCTCGTATAACTGAGGTTCAGCTTTGCCTGATTTACCTTCACTTCTGCGGAGCGAAGGCTGGAGGCGGCGGAATCGCGGGCAGCTTGACTTTGTTCAAGAGCCGCTTGAGAAACGCTGCCCCTGGCAAGGGACAGGTTTCGACTGAGGCTTTGTTCGGCATTGACGAAATTGGATTGCGCAGCGTCTCGTGAGGCTAGCGCATCGTCGAGAGCCAGTTGATAGTTCTCTTGTTCGATCACAAAAAGCGGTTGGTCCGTGGTGACCGATTGGCCCTCCTCGAATAGTCGCTCCCTGATGAATCCAGGCACCCTGGCAAGTATATCGACCGAATTTTCGGCTTCGACGCGGCCCACGAATTCGAACTTCGGGGCCACATTCACCAATTGGACGGGCAGTACCTCGACACTCTGCAGGGATTGCGCGCTCAGACCGAAAGGGAGGGCTGAGATCAATGCGACCGTGCAAAACCCTCGCAAGTTTCCGATAGTGAAAAAGTCACGATTACGCATTTAAAACTCACGCTCAATCACACTGGCAGTCAGATAAACTGACGACGATCGATCTTGGCCTGGAAGTTTTGCGGACGTCCGCGATGCACGTCTAAATTTCCGAAGATTTAAGCACTTACGGCTGAGCCTGGCACGCAACACACTATATCAGATATCACTTAAACGTGTATCACGATAGGGAAAAAGCGCTCTCGCAACAATAACAAGTAATGGGTTATTCCTGGTGTCCGCTTATTATCGATTTCCGCCGTCGGTGAAGTCCACGTGGGCTGACGGGCCGTGGGCGGATGTTGTAGCGATAATCTTCATTGCAGCGGCAAGCAGAATAATGGAAACGGGTAGGACAAGTGCATTCCAGTCTGGCATGTCCTCCAA
The DNA here is from genome assembly GCF_042885035.1 of Agrobacterium sp. NPDC058088. Taxonomy (NCBI): domain Bacteria; kingdom Pseudomonadati; phylum Pseudomonadota; class Alphaproteobacteria; order Hyphomicrobiales; family Rhizobiaceae; genus Agrobacterium; species Agrobacterium sp. NPDC058088. Next base: position 37,742 of record NZ_JBHVSU010000016.1, on the reverse strand, counting down.
CTCAGCAACCAGCGTTACGAAATGGACGACGAGATAGAGAATAATCATCTGGAAAAAGAGGGTTTTGAGCTCCGCCACGTCCTCGATGACCATCCAGCGCGGAAGCTGCGCTTTCCACGGCGCCCTGGGGCTGACCACAAATCCGACGGTTATGGCGCATCCGAAAATGACGAGAACGATGGCGAACAACAATTTGTCCACGCCCTGCAGAACTGCTGCAATGATTGCCTGATCCGGGTTTACACGCACCTGAACAAAGGCGTTGCCAATCGCCAGCAAGCCCTCCCAGAACATTAGAAAAGACGCGGCAATCACGCCGACAGACGCAAGCCCCATGACGTATCGAAGACTCAGCAGAAATGACAGCATCGAATCGTCTCCCGGAAGGCGCTGAAGAGCCGTCGAATTCCCGGCGCTTCCACTTCGGCTCGTGACAGTCTGCCTCAGTTCTCAGTGGAAGATCAAGAACACTTGTTCAGAGGAAATGATCGAAGACCGGAAACCGATAGAATTGTTCCCTTCAATCGCGACCGAGATTCTGTGATAAAAGGTTTTCCCAATATCTGAAGTTTCGATTGGCAGCGCGTACAACAACCTCCTGGTGACGCTCTTGATAAACGACTTCCTCCCTTGGCTCTATGACACGCTGTCGATATCAATCCGTCTGGTGGCGGCTGTCGTACTTGGAACGATCATCGGGCTGGAGCGGCAGTGGCGACAGGGCACGGCCGGGCTGACAACACACGCGCTTGTCGCCTTTGGCGCAGCGGCTTACTGCGCCCTGCCCGCCATCCTCGAAGTTAACGAGGATATCCGCATGGGAGGTCAGGTGGTGACGGGGATAGGCTTCCTTGGCGCAGGACTGATCATGCGCGACGGCCTCAACATTCGCGGGTTGAGCACGTCGGCGACAATATGGGCTACGGGAGCGATCGGCGTCCTCGCGGGTTATGGAGAAATTTTCGAGGCTGCTGAGGCAACGCTTCTGATCTTGTTGATCAACATAACCTCCCCCAGAGTTGTTCGGCTCATCGAGCGCATTGTTCCACAACACCCAGTCGAGTCACAACGGCGCAGGGTCGAGGTCCGCACGACCACGGAAGGCGAAAGCGAGGTCCGGTCGAGTTTGATGAGCCAAACGCGCGACCATCAACTAACAGTTACATCGCTCGCACGGCGCGTCAATTCACTGGATAGGACCGTCACCATTGATGTCACTATATCAGGTGATGACGTTAACAACGAAGTCATGAGCGTTCTTGTGCAATCTCTCAGCTTGTCGCCAAACATTCTTTACTGCACCTTCACGTAGTTTGGAGACGCCACGTCGATTTGCATATCCTCTAGCCGGAGCAATGAGATGACCTACACAATCAAAGATCATTTTGCTTTGATGCCGAATTCAAACGGGTCCCATTCCGCGACCCCACGACCTCGACTTTTCCACTACACAACGCTCGCCGGGTATCTTGGTATCGTGTCTCAAAAAGCGATATGGGCGACCAACATTCATTATCTTAACGACTCGGAAGAATTTTCCTACGGTCTCCGCTATCTGACCGAAGAACTTGGTTCTGAAGCGGGCCACGCAGGCCCCACCGAAAAAGGGGTACTTCTTCGGGCTATCGAGCTGGTAGAGATATACCGGCAAGGATTTGTCTATACGGTTTCATTTGCGGAAGACGATGACCTGCTCAGCCAATGGCGAGGCTATAGTGGCGGTGGCGGTATATGCCTTGGTTTTGTGGCCAACGAACTGCAGAAAATCGCCGCAAGGGCAGAATTTAGGCTCATACGCTGCATCTACGAACAATCGCAAAAAGCTCTGCTCGCTAAAGAGTTCGTTGCCAATTGGCTGGCGGCCATCCGAGCAAAAGTGGTGTTGTCAGATGATGACGTCGATCAATCGGCCCACGAACTGGTGAACCGCCCCGGCTTTACCGGAGACCGTATGGTTTAAGTTATGCGGCCATGGCTGGCGCGTCCAGCATGGCGTAATATCGTTCTTCGGCCTCGGCTGGCGGTATGTTGCCGATGGGCTCCAGAAGGCGTCGGTGGTTGAACCAATCGACCCATTCCAAAGTGGCGAACTCCACGGCTTCGAAGTTTCGCCACGGTCCTCGTCGATGGATGACCTCGGCCTTGTAAAGGCCGTTGATCGTTTCGGCGAGAGCGTTGTCGTAACTGTCGCCGACACTCCCGACGGACGGCTCGATGCCCGCCTCCGCCAGCCGTTCGGAATAGCGAATTGACACGTATTGCGAGCCGCGGTCGGAATGATGAACCAGCCCGCCCCGTTTGACGGGTCGCCGGTCATGAAGTGCTTGGTCGAGGGCATCGAGCACAAAGCCCGCATGGGCAGTCCGGCTCGCCCGCCAACCGACGATACGGCGTGCGAAGGCATCAATGACGAAGGCCACGTAAACGAAGCCCTGCCAGGTCGCGACATAGGTGAAATCGGATAACCACAGCATGTTCGGCGCTGGAGCGAAGAAGTGTCGATTCACCCGGTCTAGTGGACATGGAGCGGACTTGTCCGACACGGTGGTTTTGATCGGCTTGCCGCGAATGACGCCTTGAATCCCCATTGTTCTCATAAGCCGAGCGACGGTGCAGCGGGCGATGTCGTAACCTTCTCGCTGCAATTGCCGCCAGACCTTGCGCACGCCATAGACCTGGAAGTTCTCGTTGAACACCCGGCGTATCTCGACTTTCATGGCAATATCATTGCGTTCGCGGGCCGACAGGCGGTCCACGTCTGTGCGCTTGGCGATGACCTCATAATAGGTGGACGGGGCAATCGGCAGCAGTCTGCAGATCGGCTCGACCCCGAGCACCGAGCGGTGTTCGTCGATGAAGGAAATCATCGCTTCAGTGGGCGGTCGAGCTCCGCCTGGGCAAAATACGCCGAGGCCTTGCGTAAAATCTCATTCGCCTGACGAAGCTCGCGGTTCTCCCGCTCCAGAGCCTTCATCTTCTCCGCCACGTCACTCGGCAAACCCGCACGCTTGCCGCTGTCGACCTCGGCCTTCTTCACCCATTCATGATGGGTATGCGCCGAGCAGCCGATCTTGGCAGCTATCGATGATACCGCCGCCCAGCGCGATGAGTGTTCGGCTTCATGTTCCGTCACCATCCGAACGGCGCGGGCGCGGACTTCAGGAGAGAATTTGTTCGTCGTCTTGCTTGTCATAGACCCTACTTCTCACGAGTTGGGGTCTCCGGCAAAGCCGGGGCGGTTCAATCCGTTGGTGTGACGGGATCTAAACTCAGCGCTCAATTTCAAACTCGTTCGATAGCAGCCAGTGGCCTTATGGCTGCGGCAACCAACCGCTGCAGCCGGAAGGCGTCCGAGCATTTCAGGGTTACGAGTACGATCCCGACTTGCGCCAGATCTTCACTTCCTGAATAGGTTCATACGTATGTCGTTGTCGAAGAGCCCGCCCTGCTTCCACGACGAAATGAACCCTCGACTTTTCAACCACGTAACGAATTTCAGGTTCGCTTCATTGCCTTGAAGCTTCGGCGTTACCCATCCCGGCTTGATCTCGGGCAGTGGGTCCGGAAGCGCTTTCAATATCTCCCGCACCTGGTCGTCATCGAATTTCTCATGAAGCATATTGAACAACAGTATCTGGGTCTCGAAAGGGTGGGATTTCAGGATAACCTCACGGGCGGCGTCCATTCCCAAGTTCTCCGTAACAATTCCAGTGCGAGACAGAATCTTTCCAATAAGCGCTGCGCGGGCTGGTGCTCCCGCCAGTAAACTCAGGTCCATCGCGCGAATTATTTTTAGTCGACTTTCGTCGGTCAGGTTTGATTCTAACAACTTCTCTCGGAAGTTGTCCTCCAGTTCGCACTCCTCCTCGACCTTAAAGAATTCGTCGATGTTGTTCGCCACGAATTTGACGCCCAACGAAAGGTCGCTGCCAAGATGGGAGAGATTCTTGGCTGAAAAGCTTACGCGTTTGCAATCAACCAAGATTCCCGTCTTTTCCGAGCCAAGATGTTTTGGGAATGCGCTGAAGGCCCTCGGGAGAGCCCCGACGTAAGAGGCATAAGCTTGCGCGCTCAGATGATCATTCTCGATGATGAAGTTGCGCAACGGGCGTGCCTGGTCCCCATCTGGAACGTCGTGATCCGCAAGCGCTGCCAACGTGGCGGGTCTGTTTAAGAATTGCGTGAGGATATCTGCGTCGAAGCTTTCGCTACCGAGGAAAGACAGGCAATTGCCCCAGGTCGGCTCGATCTTCTCGATCCTGAAAAGCACCACATGGAGATTCGGAGGAACTTGATCCAATATCGGTAGTAAAATCGCCTGCTTTTCAAGGAAGGCTACCACCGACTCACGATCGACATCTCCTCGACCGATGACACCTAGAATGGCCGAAACGCTTTCAAAGCGATTGTCCGGCAGACGAAGGAGAACATTTTCCAGATAGTCACCGAAATGGCCGTTTACCTTAGCTAGAAGCGGCCCGCTGTCTGCCTCAAGCACCAGGGTATAGCTCTGCTCCCGCGCCCTGGCGTCAGCCTTAATACCGAGGACGGTTCGGAATATGAAATCTAGGTTTTCGATGGATAGCTCATAGAGCCCCCGGTCGAATATCACGCGTATGAAACCGGGATGACGGTCTATCGCAGACAGATCGGTGGCCTCAATTCCGAGAAGCTCTAACCGTTCAGGGGGAAAATCGATCCCGAGAGCCAAAACGTCGGGCAGCTTCTTAGACACAAATTCAGCCAGCGCTGGATTTTTGCCAGCGATACTCTTTAAATTGGTTTCAGTCAGATGGGTTATGATGCGGGCCACATGTGTAAGGTTGGCGGAGCTATTTATCGCAGCTGTCACGAAATCTGGCCACGATCGCGTGAGCCTCGTGATCAGCGTTGGCACCCCGCGCCCGCGGCTATAGTAGGCCGCAAAAAAATCCCCGCAGTCGTCAAAATCGGATGCGATGAATCCGAGCAGCTTTTTTATTTGCGTCTCATACAACAATGGATCAGAAAGCAGGCAGTCGACGACCTCAACGTTAAGCACGTAGTTCCGGCTGAAGTCCTCGTCGCGCATTGCGGCAATGACTTCCTTAGGGTTATCAATCTGAAAATCAGGATCCGGATTACTGAAGCTACGAATCCGGATCAGAAACTTATTGTCGCTCGGCGAAAGGCGTCCCGAGTGGAATAACGACGTATATTGGTAGTAGGTATCGTCCAAGAATCCTTCGAGAACTAGAAACCGAGCCAATTCGGCGCGATCCCCAAAAACTCCAAAAATGTCATCCAGTTCGTCCAAACTCTCCCGAACTATTTCATTAAATTTTGCCATCCGAACATTAGCAAGCTTTGCCCGTAGATCCTGAAGCTTCTTGGACGCGGCGCTCCTAAATGACGCGGCTTTATTTTCGACATCTTTCTTTCGCTGCTGAAATGTCCTATTCGGATTCACGTCGTTCTGGAAACCAGACAGCGATACTTTCTGCTGGTATCCGTTTGGATTTCTAACGAAAACTTGGCTTGCATTAAGAAAATCCTCAAGTCGCTCGTGTTTGACCAAATCAGCTACTGGAATGTAGTTGCTTTGATCTGACGAGATACTTCCATAGTTCGCAGGAAGCTGCTCTATTAAAGCCATCGCATAAATCCTGCGTAATTCGTTCAGGTGGGCCGGCAGTTGTTTTTCGCTCAGGTCCACGAGTTTCTCAATCTCGGAGATCTCAGCGGCGTAGCGGGCTTCGCTAGCAGCGATGTAGCGGTCGTGGCTATGAAGAACTTGTGCAAGGTTGCCTTTGCCGCGGTGGAGTTTCTCAAAATCACTGGGGAACACGTTCTTGTAAATCAAGACTGCTAGCAGCTTGTTCGCGTTTAGATTGACTTCGTCATCTGTTTCGAGGCTAGCTGCGTATATTGCATATTCGTTGAATATGTTTTGAATTAATCTGAGATCATCTAGGTATCTCGAAACTTCCCGCAGAAATTGTTTGTCTAGCCTGCTGTCGAGCGACAGCCGCTTGCCCTGCTCCAATACCATATCGATAGAATTCGAACTGTTGATGATAGGTATGACAGGAATTATAAATTCGAAGAACTTTGTTCTATCCGTATTGACGAATATGTCATCACGAAGGGCGTAAAGGAAACGGACTTTTCTCTTCTTGCCTAAATTGGTATTTACCAGGCTGTTGATCTCACGAAGAGTAACGAAAATATCGGCATCGTTAAATCTATCAAGATCTTCGATGACCACGAGGTCATATTTCGTCGACTGGAAAAAGTATATGATCTCGTCCATGTGACGATTTAGGATTGATTCCTCACCCGCCGCCTTAGGGGTGATTTCGATATCCTTGAGCGAGATGCTTTTGAGTGAAATCCCGAAACTCGCGACGTAGATATGGTGGAAGACAAGCCATATAAACGCTCCGCCAACCGCAAAGGCGGCCAGATTAAACCAGTTAGTCAAATCAAACGGGCGAAAGTAGTCGCCGGCTATGATTGCGTCGCGCTTCTGTATCAGGTGCCAGCAGGCGAACACGCCTAGGACGATGAAAAGTGAAGCAACAATGGGGTTGGTTCCGGCTGGGGGCGAAATGACACTTTAAGCCTTTGCGCCGTTGGGCCAGAGATATTCGCCGGTCAGCAGTATGTGCGCCCAACCCAGCGGAGAGATGTGCGCCAGAAGTTCGGGCGGCACATCAAGTCCTTCATTCCGGCGCTCTGCGACTGCATGGCCGAGATGGAGGGTGTTCCAGTAGATGATGATTGCGGTGAGCAGGTTTAGACCGGCGATGCGGTAATGTTGGCTCTCGGTGGTTCGGTCACGGATTTCTCCCTGGCGACCGATGCGCAGCGCATTCTTGAGAGCGTGGTGGGCCTCGCCCTTGTTGAGTCCGATCTGGGCGCGCCGCTGCATGTCCGTATCGAGGATCCACTCTATAATGAAGAGTGTGCGTTCTATACGGCCGACCTCCCGCAGCGCGACCGCGAGATCATTTTGGCGCGGGTAGGAAGCGAGCTTGCGCAGGAGTTGGCTGGGCCTGATCTTGCCGGCGGCCATAGTGGCGGCACAGCGGAAAAGGTCAGGCCAGTTCGCAACGATCAGTTCCTCGCGGACTTTACCGCCTACCAGCTTGCGCAATTCTTTGGGTGTCGCATCGGGATTGAACACGTACAGCCGCTTCGACGGAAGGTCCCGGATGCGCAGGACTAGGCGGTATCCGAGCATGCTGCTGGTCCCAAACAAGTGATCGGTAAAGCCAGCCGTATCGGCATATTGCTCGCGAACCTGACGGCCGGCCTCGTTCATGAGCAGACCGTCAAGGATGTATGGGGCCTCGCTGACTGTCGCGGGAATAGTCTGTGACGCGAACGGCGCGAACTGGTCGTTGACGTGAGTGTAAGCCTTGAGGCCGGCTTCGTTTCCATACTTGGCGTTGACCATGTTCATCGCCTCGCCCTGCCGGGCCGAAGGGAAGAACTGGCCATCGCTCGATGCTGTCGTGCCTATGCCCCAGAACCGGGACATCGGCAGCTTTGCCTGCGCAGCCACCACGGTCGCTTGTGCCTGGTCCATTGCGTCGCTTTCGACATGCCACCGGGCAAGGCGGGATAGCTGCCAGTAATCATGCGTGTTCGTGGCCTCCGCCATCTTCCGCAGTCCCAGATTCAGCCCTTCTGCGAGCAGAACATTGAGAAGGCCGACCTGGTCACCGCATGCAACCCCGGTTCTCAGATGAGTGAAGGCTTCGGTGAACCCGAGCGCAGCATCAACCTCCAACAAGATGTCGGTGATCCGAACTGGCGGCATCCGGCGATAGAGATCGAGTATTAGTTCCTCGGCACTGTCCGGAACGTCAGCCGTCAACCGGTCGATACGCAACGTTCCATCCTCGATGCTGCCACGAGGGATTGTTCCGTCGCGCGCTGCTCGTGCAAGTCTTTTCAGGCCATCGGCGAGCCGAGCCTTTCGATCAATCAGCCATACTTGCGGATCGAGGGGCACTGCCATTCTTGTGTTAGCCCGTGCCGCGGTCATCGGTACCAATACCTGTTTGAGATCGCCATAGCGGCGCGAATGGTCGAGCCAGATGTCACCGGATCGGAAGGCATCCCGCAGGTGGAACAGGACCGCTACCTCCCGAAGGCGATTGTCGCCTTGGTCTTGTGCTCTCAATTGGCGGTGCCATTTCGAATTCGGCCGCAAGAAACTGTCGGTCGCCGATGGTGATGCTTGCATTTCGCCAATGGCTTTTGCGGCTGCAATCAAGGGCTGGGCTACCGATGCTGCTTTGAGCTTAAGGCACCGCAACATGCGCGGCGCGTAACGGCGGAAGCGATGATATCCTTGTCCGACATGAGCCAATGGATCGTCCGCCAAGGTATTGCTGAGCTGGGCACCGGTCGCGACCAGTTGTTCGAGCCGACCCCATTCAGCCGATTTGGCGACCGCCATTTCCAGCGGAACACCATCATTGCGGGCTTCTAGCAGGGATAATCCCAGAGAGGTAAAGGCGCGGAGCGTATCGGTGACAGTTGCCTTCGAATCGGCAATCCGTTCTTCATGCAGCCGTTTCGCCTCGCGCCAGGTCTTCCCGACGATCCGGTCATGGGTCTCGACCACCGTATCGGCGATCGCCGCTTCCCATTCCACGGCACAGACGGCAAGGATCGCCAGGCGTCGATCAGAGCTGATGTCCCGCAAACCATCGGTAAAGTAGCGCTCGCCCTGCCGACGCAGGCGTGCGACACGGTGCGGCGGGATGCCGGCGATCAGCTGCGGATCGAGAGCGAGGCCGCGCAGGAATTCCAGCCTATCGAGCAGCCGGTTCGCCGCTGCGGAATTATTGCCGACTTCGAACTGGCGAAGCCAGATGAACCTGCTGACATTGGCATCGAGTAGTTCGGTCAGCAGCCCATCAAGCCGTTCGCGTGCGTTATTGTCGAGCTTTTCCGCGATCCGCGTCTCGATCCGCCGTTCGGCGGCGACCAACGCGTCCGCACATAGTCGCTCGATTGTCGATACCGCTGGCAAGATCGTCAAAGTTTCACGACAACGCGCGACCAGACGCTGAGCGAGATCTTCGTTCGAGCGCGCCTCTTCAGCCTGGTCGAAAAGCCAGTCTCGCAAATCACGGGCACCACGACCCGCGAAGGTCTTGTAGCCGTAGATCTCGCGCAACGCATCCATATGCTCCTGGCGGGTCTGCCGTCGTGCGGCATAGATGAGAAGCGCATCGGCCGGGACACCAAGCTGGGTCCCGATGAACGACAGGACCTCATGCGGGATCACCTCGCCCGGAGCCAGCGCGCGCCCTGGATATCGCAACGTGCAAAGCTGCAGGGCGAATCCCAGCCTGTTCTCCGGCCTGCGGCGTTCCTGGATGTGTCCAAGATCGTCGTCGCCCAGTGTGTAATGCCGAAGCAGTGACAATTCATCGGTTGGCAGATCGAAGAGTGCCGAGCGCTGTCGCTCGGTGAGAATATGTCGCCTTGGCATGCCGCAATTGTCCCTATTGAAGTATAGTCTGTTCTGGACAACAATCAGCCCTTATAAATCAAGGCCTTCCGGCACCAAAATCCACGAGGGTTCAATTGGGACAGCGCGCCGTCATCTACTGCCGCGTTTCGACGTCCGACCAGTCATGCGAGCGGCAGGAGCGCGACCTGGCTGCTTTCGCCGACCGCGCCGGTTACGAGGTGGCCGCGATATTCAAAGAAACCGGATCGGGAGCTAAACTTGACCGTGCCGAGCGACGAAAGGTGATGGCACTGGCCCAGGCTCGTAAAATTGACGCGGTGCTCGTTACTGAGTTGTCTCGCTGGGGCCGATCGACGGTCGATCTTCTTCATACCCTTCGCGAACTGGAAAGCTGGAAAGTCTCGGTCATCGCCATGAACGGGATGGCGTTCGACTTGTCTTCGCCACATGGCCGCATGCTCGCGACATTCCTGTCCGGCATTGCAGAATTCGAACGTGACCTCATCAGTGAGCGGGTAAAGTCTGGACTCGCCGCTGCGAAGGCGCGGGGCAAAATGCTTGGTCGCCAAGTCGGGGAGCGTCCCAAGTCAGATCGCCTCGCGCCAAAGGTAATGGCGTTGATTGCTGAAGGCCGCAGCTACCGCTGGATCGCCCGTGATCTTGGGATCAGCAAAAATACAGTTGGAGATATCGCAAAGCGAAGTGTTGCTGAAAACATGTGAGTGGCATTCACGAATTACTCCTCAGCTAACCGGTATAGGCGGCCGCTCACCCTGTAATCGCCGCGCGGGATCGGCTTGATGAAGGTAGACGGCGAAAGTGTCCCAGGGCGGAGTGATGGAGAGCTGCCAGAGAATGCGGCCGACTTCCCCCCGGTGATAGCCGCCATGCAGAGCAACATGGGCCAGCATTTCTTCTCGGGTCATATAGCCCTTGTCGCCATCGGTGAAGGTGAAGGCCACGGCCTCGGAGAGGGTAGCGGGAGAGACTGTACGGAGATAATCAAGATACCATTGGTCAGAGGACGTGACGGCGGTTTTCAGATCATTCAGCGCCGGGATTTCTTCGAGATTATCGGACATGAAGCCATGCGGGACGCCTTGCAGATGGCCGGCGAATATCCGCGAGACTACGTAATAATGGCTGATAAGTCGAAGAGCCGTTTGCAGCTCTGTTCCGTGTTTTTCAGGGTCTACGCCTTCCAGCTTGTTGAACAAATCGACGTTTGCCCAAGCATGATAGCCGTAAAGCGTTTGGAGTATAACACTCATTGCCACCGATCCTCTCGAGGGTTAAAAATGTGAGCAAGTCCTTCACATTTTCTACGGGGATAGCTTTTTGTCTACTCGCATTGCAAAACAGCGATCCGTGATGCGCAAGGAGCCGCGACAGGCCCGATCCCGCGCAACAGTTGAAACGATCGTCCTGGCCGGTGCTCGCATTCTAAGTGATAAAGGATGGGCGGCGTTTACGACGAACAGGATAGCTGAGCTGGCCGGCGTCAGCATCGGCTCGCTTTACCAGTACTTCCCCGATAAGCTCTCTTTGGTCGATGCGATCCGCCACCGTCATCTGGATGACAGCATGGCCGTGATGCGCAACGTCCGTGCAGACGGGTTATCGCCGGCAGACTTTGCCGCGCAGCTGGTGCGGGCCGTAGTCGCGGCCCATAGCGTCTATCCGGGCCTGCACCGTGTGCTGCTGGACGAAGCTCCCAGCTCCGAAGAGTATCGAAACCCCCACACCAAATTTGAGATTGAATATCTCTCTTACTACGCACAGGCAGTCGCCACTTACCGAAAGCGCGCGCCCACCGAGGCCGACAATGTCGCGGGCCGCGTGATTTCGGATGCGATAGACGGGGTGATCCATAACGCAGCGCGCCGGGGGAGCATCGATGACCCGGCGATGCAGCGTGAGCTTGTTTGCCTGGTGAGCCTATATCTTGGCAACGATAGCGCGACCAAGAAGACCGCTTAGAGTGTCATTTCGCCCTCAGCCTGAACCGACCCCATAGGAACGACGGTTCGCTTCAAAGATTTCCGTCAGGCTCAGGCGCACGGCGGCATACTTGTCTGCCAGAGATATCCGAGCGCGGTGGTAGAAGTAGGAGCTTCGGGCAATTCGCAGCTGAGCGAGCAGCTCTGGCAGGCGATAAACTTCTTTAAGGGCGTCAATCAGCTGGGTCTTCTCCCGATTACTCAGGATCTGCAGATCGACGCCCAGGTCTTTTTTTATGAGTTCGTTGGCCTTCTTCAGGAGATCATGCTCGAGTTGCAACTGGCGGACATCACGCTGGAGGGCTTCAAGCTGTCGCTCAAGCTCTTCACGTTCAGGCACCTTGGGGCTGGCATTGCGGCGTTTCATGGATGAAGGAGCCTCATGACCGAGTAGCTGATCTTTCCAGCTGTACAATGTCGGCCTTGAGACGCCCAGCCGGTCAGCGACCTGTTGAGCAGTTTCATCTCCACCGCATAGCCCGATGACACCAGCCTGCCGCACCTTCTCACTATAGCCCGGATGCCATGATCGACCGACCAGGGAAGTCTGCGTCTCCGGAAACGCCTCACGAACCCATGCGGTCAGAGTTCCTCGACCGGGATAGCCGAGCGCCCTCATCGTCGCGGAGATGCAACGATCATGGGTACGAAAGTGCTCAAGGGCGGCCTGCTTTTGGGCCTCGGAATATTTTGGCGCTCGAGCCACCGCTTGGACACGCAGGTCGCGGTTCTCGACGTACTCCCGGTACCAACCCCTCAATGCATTCTTTGTGGGATATCCCAGTTGGCGGATCGTCGCGTTCAGTCGCTTGCCCAGCCGGATGTAGAGCTCAACGGCTCGAAGCCTGTCTGCGTAGGAATACATGAACTACCTCCTTGGTGGTCCAAGTTTTCGTCCGCACCCCCACCGGCTCACTTCTGCGCGGAAATCAACAAATAAGCGAAAAAGGGGGTTTTTAGAGGCGTCCAACTTGTGTGACTGCCCCCGGTCCATTCGACTGGACTTGCCGGCTGCGAGCACCAACGCTGCGATCGGCAAATTGGGTTGCGACATATTGCTCTTCCCTAAAAAAAACCTAATCAACCTGATGAGATCCATTTATGTGTTCACTACTGATCAGTGGCCTCTGCAATGCAGCGTCCGCTTGCATAATCTCCGCAAGAATGGAGACGGCAATATCCGACGCACTCTTCCTCGCCGGCAGCAAGCCAGCTGGACCACTTATGCGGTCCAGAACATTCCTGTCGAAACCAAGAGCAGAAAGACTTTCAATTCTTTTTATATGGGTCCGAAAACTGCCCAAGGCACCTATGTAAAAGGCGCCGCTCGCGAGCGCGGCTGGAATCAGATCGCGCTCCCATTCATGGTCATGAAACATGAAGGCAAAAGCCGTTCGCTCATCAGCTTTAAAGTCTGGGGTGCGCCCGATGGAAAGTGTATGGATTCTGATTTTTTCATTAACGACTGCAGCCAGAGTTGGCTGATCCGGCGAATGCAACTCGGTTTCGAATCCGCTGATACTGGCGACCATCGCAAGCTGTACGGCTGCGGGGCCCAGTCCCGCTACAATGAGCCGGCGCGCGGGCGTGTATACGCGTGTAATGCTCTTCCCGTTGAGTTCGCTAGGTATCGATATCGATGTCGAACAACGGTCCTGCAAATTTTTACTCACCGACAGGATCGCTTCGGGGGCAAAATCCACATGGAAGTAGAGTTCAATCGCACTTCCGCACGGAAGTTGGATGTCGATATACTTGGACCCTTTCCCATACCGGACACGCCGGTCCTGGCCGGCCGAAAGGACATCCAAAGCTTCCGTGACAACTGCCCTCTCGACACAACCACCGGAAAGATATCCGGTCCAATCACCTGTTTCAGACACAGCCATCTGAGCGCCTAATGGTCTGGGCGACGAACCGTCGATAGCAACAAGGGTTACGAGAGCAACCCTCTGTCCCATAAGCAGTCTCTCGGCGGCGAAATCGATGACGTAATCATCGAATTGACCGTGACGCGAAGCGGTCGTCGACATCGTCAGCTCCTTGATTATCTTAAGTCACTCGCGAAATCTGAAATGATATCTCTGCCCTCATTTAAGGACGCTGGTATGAGGTTTTGACCTGCGTGAAGAATTCACGGGCATACGTCCCCTGCTCCCTCTGGCCTAAACTCGATCCCTTGCTGCCCCCGAATGGTACGTGAAAATCCACGCCGGCCGTCGGCATGTTCACCATGACCATTCCCGCCTGCGCATGACGTTTGAAGTGCTGAACGTGCTTGAAGCTCGACGTGCAGATTCCCGCTGTAAGGCCGAACGGTGTGTCATTGGCCAGCGAAAGCGCTTCCTCATAATTCCGGGCGCGAATGACTGATGCGACCGGGCCGAAGATTTCCTCCCGGTTGATCCGCATATGAGGGCCGCTGTCGATGAAAAGCGCGGGCTGGAGGTAAAATCCTTCCGACACCGCGGAAAGGCGCAAACCGCCCCAGCGCAGATTAGCTCCCTCTCGACGCCCTAACTCGATGTAGTCTATATCCTGATCGAGCTGGCTCTGATCGACGACCGGACCGATGGTTGTGTTAGGGTCACGCGCATCGCCAATCCGCTGGCCATTCAGACGATCCACACAGGCTTCGACGAAACGTGAATAGATGCCCTCGGTCACGATTAGCCGCGACGAAGCCGTGCATCTCTGACCTGTCGAGAAATACGACCCATCGATTGCACATTCCACCGCATTTTCCAGATCCGCATCGTCCAGCACGACCAAGGGATTCTTGCCGCCCATTTCGAGCTGGCAGCGACGCATGTGTCGCGCGCACGCTTCGGCAACCCTTTTTCCAGTGTCGACCGAACCCGTAAACGACACGGCATTGACTTTGGGGCTGTCGAGGATCGCCTGCCCTACGACGGAGCCCGGGCCATAAACGAAATTCAGCACGCCCGCAGGTAACCCAGCACGGTGAAGGATGTCAGCTACTTCCCAAGCACAGCCTGGAACCAGCTCAGCAGGTTTGAAAACCACTGTATTCCCGTAGCAGAGCGCTGGCGCAATCTTCCATGCCGGAATCGCGATCGGAAAATTCCAAGGCGATATGATCCCGATGACACCAACTGGCTCGCGAGTAATTTCCACAGTCGCACCGGACCGGACGGAGGGAACGATCTCGCCGGTCGCCCTGAGCGCTTCGCCGGCAAAGAACCAGAAGATGTTGGCCGCCCGTGTAACCTCCGCGATGCCCTCCTTCAGCGTCTTTCCCTCCTCGCGGCTGAGAAGATTGCCGAGTTCGTGCCGACGGGCGAATATTTCATCGGCGGTGCGACGCAATACGTCGTGGCGAAGCTGGATGTCGGAAACCGACCATGCCGAAAATGCTTCCACCGCCGCATCTATCGCCCGTTCGGTGAGCTTGGCATCGGCAACGCAGTAATGATCGATGACATCGTTCAGGTTCGATGGATTGATGTTCGATCGGGTGTCCGGTGTATCAACACGGTTTCCACCAATGAAAAGAGGACGCATTTCGTTTCTCCGTAGAGGCAAAAGCGGACGCGCCACTGGCGCGTCCGCGCATAGCCAGTTTCAGACCGGGCGCCATTCGGGCACAGTGATCGACTGCGTTATCGGTCCTGGCACGGTCATCCCGAGGCGGGCGACGACCTTGCCATTCTCGATCTTTGCTGGCGGCGTATGAATAGGCAGCAGGTAGCGGTAGTTGTTGAGAAGTTTCTTGATCGCCGCCTTCTCGCCACGGATCGACCCGGCATGATTGCCGGTGACACGCGGCTCCATGTCGTTAACGCGCCAGCGATCAGCGACGATCTGATCGTTGAAGTCATAGATGACGTCGCCGCAGATGCAGGCGAGGCCGTCAGCCGTTTCGACAATGACATTCGCCGAACCTTCGGTGTGGGCATTGGCCGCCTCGACCCAGACGCCTGGAATAATCTCTTCGGCGCCGGTGATCTCCAAGTCCGTCAGACGTAGCGCATCCTTGGTGTGAAGGCGCTCTATCATATGCTGGATGTCGGGCTTCGGGTATTGTGGATGCATGATGCCGGACACAGAGCATTCGAGTTCGCGACGATTGACGACAACTGTCGTATTCATCGGGAACACGTCGTCCTTGCCAGCATGGTCGATATGCAGGTGCGTGTGGACGATGTATCGTACGTCGCCCGGCCTTACGCCGTGCTTGGCGAGCTGATTTTCGATCAGGTTGTCGTGGAACTGAAGCCCGCGCATGCCAAGCGATTCCATGATCGCGTTGTCGCGGTAGCCAGTATCAACGACGACCGGATATTTCCCGCCGAGAATCAAGAATCCGTAGACCGGTACGCGTCTCGTGCGGCCACATTCGAGACCGAGGACGAGAAAGCTGGTTTCCAGTTCGATATCACCGAAATCGAGCAGATGAATTTCCAGTGCCATAGATGTTTTTCCTCCATTGTTGACGAGGGTTCGAACCCTGCTGCGGATTGAAGTGAGATTTTCGGGCCATTGAAAGCACATGCTCGCACACGACCTGGATTCGGGAGCCGTCGCCAAGACTGGTGAGCGACGGGATTATGGCTTGCAGCGCCGCCGTGCGAGGCTCGAAAGCACTGTCTGCCGCAAGCGGTGTCAGCCAGTCTAGCCGCCATGCGAGTTGCGACATGCGGCGGACGGCGCGTTCGAGCGTATCGGTCTCGCCGAGCTCGAGGCCGTCGGAGATGACGACCACGGAAGCTCCCCGCGCGAAACCTGCAAAGCGGGGCACCGCCATGAACGCAGCCATGGCGTCGCCGAGCCGCGTGCCCCCGTCCCAGTCGGCGACCAGAGCGGACGCGCCGTCGAGCGCCACCGTGCGGTTGCGCGCCTTCAGGGCGGGCGTGATTCGAGTCAGACGCGTGCCAATCGTAAAGACTTCGACTACCCCCGCGCCTGCGGCGGAACCCACGCGTACCAGGGCATGAGCAAACCGGAGCATGGCTTCCGTCTGCTCCTTCATCGAACCGGAGACGTCGAGAAACAGGACGATGCGGCGCAGGGTCGTGCGGCGTCGCGTCTCCGACAGGCGCAAGAGCTCTCCATCGAAGCGCACCGCCTGCCGCAAGCTCCTGCGCAGATCGAAGCCTTCGCCTCGCCCCGCCATCATGCGCCGGGATCGACGCCGGGGGAGCCGCTCCCCGGCCATCCGGGCGAAGGCGCGCACAGCTTCTGCTTCGTTCATGTCCGCAAACACACGCAAGGTGAGCGTCTCGGCCGAGGTCGCCTCGCCACCGACAGTATTCACCTCGTCCGCCTGCGGCGGCTCCATGCTTCCCTCTCGCGCGTCCTGAACCCGGATTTCTTCATCGTCGTCAGCTTCCGAGGCAGCCGCTTCGATCACCTGACCCTGAAAATGATTGCGAAACAGCGCGTCGAATTCACCCCGGCGCTCGATCGGCGGGGCGAGCATGGCGATCGCCGCCTGATGTATGTCGTCGATCCGATTAGGACCGAGAAGCCCGATTGCCTTGATGAAGCCCATAGTCTGCTCGGGCGAAACCGGAAAACCGTTGTTGCGTAGGATGCCGGTGAACCGTACAAAATGCGTAATCGGGACCGGAAGCTGATCAACGCCCATCATGCGCTTGCTCCCGGGATGAAGGCCTCGATCCGGCTGCCAACGAATTCGAGATCCTCGTGATCCTTCAGCGCCACACCGATCGAACGTCGGAATGCCGCCGGCCAAGGATTGCCTTGGTCGGCCAGCAAGCTTGCCGCCTCGGCCCATTCGATCGTTTCAGCGACGCCGGGCGGCTTGGACAGGGGCTCTGCACGCAGGCGATTAACGGAGGCGACCACCGCATCGGCCGTGCTGCGTGCTACCGAACCTGCCCGTGCCATGACGATCTGTGCCTCGCGAGCCGGCTCCGGATAGGAAATCCAGTGGTATACGCAGCGCCGGCGCAGAGCTTCGTGAAGATCACGCGTCCTGTTCGAGGTCAGTACGACGACCGGTCGGCCGTTCGCCCGCACAGTCCCGCGCTCGGGAATGGAAATCTGGAAGTCCGACAGGAATTCCAGCAGATAGGCTTCAAATTCGTGGTCAGAGCGGTCCACCTCGTCAATCAGCAGCAGGGTCTGCTCACCCTCCCTCAGCGCCTCGAGCATCGGCCGGGAAATCAGAAACTCGTCGGTATAGATGTTGACATAGTCGTTGCCTGCCTGGCGGATCGCCAACATCTGACGCGGATAGTTCCACTCGTAGAGCGCCGCGGAGGAATCGATGCCCTCGAAACACTGCAAGCGCACCAGCTTGCGGCCGAGGATCGACGCGAGAGCCTTTGCGGCCTCAGTCTTGCCGACGCCCGGCGCGCCCTCCAGCAATAGAGGCTTGCCGAGCGCCAGTGCAAGGTAGGATGCGGTCGCCAGATCGGGATTGGCGACGTATTGCGCATCGGCCAGCGCATTTTCGAGCGCAACGGGAGAATCGATGCCGGCAATGCTGCGACGGACGGGCATGGCGACCTCAGTGACGATGGCGAGGGCGCGCGCCCCCGTTTGCGAGGATGCCGCGAAGTACCTTTTCAGGCGTTATCGGCAGTTCGTCTACGCGCACTCCAACTGCGTTATAGACGGCGTTGGCGATCGCTGGCAGGACAGGATTGGCGCACATCTCGCCAGGCCCCTTGCCACCGTATGGGCCGTCGGGCGCCGGACGCTCGAGAATGGCGATGTTATGCGGGACGATGTCGGCCGGACCGGGCATCGTATATTCGTTGAAGTCGGTCGGGCCATGATCTCGCGCCGGATAATAGGGCTCCGTCGTCTCCCAAAGGGCGTGGCTGAGACCCATCCAGGCGCCGCCGACCAACTGTTGTTCGACGAGCTTGGGATTGAGTGCGCGACCAACCTCATAGGCCGAGTTCATCTCGAGAACGTTGACCTCACCTGTCTCGTCGTCCACTTCGATATCGACGATCATCGCCGCATGGGCAAAGCAGGTGACCGGTGTCATCTCGCCGGTATCGGCATCGACGGAGGACAGGGGGATAAGGAATATGCCACGCCCGGATACCGTTTTGCCGTGCTTGAACTGAGCAGCCGCGCAGGCCGCGCCCGTCGAGATCGAACGCGAGGGAGCGCCCTTGACGTGAATGTTTCCGGATCCATCGGTCTCAAGATCGCCGACAGCGACTTCCAGTTCGCGGGCCGCCGCTTCCATCATCACGCCGCGAGCTTCTCTCGAGGCCTCGATGACGGCGTTCCCAACGCGGTGGGTCCCGCGCGAGGCGAAACTCCCCATGCAATGAGCGCCGGTGTCGCTGTCAGCCGTATCGACATAGACGTCCGCAACCGGAACGCCGAGAGTTTCGGCGGCAATCTGGCGGGCCACAGACTTCATGCCCTGACCGAGATCAATGGAACTGAGGGCAACGGTGAACTTTCCGTCCGGGCTGGAATGGACCAGTGCCTGAGACGGGTCACCACCTAGATTCATGCCGATCGGATAATTGATTGCGGCGAAGCCGCGTCCACGATGCAAGGCCATTAGCGTCTCCTAAAACCTGAAACAGACGGAAAGCGTGTACCTCCCGGCCGGCTGACACCACGCTGGAACGGCTCGTCCGGCGAATATGGCTTCTCGACGGCGGGTGCCAGCGGAGGAGCTGACGCCGCTGCCTGCAAGGGGCCAGCCAGCGGCGAGGTGACCGGTGGTGGCAAATTCTGGGGCGGAGGTGGTGCAAACGCGGGCTGCGGCGATGGCTGAGCCAACGGTCGCAAGGTACTCGCGCTGGACGACGCCACACCCTTGCCATGTTGCGGTGCCGGACTCTCCCGACGGCGTCGTGCGCCGGGCTTGCCAAGCTCGTCTGTTCGCGTCGCGGCGGGCAATTCTGCCCGCTTGCCACCGCCGCCCTTGAGGCTCGAATCCGCCTTGAACTGCTGCTGGATTGGCCAATTACCCTTTTCCGCCGCAACCTGAACGCATTCGATCAACGCCGTGTTTTTGGCCAACCGCCGATGCGCCTTCATATCGCCATCGCGGTAGGAGTTGAGTATCCGGAATTCCAACGGATCCATGCCGACCAGTTCGGCGCCCTTATCCATATGGCATTCGATAGCGTAATCGACGGCTGTAATACCGAAGCCGCGCATCGCCGTAGCTGGTGTGCGGTTGGTAAACACGCAGTAGACGTCGGCGGATACATTGGGGATGGTGTACGGTCCAGGCAGATGTCCGGCCGCCTTGAGGATCGCATAGCTGGACAGACGCGTGTAAGCGCCGGAATCAAAGTAGCCGGTAAATTTACGTGCGATGATTCGCCCGTCGCGACCAATCGCGTCCTTGAGATACCAGCGTTCCGCTCCGCGCGGCGCTCCGACCTGCATCTCCTCGTAGCGGTCCCACAAGTAACGAACAGGCTGCCCGGTCAGGATGCAGCCGAGAATGGCGAGGGGCTCATGCAGGCTGTCGACCTTGCCCCCGAATCCGCCACCTACCGTTCCGCCAATAAAATGCAGACGGTTTGAAGGGATGTCCAAGATTTTGGCCGCCGTGCCGAGCGAGAAGAACAAAGCCTGCGTCGAGGTGTAGCAGACGTAGCGATTGTTGGTTTCCGGCGCCGCAATCGCGCCACACGTCTCCGTCGGGGCCTGCTCGATCGGCGACATCTGGTAACGGCCTTCCAGAACGTGGTCCGCGTGTGCGAATGCCGCCTCGACATCGCCGAAGCGGATCTTCTGATGATCGTACCTGTCATGGAATTCGAAAGCGTTGTCGGGATAGGCTTCGTTCACCACCGGCGCGTTGGGCTGCAGCGCCTCCTCGACATCTAGGACATGCGGGATGACCTCGTATTCGACGCGCACTGCGGCGCAGGCTTCCCTCGCGAGACGTTCCGTTTCCGCGATAACAGCGACAACCGGCTCGCCGACGTATGTGACTTTCTTTGTCGCAAGCGCAGGTTCATCGTCACGGCCGAAGCCGATGATGCCCAAAAGGGTGTTCAGATTGACCGGCACGTCGCTACCGCGCAGGACTCGTTTCACACCCGGCATTCTTTCGGCAACGCTGATGTCGATGCTACGGATGCGCGCATGATGATGCGGGCTGCGGACACATTTCAGGTGCAGAAGCCCTTCGAACAGATGGTCGTCGAAGAAGGGCGAGCGTCCGGTGACATGGCCGAGAATGTCCTGGCGACGCGTCGGCTTGCCGATCTCTTTGAGGGTGTCGTCACGCTCGTCGGCGAACAGGTCTTTTCGAAATTCAATCGAGCTCATGACATCTCTCAACGGTTGGAGCGGCGCATTTCATCGGCGGCCTTAAGGATGGCATCGATGATCGGCTCGTAGCCGGTACAGCGGCAGATGTTGCCGGAGATCGCCTCCTCGACATCCTTCCGGGACGGTGCGGGGTTACGCTCCAAAAGCACGGTCGCCGCCATCAGCATGCCGGGCGTGCAAAAGCCGCATTGGGCCGCGAAGCCATCCATAAAGTGCGTCTGAAGCGCTGACAGCTTTCCGCCACGGTTCAGGCCGCCGGTCGTTCTCACTTCACATCCGCTTGCCGTTTCCGCGAATGTCAGACAACTGAGCCGAAGCTCGCCGTCGATGATCACGGTACAGGTTCCGCAGGTGCCCTGCCCGCAACCGTATTTCGGCGAAAGATCCCCGACCCTGCGGCGCAGGAAATCCAGGAGATTTTCGCCCGGATCGGCGAAAGCGGCGACATCGGAGCCATTGAGGCGGCATTGCACAGGTGTTTTGTTCATCGTCTCATCTCGTCTTTGCTTGTTGCATCAGCAGCCGCTTGAGATGGACGGGCGCGACCTGCTTGCGATACCAGGTGCTTGCCAGTGCATCCGTGGGCGGTTCGATGCCCTCGGTCGCTGCCGCCAGGGCCAGTGAAATTCCTGTTTCATTCAGTGTGCGGCCTTCGAGCGCCCGCTCGACCGCTGGCACGCGCACGGGGGTGGAAGCCATGGCGCCATAGGCGATCCTGGCCCCGGCGATGCGGCCAGCCGAAACCGGTAGCCAGGCCGCAATCGTTATGACCGCAATCCCCTTTGGCTTGACCCGCGAAACTTTCAGGTAACGGAATTCGCCGGCGCCCGGGCGGTCGATCGTAACGGAAGCAACGAAGGGTTGCGGTCCGCGGTCGCGCCCCTGGAGCAGTTCTTCCAGCGCATATTCGCTGCGCACGCCGCGCGCGGCGACCTGGACCTTGCAGTCCAGGACCAGAAGCGCGGTGGCGAGGTCACCGTAGGGATGCGGCGCAAACAGGTTTCCGCCAAGCGTCGCCACGTTGCGGATCGCCGGGCCTCCGACCAGACGGGCGGCGGGCGCGAGGAAATCGAGATTCTGCTCCCTCATAATTCCGGCCATCGTGAGCCGTGCGCCGATCCGGATCCGGCGGCCGTCGAAGGACACTTCATTTAGTGCCGGATCGGTTGAGCGAATGACCCGCCCGAAAGTCTGGTCGCCGTAATTAATTGCCCGCATCAGCAGCGTTCCGCCACCCAGCACGCGCGCGTCGCGAGCTGCCGCCAGTGCGTCGGCTGCAAGATCGACCCTGTCGTACGTTTCCAGTGAAATCGGCATTATACCTCCAGTCCGAGACGTTGGCGCATGGCCACGAAGCCAGCTTCCAGAAGGGTTTGGGAAACCAGTGTCGTCAGTTCCTCCTGGCGTGCCGCCGGGGTGTCGAAACGGCAATCGCATTCCCAGAAGGTTCGCTGGCCGTCGGTGATGTAACCGAGTCGGGTATGGGCGATGTAGTTGAACAACGGGACAGTCGTTTCGCGCAGGCATGTCGTGAGCGACAGATCGACGTCGGACAGCGTGAGAAGCTGCTCGCTGAACTCGCCGCCATCTGCGAGTTTCACCTTGCGAACGGCCCCGATAACGTCGCCGCCTGCGCCCCGTTCAATCGTGGTTTCGGCATACGCCGAATGCCAGTGCGATACTTCCCCAAAGGCGCGGATAACGGCCCAGACGTTGTCCGGCGTCGCATCGACAATCGTGCTGCGAACGACACGAACCATAATCAGCCTCCGAAATGACGCTTGAGGGCATCGAAGCCGGGCTGGAACACCGACTGCTCGAGCCGGGCTACCAGATCCGGTTCGGCATTAGGCTCGCAACCGAAATCGGCGGTCCATTCGATGTATGTCCGGTCTCCGTCTGTGACCGGCATGACCCGCAGGGTTGCGACATAGTCGGTAATCGCCATCGGGCTTTCGAGGATGCCGTAGCTGCAGAAGAGGTCATAGTCGCTAAGACCCAGAAGCTGCTCGCGGATGCGCTCACCGTTCTGGAGATGGATTTCCCGGATGCAGCCGACCTTGTCGGCCGGTTCCGCATTCTCGATCCGGCTCTCCCGGAACCGGGGATGCCAGGACGGCAGTCCGTTGAAGTTGCGTACCCTGGCCCAGACCTTGTCGGCTGGGGCTTTGATGACGGATGAAACATACGCCCGTGCCATTTTCGATGCTCCGGATGGTCGAATTTTGGAATTGGAAGGCTGATCGTTCAGCCTTCCTGTTTTCCGTCGGGTTTGCCGCCGCGGGGTGACTTTTCTGCATCCTTGGCGACGCGTTGGATATCGCTGGCATCGCGGATCAGCCCACCCATCTTGGAGAGGTTAGAGCCCTCGATCCCGATGTCGGACAGAAGGCTGTCCACCAGCGGCGCCTGCACCCGGTATCGTAGCGCGGAGTTGATGACCTCGTCCGTCGCATTGCGGGAAGAAGCATCGCCTCCACCGCCGATCCCGTCGAGCTGCATGATGCGAATGTCCTGGATTTTCTCCAGCGGCTTGACAGAAGCCGAAACGATACCCTCGACGTGCTCGAGCATCTTGCGGCGGAACAGAGACATGCGTGCACCGTCCGTCAGTACGTTTTCCGCCTCGTTGATCAGGCGCTGAGCCTCTGCCTCGACAGCCGCGCGGACCTTGTCGGCTTCCGCAGCGATCCTCTTCTCGTCGGCCGCCTTCTCGGCGAGCACGACATCGACGCTCCGCCGGCGCTTCGCCTCTTCCGTCTCGCGAGCAGTTTTCACCTGCTCTTCCGCCTCGGCGACGCGCGCTCTTGCGATCTCGGCTGCCGTTTGGGCGGCGGACTGTTCGAGCGACAGCTGGTAAAGAACGATCGCCTTGTCCATCTGAGCGGATTCGACCGCCTTTTCGCGCCCAATCTCTAGTTTTCGACGCTCGGTCTGGTGACCGATGCGAGCTTCGTCGAGACCGCGTTCGGATGCGATCCTTGCACGCTCGATCTCTTCCTGCGAACTGATTTCCGCCTCGCGCAGAGCCTGCATGCGGGCGATATCCAGTTGTTCCAGCGAACGCTTGCGCTCGAGCCGTGCGGCATCGAGGACCTGTTCGCGGGAGACCTCGCTTTTGTCGATATCGCGCTGGGCCACGATCTCCGCCTGTCGAACCTGAGCGTCGGCCGCCGCACGCTCGACCCTCTTGGTGGCGAGGCTGATGATGCGCTCCTGTTCCGCTTGCTCGACCTGGCGACGGCGTTCGATATCGACGACCTCGCGGACCTGCGTACTTGAAACGCGCTTCTTTTCGATCTCCAGTTCGACCGCGATCCTGTCGCCCTCGATTTTCTGGCGCCGTTTGAGATCGAGCTCCTCGACAGACTGGCTGCTGGCGATTTCGCGCGCCTTGGTTTCCTGCTCCGCAGCGATCCGTTCTGCTGCGATGACCTTTTCACGGGCAATACGTGCGGCGTCTATCGCCTCGTCGGCAGCGATCTGCGCGGCCTCAATAGCCCTTGTCTTTTTGACCTCGCGCTCGCGGGTTTCCTCATCGCTGGCGATCCGATCAACAGCCAGTGAGCGCTCCCTGGCAATACGCGCTGCCTCGACCGCAGCCTTGGAAGCCACTTCCGCCTCGTCCAGTGCCTTGTTACGGGCGATTTCCAGCTCGCGGGTCGCCTGTTCAAAAGCGATGCGATCTGCGGCAACCTTCTTTTCCTGTGCGATGCGGGCTGCCTCGGTGGCTTCCTTCGAAGCGATCTCCGCGGTCAGGAGGGCCTGCTTGCGAGCAACCTCATGCGCGTCCGTGGTTTCCTGCGACAGGATACGGTCAACGTTGATTTTCGTGTCATGAGCAATCCGATCCGCTTCAACCGCTGCCCGTGCCGCTGTTTCGGCAGCGTCCAACGCCTGATTCTGGGCGATCTGGAGTTCACGGTTCCGACGCTCCTGTTCTATACGAGCAGCTTCCGTCAGCTCGCGAGCCGTGATGCGGGTCGTATCGATCAGCTTGTCGCGTTCGATCTCCAATGTCCGCGTGGTCTGGTCGGCCGCGATCCGTTCGGCTGCAATCACCCTATCCCGTTCGATGCTGGCAGCATCGACTGATCGCTGGGCGACGATCTGAGCTTCGTCCAGTGTCTTTTTCCGCTCTATCTCGAGGTTGCGGATAGCCCGGTCTGTGGCGATGCGCTCGGAGTTGACTGCTTTCTCCTGTGCAATCCGCTGCTTTTCGGTCTTTTCGCGTGCGGTGATCTCGGCCTCGTCGATCGTACGGTTGCGCTCGATCTCGCGACGACGGGTCTGCTCTTCCTGGCTGATCCTCGCATCGGTCAAGATGCGTTCCTGAGCAAGACGCGCCATTTCGGTCTCTTCCGATGCAGCAATCGTCTTTTGGTCGATCACACGCCGGCGCTCGATCTCGAGGGTTTGGGTCTCGCGTTCCTGCTCGATGCGGGCCTCGGTGACGGCGCGCTCCTGGGCTATCCTTGCCCGCTCGATCGCTTCCTTGGCGCTGATGTCCGCGGCCTCCGTGGCGTGACGCGTGCGGATGCGTTCTTCCGAAATGATCTGTTCCTGTACCAGTCGTGCCTTTTCGATGGACTGCTTGGTCGCGATCTCTTCTGCCTCGATGATCTTCTGCCGGTCGAGTTCGCGGCGACGGACTTCCTGCTCGGAAGCTATGCGCGCTTCGGAAATGCTTTGCTCATTGGTGATGCGCGCGCGTTCGATGACGTCACGCGCCAGGATCTGTGCCCTCTCGGCATCGGTCTCGCGTTCAGCCCTCTCTCTGGCCAGCTCCGCGCGCTGCTGGGCGCGCAGAAACTCGATTTCACGCTCCTGCTCCAGGCGGGCCTGTTCGCTCTGCCTCTCGATAGAAAGCGCTTGGCGTTCGGCCTCGAGATTGCGTGTCCGGATCAGGATAACCGAGTCCTGCTCGATATCATTGCGCAGTTTTCTCTTCGCCTCGACCTGCTCGATGATGCGAGTTAGGCCCTCAGCGTCGAAACGGTTGGACGGATTGAAGTATTCGAGATCCGTCTGATCAAGGTCGAGCAGAGCCACGCTTTCAAGATCCAGACCGTTCGGAGTGAGGACGAGTTGTGCCGCTTCGCGCACGCGCTCGACATAGGCCCCGCGGTCTTCATGAATTTCCTCGATGTTCATTTTCGAGGCGACGGTGCGCAAGGCGGAAACGAGCTTACCGGATAGCAGCGAATTCAGTCCGTCCTGTTCAAGCGTGCGGCGCCCCAGCGTCGCACCGGCCTTGGACACGGCCTCGTGGGTCGGTGCGACGCGGACGAAGAATTCCGCATCGACATCAACGCGCATCTTGTCCTTCGTGATCAGCGCCTCGTCACGCTCACGCCTGACGGCGAGCCGCAGCGTGTTCATGTTCACCGGCGTAATGTCATGCACGATGGGCCACACGAAGGCGCCCCCGTCAATGACGACCTTCTCGCCAAGAAAGCCGGTCCGGATAAACGAAATCTCCTTGGTCGAACGACGATACAGCCAGTTCATCACCCAATAGAGGATGAAGATGGCGATGATCGCTACAATGAGCCAAAGCACGAGTTGGCCGATCATTTCCCCGGTCAAGGCTGCCTCCGTTAATTACTGTTGACGCGCCGAGAACAGCGCTTTCGATTGATACTGAATACCGGTTCGCAGATCATCGATGCGCCCTGGTCAGGCGGAGCGACTTGGCTTCGCCAGGCATATCGCTGACCACTATGTCGGCGAGTTTTGGATCGTTGGCGCTGAATGGCACCTTGATGAGCTGTCGTGATGCAGTCTTTCGAAGTGTTCTTTCCAAAGCCGACAATAGGGCTGCATCAGCTTGAGGGTCTGCCGCCGCTCCTCTGATGCGATCCGCTTCCGAAAGACCTCTCTCGGGCCAATACAGGTATATTCTGCCACTCATCGCATTGAGGGCGTTACCGATATGACGGCCGATCGCGGATGCTTCTTCGGGCAGTACGCGCATGCCCCAAAGACTCCCGGACAAAGGAAACACCTTGCGTCCGCGCTGGCCTGCCGCCGCCGCCGTAACGGCGTCAAGCCGAACGGTGTCGAGGCCGCCGCAGGTGCCGAAATAGTCGACTGCGCCGATCGCAAGACGATCGCATGGCGCTGTCCCACCACAGACAAAGTCTGCGATATCCATCATCGAGAGATCAGCAAGGATGTCGATACGGCCTTCCGCACACAATCGGGGGATGATCGAGCTTCCGACACCGTCGGCGGAAAATCCCCAGACATCAAATTGCTTGGCTTTTCGTGACACAAGATCCGCGACCCTGTCCGTGCCGGCAAACCGGGTGACTGCAAGAACCGGCATCGCGGCCGGCTGTTCGTCCTGTTGTCGAGGCCCGGAATTCACCATCCCCACCATCGCCATGGCCGCCCTGCGCAGGATGTCCCGATTGAGCCTGGTGACGCCAAAGGTCTCGGCCAGCGTGGGCATCATTGTGATGCCGGCACCTTCCGCACAGGCCGATCCAGAGCGAAGCGTTGCCGGGCACAGCAGAAGTTTCGGTGCGGCCAAGACTAATCCGGCCAGGCCCGCTGCGATGTCAACGCCGTCGTCGAGACCGGCAATGCCGATCGCACCTGCGACCGCTCCCTGCCCATCAACGATGCGCCGGAAGGCTTGGCCATCTCCCTGGGTATCGGAGAGATCGACGATCTGTGTGGGGACTCCATGCTCCTTGAGCTGCGCGCTCACGAAGCGAAGCTCCTCGGGCCGGCGATTCATGGCGCCGACAATCAGCACTAGACGATTGACGGCCGGATTGGAAAAGCGTGTTGGCACGCCGGACAACTTCTGAATAACCGGTGCGGCCGTGACCGTCCGCGCCAATTGCTCCAAGGTGCGTACCGAAGGCAGCTTCGCCCAGCGGGTAGGAGTCGAAGGATTCGATTGAAAGATGCGATCCGGCGCCCGCACTGTGTGTCGGCCTACCGGCGACGTAGCCTGCTCCTGGACAGACTCGCCCTCGTTCCCGTGTCGTCCTACACCGAGCAGGCGCTGCTGAAGCTCCTTGTCAGAAGCAAGTAAATGCGACTGCATCACGCGGCTGACACGACCGTTCACCATGACCGCGACTTCATCTGATACCGAGGTCGCCACGCCGATATTCTGCTCGATTACCAGGACGTCGATGTCGCCCTCACTGCCGATGCGAACCAGCATGTCCGCAACCTGATCGACGATGACAGGCGCCAGGCCCTCGGTCGGCTCGTCCATCACCAGCAGCTTGGGGTTAAGGAGAAGCGCGCGGGAAATCGCCAGCATCTGCTGTTCGCCGCCGGAAAGCTGAGCCCCGCCATTGCTCTTGCGTTCCGCAAGCCGGGGGAAGGTGGCATAGATCCGGTCGACCGACCAAGCGCCTTTCGGCTTCTGCATCAGGCGCAGGTGCTCATCGACCGAAAGCGATCGCCACAGACGCCGTCCCTGCGGAACGTAGCCGATACCGAGACGGGCGATTTCCGTCGGCGTCTTACCAATGAGGTTTTGCCCGGCGAAATTGATCGTCCCGCTAGAGACGGGGACCATGCCCATGATCGCCTTGCAAAGGGTGGTTTTTCCCATCCCGTTGCGCCCGACGACGGACAGAACTCCGTTCTTGAGGCTGAGGTCGACACCCTGCAAGGCGTGCGACTGGCCGTAATAGACGTGCAGGCCGCGCACTTCGAGTGCGACTGCGGAGGTGCGGTCAACCATGCTGGTGTGCTCCTCCGCCGAGATAAAGCGCCTGAACCTCCGGATCGGATTCGATCTCTTGGGGCTTGCCTTCCTTGAAGATGCGGCCGTTGTGCATCATCGTGACGCTTTCGGAGACGCGCAAGGCAACGTCCATGTCATGCTCGATGATGACGAAGCCGATGTGTTGCGGCAGCGACAGCAGGATCGATATGAGATCGCGCCGTTCGGTCGGGGAGAGGCCGGCGGCAGGCTCGTCGAACAGAATGAAGCGGGGGGCCCCGGAAAGAGCCATGGCGATTTCGAGTTGTCGCTGCTGGCCGTAGCTGAGATTGGCGACCTGCTCGCGGGCGACATCGCGAAGATGCACGGCGTCCACGAGTTGCTCGGCCGAATGCATGACGGCGTCGTCGCGACCGGGCCTCAGAAGCGAAAAGCGCGACCGGGATGCACCGCGACCGGCAAGATAGATGTTATCCAGGACCGACAATCCACCGAACAGAAGCGAAATCTGGTAGGTTCTGCGCAGGCCGCGCCGAATGCGCTCGTAGGCTGGGAAGGCCGAGACATCCTCACCGAAGAATCGGATCGTGCCGCTGGTCGGCAGGAAATCGCCGGTGATGCAGTTGAACAACGTGGTCTTTCCCGCGCCGTTCGAACCCAGAACCGCCCGACGCTCGCCCGGCTTCACGGACAGGGTGATTTCGGTCAGGGCCGCGAGAGCCCCGAACCGTTTGGTGACGCCGCGCAGTTCGAGCGCGTTGGCCATGCTGGCCGACGTGGATGTGAGGGCATGGCCTTGGTGGGCGGTCACGATTGCGCTCATGGCTTGGTCTCCTGCAAACCGCTGAGCGTTCGGCGGTCGATCAGGTGGCGCCATCTCTTCCAGAGGCCGAGGACGCCATCTGGTGAAAACATCACGATTGCAAGGAAGCCCAGCCCTACCAGGAGATTGAACCGCATCGAGGTGAAGCCGAAGGCCTGGAAGATATCAAGGGCGAAGGTTCGCAGCAGAACGAAGATGAAGGCACCGATGAACGGGCCGATCGGAAGGGTCAGTCCACCGACCACGGCAACGACGAGGATGTCGATTGCCGGACCGATCGCCACCGTCCCGGGAGAGATTTGCCGGTTGAACCAGACAAGCAGCACGCCACCGAGTGCAGCGATGAAGGCCGACATGGCATAGGCGAGCACACGATGGGCCGTGACATTGAAACCGAGAGAACCCATGCGTCGGGGATTGTCGCGGATTCCTTGCAAGGCGAGGCCGAACGGCGTGCGCGAAACGTAGGTTACAAGCAGGAACGTCAGGAAGGCAATGCAAAGCGACAGGTAGTAGAAAGGAATGGACGACTGCCAGTCGACGCCAAAGACCTTGGGGGCGGTGATGGCGTTGAAGCCCCGCGACCCATTGAAGACTTCCTGGTTTTGGCTGGTGAAATAGAAGAAGGCGGCAGAGATCGCAAGCGTGATCATAACGGTGTAGATGCCCTGGGTGCGAACCGAAACCGCACCCACCACCATACCGAGGACCATCGCACAGATGATCGACAGAGGAATGTATATCCATGCCGAAAGCGCGAGGCTGACAGCGGAGCCGCTCGGGCCGAGCAAGGCGACCGCATAGCCTGCCGCGCCCGCGGTCGTCATCTGTGCCAGCGAGACCATGCCGCCATAGCCGGCGAGAAACATAAGGCTCAGCCCGATCGTTCCAAGGATGAAGGCCCAGCAGAAAATCTGCGTGAGGATGAAGTCGCTGCTATATGTGGGCGCCAGAACGAGAGCCGCTCCGACGCACCAGGCGGCGGGATGGACAGACTTAAACCAGGCTTCGAGCCGTTCTGTTGGAGTGTTTCCGGTAGTGGACATAACGTTCGCCATCTTCAAGCCCGCCCCATGATGCCCTGCGGGCGGATGGCGAGGACGACCACCATGATGAGAAATGTGATCATGGCCGCGTAGGTGGGGATATAGACGGAGCCCAATTGCTCCGCGAGACCGACGATCAGCGCCCCCAGCGCGGCACCGGTAATGGAGCCCATGCCGCCGACGATAACGACGACGAGAGAGGCGAGGAGAAAACGGATATCCTCACCGGGGCCGAGCGCCTGGACAGTACCGCCGATCACGCCGGCAAGTCCTGCAAGTCCTGCGCCGAACGCGAAGACCGAAACGAAAAGCAGTTGAACCCTGACCCCCGTCGCCGCCAGCATCTGGCGATCATCGACACCGGCCCGGACCAGCATGCCGATGCGGCTGCGGTTCAGAACGAGCCATATGGCGACGCCAAGAACGATTGATGCAAGGAGCACCGCGACACGGATGAGAGGATAGCCGAGATAGACCGCCGAGCCATCGGATTTCATCGCGATGACGATGGGAAGTTGCGTGGCCCCGGACAGCCAGCGGGGCGCCTCTATCTGGTAGAAGCCGCCACCCCAGATCCAAAGCATCGCATCGCCTGCGACGATCGAAATACCGATGGTAACCATGGTCTGGCGAAGTACCTCGCCCTCCATGCGGCGAAAGACCAAGAACTGCAGCAGAACGCCAGCAAACGCGATCGCAAGGAATGATACGATGAAGCTCAGCGCCCACGATCCCGACGCAGTCGCAACCTCATATCCAATGTATCCGCCGAGTGCGTAAAGGGAGCCGTGCGCGAGATTGACGTTCTGCATCAACCCGAAGATCAATGTGAAACCGCTCGCGACGACGAAGTAGAGTGCGCCGAGCGTCAGCCCGTTCATGATCGCCGAGACGAAGATGCGCTTGCGTCCGAATACGGATTCGAGACCTGGAGACCAGGGAGCAAACACCGCAAACAAAAAGAGGAGGACAAGGATCGCGAAGACGCTAGTCCGGACGGGATGGCGCTCTATCCATATCGAGAACCGTCCGCGATGCCTAGCCGCCGCGGCGGCCGCCCCTGCGAGATCCGTCATGCGAAAAACTCCGCGCAGGCGAATAGGGCGACAAAGGCCGTACCGATCATTGATCATTCCTCCCAAAAATCACCGCCGGCTGGCCGGGTTAGGCAATATGGAGAGATGTTAGCGCCAACGGTTAGGGCGTGTTTGTCATAGCGTCTTCTCAAATGACGCCTGGAATGAAGTTCGAGGCCGCCTAGTCGAAGCAGCACAAAGAAAAACCCTGCCGGCTTTTCAGTGGCAGGGTTTCGAAAAGCGAAAGCAATGTGGATCCGGCCTAAGCGGCCATGCCTCCGCCGGAAATGACATGACCGACCCGGCGGTAGTCGGTCGGAGCCATTCCCGTGTTCAGACAGAAAAAGCGTGAAAAGCTGCTTTGAGACGAGAACCCGAGATCGTAGGAAATGTCACAAATCGGCTTCGGCGTCTCGACCAGTTCCCCGAAGGCCTTTTCAAGCCGTAGCGTATTCCAGAACAGTTTCGGCGTAATGCCCATCTGGGCTCGGAAAAGCTTGAAGAAATGTGGACGCGACAATCCTGAATCCGTGGCGAGCTGCGCGACGTCGAGTTCCCGATCAAGGCGTTCCGACATCAGGACCATAGACTTCCTGACACGGAAATCGTTGCTGGAATAATTGTCTCCCTGCGATCTCTCCGCAGCAGTACGGTACGAGGTGATAAAGCACGCTCTGGTCAGATCATACAAAAGACAGTCGATCTCTTCCTCGCGCGTGTTACTGGCAAGCAGTTCGGCAAGCTGATTGACCCGATAACCAATATCCGGCGTTACCGAAAACTGGGTCGATGCAAATCTCAAGGCACCGAATTCGCTCTGGCGCGAGTTGAACCAGGTTGGCCGAATATACAGAACGACGATATACTGGCCTTGGCTTGTGTCTGGCTTATACTCGTGGAGTTCCCACGGGTTGACCGCCACCGCTTCGGTCGGGGTTATCGCATTGTCGACGCCGTTTATCCGGATACGACCTTCCGAGCCACAAACGTGAAAGAGCAAGTGCCCTTCCCTATGCGCATGCGGTATAATCGCTCGGTCTAGATGGAACAGGGTAGCGCGGCCAAAAGGTCCGTGATACACTCCAATTGCTTTTGTCATTGAGGCAACTCCTCCTCTGCCTCTCCCTCCTCCTCGAGGGAAATCGATCATACATCCCGATTTTGCTTGTTTTCAAGTCATCTGCTGCAAAGCCGAGCAAGAATGATACTCTATGTAAAAAATACCCTACCTCTGTCCGGTCGGTGATTTGACATATGAGCCAAGCCGTTGGTCAAAAAAGCAGCCGACGTCGATTCCGACGCCGGCCGCAGTCGGGCTTGGGAGAGCCTTAGAGATATTTCTTGCACTCGATGCCGTTTCGCGTAGGAGCGCCGATCTTGGTGTACTCGGCAGCATCCATTCCAAGCGTCTGCGTGACATTCGGAACGGTCTTGACAAGCTTGTTGACCAGATTCCCGTTCGAATCCTCGACGACCTCAGTCACAAAGTTGGTCACTACAGCCTGTCGATTCTTGTCGAGCTTGATCTCGCCATTGGGCGCATCGAGCGTCATAGTCGAAAGCGTCTCACGAAACTTTTTATGCCCGTCGCTCAGATCACCCTTGACCGTATCCAAGGCCGTGAATGCGGCGAGCGCCGCATTGTAATATCCCGTCGCGATACCGGATGGCGTCGGAAATCGCTTGTCGGCTGGGAATGCGTCCTGGTAGGCCTTCACATAAGCCTGCCACTTCGGATTGTCCCAGGTGTCGGCCTGCTGCCCCGAAGAAACCGTTCCGAGCAATGCCTTTTTCGCTTCACCCTTGGCAGAAAGAACTGTCTGATCGACCATGATGGCGCCGCCGATCAACTTCGCGGTCCCGCCAGCCTGCTGGTACTGGTTCGTGAAGTTTACGGCGTCCGACCCGCCGAGCGCGACAAAAATCGCATCGACGGTATCGGGGAGCGCAGCGATGATCGAGGAATAGTCCTTGGCTCCGAGAGGCGCCCAGAATTTATCCTCTATCTTGCCTCCCAGTGAGCAGTATTCGATCGTCAGGCCGAAGACCTGAGTATAGGGGAAGGAATAGTCGTCTCCCAGCACAGCGATTGATTTATAACCCTTGTCATTGTAGATGTAGTCGGCAAGGCCGGACATCCACTGCGCTCCGTCGCCATTGAAACGGAAGTAATTCGGAGCCGGGTCCGGGAAGGTTGTTTCCTGCGCAGCGGAATCGCCATTGATGAAAGTCACCCCGGAATGGGTCTTGGCATATTCCTTGACGGCAATGCCTTCGTCGCCGGAGACGGGGCCGATCACGATATCGACCTTGTCCTGTTCCACAAGCTTTCTGACAGCCCGCAGCGCTGAGTCCGGTGTGGCGTCGGAAGCTGCGATTACGACGTCGATCTCACGACCACCCGCTTTCGCGTTGTGTCCTTTAAGAGCAGTCTGAAATCCCCTCACCCCGTCTTCACCTAGAGCGGTCAGCGGTCCTTCCAAGCTTGCCAGCACACCGACCTTGATCTTGTCAGCGGCCGAAACAGAAGACACCCCAACGCAGGTTGCGATGCAAAAGGCAACACCTCCGAGTACAGTTGTAGCCGATTTCTTAGTCCGATTCATGTTCGCTCCTCCCATGTCGCGATTGACTAGACAGCGACCCAGCAGAGCTGAAAATCTGCGCGACATCATACACGCAGCGTCTTTTCACTTGCCATTGCGTCGGTTTTTGAGCTGGTTCGGCTTCAAATCCCTTCGGTTTTTGCTGGCATCCTGCGAGATCTCAAACAGATGGATCGACCCAGCGTCATCGTTGAACAAAGCAGCGATCAACTCAGGAAGTTGTAATGTATGGGCGCCCGGCCCGATACCTCGCGATCTGCGTACTTTCCTCGATCATCGTTTCCTGCGGACTAAGCGTTTTGCCTCGACCAGCATTTCGAAAGTCGCTTTAATGCGACTCTGACCGCACTTGTAAGTTTACACTGAACTGCGACTTGCGGGCCGTCTCAAGCTCACCGGCACTTCTCATTTGGACGTGCAATCTCTTGCCGACGACCTCGGCCGCCGGACAAAACAACGCTTAGAAGCACAAAATGTCCGATGACGAGACACTCATAATCGAGGCAGGGCTCTCATCTCCTGCAACTGTCGGATTGCATTGATGAGCGATGCGGCAGGATCGGGATCCTCGTGAAAGCCCGCACGGCGAATTTTGCCCATGTCAGACACCATGTCAAACTCGGTGTTGAAAACAAAGTCACCGAAAGGCCATCCTACGGCATCGCTAAAAGGCCTCTCTAGCAAGCCGCTGTTCCTCACCATTTTTCCCCACATATCGGCCTTATCTGCCATGTGATTAGCGAGCCTGAGAGGCATCGGTGGGCCGCATTCAAGGGAGAACGCTTCGCCGATCCTTTCCCAAATTCGTCGCCAGCGAAACGGACTTTGGACGTAATTGAAGGCCTCGTTTCGAGCTCCGTCGGCTTGGGCTGCCCAGAGACTTGCGCGAGCTAGAGAATTCGCATCCGTGATCTGGGCCAAGACATCCTCATAAACCCGATTGGATCCCGGAAAGCGAAAGGTTGCACCACTTGCCTTCGTTAGCGCAGCGAACATACCGATCACCATCGCGATATGCATTGAGCTACCGATCGAATTCCCAACAACAACGTCTGGCCGTAAAATAGACCAATCCGGTCCACCCTTCGCCTGACGGTCGCACAGCTCGTCCTGCTGCGTGAAGTAGAAATTTGGACCCATGTGGCGCGGGTTCTCATCTTCGTAAAAGGGAGAGGGTACGCGTCCGAGATGGACGCCATAAACTTTCGCACCCTGATAAAGAACGATACGCCTCAGTGGCGCACCAACCGCGTACAACCCATCTAGCAGGTTTCGCAGCATGGCGCCGTTGACTGCATTTTCATCGGCCAGTGTCGGACGCGGCGCCAAGGCAGCATAGAACACATGGGTTGTGTCACGAGCGGCGGCAAGCGCGGCCTTTAGTGCCGAAGGGTCGCTGAGATCCGCACCAATGGTTGATACATCGGACACTGGTTGTCGCGATAATGCCCGGACATTCCAGCCGGGGGCACTCAGCAAGGTCTGCACGAGAGCAGTGCCAATGATTCCGGTCGCGCCAACAACGAGCGCGACCTTGTTCTGTTGCGTTCCGGTCATCACGAATCCTCCGCCGTTATGCAATCGCGCCGCCCCCATCGACCAACACAGTCGAGCCTGAGGCATAGGGTGTTGTCACGAGGTAGCAGATAGCATTAGCAACATCTTCCGGACGGCCGATCCGGCGCGCCGGCAAGGAGGCAGCTGTCGTATCGAACATATGCTGGCGATCGGTGTCGGCCATACCGCTCCACAGCGGTGTCGCGATAACCCCCGGCGATACCGTGTTCACTCTTACCGGCGAGAGCTCCAGCGCAAGCCCACGACCAAGCGATTCCAGCGCGGCGTTGATTGCGCCCTGCAGCACCCATTCGCCTGGCCGCACACTGAGAAAGCCGGAGACGAGCGTGAGAGATCCCCCGTCCTTGATCCGCGCTGCACGCGCTACATTGTAAGCTCCCCAGAACTTGCTCTCCATCGCAGCGCGAGCCTGTTCGAGTGGCAGAGAGCGCACCAGGCCACCTGGTGTCTGGGCGGCAGAGATCACGATATGATCGAACGCATCGTGGCGACTGAAGTAGGCGTCTAGTGACACCGTGTCGGTCGTATCCAGAACGTCCGCTCCGACCTGCCCACCAATCCGTGCAGCCGCAACTTCCAGCTTTTTCTTGTCACGAGACGCGATGGTAACCTGTGCTCCAAGCGCTTGCAGCGCCGAAGCCGAAGCCTCACCGATGCCTGAGCTCCCACCGATCACCAAGACCTTCTGATTTGCCAACGTTTGCATAGTTTCGATCTCCAAGATTTTCCTCGTTTATCTCGGCTCACCGAAGCACGATCGACGCATCCCGGGTCCGACGAATACAGACTAGGAGATTTTATTTATCTAAATAATATGCAATAAATTCGTTTCACTATTTGAGATTATTGAATGATAGATTCTCTTGCGCAGCTTAGGATATTCGTAGCGATCGCCGATCACGGCTCCTTAGCGAGCGCGGCGAGGGCACTTTCGCTTTCACCGGCCACGGTGACAATGTCCCTTCAGAGACTGGAAGATGTACTGGGCACGAACTTGATAGCGCGTACTACTCGCCGGCTGTCACTCACGGAGGAAGGTGAACGTTTTTCTACGGATGCCCGACGCATCCTGGCTGAAATCCGTCAAGCAACTGACGCTGTCAGAGATAGCGGCCGGCTGCGCGGCAGTATACGGGTAACAGCCACCGTCGACTTCGGGCGAGCTATCCTCGCGCCTCTCATTGACGGATTTATCGAGCTCCAACCCGAGATCAGTATCATTCTTATGCTTAGCGACTCCGTTACAGACTTGGCTGAGAGCGGATTTGATCTGGGAGTGCGAATGGCGCAATTGGGCTCGTCACGCAAAGACCAGCGATTATTGACATCAGGCGTTCGACATGTCTGCGCATCACCATCCTATTGGGATAAAATGGGGCGTCCCACACATCCTGACGAACTTGCTCGTCACAACTGCCTTGTTCTGACGCGTCCGGACTCCGCGCAAAACATATGGCATTTCCAAGAGGGAGGCCGTCATTTTGGTGTCCGCGTTAGCGGAAATAGAAGTGTGAATGAAGGCGCCACGCTGCGTCATTGGGCGATAGGAGGTGCGGGTGTCGTCCTCAAATCTAGCATAGACATTCGCGACGATCTTCTGACCGGAAGGCTGGAACCAGTCCTCCAAGACTATGCGATCCTAGGAAACAATCTTTACGCAATCTATCCGCCCGGCCGGCGTCCTTCCCGTAGAACCGAAGCTTTCGTGGAATTCCTTGCTGAAGGTTTGGCGGTGCGGGGCTGAGGACGCGGACATCTGACATCTCAGATCGATAGCTGCCGATTTATGCTCTGCGAAATGACGGAACAGGCCCCTCACCGATCCATCGGCTCGGTTTCAGGCCTGAAGCCATCCTTCGGAAAAATTTGTTGAGTGAACTATCACTTTTAGCAGAAACTCCGCACAACTTGTCAGTTTGACAGAAGTTCCACACAGGCCTTGCTGAACTGCCTCGGTTTCGACCGTCTCGTCGCGCTCTTGTGCGCCGGGAAGGTGGGTGCCGTTTTAAGCTTTGATGCATCCCGCCTCGCAAGTAACGGATGTGATTGGCATCATCTGCTCGAACTTTGCGGTCTTGTTGTGAGCGTCCGGCGAAAGCGTTTTCGGGTGTCGAGAGATGGAAGCTATGAGCCGCGTTTCATTTCATCGGCCATGACGCGGTCGATTATTTCAGG
>NZ_JBHVSU010000015.1:0-70032 GCF_042885035.1 Agrobacterium sp. NPDC058088 | reverse complement strand
GCAAACACGTCAGAAACGGAATGCTGTCGCCCGTCGAGTTCGAGAGGCAGCAGAAA
The DNA here is from genome assembly GCF_042885035.1 of Agrobacterium sp. NPDC058088. Classification (NCBI taxonomy): domain Bacteria; kingdom Pseudomonadati; phylum Pseudomonadota; class Alphaproteobacteria; order Hyphomicrobiales; family Rhizobiaceae; genus Agrobacterium; species Agrobacterium sp. NPDC058088. The sequence goes on along the minus strand of NZ_JBHVSU010000015.1, from coordinate 69,976 downwards.
ATCTAACCCGGGGGTGTCTACGAAACTCGGGGCTATTCACCCAGTCCCAAATCAGTCGTGCGATGAAGCAAGCTCTTGGTTAGCAAAACGAATCTCGAACTAAGGAGACTTCGTAATAACGGGTCGTAGGTTCACATCCATTCAAGGCGATATGTATGAACGGATGGGTCGTGGGTCCGTAAAATCAGTTTCACGTCTTGAAACTCTGGTCGTATCGATTTTCGTTCGGTCTTTTGGAAACTCATCGCCGCGATAGCTGATTAACATCGTGAAAAGGTCGTTGCGCAGAATTTTCTGAGGTTCGAGCGTGGTTTGGATCTGCTCGGTTAATATGTTCTGCACGGCAACAAGCGATTGAACGGATTCGCCTTCAGCGATTACCACCACGTTGACAGTGTCCGGGTCGGTCTTCTCGTCCTGCGAAAAAACCTCGTAAATCTGGTTTGGTTCGGCAAGAGCCACTCTGAAACTAATTAGGCGGGACTGCGTGACCAAATGGTACAACAATGTCTCGAGTGCGCGCACCGATGCTTGCGCTTTGCCACGATTTACGGAGTAAGCCTGAACGTTCGCGGCTCCACCAATTCCTTTTCCTCCAGTTGCCGCGATCTTGCCTGGAATTCTAAGGACCTTCGAGAAATTTCGACGCATCTTGAGCGACCAGGGGGTGGGGTTGCGTACGAGGTCGATATAAGCGGGGTGTTCAATCACGCTAATATCCTCAAGATCGTAGAGCGTGAAATAGGTTTCGACTTGGCTGGCCGACACGTAACGGCGTGCGGCCTCCATGCCTGGTACGGTCAAACGCTCGGGCACGTGCTCGAACGTGTGCCATGATGCGTACTCTTCGGCGAGGTCTGCCGGATAGTCGTTCCAGAGCGCGAGAATGGCTGCGGCCATCAAATTTCTCCCATACGTAAAATCACTTTGGAGGCGACATGGTCACGCGCAGCCTGAAAGCCGATAAGAGCGTCGGTTAGTGGCAGTGTGTGGGAAATCAGTTGCCGCATCAAATCCTGATGGCCATCAAGAAAGGCGATGACAGCGTCCCAATCGGCTGCGGGGGCTCGATAGGATCCACGTATTTGCTGGTGCATGCGCACAAGTGTTGTAAGATCGATTTCGGCGGGTCTGGGATGGATGCCGACGACGGTGAAAATTCCGCGCTTCTTAAGAAATGGCAAAGTAGCGGCGACCAGCGTTGGCACACCTGCCGCTTCGATGATCGCATCGAACGGAGCAAATTTGGAAAGCGCGGTTTCCATGTCGACATCGCTCGTATCGATCAGATGCTGAAAACCAGCAGCGGCAAGGTTTTTGAGACGTGGCCCATCATCGCGCCCCATGATGACGACTTTCGCGCCGCGCGAGCGCGCCAGGATTGCTATACCCTGGCCGATGAAGCCCGGCCCAATGACGAGTATGGTCTGACCTGCCGCAACCTCGGTCGTCGCGACGGCCTCTGCGCAGACAGTCATCGGTTCCGTTAGCGCAGCGATATCCATATCGAGACTGTCCGGCAGCGTGTGACAATTGCTGTAGGGAACGCAGACATAGGAAGTGAAGGCACCGTTTCGGCCAATGCCAACGCCCTTGCGTGAAGTGCAATTATCTTCGTCGTCTTTCAGGCAGGCCTCGCAATGGCCGCATGTTGTAGAGGGTCGGGCGGTGACACGGGTTCCGATGACGTCAGTTGGGACGTTTTTTCCGACTTGTTCTATCGTGCCTGAAAATTCGTGGCCGAGCGTGACGGGCATGGCACTTTCCATCGACTCGTAGCCCGGCGTCCAGTGGGCGATATGCAGGTCGGTCCCGCAGATGCCAGCGAAATGCACACAGATCAACACCTCGCCAGCAGCAATGTTTTCAGGCTTGGCTATCGTATTGAAGTGCACGCCCCTGCCGGGCCGGACTTTTTGCAATGCCAGCATATTCAATCTCCATTGATAAGGTGCAGGTATTAGCCGCGCCAGCTTAAAAAGCGCTTCTCGACCAGTCCGATTGCGAAGTTCACGATCAGGCCCATGACAGAGAGGATCGTGACACCGGCAAACAGCTTTTCGAGATCATAGAGCGAGCCTGCCTCGAGAATGTAGGAGCCGACACCATATTGGGCACCAAGCATTTCGGCCGCGACGAGGAGGATAATGGCAATCGAGATCGACACCCGTAGGCCCGACAGGATGGCAGGGAACGCACCGGGCAGGACAATCTTGCGAACGATCGACCACCAGCTTAGCCCGAAACTCTGGCCCATACGGATCAGGGTGCGATCGACATTGTCGACGGCGCCGTAAGTCGCGACCACGGTTGGCGTGAATGTGCCGAAAGCAATCAGGGCGTATTTCGACGTCTCATCGATGCCGAACCAGATCACGAATAGCGGCAGAAGCGCAATCTTCGGGATTGGAAACAGCGCCGCGACCAGCGGCACCAGCCCTGCGCGAACGTAGCTGAAAAGGCCGATCATCACGCCGACCGATATACCAACAGCGATGCCAATGAATGCGCCGATGAACAGCCGCTGAAGCGATGGCAGGAGGTGTTTCCAAAGCAATCCAGTCTGCCAAAGCTGCACGAATGTATCGAGGACGGCGGAGGGCCTCGGCAGTGTCAGGTTGGAAATAAAACCGCTGCGCGTTCCAATCTCAGCAAGAGCGATCAGGATGATGAACACCGCAATGCCCATGCCGCGCACTGGGATCGGCGCAAAGCCGCCGCCACGAAATGCGACAGGGCGCACAGGCGCAGTTCTCGTTTCCGTCCTGTTGTCGCCGGATGCTCCAGCGGGGTTTGCAAGTGTGGTGATGTTAGACATTGACCAACTCCTTGTCGGCAGCCATGGCCTCTTCGCGCATCAGGTCCCAAAGCTGCTTCTGCTTGTCTTCCAGCACGGGATCGCCAAGGTGGCGTTCGGACAGAGGGATATCGATATCGACGATTTCGCGAATCAGGCCTGGGCGGCGGGAAAGAACGACAACGCGGTGGCCAAGCCGAACCGCTTCGTTGAGATTGTGGGTGACGTAGACGGATGTGAAAGGCTGCCGTGTCCACAGAGCGACAAGATCATCCATCAAAAGTTCGCGCGTCTGGCTGTCGAGGGCCGAAAGCGGCTCGTCCATCAGCATCAGCGCGGGGCGCACTGCCAGTGCCCGGCTGATCGCGACACGCTGGCGCATGCCGCCCGAAAGTTGCTTGGGAAGTGCCATGCGGAAATCCGTCAGGCGGGTACGGTCAAGAACGTCTGTGACGATCTCGTCCATTTCCCGCCGAGTGAGATTGTGATCTTCGAGCACAAGGCGAATATTGCCTTCGACTGTGCGCCAGGGCAGCAGGGCGAAATGCTGGAAGACGTAGGTGAGGGGATTGAGGGAGCCGGGTGGAGGATTCCCGATCTGCAGCACCTCGCCTGAACTTGGTCTTTCAAGGCCGCCGAGAAACCGAAGCAAGGTCGATTTGCCACAACCGGATGGCCCGATCAGACAGATGATCTGCCCTTGCGGGATATCGAGTGAGATATCTTTCAGAACCTCTACGGCTCCGTAGGAATGGCTGATGTTTTTCAGCTTCAGATCCATGGTTCCTCCATGCGAAGGCCGTGAGGCCTCCGCAAAAATAGCTGGCTGATCAAATGGTTTTTACGAAGGACGTGTCGAACAGCTGTTCGTTCGTAATTGCGTCCTTGACCATGCCTTCTGCCTTGAACCATTCAAGCTGCTCGACACAGCTGCCAAGCGACAGTGCCAATCCCGAATTGATGCGCATGGCGCCGTCGATCAGATTTTGTTTGGCAGCGTCGAACGGGCTATCGCTTTCGACATATTTGTGGACGATTTTCGCCAGAGCGTCGCGTTCGGCATCGTCCGCCTTGTTGTCTGCGAAGGCGGCATTGTAATCGTCAATAGCGCGCGAATAGGCTTTGACGAACGCTGCCGTCATCTCGCGTTCACTGGCCGCATTCTTGGTCGAGGTGAAGGCGGTAGTGACCTGATAATCCGGCGCGTAATCAGATACCAGACCGATCTGCTTGGCGGCACCCTCGCGGATCATCTTCTTGGCGACATTCGGCTGGATCGCCCACGCATCGATCTGACCTGTGGTCAGGGCTCCGACGATGGCGCCCAACTTCTGCAATGGGCGCAGTTGGATATCGGAAAGCTTAATCTTGTTAGCAACGGCAATCTTGTGGGCCATAAAGTGGAATGACGAGCCAGCGGTCGTGATGCCGAAGCTTTTGCCGGACAGCTTGGACGGGTCGGTCAGACCGGCCTCATAGGCTTTGTTGGATGCCAGAATGATCGCGCCGGTGACACCCTTCTCCTCAGTCAGCGCGCCGCCGATAACCTTAATGGCGTCCTTCTGTGCGAGGCTGATAAGACCACCGCTCATCGAGGTCACGCCGAAGTCGGCATCGCCGGACGCAATTGCCACGGCCATAGGCTGGGCGGCCTCGAAGAACTTCAGCTCGATATCGAGACCGGCGTCCTTGTAGTAGCCGCGCTCAAAAGCAATGAAGCTTGGCGCGTGGCTGGCAAGGTGCAGCACTGCAAGATTTCGGGTTGCTGCGCGGGCAGGCAGACCGAAAGCAGCGGCGCTGCCAAGTGCGCCCATGCCGATAAGTGCCTGACGGCGGCTCAAAAATACATTCATTCCGATTCTCCTCCCAAAGATGGCTGTCCGAGACGCCATTCGCTTTTACTGCCACCGGCTGAAGAGGAAGACAACGAACAATGATTATGCCTCCCATGCCCTTAAGACATGCAGAAGGTTATTTGCAATCAGGCGAGCGGCGGCAGGTCGGCCAATCTGCGAGAGAGAATTTCAGTGAGTTTACGCAGATTGGCGGAATGCGACCGGCGGCGGTTCCATAGAACCGATATCGAGAATTGTGGGGCGTTTTCGATGGGCCGAACGACGAGGTTGCTGCCAACGGGTCCGAGCGTGGTGACGTAGTCAACCAACACGATGCCCATTGCTTCATTCGCCAGCGCCAGTGCGGTGTCGGAAAAACGGGCGACAGCGCGCGTATTGACCTTCAATTTTTCGCGACTGAGAAATCGATCGACAACTGTCTGATGAGCGCCGCCCGGGGCGAAGGCTATGAAATCCATATCCGCAAGATCGGCCGCTCGTATGACAGACGTCATTGCAAGGCTATGATCCTTATGAATGACCGCGACCAGATCGACCCGCCCCACATGCTCGACAGCAATGAGCGGATGATCTGGCGAGGCGATCGTCACCACCGCTTCTCCACGTCCGGTAATCAGGTATTCCTCGATCTGGTCTACCGGAAGTACGTCGAAGAAAAGCTCGATACCGGGCACCTCGACGGACAATGTTCTTAGAGCCTGTGGCACGAGCGCGCGCGCGACACTGGCTGTCGATCCAACCCGGAATACAGCCGTTTCACCGCGTGCGATGCGGCCTATCTGAGTGCCGACGCCGGTCAGTTGCCGTATCAGCGGGTCGATCTCGGCATAAATCTCAAGTGCTTCAGATGTAGGGACAAGACCGTTGCGGTCGCGTGTGAAAAGCGCAATGCCAAGCAGGTCTTCGATTCGACGGATCGTACGGCTTAGCGCTGGTTGAGAGACATTGAGAACCTTTGAGGCACCAGTGATGGAGCGCGCCTGCATGACCGCATGGAAGACTTCCATTTGGCGAAGGCTGAGGAGACCGTCATCAGGCCGTTGGGCCATCGAAGTTTCATCATTGTCCTGGGACATCGATCGCCTTTTCAAGAAATGGCAAGAGCTCTTCGAGCATTTCGCTGGCGGCGGTCTCCGGCAGCAGATGGCCACCACCAATGCCCTTTCCTTGGACCTTGGATGCCCAGTCTGCCCATATATCGAGTGGTTCGCGACCGCCGCCATAGAGCCTGTCCTTCTCCCAGAATAAAAGGACAGGTACCTCGATTTTGCGGTCTGACATGCGATCCGCAAGATCGTCAGTTTCGTCTGTCGTGGCACCAGCCCGATAATCCTCACACATGGCGTGGCGAACATCGGGATTGTCGAATGCGAGCCTGTAGTCTTCCAGCGCCAGCGGATTAATCCGTTCAATATTCTCAGCCATTTTGCCGAGCGTGAGATCGACGAGAAAACGCGGATCCGCGGCCATCAGTGTTTCAGGCAGGGGCGCGGGCTGGGCCATCATGAACCAGTGCCATGCTCCCATGCCGAAGGCTTTGCTGGCACCTTCCCACATTTCCGGTATGGGCACGACGGTGACCGAGACGAGTGCCGTGACCGTTTCTGGAAAATCAAGCGCCATGCGATAGGCAACCCGGCCCCCACGGTCGTGACCAACGACAGCATACCGCCGATGTCCTAGCGCCAGCATCATTTCTCTGAGGCTTTTCGCCATGCGACGTTTAGAACCCATTCCTCGCGAGTTGCCGGTGACGCGGCTTTCACCATAGCCCGGCAGGTCTGGAACAACGACGGTATAGGTCTTAGCAAGTACCGGCGCGAACCGGTGCCATGCCGAGCGGGTTTCTGGATAGCCGTGCAATAGCAGGATCACCGAACCGCTGCCGGCTGTCAGAACGGCGAAATTGATGTCGGGCGTTTCGATGCGGTATTCTTCAAAACCCGGAAACAGCTCGTTAGCGCGTCTATACATCGATTGGCTGTCCCATTTGAGCGTTTGTGGTCACTGCGGCTATGTCCCTCAGCGCCTCGATCAGTCTGTCTACGCCTTTCTGTCGCGGGCGAAGATGGCAGATATGGACGTAGGCGGAAACGCTGACGCTGTTTTCGATCGGTATTGCCACGAGCCCGTTTGCTTCGCAATCGATAGCGGAAAATGCGTCGAGTATGGTGATGCCAATGCGTTCTGTGACAAATGACAGTGCGGCCTCAACAAAATGCACATAGACCGCCGTGTTCCTCGATAAGCCCCAGCGCCGAAAGGTTTCATCAATCAGAAGACCGTGTGTGGTGGTGGTTTCAAAAGAGATCAGCGGTTCACCGGCAAGCGCCAGCGGCGTTACGGATTTGTAGCCAGCAAGAGCGTGATCATTGGGGACGACACAGACGAGACCGGCGCTGGCTATTTTCGCCGTTTCGATTACCGGATCGTTGACCTCTGCAATCGTTGCAACACATGCACCTTGGCCGAACAGCAGGTAGTCGCGAACATCGCGCTGCGATAGTGAGTCACTGTAGTAGGTGCCCGCAGCCCCCTCCAGTTGCAGGCGTTTCAATGCCTTCGGCACCAACCGCATGCCAAGACTTGGCGTCGAGCCAAACCGAAAGACAGAGGCGTCGCCACGGACAATCGAGTAGATGACATCAGACAGCATTTCGGATTGCTGGTGGACGCGCTCGACCTCGGCAAAGATCAGCTCCGCCTCCTGGGTCGGCACCAGTCGGCCGGAAAGGCGCGCAAACAGCGCTATACCAAGCTGGTCTTCGAGACGCTTGATGGCAATCGAGAGGCTCGGCTGGGAAACGCCGAGGTGACGGGCTGCTGCCGTCAACGAATGCGTCGCCATGATCGTTCGGAAAATCTCGATCTGCCGTTCTCTGAGTTTCGGATTTGGCATCCGTGCTCGCATTCTTCCTATAAATCCAACTTATAGCATGGGTTGAAAGGTATATTGGCGTCAATAGGTATTTGTCCCATATCGTCGCTCCAAAATTGGGAGGGAGCTTTGTGATTGGAAGCGAAACACGGCTGGTGGCGATTATCGGATCACCCATTGTCCAAGTGAAATCCCCAGATAACTTCAACCGCTGTTATGCCGATGACGGTGTGGATAGGGCAATGATGGTCATCGATCTCGTCCCCGAGCGCGTTGCCGATTTCGTCACAACAGTCCGCGGCTGGCAGAATATGGATGGCTTCGTCGTCACCATTCCCCACAAGGCCGCAGTCGCCGCGCTGGTCGATGAACTCAGTGCAAAAGCGCAGTTTCTCGGTGTTGCGAATGTGGTGAGGCGTCACCCAAATGGAAAGCTTTGTGACGGACATGACGGACGGCGAGGGTTTCCTCACAGCCTCAAGGCCGCAGGGTTTCGTTCCCAATGGCAAAGTCGTTCTGGTGGTCGGGGCAGGAGCTGCTGGCAGTGCAATTGGCTACTTGCTTGCAGGCGCAGGCGTTTCGCATCTGGTTATCTCCGATCGCAACAAGGATCGTGCAGCCAGTCTCTGTGCTCGTCTGTCCAACGCTTTCCCAGCCGTTTCCATCTCGGCAGGAGCAGTACCCCAGCGCGCCTTCGATCTTGTCGTCAACGCGTCTTTGTCGGGTATGCAGTATGACGATCCGCTGCCGGTACCTCACTCAACGCTGGCATTGGTGCCACCAGAAGGTCTGGTGGCTGATGTCGTGACAAGCCCGAAAATGACGCCGCTGCTCACACTTGCGAAAGCTCGTGGCCTGAAAATTGAGACGGGTGAGGAAATGGCCAAATCACGACTTTTTGCGCTTGGAAAAGTGATGGGCATATTCAGGGGAGTACCAGTTGATGTGTAAAGACCGAGGTGGACGATACGACGTCGTGGTGGTTGGAGGCGGCGCGGCCGGAATGAGCGCGGCTGTAGCTGCTACCCGCATGGGTGCGAAAGTCGCACTCATCGAGCGATACGGTTTCCTGGGCGGAGCGGCTGCCAATTCGCTGGTTTTAGCCTACTGCGGCTTCTTCCTGAAAGGTCCTGAGCCTGTTTTTGCAGTAGGAGGAATCGGTGTCGAACTGCTGGCTACGCTTGCGAAGATTGGCCAGAATATCGCTCCGATACGATCTAGCAGCGGCAACTGGATTGTCATGCTGGACCCTGAGGCGGTCAAGTTTGCGTTCGACCAAATGACCGACATGACTGGCCTCGAAATCCTGTTGCACAGTCGTGTCACTGCGGTGTCCACGAAGCCGAGTGGAATTGCGGCCATCACGGTGACTGACCATGCCGGTAGCTACGGGATCACTGCAGCCGCATTTGTAGATGCCAGCGGTGAAGCTGCTGTGGCGTCGCATGCGGGACTTGAGATGACGACCGACAGCCGCGCTGGTGATCACGTCCAACCTGCGTCAATGCCGGTTCGTATCGGTGGCGTAGGAGCGGAGGTAACATTCGACCGTGGTCGGATGACGCAACTGATTATCGAGCACAACGCAAGCTCTGAAGCTCCAATCCACCGAACCGACGGTGGCGTCATGTTGAGGCTGCCGACGTCGAACGATTATTGGTGGATGATGATTGATCTTGAAACCAATGGTTTGAGCGGTGCCAGTCTGGGCGGGGCGGAGCGTCAGGCGCGGCGGGAAGCCTGGCGGAACCTGCAGTTGCTACGGCAGATGCCGGGCTTTGAAAACGCGTTCATCTCATCCACGGGGCCGCAGATCGGTATTCGCGAGACACGCCGTCCGCGCTCGCGAAACGATTTGACCGGTGTGGCTTTACATGGAGGTGACCGTCGCGAAGATGGCATCGGGCGCGCTGCATGGCCCATGGAGGTTCACGAAGCACCCGGTCGGGCACATTTCGTCGATCTTGGCGGCGACGGCTTTGCTGATATACCAATGGGAGCCATCCAGGCTGTCGGCGCGGATAATCTGTTCATCGCGGGTAGGGTCGCTGGCGCAGATGCTGCTGCCTACGGTTCTTTGAGAGTCATGGGTACAGCCTTTGTCACTGGTCAAGCAGCTGGAATTGCGGCCGCCTTAAGTGCTTCATCAGCGTCTGTTTCGGCTTACAGCGTCAGAAAGCATCTTTGCTTTCAAAATGCGATAATTTGATAGCCTGAAGAGCGAACAATGAGACCCGAGAAAAAAGTTAGCGTCACATTCGACCCATTCGGTCTACCGAAACGCATCTATTCTATAGCGTTGCCGAAGCGGGATTGATATCTGCAACACGCGCTATACCAGCTATTGGCGTAAGGCGATCTGACGGCCCGTCGATAAGTAATTTTAGTGTGTTAGCTCCATTCCAATGGCAGTGTCGACGGTCCGGATCCTTTCAAGAGCTTGTGGCTTCTGTGGGCCGTTGCCACAGCCGGCGGGCTGTCGAATTCGCCATGTAGCGGTGTTCTCATGTACCGCCTCATGCGGGTCGATGACATATGTGCGCAGGATGTGCGCGACATCCGATTGTGGTCTGGGGTGAAAGATCGGGGTTTATGCGTTCAACCTCGGCTAGGATGACGTCCTGTTCCCATGAGCCCGACCATGGTTTGTCAGCGTCTCGCTGGAGACAAACAAGCCTATGCGGCGAAATAGGCTTGATCGTTTGACCGCCCCTAAATCCTTATGGTTCAGCTGCTGCGCGGTTATGTTTCGGGTGAATGTCACCTAGCGGGTCGAACCCGACGCATTGTTTTGCTATTTTCTCGCTCGAATGATGGGATTGATAATTTGAAGCGACCGATAATACGTCAGAAGCCCAAGGGGCAGCTCGCCAAGCTTCTCGCCGGAGCAGGCGGCTTGTTGGCTGCCACCGTCTCGCTCGGCTATTCCCTCTATGAGAAGCGGGAATCTGAAATCGTACCGGAGGTGGAGGTCTCTACACCCATCGGAGCCGGGCGGTGGAAGGTGTCCGTCACCGCTGGCTCCTTTGTTACGGTCATGCCAAATGGCGGGAAAATATCACCAGGTAAAAAAGCTATTGCCCTCGATATGATACTGGAGAACGTCTCTTCGGAAAGCTCTAACCTCTATGCCGACCTGATCAAGATTACCAACGTCTCCGATGCGGCCAGACCACAATATTTCCTCAAGCGTGATCGGGCTATCCTATGGGATCTGCATCCACGGATGCCAGAAGCTGTAACAGCAGTGTGGGAAGTTTCCGATTCCCAAACGCTGCCTTATTCCCTGCAGCTTCGGGTCGAAGGCGCCGTCTTCAAACCTCGAGATAATTTATACGCCGCACCTGGCTGGTTTCCGTCGGGGAGCGTCGCGGAGATAAGATTGCCTCTCGCGAATGCGGGGCAGGGGGGATTGCCATGATGCGATCAGTCGTGCTGGGGGTGGGGCTACTTGTAAGTGCCGTGATCCTTGCAGCCTTGCAGGCGACGACGCCGCCTTATACCATGCTGACCGGGCCGATCGTGAAATCCGGCCGCCAGAGCGAGACAATTTCGAGCACAACATTCAGCGTGAAGATCAAAGGCGTCGTAAAAGCCCGGACGATCGCTTTTCAACGATTTGGGCGGCCAGCTGATCTGCAAAGCTCAGGTATCTGGGTCGTTGTCAGCGCGGAACTGCACGCCTTTCAGAGAACTATGCCGATACGTGCGGCGACCTTGGTCGGCGGGACGGGCCGCATGTATCGCCAGTCACACAGGGCAGGGGAGGCTCCAGATTTACTCTCAGCGAAAATGTTGCAGCCGGGACTGCCGACGACTGGCGTTTTCGTGTTCGAGCTTCCCGAAGACGAAACGCAAGGCATGAAACTTCTTCTGTCCGAGCAGTTCGATCCGCAGTTGAAGGATCAGGTCCGCGTCTCGCTCGAGAACGACAACCTTAAGCTTGCTCCGCGCGAAAAACTGGAGATTGGCAAGGATGGTATCTAACCGCGAAAGAAGAATGTGGTGGCTGTCACTTGCCAGCCTGCCTGTTCTCGTCGCGGCTGCGGTCGCAATAAATGCGTGGCGCAATGCCGCCGATTACAGGCATCGTGTAGAGACCGATATCGCGCAAGGCGCTGACCAACTCGATTACGCCGGCGCCCGATGGCAACTCGATAAGGTTCGTCTGATCGGCGATGGCCGGGATACACAAGTGCGTTTTCCCGGCCAGATGCGGCTTGTCATTGTTCGGATGGAGGCGACTGCCACTCGCGACATCGGAGAGGACTGGGGACAATGCGAGGTCAGTCTGACGGACAGCGTGGGACGCCGCTGGCTGCCGCTCGATGTCAGCCTTTCGAACGACATCAGCCGCGACCTTGACCCGAAAGTAACTCCAGTCAGTGGTTGTGGGATCACCTCGCTGACGCCGCCCCGTCAAGACCACGCAGCCTTGATCGAGGAGAAGTTCGTGGTTCCCGCGAACGCAGTTCCGTCCCTATCTGTTAGACTGAGTGTCGCAGCCTCGCGACCGAAAGCGATCGGCTTTCCACTCAAGCTTAACTGACATCACGCGGTGTGCTCATTCTGTTGTCGCCCTCGCCACTCCCGTCCCTGGCTGAAACCGATTTCGAGCGTTGCGGCCAGAAGGCATATCTTGACCGGCGTAATGAGCAGGCCTTCGCCCGGATCGCTCGGCGTGCCGATGAACGGCGAGATGACTTGTGCGATGATCTGCCAAACCGGTAGCTCATGCGGGCCGATGAGCTGCGTGAGCTCATACCAGGTCCAGGCCGCTCCCCAGTCCAATAGCCGATAGAGGACAATGGCAACCACAACCGGGGCAATACCGGAGTTCAGCGCAAGACCGATCCCTTCGGCAAGCGCGCGATACCGCTTCAGCGTGCCAGAGATAAAGTGCGAAACGAAATCGCGGATGGATTTTGGCAACGCTTCCCAACGGGATAAAGCGCGAGAAACTCGGTCGCCACCACGATCACGCTTACTGTCGATATCGTAGCCATAGACGAGAGCTGCGATCGTTAGCCAAACCACCGGATAAAGTGCGTAGAAAAACAGGCTGGTCAGCACTTTCCCGATTGGCGGAGGGGCGAATTCCGGCGGAGGGGCAAGGGCCTGTTGGGCGGTGGCGTCGGTTATCGGCGCAAGGAAGCTGAGAAGCCCGCCGATCGTTTCCGGCAGGTGGCTGAACCATGTGCGGATATCATCCTGCCATTCGGAGATCACGAAAACACCGATAAAAGCCCAGTTAGCTTCGCAGATCACGATCAGAACCGGCCAGATCGAAGAGCGAGACCGCTTGTGCATCGCCTTCGAGAAACGCCGCACCGCCCAGGCGGCAGCAACCGGCAAAATGAGCCATGACCCCTCCGATACATTCAGCAGGCCAGCGCTTTCGCCCGCCATGAACAGGGTAAGCGACAGGCGGGAGTAATCCCTAATGGTGTCGCCGAGAAAACCCCACGCAGCGTAGAACGCGAAGAATGGGACAAGACTGAGGGCAAGCGCGCCGATAAAATTGCGTGTCCCCGTATCTATCCTGTTGTCGACATGAGTCTGGCCGGTCACCGCACGCGATGCGGCATCGAGCGCCGGAAGGCCCGGTCTGACAGTCTCGAACAAGGCAAGGATGACTATGAGCTTAACGAGAACGACGATCGCAAGCATCGACAGTCCGGCAAGTGAATTCCAGCGCCCGATCAGGGCGGCAATCTCATTCAGTAGCAGATTTCCTATGAAGCCTAGCAGCCAAAGCGCTGCGAGTTGCGGCCAAAAGCGCCATAGCAGAGCACCCGTCAGTCGTAGCTGCAGGAATGTGCTGTGAAGACAACCGATGGGTTTGGCCAGTTGATCGGAATACGACATCCCTTGCTGATATCACGTTAGAAAGGCGAGACAAACAAACTCGGCAGTTCCTGACCGATAGCGCCCGTCGAATGATACGGAAGCTTGATCGCGTCGCGATCGGGGGCTCCACGCTGAAACCATCGCTCGTTGGGCTTCCGGTTCAAGAGGAGGCGTTGCGAAGCCGCCGAGATATAGGGGAACCATGGCGATGAGTTCGGCATAATCCGTTACATTCTCAAAGCGCTTCGCGGCCTCTGCTCTCTGGTCAACTCGTCACCAGGAGCCCATCAGCAGAGATTTCGTTAGATCAACTCATGATCGCCACGATAATGATTGCCGCGAAAGACAGGAATATAACGCACCCGACGATAATCGTGATGAGCGCTTGCGCTGAAATATAAGTGCCAGCAATACCTCCGATAACACTAGGCCACCCGCTTTTTCCACTCTGACTGCTCACTGGATAACCGCATGCAGGGCAGGCAAAGGCTTTGTCAGATACCCGGCCCTCGCATTCCGGACAAACAATAAGCGCCATATCAATTCCCTCCGATTACGAATTCAACACAACGGTTTTTCTGCCGCCCATTTGGATCGTCTGCGCCCGACGCCGTTTGGTTGGGGCGACGGGGGATCGCTCACCCTTGCCCGCGGTGGTCATTCCTCCCTTGACCTCAAGTTCAGTTGAGGTTGTACGAATTTTGAGGCGGTCGCATCGCATCAGAGGCGACGCAGTTCCAGGGAGGTTGTCGTGGTCAGGTATTTTCGCAATTCGAAACCCAAATATTCCTTCGGAACACGGCTTATTGGAGCCGCCGTTTTGCAATTAATAGGCTCCGGACTTTTGGCGTCCATTTTCTCCCTGCTGGATACATTTTTGGACAAGCCAACAATAATTCTCGGTCACTTCATGCCATGCTTGGTGGGATGCATTCCTGGCTTTCACTTTGTGGCTTTTCGTCGGGCGGTCACGGACGGCCAACCTAGTCTTATCGCAACATTATTCCTGGCATTTGGGGCCTTTTACTGGCTTGTGTCGTATTCCTTGCCTGACCTTTTGCTAGCAAGATCGATTTCCGGATTTGGACTGGGGGTGGTTGTAGCGGGAGTTTTCCGACGGCGCTGTCTGGAAAATCCCGTAGTCCCACGCGTTCGATAAACACTCATTGTCCTTTTGAAGGACGTGTACATTGCCGGCTGATGCCCTCACAGCAATTCCCTAATCGCTCGACATGCGTTCTGCCCGAGCTTCGCATCCGCCTCGTCGCTTCCGCCATGGGCATGGAGTTTTGATCGTTGTGTCGTCTCGCCGGGCAGGAGAATGCGATGCCCAGCATCTTTATCGAAGATCAGCGTAGCCTGTCTTCCATGTGCCTGCCTCGACTGGAGTATCTGTCTCGCAAAATATCCTGATGGCCAAAGCGCGTCGTCTCCACAAGCCACAAGGATCATGTCGGCAGGGGACGATTCGACCGGAATTCTGGCTCGTTCGTTTAGCTCAACATCGTAGGAGAGGCATTTCTCGAAAAACGACCGATAGGAAACAAGGCCATCCCGGTAGTCTTTCTACCAGTTGATATCGGCCGGAACGAAGTCTAGTGGGCTACGCTTGAAAGACCAGGATGATCGTTCAGGCCACGATATACCGTCCACTCCCGCTCCAATGTTGCCCCAGACCACGGAACTTGGACTGATTGCGATGACCACGTTAATGCCTGAGTTGGTACTTTGAAGCAAAGCGCCTCTCACCTTGCCTTCCAGTTGCTCGACGTCGTAAGCGACCATTTTCTGTCTCTTCGTAAGCGGTCTGTGGATCATGTGCGCTACGACCACATGTACGACGCGCCTCTAAGACTTTGCAGGTTCAGACAGGGCCGTCCATCTTATATAGACCCATCGTCACCGTAGCGAGGACCAGCAGGCTAGTTTCGTAGCTCCTGCCGCAGGAAGCTATCGACGTCCTTGTTCGCTTGCGCCGTGGCGGAAGCGCTGTATTCGAGCCGATGACCGAAGTAGACCGTGCCCGGCTTTGCCGCGGGGACATCGAAGTCGTGGAAAGCTGCAGGGTAAACAATGAGCCGAATCTCTGAACCTTTTTCACTCAAGTTAGCCAGCCTCTGTCCGCATTTGGCAGGAGTGTTGATGTCCACCAGAATGTGACCCGCTTTTTTATTTGGCAGTGGCCCACCAGATCCGACGTAGCGTACTGTATGCAAACAACTTTGTTCCGGCATGTGTGGATCACGGCCAATGGAAAAGTGGTGCAAATCGAGTTGAAACTCGACAAACGCCCCAACGAGGAGCAACTCCGCTGTAGCGGCCATGGCCGTCTGTTTATACCATTCGTGATCATTGGTGCTGTCCCAACGCCAGCGACTACAACGAGCAAATCTCAAAGTGCCCCATGTCTCTTCAAATTTCGAACTGGGCTTCGAAAACAGGCCCAACGCCCTGAGAATACCCGGCGGCTTTTTGTCGTCCACGACCCTGTACGAGCGGAAGCGGACGTTGACGGAGGAGGCCGCAAATTAAACCTGCGGCTCTGGGAAATTTGACTGTTGGTCATGTTTCCGTCAGCCGGCCGGTCTTGGGGGGTGACGAGAGCCAGATAGATGAGCTTTTGCCTTCGCATACTTCGCGCTTGGAGTTGACGAACAGGCAGCGATAGCGGAGGAGATGGGTGCGCACGATGGTACGCAGCCACGTTGTTCAGTGTAGTGAGGCGCTTGCCGCAAGCCGCTCATCCTTATCGTGCAGCGCGAAGCGGTCAATCATATCAGCACTCGCTTCGTTGAAGCCAAGAATATCGACCTCGTCGCCCGCCAGACGGAACTTGAGCACGACCTTGTCCAACGCGCCAATTGCGGTGATGTCCCAAAGATGGGCCTTGGTAAGATCGATGATGATCCGCTTACCCTTATCGGTGAAGTCGAAAGCGTGGATAAAGGCTTGTGCCGACGCAAAGAAGACCTGCCCCACTACTGCATAGGTGACACTGTTTTCTTCGGGATTCTCCAAGCGAGTGACCCTGAACAGACGGGCTACCTTGCCAGCAAAAAAGATGCCGGACAGCAGGACGCCAACGATCACGCCTTTCGCCAAATCATGCGTTGCGACGACGGTGATGACCGTCGCCAGCATGACGACGGATGACGGAAGCGGGTGGCGTCTCAGGTCGAGGATTGACCGCCAGGAGAACGTACCAATGGAAACCATAATCATAACCGCAACAAGCGCGGCCATCGGGATGATCTGGACGAGGTCGTTAAGGACGACGATTAGGAACAACAGGAAAGCTCCCGCGACGAACGTTGAAAGCCGTCCTCGACCACCAGATGTTACGTTGATGACCGACTGTCCGATCATGGCGCATCCGCCCATGCCGCCGATGAGTGCCGAGGCGATATTCCCTGCGCCCTGTCCAACGCATTCTTGACTCTTGTTGCTGGGCGTATCCGTCATGTCGTCGACGATCTGGGCGGTAAGCAGCGATTCCAGCAGGCCGACAGCAGCGAGCGTCACCGAGTATGGGAAGATGATCTGTAGTGTCTCCCAGGTCAACGGAACCTGCGGAAGCATCAGGAATGGGATCGAAGACGGAAGTTCGCCGAGGTCGCCGACGGTGCGTAGGTCCATGCCAAACCACCACGCCATGGCCGTGAGGACCGCGATGGCCACGAGCGGCGATGGAATTGCCTTGGTCACGTATGGAAAGAGGTAGATGATGGCGAGGCCGGCTGCGATCATCACGTAGGTGAGCGCTGGGACGCCGATAAGTTCAGGCAACTGGGCCATGAAGATCAGGATCGCAAGCGCGTTGACAAAGCCTGTGATGACGGAACGGGAGACGAAACGCATCACCCGACCGAGCCTCAGCCATCCCGCGACGATCTGGATGATACCCATAAGGATCGTGGCGGCGAACAGATACTGAAGGCCGTGCTCCTTGACCAGCGAGATCATGACAACAGCGGTCGCGGCCGTTGCAGCAGAGATCATGCCGGGTCGGCCGCCCACAAAGGCCGCCACGCAGGCGATTGCGAAGGAGGCGTAGAGGCCAACCTTGGGATCGACGCCCGCTATTACGGAGAAGCCTATCGCTTCCGGGATAAGCGCGAGAGCGACGACGATACCCGAAAGCACGTCGCCACGGATGTTGGAGAACCACTCCTGACGGTAGTTTGAAAAAGTTTGCATTGATGATTTTTCACAGTTGATGCAACGGGCCGAGCGAAACTCGGTCCTCGAAAACGGAATAGGTTGCGTTGCTGTGTTGTCTGGCGGATCGGCGGCCAGAAGAGCCACCCGGAGTTTCACCGGGTCCTTGTGGATGACGCTAAGTAGCTCACGCAGGCCAGTTTTGCAATTATTTGTTGGTCTGAACCAAACACGAAACATTGGACGCGGCGGTCAAGGTGCGGATGCGACACCGTTTACGATGATGGTGACGATCAAGGGAAAGAAATACTGGCTACGGCGAGCCGTCAATGCGAACGGTTATGTCCTCGACGCTCTGCTGCAAAGCCAACGAAACATGGCGGCGGCCTTGCATCTGATGAGAAGCACATCTCGTGTCCGTTACCTTTGGCAGGAGCTTTAGACGGCGGCAGATGATCTGTTCACAAGGATTTTACACGCTTCGATATAGGGGCTGGGCTGGTCGCTATTGATGCCCATGGCACCGTAGCCGCTCCCTATAACGAACATGGATTGTTTCGCGGTTGGGTCACCGCGTCCGGTGAAGGATCAGTGGCAACTCGCGACAGTATCTATCAAGTTGCTCTCTAGTCTGATCAATTCTCACCGTGGACCTCGCGGACGAGATTCAGCCAGGCTTTCGCTGCGCCTGACAAATAAGCGTCACGACGCCATGCTATGGCCATAATCCATTCAGTTCCCGCGTCATCAAGCAAGACTTGACGAACAGAGGAGTTACGCCGTTGGATTGCGATCATGCGGGGTAGAAAAGCAACCCCTAAACCGGCGCCGACAAGCCCGATCATGAAGTCTATCTGGCTACTCTGCGCGATTATGTTGGCCTCGAACCCGGCACGCCGACTGGCGTCGAGGATCACGCGGTGCAGGGCAAATCCATCCTCGAAAAGAATGAATGGGGTGTCCTTGAGATCGCTAAGCGAGATAGAACGGCTGTCTGCGAACCGGTGATCCGCTGGAAGCAGTGCCACCAAGGGCTCGCGTGTCACCGTGTGCCAGTCAAAGTCCGGCGAAGTCGGCAGCAAAACGCCAGCAAGGTCGATCTCGCCGGCGCTTAAGCTCTCCTGGAGTTGAGCGCTGCCATGCTCGACCAGTCGGACTTCGATGCCGGGATAACGTTGCCTATAGACAGCAAAAAGCGGCGCAAACAGTATGCTGCTACCGACAGGCGGAAGACCTAGCCGCAGCGCTCCCTGCTTAAGTTCACGGATTTCATCGAGCTCGGCGAGCAGATCGTCACGGCCGGCGAGCAGCTTTACGCCATGACGGTAGACGACTCTTCCGGCTGCGGTCAGCAAGCTACGATGGCCGATCCGATCGAGCAACGGGAGGCCGAACTCGTCCTCCAATTGCTTTACCGCCTTGCTGATGGTGGACTGAGTCGCGAACACGGTCCTTGCGGCTTGGGAAAAGCCGCCCTGGCGCACTACCTCAACGAATGCTCGTAACGTCCTGAATTCCATATCCAGTCCATATCAGAATATTGTGTAGTCAATCAATTCATTTTCATCATACTGCGTTGCGATATATGGTCGCCTGCATCAGAGAGGTGCGTCCATGAGCAGGCAACGGCAGACAATAAGATTTATTCATCACAGCAGATTGCTGCAGGTTAGCATCGTCGTCGCATCTTGGCTGACGGGTGAGGAGTTGGTACGTTTTTTTGCCCTCCCGCTCCCTGGTGTCCTACCCGGACTTGCGTTGTTGCTTCTGTTGCTCATGTCACGACAACTGAGTGTTGTCAGTATGCGGCGCGGGGCAAACTGGTTTCTCGGCGATATGCTGCTGTTCTTCGTGCCAGCTGTGCTGGCGGTGCTGGACCACCGCGAGTTCTTCGGCCTCGTTGGCCTCAAGATAGCGTTCGTTATCCTGCTCAGCACTGTGGCCGTAATGATAATGACGGCCTTTGCCGTCGATCTTAGTTATCGTTGGAGGGTTGGCCATGTCCGCACCACACCAGATCTTCATTGAAACGGCCATTCACGGACTGGCCTGGTCGCTCGTAACGATCGGATTTTATTGGGCCGCGAAGAATGTTTACCGGAG
This sequence comes from Agrobacterium sp. NPDC058088, assembly GCF_042885035.1. Lineage (NCBI taxonomy): Bacteria > Pseudomonadati > Pseudomonadota > Alphaproteobacteria > Hyphomicrobiales > Rhizobiaceae > Agrobacterium > Agrobacterium sp. NPDC058088. The sequence goes on along the minus strand of NZ_JBHVSU010000015.1, from coordinate 50,334 downwards.
ATGGCCCCGCTGGTGGTTGATGCCTTTGGCCGTGGCGCCGGTCCTCGTCGCTGCTGCTGTCCTGTCTTTCCATGCGACCTATCAGGAATACATTCGGGGGACGAAGTGGCTTGTGCTACTGCTCGGTCCCGCGACCGTCGCGTTCGCTATCCCGATATACGAGCAGCGTGCCCTGATACGCCGGCACTGGCCGGTGCTGCTGATCGGTATGCTTGTCGGCAGTCTGACCGCGACCGTTTCGAGCTGGGCGCTTGCAACGCTGGTCGGGCTGGACCACATGATCGTTCTTAGTCTCGTGCCGCGCTCTATCAGCACACCCTTTGCCATGGAGGTCTCGGGCGATATTGGGGGCGTTCCAGATCTGACGGCGGTGTTTGTCGTCGTGACCGGCATCGTCGGAGCTGTCATCGGTGATATGATCCTGGCGCGCATCCCGATTGCCTCGGTGCTAGCGCGCGGAGCTCTCTTTGGCCTTGGCGCTCATGGTGCAGGCACGGCTCGCGCGCAGCAGATTGGCGAAACTGAAGGGGCCGTGGCGGGCCTCGTCATGGTGCTGGTCGGGCTTTTGAATGTGATTGCGGCGCCGCTCGTCGTACACCTAATTTAATCGGGCCTGCAATTCGTATCAGCACGCCGAACCCCATTCGATAGCCTCGTGAAGTGCACACCGTTTCGCCGGGCCGCTCGGCTAGCTTGGATTTATTCGTGATAAACTGCTGAGGGAAGCCATCTTGAGCCCTGAAAGGGGGATAGGTGCACCGGGACGCTTATGCAATTTGGAAGCGCGGCGCACTTTCAGCCGTTCCCCGCTTAAAAGGGCGCCAAGATTGTCGTCGGCGCCTACTATCGGCTCAACCCAAGCCCTTGTGACCGGTTAAGCTGCCGTCTGAGTGCGTGGTCATGGCTAAGCTCGGCCATGCGCGTTCGGTTCACGATACGGGCGGTCATCTGGATCTGCTCGGCCTGTTTTGCGAGCTCCGGACGTGCCTCGAGTTCTTCGACGAACCTGCGAGGATCAGAACTACCGAACCGCCGCGTAAGTGCATCGGCCACCTGCCTGGCCTCATCAAGCGCGGCTTGCCCCTCAGGCGACGATCGCAGCTCTTTGATGAACTTGCCTCGCTTGTCGACCTGCATCTTCTCCACCTGGGCAAGGATTTCGGCGCTGCGCGGGGTGAGGCCTGGTACCTCGATCACGTCACGCTGTTCCCGCTGCCACTGCTCGCTTTGACGTTCCTCGGCAAGCCGGCGTTCCCATGCCTCGGAGACATAACCGATATGGGCGGAGAGAGACCTCGCATATTGCAGCGCCTCTTTGCGCTCCTTGTTGTTGCCGAACAGACCTGACTTGCCGCGCAGGTCTCCGAAGCGCTCTGGCTGCTCGGCCATGGCCTTTGCCATGATCTTGCCATTGCCTTCCTTCTCGGTCATCGCGGTGCGCAGTCTTGCAGCGACTTCCTCTGGATCACGGAACGCACGCCGCACGAGAGATTCCACCGTATCGAGCCTCTGATCGATAACGGACGTCGCCCTTTGCTGCGCCACCTCTTCGATGCTGCGGTCGTAACGGGTAATCGCCGGCACAAGCGGAGCTGGCTTACCGGGTTCCAGAGAATTTTGCTGGTCGGAAGCTTCTATGGGGGCAGGGACGGCGCCGTCTTTCGACATGAGGTCGGACCACCGGATGCGGCGATAGCCTTTGTTGTCCTCAGTTCTATGCTGATCTTCGCTGCGAACAGGGCCGGCCAGATCGCCGGCACGTTCCTCGTCAACCTGCTGACGCTCTGATGGCCGGTCCTGCTGCTCCCGTTGCAGGTGGGCCGCACGGGACATGACCTCTTGGCGCGCATTTTGGCCGGACGCAAGCTCGATCTCGCTCCTGAGCCCGAGCTCTTGCCCGATCCATCTGCCGCTTGCGATCCCGCGCCGCTCGGCAAAATCGCTGATGTAATCCAGCGTGGTTTCCTTGGCGCCGGAACGCGACAGGCGGCTAGCCAGCTTCTGGTAGGCGAGTTCCTCACCCTTGACGACACGCCATGCATTGCGCTCTGCCTTTGTGCCGTCCGGAAGCGTGACAGGCGTGGCGCCTTCATGCTGCAGTCCGATCCTGTCACCGATCGCGGGTGATGCGTCTCGCATGGCCCGTTTGAGATCAACGCCCCACACGGTATGCCGCTCTCCCTTGTCATTCTCCAGCGTCACAAAATAGCTGTCGCGTGACTGCGGATTATGCTCGTAGGGCGCAACGCCGTGATCAACCAGCCGGCCCGCATTCGTGAACTCCGTGATGTCGGCATAGAGCTGCACGCTGTCGCGATGCCTTGTCATGGCGACATAGGCCAGATGCCGGTCCATGGTGCCGGACGCCAGCACAAAAGCGCGATCGACCGTCGCTCCCTGGTTTTTATGGATCGTGGTCGCATAGCCATGGTCGATCGCCTGATAGCTGTCTGTTGGAATGCTGACACTGTCGCCGTCTCGACCATCGAGCCGAGCAACGATCCGACCCTTCTCGACATGCTCGACGGTGCCAAGCATGCCGTTTTTGACGCCGAGGTCGCGGTTGTTTTCGAGGAAGATGATCCGGTCACCGGGTGCGAAAGCGCGTTTGCCGTTACTGGTCTGGAATGTGAGTTCCTCACCATCCCCACGGCCCGCACCGTCGCTCAGCTCGGGGCTGCTCCCGAACTGATGGCTGCGATCGAGATTTTGCCGGTTCTGAAGCTCGGAGCGGATGGCGGCATTGAGGGCGCGCACATCGGCCCGGCGATGCGCCATGGCAACCCGGGTGCCATCCGGACGCTCAGAACTGCCGGCAACATAATCTCGCACGATCTGCGCCATCGCTTCGTCGCGGCTTTCCGCAAAGTGGATGTTGCCGTGATCGCGATAGGCGGCCAGGCCCTCGGCCGTCTTGTGGGTCGCAAAGGCAACTGATGCTTGCCGCTGCCAATCATGGCGCTGGCGGCGAATGTCGGAAAGCTCGACATGGCCAATCTGTTCGGCAATCGCCCTGAAGGGTGCACCGGCTCCAATTGCCTGCAGCTGCTCGTGGTCGCCAACAAGCACGATCTTTGCGCCGCGCTCTTCCGCCTCGCCGATGAACCGGGCAAGCTGCCGGCTTCCGACCATGCCGGCCTCGTCGATGACGAACACGTCGCTGCTGCCGATAACGCCCCGACCATGATCCCAGCTGTAACTCCATGACGAGAGCGTGCGGCTCTCGATACCGGAGCTTTCCTCAAGACCCTCGGCGGCCTTACCGCTAAGTGCTGCACCATGGACCTGATAACCTTCAGCCTCCCACGCCGCACGCGCGGCTGCGAGCATGGTGGACTTTCCAGCACCTGCAAATCCGACCACAGCCGCGATGCGTTCTCGCCCGGTAATATGCGCGATTGCCTGGCGCTGTTCATCCGACAATCCTGATGACGGATCGCTCGCGGCCACCATTCCGCCAGCGCTTTTGCGAAGAGCGTGATCCTGTTTTTCTATCGCACGTTCGACATGGCGAGGATCGACGCCATGGGAATGCGCCTGATGCAACCGGTTCGCCGACTGCGCCATTGCGAGTTCCAGATCGATCATCTCACGCGTCGAATAGCGCGCATTGGAAACGTCGCCTGTCTCAGGATCGATGCGCTCAGCCTGAAGTTCCACCAGCGCTGTCGAGGCCATCACAGCTGCAAAGGCGTTCCGGAACATTTGCGCGTCATCGTTGATATAGCGATGCAGGGTTTTGGCAATATCGTGCCGATCGAACACGCTCTTCTCGTTGCTGATCAGCGTCAGAACCTGTTCCGGTTTTTGGCGGATCAGCTCGGCATTTTGCCGTGCCGCCTCGTCATCCAGCCGGCCGCGCTCGACGGCCATTCCCTGCTGTTGCATCTGCGAGGCATGCACGCCCATATGTTCGGTCGGCGACAACTCAAGACCGCGCTCCACATGCGAGCGATGGTCGATGCGAACGTCCAGGCCTTCGCGCTGAAGCTGACGGTTGGCGATGCCTTCCCATGACTGCCGGATATCGCGCAGCTGCATGTCGGTTGTCGCCATGCCATGTGCCAACAGCCGTGCGTTCTTGTGCTCAAGATAAGTTTTCTCCCCAAGACGGGTTCTGCCAAGCTGTCGCGTCGTCATCAGCACATGAGCATGGTAGTTCCTGATATCACCATGCTCGCTGGGTGAATGGATCGCAAAATCCACGGCTGCGCCATAGCGGTTTGCCAAATCCCGGGCAAAGGCGCGTGCCGCCTTCAGTCGCCCTTCTGGCGACAGCTCATGCGGAAGCGCGATTTCGAATTCGCGGGCGACGCGGGCATCTTTTCGCTTTTCTGCAAACTCGGCAGCGTTCCACAAAGCCGAACGATCAAAGGCCCACTCGGCAGAAAGACCGTCCGGCAGCACGATCTCTTTATGCTCGACGCCCTCTTTGCGGGTGAAGTCATGAACAAGGCCATCGCGCTGATTGGTGAGAAGAACCGCGCAACGGTAGGCGGCAGATGCGACGGCACTTCGGCCGGATGAGCGCGAGACAGGCTTGGTGCTGAGATGATAAATCGCCAACCGAAATCTCCGGTCCTCAAACGGGGAAATTCAGCGCTCAACTGCGGTGCAAGTCGTAAGTGCGCCCTTGTCTGTTTACCGGTGGCGAGGTTAGCAACATCGAAGAGGCATTTCGACTACTAAAAGTAGTGGTCGAATAAAGACAATCTCGCGTTTTCGGATAGGTGCCAAACGCATCGGTTTGAAGAGGAAAATTCCCGCGCTGAAAAATGGGGCATTCGGTCAGGTCGATGTCCGCGGACATCAAGGCTTGGATCTATGGGCTCTCCGAGGCCTGAACGAAAAGCGAAGGCGGCGCCGTGTGCTTCGCGTCATCAATTTGAAATCGAGCAATGATATCGTGGCATCGATCCCGAAGGTCTCAAGAGAGCGGCCGATGCAGGACGTGGCGACGGTAGGGCTTGATATAGCCAAGCAGGTTTTCCAGGCGCATGGAGCAGATGCGAGCGGAGAAACCCTTTTCAATAAGCAGATCAAACGAGAGAACGTTCTGGAGTTTTTCAGCAAGCTCAAGCCATGCCTGATCGGAATAGAGTCCTGCGCTACAAGTTATTATTGGGCACGGCAGCTAGTAGAGTTCGGTCATGACGTCCGCTTGATCCATACCAGTTACGTGAAGCCGTTCGTGAAACGGGGCAAAACTGATGCCAATGATGCAGAGGCGATCAATGTTGCGCTTACGCAAAAAACAATGCGCTTCGTACCGGTCAAAACCCTAAACCAACAAGCGGCGATTACGAGTTTTCGAACTCGCAGCCTTTTTGTTTCACAGCGCACGCAACTCGTAAACGCGCTGCGGGGGCACCTAGCGGAGGCCGGCCTGGTAACGGCAAAGGGCATTCAAAATTATTCTAGATTACTCAAATTGATGGAAAGTGCAGCAGATACCGTCCTGCCTACCGTTATGAAACAAGCTCTCACCGACATTTGCGACCAGATACGTCGATTGAATGATTTGGTCAAGAAACTAGACAAGGAGATTGAGCGACGTGTCAAACACGATGAGAACGCGTGTAGGCTTCTGACGATACCTGGTGTTGGCCCGAAAACTGCGATGTGCGTCATTGCGATAGTTCCGGATATCCATCGGTTTCCCTCTGCTCGCCATTTCTCTTCATGGCTGGGTCTTACTCCTCGCACGCATTCAAGCGGAGGCCGTTCGGTTTTAGGGCACATTACGAAAATGGGGAATAGCGAACTCCGAACGATGCTTTATCTCGGGGGCACAGCAATCATGATGCGAGATAACAAAACTCCAATCGGTCGTTGGGCCGGTCGATTGCGCGCGAGACGACCGTACAAAGTTGCCGTTATCGCTGTGGCAAATCGTATAGCGCGCATCATTTGGGCTCTTTTGACAATTGGGGGAGTTTACGATCCGACATACGGCCGAGAAGCCTCAGCGTGACGCAGTGATAATCTTGGGCGTTTGAATAGGTGGTGGTCGGCGGTAAGCTAACGGGTAGCGTACTAGAGAGCGAATTGTCCGAATCATGAGATGTACCTCGAGTACGGGCCTGTTGTAGGGATTTGCTCTGCGTTTGAAGGGGTGGCAATCGTAACAGGTCAAGCCGTGATAATTGCTGCAGCGCTTACGATGCTCTTGCCTTCGGTCTTCCATCTAGCGGGCCGCTTCAACCAAAGGGGGCGGCCCGCACTCCTGTCTGAATGGTGATGGCCGCCTCCATGAGGTGAGCGGCAGTGCAGGCGGGCATCTGGCTGCAGCGGTTGGACAGGGTGCGTCGTTAACGGTCCTTCGTCACCTCTACGCTCCACTCTGTCGGCCACGGTATGGCGCCCGGAGCGCCTGCGATTGGGAAACAACCGGGAAGCGATATGCAACCTAGGATAAAGTACCATTGAATGTTCGCTATTGAGGAATGAAGGTATTCCAATACCATATGCGCAAATCAGAGCCGTTTGCCCCAAGATCAAATGTGCATCGTCCAGAAAGACAGGCATTCGCTTGGTGGCTACCAAAAATCGAAGTTTCAAAGGCCTCTGGAATGGCCCATACAGGACACCGTCGATAAGCGGAGCAGACATGAAGACCAGCCTTGAACATTTGCCAGAACGAAAGCAACGCGAGCTCGCGCGCGTCGTCGGAATTATTCAGGAAGAGTTTGCTGATCTGGTGGAGCGCTCGAAGTCTGACGCCAAGAAGGATGGACGGATTTTCAAAATCATTCTGTTCGGTTCCTACGCACGTGGCACCTGGGTGGATGAACCGCATACGTCGAAAGGTTACCGATCGGATTTCGATATCCTCGTCATCGTCAGCAACAAGGAACTTGCCGATCCCAAATACTGGGACAAGACAACAGACCGGCTGATGTGGGACAAGGAGATCGAGACGCCGGTTAGCCTGATCGTGCACGGCGCTCGCGAGATCAGCAATTTCCTGCAGGAAGGGCAATACTTCTTCAGCGATATTCGACGTGATGGCATTGCTCTCTACGAACTCGACGATAGGGAACTCGCCGAGCCAAAGAGTCTCACGGGCGAGCAGGCATATGAGCTGGCAAAAAGACATTATGCCAGCCGCCTCGGTGTCGTTGACAGTTTTATAGACCACACGCTCTTTGCTCTGCAGAAGCACAACGCAAAGAGCGCAGCTTTCATGCTGCATCAATCCATAGAGCAGGCCTATTCCACTCTGCTTTTGACCCTCACCAACTACAGCCCTGCCAGCCATAATCTGAAATTTTTGCGAGGGCTGGCTGAAGGGCAGGATATCCGCCTCGCCGAGGCCTGGCCGCGGGATCACCATCGGTTTCAGTCGTGGTTCAACACGCTGAACGAAGCCTATGTGAAGGCCCGCTACTCCGATCATTATGAAATTACCGAGGAGGCTCTGACCTGGCTGACTGCCAGAACGTCCATCCTCTACGAGCTCGTCAACACGGTCTGCCGCGAGCACATCGAAAAGCTCGAACAGGCCGCGAAAGCCAGCGACTGAGCTTCACCGGTGACACAACAATCCTTAGCTCAGATAGCAGCCACCACAGCGTCATGAACCATAGGGTCCAACCTCAACTTTCAATCGCTATGTCGATCTCCTCATAGAAACTGGTCTGTCTTCCGGGAGCAAAGCCGCAGTCAACAGCGGCAGTTCCGGTGCGACCGCAATCGAAAGGAACAATCGTGGCAAGGAAAACAATCGAACAGCGCCTGGCTGAACTGGAGGCGCAGCGGTCTGCATTGAAGGCCCGACTTTCGAAAACCGAGCGTAACAACGATATGCGTCGCAAGGTCCTGATCGGCTCGCTCGTCCTGCATCACCTGGAGACTTCGAATGATCAGGAGTTCAGCAAACAACTCGGTGAATGGCTGCGCCGCGAACTGCCAGGGTTTCTGAAACGCGATAATGACAAGGCGCTGTTTGTCGATCTGATCGGACCAGGACTGACAAACAAGGGAGAGGGTGGCGAAAGCGCGAAAGGGTATTCATGAACCGGTTGCGACTTTCTCGGGACGCATTCAAAAACATGATGCGAGCCGCCGCGCGTGATCCGCTTTGGGCATTTCTGGCTTTGATCACCATGCCCTTCCGGATCTGGAAACGGCTTCTTGGATTTATGTTCATCCTGTTCAACGTCACCTTTGTGATCGGCATGGGTGGCGGTCATTTCCTCGAGCAAACGGGTTTCGAGCGGGGCTCGCTTGTCCACATCATCCCGGGTCTCTTAACCCTGCTGGCGCTTGCCGTTATCACCTTCTGGTTCATCACCACCCCACTGATTTTGCATTTCGGGGAGAATGACGATGAGACCCATGGCTCCGCCCGCTTTGCGACAAACAAGGAGATAGCCGCTCTCACCTCATCCGGTTCAGGCCTTCTGATTGGTCGTGATACGAAAACGGGCAAGCCCCTGCGCTATGATGGCCCTGCCCATCTCCTGACGATGGCACCGACGCGTACCGGCAAGGGTGTGGGCACGATCATCCCGAACCTGCTGACTGCCGACCGTTCCGTGATCTGTGTCGATCCAAAAGGCGAGAATGCGAGGATCACCGGCCGTGCTCGTCAAAAATTCGGGCCCGTCCATGTGCTCGATCCTTTCGGGATCACCGGCAGACCCTCGGCAGCCTTCAATCCGCTGGCCATGCTTGATCCCCAAAACCTCGATGTCGCGGAAGATGCGAGTACCCTTGCCGACGCTCTCGTGTTCGACGAACCGGGAATGGCGGGGGAGGCGCATTGGAACGAGGAGGCAAAAGCGCTGATTGCCGGATTGCTGCTCGAGATCGTTTCGACGGAGCCTTTGCGATTCCGGCACCTTGCAACACTTCGCGAGTATCTCACCCTTGCTCCGGAACAGTTTGTAGCGCTGCTGAAACGGATGCAGGACAGTGATGCGGCAAGAGGTCTTGTCGCCCGCGCCGCAAACCGCCACCTCGGAAAATCCGATCGCGAAGCTGCAGGCGTTTTGTCGGCAGCCCAGCGCCATACGCATTTCCTCGATTCACCGCGCATGACGACCGTCCTCAGCCGCTCGGATTTCCGGTTTGCCGATCTCAAGCGCAGCAACATGACGGTGTTCCTCGTGCTTCCGCCTGATCGTCTCTCGACCTATTCGCGCTGGCTGCGCCTGCTTGTTTCCCAAAGCCTGCTCGAAATGGCTCGCGATCCGACAAAGCCAGCGACACCGGTTCTTTATCTGCTCGATGAGTTCGCATCGCTTGGGCACTTAGCACCAGTCGAACGCGCGATGGGTCTGATGGCGGGGTATGGTGTCCAGCTTTGGCCCATCCTTCAGGACATCCATCAACTGCGTGCCACGTACGGTCACCGCGCCGGAACTTTTTTGTCAAACGCCGGCGTGCTACAGGTTTTTGGCGTCAATGATCATGATAGCGCCCGCCTCATCTCTGACTTGCTCGGACAGGAGACAGTCGTGTTCCAGACAATGGCGAGAGCGCTTGATTCCGATAAGACCGGGATTTCCTATAGCCAACAGCATACCGGCCGGCCGCTGCTTACCCCTGATGAGGTACGCAATCTGCCGGCGAACGGACAACTGCTGTTCCTTGCCGGACAGCGGCCAGTTTTTGCCGACAAGCTTGCCTATTTTGCCGACCCGGAGTTCAGGGAGATGTTCGACCTGGTCTGACGGGAACGGGACAAAAGGCAGATCGGCAACCCGTCACACTATCGTACGCGCGGCCGTCAAGCAATCTTGACCGTAGCGGGAAGTGGAGATGGCCAGATAAGCCCCGAGAACAGGCGTCCACGGCAACGGAATATGGGAGCGGTGAACAAGCCTGTCCCGACGGGAACGCGCTCCCCAAAGCGCCGAAGTGAGCGGCAGGACGGGGGTGCGTCTTGCTGTGAAGGAATAAAAGTGGAGTCTTGCTGCGTGTTTTCAACGACAACGACCATGAAAGCGTCCGCTGTATCGTTGGCGCGGCCCGGATCGGGATGGGCGAAACAGGCCGGAGCTATAGAGGACTGCTCTATTCACGGTTCTCTCGTGCTAGGCGAGACAGCCGATATTTTTAGGAGCGCATATGATCCGTGTTACGACATAGCGGGCTCTGGATCGATTGCGTATACCTACACCCAGGAAGGATTGAATTTCGGCGTCCGTGAAAAGGAACTGCCGGAAGTCTTCGCCACCTAGGAATATCAGGTGCTGCTCGTTGCCGAGAACTATCAGACGGGCTTCGATGAACCCTTGCTGCACACGACGTATGTCGACCGGCGACTGGCTGGTATCCAGGCGGTGCAAACGCTGTCCCGCCTCAACCGCATTCATCTGCTGAAGGAAGACACATTCGTTCTCGATTTCGTCAACGAGAGGGATGAAATTCGCCAGGCCTTCAAGACCTATTATGAATGCGCGGAGATCGGTGTCCTCTGAAGCGCATCGGAAGCTTCGACTTACAGATCCAACGGGATTGGGCGGCGAGCTGCATGATGCCAAGACCTAGTTTACAGCGTGCATTTTCAGGTTGCCTTTGCTGATGTGCCGGGACCGCCTGCCTGGCGTGCTAGCAAGGATGATGAGTTCAACCGCCTTTGGGTACAAAACCCACTCCAAAACCGAACAGTCGCCCAATCTTCTCCAACGTCTCCAATGTTGGATTTCCCGCACCAGCTTCAATCTCCGCAACTTGGCGCCTAGTAAGCGACAAGGTCTTTGCAAACTCTGCCTGCGTCATGCCGAACCCTTTGCGGATTTCGACAACCGCTTCAGGTAACCTCAAGTCGCCAGTCCGAGCCCGTTCCGCCAGTGTTCGCCGGTTCTCAAGAATTTCCTCTTTCGTTGGCTTTCTCCATCGAGCCATTTAGCTGTCCTCCGGCATCACTGGCACGCCGCCAGAACGCTCTCCGCGATTTCAATGCAGCGGCCCATTGCACGCTCCAGAATTTCCAGAGACCCACCCATATCTTTCGCCATAGCCGGCGTTTGCTGGAGGTAACCGGCAAACACGGAAAACTCAGCTGCGAGCGCATTCTGCTCATCAGGATCAGGGATCAGTTCAGCGCAAATGCGTTTCCAATCGGGAAGGTGATCGCGACCACCGTCCCGCATCATGGCCCAGCGGGTGGAACGAACGATCCCCTCTTTGGCAAGCCGCATTGGCGCGAAATCAAAGAGCGGAGACAGGCGGATCGTGCCGTCCTGGTGCTTACTCAGTGCAGAATTTTGGCCGTGATTATCGGGATTGCCGAGCGCCAAATTGGCGATGTCCCGCTTCAGGTATTCGACAATGTCCGCGAAGGGATTAGCAGAATATTGGCGCAAAACGTCGATGTAGGCCTCGTGCGAGCCGACATGACCGAAATCAGCAACGCCGATCGCGGATACCAGGCTTTCTTGGCCCAGCCTAACGGTTCCGCCACCTTCTTTCTTCTTCCGGTCGAACCGAGGAATGATCAGGACACTTTCGGCATAGGTCGAAGGTTCGTGCACATTCAGGCCGATCTCTTGAGCGATCCGCGAATAGAGAGCTTCGCCTTCGAGTATAAGGCGGTCCACGGGCTCGTTGCTGCGGACCAGCTTGACAATGACGTGGCGCACGGCCTCATCGTCAGTTACGAAGCTGTCGGGATAATAGAGACCGTCCTTCGCTTGGGTCATCGAGACCTTAGGCCATTCGCCTTGCAGGCCACTTGAGCCAGAGGCGAGCATTCCGAAGCGATCGGCGACTTCCATGAAACGATCGGAGCGCTCAAGGATTTCCGCTTCTGTCACCCCTTGGCGCTCAACACCGCGCAATCGTTCCGTCTCGGCCTCTGCCGCTTCTTTGATCCGGATATTACCTATGCCGCCCGTTGCCGATCGCAGAAGCAGCGGGAGATCAGAAGCGCGCGAGCCTTCAGCAAGACTGAGATGCTCGGCAAGATTTCGCCTTGCATGCCCCTGGGGCATAAGATCCAAGAGGAAGGGCGGCCAGCTGCGGCTATATCGATTTTCGAGATCAACGGGATATCGGACAGATAACGCGCGATGGTCGCGAACCGTTTTTCCACCCGCGAACTCCGCAGATGCAACTGTGACGAAATAGTCGAGATCGTAATCGACGATGGACGCGCCCTGGAAGCCGGCCGCGTCATCCTTAAGTTCCAGCGTCGCGGCGTGGTGCCACTGGCCATAAAAATGGGTTTGGAGCGTTAGGCGCATTAATTGACCCTTTCAATGGTTCAATTAATGCATATTTTCGTTTTATTCAACCCATCAAAGTGGGTTGAATAACTGCCTTCAGAAATGCCAGCTACCGAAACGATCATTGAAACTTCTGATCCGGCTGACCATCTTCCGGCCGCTCAACGCATTGCCGCAAGCGAACAGAATAAGCGGCAGGCTGAGCACTGGTGTCATCCAAGCTTCGGAACCGCTACTCACATAATGACCCGGGACGCTACGGAAGTCCTGAAGATGTTCCGAAACATGGTGTTCAATGTCTATGCCAGAAATCGCGACGATCATGCGAAGAACCACGCCTTGCTTATGGACGTGAATGGCCGCTGGTCTCTGGCGCCCGCATACGATCTTACTTTTTCGTAGGATCAGGTGGAGAGCACAGCGCGGCAATAGCCGGGGAAGGCAGGAATCCCGGCATGTCCCACCTTCTGGCAGTCTCCAAAGGGGCCTCGATTTCTGATCAGGACGCACGGGAAGTTATAGAACAGGTTAGAGCGGCCGTAGACCGATGGCCTGAGTTTGCTGGGGAAGTTCAGTTATCCAGAACTCGGACCGCTGAACTCGACAGGTTCTTGAATGGTAATCGGCTGGCTTAAAGGCCGATGATCACCTTTGCCACGTTCGTTGTCGAAACCGACGATACGCCTGCCGTCCTTGCCATAAAACACTCGATACTCGAACAGTTGCGTCCTACCGCGAACGGGTTCCGGCACCTGTATAAAAAATCCTGAAACTTTCATAAATTGGAAGTATCAAGAATTATGTCTTCGTTGGTTGACCAGATTTCTGCAGCCGGATTGGCTGATCGTTTTCTGAATGACCGGCAACTCGCCGAGTTGCTGGGCGGCAGTGACGCGCGCCGTTATGGCCTTGTCAACCGCGCTTTGAAAGACGGGTCCCTCATCCGCCTGAAGCGTGGTTGTTATGTGCTGGCGCGACGCTATCGACGTGACCCGGTTCATCCGTTTGCCGTCGCCCAAAACCTCGTGCCGGGCAGCTATATCTCTTTCGAAACAGCACTGTCGTTTCGTGGATGGGTTCCGGAGGCGGTGTTTGTTACGGCCAGTGTTTCACCCGGACGCAACAGCCCGGACTATTCCACGCCCGGCTTCGGGACCATTAGCCATCATCCTCAGGCGATCAACGATTAGCGGTACATGGCGAGAGTAGACCGCGTCCCGCTCAACGGATCGATTGCGTTCGTTGCTAGGCCTCTTCTTGCGCTTATGGATCTGGTGGCGCTCCGCAAGGTGGAGTGGAGCGGGCTTGAATGGCTGACGATTGGTATGAGGATTGAGGAAGATGCCCTTTTCGGATTGCGATGCAAGGATTTTGCTGCATTGAAGCCGGTGTACAGGCACAAGGCTGCAAATGCTTTTCTCCGGGCGTTGGAGGGTACAGCTTCACCTGTCAGACTATTGAGGGAAGACCTGTGGGCTGAGATTCAGTGAAAGGGGTGAAATTTATCACAGCGTTCAATTAATGCAGCATTTACAGGATTGCTGTATTTTATGGATTTACTTTTGTGACCGTCCTATCCTCGCGATTCAAGACGGGAGTGTATTTGATGGCAGGTTCAGGTAATTCCTACACCACGAGTGATCTTTCCAGGAAGTCGGGTGATATTATCGCTGAGGCGCTTCGTCATCCGGTGACGATCACCCAGCGCAACAAGCCTCGTCTGGTTCTTCTTAATATCGAGGATTATGAACGTTTGATGCGGCAGTCTGATCTGCGTGCGGTTGGCACTATTGATAATATGTCTGACGCTTTGCTAGAGGAATTTGAGGCCGCAGCCGACACTTATGCGGAAACTGAAGAGACGGTTCGGTGAACGGTTTCGATACGATCGAGACTGCAGTCGTAATCCGCTACCCTTATCTGTGGAGGGAGGCTTCCCGCGGTGAAACCGAAGGCTGGAAGCGGTGATGGTTTGCGTTGCGGCCCCTGATCAGGCTGCCGCTCTGAGGTCGAAATTCGCGTGGATGACTTCGTAGGGTACGTGAACCTTTCCGTCTTCGGTTTGTTCGAATATACCCCAGTCCGACAATGCGGACACGTCCTCGTGGACACGCTTAACGTCACGTTCGACGGATCGGGCAAGTCCGCGTATGCTCGATGGACCGATCTTCTGAAGATGTTCAATCAATTCCCACCTTTTGGGGGTGATGACAGAAAAAAGCTGTGCGGGCGACGAAAAGGTGAAGACTGCCACGGGTTCTGAGGGATTGCCTGAACGCATGGCGTTCGTTGCCCTTTCAAAAACCTCATTGAGGGCAGCTTCGCTGTCTGCTCTGATTTGAATCAAGGCTTCTCTCATGGCTTCTTCCTCCTCTTGATTATCTCCTTCCGAAAGTCGGACAGGAGGGCATCGGTCGTTGTGAACATGTAAGGATGCTCGTCGCCGTCGAGATGGCAATGATCGCCTTTGCCGCGTTCTTTGTCGAAACCGACGATGCGCCGACCATCCTTGCCAAAAAACAGTCGATACTTGAACAGGTGCGTGCTACCGGGAACGGGTTCTGGCACCTTCCACACGACGATCTCGACAATCGCACCATCTGGCAAAACAGTTTTCGAACGTTCCACAAGTACCGCGGCAATCATGTTGTTGTTTATGCCATCACAACACGCTGTTGTCAAGGATGCCAACGCGGCTTTGAGGTTGTTTTGGCGGCAGGTTGCAGGATGTTTATGCTTGGAATATTTTACTGATTTATCTGTTTTAAATACATATATTAGTATTTTTATACTTTCTTTAAGGAATAAATTACCGGTATTAACTTAAGTGAACGATCGCGGCGCGCTATTGGTTTGAGGGCAGGGGAGTGTCACTAGCAAACATATAATTTATGTAGGTGTGGCGCTAAAACATATAAATAGTGTAAGTAGACTGTTGCTGTGAAAAGTGGGGAGTTTGATTGGCGGATTTGGCTTGTTGTACGGGCGGGCAATTTGAACTGCCTGCAATCAAGTGATTTATATAGGTTTTTGCATGAAGGATGAATTATTTATTGGTGGAGCAGAGAGGGAATCTGATTATGAAGTGGGCTGAAAAGGCGATGAAAATTGGTAGCGATCAATCATAATAACAATATCATGATATTGTTATTATGATTGATCGCTACCAATTTTCATCGCCTTTTCAGCCCACTTCATAATCAGATTCCCTCTCTGCTCCACCAATAAATAATTCATCCTTCATGCAAAAACCTATATAAATCACTTGATTGCAGGCAGTTCAAATTGCCCGCCCGTACAACAAGCCAAATCCGCCAATCAAACTCCCCACTTTTCACAGCAACAGTCTACTTACACTATTTATATGTTTTAGCGCCACACCTACATAAATTATATGTTTGCTAGTGACACTCCCCTGCCCTCAAACCAATAGCGCGCCGCGATCGTTCACTTAAGTTAATACCGGTAATTTATTCCTTAAAGAAAGTATAAAAATACTAATATATGTATTTAAAACAGATAAATCAGTAAAATATTCCAAGCATAAACATCCTGCAACCTGCCGCCAAAACAACCTCAAAGCCGCGTTGGCATCCTTGACAACAGCGTGTTGTGATGGCATAAACAACAACATGATTGCCGCGGTACTTGTGGAACGTTCGAAAACTGTTTTGCCAGATGGTGCGATTGTCGAGATCGTCGTGTGGAAGGTGCCAGAACCCGTTCCCGGTAGCACGCACCTGTTCAAGTATCGACTGTTTTTTGGCAAGGATGGTCGGCGCATCGTCGGTTTCGACAAAGAACGCGGCAAAGGCGATCATTGCCATCTCGACGGCGACGAGCATCCTTACATGTTCACAACGACCGATGCCCTCCTGTCCGACTTTCGGAAGGAGATAATCAAGAGGAGGAAGAAGCCATGAGAGAAGCCTTGATTCAAATCAGAGCAGACAGCGAAGCTGCCCTCAATGAGGTTTTTGAAAGGGCAACGAACGCCATGCGTTCAGGCAATCCCTCAGAACCCGTGGCAGTCTTCACCTTTTCGTCGCCCGCACAGCTTTTTTCTGTCATCACCCCCAAAAGGTGGGAATTGATTGAACATCTTCAGAAGATCGGTCCATCGAGCATACGCGGACTTGCCCGATCCGTCGAACGTGACGTTAAGCGTGTCCACGAGGACGTGTCCGCATTGTCGGACTGGGGTATATTCGAACAAACCGAAGACGGAAAGGTTCACGTACCCTACGAAGTCATCCACGCGAATTTCGACCTCAGAGCGGCAGCCTGATCAGGGGCCGCAACGCAAACCATCACCGCTTCCAGCCTTCGGTTTCACCGCGGGAAGCCTCCCTCCACAGATAAGGGTAGCGGATTACGACTGCAGTCTCGATCGTATCGAAACCGTTCACCGAACCGTCTCTTCAGTTTCCGCATAAGTGTCGGCTGCGGCCTCAAATTCCTCTAGCAAAGCGTCAGACATATTATCAATAGTGCCAACCGCACGCAGATCAGACTGCCGCATCAAACGTTCATAATCCTCGATATTAAGAAGAACCAGACGAGGCTTGTTGCGCTGGGTGATCGTCACCGGATGACGAAGCGCCTCAGCGATAATATCACCCGACTTCCTGGAAAGATCACTCGTGGTGTAGGAATTACCTGAACCTGCCATCAAATACACTCCCGTCTTGAATCGCGAGGATAGGACGGTCACAAAAGTAAATCCATAAAATACAGCAATCCTGTAAATGCTGCATTAATTGAACGCTGTGATAAATTTCACCCCTTTCACTGAATCTCAGCCCACAGGTCTTCCCTCAATAGTCTGACAGGTGAAGCTGTACCCTCCAACGCCCGGAGAAAAGCATTTGCAGCCTTGTGCCTGTACACCGGCTTCAATGCAGCAAAATCCTTGCATCGCAATCCGAAAAGGGCATCTTCCTCAATCCTCATACCAATCGTCAGCCATTCAAGCCCGCTCCACTCCACCTTGCGGAGCGCCACCAGATCCATAAGCGCAAGAAGAGGCCTAGCAACGAACGCAATCGATCCGTTGAGCGGGACACGGTCAACACTCGCCATGAACCGATAATCGTTGATCGCCAGAGGATGATAGCTAAAGGTCCCGAACCCGGGCGTCGAAAAATCCTGGCTTTTGCGTCCAGGTGAAACACTGGCCGTAACAAACACCGCCTCCGGAACCCATCCACGAAACGACAGTGCTGTTTCGAAAGAGATATAGCTGCCCGGCACGAGGTTTTGGGCGACGGCAAACGGATGAACCGGGTCACGTCGATAGCGTCGCGCCAGCACATAACAACCACGCTTCAGGCGGATGAGGGACCCGTCTTTCAAAGCGCGGTTGACAAGGCCATAACGGCGCGCGTCACTGCCGCCCAGCAACTCGGCGAGTTGCCGGTCATTCAGAAAACGATCAGCCAATCCGGCTGCAGAAATCTGGTCAACCAACGAAGACATAATTCTTGATACTTCCAATTTATGAAAGTTTCAGGATTTTTTATACAGGTGCCGGAACCCGTTCGCGGTAGGACGCAACTGTTCGAGTATCGAGTGTTTTATGGCAAGGACGGCAGGCGTATCGTCGGTTTCGACAACGAACGTGGCAAAGGTGATCATCGGCCTTTAAGCCAGCCGATTACCATTCAAGAACCTGTCGAGTTCAGCGGTCCGAGTTCTGGATAACTGAACTTCCCCAGCAAACTCAGGCCATCGGTCTACGGCCGCTCTAACCTGTTCTATAACTTCCCGTGCGTCCTGATCAGAAATCGAGGCCCCTTTGGAGACTGCCAGAAGGTGGGACATGCCGGGATTCCTGCCTTCCCCGGCTATTGCCGCGCTGTGCTCTCCACCTGATCCTACGAAAAAGTAAGATCGTATGCGGGCGCCAGAGACCAGCGGCCATTCACGTCCATAAGAAAGGCGTGGTTCTTCGCATGATCGTCGCGATTTCTGGCATAGACATTGAACACCATGTTTCGGAACATCTTCAGGACTTCCGTAGCGTCCCGGGTCATTATGTGAGTAGCGGTTCCGAAGCTTGGATGACACCAGTGCTCAGCCTGCCGCTTATTCTGTTCGCTTGCGGCAATGCGTTGAGCGGCCGGAAGATGGTCAGCCGGATCAGAAGTTTCAATGATCGTTTCGGTAGCTGGCATTTCTGAAGGCAGTTATTCAACCCACTTTGATGGGTTGAATAAAACGAAAATATGCATTAATTGAACCATTGAAAGGGTCAATTAATGCGCCTAACGCTCCAAACCCATTTTTATGGCCAGTGGCACCACGCCGCGACGCTGGAACTTAAGGATGACGCGGCCGGCTTCCAGGGCGCGTCCATCGTCGATTACGATCTCGACTATTTCGTCACAGTTGCATCTGCGGAGTTCGCGGGTGGAAAAACGGTTCGCGACCATCGCGCGTTATCTGTCCGATATCCCGTTGATCTCGAAAATCGATATAGCCGCAGCTGGCCGCCCTTCCTCTTGGATCTTATGCCCCAGGGGCATGCAAGGCGAAATCTTGCCGAGCATCTCAGTCTTGCTGAAGGCTCGCGCGCTTCTGATCTCCCGCTGCTTCTGCGATCGGCAACGGGCGGCATAGGTAATATCCGGATCAAAGAAGCGGCAGAGGCCGAGACGGAACGATTGCGCGGTGTTGAGCGCCAAGGGGTGACAGAAGCGGAAATCCTTGAGCGCTCCGATCGTTTCATGGAAGTCGCCGATCGCTTCGGAATGCTCGCCTCTGGCTCAAGTGGCCTGCAAGGCGAATGGCCTAAGGTCTCGATGACCCAAGCGAAGGACGGTCTCTATTATCCCGACAGCTTCGTAACTGACGATGAGGCCGTGCGCCACGTCATTGTCAAGCTGGTCCGCAGCAACGAGCCCGTGGACCGCCTTATACTCGAAGGCGAAGCTCTCTATTCGCGGATCGCTCAAGAGATCGGCCTGAATGTGCACGAACCTTCGACCTATGCCGAAAGTGTCCTGATCATTCCTCGGTTCGACCGGAAGAAGAAAGAAGGTGGCGGAACCGTTAGGCTGGGCCAAGAAAGCCTGGTATCCGCGATCGGCGTTGCTGATTTCGGTCATGTCGGCTCGCACGAGGCCTACATCGACGTTTTGCGCCAATATTCTGCTAATCCCTTCGCGGACATTGTCGAATACCTGAAGCGGGACATCGCCAATTTGGCGCTCGGCAATCCCGATAATCACGGCCAAAATTCTGCACTGAGTAAGCACCAGGACGGCACGATCCGCCTGTCTCCGCTCTTTGATTTCGCGCCAATGCGGCTTGCCAAAGAGGGGATCGTTCGTTCCACCCGCTGGGCCATGATGCGGGACGGTGGTCGCGATCACCTTCCCGATTGGAAACGCATTTGCGCTGAACTGATCCCTGATCCTGATGAGCAGAATGCGCTCGCAGCTGAGTTTTCCGTGTTTGCCGGTTACCTCCAGCAAACGCCGGCTATGGCGAAAGATATGGGTGGGTCTCTGGAAATTCTGGAGCGTGCAATGGGCCGCTGCATTGAAATCGCGGAGAGCGTTCTGGCGGCGTGCCAGTGATGCCGGAGGACAGCTAAATGGCTCGATGGAGAAAGCCAACGAAAGAGGAAATTCTTGAGAACCGGCGAACACTGGCGGAACGGGCTCGGACTGGCGACTTGAGGTTACCTGAAGCGGTTGTCGAAATCCGCAAAGGGTTCGGCATGACGCAGGCAGAGTTTGCAAAGACCTTGTCGCTTACTAGGCGCCAAGTTGCGGAGATTGAAGCTGGTGCGGGAAATCCAACATTGGAGACGTTGGAGAAGATTGGGCGACTGTTCGGTTTTGGAGTGGGTTTTGTACCCAAAGGCGGTTGAACTCATCATCCTTGCTAGCACGCCAGGCAGGCGGTCCCGGCACATCAGCAAAGGCAACCTGAAAATGCACGCTGTAAACTAGGTCTTGGCATCATGCAGCTCGCCGCCCAATCCCGTTGGATCTGTAAGTCGAAGCTTCCGATGCGCTTCAGAGGACACCGATCTCCGCGCATTCATAATAGGTCTTGAAGGCCTGGCGAATTTCATCCCTCTCGTTGACGAAATCGAGAACGAATGTGTCTTCCTTCAGCAGATGAATGCGGTTGAGGCGGGACAGCGTTTGCACCGCCTGGATACCAGCCAGTCGCCGGTCGACATACGTCGTGTGCAGCAAGGGTTCATCGAAGCCCGTCTGATAGTTCTCGGCAACGAGCAGCACCTGATATTCCTAGGTGGCGAAGACTTCCGGCAGTTCCTTTTCACGGACGCCGAAATTCAATCCTTCCTGGGTGTAGGTATACGCAATCGATCCAGAGCCCGCTATGTCGTAACACGGATCATATGCGCTCCTAAAAATATCGGCTGTCTCGCCTAGCACGAGAGAACCGTGAATAGAGCAGTCCTCTATAGCTCCGGCCTGTTTCGCCCATCCCGATCCGGGCCGCGCCAACGATACAGCGGACGCTTTCATGGTCGTTGTCGTTGAAAACACGCAGCAAGACTCCACTTTTATTCCTTCACAGCAAGACGCACCCCCGTCCTGCCGCTCACTTCGGCGCTTTGGGGAGCGCGTTCCCGTCGGGACAGGCTTGTTCACCGCTCCCATATTCCGTTGCCGTGGACGCCTGTTCTCGGGGCTTATCTGGCCATCTCCACTTCCCGCTACGGTCAAGATTGCTTGACGGCCGCGCGTACGATAGTGTGACGGGTTGCCGATCTGCCTTTTGTCCCGTTCCCGTCAGACCAGGTCGAACATCTCCCTGAACTCCGGGTCGGCAAAATAGGCAAGCTTGTCGGCAAAAACTGGCCGCTGTCCGGCAAGGAACAGCAGTTGTCCGTTCGCCGGCAGATTGCGTACCTCATCAGGGGTAAGCAGCGGCCGGCCGGTATGCTGTTGGCTATAGGAAATCCCGGTCTTATCGGAATCAAGCGCTCTCGCCATTGTCTGGAACACGACTGTCTCCTGTCCGAGCAAGTCAGAGATGAGGCGGGCGCTATCATGATCATTGACGCCAAAAACCTGTAGCACGCCGGCGTTTGACAAAAAAGTTCCGGCGCGGTGACCGTACGTGGCACGCAGTTGATGGATGTCCTGAAGGATGGGCCAAAGCTGGACACCATACCCCGCCATCAGACCCATCGCGCGTTCGACTGGTGCTAAGTGCCCAAGCGATGCGAACTCATCGAGCAGATAAAGAACCGGTGTCGCTGGCTTTGTCGGATCGCGAGCCATTTCGAGCAGGCTTTGGGAAACAAGCAGGCGCAGCCAGCGCGAATAGGTCGAGAGACGATCAGGCGGAAGCACGAGGAACACCGTCATGTTGCTGCGCTTGAGATCGGCAAACCGGAAATCCGAGCGGCTGAGGACGGTCGTCATGCGCGGTGAATCGAGGAAATGCGTATGGCGCTGGGCTGCCGACAAAACGCCTGCAGCTTCGCGATCGGATTTTCCGAGGTGGCGGTTTGCGGCGCGGGCGACAAGACCTCTTGCCGCATCACTGTCCTGCATCCGTTTCAGCAGCGCTACAAACTGTTCCGGAGCAAGGGTGAGATACTCGCGAAGTGTTGCAAGGTGCCGGAATCGCAAAGGCTCCGTCGAAACGATCTCGAGCAGCAATCCGGCAATCAGCGCTTTTGCCTCCTCGTTCCAATGCGCCTCCCCCGCCATTCCCGGTTCGTCGAACACGAGAGCGTCGGCAAGGGTACTCGCATCTTCCGCGACATCGAGGTTTTGGGGATCAAGCATGGCCAGCGGATTGAAGGCTGCCGAGGGTCTGCCGGTGATCCCGAAAGGATCGAGCACATGGACGGGCCCGAATTTTTGACGAGCACGGCCGGTGATCCTCGCATTCTCGCCTTTTGGATCGACACAGATCACGGAACGGTCGGCAGTCAGCAGGTTCGGGATGATCGTGCCCACACCCTTGCCGGTACGCGTCGGTGCCATCGTCAGGAGATGGGCAGGGCCATCATAGCGCAGGGGCTTGCCCGTTTTCGTATCACGACCAATCAGAAGGCCTGAACCGGATGAGGTGAGAGCGGCTATCTCCTTGTTTGTCGCAAAGCGGGCGGAGCCATGGGTCTCATCGTCATTCTCCCCGAAATGCAAAATCAGTGGGGTGGTGATGAACCAGAAGGTGATAACGGCAAGCGCCAGCAGGGTTAAGAGACCCGGGATGATGTGGACAAGCGAGCCCCGCTCGAAACCCGTTTGCTCGAGGAAATGACCGCCACCCATGCCGATCACAAAGGTGACGTTGAACAGGATGAACATAAATCCAAGAAGCCGTTTCCAGATCCGGAAGGGCATGGTGATCAAAGCCAGAAATGCCCAAAGCGGATCACGCGCGGCGGCTCGCATCATGTTTTTGAATGCGTCCCGAGAAAGTCGCAACCGGTTCATGAATACCCTTTCGCGCTTTCGCCACCCTCTCCCTTGTTTGTCAGTCCTGGTCCGATCAGATCGACAAACAGCGCCTTGTCATTATCGCGTTTCAGAAACCCTGGCAGTTCGCGGCGCAGCCATTCACCGAGTTGTTTGCTGAACTCCTGATCATTCGAAGTCTCCAGGTGATGCAGGACGAGCGAGCCGATCAGGACCTTGCGACGCATATCGTTGTTACGCTCGGTTTTCGAAAGTCGGGCCTTCAATGCAGACCGCTGCGCCTCCAGTTCAGCCAGGCGCTGTTCGATTGTTTTCCTTGCCACGATTGTTCCTTTCGATTGCGGTCGCACCGGAACTGCCGCTGTTGACTGCGGCTTTGCTCCCGGAAGACAGACCAGTTTCTATGAGGAGATCGACATAGCGATTGAAAGTTGAGGTTGGACCCTATGGTTCATGACGCTGTGGTGGCTGCTATCTGAGCTAAGGATTGTTGTGTCACCGGTGAAGCTCAGTCGCTGGCTTTCGCGGCCTGTTCGAGCTTTTCGATGTGCTCGCGGCAGACCGTGTTGACGAGCTCGTAGAGGATGGACGTTCTGGCAGTCAGCCAGGTCAGAGCCTCCTCGGTAATTTCATAATGATCGGAGTAGCGGGCCTTCACATAGGCTTCGTTCAGCGTGTTGAACCACGACTGAAACCGATGGTGATCCCGCGGCCAGGCCTCGGCGAGGCGGATATCCTGCCCTTCAGCCAGCCCTCGCAAAAATTTCAGATTATGGCTGGCAGGGCTGTAGTTGGTGAGGGTCAAAAGCAGAGTGGAATAGGCCTGCTCTATGGATTGATGCAGCATGAAAGCTGCGCTCTTTGCGTTGTGCTTCTGCAGAGCAAAGAGCGTGTGGTCTATAAAACTGTCAACGACACCGAGGCGGCTGGCATAATGTCTTTTTGCCAGCTCATATGCCTGCTCGCCCGTGAGACTCTTTGGCTCGGCGAGTTCCCTATCGTCGAGTTCGTAGAGAGCAATGCCATCACGTCGAATATCGCTGAAGAAGTATTGCCCTTCCTGCAGGAAATTGCTGATCTCGCGAGCGCCGTGCACGATCAGGCTAACCGGCGTCTCGATCTCCTTGTCCCACATCAGCCGGTCTGTTGTCTTGTCCCAGTATTTGGGATCGGCAAGTTCCTTGTTGCTGACGATGACGAGGATATCGAAATCCGATCGGTAACCTTTCGACGTATGCGGTTCATCCACCCAGGTGCCACGTGCGTAGGAACCGAACAGAATGATTTTGAAAATCCGTCCATCCTTCTTGGCGTCAGACTTCGAGCGCTCCACCAGATCAGCAAACTCTTCCTGAATAATTCCGACGACGCGCGCGAGCTCGCGTTGCTTTCGTTCTGGCAAATGTTCAAGGCTGGTCTTCATGTCTGCTCCGCTTATCGACGGTGTCCTGTATGGGCCATTCCAGAGGCCTTTGAAACTTCGATTTTTGGTAGCCACCAAGCGAATGCCTGTCTTTCTGGACGATGCACATTTGATCTTGGGGCAAACGGCTCTGATTTGCGCATATGGTATTGGAATACCTTCATTCCTCAATAGCGAACATTCAATGGTACTTTATCCTAGGTTGCATATCGCTTCCCGGTTGTTTCCCAATCGCAGGCGCTCCGGGCGCCATACCGTGGCCGACAGAGTGGAGCGTAGAGGTGACGAAGGACCGTTAACGACGCACCCTGTCCAACCGCTGCAGCCAGATGCCCGCCTGCACTGCCGCTCACCTCATGGAGGCGGCCATCACCATTCAGACAGGAGTGCGGGCCGCCCCCTTTGGTTGAAGCGGCCCGCTAGATGGAAGACCGAAGGCAAGAGCATCGTAAGCGCTGCAGCAATTATCACGGCTTGACCTGTTACGATTGCCACCCCTTCAAACGCAGAGCAAATCCCTACAACAGGCCCGTACTCGAGGTACATCTCATGATTCGGACAATTCGCTCTCTAGTACGCTACCCGTTAGCTTACCGCCGACCACCACCTATTCAAACGCCCAAGATTATCACTGCGTCACGCTGAGGCTTCTCGGCCGTATGTCGGATCGTAAACTCCCCCAATTGTCAAAAGAGCCCAAATGATGCGCGCTATACGATTTGCCACAGCGATAACGGCAACTTTGTACGGTCGTCTCGCGCGCAATCGACCGGCCCAACGACCGATTGGAGTTTTGTTATCTCGCATCATGATTGCTGTGCCCCCGAGATAAAGCATCGTTCGGAGTTCGCTATTCCCCATTTTCGTAATGTGCCCTAAAACCGAACGGCCTCCGCTTGAATGCGTGCGAGGAGTAAGACCCAGCCATGAAGAGAAATGGCGAGCAGAGGGAAACCGATGGATATCCGGAACTATCGCAATGACGCACATCGCAGTTTTCGGGCCAACACCAGGTATCGTCAGAAGCCTACACGCGTTCTCATCGTGTTTGACACGTCGCTCAATCTCCTTGTCTAGTTTCTTGACCAAATCATTCAATCGACGTATCTGGTCGCAAATGTCGGTGAGAGCTTGTTTCATAACGGTAGGCAGGACGGTATCTGCTGCACTTTCCATCAATTTGAGTAATCTAGAATAATTTTGAATGCCCTTTGCCGTTACCAGGCCGGCCTCCGCTAGGTGCCCCCGCAGCGCGTTTACGAGTTGCGTGCGCTGTGAAACAAAAAGGCTGCGAGTTCGAAAACTCGTAATCGCCGCTTGTTGGTTTAGGGTTTTGACCGGTACGAAGCGCATTGTTTTTTGCGTAAGCGCAACATTGATCGCCTCTGCATCATTGGCATCAGTTTTGCCCCGTTTCACGAACGGCTTCACGTAACTGGTATGGATCAAGCGGACGTCATGACCGAACTCTACTAGCTGCCGTGCCCAATAATAACTTGTAGCGCAGGACTCTATTCCGATCAGGCATGGCTTGAGCTTGCTGAAAAACTCCAGAACGTTCTCTCGTTTGATCTGCTTATTGAAAAGGGTTTCTCCGCTCGCATCTGCTCCATGCGCCTGGAAAACCTGCTTGGCTATATCAAGCCCTACCGTCGCCACGTCCTGCATCGGCCGCTCTCTTGAGACCTTCGGGATCGATGCCACGATATCATTGCTCGATTTCAAATTGATGACGCGAAGCACACGGCGCCGCCTTCGCTTTTCGTTCAGGCCTCGGAGAGCCCATAGATCCAAGCCTTGATGTCCGCGGACATCGACCTGACCGAATGCCCCATTTTTCAGCGCGGGAATTTTCCTCTTCAAACCGATGCGTTTGGCACCTATCCGAAAACGCGAGATTGTCTTTATTCGACCACTACTTTTAGTAGTCGAAATGCCTCTTCGATGTTGCTAACCTCGCCACCGGTAAACAGACAAGGGCGCACTTACGACTTGCACCGCAGTTGAGCGCTGAATTTCCCCGTTTGAGGACCGGAGATTTCGGTTGGCGATTTATCATCTCAGCACCAAGCCTGTCTCGCGCTCATCCGGCCGAAGTGCCGTCGCATCTGCCGCCTACCGTTGCGCGGTTCTTCTCACCAATCAGCGCGATGGCCTTGTTCATGACTTCACCCGCAAAGAGGGCGTCGAGCATAAAGAGATCGTGCTGCCGGACGGTCTTTCTGCCGAGTGGGCCTTTGATCGTTCGGCTTTGTGGAACGCTGCCGAGTTTGCAGAAAAGCGAAAAGATGCCCGCGTCGCCCGCGAATTCGAAATCGCGCTTCCGCATGAGCTGTCGCCAGAAGGGCGACTGAAGGCGGCACGCGCCTTTGCCCGGGATTTGGCAAACCGCTATGGCGCAGCCGTGGATTTTGCGATCCATTCACCCAGCGAGCATGGTGATATCAGGAACTACCATGCTCATGTGCTGATGACGACGCGACAGCTTGGCAGAACCCGTCTTGGGGAGAAAACTTATCTTGAGCACAAGAACGCACGGCTGTTGGCACATGGCATGGCGACAACCGACATGCAGCTGCGCGATATCCGGCAGTCATGGGAAGGCATCGCCAACCGTCAGCTTCAGCGCGAAGGCCTGGACGTTCGCATCGACCATCGCTCGCATGTGGAGCGCGGTCTTGAGTTGTCGCCGACCGAACATATGGGCGTGCATGCCTCGCAGATGCAACAGCAGGGAATGGCCGTCGAGCGCGGCCGGCTGGATGACGAGGCGGCACGGCAAAATGCCGAGCTGATCCGCCAAAAACCGGAACAGGTTCTGACGCTGATCAGCAACGAGAAGAGCGTGTTCGATCGGCACGATATTGCCAAAACCCTGCATCGCTATATCAACGATGACGCGCAAATGTTCCGGAACGCCTTTGCAGCTGTGATGGCCTCGACAGCGCTGGTGGAACTTCAGGCTGAGCGCATCGATCCTGAGACAGGCGACGTTTCCAATGCGCGCTATTCGACGCGTGAGATGATCGATCTGGAACTCGCAATGGCGCAGTCGGCGAACCGGTTGCATCAGGCGCATTCCCATGGCGTCGATCCTCGCCATGTCGAACGTGCGATAGAAAAACAGGATCACGCTCTTCGCAAAAGCGCTGGCGGAATGGTGGCCGCGAGCGATCCGTCATCAGGATTGTCGGATGAACAGCGCCAGGCAATCGCGCATATTACCGGGCGAGAACGCATCGCGGCTGTGGTCGGATTTGCAGGTGCTGGAAAGTCCACCATGCTCGCAGCCGCGCGTGCGGCGTGGGAGGCTGAAGGTTATCAGGTCCATGGTGCAGCACTTAGCGGTAAGGCCGCCGAGGGTCTTGAGGAAAGCTCCGGTATCGAGAGCCGCACGCTCTCGTCATGGAGTTACAGCTGGGATCATGGTCGGGGCGTTATCGGCAGCAGCGACGTGTTCGTCATCGACGAGGCCGGCATGGTCGGAAGCCGGCAGCTTGCCCGGTTCATCGGCGAGGCGGAAGAGCGCGGCGCAAAGATCGTGCTTGTTGGCGACCACGAGCAGCTGCAGGCAATTGGAGCCGGTGCACCCTTCAGGGCGATTGCCGAACAGATTGGCCATGTCGAGCTTTCCGACATTCGCCGCCAGCGCCATGATTGGCAGCGGCAAGCATCAGTTGCCTTTGCGACCCACAAGACGGCCGAGGGCCTGGCCGCCTATCGCGATCACGGCAACATCCACTTTGCGGAAAGCCGCGACGAAGCGATGGCGCAGATCGTGCGAGATTATGTTGCCGGCAGTTCTGAGCGTCCGGATGGCACCCGGGTTGCCATGGCGCATCGCCGGGCCGATGTGCGCGCCCTCAATGCCGCCATCCGCTCCGAGCTTCAGAACCGGCAAAATCTCGATCGCAGCCATCAGTTCGGGAGCAGCCCCGAGCTGAGCGACGGTGCGGGCCGTGGGGATGGTGAGGAACTCACATTCCAGACCAGTAACGGCAAACGCGCTTTCGCACCCGGTGACCGGATCATCTTCCTCGAAAACAACCGCGACCTCGGCGTCAAAAACGGCATGCTTGGCACCGTCGAGCATGTCGAGAAGGGTCGGATCGTTGCTCGGCTCGATGGTCGAGACGGCGACAGTGTCAGCATTCCAACAGACAGCTATCAGGCGATCGACCATGGCTATGCGACCACGATCCATAAAAACCAGGGAGCGACGGTCGATCGCGCTTTTGTGCTGGCGTCCGGCACCATGGACCGGCATCTGGCCTATGTCGCCATGACAAGGCATCGCGACAGCGTGCAGCTCTATGCCGACATCACGGAGTTCACGAATGCGGGCCGGCTGGTTGATCACGGCGTTGCGCCCTACGAGCATAATCCGCAGTCACGCGACAGCTATTTTGTGACGCTGGAGAATGACAAGGGAGAGCGGCATACCGTGTGGGGCGTTGATCTCAAACGGGCCATGCGAGACGCATCACCCGCGATCGGTGACAGGATCGGACTGCAGCATGAAGGCGCCACGCCTGTCACGCTTCCGGACGGCACAAAGGCAGAGCGCAATGCATGGCGTGTCGTCAAGGGTGAGGAACTCGCCTACCAGAAGCTGGCTAGCCGCCTGTCGCGTTCCGGCGCCAAGGAAACCACGCTGGATTACATCAGCGATTTTGCCGAGCGGCGCGGGATCGCAAGCGGCAGATGGATCGGGCAAGAGCTCGGGCTCAGGAGCGAGATCGAGCTTGCGTCCGGCCAAAATGCGCGCCAAGAGGTCATGTCCCGTGCGGCCCACCTGCAACGGGAGCAGCAGGACCGGCCATCAGAGCGTCAGCAGGTTGACGAGGAACGTGCCGGCGATCTGGCCGGCCCTGTTCGCAGCGAAGATCAGCATAGAACTGAGGACAACAAAGGCTATCGCCGCATCCGGTGGTCCGACCTCATGTCGAAAGACGGCGCCGTCCCTGCCCCCATAGAAGCTTCCGACCAGCAAAATTCTCTGGAACCCGGTAAGCCAGCTCCGCTTGTGCCGGCGATTACCCGTTACGACCGCAGCATCGAAGAGGTGGCGCAGCAAAGGGCGACGTCCGTTATCGATCAGAGGCTCGATACGGTGGAATCTCTCGTGCGGCGTGCGTTCCGTGATCCAGAGGAAGTCGCTGCAAGACTGCGCACCGCGATGACCGAGAAGGAAGGCAATGGCAAGATCATGGCAAAGGCCATGGCCGAGCAGCCAGAGCGCTTCGGAGACCTGCGCGGCAAGTCAGGTCTGTTCGGCAACAACAAGGAGCGCAAAGAGGCGCTGCAATATGCGAGGTCTCTCTCCGCCCATATCGGTTATGTCTCCGAGGCATGGGAACGCCGGCTTGCCGAGGAACGTCAAAGCGAGCAGTGGCAGCGGGAACAGCGTGACGTGATCGAGGTACCAGGCCTCACCCCGCGCAGCGCCGAAATCCTTGCCCAGGTGGAGAAGATGCAGGTCGACAAGCGAGGCAAGTTCATCAAAGAGCTGCGATCGTCGCCTGAGGGGCAAGCCGCGCTTGATGAGGCCAGGCAGGTGGCCGATGCACTTACGCGGCGGTTCGGTAGTTCTGATCCTCGCAGGTTCGTCGAAGAACTCGAGGCACGTCCGGAGCTCGCAAAACAGGCCGAGCAGATCCAGATGACCGCCCGTATCGTGAACCGAACGCGCATGGCCGAGCTTAGCCATGACCACGCACTCAGACGGCAGCTTAACCGGTCACAAGGGCTTGGGTTGAGCCGATAGTAGGCGCCGACGACAATCTTGGCGCCCTTTTAAGCGGGGAACGGCTGAAAGTGCGCCGCGCTTCCAAATTGCATAAGCGTCCCGGTGCACCTATCCCCCTTTCAGGGCTCAAGATGGCTTCCCTCAGCAGTTTATCACGAATAAATCCAAGCTAGCCGAGCGGCCCGGCGAAACGGTGTGCACTTCACGAGGCTATCGAATGGGGTTCGGCGTGCTGATACGAATTGCAGGCCCGATTAAATTAGGTGTACGACGAGCGGCGCCGCAATCACATTCAAAAGCCCGACCAGCACCATGACGAGGCCCGCCACGGCCCCTTCAGTTTCGCCAATCTGCTGCGCGCGAGCCGTGCCTGCACCATGAGCGCCAAGGCCAAAGAGAGCTCCGCGCGCTAGCACCGAGGCAATCGGGATGCGCGCCAGGATCATATCACCGATGACAGCTCCGACGATGCCGGTCACGACGACAAACACCGCCGTCAGATCTGGAACGCCCCCAATATCGCCCGAGACCTCCATGGCAAAGGGTGTGCTGATAGAGCGCGGCACGAGACTAAGAACGATCATGTGGTCCAGCCCGACCAGCGTTGCAAGCGCCCAGCTCGAAACGGTCGCGGTCAGACTGCCGACAAGCATACCGATCAGCAGCACCGGCCAGTGCCGGCGTATCAGGGCACGCTGCTCGTATATCGGGATAGCGAACGCGACGGTCGCGGGACCGAGCAGTAGCACAAGCCACTTCGTCCCCCGAATGTATTCCTGATAGGTCGCATGGAAAGACAGGACAGCAGCAGCGACGAGGACCGGCGCCACGGCCAAAGGCATCAACCACCAGCGGGGCCATCTCCGGTAAACATTCTTCGCGGCCCAATAAAATCCGATCGTTACGAGCGACCAGGCCAGTCCGTGAATGGCCGTTTCAATGAAGATCTGGTGTGGTGCGGACATGGCCAACCCTCCAACGATAACTAAGATCGACGGCAAAGGCCGTCATTATCATTACGGCCACAGTGCTGAGCAGGATAACGAACGCTATCTTGAGGCCAACGAGGCCGAAGAACTCGCGGTGGTCCAGCACCGCCAGCACAGCTGGCACGAAGAACAGCAGCATATCGCCGAGAAACCAGTTTGCCCCGCGCCGCATACTGACAACACTCAGTTGTCGTGACATGAGCAACAGAAGCAACAACGCAAGTCCGGGTAGGACACCAGGGAGCGGGAGGGCAAAAAAACGTACCAACTCCTCACCCGTCAGCCAAGATGCGACGACGATGCTAACCTGCAGCAATCTGCTGTGATGAATAAATCTTATTGTCTGCCGTTGCCTGCTCATGGACGCACCTCTCTGATGCAGGCGACCATATATCGCAACGCAGTATGATGAAAATGAATTGATTGACTACACAATATTCTGATATGGACTGGATATGGAATTCAGGACGTTACGAGCATTCGTTGAGGTAGTGCGCCAGGGCGGCTTTTCCCAAGCCGCAAGGACCGTGTTCGCGACTCAGTCCACCATCAGCAAGGCGGTAAAGCAATTGGAGGACGAGTTCGGCCTCCCGTTGCTCGATCGGATCGGCCATCGTAGCTTGCTGACCGCAGCCGGAAGAGTCGTCTACCGTCATGGCGTAAAGCTGCTCGCCGGCCGTGACGATCTGCTCGCCGAGCTCGATGAAATCCGTGAACTTAAGCAGGGAGCGCTGCGGCTAGGTCTTCCGCCTGTCGGTAGCAGCATACTGTTTGCGCCGCTTTTTGCTGTCTATAGGCAACGTTATCCCGGCATCGAAGTCCGACTGGTCGAGCATGGCAGCGCTCAACTCCAGGAGAGCTTAAGCGCCGGCGAGATCGACCTTGCTGGCGTTTTGCTGCCGACTTCGCCGGACTTTGACTGGCACACGGTGACACGCGAGCCCTTGGTGGCACTGCTTCCAGCGGATCACCGGTTCGCAGACAGCCGTTCTATCTCGCTTAGCGATCTCAAGGACACCCCATTCATTCTTTTCGAGGATGGATTTGCCCTGCACCGCGTGATCCTCGACGCCAGTCGGCGTGCCGGGTTCGAGGCCAACATAATCGCGCAGAGTAGCCAGATAGACTTCATGATCGGGCTTGTCGGCGCCGGTTTAGGGGTTGCTTTTCTACCCCGCATGATCGCAATCCAACGGCGTAACTCCTCTGTTCGTCAAGTCTTGCTTGATGACGCGGGAACTGAATGGATTATGGCCATAGCATGGCGTCGTGACGCTTATTTGTCAGGCGCAGCGAAAGCCTGGCTGAATCTCGTCCGCGAGGTCCACGGTGAGAATTGATCAGACTAGAGAGCAACTTGATAGATACTGTCGCGAGTTGCCACTGATCCTTCACCGGACGCGGTGACCCAACCGCGAAACAATCCATGTTCGTTATAGGGAGCGGCTACGGTGCCATGGGCATCAATAGCGACCAGCCCAGCCCCTATATCGAAGCGTGTAAAATCCTTGTGAACAGATCATCTGCCGCCGTCTAAAGCTCCTGCCAAAGGTAACGGACACGAGATGTGCTTCTCATCAGATGCAAGGCCGCCGCCATGTTTCGTTGGCTTTGCAGCAGAGCGTCGAGGACATAACCGTTCGCATTGACGGCTCGCCGTAGCCAGTATTTCTTTCCCTTGATCGTCACCATCATCGTAAACGGTGTCGCATCCGCACCTTGACCGCCGCGTCCAATGTTTCGTGTTTGGTTCAGACCAACAAATAATTGCAAAACTGGCCTGCGTGAGCTACTTAGCGTCATCCACAAGGACCCGGTGAAACTCCGGGTGGCTCTTCTGGCCGCCGATCCGCCAGACAACACAGCAACGCAACCTATTCCGTTTTCGAGGACCGAGTTTCGCTCGGCCCGTTGCATCAACTGTGAAAAATCATCAATGCAAACTTTTTCAAACTACCGTCAGGAGTGGTTCTCCAACATCCGTGGCGACGTGCTTTCGGGTATCGTCGTCGCTCTCGCGCTTATCCCGGAAGCGATAGGCTTCTCCGTAATAGCGGGCGTCGATCCCAAGGTTGGCCTCTACGCCTCCTTCGCAATCGCCTGCGTGGCGGCCTTTGTGGGCGGCCGACCCGGCATGATCTCTGCTGCAACGGCCGCGACCGCTGTTGTCATGATCTCGCTGGTCAAGGAGCACGGCCTTCAGTATCTGTTCGCCGCCACGATCCTTATGGGTATCATCCAGATCGTCGCGGGATGGCTGAGGCTCGGTCGGGTGATGCGTTTCGTCTCCCGTTCCGTCATCACAGGCTTTGTCAACGCGCTTGCGATCCTGATCTTCATGGCCCAGTTGCCTGAACTTATCGGCGTCCCAGCGCTCACCTACGTGATGATCGCAGCCGGCCTCGCCATCATCTACCTCTTTCCATACGTGACCAAGGCAATTCCATCGCCGCTCGTGGCCATCGCGGTCCTCACGGCCATGGCGTGGTGGTTTGGCATGGACCTACGCACCGTCGGCGACCTCGGCGAACTTCCGTCTTCGATCCCATTCCTGATGCTTCCGCAGGTTCCGTTGACCTGGGAGACACTACAGATCATCTTCCCATACTCGGTGACGCTCGCTGCTGTCGGCCTGCTGGAATCGCTGCTTACCGCCCAGATCGTCGACGACATGACGGATACGCCCAGCAACAAGAGTCAAGAATGCGTTGGACAGGGCGCAGGGAATATCGCCTCGGCACTCATCGGCGGCATGGGCGGATGCGCCATGATCGGACAGTCGGTCATCAACGTAACATCTGGTGGTCGAGGACGGCTTTCAACGTTCGTCGCGGGAGCTTTCCTGTTGTTCCTAATCGTCGTCCTTAACGACCTCGTCCAGATCATCCCGATGGCCGCGCTTGTTGCGGTTATGATTATGGTTTCCATTGGTACGTTCTCCTGGCGGTCAATCCTCGACCTGAGACGCCACCCGCTTCCGTCATCCGTCGTCATGCTGGCGACGGTCATCACCGTCGTCGCAACGCATGATTTGGCGAAAGGCGTGATCGTTGGCGTCCTGCTGTCCGGCATCTTTTTTGCTGGCAAGGTAGCCCGTCTGTTCAGGGTCACTCGCTTGGAGAATCCCGAAGAAAACAGTGTCACCTATGCAGTAGTGGGGCAGGTCTTCTTTGCGTCGGCACAAGCCTTTATCCACGCTTTCGACTTCACCGATAAGGGTAAGCGGATCATCATCGATCTTACCAAGGCCCATCTTTGGGACATCACCGCAATTGGCGCGTTGGACAAGGTCGTGCTCAAGTTCCGTCTGGCGGGCGACGAGGTCGATATTCTTGGCTTCAACGAAGCGAGTGCTGATATGATTGACCGCTTCGCGCTGCACGATAAGGATGAGCGGCTTGCGGCAAGCGCCTCACTACACTGAACAACGTGGCTGCGTACCATCGTGCGCACCCATCTCCTCCGCTATCGCTGCCTGTTCGTCAACTCCAAGCGCGAAGTATGCGAAGGCAAAAGCTCATCTATCTGGCTCTCGTCACCCCCCAAGACCGGCCGGCTGACGGAAACATGACCAACAGTCAAATTTCCCAGAGCCGCAGGTTTAATTTGCGGCCTCCTCCGTCAACGTCCGCTTCCGCTCGTACAGGGTCGTGGACGACAAAAAGCCGCCGGGTATTCTCAGGGCGTTGGGCCTGTTTTCGAAGCCCAGTTCGAAATTTGAAGAGACATGGGGCACTTTGAGATTTGCTCGTTGTAGTCGCTGGCGTTGGGACAGCACCAATGATCACGAATGGTATAAACAGACGGCCATGGCCGCTACAGCGGAGTTGCTCCTCGTTGGGGCGTTTGTCGAGTTTCAACTCGATTTGCACCACTTTTCCATTGGCCGTGATCCACACATGCCGGAACAAAGTTGTTTGCATACAGTACGCTACGTCGGATCTGGTGGGCCACTGCCAAATAAAAAAGCGGGTCACATTCTGGTGGACATCAACACTCCTGCCAAATGCGGACAGAGGCTGGCTAACTTGAGTGAAAAAGGTTCAGAGATTCGGCTCATTGTTTACCCTGCAGCTTTCCACGACTTCGATGTCCCCGCGGCAAAGCCGGGCACGGTCTACTTCGGTCATCGGCTCGAATACAGCGCTTCCGCCACGGCGCAAGCGAACAAGGACGTCGATAGCTTCCTGCGGCAGGAGCTACGAAACTAGCCTGCTGGTCCTCGCTACGGTGACGATGGGTCTATATAAGATGGACGGCCCTGTCTGAACCTGCAAAGTCTTAGAGGCGCGTCGTACATGTGGTCGTAGCGCACATGATCCACAGACCGCTTACGAAGAGACAGAAAATGGTCGCTTACGACGTCGAGCAACTGGAAGGCAAGGTGAGAGGCGCTTTGCTTCAAAGTACCAACTCAGGCATTAACGTGGTCATCGCAATCAGTCCAAGTTCCGTGGTCTGGGGCAACATTGGAGCGGGAGTGGACGGTATATCGTGGCCTGAACGATCATCCTGGTCTTTCAAGCGTAGCCCACTAGACTTCGTTCCGGCCGATATCAACTGGTAGAAAGACTACCGGGATGGCCTTGTTTCCTATCGGTCGTTTTTCGAGAAATGCCTCTCCTACGATGTTGAGCTAAACGAACGAGCCAGAATTCCGGTCGAATCGTCCCCTGCCGACATGATCCTTGTGGCTTGTGGAGACGACGCGCTTTGGCCATCAGGATATTTTGCGAGACAGATACTCCAGTCGAGGCAGGCACATGGAAGACAGGCTACGCTGATCTTCGATAAAGATGCTGGGCATCGCATTCTCCTGCCCGGCGAGACGACACAACGATCAAAACTCCATGCCCATGGCGGAAGCGACGAGGCGGATGCGAAGCTCGGGCAGAACGCATGTCGAGCGATTAGGGAATTGCTGTGAGGGCATCAGCCGGCAATGTACACGTCCTTCAAAAGGACAATGAGTGTTTATCGAACGCGTGGGACTACGGGATTTTCCAGACAGCGCCGTCGGAAAACTCCCGCTACAACCACCCCCAGTCCAAATCCGGAAATCGATCTTGCTAGCAAAAGGTCAGGCAAGGAATACGACACAAGCCAGTAAAAGGCCCCAAATGCCAGGAATAATGTTGCGATAAGACTAGGTTGGCCGTCCGTGACCGCCCGACGAAAAGCCACAAAGTGAAAGCCAGGAATGCATCCCACCAAGCATGGCATGAAGTGACCGAGAATTATTGTTGGCTTGTCCAAAAATGTATCCAGCAGGGAGAAAATGGACGCCAAAAGTCCGGAGCCTATTAATTGCAAAACGGCGGCTCCAATAAGCCGTGTTCCGAAGGAATATTTGGGTTTCGAATTGCGAAAATACCTGACCACGACAACCTCCCTGGAACTGCGTCGCCTCTGATGCGATGCGACCGCCTCAAAATTCGTACAACCTCAACTGAACTTGAGGTCAAGGGAGGAATGACCACCGCGGGCAAGGGTGAGCGATCCCCCGTCGCCCCAACCAAACGGCGTCGGGCGCAGACGATCCAAATGGGCGGCAGAAAAACCGTTGTGTTGAATTCGTAATCGGAGGGAATTGATATGGCGCTTATTGTTTGTCCGGAATGCGAGGGCCGGGTATCTGACAAAGCCTTTGCCTGCCCTGCATGCGGTTATCCAGTGAGCAGTCAGAGTGGAAAAAGCGGGTGGCCTAGTGTTATCGGAGGTATTGCTGGCACTTATATTTCAGCGCAAGCGCTCATCACGATTATCGTCGGGTGCGTTATATTCCTGTCTTTCGCGGCAATCATTATCGTGGCGATCATGAGTTGATCTAACGAAATCTCTGCTGATGGGCTCCTGGTGACGAGTTGACCAGAGAGCAGAGGCCGCGAAGCGCTTTGAGAATGTAACGGATTATGCCGAACTCATCGCCATGGTTCCCCTATATCTCGGCGGCTTCGCAACGCCTCCTCTTGAACCGGAAGCCCAACGAGCGATGGTTTCAGCGTGGAGCCCCCGATCGCGACGCGATCAAGCTTCCGTATCATTCGACGGGCGCTATCGGTCAGGAACTGCCGAGTTTGTTTGTCTCGCCTTTCTAACGTGATATCAGCAAGGGATGTCGTATTCCGATCAACTGGCCAAACCCATCGGTTGTCTTCACAGCACATTCCTGCAGCTACGACTGACGGGTGCTCTGCTATGGCGCTTTTGGCCGCAACTCGCAGCGCTTTGGCTGCTAGGCTTCATAGGAAATCTGCTACTGAATGAGATTGCCGCCCTGATCGGGCGCTGGAATTCACTTGCCGGACTGTCGATGCTTGCGATCGTCGTTCTCGTTAAGCTCATAGTCATCCTTGCCTTGTTCGAGACTGTCAGACCGGGCCTTCCGGCGCTCGATGCCGCATCGCGTGCGGTGACCGGCCAGACTCATGTCGACAACAGGATAGATACGGGGACACGCAATTTTATCGGCGCGCTTGCCCTCAGTCTTGTCCCATTCTTCGCGTTCTACGCTGCGTGGGGTTTTCTCGGCGACACCATTAGGGATTACTCCCGCCTGTCGCTTACCCTGTTCATGGCGGGCGAAAGCGCTGGCCTGCTGAATGTATCGGAGGGGTCATGGCTCATTTTGCCGGTTGCTGCCGCCTGGGCGGTGCGGCGTTTCTCGAAGGCGATGCACAAGCGGTCTCGCTCTTCGATCTGGCCGGTTCTGATCGTGATCTGCGAAGCTAACTGGGCTTTTATCGGTGTTTTCGTGATCTCCGAATGGCAGGATGATATCCGCACATGGTTCAGCCACCTGCCGGAAACGATCGGCGGGCTTCTCAGCTTCCTTGCGCCGATAACCGACGCCACCGCCCAACAGGCCCTTGCCCCTCCGCCGGAATTCGCCCCTCCGCCAATCGGGAAAGTGCTGACCAGCCTGTTTTTCTACGCACTTTATCCGGTGGTTTGGCTAACGATCGCAGCTCTCGTCTATGGCTACGATATCGACAGTAAGCGTGATCGTGGTGGCGACCGAGTTTCTCGCGCTTTATCCCGTTGGGAAGCGTTGCCAAAATCCATCCGCGATTTCGTTTCGCACTTTATCTCTGGCACGCTGAAGCGGTATCGCGCGCTTGCCGAAGGGATCGGTCTTGCGCTGAACTCCGGTATTGCCCCGGTTGTGGTTGCCATTGTCCTCTATCGGCTATTGGACTGGGGAGCGGCCTGGACCTGGTATGAGCTCACGCAGCTCATCGGCCCGCATGAGCTACCGGTTTGGCAGATCATCGCACAAGTCATCTCGCCGTTCATCGGCACGCCGAGCGATCCGGGCGAAGGCCTGCTCATTACGCCGGTCAAGATATGCCTTCTGGCCGCAACGCTCGAAATCGGTTTCAGCCAGGGACGGGAGTGGCGAGGGCGACAACAGAATGAGCACACCGCGTGATGTCAGTTAAGCTTGAGTGGAAAGCCGATCGCTTTCGGTCGCGAGGCTGCGACACTCAGTCTAACAGATAGGGACGGAACTGCGTTCGCGGGAACCACGAACTTCTCCTCGATCAAGGCTGCGTGGTCTTGACGGGGCGGCGTCAGCGAGGTGATCCCACAACCACTGACTGGAGTTACTTTCGGGTCAAGGTCGCGGCTGATGTCGTTCGAAAGGCTGACATCGAGCGGCAGCCAGCGGCGTCCCACGCTGTCCGTCAGACTGACCTCGCATTGTCCCCAGTCCTCTCCGATGTCGCGAGTGGCAGTCGCCTCCATCCGAACAATGACAAGCCGCATCTGGCCGGGAAAACGCACTTGTGTATCCCGGCCATCGCCGATCAGACGAACCTTATCGAGTTGCCATCGGGCGCCGGCGTAATCGAGTTGGTCAGCGCCTTGCGCGATATCGGTCTCTACACGATGCCTGTAATCGGCGGCATTGCGCCACGCATTTATTGCGACCGCAGCCGCGACGAGAACAGGCAGGCTGGCAAGTGACAGCCACCACATTCTTCTTTCGCGGTTAGATACCATCCTTGCCAATCTCCAGTTTTTCGCGCGGAGCAAGCTTAAGGTTGTCGTTCTCGAGCGAGACGCGGACCTGATCCTTCAACTGCGGATCGAACTGCTCGGACAGAAGAAGTTTCATGCCTTGCGTTTCGTCTTCGGGAAGCTCGAACACGAAAACGCCAGTCGTCGGCAGTCCCGGCTGCAACATTTTCGCTGAGAGTAAATCTGGAGCCTCCCCTGCCCTGTGTGACTGGCGATACATGCGGCCCGTCCCGCCGACCAAGGTCGCCGCACGTATCGGCATAGTTCTCTGAAAGGCGTGCAGTTCCGCGCTGACAACGACCCAGATACCTGAGCTTTGCAGATCAGCTGGCCGCCCAAATCGTTGAAAAGCGATCGTCCGGGCTTTTACGACGCCTTTGATCTTCACGCTGAATGTTGTGCTCGAAATTGTCTCGCTCTGGCGGCCGGATTTCACGATCGGCCCGGTCAGCATGGTATAAGGCGGCGTCGTCGCCTGCAAGGCTGCAAGGATCACGGCACTTACAAGTAGCCCCACCCCCAGCACGACTGATCGCATCATGGCAATCCCCCCTGCCCCGCATTCGCGAGAGGCAATCTTATCTCCGCGACGCTCCCCGACGGAAACCAGCCAGGTGCGGCGTATAAATTATCTCGAGGTTTGAAGACGGCGCCTTCGACCCGAAGCTGCAGGGAATAAGGCAGCGTTTGGGAATCGGAAACTTCCCACACTGCTGTTACAGCTTCTGGCATCCGTGGATGCAGATCCCATAGGATAGCCCGATCACGCTTGAGGAAATATTGTGGTCTGGCCGCATCGGAGACGTTGGTAATCTTGATCAGGTCGGCATAGAGGTTAGAGCTTTCCGAAGAGACGTTCTCCAGTATCATATCGAGGGCAATAGCTTTTTTACCTGGTGATATTTTCCCGCCATTTGGCATGACCGTAACAAAGGAGCCAGCGGTGACGGACACCTTCCACCGCCCGGCTCCGATGGGTGTAGAGACCTCCACCTCCGGTACGATTTCAGATTCCCGCTTCTCATAGAGGGAATAGCCGAGCGAGACGGTGGCAGCCAACAAGCCGCCTGCTCCGGCGAGAAGCTTGGCGAGCTGCCCCTTGGGCTTCTGACGTATTATCGGTCGCTTCAAATTATCAATCCCATCATTCGAGCGAGAAAATAGCAAAACAATGCGTCGGGTTCGACCCGCTAGGTGACATTCACCCGAAACATAACCGCGCAGCAGCTGAACCATAAGGATTTAGGGGCGGTCAAACGATCAAGCCTATTTCGCCGCATAGGCTTGTTTGTCTCCAGCGAGACGCTGACAAACCATGGTCGGGCTCATGGGAACAGGACGTCATCCTAGCCGAGGTTGAACGCATAAACCCCGATCTTTCACCCCAGACCACAATCGGATGTCGCGCACATCCTGCGCACATATGTCATCGACCCGCATGAGGCGGTACATGAGAACACCGCTACATGGCGAATTCGACAGCCCGCCGGCTGTGGCAACGGCCCACAGAAGCCACAAGCTCTTGAAAGGATCCGGACCGTCGACACTGCCATTGGAATGGAGCTAACACACTAAAATTACTTATCGACGGGCCGTCAGATCGCCTTACGCCAATAGCTGGTATAGCGCGTGTTGCAGATATCAATCCCGCTTCGGCAACGCTATAGAATAGATGCGTTTCGGTAGACCGAATGGGTCGAATGTGACGCTAACTTTTTTCTCGGGTCTCATTGTTCGCTCTTCAGGCTATCAAATTATCGCATTTTGAAAGCAAAGATGCTTTCTGACGCTGTAAGCCGAAACAGACGCTGATGAAGCACTTAAGGCGGCCGCAATTCCAGCTGCTTGACCAGTGACAAAGGCTGTACCCATGACTCTCAAAGAACCGTAGGCAGCAGCATCTGCGCCAGCGACCCTACCCGCGATGAACAGATTATCCGCGCCGACAGCCTGGATGGCTCCCATTGGTATATCAGCAAAGCCGTCGCCGCCAAGATCGACGAAATGTGCCCGACCGGGTGCTTCGTGAACCTCCATGGGCCATGCAGCGCGCCCGATGCCATCTTCGCGACGGTCACCTCCATGTAAAGCCACACCGGTCAAATCGTTTCGCGAGCGCGGACGGCGTGTCTCGCGAATACCGATCTGCGGCCCCGTGGATGAGATGAACGCGTTTTCAAAGCCCGGCATCTGCCGTAGCAACTGCAGGTTCCGCCAGGCTTCCCGCCGCGCCTGACGCTCCGCCCCGCCCAGACTGGCACCGCTCAAACCATTGGTTTCAAGATCAATCATCATCCACCAATAATCGTTCGACGTCGGCAGCCTCAACATGACGCCACCGTCGGTTCGGTGGATTGGAGCTTCAGAGCTTGCGTTGTGCTCGATAATCAGTTGCGTCATCCGACCACGGTCGAATGTTACCTCCGCTCCTACGCCACCGATACGAACCGGCATTGACGCAGGTTGGACGTGATCACCAGCGCGGCTGTCGGTCGTCATCTCAAGTCCCGCATGCGACGCCACAGCAGCTTCACCGCTGGCATCTACAAATGCGGCTGCAGTGATCCCGTAGCTACCGGCATGGTCAGTCACCGTGATGGCCGCAATTCCACTCGGCTTCGTGGACACCGCAGTGACACGACTGTGCAACAGGATTTCGAGGCCAGTCATGTCGGTCATTTGGTCGAACGCAAACTTGACCGCCTCAGGGTCCAGCATGACAATCCAGTTGCCGCTGCTAGATCGTATCGGAGCGATATTCTGGCCAATCTTCGCAAGCGTAGCCAGCAGTTCGACACCGATTCCTCCTACTGCAAAAACAGGCTCAGGACCTTTCAGGAAGAAGCCGCAGTAGGCTAAAACCAGCGAATTGGCAGCCGCTCCGCCCAGGAAACCGTATCGCTCGATGAGTGCGACTTTCGCACCCATGCGGGTAGCAGCTACAGCCGCGCTCATTCCGGCCGCGCCGCCTCCAACCACCACGACGTCGTATCGTCCACCTCGGTCTTTACACATCAACTGGTACTCCCCTGAATATGCCCATCACTTTTCCAAGCGCAAAAAGTCGTGATTTGGCCATTTCCTCACCCGTCTCAATTTTCAGGCCACGAGCTTTCGCAAGTGTGAGCAGCGGCGTCATTTTCGGGCTTGTCACGACATCAGCCACCAGACCTTCTG
Organism: Agrobacterium sp. NPDC058088; assembly: GCF_042885035.1. Taxonomy (NCBI): domain Bacteria; kingdom Pseudomonadati; phylum Pseudomonadota; class Alphaproteobacteria; order Hyphomicrobiales; family Rhizobiaceae; genus Agrobacterium; species Agrobacterium sp. NPDC058088. The sequence continues at coordinate 8,368 of NZ_JBHVSU010000015.1, read as the reverse complement.
GTGGCACCAATGCCAGCGTTGAGTGAGGTACCGGCAGCGGATCGTCATACTGCATACCCGACAAAGACGCGTTGACGACAAGATCGAAGGCGCGCTGGGGTACTGCTCCTGCCGAGATGGAAACGGCTGGGAAAGCGTTGGACAGACGAGCACAGAGACTGGCTGCACGATCCTTGTTGCGATCGGAGATAACCAGATGCGAAACGCCTGCGCCTGCAAGCAAGTAGCCAATTGCACTGCCAGCAGCTCCTGCCCCGACCACCAGAACGACTTTGCCATTGGGAACGAAACCCTGCGGCCTTGAGGCTGTGAGGAAACCCTCGCCGTCCGTCATGTCCGTCACAAAGCTTTCCATTTGGGTGACGCCTCACCACATTCGCAACACCGAGAAACTGCGCTTTTGCACTGAGTTCATCGACCAGCGCGGCGACTGCGGCCTTGTGGGGAATGGTGACGACGAAGCCATCCATATTCTGCCAGCCGCGGACTGTTGTGACGAAATCGGCAACGCGCTCGGGGACGAGATCGATGACCATCATTGCCCTATCCACACCGTCATCGGCATAACAGCGGTTGAAGTTATCTGGGGATTTCACTTGGACAATGGGTGATCCGATAATCGCCACCAGCCGTGTTTCGCTTCCAATCACAAAGCTCCCTCCCAATTTTGGAGCGACGATATGGGACAAATACCTATTGACGCCAATATACCTTTCAACCCATGCTATAAGTTGGATTTATAGGAAGAATGCGAGCACGGATGCCAAATCCGAAACTCAGAGAACGGCAGATCGAGATTTTCCGAACGATCATGGCGACGCATTCGTTGACGGCAGCAGCCCGTCACCTCGGCGTTTCCCAGCCGAGCCTCTCGATTGCCATCAAGCGTCTCGAAGACCAGCTTGGTATAGCGCTGTTTGCGCGCCTTTCCGGCCGACTGGTGCCGACCCAGGAGGCGGAGCTGATCTTTGCCGAGGTCGAGCGCGTCCACCAGCAATCCGAAATGCTGTCTGATGTCATCTACTCGATTGTCCGTGGCGACGCCTCTGTCTTTCGGTTTGGCTCGACGCCAAGTCTTGGCATGCGGTTGGTGCCGAAGGCATTGAAACGCCTGCAACTGGAGGGGGCTGCGGGCACCTACTACAGTGACTCACTATCGCAGCGCGATGTTCGCGACTACCTGCTGTTCGGCCAAGGTGCATGTGTTGCAACGATTGCAGAGGTCAACGATCCGGTAATCGAAACGGCGAAAATAGCCAGCGCCGGTCTCGTCTGTGTCGTCCCCAATGATCACGCTCTTGCTGGCTACAAATCCGTAACGCCGCTGGCGCTTGCCGGTGAACCGCTGATCTCTTTTGAAACCACCACCACACACGGTCTTCTGATTGATGAAACCTTTCGGCGCTGGGGCTTATCGAGGAACACGGCGGTCTATGTGCATTTTGTTGAGGCCGCACTGTCATTTGTCACAGAACGCATTGGCATCACCATACTCGACGCATTTTCCGCTATCGATTGCGAAGCAAACGGGCTCGTGGCAATACCGATCGAAAACAGCGTCAGCGTTTCCGCCTACGTCCATATCTGCCATCTTCGCCCGCGACAGAAAGGCGTAGACAGACTGATCGAGGCGCTGAGGGACATAGCCGCAGTGACCACAAACGCTCAAATGGGACAGCCAATCGATGTATAGACGCGCTAACGAGCTGTTTCCGGGTTTTGAAGAATACCGCATCGAAACGCCCGACATCAATTTCGCCGTTCTGACAGCCGGCAGCGGTTCGGTGATCCTGCTATTGCACGGCTATCCAGAAACCCGCTCGGCATGGCACCGGTTCGCGCCGGTACTTGCTAAGACCTATACCGTCGTTGTTCCAGACCTGCCGGGCTATGGTGAAAGCCGCGTCACCGGCAACTCGCGAGGAATGGGTTCTAAACGTCGCATGGCGAAAAGCCTCAGAGAAATGATGCTGGCGCTAGGACATCGGCGGTATGCTGTCGTTGGTCACGACCGTGGGGGCCGGGTTGCCTATCGCATGGCGCTTGATTTTCCAGAAACGGTCACGGCACTCGTCTCGGTCACCGTCGTGCCCATACCGGAAATGTGGGAAGGTGCCAGCAAAGCCTTCGGCATGGGAGCATGGCACTGGTTCATGATGGCCCAGCCCGCGCCCCTGCCTGAAACACTGATGGCCGCGGATCCGCGTTTTCTCGTCGATCTCACGCTCGGCAAAATGGCTGAGAATATTGAACGGATTAATCCGCTGGCGCTGGAAGACTACAGGCTCGCATTCGACAATCCCGATGTTCGCCACGCCATGTGTGAGGATTATCGGGCTGGTGCCACGACAGACGAAACTGACGATCTTGCGGATCGCATGTCAGACCGCAAAATCGAGGTACCTGTCCTTTTATTCTGGGAGAAGGACAGGCTCTATGGCGGCGGTCGCGAACCACTCGATATATGGGCAGACTGGGCATCCAAGGTCCAAGGAAAGGGCATTGGTGGTGGCCATCTGCTGCCGGAGACCGCCGCCAGCGAAATGCTCGAAGAGCTCTTGCCATTTCTTGAAAAGGCGATCGATGTCCCAGGACAATGATGAAACTTCGATGGCCCAACGGCCTGATGACGGTCTCCTCAGCCTTCGCCAAATGGAAGTCTTCCATGCGGTCATGCAGGCGCGCTCCATCACTGGTGCCTCAAAGGTTCTCAATGTCTCTCAACCAGCGCTAAGCCGTACGATCCGTCGAATCGAAGACCTGCTTGGCATTGCGCTTTTCACACGCGACCGCAACGGTCTTGTCCCTACATCTGAAGCACTTGAGATTTATGCCGAGATCGACCCGCTGATACGGCAACTGACCGGCGTCGGCACTCAGATAGGCCGCATCGCACGCGGTGAAACGGCTGTATTCCGGGTTGGATCGACAGCCAGTGTCGCGCGCGCGCTCGTGCCACAGGCTCTAAGAACATTGTCCGTCGAGGTGCCCGGTATCGAGCTTTTCTTCGACGTACTTCCGGTAGACCAGATCGAGGAATACCTGATTACCGGACGTGGAGAAGCGGTGGTGACGATCGCCTCGCCAGATCATCCGCTCATTGCTGTCGAGCATGTGGGGCGGGTCGATCTGGTCGCGGTCATTCATAAGGATCATAGCCTTGCAATGACGTCTGTCATACGAGCGGCCGATCTTGCGGATATGGATTTCATAGCCTTCGCCCCGGGCGGCGCTCATCAGACAGTTGTCGATCGATTTCTCAGTCGCGAAAAATTGAAGGTCAATACGCGCGCTGTCGCCCGTTTTTCCGACACCGCACTGGCGCTGGCGAATGAAGCAATGGGCATCGTGTTGGTTGACTACGTCACCACGCTCGGACCCGTTGGCAGCAACCTCGTCGTTCGGCCCATCGAAAACGCCCCACAATTCTCGATATCGGTTCTATGGAACCGCCGCCGGTCGCATTCCGCCAATCTGCGTAAACTCACTGAAATTCTCTCTCGCAGATTGGCCGACCTGCCGCCGCTCGCCTGATTGCAAATAACCTTCTGCATGTCTTAAGGGCATGGGAGGCATAATCATTGTTCGTTGTCTTCCTCTTCAGCCGGTGGCAGTAAAAGCGAATGGCGTCTCGGACAGCCATCTTTGGGAGGAGAATCGGAATGAATGTATTTTTGAGCCGCCGTCAGGCACTTATCGGCATGGGCGCACTTGGCAGCGCCGCTGCTTTCGGTCTGCCTGCCCGCGCAGCAACCCGAAATCTTGCAGTGCTGCACCTTGCCAGCCACGCGCCAAGCTTCATTGCTTTTGAGCGCGGCTACTACAAGGACGCCGGTCTCGATATCGAGCTGAAGTTCTTCGAGGCCGCCCAGCCTATGGCCGTGGCAATTGCGTCCGGCGATGCCGACTTCGGCGTGACCTCGATGAGCGGTGGTCTTATCAGCCTCGCACAGAAGGACGCCATTAAGGTTATCGGCGGCGCGCTGACTGAGGAGAAGGGTGTCACCGGCGCGATCATTCTGGCATCCAACAAAGCCTATGAGGCCGGTCTGACCGACCCGTCCAAGCTGTCCGGCAAAAGCTTCGGCATCACGACCGCTGGCTCGTCATTCCACTTTATGGCCCACAAGATTGCCGTTGCTAACAAGATTAAGCTTTCCGATATCCAACTGCGCCCATTGCAGAAGTTGGGCGCCATCGTCGGAGCCCTGACCACAGGTCAGATCGATGCGTGGGCGATCCAGCCGAATGTCGCCAAGAAGATGATCCGCGAGGGTGCCGCCAAGCAGATCGGTCTGGTATCTGATTACGCGCCGGATTATCAGGTCACTACCGCCTTCACCTCGACCAAGAATGCGGCCAGTGAACGCGAGATGACGGCAGCGTTCGTCAAAGCCTATTCGCGCGCTATTGACGATTACAATGCCGCCTTCGCAGACAACAAGGCGGACGATGCCGAACGCGACGCTCTGGCGAAAATCGTCCACAAATATGTCGAAAGCGATAGCCCGTTCGACGCTGCCAAACAAAATCTGATCGACGGCGCCATGCGCATCAATTCGGGATTGGCACTGTCGCTTGGCAGCTGTGTCGAGCAGCTTGAATGGTTCAAGGCAGAAGGCATGGTCAAGGACGCAATTACGAACGAACAGCTGTTCGACACGTCCTTCGTAAAAACCATTTGATCAGCCAGCTATTTTTGCGGAGGCCTCACGGCCTTCGCATGGAGGAACCATGGATCTGAAGCTGAAAAACATCAGCCATTCCTACGGAGCCGTAGAGGTTCTGAAAGATATCTCACTCGATATCCCGCAAGGGCAGATCATCTGTCTGATCGGGCCATCCGGTTGTGGCAAATCGACCTTGCTTCGGTTTCTCGGCGGCCTTGAAAGACCAAGTTCAGGCGAGGTGCTGCAGATCGGGAATCCTCCACCCGGCTCCCTCAATCCCCTCACCTACGTCTTCCAGCATTTCGCCCTGCTGCCCTGGCGCACAGTCGAAGGCAATATTCGCCTTGTGCTCGAAGATCACAATCTCACTCGGCGGGAAATGGACGAGATCGTCACAGACGTTCTTGACCGTACCCGCCTGACGGATTTCCGCATGGCACTTCCCAAGCAACTTTCGGGCGGCATGCGCCAGCGTGTCGCGATCAGCCGGGCACTGGCAGTGCGCCCCGCGCTGATGCTGATGGACGAGCCGCTTTCGGCCCTCGACAGCCAGACGCGCGAACTTTTGATGGATGATCTTGTCGCTCTGTGGACACGGCAGCCTTTCACATCCGTCTACGTCACCCACAATCTCAACGAAGCGGTTCGGCTTGGCCACCGCGTTGTCGTTCTTTCCCGCCGCCCAGGCCTGATTCGCGAAATCGTCGATATCGATATCCCTCTGTCCGAACGCCACCTTGGCGATCCCGTGCTGGAAGACAAGCAGAAGCAGCTTTGGGACCTGATGCGCGAAGAGGCCATGGCTGCCGACAAGGAGTTGGTCAATGTCTAACATCACCACACTTGCAAACCCCGCTGGAGCATCCGGCGACAACAGGACGGAAACGAGAACTGCGCCTGTGCGCCCTGTCGCATTTCGTGGCGGCGGCTTTGCGCCGATCCCAGTGCGCGGCATGGGCATTGCGGTGTTCATCATCCTGATCGCTCTTGCTGAGATTGGAACGCGCAGCGGTTTTATTTCCAACCTGACACTGCCGAGGCCCTCCGCCGTCCTCGATACATTCGTGCAGCTTTGGCAGACTGGATTGCTTTGGAAACACCTCCTGCCATCGCTTCAGCGGCTGTTCATCGGCGCATTCATTGGCATCGCTGTTGGTATATCGGTCGGCGTGATGATCGGCCTTTTCAGCTACGTTCGCGCAGGGCTGGTGCCGCTGGTCGCGGCGCTGTTTCCAATCCCGAAGATTGCGCTTCTGCCGCTATTCGTGATCTGGTTCGGCATCGATGAGACGTCGAAATACGCCCTGATTGCTTTCGGCACATTCACGCCAACCGTGGTCGCGACTTACGGCGCCGTCGACAATGTCGATCGCACCCTGATCCGTATGGGCCAGAGTTTCGGGCTAAGCTGGTGGTCGATCGTTCGCAAGATTGTCCTGCCCGGTGCGTTCCCTGCCATCCTGTCGGGCCTACGGGTGTCGATCTCGATTGCCATTATCCTCCTCGTCGCGGCCGAAATGCTTGGTGCCCAATATGGTGTCGGCTCCTACATTCTCGAGGCAGGCTCGCTCTATGATCTCGAAAAGCTGTTTGCCGGTGTCACGATCCTCTCTGTCATGGGCCTGATCGTGAACTTCGCAATCGGACTGGTCGAGAAGCGCTTTTTAAGCTGGCGCGGCTAATACCTGCACCTTATCAATGGAGATTGAATATGCTGGCATTGCAAAAAGTCCGGCCCGGCAGGGGCGTGCACTTCAATACGATAGCCAAGCCTGAAAACATTGCTGCTGGCGAGGTGTTGATCTGTGTGCATTTCGCTGGCATCTGCGGGACCGACCTGCATATCGCCCACTGGACGCCGGGCTACGAGTCGATGGAAAGTGCCATGCCCGTCACGCTCGGCCACGAATTTTCAGGCACGATAGAACAAGTCGGAAAAAACGTCCCAACTGACGTCATCGGAACCCGTGTCACCGCCCGACCCTCTACAACATGCGGCCATTGCGAGGCCTGCCTGAAAGACGACGAAGATAATTGCACTTCACGCAAGGGCGTTGGCATTGGCCGAAACGGTGCCTTCACTTCCTATGTCTGCGTTCCCTACAGCAATTGTCACACGCTGCCGGACAGTCTCGATATGGATATCGCTGCGCTAACGGAACCGATGACTGTCTGCGCAGAGGCCGTCGCGACGACCGAGGTTGCGGCAGGTCAGACCATACTCGTCATTGGGCCGGGCTTCATCGGCCAGGGTATAGCAATCCTGGCGCGCTCGCGCGGCGCGAAAGTCGTCATCATGGGGCGCGATGATGGGCCACGTCTCAAAAACCTTGCCGCTGCTGGTTTTCAGCATCTGATCGATACGAGCGATGTCGACATGGAAACCGCGCTTTCCAAATTTGCTCCGTTCGATGCGATCATCGAAGCGGCAGGTGTGCCAACGCTGGTCGCCGCTACTTTGCCATTTCTTAAGAAGCGCGGAATTTTCACCGTCGTCGGCATCCATCCCAGACCCGCCGAAATCGATCTTACAACACTTGTGCGCATGCACCAGCAAATACGTGGATCCTATCGAGCCCCCGCAGCCGATTGGGACGCTGTCATCGCCTTTCTTGATGGCCATCAGGATTTGATGCGGCAACTGATTTCCCACACACTGCCACTAACCGACGCTCTTATCGGCTTTCAGGCTGCGCGTGACCATGTCGCCTCCAAAGTGATTTTACGTATGGGAGAAATTTGATGGCCGCAGCCATTCTCGCGCTCTGGAACGACTATCCGGCAGACCTCGCCGAAGAGTACGCATCATGGCACACGTTCGAGCACGTGCCCGAGCGTTTGACCGTACCAGGCATGGAGGCCGCACGCCGTTACGTGTCGGCCAGCCAAGTCGAAACCTATTTCACGCTCTACGATCTTGAGGATATTAGCGTGATTGAACACCCCGCTTATATCGACCTCGTACGCAACCCCACCCCCTGGTCGCTCAAGATGCGTCGAAATTTCTCGAAGGTCCTTAGAATTCCAGGCAAGATCGCGGCAACTGGAGGAAAAGGAATTGGTGGAGCCGCGAACGTTCAGGCTTACTCCGTAAATCGTGGCAAAGCGCAAGCATCGGTGCGCGCACTCGAGACATTGTTGTACCATTTGGTCACGCAGTCCCGCCTAATTAGTTTCAGAGTGGCTCTTGCCGAACCAAACCAGATTTACGAGGTTTTTTCGCAGGACGAGAAGACCGACCCGGACACTGTCAACGTGGTGGTAATCGCTGAAGGCGAATCCGTTCAATCGCTTGTTGCCGTGCAGAACATATTAACCGAGCAGATCCAAACCACGCTCGAACCTCAGAAAATTCTGCGCAACGACCTTTTCACGATGTTAATCAGCTATCGCGGCGATGAGTTTCCAAAAGACCGAACGAAAATCGATACGACCAGAGTTTCAAGACGTGAAACTGATTTTACGGACCCACGACCCATCCGTTCATACATATCGCCTTGAATGGATGTGAACCTACGACCCGTTATTACGAAGTCTCCTTAGTTCGAGATTCGTTTTGCTAACCAAGAGCTTGCTTCATCGCACGACTGATTTGGGACTGGGTGAATAGCCCCGAGTTTCGTAGACACCCCCGGGTTAGATTTTCTGCTGCCTCTCGAACTCGACGGGCGACAGCATTCCGTTTCTGACGTGTTTGC
>NZ_JBHVSU010000014.1:0-74912 GCF_042885035.1 Agrobacterium sp. NPDC058088 | reverse complement strand
TTGCTCCCAACGTTGACATTGACCAGCGTCGTCGTGCGAGGAGAGTGTCGCATTTCTATCCGGCCCAACTGTGGCATTACTAAATGGGCGCTACAAACGATAATCGCATAACATATATTATGGAACTCGTGGGTTATTCGCTACCAGAGATGAGACGCCACTTTGCCGATATCTCAGCAAAGAACAGTTAACCGGTGGCCTAGGGACGCCTGTTCAACACAACACCAAAACCCATGCTGATTGCCCCGGCCACTGGTTTACCAAAGGCCTCGTCGCAAATAAGTCCGCTCTTTTGCTGACCGACCCTACCGACCTGCCCAACCTACGAACTGTGCTCACCGCCGCCTCAGTATCCCAGCTTGATGCCGCAAAGAGGCGTCGGGCGAGCTGAGATAGAACTTTTTGGTCCGTGCGAGAGCAAAACCAAGAGGTCTCCGCGACACACGGAGATTTTGAAGCCGACCCAGCGCTTGACATCACTCAGTCATATCGATATGTCAGAAAGAAATCTGATATCTCAGTTGTGGATTTGATATGTCTGAAACTTACGAGTTTCCATCCCTTCCCTTGTTCGAGCTCGTCACGCCTGAGGAGTTGCCGGAGGGCGGTAACATGACCAACCGGATCCATGCGCTGCTCCGCAAGCTCATCGTGGAAGTCAAGCTACTTCCGGGACGCGCCCTGTCGGAAAAAGAGATCGCCGCGCTCTTGAATTTGAGCAAAACGCCCGTACGCGAAGCGATCATCCGTCTTTCTGAAGAGGGCTTTGTGACTGTTGTTCCGCAGGGTGGCACGTACATATCGCCCATCGATGTACAGCGGTACATGGAAGCCTGCTTCATACGGTTCAAGCTGGAAGAAGGCGCGGTCATAGAGGCGACCAAACGTTATTCGCTCGAAGACATTGCGCGCCTCAAGGCCTGCCTTTCAAATCAACGCATTGCCGCAAAAGACGAAGAATTCACGAACTTCTTTCTGCTTGATGAGGAATTCCACAAGGGCATCTTTGCCGCCGCTCGTCTTCCGGGAGCGTGGAGTGTTGTCAATCAGGCCAAGGGCGAAATGGACCGTATGCGGCATCTGAAACGCGTATTTGCGGTCAGGCGCACAGAAAAGGTTATCGAGGAGCACGAGGCAATCGTTGATGGAATTGAGTCAGGCGATGTGGAAGCGGCTCGAGAAGCCGTCCAGCGCCATCTCGGATCCCTTGAAACCAAGATCGCAGAACTCTCCAAGAACCCGAAAATCTGGACCTTCATCGAGCAGGTCAACACGCGCGTCACGAGGAAGCGCGTTTCAAGGGGGTCGAAGACGCCTGACTGAACATTCAAGGCTTTTGAGGAGGGGCCTTTCATGTCTGCAGTTCAAATCAACGACGTCGTCAAGCGCTATGGCGCCCTCGAAGTCGTCCACGGTATCAATCTTTCCATACAGCCGCAGGAATTCGTTGTCCTCGTTGGTCCTTCGGGATGCGGAAAATCCACCACGCTGCGCATGCTCGCCGGATTGGAAGACATCTCGGACGGCACCGTTTCTATGGATGGCCGGGTGGTCAACAAGGTCGCCCCGAAAGACCGCGATGTCGCCATGGTATTCCAGAACTATGCGCTCTACCCCCATCTGAGTGTGGCCGAGAACATCGCGTTCGGCCTGCGCGTCAGGGGTGAGAAGCGGGCCGCCATTGACAAGGCCGTCGCGGAAGCCGCGCAGATATTGGGGCTTACCGAATATCTCGCCCGCAAGCCGGCCGACCTTTCCGGCGGTCAGCGCCAGCGCGTCGCCATGGGCCGCGCCATCGTGCGCCAGCCGAAAATCTTCCTGTTCGACGAACCTCTCTCCAATCTCGACGCCAAGCTGCGCACCCATATGCGCGCCGAGATCAAGCTTCTGCACAAGCGGATGCAGGCAACCAGCATCTATGTAACCCACGACCAGGTGGAGGCGATGACGCTTGCCGACCGGATCGTCATCATGAATGGCGGCCATATCGAGCAGGTCGGCTCGCCGATGGAGGTTTTCCTCGAACCCGCGAACACATTTGTTGCAAGTTTCATAGGCTCACCGCCGATGAACCTTCTGGACGGGACGATCGAAAGCCGCGACGGCCGTGTCACCGTTGTCCTCGGTGGCGGCTCCGGGCAGCGCTTCAATATTCCCGATGCCTTCGCGAAGAACGCGACGCAAGGACAGGCCGTCAAGCTCGGTGTGCGGCCGGAAATCATGTCGGTGGAGGCTGGCGATGGCCGCGATGTTCTAAATTGCAGCATCGACCTCGTGGAGCCTCTGGGCGCTGAAGCGCTGCTGCATGGGAAGGCTGATGGGCAGCCATTTATCGCTAAAGCCGAAACGCTTTATGGCGACCACGCCCTTAACGGCGTCAACCGGCTTTCCATCGATACCGCGCGCGTCCACGTCTTTGATACGGCGACCGGGAGATCGCTCAAAACCCCGAGTGGAGCGCGGCCATGAAACAGGATTTTCAGGGGCGCCTTCACAACCTTCAGCAAGACATGCGCCGCGACTGGCAGCTCTACCTCTTGCTCGCGCCAATGCTCATCTGGTTTGCGGTTTTTCTCTACAAACCCATGTATGGGTTGGTCATCGCATTTCAGGATTTCTCGATCTTTCGCGGCATCGAGAAAAGCCCCTGGGTCGGATTTGCGAATTTCGTGGAGCTTTTCCAGAATGACATGTTCATTCGTTCCTTCTGGAACACCATCACCATCAGCGGCCTTGGCCTGATCTTCGCCTTTCCGGTGCCGATCATTCTGGCCCTGATGTTCAACGAAATTCAAAGCGGCGTTGCCCGCAGCTGGGCGCAGACGGTCGTTTACCTGCCGCACTTCATTTCGGTTGTGATCGTCGCCGGTATCGTCATCAATTTCCTCTCGCCATCAATCGGCATCGTCAATCTTATGCTGAAAGGCCTTGGGTTTGAGCCGATCTACTTCCTGACCCAGCCGGAATGGTTCCGCCCCGTCTACATCGGCTCTTCCGTCTGGAAAGAGGCAGGCTTCGAATCCATCGTCTATCTCGCTGCCATCGCCGGCGTGAGCCCGACACTTTACGAATCCGCCCGGGTGGACGGCGCGTCGCGCTGGCAGATGATGTGGCGCATCACCCTGCCCTGCATCCTGCCGACAATCGTGATCATGCTGATCATCCGCATCGGCAATCTGGTCGAAGTCGGGTTCGAATATATCATCCTGCTCTACCGCCCATCCACCTATGAGACGGCGGACGTCGTTTCCACCTTCATCTACCGCACCGGCCTGCAGGGAACCCAGTACGATCTGGCGACGGCCGCCGGCCTGTTCAACGCCGTCATCGCCTTCGTCCTCGTCTATTCGGCCAATCGCATCAGCCGAAAAGTCTCTTCGACATCGCTGTGGTGAGGAACTGAAACATGGCAAACTTCAATCTCTATTCCCGCGGCGACAAGATTTTCGGCTGGGCAAACGCCATTCTTCTCGGCTTGTTCGTCCTGTCGACGCTCTATCCCTTCATTTACGTCCTGTCGGTCTCGCTCTCCTCGGGTGCCGCCGTCACAGCCGGCCGCGTCACGCTCTGGCCCGTAGATGTCACGCTTGCCGCCTATGACCGGGTGTTGTCCGACAGGATGTTCTGGGTCGCCTATGGCAACACCTTCATCTACACCTTCGGCGGTACCCTCATGAGCCTGGTGATCATGATCCCGGGAGCCTATGCACTTTCGCGCAAACGCCTGCGTGGCCGCACCTTCTTCAACATCGCCATCGCGTTTACGCTCTGGTTCAACGCAGGCATGATCCCCTTCTTCCTGAACATGCGCGATCTCGGGCTTCTCGACAGCCGCTTCGGCATCATTCTTGGGTTTGCGGCAAACGCCTTCAACGTCATTCTGCTGCGCAATTTTTTCGAAGCCGTGCCGAAATCCTTCGAAGAGGCCGCCAAGATGGATGGCGCCAGCGAATTGCAGCTGCTGTGGAAGGTATTCATTCCACTGTCGAAACCCGCAATCGTCACCGTCGCGCTGTTCTGCATCGTGTCGCGCTGGAACGGTTATTTCTGGGCCATGGTGCTGCTGCGCGGCGAGGAGAAAATTCCGCTTCAGGTCTATCTGAAGCGTGTCATCGTCGACCTCAATTCGAATGACGAATTCGCCTCGAGCCTGCTCACCGCCCACTATTCGTTCGAGACGGTGACATCGGCGATCATGATCGCGTCGATCATTCCAGTCCTCATCATTTACCCCTACGCGCAGAAGTATTTCACCAAAGGAATCCTGCTGGGTGGGGTCAAAGAGTAGCAGCACAAGGGAGGAGAACCTGTGAGAGCACTACGAAAAGGCGCGCCCCTACTGGCGTTGATGACAGCCGCAACCCTTTCCATGCCAGCATTGGCACAGGATACGGGCAAGATCACCCAGGACCCGCTGGAACTGACGATCCATTTCCACTTCCGCGACAAATACGTCTATTCGGAAAAATGGCCGGTGGAGCAGAAGGCCGCGGAAATCACTAATATTCATGTCCGCAACGTGGCGTCGCTGGCGACCACCAGCAGCCGCGATGCCTTCAATCTTCTGATCGCTTCGGGCAACCTTCCCGATATCGTTGGCGGCGACGCCACCGGCGGCTTGAAGGAAGACTTCATCCGTTACGGGCTGGAGGGCGCATTCATTCCGCTCGATGAGCTGATCGAGGAAAACGCCCCCAACCTCAAGGCGTTCTTTGACAGCCACAAGGAAATCCGCAACGCCATCTCCGGACCGGACGGCAAGCTTTACTTCATTCCCTATGTGCCTGATGGCAAGTTCTCGCGCGGCTGGTTCATCCGCCAGGACTGGCTCGACAAGCTTGGGCTGAAGCAACCGGAAACACCGGAAGAGGTCTACGAGGTTTTGAAAGCCTTCCGTGACAAGGACCCCAACGGCAATGGCCTCAAGGATGAAGTGCCTTATTTTGCCCGTGAGGAAATCGACGCCGTCCGCCTCATCAATCTGTGGGACGCGCGCGTTTCGGGATCCGAGCGTTATGGCGACTTTGCCGTCTATGACGGAAAACTGCGTCACCCCTGGGCGGAAGAAAACTACAAGACCGGTATTTCCAATGTCGCCAAGTGGTACAAGGAAGGCCTCATCGACAAGGAAATATTCACCCGCGGCGCCCGCTCGCGTGAATATCTCCTGGGCAACAACCTCGGCGGCATGACACATGACTGGTTTGCCAGCACCTCGACCTACAACGACGCCCTGTCGCCGAAGATCGAAGGTTTTGCGCTAAAGCCGATGTTGCCGCCCAAGACGGTGTCAGGTGACCGTTTCGAGGATTCCCGCCGTCTGCGTGTGCAGCCCGTCGGCTGGGCTATCTCGGCGACCAACGAACACCCCGTCGAAACCATCAAATATTTCGACTTCTGGTTCTCGCAGCAGGGCCGCATCCTGTCGAACTTCGGCGTTGAGGGTCTGACCTACGAAATGATCGATGGCAAACCGCAGTTCAAGAAGGAAGTCCTCGAGAACAAGGATCCGGTCAATGCCCAGTTGTGGGCGGTCGGTGCGGCGATCCCGCGCGGATACTGGATGGATTACGAATATGAGCGGCAGTGGACGAACAAGATCGCGCTTGAAGGCATCGACATGTACGAGAAGTGCAACTGCCTTAAGGACGAGTTCATGGGCGTTTCCCTGAACGCCGAGGAAAAGGCGACCTTCGACCGCTACTGGCCGAGCATCCTAACTTACATGACCGAAATGCAACAGACCTGGATTCTCGGCGCGCAGGATGTCGATACCGGTTGGGACGCCTACAAAAAGCGCCTCAGCGCCCTCGGTTACGACGAGGTCATCAAGATGATGCAATCGGCCTATGACCGCCAGTACAAGGCGGCGCAATAAACCCTCCGACCGCGATGGCGGCTTTATCGCCGCCATCCTTTCCCATCTGTTTTTATAGGAGTTAGAGCGCAATGCGTCCCTCTGCCCCGGCCATCTCCAGACAGACACTTCTCGATGAACCCCGCCCGGGCTCGTTGACCATTGGCTACGAGCCGAGCGAAGAAGCACAGCCGACGGAGAACCCTCCGCGCTTCTCATGGCTACCCGATATCGACGACGGCGCTCGTTACGTGCTGCGCATTTCGACCGATTCCGGATTTGCGGACAAAAAAACGCTCGTATTCGAAGATCTCGCCTGGAATTTCTTCACACCGGATGGAGCGCTGCCGGAGGGCCACTATCACTGGTGCTACGCGCTGTGGGATCAGAAATCCGCAACGGCGCATTCCAACTGGAGCGCCGTGCGCAGTTTCGAGATCGGTGCCGCACTGCCAAAAACGCCGCTGCCCTGCAGGTCTGCCCGCCACGCCGCCGCGCAAACCAGCCATCCCCGGCTGTGGCTCAACTCCGATCAATTGAGCGCCTTCGCCGCTGCCGTTGCGAAGGACCCCAACCATTGCGGCTGGGCTGAATTTTACGAAAAATCGGTAGAGCCTTGGCTTGAACGGCCGGTCATGCCGGAACCGCAGCCCTATCCCAACAACATGCGTGTCGCCACGCTCTGGCGGCAGATGTATATCGATTGCCAGGAAGTGATCTATGCGATCCGGCACCTGGCCATCGCCGGCCGTGTGCTCGGGCGCGACGATCTTCTCGATGCATCCCGCAAATGGCTGCTGGCCGTCGCCGCTTGGGATCCGAAAGGGGCGACCTCGCGCGCCTATAATGACGAGGCTGGGTTCCGTGTCGTGGTCGCACTCGCCTGGGGTTATGACTGGCTATACGACCATCTGAGCGAAGACGAACGCAGGACCGTTCGGTCTGTTCTTCTTGAACGGACGCGGGAAGTTGCCGATCATGTCATCGCACATGCCCGCATTCACGTCTTTCCCTATGACAGCCATGCGGTGCGTTCGCTTTCGGCAGTCCTGACACCGGCCTGTATCGCCCTTCAGGGAGAAAGCGATGAGGCCGGAGAATGGCTCGATTATACCGTCGAATTCCTCGCCACGCTCTATTCGCCATGGGCCGGGACCGATGGCGGCTGGGCGGAAGGTCCGCATTACTGGATGACGGGCATGGCCTATCTCATCGAGGCCGCCAATCTTATCCGTTCCTATATCGGTTACGACCTTTATCAGCGGCCCTTTTTCCAGAATACCGGCCGCTTCCCGCTTTACACCAAGGCGCCGGGAACCCGTCGCGCCAACTTCGGGGACGACTCCACGCTCGGCGATCTTCCTGGCCTGAAGCTGGGATACAACGTACGGCAATTCGCCGGCGTCACCGGTAATGGCCACTACCAATGGTATTTCGATCACATCAAGGCCGATGCGACGGGTACTGAAATGGCGTTTTACAATTACGGTTGGTGGGATCTTAATTTCGACGATCTCGTTTATCGCCACGATTACCGGCAGGTGGAAGCCGTGTCGCCCGCCGACTTGCCGGCACTCGCCGTTTTCGATGATATCGGTTGGGCGACCATCCAGAAACACATGGAAGACCCGGACCGGCACCTGCAGTTCGTCTTCAAATCCAGCCCCTATGGCTCACTCAGCCATAGTCACGGCGACCAGAACGCCTTTGTGCTTTATGCCCATGGCGAGGATCTGGCGATCCAGTCCGGTTATTATGTGGCGTTCAATTCGCAGATGCATCTGAGCTGGCGGCGTCAGACACGGTCGAAAAACGCCGTGCTGATCGGCGGCAAAGGCCAATATGCGGAAAAGGACAAGGCGCTGGCGCGCCGCGCCGCCGGACGAATCGTCGCGGTGGAGGAAAAGCCCGGCCATGTTTGCATCGTCGGCGATGCAACCGCCGCCTATCAGGTTGCGAACCCGCTGGTTCAAAAGGTGCAGCGCGAAACCCACTTCGTCAATGACAGCTATTTCGTGATTGTCGACGAGGTGGAATGTTCCGAACCCCAGGAACTGCAATGGCTTTGCCATACGCTCGCGGCACCGCAGACCGGCAGGTCAAGCTTCCGCTACATTGGCCAGAAAGCCGGTTTCTACGGACAGTTCGTCTATTCTTCGGCCGGCACGCCGCAAATCAGCGCCGTGGAAGGTTTTCCCGATATCGATCCGAAGGAATTCGAAGGCCTCGACATTCACCACCATGTCTGCGCCACGGTTCCGGCCGCCACCCGGCATCGCCTTGTCACCCTTCTGGTGCCTTACAGCCTGAAAGAGCCGAAGCGCATCTTCAGCTTCATCGACGATCAGGGTTTTTCCACCGACATCTACTTCAGCGATGTCGATGACGAGCGCTTCAAGCTCTCACTTCCCAAACAGTTCTAACCATACGAGGTTTTCCAATGCAGCGTTTTAACAATAAGACCGTTGTTGTCGCCGGTGCCGGCCGCGATATCGGCCGGGCATGTGCCATCCGTTTTGCGCAGGAAGGCGCCAATGTCGTTCTTACCTATAATGGTGCTGCCGATGGTGCGGCTACAGCCGTTACCGAAATCGAAAAACTTGGCCGTTCGGCTCTGGCGATCAGAGCGGACCTCACGAAAGCAACCGAGGTCGAAGCGGCCATATCCATGGCGGCCGACAAATTCGGCGAGATCCATGGCCTCGTCCATGTTGCCGGCGGCCTGGTCGCGCGCAAGACAATCGCAGAGATGGATGCGGCCTTCTGGCATCAGGTCCTCGACGTCAATCTGACATCGCTGTTTCTGACCACCAAGGCCGCATTGCCCCAAATGGCCAAGGGCGGCGCCATCGTCACCTTCGCGTCGCAGGCCGGCCGTGATGGCGGTGGCCCGGGCGCTCTCGCCTATGCGACCTCCAAGGGCGCGGTGATGACGTTCACGCGCGGACTTGCCAAGGAGATCGGCCCTGATATCCGCGTCAACGCCGTTTGCCCCGGCATGATCTCGACGACTTTCCACGACACCTTCACCAAACCCGAAGTGCGTGAAAGGGTGGCAGGCGCCACATCGTTAAAGCGCGAAGGCTCGAGCGAAGACGTTGCCGGTCTGGTGGCCTTCCTCGCGTCCGACGATGCCGCTTATGTCACCGGCGCCTGCTACGACATCAATGGTGGCGTCCTTTTCTCCTGATCCCCGGTGAAACCATGTCCGTGTCGTTTCCAAGGGCGAGCCGGATTGCCATTCTCGGCACCTCGCTCGTCCAGCAGAACCATTTTGGCGACGCCAGATCGCTTGCCACATCGGCACGCGGCTGGATGAGCTGGGCCGAGGTCCTGTCGCATGGCAGGCTTTGCTGCCCGGTTCACCATGATGCATCCGTGCCACCCGGCTGGGAGCCAAGCAACAGGCCGGGTGTCAGCCGATTCTTCACCGGCCTCAATTTCGGGGTTTCCGGCCAGAAGGCAATCGAGATCGAAAGGCGGCTGCCGCGACTGCTGCGATCGGATTTCGATCTAATCATCGTTGATGCCGGCACCAATGACATGATGATCGAAACCCGCCAGACAATCGCTGATACGCGCGCAAGGATCGCATCGGCCCTGCTCAACGCCGGCAAGACCGTGATCCTGCTTCCGATTCTTGCCCGTGGTATTGGGAAATGGCCGGCCGGAGGTGCGGAGCGGGCAAAGGCGCACTGGATCAACCGGCAGAGCGTCGAATTCGCCGCGGATCATCCCAACTGCCATGTCTTCGACTGGAACTCGGCATGGATCGATCCCGAAAATGAATTCGGGGAGCCCTATCCCGGCTATTCCGACGACGGCACCCATTTTGCGGTGGCAGGCGCTTTCGCCGTCGGAAAGCTGCTTTCCACCTATCTGGAGAGGATCGTGCCACAAGCGCCTGCCCGTATCTTGGCGAAAGACGATCGTTTTGATCCGGTGAACAATCCAGCAGGCAATCTGGCATCGGATTTTTCAGGCCTGACAGTCACGGGAATAGGTGAGAAGAGCCACCGCCTCGGCGGACGGCTAGTCCATCCCGGCACTGGCGTATGGGTTGAAGCCATATGTGATGCAGAAGTGCCAGCGCATGAGGCGGTATGGGGACTATCGCTCCGTCTTAAAGATGTTGCAGCTGATGGACAGGAGGCAGTGGCACTTGCGCCTTTCCGTTCGGAGGACGGCACATTTTTTCCTTTCCCTGCTACCGGATGGCGCGGGGCGCTGAGGACCCCTCCCCTGAAACTCAGGCCAGGTGAAGCCCCTCCTGAACTTTTCCTCGATGTGATCCTGCCGCCCGGTTCTCGGTCGATCGAAGTTGACGTCAGCCGCATCGAGGTTCGTCCTGTTTCAAGTCCGGTACGACCATGAGACAATCTCAAGACAAACCACGGCTGTTGATTGCCATGCGCGACGAACTTCCTGGAGGTTTTTTGGGTTCGCGCGAATGGGCACGGCTGAATGCCATTGCCGATATCATCCCGGGTTTCCCGTATACGGATTTCGATACGGCTGCGGGGGCCGAAGCTCTGGCCGATGCTGATATTCTGCTCTCCGCCTGGGGTACGCCGTCCCTGACGCGTGAACGCCTCGCCCGTGCGCCAAAGCTCAGGATGGTTGCCTACGCCGCATCATCGGTTCGTACCGTCGCACCTGCTGAATTCTGGGAAAGATCCGACATCCTTATCACCACGGCGGCATCGGCCATGGCCGTTCCGGTTGCCGAGTTTACCTACGCGGCGATCATCATGTGCGGCAAGGATGTGTTTCGACTGCGAGACGAGCATCGGGCAGAGCGCGGGACCGGTGGCTTTGGCAGCAGACGGGGCATGAGCCTGCCCTATCTCGGCAATTATTCACGCAAGGTCGGCATCGTCGGCGCATCACGGATTGGACGGCTGGTCATGGAGATGCTGGCGCGCGGAAAATTCGAGATCGCCGTCTACGACCCCTTTCTTTCAGCGGAAGACGCGACCACATTTGGTGCTGCCAAAATGGAGCTCGACGAGCTTCTCTCCTGGTCAGATGTGGTCTCCCTGCACGCGCCGATCCTGCCCGAAACCCGCCACATGATTGGTGCTCGTGAACTGGCGCTGATGGCCGATCACGCGATCTTCATCAATACGGCGCGCGGCTGGCTGGTCGATCATGACGCATTGTTGGCCGAGGCGCTTTCCGGACGGCTGCGTGTTCTGATCGATACGCCGGAACCGGAACCCTTGCCGACGGATAGCCCACTTTACGATTTGCCCAACGTCGTGCTTACCCCGCATATTGCCGGGGCGTTGGGCAATGAATTGCGGGCGCTTTCCGATTTAGCCATCACGGAGATCGAGCGTTTCGTCGCGGGGCTTGCCCCGCTTCACCCGGTCCACAAGCGGGATATGGAGCGCATGGCATGAGAGCTTTCAATTATTGTTTTTCGACACTCGGCTGCTCTGAACTCAGCCTGCGCGAAGCGGCCGATCTCGCGGAGCGTCATGGTATCGCAAGCGTGGAATTGCGCGCGTTGTCCGGCACAATCGACCTCATTCCGGCGCTCACCGCCGAGTTTGGCACCCCCGCTGCATTTGCGGCCTTCCTGACAGAACGCAATCTCAGGGTCGCCGCCCTCGACACTTCCGTTCGCCTGTTTGGCAGCACGGATCTTTTGGCCATCGAACCCTTCCTTGCCTGGGCAGAGGCTGCCAACATCGCCTATCTGCGGATTTTCGACGGAGGCAAGCAACCGGGGCCGGACGAGGTGGCATATGCAGCGGCGCTGCTGAACGAATGGGACGCTGTGCGGCGATCACGCGGACTGAGTGTCGATCTGATGATCGAGACACACGATGCCCTGGCGGATTTCGGCCAACTCCTCGCCTTCGTCGAACATGTGCCGGCAGCCCGAATATTGTGGGACACTCACCATACCTGGGTCCAAGGCTCCGATCTCAAAACCCTCTGGAGTCATATCGAAAGAAACGTGGTCCATCTGCACGTCAAGGACAGCACGACCGATAACGATGGGCAACGGCGCTATGTAATGCCCGGCCACGGCGATTTTCCGATGGCGCAACTGCTTTCAATATTAAAACCGGATGAAAGACATATTCCCCTCAGTCTGGAGTGGGAACGCCACTGGCATCCTGAACTGCCGCCACTGGAAGATGCCATGATGGCCGCGTCTAGCTGGTGGGAACAAGGAGCTTTTTGATGCGGATAGCCGAAATTCAACTAACACCGGTCGCAATTCCAGACCGCCCTCTGCTCAACTGCAAAGGTGTGCACCAACCGTATGCACTGCGCACCATCATCGAAGTCGTCTGCGATGACGGTACGGTTGGCCTTGGGGAAAGTTATGGAAGTATCAAGGCACTGGAAGGTTTACGATGCGCGGCTCCCGCACTTGTCGGACTGGATCCGTTTCATCTGCATGAAATGAAATCGCGTATTTTCGCCGCCTTGCCGGGCACTGGTGGGATCAATGCCAAATCGGCTGTTGCTGACCACAAGCTCACGGATGTCGTTGTTTCGGCCTTTGAAGTTCCTTGTCTCGACATTCAGGGCAAGATCCTGGGCCGCCCGGTGTGCGATCTCCTCGGCGGTGCTGTCCGGACGAGTGTACCTTTCAGTGCCTATCTGTTTTTCAAGTTTGCGGCGCATATCGGCGAGGAGCCAGACGAATGGGGGGAAATCCTGACACCGGACCAGATGGTTGGCGAAGCTCGCAGGATGGTCGCAAAATACGGCTTCCAGTCACTGAAACTAAAAGGAGGAGTGCTCCACCCCGACCTTGAAATAGAGACAATGCTGAAACTTCGGGAAGCCTTCCCGCGTCATCCTTTGCGAATTGATCCAAACGGCGCCTGGACCGTCGAGACCGCGATCTATGTGGCGCGCAAACTTGAAAACGTTCTGGAATATCTGGAAGATCCTGTTTTGGGCATGGACCAGATGGCGCAAGTAGCGGCTGCAACCTCAATTCCCCTTGCGACAAATATGATCGTACTCGAGTTCGATCACATTGCGGATGCCTTTGAGAAAAAGGCAGTGAATATAGTTCTTTCGGACCATCATTACTGGGGCGGACTTCGGGCCTCGTCTCATCTTGCAAAAACCTGCGAAGTGCTGGGCCTTGGCCTTTCCATGCATTCGAACTCACATTTGGGCATCACCCTCGCCGCGATGGTCCACGCCGCTGCCGCGACACCAAATCTCACCTTCGACTGCGATACGCACTACCCATGGACCGCTACCGACGTAACGGAGGGAACCCCCTTCACTTTCCGCAACGGGAAACTTCGCTTGCCGGAAAACCCCGGGCTTGGCGTATCACTGGACAGAAAAAAACTTGCGTCCCTTGCGGCACTTTATGAAAAAAGCAGTTCGAAGGAACGCGACGATACGGCATACATGAAGCTGTTTGATCCGCGATATGAGAGACTTGTGCCACGCTGGTGACCTTGCTTCAGGTTTGCCAGGATTAGACATAGCGCCGCGTCGCGACGAGACATGTCTTTCGTCGCGGACATTGTGCCCTTGCGACTACCGTGCGTCGATCTGAACTAGCTCTACCGGAACTGGCGACCGCCCGCTTCGTTAGTGCATCGCACGAGGAGGTACTGCGACATGAACAGCTTCGAACTCTATTACTGGCCAGTTCCGTTTCGAGGTCAGTTTATTCGCGGAATTCTGGCGTATGGCGGAAGCTCCTGGGACGAACACCCTGTTGATGAGATCGAAGAGATTATGGGCCGTGAGCCGGGAAAACAGCCGGTCGCCTTCATGGGGCCGCCGGTTTTGATTGACCGCGAACGACGTTTCGCAATTTCCCAGATGCCTGCAATCGCAATATATCTTGGTGAGCGGCTGGATCTCCTGCCGAAAACTTTCGAGGGCCGCGCGCTCACCGCCAAACTCGTGAACGATGCCAACGACGTTCTTGACGAATTGACGCTCGACGGTGGGCGCGAGATGTGGACACCTGAAAAGTGGGAAAAGTTCGTCCCTCGTTTGCAGAAATGGGTGCGCATTTTCGAGAATAACGGAACAAGGAATGGCCTGAGAGCGGATACCGGCTTTTTGCTCGGAACCGAAAGTCCCGGCGTCGCCGATATTGTAACCGCAATTCTCTGGGGGACTATGGCTGACCGCTTCCCGACTATCAGGCAGATCATAGATGACACTTCGCCAGTCATTCAGAGCCTTGCAACGCGAGTGAACGGTATGACGCCTCTGGAAGACTTGAGCCGCCGGAGTTTTGAAGACTATGGTGAAGCCTATTGCGGCGGCGAGATCGAGATATCCCTTCGAAAAGTGGCTGGCTGACCTTGCTTGTGGCGAGTTTCTCCAGACAATAAAACCGGTTGCAGGCCGGACCCGGCTGCGAGAGCCAGTTGCTGCCGAATGGACGAAAGCTCTGTCGCCAACCTCGGTCACACCGCGTGGGTCCTTCCGTTCAGCCTCCGACGCTTACTTGGTGTAAAGAACCCGACCCGCGTCTTGCTGATGACACTCGTTCAAGCGTCTTCGATCACGGATGCGGTGTCCGCGGATAAATTGGGTCCACCTGCGCCGCCCTTTGCCTGCGTCGATGTTTGATATCCGCGGAACTTTCGTCGGCAAGCGGTGTTGGACACGACATCGATGTTCAATGCTACGGGAGAACGATATGGGTACCGACCGCGAGGAATGGATCTCAAAGCGCGCTTACGAACTCTGGGAACAGGCCGGACGGCCTGAAGGACAGGACGAAGAACAATGGCACGCCGCCAGCGCGGAATGGGCGGCTGAATTCGGGCCGGTCGAGGCACCCCTTCCAAACGACATTTCTACGGAAAATCCTGACTAGCAGCGTAACGGGTCGCGGGATCCTCACAAGGGTTAACTGTTCTGGCAGGCAGAAACCCTTGTGTCGAGTTCAGGCGACCGCTGACCGGCAAGCGATTGCATGTTCCGAAGCGCTTGGGACACCGCCTTTTCCAAATTAGTATTTTCAGAGGCAAAAATGATCAGCAGATATTCCCGTATCGGCCCCGGCGACCATCGTCAGCTGGGCGCGATTGCGGACAATGACGGCGTGAATTTCGCGCTATTCAGCGCGCATGCGCAGCGGGTGGAACTCTGCCTGTTTGCAGAGGATGCAAAGACGGAAATCGAGCGGATCGAACTTCCCGAGTATACCAACGAGGTTTGGCATGGCTACGTGCCGGGCCTGAAACCCGGCGCGCTTTATGGGTATCGTGTCTACGGGCCGTTCGATCCGGAAAGCGGCCACCGTTTCAACCCTCATAAACTTCTGCTTGACCCTTACGCTCGCGACCTCGTAGGGGAAATCGAGTGGGGACAGCCCCAGTTTGCATATGTAATAAACAGTGCGGACAAGGACTTATCCTTCGATGAAACCGACAGCGCGCCGTTTGTTCCCAAAGCCCGGATTGTCGGATCTACAGAGAAACGTGCTCTCGTAACCCGCCCTGAAATTCCGTGGTCCAGGACGATATTCTACGAAACCCATGTCAAAGGCTTCACGCAGTTACACTCGGCTGTTCCGCAAGAGCTTCGCGGGACTTTCGAAGGCCTCGGTCATAAAAACATTGTCGATTATGTCAAAAGCCTTGGCATCACCTCCATCGAGCTGTTGCCGATCCACTGGTTCCCGGACGACGCCCACTTGTTGGACAAAGGTTTGAAGAACTTCTGGGGATATAACACGCTGGCTTTCTTCGCGCCGGCCAACCGATATTTTGGCCCTCGCGGCGTTGATGGTTTCCGCGACATGGTTCGCGCATTTCACGATGCCGGTATCGAAGTCATTCTCGATGTCGTCTACAACCATACAGCCGAAGGCAATGAGATGGGGCCGACGCTCTCCTTCAGGGGTATCGACAACTTCTCTTATTATCGCACGATGCCGGATCAGGCCCGGTATTACATCAATGATACCGGCACCGGAAACACGATAAATACATCCCACCCCAGGGTACTGCAGATGATCACGGACTCTCTGCGCTATTGGGCGCAAGAGATGGAGATCGATGGCTTCCGGTTTGATCTTGGAACAATTCTCGGGCGCGAGCCTGAAGGTTTTGACCAGCGCAGCGGCTTCTTCGATGCGGTTGGGCAGGATCCGGTTCTGTCGCGTTTGAAGCTGGTCGGTGAACCCTGGGACATCGGCCCCGGCGGATATCAGGTAGGCGGTTTTCCTCCCGGCTGGGCCGAATGGAATGACAAGTACCGCGATACCGTGCGCGACTACTGGCGGGATAAAGACGGGACCACTCCGGATTTCGCCGCACGAATTCTTGGTTCCGGTGACGTCTATGACAGGCGCGGCCGCCGCCCCTGGTCGGGCGTCAATTTCCTCACGGCCCACGATGGCTTCACCCTTAACGATCTTGTCTCGTACAACGACAAACACAATGAGGCCAACGGGGAAGACAACAAGGATGGTCATGGCGACAACCGAAGTTTCAATTTTGGCGTCGAGGGCCCAACGGACGATGAGACAATCATTGCGCTGCGCGATCGCCAGAAGCGTAACTTCCTGGCGACGCTGTTCCTCTCTCACGGGACGCCCATGCTGCTGGCAGGCGACGAATTCGGCCGTAGCCAGATGGGCAACAATAACGGCTATTGTCAGGATAGCGAACTCAGCTGGGTCCATTGGGACGATCTGCCTGAAAGCGCCGACCAACTCCGCAATTTCGTCCGCAAACTGATCGCGTTGCGCCATTCTCATTCCATCCTGAGGCGCGACGATTGGCGTGATGGCATGGTCATTACCTGGTACAATCCCGCTGCGACCGAACAGACGGAGGAACAGTGGGCCGACCCCGGCGCGACCACCATCGGTCTACGCGTCTCCCGTGATCATGACGAGGAAGAGGGCTGGGACGACATTCTCATCCTCTTCAATCCACATGACGGGCACGTGCCGTTCGCCTTGCCCGAGGTTGAGGGCGGCTGGTTTGAAGTGCTGACCACCGCCGACCCTTTCCTGGAAGAGCGGAAGGTAGGGGATTCTCCGTATGATCTGGTCGAACGCAGTCTGGTCCTGCTTCGCTCCGGGAAGCACCGCTGACGTAGATGGCGGGCGCCGTCGAGCGTTGCTCCGGTCAAAATGAAAAGCAGCCCCAGGTGTCGCAGACACCTGGGGCTGCTATCGTTCGAGGCCGCAAGCCAAAGTGCCTCGCCTGTAGCTGGTGCGATTATGGCAAACGCTATTGTCCCAGCTGTGAAACCAGCGCCTGCATGGTGACGCGCAGTCCGTCAGGATCGTAATTGATCTCGACGCCCCCGGTTCCCAGGAGGCCCATGCGGATGAGCTTAGATCCAAACCCTTTGCCCGACGGCAGCACCATCGGGGGACCATCCTGCTCGTTCCACTCGACAACAAGCGTGCTGTCCCCACCGACGGGCTCGACCCTCCACGTCACGATGACCTTTCCAGCGTCGCTCGACCAGGCACCATACTTAAGCGCGTTGGTGCCGAGCTCGTGCATGAGAAGCCCAAGGCTGAGCGCAGTCCGCGGACCGATTTCGAGGTCCGAACCTGAAAGACGATAACGATCTGGCAGGGAGAGTTGTCGAAGCACGGAATCGATCACGGTCATCATGCGCGCCGATGACCAGTCGTGATTGAGCAGCACTTCATGCGCTTTTGAAAGTGCATGCAGCCTGCTGACAAAGGCTTCGACGGGCGCCCTGTCGGTGACGGGTCGAAGGGTCTGGGTCGCGATTGCCTGAACCATCGCCATCGTGTTCTTCAGCCGATGGCTTATTTCATGGTTGAGAACCTGTTGCTCCTGTTCCGCACGGATCCTCGATATTGCTTCGCGGGTCCGATCGGCAATGGTCCGCACGAAATCCCGTTCTTCTGGAGAAAATTCGTGCGGCTTTTCGTAATGCACAAACATGACGCCGACAAAAGCGCCCCGTTCAAGGATCGGGACGTTGACGAGCACGGAAATGCCCAGAGAGTTCAAAAGGGCCGCTGACCCCGAGGTTCTTGGATCCGTCGCGACGTTAGCTATGATGACCAGTTCGCCACGCTTCAGGTCTTCAATATAGGAACCATAATCACGAAAATGATGCCGGCCGGCAACGGTGAACATGCCGGGGGCACGCCAGTCGGGTAGCATCTCCACGGTCTCGGCGATGGGATCGACGATGCCATAACCCGCCCGCGTTGCCCCTTGCAGATTTCGAGCCATAATTTCCGCAGCTGCGAAAGCGACGTCGGCGACGGAGTCGAGTTCGCGGATCTTTTCCCCCAACTCGAGGAATGCGAGCTGCCGGTCCTCTGACAGCTTTTGTGCTGTCGCGTTTCTCGCAACCTTGATGAAGCCTGAAAGATGGGACGAGGAATGATTGGGCATCGGACGTATGGTGCCATCGAGAAACACCCGCGTACCATCGGCGGCGAGATGCCATCGGCGATCAAGTGCAACACCGTCGCGAGCCGCCGTGTCGATCTCAAGCTGCGGTATATTCGCCGCCCGATCTTCCTGTGTAAAAATGTCTTCGAACGGTCTGCCGAGCATTTTCGCTTCCGGCAAGCCGAAAGTTTCCTCGGCGCCGCCAAACCAGCTGGTGATGCGTTCTTTCTCGTCGAGCGTCAGGATGATGTAATCCTTGGCACCTTCGACGATCAGTCGCAATTTCGTCTCGCTGTTGCGTAAGGCCTCAACCGCCTGCATCCGATCGGTGACGTCGACGAAGATGATGACGAATTTGTCGTTGCCGGTCGCCTGCACATAGCCGTCGAACCAGCGATCCAGGGAGCGAATCTTTCGTGTGAAACGCTTGCTTTGCCGGGTCTCCATTGCTTCTGCGACATCGGAAATCCATTCCTCCTCGAAATCCGGGAAGACATCGCGCATCGTTTGGCCGGGGACATTATCTCCGGGCAAGCCAAGGAGGACACTCCAGGCCGGATTGATGGTTTCAAACCGCCAGTCGATGATCAATCCTTCAAGATCGCGGATGACGGAGCCGACGACGATGCCCTCTTCCAGCTGTTGAAAGAGTGTTTCCCATCGACGCTCGGAGAGGAAGGTGGCAATCTGATTGGATGCGATACGCCCGATCCGGCTCAGCAGTTCCAGCTCGCTTTCGGCCCAGTTTCGCGGCTCTCCGTCGATTGCCGCGAGCGCACCGATGACCAGGCCATCCGGCATGGTGACCGGAACACCCATATATGAAATCACGCCGAGATCGGCGATGGCGAGATTGTCCCTGACGAGGTCGTGGAGTGTCGCGTCGCCGATGATAAGGGGTATCTTGTCGCGAACCACGTGCTGACAGAAGGAATGCGTCAGCGGCGTCTCCGCCGCTTCGGCCCATTTTTCCGGAAGGCCGAGATGGGCGATGAAGACTTGCCGATGCTCATCAAGAATGGAAATCAGCGCCACCGGACATTTCAGCCCGGCTTTCACAACCTCGATAATATCCTGGAATTCGGATTGGCCCTGAACATCAAGCAAACCAGAATTGCGAACGGCTTCAATGCGTTCAGATGGTGAGTTCAAGGTCAATCCCTAATCCCGGATGCGCTTTACGCTGACAGAGCGGCGAGCAAATTGGGTGACAAAACGAGGCTTGGCGGCACGGTGACGGACTGGGGCTCTCCATTTACGATGGTGTCGATAAATTCCAGCGCATTTTGCAGTCCGTTCATGGTGTAAGGTTTTTCGATCGCACCAAGGGCACCCGCAAAATCCTCAGGGATCCGCTTGAGATTTCCGGAAACGAAGACGTAGGGAATAGAACGGGACGCAAGATGCCGGCCGACGTCGACACCTGTGGGCCCATCCAGCAACTGAATATCCACAAAGGCGAACTGTGGCGAGGTCTTTTCGATCAACGATAGGGCTTGCTTGCTTTCAGCGGCGACGCCGACGATCTCGTGGCCGGCCTCTTCCACCTCGCTCTCAAGCTCCATAGCCAGCAAAGCCTCATCTTCAACAATCAAGATTTTCACCAGATATCCTTTCAGTCTTTTACAGAAAGCGTGACCTGAACGTCGGTCCGGCGATTATCGACGGTCCTTACGATCGTTGCACGCAACTGTTTTAGTGACGCTTCCAGCATCTTTTTGCTGAAGGCGGCTTGTTCGCTATCCACCTCCACCGGGACAACCGTATCAACCACCCGGATGAGGAAGTGACCGTTGAGCCGTTTTACTTCCAGATGCAGTTCACCACCGCCTTCTTTCAGTCCCCGGCCAATCGCGTCTCCAATGAGTTCGTTGATGATCAACGCCAGAGGGGATGCCTTGGTTGCTGGCACCACGACCTCGTGAAGGTCCGTCGTGAGAGTGATATCGGTCCGTTTCAGGGCCCCGATCTTGTCCAGCATCAAGGTGTTGGCGAAATCCGCCACATCGAAATGGCCCACATCCTCATCGTTCAGGAGTTTGCGCTGAACGGTGCTTAGCGCTTCGACGCGGTTCAGCACGGACATGAGTGTCCGCTCGACGACCTCGCTGTCTGTCATTCGCGCCTGGAGCTTAACGATTGAGGCAATCGTCAAAAGATTATTTTTCACCCGGTGATCGACTTCGTGGACCAGTGCCGTCTTAGCGCGTAGCGCCTCGGTCAGATCAGCCGTTCTCATTGCCACTTCTTCCTCGGCGATATGCCGGGCACGGGCGAGTTCAGCTTCCTTGCTCTTGATATTGGTGAAGTCGAGTTGCGAGGCGAAAAAATATATCACTTCACCGGAAACATCACGCACCGGACTTACAAAGAGGGCGTTCCAAAACTTCGAACCGTCCTTGCGGTAGTTCAGGATATCAAGCGCAAGATCCTTTTGCGACGCGATTGCCTCACGAAGCTTATTGACCGCCTCCGGATCTGTCTGCGGACCCTGAAGAAGGCGGCAGTTGCGCCCTATCAGCTCCTCAATGGCGTAACCCGTCAGATTGCAGAAGGCCTTGTTGCAGAAAATGATTGGATTATCGGGCTGTCGAGGATCGGTGATAAGCATCGGCATGCGGGTTGCCTTGAAGGCTGCCGCGAACGGATCTTCCGATGCATGGGCTGAGACAAGACGCTCTCCGGCGTCTTTTGCGTCCTGCCGGGAATGAGTGTCGTCTGTCATTCAGCGTCCTGAAAATTGCACGCCTGTGAAATGTGTCAGCAAAGATTTTGTTCCCATAACTGTAGAAAAAGTTTCAGGCGTGGGGCTGCTGGTTTGACGTCCACCATGTATTTGCTGGGCCAACTCTGAAAAGCGGATTTCAGTATCCGGTCATTTCCAAGTAACCCTGCCCTGAAACGCTCCCCGTGAACTCGATCGGCCCCTCCCAATAGGGAGTTGAGGTCGACATCCAGGCTTGGTCGTTAAGCGCTGATGTTTTGATGTCCAGGCCACGACTTGGGATCTTCAGGCTCCACTCCACCGGGACAGGCCTGCCGTTGACAGTTGCGATTCGCAATGGCGTAAGCTGCACATCTGCCGGATCGATAGGCACTGTTTTTCCGTCGGCCGCAAGCCAGTTGGCAGAAGAATATCCTTGCTTGTCGTCCCGCAAGCGGAACGCCATCACCTTTTCGCCAGAGGCGAGATGAAGGGAGAACCAGTCCCATCCTGTCTGATTGGAGGCCAGTGGTTGCGACGACCATTCACGATCGAGCCATGCTTTCCCTTTCACCTGCTGGGTGTGGCCATCAAGGTTGACGCTACCGCTGACCTCGTAGAATGGCTGGGAATAATAATAGCTTGCTTGTCCGGCTGCCGATTTAACGGAGAAACCTCTGTCTCCCTGAAGAGCCAAGGGTCCGTTCGCCTGAAGCCTCAACTGGTATTGAAAACCCTGACCGCTGGCGTTCAAATCAATTTTGTCGAGAGGATCGGCCAGGCCGGTCGTTTCCGTCCTCATCTGCCAATTGTCGATCCACGCCTCGAAAGGCGCGGCCTTAATGCCGGCCTGCCCAACGCCGCCGCGCGCCAGTCTTTCGGCAACATAGTGACGGCCAGCGGTTGTCACCGCGGCATGGCCCAGCCATATCTGCGGATCGGCCCATCCGGCACGCGCACCGGGTTGAAGCGCCGACCGAAAAAGCGTCCATTGTGCACCCAGCCGTTCGCCATCTGCCGTTTGCAGATTTGCGGTGACGTACCACCACTCGATCCTGAAATCTGAATGTGGTCCATGGTCTTGCGGAAAAACCAGCGGCACGCCTCGGCGTGGGACGCTGAAGCCCTCTGCATTCGACCCGAGGCCTGCAAAACCCTGGCCAAGGGCTGCTGCCGGAATGAGAACAAAACACGCGTAAAGAAATGGGACGAAGCGCTTAGCGTTCATTGGCAAATACCCTTAAAAGATCGGCCGGGGCCGTTGTCGCCAATCGCCGAACCGGGATAAAAACCGATATGATCGCGGCAATAAGCGCCACAAGGCCGAGTTTCAGCCATTCCAAGGGAAACAGGATCATCGGTAGACGCCACCCGAATGCTTCGACATTGATAATTGCCAAAAGGACCCACGCCAATGCAAGCCCCACAGGGATGGCGGCAACGAAGGTAAGGAGCCATAAAGCCAGCGCGCGGACAAACTCCAGCCATGCCAGATCACGACGGCGAAGTCCAAGCGCCCAGACCGGAGCCAGTTGCGGCAACCGCAAAGAGGCGAGCGTCAAAAGGCTTGAAAACATCGCAAAGCCCGCCACGGCAAGCGTGAGTACATTCAGCGCGCCGGTCACCGCAAAGGTCTGTTCGAAGATGGCTGTTGATTGCCGCTTGAGTGAGGCCTGATCAACAATATTGGTCTCCGGCAGCCCGAAGTCGTCGATCAGTCGCTGACGGAAATCCGCAATATCCTCTGGCGCAATGCGAAGGCCGTAACGCAGCTTTTCAACGTCCGGATAATGCTGAACTAGTGCGTTGATACCGATGATGACCTGGCCCGTCGGATTGCCATAATCTGAAAATACGCCGACGACGGTCGCGCTCCAGCCCCCCGGTAAGTTGATTTTTTGCCCAAGCGACGCTTTTCCGGATCGCCAGAATTGCTCGTTGACGAGCGCGCCCTGCCCGCTTGCGATGTCGTCCCAGGTTGACGGCCTGCCCTCAATCAAAGGCCAATGGTCTCTGTAGGTAGGGTCATCCGCGACACCAAAAATCTGGACCTGTTGACCTAAGATTTCGCCCCGCGTGCTCCAAATCGGAAGGACTGCTCTTGTATGATCCGGAAACCATTGGCGTAGTCGTGCGGCTTCGGTTTCGTTTCGTGCTGTTACATATACCTCTGCCGCAAGCCGCTGGTCCAGCCAACCAAGAAAGGTCTGTCGAAAGCTCGAGACCATGGTGCCGACCCCTATATTGGCCGATAGTGCAAGCAATAATGCCATCAATGCCAGGGAAAGTCCCGGCAATTGCTGGCGCGTATCGGCAAAGAACCATCGCGCAAGTATGTGCCCGGATGCCTGCTCGCCCGCTCTCAATACAAAGGCGAGGAAAGGCGGAAGGCTAAATGCCGCACCAAGCAGGAGTGTGGCCAACACCGCAAATCCGGCGAGGAGCCCGCCACCGGTCCAGATGAAAAGCACGGACAGCCCTATCAGGAATGTTCCAATTGCTGCCTGCAGCACCAGACCTTTTGCCGATGCTCTGGTCCAGGCCCTGCTGTGCGCCGATGACAATATCGGCATTCGCCAGACGCGCCAGAGATGCTGTAGCGAAGAAACCCACGTGCCGGCCAAAGCCATGCCCAGGCCCGCCAGCCACCATTCGGGCCTGATGGAAAGCGAGCCCGCAACGCTCGCCCCGTAAAGCCCGCCGAGCGTCGCGGCCACGCCCGGCAAGAGCGCAGAAGCAATGACATAACCCAGAACGACGCCGAGGCCGCCGGACAAAAGCGCAAAAAGCGTTACTTCGATAAAGAGCATCATCGTGAGCGCGCTAAGCGAGACGCCAAGCGACCTCAGGGTTCTGAACGTTCCCCGCCTCTGCTCGAAGGACAAACCGGTCGCGGAATAGGCGATAAACAGGCCCACGACAAAAGCAAGGAAGCCGAATGCCGTGAGGTTGAGATGAAAACTGTCGGTGAGCCGCGCAACATCCGGCCGGCCGCCCGCCTCTCTTATCGTCAGTTCGGGTGCGATGTTCGCGATATCCCTAACATTCCGGCCGTGTGACGGGGAAATGATAATCCGACTGAGTTTGCCGTGGCGTTCGAGAATGCGGTCGGCGGTTGCGATGTCGACAAACGCTGCCCCGTCGGGAACATTGGCGGTCGTTCTGACGGAAAGACCTGCTGTCTCTTTTAAGGCGCCCGCTGTCGCCGGCGATACGATCATAACACCCGGCGCCGTCATGAAGTCGATCAGTCCGGATCGGTCCGAGGGGGGAAGGAGCGCTCGGTCTGATGGCATCGTCAAGGGGTCAATCCCGACAAGTCTGATACGCGTGGTTCCGAACCGGTATTGGCCTTCAATGACCGGAGAGACATCAAAGCCGGCCCGGCGAAGCTTTGCATAAATATCGATGGGTATCGTGCCGCCCTCTTTGGCCACCAGCTGATCCAGCTGGTTTTGAGACAGCATCGAGGCGGCCTTGTCGTAGCTTGCACGCGCCTCGGCATTGATAGCCTGTACGGCCGACCAAAGGGCTGTGGCGAGCGCCACGCCCATGACAAGCGTCAAGAATTGCAGCGGCCTGTGGCGCCAGTGCGAAAGCAGTGCCTTAAAGGCGGTCGGGTTCATTGCGAAGCCTTCCCGGCGCTAAGCACAATGCGCCGATCAAGTTTTGCGGCAAGGCGGCTGGAGTGGGTGACGAGAAGAAGTGCGATATTAGCCGATTTTGTCAACCGCAGCATGATGTCGACGACGGTATCAGCAGTCGCCTCGTCGAGATTGCCGGTCGGCTCGTCGGCCAGGATCAGCGGTGGTCGTGCCGCAAGGGTCCGCGCGATCGCGACCCGCTGTTGTTGACCGCCCGACAGCTGCTCGGGATAACGGCCGAGAAGCGCAGCAATGCCAAGCGCGTCGGTGAGCGTCTTTTCCCATGTCTCATCAAAACGGCCCGTGAGTTTTGCGTGGAAGGAGACATTGGAGCCGACATCAAGGCTCGGTATCAAATTGAATTGCTGGAAAACCAGACCGACTTCATGCCGGCGAAATATCGCCCTGTCCCTGTCGTTGAGGTCGGTAATCCTGCGGCCATTCACCATGATAGTGCCGCTGTCAGGAAGATCGAGGCCGCCAACAAGATGCAGGAGCGTGCTCTTTCCGCTGCCGGATTCACCTGTCAGTGCAAGGCTCTCTCCAGCGTCTACGGAAAGATCGATGCCATTGAGAACAGGTATCGTGCCTTCGGCCGTTTGATAGGTCTTTCTGAGGTCGGAAACTGACAGGATCATGGATGCTTCGATCTCTAACTATCTTATATGATCGGATGTGGTCGCAGACTTCAACCAAGCTTATCCGACGATGTTCCCGAAACACCAGGCAGAAGCCATTCCGGATTTCTCCGAGAAGCCCGATTTCGGCCACTTCCCCGTGTGTATCTGAAACGAATGGCCGAGTCGGATAAGCTGGATTTTCGGGTCTTCTTCTGGTTTTGCTGCGGATCATCCGAGGTTGGAATTGACGGACGAATTTTCTACTGAACTTGACGGCTTGCATCACAGTACCTTCGATTATTTCTGGTCAGGTAGCCATCCCGAGAGCGGACTTCCCAGGGACCGCATGGGATCGGACGGGCAGCCAATCCACGAAATCACGTCTATATCGGGGGTTGGTTTCGGATTTCTAGCACTCATCGTCGGCGTTTACCGCTCCTGGATCACAAGGCAGGCGGCAGTCGATCGAGCAAACCTTATGTTGCGATCTCTGGGTGCGGTGAGGCGATTTCACGGCGCCTTTCCGCATTTTGTCCGCACATCCGGCGGCAAGACAATTCCATTTGCGAAGTTTGACGACGGTGGCGATCTCGTCGAAACTGCCCTTCTGGTTCAGGCGCTTATCTGCGCCCGCGAGTTCTTTGGTGAAAAGACATCAGGCGAAGTCGATCTGCGTCGGTCCGTGACCGACATCGTGGAGGCGGTGGAGTGGGACTGGTTTACCCAGGGAAAGCCCGGCCCCCTTTTCTGGCATTGGAGTCCCCGGTTCGGCTGGGCGAAGAATCTGCCGATCGTGGGTTGGAACGAGGCTCTGGTCTGCTATGTGCTTGCGGCGGGATCGGCCACACATGCGATAGAGACGGAATCCTACCACTCCGGCTGGGCGCGCAACGGCAAAATCAGGAACGGTGCCAGCTATCTTGGTGTCAGGCTCCCTCTCGGCGAGCCCTATGGCGGCCCGCTTTTCCTGTCGCAATATTCGTTCTGCACTCTGGATCCGCGCAGCCTGAGCGATGCCTATTGCAGCGATTATTTCGAGCAGGTCCATGCGCATAGCCTGATCAACTACCGCTATTGCAGCACCCGCTACGCACCGGAAGACGGGTGGGGTCTTTCGGCCTGTGACGGGCCTAAGGGTTATGTCGTCAATTCCCCGACAGATGATCATGGGATCATTGCGCCAACGGCTGCGCTCTCCAGCATGCCGTTCCTCCCAGTTCGATCGAAACAAGCGGCCATCCGCTTTCTGAAATGGCATGATGGCACGCTGATGGGCCGTTTCGGTCTAATGGACGCCTTCCAGCCGGCGACCGGGTGGGTTTCAAAGACGCATCTGGCCATCAATCAGGGACCGGTTGTTGCGATGATGGAAAATCATCGCAGCGGCCTCGTCTGGGATTTGTTCATGAACGCGGCAGAGGTGAGGAGCGGCCTCTTGAGGCTGGGCTTCCGGACGGAAAGGTCATTGGAAGGAAGTAATCTGATCGAGGCCGGGTAGATGTCGTTTCTCTCCCCGGCTGGCGCTTCCTTAGCCATTGATGCGGGTACTGCCACCGATGAGAAAGAAGATTTCCGACCGGCTTTTGAATACCACATTGCAGAGGTCGGGAAACTACCGCGTCCGCTTGGCAAAAGAACCATGGAAGGCGAACGGCAAAAAACCGACATGGCAAGCTGCAGACCCGCTATTTCTCATTCCACACCAACGCGAAACGGGTGCCTTTTTCGAGTTCGGGATGGGTATGAGTCTGCTCGACCCGAGCACCTATGTTTTGCGCCATCGCCATGATCAGCTTCGTGCCAAGCCCGGTGCCACGCGGCGTGGCTTCCTGTTTCACGCCGACGCCATCATCCTCGACAATGAGAACGTACTGCCCGTTTTGTGCGGATAGGTTGACACGCACTTTCCCGGTTTGATCGGGATAGGCATATTTCACGGCATTGGTGAGCAGCTCGGTGATGATGACACCAAGTGCAACGGCATGATCCGCCTGGAGATCGACCTCGCAAAGCGACGTCTCCACCGTGATGGAGGACGCACCAGGCACCGCTTGGAACAGGTCACCTATGATGGAGGTCAGATAGGAATTGAGGGATACGAGGCCCACATTGGCGGTGTTATAGAGGCTACGGTGAACCCCCGCGATGGCAGAGATCCTGCTTTGCGTCTCCAGCAGCGCGGTGTGTGCTTCTTGCGATTTCACGGTGTTTATTTGCAGACGGATCATGGCCGACACCAGCGAGAGGCTGTTTGCCACACGATGGTTCATTTCCTTCACCATCATTTCCGCGTGCTCCTTGGCTTTCACCAGCAAACGGTCTGCTTCTTCTTTCGTCTGGCGCAGGCGATGGTTTTCCAATGCCTGCTCGATTGCGGTCAGCAAAAGCGGGAAAAAATCATCTCCGACATTCTTGATGACATAATCCGCAGCGCCGGCCTTGAGCGCATCGATGGCGATCTGCGCCTCATTCGACCCGGTCACGTAGAGAACCGGAGCCCTTGCCGGTATCGTCTGGATCGCGGCGAGAAATTCCATCCCCGTCGCTGTTTGGAAATAATGGTCGAGAACGACCACATCAAACTGCCCGTTTTGAAAAAGTTCAAGGCCCGAGGCGACGGAGTTGGCGTGAACCACCTCCATCCCGTGGCGACCCAGAACGCGGCTTGAAAGCCGCGCCAGAGCCGGGTCGTCATCGACATACAAAACGCGCAGAGCCATCATGCCTTCAAGGTATCTGAATTACGGAAAAGAACAGGCCGAGATTTTTGATGGCAGTCGCGAAGCCCTCATAATCCACCGGCTTGGTTATATAAACGTTTGCGCCGAGATCATAGCATTTCTGAATCTCTGTCTCATCATCTGTTGTCGTCAGAACCACCACAGGTAAGCGGCGCGTATATTCATTGCTTTTGATCTTCTCGAGAATGGTGATGCCTGACATATCGGGCAGATTGAGATCAAGCAGGATAAGAAGATAACGGTCTTTGCTGACAAGCCCATCCCGACTTTCGCCCAATATATAGTCGAGCGCCTTGGCGCCCAGGGTGAACGGTACGATCTCGTTATTTACGCCGGCACGCCGGACATTTTTCTCGATCAGCCGGGCGTGGCCTTCGTCGTCCTCGATCATCACAATCGTTACTTCCTGACCGGTGGCTTTCATCTTTCACTTTCCTTTGTCACACGTCTGAGGTCACTCGGTAACAGCAGGATAAATGTGCTGCCTTCACCAAGTTTAGACTCGACTTTAATGTCACCTCCTAAATTTCTGATTAGCGAACGAACATGCGCCAGACCAATGCCCTCTCCCGGCTGGTCCTGATTGCCTGCACGGCGAAAGAGTTCGAAAACCCGCTCGAGATCCTGCTCGCCGATACCGCGGCCATTGTCACCGACCTCGATGCAAATTGCACCACGCCCGGCCGGGTAGGCCCGCGCCGTCAACCGCAGCGGACGACCGGGCATCTGATATTTCACCGCATTGTCGAAGAGATTCCCAAGGATCTGATCGAGCGAAATACGATCCGTCACGATCGTCAATTTCGGCGTATCGACCTCGATCTCGCCGCCATTGGCATTGATCTGGTGGCGGACCGTCTCAGACAGCGAAGACAGCAATGTCTCTATGTCAACCTTTTCCGGCTGGAGTTTCCGCTGGCCGTCGCGCGATATTTTCAGGATTGCATTGATCAACTGATCCATCTTGCGCGTAGAAGAACGGATGAAGCCGATGGCTTCGGGAATATCCTCCTCAACCGCCAGGCGCGCGTCGCGGACAACGTCCTCCGGCAACGTCTTGCCATCCGCAAGAACATAACTCGTGACCGGCTTCAGCGAAGTGTCAAATTCCGAGAGGAAGCCCATGATATTGACGAGCGGCGCACGAAGGTCATGTGTGACAATATAGGCAAAGCGCTGGATTTCCTGATTGGCGCGACGGAGATCTCGCGTTCTTTCCTCAACACGTTCTTCAAGATGACGGTTCAGCTCATCCACGTCTTCGCGCGACCTGGTGAGGGCCCTGATATAGGTGAAAACGAGCAGGATAGAACCGCCGACCACCACGAGGATCGCCAGTGCGCCGCCGATCGTTACCCAGCGTAGCGTATTGGCGGCTCCAAGTTGATCCGCGACGATAATGCGCAGGCGATTGTCTGTATCCGATTGCAGATCGGACAGAACGCTCCTTATCTCGTTCATGTAGCGCTTGCCGTCGTTGTTGCGGACAATCTCGGCTGCCTCCGTGATACGGCCGGTGCGCTGCAAATCGATCGTTTCACGGGTTTCGGCAAGCTTCGCGTCAATTGCCCGCCCGAGGTCGGAAAGCGGCTGCCTATATTGCTCCCTATCCTTCAGGAGATCCAGAAGGCGGGACTGTCTCTGCGACAAACCCTGCAGCGCTTCCTCGTATGGACCGAGGTAGTCGGCATTGTTGGTAAGCAGATATCCCCTCTGGCCGGTCTCTATGTCCTGCATCGTCGTCAGCACATCCAACACCGCGGCGCGGACCCGGCGGAGTTCCGCTGTTTCCTGTGAGTACCGGTTGTTCACCTGTACTAGCCACAACGACACGGACACCATGCCAATCAAAATCGCTACACCAACAGCAAGCATCAAAAGGCTTCGCTGGGCAAACGGTGAAAAACCAATCACAGCAACACATTCCCGGTAGGCGCTAATTAATTGTGCAAACTAGAGTATGACAACGCGTGAAGCGACAGTTTTCTTTTTCTGCGCCGGCGGAACCAGTTTGCGACTTATGAGTTTTGCAGTGTTGATTGAGATGCACGGTACGGCCTTATACGAGACTGCGATAAAGATGAGCTACGATTTTCAGGGAAAACAGATACTCGTGTTGGAAGACGACGCGCTTCTCGCAATGGATATGGAAGATTTCCTATCTGACCTTGGTGTTAACGTTGTGGGGCCGGTGTCGCACATCGGTGCTGCGCTGGAAAAAATAAACACCACCGATCTCGACGGCGCGGTCATCGACCTCAATTTGCGCGGCGAGTTGTCTTTTCCCGTCATTGAGGAGCTCAGGGCGGCGAACATCCCCTTCATTATCTGCAGCGGATATGCGGAAATTCCTGGCATTCGGGCGCAGCTGGATGGATTGACGATCGTCTCCAAACCCTGCGATTTTGACAATCTCTCGGACGTTCTCGCCAATGAATTGTCGTTGACAGTCTAAGCGCGCGTGAAATCTCGACTTCAAGCCTGAACACCGCGTCTGGTGACTTAATCCAGCGGAAAAACCACCTTATATTGAAGGCCTGCGCGATCGTAGCAGATGTTACTTTCTCCCTGCAATTCGTACTGTGCGCCCTTTGTTATCAACGTCGTGCCAAAACCGGTTTCACGCGGAACGAAAACCAGAGGGCCGCCGCTTTCTCGCCATTGTAGATCGACGCGTTCCTGTCCATCACCGCCTGGCAGCTTTTTCCACGAAACCTCCACCTTCCCCTCTACCCCGGACAAGGAACCGTATTTCTGCGCGTTCGTCACCAGCTCGTGTAAGATCATCCCAAGCGCCAGGGCAGATTTCGGCGATAACCGCACGCCGTTCGGGCCTTCGAGTTCTACGCGGCTCGCAAAGGCGTTATGTGGCGCAATTGCCCGCGTTACCACATCCCTGAGATCGGTCTCACCCCAATTGCTTTGGAAAAGCAGGGCATGGCTTTCTGCAAGCGCACTCACGCGGGCCACCAGCCTCTCCTGATAATCCTCGATGGACGTGCTGCCTTTTGCGGTTCTGCGAATTATAGAAATGACCATCGCCATGGTGTTTTTGACACGATGACTAAGCTCGCGGACGAGCAATTCCTTATGCATTTCCGCCCGCTTCCGCTCCTGCTTCTCACGGGCTTCCGCCAGAGCCCGCTCGACGGCGGAGGGCAATCTCACCAATCGCTGTTTGAGGACGTAGTCGGTCGCACCACGCCTGAATGCGTCGATTGCGGCGTCTTCACCCAAGACGCCAGACACGAAAATGAACGGCGTGTCGGGAGACGTTTGCATCGTCACGTCGAGCGCCGACATTCCGTCGAAATCCGGCAGAGAGAAGTCCGCAAGGATGAGATCGAATTGCTGTTCTTCCAATGCCGCGATGAACGAGGCCTTGCCTACCGCCCTGGTAATTATGGGTTTCGGCGAAATGCGCGAGAGCTGTTCTTCGATCAGCTCCGCATCGACAGAGCTGTCCTCCAGGAGGAGCAGCCTGCTTGCTTCCATTTGCAGCATTGCCTCACCCGCCATTGCGACGCGCGCCGGGTGGCGGCTCGTTCAAAAGTGCCCAGAAAACGCCAAGATCTTCAATGGCCTTGAAGAACTTATTGAACTCGACCGGCTTGACAACGAAGGCGTTGACGCCAAGTTCATAGCTTTTTACCAGATCCTGCTCTTCGCGGGATGAGGTCAGCATGACCACAGGAATGTGTCGCAGATGGTCGCTGCCCTTCACAATCTGCAGCACCTCAAGCCCGTCCACTTTTGGAAGCTTGAGGTCGAGGAGAACAACTGCCGGGTCACCTGTCGGGCGATTATGATAGGCGCCCGTAAAATTGAGATAATCAAGCGCCTCAGCGCCATCCCGTGCCACGACAACCTCGTTCGCCAGTTGGCACTTTTCCAAAGCGGTAAGCGTTAACTCCAGATCGCGCGGATTATCTTCCACTAATAAAATAGGTCTCAGTTCAGGCAATTTCTTCCTCTTCAATTTTCGTAACCGGCAATGTGAAGGAGAACGAGGCTCCCTCGCCTACGGTTCCCTG
Source organism: Agrobacterium sp. NPDC058088 (assembly GCF_042885035.1). Lineage (NCBI taxonomy): Bacteria > Pseudomonadati > Pseudomonadota > Alphaproteobacteria > Hyphomicrobiales > Rhizobiaceae > Agrobacterium > Agrobacterium sp. NPDC058088. The sequence continues at coordinate 42,947 of NZ_JBHVSU010000014.1, read as the reverse complement.
GGCGCTGACCGAACCGTGATGGCGTTCGACGATTCGTCTTACCAAGGCAAGACCGATACCTGTTCCCTCGAAATCCTCGACGCGTTGCAGCCTTTGGAACACGCCGAAAAGTTTGTTGTAATAAGCCATGTCGAAGCCAACGCCATTATCTTCAACCGAATAAGTGACGCTGTCTTCAGTTTCAACGGCAGCAATGGTGATAATTGCGACCGGTTCATGGCGGGAGTATTTAAGCGCGTTGTCGATGAGATTGTACCAAACCTGCCGCAGCAGGGTCGGATCCCCAAGCGCCACGGGCAAGGCGCCGATATGCCACTCTATCTGGCGCTCAGCCATGGATGGGGCAAGTGAGCGGCGAACCTCGCTGACCACCTTTTCCATGTCCACCGGTTTCAAGGAGATTTGCGTGCGGCCTAGCTGCGAGAAGTTCAAAAGATCGTCCACAAGCCTACCGGCGCTTAAAGCCGCCTCGGAGATCATTTGCAGATAGTGCCGTGATTTGTCGTCCAGGGCGTCGCTGCGCTCTCGCAGTAACTGCGCAAAACCGACGATATGGCGGAAAGGCGCGCGCAGGTCGTGTGAAACGGAATAGGAAAAAGCCTCCAGTTCCTTATTTGTTTTCTGCAATTCCCTCGTCAAATCAGCCATTTCTTCAGCTTTGCGCAGGACAATGCCAATAATCCCGCTTCGAAGCTCCCTTGCTGCCGAAATCTCTGGTTCTGACCAGGGAGATGATGTGTTGCGCACCTGCTCCTTCCAGGTTTCGAAAGATCTGCGTGGATGAATACGCCCGCTTTCCTGCACCTTCTTATGGGGATCTCCCCCCCAGCGGACCGTTTTCATGACTTCCGGTCGAAACCATATAAGCCAGCTGTCGTGCAATTCCGAGACGCGCATCGCGATAATACCACTTGCGACGGCGGCATAGTTCGCCGCGGCAGCATAGTCGCCCGACAGGTTCTCGCTCGCAAAGATATCAGTGATCTCCTGCGCGTTGAGCCAGACGACCAACTCTTCAACCTGCTGGCGTGACGGCGTTTTGCCGACCAACTCGTGGTCGTTGCCAAGAACGAGCGCAGCACCATCCGCCCCCACCTGCTCCAGCAGATCTTCTTTTTGCTCGTCGCCTTCAATAAGGCCATCAACCCATTTTTCGGCGGCTGTCATTCGCTTCAGCAGACGCGCCTGAATATGGCTGAGTTCCACGCGGCGGGACGCATCCTTCGAGCTCTGCTCCATGGCTATCCGCATCGACAGCAATTGCGCTGCAAAATCACAGGCTTCACGCACAGCAAGTGACACTGAATGCGGTGTGGCATGATGGCAGGCAATCAGACCCCACAGGGCGCCATTGATGATGATCGATACCGACATGGAAGCGGCCGTGCCCATATTACGCATATATTCGAGATGAACCGGGGACACGCTGCGAAGCTGTGAAAAGCTCATATCGAGCACTTCCCCCGTTTCCGCATTCACCTGCGGAAGGACCGGAACAGGCCTATAATCAACATCGGGGATCATGCGCAAACGGTTGATAGTGTAGAGCTGCCGCGCCTGCGGCGGAATGTCGGCCGCTGGAAAGCGAAGCCCGAGATAAGATGGCAAAGCCCCGTTCCCGGCTTCCGCAACGACATGCCCGCTCCAGTCTGGCCCGAAGTCGTATATAAGCGTGCGATCATAACCGGTGATCGATGATACCAGCTGTGCCGTCCGTAAAAGCGCATCTTCCAGTGACGCGGCGCTGTTGAGATATTGTGCCAGACCGATCAACTCGCTCATCAGCGCGTCAGCCGAATCGCGCTCGCCGGTTCTTTCAACCTCCAGGATAATGGTGTTTCCGGAACGATGTCCCGAAACGTGGAGTTTTTTCTGGGCCCAGACATATCTGAAACCGCTCTCATCACCGGAATGCCAAGCGGCCAATGCATCGATAAATGGCAATATCTCTCTGCTTGGGACGACTCCGATCGGTATTGATGCGTCGATGTAATCCCGCAAATTGTCGCTTGCCTGCAACGCGGTAAGCTCCCGCGCAGATAACACTAAAAGCGCACCATGTTCCTGGATTGCTCCGGGTATGTGTATGGGCTCGGCGCCGCAACTGTCCGGTGTCGCCGTAACTGAATTCATGACTTCCTCCAGCCGCTTTTTGAACAAGAACGATTACGCTGCTCAAAAGATGCGGCCAGCCTATTAATCATGACGGGGATGTAAACGCTCGTCTTTTTTCCAACTTGCTTAAAGGTTACCGCTGTTTCCTCCCCGGGGTTTCGATCAGCCCGTCATATGGCGAGAGTCAGATCTACACCCTTTCACCTAGCGAAAGGCTCTATCGCGGCATTCAAGCAAATCCCTTCGCTAGGATCGGCCGCTCGGCTTGCCGAGCCGACCGCTTGCGCAAGGGTGATTTCGTAAGCTGATCGCTTCGGGGTGGCGGAACCGCAAGCCCTTCGAACCGGACCGAACGTGTGCCTTTTATCAATCCAAGAAGAGAGACGGTCGCCTTCCTGTAAGCCACGTCTTGTTTTCGGTAAGGGCCGCCTGGGTTCTTTTGACCTATTTAAGGGGCGTTGTTGTAGCTGACTTTCTCGATGCGTGAAAATCCGTCTTCCAAGCCGCGCCGGGCAAGCCGTCACGCCATCTCGGGGTGAGAGGATTCAATTCCCTGACCGACAAGTGACGCAGAAGATCTAGAAGGCGCGTGGGAAGCGTTAAGTCGCCGCGCAACGATATCGTGGTTGAGCCAAAGGACCGGACCTGCCGGTTGAGAAGACTCACCGAAGATTAGCTGCCCTGTTGCCGTCACGACGAGACTGCTCAGGAGATCACTAATCATCGTCTTGCCATCCCGATGCATCCGGGTGATCTCGTTTGATGTGCCGATGGTCAGATCGGCCTGTGCTTGGCTGTTTGCCATGGGCCATGCCGAAAAGTCATAGAACGGGCGCATGACCTCGCTTGCCTGCATGTCTGTGATTTTCCGGAAAACGTCGTTCATGGTTGCGCCATCCACCAGCAGTTGCTCGCAGGCTTTCCACTGTTCGTCGGCCCATTCGCCTCCGTTTTCCTTCTTCAACGCAAGCAGCAACGGTATGAGGGGCAACTCGATGCCTGTGAATACATCGGAGGAATTCGTCCGAATCTCAGGACAATTATAGACGGTCGCCGTGATCCCTTTCGCCCAGGCGTCCTCGGCAATACCTTCGAGCCGCATCTTCGCATATCCCTGGGTGTAGTTGGTATAGGTCTGCCAGCGATAGCTCCCATCAATCAGGACTGCCGATCCGTGATAACCATAGGCCGTGTATCGCACTTGTCCGCCCGAGGCTTCGATGCGCTCGCGGATCGGTGTGCTGAAGTCGATGAGGTGGCGAAAGGTGTTTGCAGAGACGTCGTCAAAATTCTGCAAGATGAGCTTTCCCATGTCACTGTCGAGCAAGGTCTGCGACGACATGTGGCGGGGCCCGGTTCCCTTGTAGATTCGGTTGGCGACGACCAGAAACGCCTTAGCCTTCGGAATGCCGCCAGCCATTGTATGGGCGAAGAAAACATTGCGGCCATCAGCGATCATTCCGTCCAGAGCGGTCATCACCTTTGACAGCGACGCCTTGAAACGCGCCGTGGCAATGTCTCGGCATTGCCCGACATAGTCCCAGTCGAGCTTGTCGTGTTCCCAGCTCTCAAGCGTCATCTTGGCCAGAAGATCGGTGGGTGTCGGGCCACCTGCGGGCGCATCGAGATCGAAGCCCGCCATAAGCGGTATGTTGATGATCCTACCGCCCAACTGAGCCTCCGCCGAAGACAGTTCCTCGGCGTTTAGCGGCCGTAGGGCGTTATTCTCGTCGCGTCGGCCAACGGTGATCCCCACAATCTCCATTCCAGCGCGTCTGGCTTCGTCCAGCAAGCCAGTGGCATATCCGCGACCGAACAGTTCGCCGAAGAGGACAAAAACATCGCCCTTACGGAAGACCGTGTTTTCGGAAAGACGATTCAATGCAACCAGATTATCCATACTGCCAACTCTTTGCTTCGCGTATCGGCAAGCAATGACTCACACGATTTGAAAGAACACATGACTGGATACTCGTCCAAAGAGAACTCATTTTCGGTGACCGATTATTTCAAAACGTGAAGCGGTCCTCTCAAGGAGATTGCAGATGGCGTTGATCTTGATGTGCGAACGAGAACGCCTAAGGGAGGTGCGCTAGCCGAAACGCTCCGATATTCATCTTGGTCGCGGCGTCACGGGATCGCAAAACAGCAGGGTGCTTGCCCTTCGGATCGCCTGAGCCAATCTGTCGTTCGTCTCCGCGACAGTCGGCACCTGTCCGTATTTTACTGCGCCGCGGCTGACGGTCTCGTCAACGATTCGCATCGCCGCGGCAACCGTGGCGGCACACAGCATCACATCAAAATCCTTCGGCAACAGATCGAGCCGGCCGGCAATTACCTCAGCCATCGTCTCCTCTGTGTTGCGCGTCGCCATGTGCCACGGGCCGAGAAGAGCCGGTTCTTCATCCAGATGAGCGATAAGGTGGATGAGCAGCCTGGTGTCTTTGATCTCCTGACCGTCGATCTTGCTCATATCGTAGGTGGTCTGCAGAAACTGTTCCACCGAGACATCGTTTGGCCAGCCACGAAGTCTGGCCGCAAGGCGTTGCGACGCGAGCGCGAACAGCGGCTCAACGCAACTTTCCTTCGTACGGAAATAGCGCCAAAGCGTCCGCTTCGAGATACCTGCCGCATCGGCAATCTCGTCGCCAGTCGTGTCGGCGACGCCTTTTTGCAGGAACAAAATGGCGGCGCATCTCGCCACTTCGATATGCGCATCTTCCGGGATTGTTCTGCTCATCCATGCTCCTGGGCTTTCTCACCAAGGATATAGACGACATTCAGCGCCTCATCCACAGCGGCGAACGGTTTCGCTTTTCCCCATGGCGAGATTTTCGAGTCACAATAATGACACTTAGTGACATTATGAAATCTCAACCAAGGATATTTTTCAACCCTGCTTACTGGAGTCACCGATGCGAACACCCGCCGCGTTCATTGCCCTTTTGCTTACATGTCTAGACGGCAATTCTGCTGATCAACCGATGGAAAACACGCCAGACACGATCTATCCGGAGACAAAGCGTGTGGACGTCAGCGAGCAGCACTTCGGTCAAACGATTGTGGACCCTTATCGCTGGCTGGAGAATAATAAGTCAGAAGACCCCACGGTTGGGTCCTGGATTGAGGCACAGAATGCCGTTACGCGCTCCTATCTCGACGCGCTTCCCGGACGTGACCATTTCCGCAAGCGGATGACGGAACTGCTTGACTATGATCGCTACACCGTCCCCAGAAAGCGTGGAGATCGCTATTTCTTCAACGTCATCAAGGGAAATGAAAACCAGCCATCCCTCTATGTTCGTGAAGGCGTCTTTGGCGACACTCGCGTGCTCATCGATCCCAATAATTGGTCAAAGGACGGTGCGGATGCCGTGGCCGGATGGAACGCGTCCGACGACGGACGCCTGCTAGCCTTTGGCACGCAGAAGGGTGGTAGCGATTGGCGGACCATCAGAGTGCTAAACGTCGATAGCGGGCATATATTTGAAGACATTGTTGAGTGGGCGCGCTTCACGCGCATTGCCTGGGCGCCTGACGGATCGGGCTTCTTTTATTCGCGCGTTCCAAAGCCGGAGAACGGAGCAACCGCCGCTGTGGTGGCCAACCACGCCGTCTATTTTCATAGGCTGGGGACAGAGCAAGCAGAGGATCGCCTTATCTACGCCACCCCTGATCGCCCTGAATTGTTGCACGGCGCAGACAGGGTTTCTGGAGGACGCTACCTCACCATCTCGTCTACACCCGGCACGAACGAAAGTTCTTTGACCGTCATCGATCTTGCGTCTGAGGACTGGAAGCCGCGCACGGTCATCGCCGACATGAATTCCGCGTGGTACGTCATCGGCAATGATGACCAAACCCTGTTTCTCGCCACGACACAAGGGGCCGGGCGTGTGCGCATTGTCTCGCTTGATCTCGCCGAAAAGAACGCAGAGCCAAAGGAGATCATAGCCGAGGCTGCCGATGGCGCGGTCGTGGACAGCGCCGTTCTTGCAGGCGACAGACTGCTGGTGAACTATCAGATCGACGTCAAGTCGGAGCTGCGACGCTTCACGCTCGACGGAAAGCCTGACGGCACTGTGACGTTACCGGGCGTCGGAAGCGCCCGATTTCTGGAAGCCGATGCCGGTCAAGCCTTCTTCGTCTTCACCAGCTACGATGCGCCAATAGCTATCTATCACTACGACATGGCCTCTGAGGTGGTGACCCCCTGGGCGGAGCCGAAAGTACCGATCGACCTTGACCAGATCGGTGTTGAGCAACGCTTTTATCGTTCGAAGGACAATACCGAAGTGCCGATGTTCATCATCCGGCGCAAGGATGTCACCAAGCCTGCTCCGACCTTGCTTTACGCTTATGGCGGGTTCGGCCTCAGCCAGTCACCCATCTACGATCCCATGCGGCTTGCCTGGGTGGAACAGGGCGGCGTGCTGGCGGTCGCAAACATTCGCGGCGGCGGCGAGTATGGACAGGCCTGGCATCGCGCCGCCCAGCTCGACAAAAAGCAGAACTCGTTCGACGACTTCATCGCTGCCGCCGAATTTCTGAAGCAGTCAGGGATCACATCGCAGAAAGGACTTGCCATTCAGGGTGAATCCGCCGGTGGCATGCTTGTCGGCGCCGTTACGAACCAGCGCCCTGATCTGTTTGACGTCGCACTTCCTGGTGTGGGGGTCATGGACATGCTGCGATTTGACAAGTTCACAGGCGGCGCACTCTGGACAGGCGAATACGGCAACCCTGCCGATGAGAAGTCCTTCCGCAACCTCCTGAGCTACTCGCCCTATCACACGATCAGGGACGGCAAGGACTATCCCGCGATCCTGGCAACCACGGCCGACGCAGACGACCGTGTCGTTCCCGCTCACACCTTCAAATACATCGCGGCCCTGCAGGCGGCCAATCTTGGCCGCAAGCCGCGGCTGGTGCGCATCGAAACCCGTGCTGGCCACGGCAGCGGCCTGCCGATCGACAAGGCCGTCGCACAGAACGCCGACATATTTTCATTTGCCGCCTATTGGACGGGACTGAAAATCGCACCGACCAGATGATTGATTAACAGGAGAATAAATGATGAAGACATTCCAGAAGTCTACACTCAAAGCCATGATGACGATCTGCGGAGGTGGCCTTATCGCACTAACGTTGGCCGGGTGCACTTCCGCTCAGGATCAACACTATGAAGACAACCGAGCGTGCTACGGTTCGCGACATTATAACGGGTGTATGAACCAGCAACAGTACCATCGCGATCGGGAACAACTGATGAATCAGGAAAGAGCCCTTATCAATGCGCAGCAAGCCCGTGAAAATCTCAAGATGCTGCGCGAGATCAGGCGGAAGCGTGGCGAGTACTGAGCACCGAGTTGCGATAAAAGACGAGGAAACATCATATGCCTCTTAACGAACCGCCAGACAAGTACGGCACGGCCGAGGGTGCGGAGCGGCTCGCGCTCAAAACGGTGATCCGGGCTTTGGTAGATCATGCAAATCTGGCTGATCCGGGCTTTCGGGAGCGCGCAATGACGGGTATCGAAGACTACCTCGCTAGCCTCGATCCACAGTCCAAGTTGCAGGCTGACTTTGCCGAACGGGCAAGAAGCTCTGCTGCCGTCCTTCTAAGACCATCAGGCTCGTGAACGAACATCGGCCAGATCATACGGAAGCAGTAATCGAAGAAATAATGAGGCCGAAGTCCGACTAGGCTGATGGAGCTGTCATCAGACGTGGACGTACCCGACCTGCTCAGATCGGGTACATCGTTTTCAATTAACCTTAGACCTGCCGCAGGCCGCCGTCGACGCACAGTTCGGCGCCAGCAATATAACTCGCGTCATCGCTGAGTAAGAACAGGGCGGCGGCAGCCACTTCGGAAGGCCGGGCCATCCGCCCCATCGGGATCGGAGCGACAATCGCCGCACGCATGTCTGGCTGAACCGCAGCCATCATCTCCGTATCAGTAGGGCCGGGTGCAACGACGTTGACGCGGATGCCGGCGGGTGCGAGTTCTGCCGTCCAGGTCCTTGCATAGGAACGCACGGCCGCCTTGGTCGCGGCATATGTGCCGTATGAGGCGTATCCGCCGCTATCGGCAATCGATCCCACAAGGACGACCGATCCGCCTTCCGTCATTGCCGGTAGAGCTGCCTTGAACCCAAATACCATTCCGCGCACGTTGACGTCGAAATGGCGGTCGAAGTGTTCAGGCGTTATCTCGGCGATCTGCGCAGGCTCGGAAAGACCTGCATTCAGGACGAGCGCTTCAATACGGCCGTGTGCCTGTCGAACTTTTTCGACAGTCTCAATCATATCTTCAGGGGTCGCGGCATCGGCAGCAATGCCGACCGCGCCATGACCAATAGCCGTGGCCGCCTTTTCGGCATCTTCGCTCCGGCGGCTGGTGATGAAGACCTTTGCCCCTTCGGCCGAAAGCCGCTCTGCAATTGCCAAGCCGATACCCTTGGCGCCCCCGACAACCAGGGCAACCTTGTTACTCATTCGAGCCATCGTAAATCCTTTCAATTGATGGTCTCGCCATGATATACGTTAGATATCTGGTATCAATTACGCACCTGAAGTAGCCTAGATATGGACGAATATACCGATCTTGAAGCACTATCCCAAGTTGCCCTCAACGAGATGGCGCGGGTTCGTCCCGTGCTCGACAAGATCGCGGATAAATGGACAATTCTGATCCTGACGGTGATCTGTCCCAAGCCCTCACGTTTCAACGAGATCAAGCGTCGTCTCGACGGGATCACGCACAAGGCTTTGGCCGACGCTCTGAAGAGGCTTGAGCGGAACGGCCTCGTAACGAGGACCGTCCTGCCGACGCAGCCCGTGGGCGTGGAATATGCCATTACGCCCCTCGGCCATTCGCTGCGGGAGCCGTTTGAAGCATTGTGCTCGTGGGCAGCGGTCAACGGCGACAAAGTCGAGGCGGCTACGCTACGCTACGACAACATGGGAAATGGCCACTGAAAATACCGCCATGAACGCTTGGGTAGTCCATCGCAGAAGTCACTTCCGCGGCTGCCCCGAGAGAACAGGGAAAGTCGAGTGCACTTCGACCGTTGGCAGACAAGCTAACTGCTGGCCACAATCGCGGGAATACCGCGAAGTCAGGGAACAAACCGGACGAATTTCCGTTGCTCGTCACGGTTATTTTTTCGGAGGTGTGTCATGAAACTCAAGCTGGCTTTAAGCGTGATTTTAAGCGTTACCTTTGCGGGGGTCGCGGAAGCGCGGACATATCTTTACGGTGCCGTCCCGGTGACAGGTGATCATGTACTTGAGAGCGCCTACCGCGCAGCACTGGATAGATGTAGTTTCGAATCTTACCCAACACACGACCGCGTCGGTTTTTATGAAGGCGCCTATGGCTCTGCCGAGGTGCGCGGCTGCATGTATCGTATGGGTTTCGTTTTGCAAAATGGCGAGCCTTTCGCATACCCCGTGAGGAAAGCGACGTACCTTTCATGGTGAGAGCGCGCCAAGATATGTAAGACCGAAGCTTATCGTAATCACCATCCCAACCGACACGGGCTTAGTATCTTTCCGAGCCATGCTTATCCATGCCCGCGCATTGAGCCGTACCGACAATGCCAAAGCCGCATGCGATCTGGCGGCTGCCCAATTACATGCGGCTATTTTTTAGCATTCGGATCAGCTGACGATCGCTAGTCGCAAGGACGCCGGCACCAGCGGAAAGCGTCACCGTCCACCTCCACGTGGCCGATGGAATGAAACGCATATGGGTCGAGACCAGCAGTTCTCGCGTCACCGCAAGCTCTCGCAGAAGCCACACCGCGAACATGTGAAGTTTCGCAAATTTGGTCGATCGAATAGGTGTTGGTGGTACATACCCCCCTCTTCGTCTGTCTTAATCGTATCGTCAGTTGTTTAGAATTGCGGCTATGTCGAAGCAATCAAGGGTTGATTTTAAGTTGTTAATAATAGTGGTCGACTTTGTCCTGGATCAGAGTACCCTTAACGTATTGTTACCATCCGAACCCATAGGCGGTGGCACCTGAGGGTTACTACGTGCTCCCGCCTATTTGTGTGGAGGACAGTTGTGTGCCCCATCCGACACTATTCAGTTATTGCATGCTCCGACGTATCCTCGTCCGCTGGGCTGCACGCTTTACCTCCGATGAGTCGCTTCAGGTCTACCTTGTAGAAACGACCATCAGTGAAATTCTACGGGAATTTCCCGTAGCGGACGACAGTTCTTCGATCGAGATAGAGCTGCTTGCGACGATGCGGCGGGCGCTGCTGCGGAAATTTGACGCGCGCTGGGTTGTTACCCCCCCGGTCCCTTGGAGACAAATTCTCAACTCCGAACAATGGTCAATGAAGAGTAGACGACTTTCCGGGTGAGCCGAGAAGCGCGTCCGCAATCTTTCGAAGGTGCAACCTGTCATCGCTCAAGATGTAACCTTGCCAATTCGACTTTGCGGCAGACGCAAATACAAATGGCACCTTCATTGCGTCAAGAAGCGTAGCCAGATGCACCAGGGTTTCGTCATCGACTTCGACATCAATGATTGCCGCGTCGACATCACCTGATTGCAGCGTCTGCAAGACCGTTCCTACAGAGGAGACCAGTCCAACAATCGTTGCTCCGGCGGCAGCGATCTGCGCGCGACATCTCATGGTCAAAAGCGCGCGCTGCTGCACTATCATCAGCTTCTTGCCCCTAAAGACACGTAACACAGCAATGTCCTCGATTTTGTCGCGGCCTGCCAGATATCGGCGGCAGAGGCGATTTTGCCTTTCGCTCTCGTGTCGGGCTTCTGCATTGAAAGCCGACAAGGTACAACAAGCTCTCCTGGCTTCACAGCAGAACCGCGCTACGGACCAGTGGTTCCCGGTTAGCCTTTCGCGGGGTTTCCAGAAGCAAAATCGGCTATGCAACTTTTCCGAGGGAACAATCGCAGCGGCATGAGGTTGATAAAACTTGATGAGGAAACAGGAACTCTGCAATGCCGCGGTATTTCTTCCACGTCCGGGACGCCGAAGGCCTCTCTGTGGATACGGAAGGCGCAATGCTTTCTAACGACGAGCGTGCCTGTATCGAGGCCGTCCAAGCCGCCAGGGAAATGCTGGCTGAGAAAATTCTAAAGAATGAGGTCATCGATGGCGCAGAGTTCGAGGTCGTCAGAAGCGACGGCGTACTGGTTGCGAAAATCCCGTTAAAATCAGTGGTACGGTTTGAGTAGTTGGTTTGATCGCTGTTGCGTCATCCCCAGCGGTGTATTGTCATACCTGCGGCAGCGTTGGTTTCACCTACAAAAACTTCAGTGCCCCGGCTTCCAAATTGCCTTTGAGACTTACGAGCCCAGTCATCCTTGCACAATCGTTCAAGACCAGTGTCAGTTCGTGTGTCACGAGGCATTTGCAACTGCCGTTGGGTGAGTTTTTCCCCTGACGGTCAGCCAACGCAAATTCAGTTAGGAAACGTCGGTGGAAACAGTAAATCTCAACGAAAAGCTTGATCGCATTTCAGGCCACTGGGACCCGCATGTGATTGCGGATTACAATGAAAATGACGTGATGGTCGTTAAGTTTCTTGGCGAATATCCTTTCCACAAACACGACACGACAGACGATTTTTTCTACGTGTTGGAAGGGGAAATGGAGATGGATATCGAAGGAGCGCCTTCTCGTATTATCAAAGCCGGCGAGTTGTTTGTTGTTCCCAAGGGAGTTGTCCATCGTCCCCGGGCCAGAAGTGAAGTCAAGGTTCTCCTGATCGAACCGAAAGGAGAGCCAAACTCCGGCGATTCCGATCGCGAACCAGCACCCAAGCCGCGCATCTGAAATATTTCTGCGACAAGTTCCTCACCAAGGTCTCGATCTGGATTAGCGACCGGAATCTCGTCCGTTCAACAAGGGATCAATTATTGCCGGTGGTGAATATCGATAAGAGGTCGCCGCAATCGATGTCTGCTCCCGGCTGCGAGGCGCCCCGCTTCATTGTTACGATAACGCGCAAAGTCGCTCGCCATAAAGGTCATTGATATCTTTATGCTGCGAAAAAGGAGGTGAGCTCAGCGGCCAGTTCAAATGGGGCCTCTTCCGCCATGTGGTGTCCACTGTCTATCCCTAGACCCGAAACGGGCAGAGTTGACCAAGGCTGCCACACCGCCAGTACATCCCCGTATAACATTTCCAGGTCATCCCGCAGCGACCACAGAACATGAAGCGGACATGTCAGCTTTCTTCCGGAGGTTCGATCATCAAGATCGTGGAGATGGTCTACGTGAATGCCTGCCCGATAGTCGCCCAGCATACCGTGAACGGTCGTTGGGTCTTCAACGGCCGCGCGGAAATCCGCGAAATTTTCCTTACCCATTAAAGCCTCGCTCCCGCCGTACCACTTCAAAGGATCAGCCAAGATGGCCTGTTCGGGTTTGTCGTGTTGAGCAAAGAAAAACCAGTGCCACCATTGAGTGGCGAAGCGACGATTGCATCGCTCCAGCGCTTCCAGGATTGGAACCCCGTCGAGGATGGCGAGCTTCTCAACCTTTCCCGGGTGGTCCATCGCGGTGCGGAATGCGGTATAACTTCCACGGTCGTGACCTGCCAGCAGGAACCGGTCGAAACCGAGATGTTCCATGAGTGCAACACAGTCACGAGCCTTGGCCCGCTTGGAAGACGCTTCATAATCATAGGGGTCTGATGGCTTGCCAGACTTTCCAAAACCTCGCAGATCGGGGCAAACGACTGTGAATTTGTCAGCCAGAATGGGCGCGACCTTGTACCAGGTTGTATGGGTTCTCGGATGCCCGTGAAGCAGAAGTAGCGGTGGACCACTTCCCCCGTGACGAACACGAAGCGTTGTTTCCGGTACCGCGATCATTTCCAGCCTGAAATTTTCGAACATAGCACTCCCCTCGGGTCATGGGGCGAACGATCTCTACGATTTGGGGTTCCATCGCGTGGTGGAAACACCAAAGGTCCGGCACGCTCGCAGAGCATCCGGCGCTAGCGAGCTATAGGGCTGCGATCCCGCAGCGGAAATGGCAACGAGGCACCGCCTAGTTGTTCATCTCCCCGATCGAGACCGTCGCGGTCCTGCCCGCGACCAGCCGAATGGTTTTCGGGGCATCGTCGATCTCGATCCGCACCGGAATTCTCTGGGCCAGGCGGACCCATGAGAATGTGGGTGCAACGCTTGCAAGCGAGCCGGCAGTATCGCTTCGTTCCCGATCCTCGATCCCCGCAGCAATTCCGGCGACATGTCCGGTGACCGATTGAGCTTCGCCCATGATATTGATCGTCACCGGATCACCAATGTGGATTCTCGGTAGCTTTGTCTCTTCAAAATACCCCGCAAGGTAGATGGATTCTTTTTCCACAAGGACGCCAACTGCAGTTCCAGCCAGGACATAGTTACCCCTGCGCAGGGAGAAGTTGGTAATCGCGCCGGATGCCGGAGCACTCACAGTTGTCCGCTCAAGGTTCAGCTTTGCCAGATCCTGCGCAACCAGGGCAGATCGATAGGCGGACTCAGCCTCATACATCCGACTTTCCGCTTGCTGTCTTTCCTTGAGGCTGGCTGCTTCCTTTGCGGCAAGCAATTGATACCGCTCGAAATCGGTTTTCGCCATCTCCGCAGCCGCCCTGGTGCCGAGTACCCGCGCTTGTGCCTCGCGTAGTGCAAGTTCGAAGCGATCCGTTTCGATGCGAAATAATGGCGTTCCTTTCTCAACCTGTGCATTATCCGACACCAGAACCTCGCTGACAGGCCCGGAAACATCCGGCGCAAGCCGAACGATGTCAGCCCTGACATGAGCGTCACGCGTCCATGGCGCTTCCATGTAGAAAGACCAGAGGTGCCAACCGAGCACGGCAGCACATGCCGTCATTGACAGCGTGAGAAGAACTTGACCCGCGGTCAACGTCAGATTTTTGATTGTCATTAGAGCCAGCCGATAGCGGCAGAAAATCCGCCGAAAAGAGTAATGTACAGTGCAAGGTTGAACAGAGAGCGGTGCCAGACCGCCTGGTAAAACCCGGTCCTGCCGAGAAGGGTCGTGAGAACTCGCAGCCCGACATAAGCAAACAGGAGGAGCGCTGCGGACGACGGCAAAAAGACGCCATAGAGATCGAGTTGTCCCCTCACGCGAATTCCCTCTTCGACGAGAGCATTCGGGGAACTGGTGCGCCAGCCTCCGGAGCAATGCAAATACGAAGGACTACGGCTTCCAGCAGAAGCTGGGCATCCCTCTCGGTGGTGGCCTTGGTGGAAAGGATCAACTCATCGAGCGCCCGCAAGGCTTTTTCCAGCAAGGCGTCGCGGTCAGCCGGAAGGCGACTGTATAGAGACGCAACTGCGTGGAACACCGGCTCCGCAATGACGCGGAGATCAGCCGAAACCTTCGCGATGAGCTCCTGCATTTCGACCAGATGCAGCCCCACCCTGATATCCCTTAAAAGGTCGCAATCGCTAACCTCTGAGGATGGCGGGAGTTTCGCCACCCGTGAAGCGAACAGGCCGGCAACGTCAATCATCTGATGTCGCGTGACGAGACGGTTGGGGTGTTCGCTAACGGCGATATTTGCGACATGTCTCCGGATAACGGAAAAAAGCTTTCTGGCATTCGTTTCGGTTTGCACAGATCGAAAGATACCGCAGAGAACAATTGTCCAGACCATTGCCAGTATGGTCGCGGCGGTCGCATTCGCGAATGTGACAAAGTCGGCTCTTGGATATGCCTGGAGGGTGAGAAGAAGAGGAAAATTGATGCTGAGCCCCATGCCAACAAGCGCAAGTGAGGGTACTGCGAGACATAGGCCCGCCGGTATCAAAAACAGCCCCAGAGCAGCGACGAGCGGCGCAAACCCGTCTATGACGGTAAGGATCGCAAAGCCGTAGATGAATGCGGCGATGGCTGCACCGATTGTGACATTGGCAAATTTGCGCATGGCAGGGACCGGGTCGTCCATCGTGGCAAGCAGGCAACAAAGGACGCCTGATATCTGGGCAAGGGTCATTCCGTCGGACCAGCCCGTTTCGATCCAGAAAAAGAGGGACGTCCCAAGGCAGATCGCGACCGTAAACGACGACAACAATGCCATTCCGATATCACGATGCGGTGCGGGCGTTTGAGGCGCGTGGGCCGCTCGCACTCCATTTTCATCTTCAATGGATTCTCGAAGAGTGAGACACTCCCCAGAGAGCCGAGAAACAGTCCGCAGCTGCCGGGCATAATTGACGAGAAGAAGTTTTTCCCATGTCGCAGCCGCGGCGAAAGGGGCGACTGCATCGATCGCCATCGGCAGGCAAGACCTTTCCGGATCAGAATCCGCCTCCTTGATCATCGCCAATGCCTTTTCGTGGCAGGAGGGGTCCAGCCTGTTCAGTAGTCTTCGCAAATCCTCCAGCTCGCTCAGCAGCGGCAGGAACGATACCATCCGATGATGCAGCGAATTCACCAATGCTACTCTGCTTCGGTATCTCGATCCGTCATACTGAAGATGAACCGCAAACGAACGCAGATCGGTCGCCTCTGCGGCCAGCGCGTGGCGCTCCATCCTGCCTTGGCTTGCGTTCAACTCGCTGGTCGTTATGGCTTCGAAAAGCTTCTGCGCCCTAGCGATCCAGCCGTCGATCCGGTTGAGAAGCATTGTTCCTACATGAACCGGAAAAACAACGTGGCTGACGATCGAGGCGCATATGATCGCGAGCCCAATCTCCTCTGTCCGGGAAATGACAATATCGAAAGCGTTTGCCGGAGTGTTGACCAGCGGCAATCCCGCAAGAAGCACGGTGTAACCCGCCAACAGCGAAACATAACTGCGAGGCGTGCGATCGAGCAGACTGAAGAAGGTGCACCCAGAAACCCATAGGATGATCGCGCCGGAGAGCAATATCGGCTCGTTCACAAGGTTCGGGACCAAGAGGATTGTCGCACCGCCCCCAATAATTGTTCCCAGAAGCCGATAGACCGACTTTGATGAGATCGCGCCGGACAGGGGATGAGCGACAATATAAACGGTTGCAACTGCCCAATACGGCCGGTTCAGATCAAAGCTGAGAGCTAGAAGATATGCCAGCATGGCTGCAATGAACGTCTTCAGCGAGAAGATCACGTTTGCGCTGGTAACAACTGGTCGGGCGCTCAAATGTCGTCTCCCGCACTGGAGATGCTTTGCTGCACGGCCTGATCATCACAGGTTGGCAGACCATAGATCGCTGGCGAAACGTAGCAGAAGAACGGTGCTGCAAGGCAGGCGTACAGGTAGGCTTCGGCCTGTTCCTGGCGCGCATCGGTCGAAACGACCCGTGGATGACGGCCAGGAAGCGCCCCGGCTTTCGGAAGGAAACCGTTCAAGATCTTTTTAATGAGGTGAGCGGGCGACTTTGTCCGCGTTCGAAACAGAGGGAGGATGCAAAGAATGCGTGGGTCTTTGAGGGACCGACGAATTTCAGTCCGGACAATGTCAGACCAAAAGCGGTCGTCGAGTTTTTGAGGTGCCATATCGTTCTCCAGCCTCGTTGCCGGATGACCCTATCGACAAAGCGCTCGGAAGAATTTAGATATACCATCAGATGATAACTAAATCCCACCAGGCGAAAATATCCCTCTCCGGTGCCTTGGCCGACCATGATCTCGAAAACTCACCTGCGCCTGCGCGCGCTGTGAGGATCGACGTATCGCAAAACGAACGCGAGGCGCCCGAACATCAACACCGCAAGGGTCAGCTCGTCATGCCTCTGCGCGGCGGTGTGACATGCAGGGTTCCAAGCGGCATGTGGATGGTCCCGCCGCACTGCGGCGTCTGGGTGCCGGGGGGCATGCCTCACAGCAATGTCGCCACAGCCAACGCGCGTTTGTTCTTCCTGTTCGTTGAGCCTGGGGCTGCCGATCTGCCGAACCGGTGTTGCACGCTTTCCCTGTCGCCACTGGTCAGGGAACTGATCATCGACATGGCCGATCAGTCTGAGGTTGCGATGGCTCATCAGGAACTCGTAACGACGCTGCTTCTTTCGGCCTTGTCGCGGATGCCGGTAGAGTATCTTCATCTGCCGCTGACGGATGAATCACGGCTTGTGCAGATTGCGTCGGAACTCGCGAATAATCCGGCTGATCGGAGTACGATGGCGCAGTGGGCAACACGAGTGGCAATGAGCGAGAATTCACTCGCGCGTCTCGTTCAGCGCGAGACTGGCCTTTCTTTTGGCCGTTGGCGCCAACAGCTGCAATTGATCGTCGCAATCCGAAGCCTGGCAGCGGGGGCAACAGTACAGCAAGTTTCGGGTGATCTCGGATATGAATCGGTGTCGGCGTTTATTACCATGTTCAAAAAGGCGCTCGGAACGTCACCATCGAAATATCTGAGCAACTTCGACCGTTAAAGTCACGAAAACGAACGGACAGTCCAGAGGAGACAAAGCATGTTCACCCACGTCATGATCGGCAGCAACGACCTGGAACGCGCAAGAGATTTCTACGATGCTACCTTCCTCGCTCTGGGCGGCAAGCCCGGCGAGATGGACGCCAGGGGCCGACTGATATACATCCATGAAGGTGGGCGGCTGATGATCACGACACCCATTGACGGCAAACCGGCGACTGCTGCCAACGGTGGAACAATCGGTATCGCGGCGATGACCCCCGACCATGTTCTGGCCTGGCATGCCGCCGGTGTTGCACATGGCGGGACCGCAATCGAGAGCCCGCCCACGGCGCGCCCGAACGGTGCGTTCGTTGCATATCTTCGCGACCCTGACGGCAATAAACTGACCGTACGGACGCTTCCGTCGAAATGAGGCGGCCTTGTGCGGTTGATCCCATGGAATGATGGAAATCGGTCGTCGGTCGGGATCGGAGTTAATGGCCTATCTGATCGCGCAAGCGGGGCGTGATCCAGTCCAGGAAGCATCGAACCTTCGTTGGCAAAGGATCTGCTGGTCCGTAGACGACGTTCACGGGTAGCGGTTCGGGCGCAAACGCCACAAGTATTTCCTGCAGGGCGCCGGAACGTAACTGGGCCGCAACCTGGTAGGAGAGCACGCGGATGACGCCGATGCCCGATACGGCCGCCTGAATTGCGGCCTCTGTCGTATTGACCGCCAGTCTCGGGCGAGGCTCGACATTGAAGACGGTCGCGTCGCGGCGGTAACGCACTTCAGGCGCGGTTGCGAAGCCCTGAAAGCTTATACCGTCGTGGTGGGCGAGGTCGTCGGGGTCTTGTGGAACGCCCCGGCGGGTGAGATAGTCAGGGCTGGCGCACACGATCCGGCGAACTGCACCGACACGTGTTGCGATCAGCGCGCTGTCGGCCAAATGTCCGATGCGAAGAGCGACGTCAACATGCTCATCTGCCAGACTTATCTGGCGGTCCGTCAGCGTCAGCCGCATATCGATTTCGGGTTGTTCCTTGAGGAATTCCAGCGCAATTGGCAAAACATGGCGTTCGCCGAACGCAACTGGCGCGGTCACATGCAGTCCTCCGCGCAGCGCGCCGTAGTCGCCGCTGGCTTGCCGCTCCGCCGCGTCCAATTCGTCCAGGATGCGCCGAGATGCGGCGACGTAGTTCCGTCCTTCATCCGTCAAGGACAAGCCTCGGCGGGTACGCAGCACCAGACGCGCGCCAAGATGTTTTTCGAGGTCGGAGACCTTGCGGCTGACGGTGGCGAGCGGCGCCTGCAGGCGCCGTGCCCCCGCCGAGAGGCTGCCAGCATCGACCACTGCGAGCAGTACTGACATCGCATCGAACCGGTCCATCCTATCCTTCCATAAAATGAGAGGGAATCTCCTGAAGTCGTAGGATACAATAACAGTTTTGGATATTCTAGCTTCATGGTGTCGAGGACCTTCCCTCATCGCGAGAACAAGGAGAAAGACGTCATGCCCAAACTTTCGCGTCGTGCCTTCGCCAGCGCTCTTCCTTTTGGCCTCCTCGGGGCAGGACTGCTCCAAGGCGCCCAAGCGCTTGCCGCAACACCGCAACCTGCCACGACGCTTGCCAGCGTAACGCCGCTGGCGCAGATCCGCATCGGTCGCTTTACAGTGACGGCGCTGACGGACGGTTATGCAGACATGCCCTACAATTTTTTCCCCGGGCGTGACCCGGCCGAGGTTGAGCGGGCAGCAGTCGCCCAGTTCACCGCCAGGCCAAGTGGCGTGCGGTTTCTATTCAACCAATATCTTGTCGATGATGGCCAGCGCCGCATCCTGATTGATGCCGGTGCTGCGGGCTCGATCGGGCAAACCGGTAACCTTCCGCAAGCACTCGGCAGGCTTGGTCTGCAGCTTGACCAGATCGATGCGGTCATCGTGACCCACATGCATCAGGACCACATGGGCGGCCTGATCGCCGACGGCAAGAATAATTACCCGAACGCGGAAGTCTATATCGATCGGCGCGACGTCAAGCATTGGACGGACCCCGCCAAGCGCAGCGGCGCTCCCGAATTTCTCCAAACGAGCTTTCAGATGGCGGAAGAGGTTGTGCGCCTTTACCCTAGACTTCAGGCGATTGATGGCGAGCGTGAAATTGTACCCGGCGTCTCCATCGTCGACCTGACCGGCCACACCCCTGGCCATATCGGCGTTCGGGTCGAAGATGGGGGAAAGAGCCTGATCATGGTCTCAGACATGATCTTCCCGGTTGTACACCCGGGAGCGACCGACGTGTTCTTTCTGTTCGAGCAGGACCAGGCTGCCGCCAAGGCAATGCGTGACCGCTTTTTCCCTCGCGCCGCTTCGGACGGCGCGCTCATTGCCGCCACGCACATGCCGTTTCCTGGTTTAGGCCATGTTGTTGCCGACCGTGGAGAAATCCGCTGGCAGGTTGCAGATTGGGCTTTGCAAGACTGATCTGGTTTGGGCCCTTTGGAGACAAATGGAAAATGAGCAAATATCTTGATATTGCGACCACGTCCTCCGTGGCGGCTGCGCAGCTTCGCTATGGAAGTGCCGAGCAATGGGCGCGCATTTCCTCGCGTGGTGGCGCCGAAGAGACGCCCGGAAGCCAGCGCCTCGGTCCTGCAGAAGCAGCCTTCATCCGCGAACGCGATGGTTTCTACCTCGCGAGCGTTTCAGAAACGGGTTGGCCTTACGTCCAGTACCGGGGCGGGCCGGCCGGTTTTCTCAACGCACTCGACGCGACACTGCTGGGCTTTGCCGATTTTCGCGGTAACCGGCAATATATCACCACAGGCAATGTGGCAGCGAATGACCGTGTCTCGCTATTCCTGATGGACTATGCGAACCGTCGTCGCCTGAAAATTTTCGCTCATATGCGGATCATCGACGCCGCGGACGACCCGTCGCTGGCGAAGAGGCTAACGATGCCCGACTATCACGCCCGGGTTGAACGTCTCGTCCTCCTCCAAGTGGAGGCATTCGACTGGAATTGCCCGCAGCACATAACTCCGCGCTACACACTTGCTGAGTTGGAACGTTGGCAATCGGGGTGACCCCCTCCCCGTTGGACGTCTCGCATTACCGCTCTCCGGCGAGCGGCCTTCGGTGCAGGGCTTCGGAGGCAAATCCGGCGAGTTCGCGGATGAAAAAGTCGAGGACGGTGGACGGCTTCTCCCCGAGGCGGGTGGCGATGATGAAGGGCGACTTGATCCGCACCTCCTCTGCCAACACCGGCCTGAAAATACCCTTCTGCACCCAGTCCGCCGCATAATGGTCCGGCAAATATCCAAGGTAGCGGCCCGACATGACGAACATTGCCTGCGCTTCCATGTTGGAGGCGGATGCCCTTGCGCGCGCCTTGGGAAAAAATTGCAGCTCCCGCATGTTGGCATAAGGTCGGACAACGAAATCAAAACTCTCCACCTGCTCCACCGAAATCTCTTTGTCGGGCGCAGAGAAAAGCTGATGGCCCTTTGCGCAATAGAGGGAATGGGTCTCGTCCCGCAGGCGCGACAGCTTCAGGCCCGGATACGGTTCGGTTTCCGGCAGAATGGCGATGTCGAGGCCGCCATTTGCAATTTCGGACAAAAGCGCATCCGGCGAATCGATGACCAGTTCCAGCCGCGCCTCCGGCGCCCTGTCGCTGATGCGGGCGATGATGCGGTGGATGGGAAGGTCCGCATCTGTGATCGTGTTGTCGACCAGCCCGAGCCTCAATGTTCCGGTAATGCGGTTTTTCAAGCTGCCGACATCGCTTTCGAAGGCATTGAGCGCCAGAAATAACGACTTTGACTGCTCATGCACGATAGCGCCACGATCGGTTAGCTCAAACCCGCCTCGCCCACGACGACAGAGTTTGAAGCCGAGCCTGTCTTCCAGCGCCTTGATGTGAAAACTCACCGCCGATTGGCTGAGCCCGAGCGTTATCTGTGCACCGAGAAAACTCTTGTGCTCCACCACGGCGCGGAAAACGGTCAGAGATCGAAGGTCGGACTGGGCCAGAAGCATATGCACGCCTTACATCATATTTTCTGATGTGAACTCCATCTCTTTCTTATTTTTTTGCGCTGTTGTCCATGATTTCCTCCCTTCATCACCAATGAAAAAACGGGAACGGAATCATGACGCGTCTATCGACCTCCAAAGCTCTTCTAATTGGCGCAGCGCTCGTTGCCGCGTTTTCGACCTCCACTGCGCGGGCAGCGGACCTTCTCGAAAAGATCAAATCCGACAAGCTGTTGACTGTCGCCACCGAGGCGCGCTTTGCGCCATTCGAATTCGTTGAAGACGGCAAGATCGTCGGCTACTCGGCAGACATCATGGCAGAGGTCATGAAGGCATTGCCGAATGTCGAATTAAAGCGGCTCGACCTGCCGTGGCAAGGCATTCTGCCGGGTCTCGCGGCAGGCCGTTTTGACTATGTCGTCACCTCAGTCACCGTCACCCCGGAACGCATGAAGGCCTATCACCTCTCTGCACCTATTGCGGATGCCACCATGGCCATTCTCAAGCGCAAGGGTGACACCGCAATCACCAAGCCGGAAGACATCGGCGGAAAAGCGGTCGGTTCGCAGGCTGGCTCGGCACAGCTTGCCGCGCTTGAGACCTTTGCCGGAAAGCTGAAGGGCAACGGCAAGGCCGCCGTGACCATCTCGACCTATACCGACTTTTCGGAGGCCTATGCCGATCTTGGAGCCGGGCGCATCCAGGCTGTCGTCAACTCGCTTCCAAACCTTCTCGAAGCGGCGCGCCAGCGTCCCGATGTGTTTGAAGTCGTGCTGCCGACATTCGGCCCCAAGACCTATTTTTCCTGGGCGGGCCGGAACGATGCAAACAGCGCCGCACTCAATGCGCTGATCGATGGTGAACTGGTGAAGCTGAACACATCCGGCAAGCTCGCCGAGCTTCAGAAGAAATGGTTCGGCGCACCGATGGAACTTCCACAAGCTCTTCCCGCCGCTGAATAAACGAGCGGAAACGGCAGATCATGGAAAAGACAGTCGCACATATCTGGCCGGCGCTTCTCGATGGCCTGACCACAACGATGACAATCAGTCTGGCGGCGCTTCTTTTCGGCGCGCCGCTCGCCCTTATGCTAGCAGCGGCCGTGCGGGGCAATCGATGGCTCCGCGTGCCGGCCGGGGTCTATATCTCCTTCTGGCGGGGAACGCCGATACTCGTCCAGTTGTTGATCATATTCTATATTATCCCCTTTCTGGGACTTGAGCTCAGCCCAACCGTTGCTGCGATTGTTGCCCTGGCGCTGAACACAGCGGCCTTCCAGTCAGAGATCTACCGGGCCGGCCTTCAGGCTATCCCACCGGGCGAAGTCGAGGCGGCAAAAATGCTTGGCCTTTCTCCCAGCACGATTTTCCTGCATATCGAGGCGCCCCAGGCTTTCCGCACCATGCTGCCGGCGCTCATTGGCGAGATGCAGGCCCTTGTAAAGAATTCCTCTCTCGTTTCGGTGATTGCCGTCAGCGATCTGACGCGCCGTGCCCAGCAGGTCGCCGCCTCCACCTTTCGACCGCTTGACGCCTATGCCTCTGCGCTCATTCTTTACGTCACGATCGGTGTGCTTCTCGCAGCCGTGGGCCTGTCGCTGGAACGACGTCTGTCGCATCGGAGTGGCGGCCAATGACCGGCTTCATCAATGATGTACCATTGTACCTCGCCGGACTGTCCACGACCATCACGGTGTCGTTCTGCGGCATGGTCATCGCCATCACCCTCGGCGTCGTGCTCGCAGCAGCCCTTCCAAGCCGCTTTCGTCCGCTGTCGCTGGCGGTCAGGGCCCATGTGGAATTTGCCAGGGTCGCCCCGCTCGCGCTGGTTCTTTTTCTTCTTTATTACGGCGGTCCGCAATTCGGGCTTCTGCTCAGCCCTTACGTGGCCGGTATCGTGGGCCTGGGTGTCTATGGCGCCGGACCGTTTGCCGAGATTTTTCGGGCGGGGCTGAATGCCGTTCCCAAAGGAGAGCGTGAAGCGGGCGAAATGCTTGGCCTGAGCCAGCAGCAATGCTTCCTTTATATCGAACTGCCGCAGGCTCTTCGCCTCACGCCGCCGCCCTGTGTGGGCCAGGCGATTGCGCTTCTCAAGGAGTCGGCTGTCCTTTCGGTCATCACGCTGGGAGAACTGACGAAAGTTGCGGGAACCATCAGCTCGATCACCTTTGCCGTCGTTACCCCCTACCTCACCATCGCCCTCCTCTACTGGGCGCTCGTTGAACTCCTGTCGAGGCTCGGACGCGCTCTTGAGCGTCGCCTCGCCGTGAAAGGTTCCTGATATGACGCGACCAGCGGCGATTTCCGTTCGTGGACTCGAAAAACGTTTCGGCGACAAGACTGTCCTGAGTGGCATCGATCTCGATATACACAACGGCGATGTCACCTGCATCATCGGCCCTTCCGGGTCCGGCAAGAGCACATTACTGCGCTCGCTTGCCTTTCTTGACGCCTATGACGCGGGCGAGGTCCTGATCTTCGGCAAGATGCTCGGATGGCGTGAAACGCCGCTTGGCCGGGAACGCGCCGGCATCCGGGAACTGAGAGAGGTACGCAGCCCCATCGGCATGGTGTTCCAGCATTTCCATCTCTGGCCGCATATGAGCGTTCTCGGCAATGTCACCCTCGCCCTTCGTCGGGTGCACGGCTTTTCGCGATCCGCAGCTGAGGAAATCGGCCGCGAAATGCTTGGCAAGGTCGGTCTGGCGGCATTTGCGGACCGTCGGCCCGAAAGCCTGTCCGGGGGACAGAAGCAGCGTGTTGCGATCGCCAGAGCCTTGGCAGTCAAGCCCAAGGTCATGCTTTTCGACGAGCCCACGTCGGCGCTCGACCCGGAACTGGTCGGCGAGGTCCTGTCGGTCATGAAGGCGCTGGCGGCCGAGGGCATGACAATGGTGATCGTGACCCACGAAATGGGCTTTGCCGCTCACGCCGCCAATCGTGTTGTCTTCATGGATGGCGGCCGGATCATCGAGGAAGGATCGCCGCAGACGCTTTTCAGCACGCCTAAAAGTGCGCGCCTCTCCCAATTTCTGCAAACCTGGCGCGAACGCGCGCTTTAGTGCCTGAAAGGAATGACCATGACTGCCCACGGCTACGACAACGGTCGGCTGAACCTGCCCTTCGTCGGCATCTCGACCTTCGCCAAGAGCCCCTATGTGGAGAATTGGGATCAGATCGAAGCGGATGTCGCGATCCTCGGGGCACCCTTTGATTTCGGTACGCAGTGGCGTTCCGGCGCGCGCTTCGGGCCTCGGGGCATCCGCGAGGCCTCCACCCTTTTCGCCTTCGGCCATGCCGGAGCCTATGACCACGAAGATGACGTCACCTATCTGGAAGGCGTGCGCATCGTCGATCTCGGCGACGCCGACATCGTCCATACCGACACGGTCACGAGCCACGCCAATATTGAGTTCGGCGTCCGCAAGATTCTTGCCGCCGGCGCATTGCCGGTCATCCTCGGCGGCGACCATTCCGTCAACATTCCCTGCATCAACGCCTTCAGCGAGCAGGAGCCGATCCACGTCGTGCAATTCGACGCACATCTCGATTTCGTCGACGAGCGTCATGGCGTACGCCTCGGTCATGGCAGCCCATTGCGCCGCGCCTCGGAAAAGCCGTGGGTCACAGGCATGACGCAGCTCGGCATCCGCAACGTCTCTTCGACCGCCAAGGAAGGCTACGATTATGCCCGCGCGCAGGGGTCTGACATCCTGTCGGTACGCCAGATCCGCAAACTTGGCGTCGATGCTGTTCTCGAGCGTATCCCGGCTGGCAAACGATATTACCTGACGATCGATATCGACGGTTTCGATCCGTCGATCGCGCCGGGCACCGGTACGCCGAGCCATGGAGGCTTCATCTATTATGAAGTGCTTGAGCTGATTGCCGGCCTCGCCAGGCGCGGTACAATCGTCGGTGTCGATCTCGTCGAGGTTGCGCCCGACTACGATCACACCGGTTCGACGTCCATTCTTGCCGCTCAACTCCTGCTTAATACGATCGGCAGAATTTTTGCTCGGCCGGGACGTTTGTGATCAGCCTCGATCAATGACCGATAATCGCGGTGCGGCGGTATCATTGCTTTTTGAGGGCTGGACTTCTTAAGTAGCCTGCGGTGCGAGCGGTAATGTCTTGTAACCTCTTGATTGCTTAAGGCGGGCAAGTTCCAGAAACATGGCGACAGCTTCGATTTCCTGTCCAAATCTCTGGACCATGGTTTGTCCCCTCACGCCAATGCGGCCCCAGCGCCGCATCAGGCACACGTCACCGAACAGATCGCGTTCAATCGACAACACATAAAAGCGCGCCATATTTAAAGAACGGTCCTTGCGCTCGAAATAGAGATGGAAGTGGTGTGTGATCATGACCAAGATTCCCGTAAAAGGAATCCGCCGTCCAACGACATTTATGAATCGATCTTTGCGGATCGATTCAATTTCGTGATGATCATCGTATTAGGCTCGCCGGCATGCGAAACTGCTGGACTCCCTCTTGTTTCCTTTTTCATTCAACCAGGCAGCGTTGGTCTTATGTTTATGATGTTGTTTTGGCCATCCAGGTCTGCAATCTCAAGCGGGCGCCGATTCGGACCTTGGATCTTTGCAAGTTGCCTTTTGCGGTACAAAAAAAGTCGCGGCGCTTCCAAAGGGCAAAGATAGGGCCTAATCGAGTTAGGTCCTCTCGGTTCAGTATTATGAAACAAGTGTCTGATATTATTTCAGAAAGTTTGAGTTTGTCTGATCCACGCGGGTGTCGTCAGGTATCATTTCGCCTCGCTCATCTGGACGCGAATACAGAATCGTGATGTATCCTTAGCGGACAACGGTCGGCAAACCGGCAATGGCCCGCCAAGAGGAAATTATGGCGATAGCGGAACGAGCAGAAACAGCGAATATTCGGAAGGAAGATGCAGGCAGCAAGATCGCGCGCCACGCAAGCCTTCTGTCGCAGCAATTGCAGGAACTTCGCACGCGCATGTATCCGCCGAAGTCGGAAAAAAGTTTGCGACCCTTCCTGACAAATGAAGTCTCCAAGCTCACATCCATACCCGATTCCACCCTCAAACTCATGTCGAGTGAAGGGCGAGGCCCGATCCCTGGTCGCCTGGAAAACAATCATCGGGTCTATACGCTTGCCCAGATCAACGAGTTGCGTGAATTCTTCGCAAGCCAGAAGCCTTCAGAGGCGCTGCGGTTTTTACCGCGCCGTCGTCAGGGCGAGCATCTCCAGGTCGTTGCGATCGCCAACTTCAAGGGCGGTAGTGCCAAGACGACGACCTGCGTGCATCTTGCTCATTACCTGGCATTGCAGGGTTATCGTGTCCTTGCCCTCGATCTTGACCCGCAGGCCTCACTTTCGGCTCTCTTCGGCGCACAGCCGGAGTTTGACGTCGGCGCAAATGAGACCATCTATGCAGCGCTGCGCTATGACGACGCTGAGCGCCGATCGATCCGCGACATCATTCGCAAGACCTATTTCGAGGGCATCGATCTGATACCCGGTAACCTCGAGGTCATGGAATATGAACATGAGACACCGAGGGTTCTTGCGCAGAAAACCGGTTCAGGAGCAATCTTCTTCGAGCGTCTGAAGCTCGCACTTGCCGAGGTCGACCAGGATTACGACGTCGTCATTCTCGACACTCCGCCGTCGCTCGGGTTCCTGACGTTAAGCGCGATCTACGCCGCAACCAGCATGATCATCACCGTGCACCCGGCCATGCTCGATGTTGCCTCCATGAGCCAGTTCCTGCTGATGATGGGCGATCTGATCAGCGTTCTGAATGAAAATGGCGCGCAGCTCGATCAGGATTTCATTCGCTATCTCGTGACCCGCCACGATCCAAATGACGCGCCGCAATCGCAGGTGGTGGCCTTGATGCGCCATTTGTTCGGTAGCGATGTGCTTTTGCCGACCCTGATCGAAAGCACGGCTGTCGAGGCAGCGGGACTTGCAAAGCGATCCATCTATGAACTCGAAATGGGCCAGATCGGCCGCGATACGCACAAGCGTGCTCGTGAGGCAGTTGACGCTGTCAACGAAGCGATCGTGAAACTCATCAACACCAGTTGGGGACGCACATGACAAACAAGTCATCGCGTAAATCCATCGTCGCAAATTTTGGCCTTCTGTCGGCGGAGCTTGAAAACCGGTTGTCGACTGATAACCCTCCCGCCCCGCAGCAACCGGCAGCACCCGCGCGCGTTGGTGCCGGCGTAATAGGTGCGGCCCATCGGGCAATCGATGACATCAAATCGGAACGCGATCGTCTGAAAGCCCTCGTTGAGGCGGGCGGCGGCGCAATCCGCGAACTTGATCCCTCGAAGATCGACCCATCTCCTTTTCCCGATCGTCTCCCTGATGACGACGCGTCGGACTTCGAGACATTCAGGAATTCCATCCGGTCAGAGGGTCAAAAGGTTCCGATCCAGGTCCGCAAGTCGCCTTCCTCCCCTGAGCGATATCAGGTGATTTACGGCCATCGCCGACTACAGGCAGCCAGGGATCTCGGTATTCCGGTCAAGGCAATCGAAGTCGAGATTTCAGACGTCGAACTCGTCATCGCGCAAGGTATTGAAAATGCCGATCGCCAGGATCTGACCTGGATTGAACGCGCGCTTTTTGCGCAGCGCATGGACGATGCCGGTGTGAAGCCCCGTGATATCAAGGCAGCCTTGTCAATCGATGACCCGGAACTGGCGCGAATGCGGGCGGTTTACCGCGCCGTTCCTGTCGACATCATCGAGGCGATCGGCCGGGCGGCAAAGGTCGGTCGTCCGCGATGGGCGGACTTTGCAAAAGCATTCTCGGAACAGCCTGACCTCCACGAAGAACTGCGTAAGGCCCTGTCCTCCGCCTCGGAAAAGCGGGTGGGATCAGATCAGAAGTTTCTGGCAGCCCTCAATGCCCTGAAACCTGCAGCGCCAATTCAGAGGGCAGGCAAGACGATTACAGGAGCCGCAGGCGAGACGCTTGGCAGCCTGCTGCGCACGAGCAAAGATATCCGCATTTCGGCGCACACTCCGGCCGGCGCGGAGTTTCTAAGTTTCATCGAAGCGGAGCTACCCGCGCTCGCCAAGCGGTTCGCCAGCGAGCGATCAAAGATTTAAACGAAGCCGAAAAGCAGACTTCGAACGGTTTTAAGGAAGGAAAAACGCGCAAAAGAAAAAGGCCCCCGAAACGTTGCCGTCATGGAAGCCCTTCTCGTTGTGTGAGAGCTAGAGAATCGCATTTCCATGTTACCTAGTCAAGAGTCTTTGGCACCGTTTTGGTGAGCGTTGATCTTTTGCCTTTTTTAGAGAGGCAGGGACATGGAAGGTGGACAAGTGACGACGCCCTTCGGGCGGCGACCGGTAACGCTCGAACTTGTGAAACGGCAGATTGCCGCGACCACAATCAAGGAAGGCGCGTCGGCAGACAAGTGGAAAGTCTTCCGCGATGCCTCAGAGGCACGAGAAGTACTCGGCCTTCATGACCGCAGCCTTGCGGTCCTCGATGCGCTTTTAAGCTTCTACCCTGAGAACGAGCTTCGCCAGGACGCTCAGCTCATCGTTTTTCCGTCAAACATTCAGCTGTCAATTCGCGCACATGGCATTGCAGGCGCGACTTTGCGCCGCCATCTTGCCCTCCTGGTCGAGGCGGGACTGATCATTCGCAGAGATAGCGCAAACGGCAAGCGCTATGCCCGCAAGGATGACGCGGGAACGATCGAACACGCCTTCGGCTTTGATATTTCGCCGCTTCTGACGCGTGCAGGGGAATTGGCATGTCTTGCCCAGCAGGTGGCTGCTGATCGCATCGCTTTCAGAAGAGCAAAGGAAAACCTCACAATATGCAGGCGGGATATCCGCAAGCTGATCACGGCCGCTGTAGACGAAGGTGCAGACGGCGACTGGACGGAGCTCGAAGAACAATATCTGGCCCTTGTCGGAACGATTCCCCGGAATCCGGAACTCGATGATCTGAGGCGCGTCGGCACCGAGATGGAGAGTTTGCGCTCGAATATCCTCAAACGACTGGATTCAGATGATTTTTCATCAAAAACGACCGGCAATGATGCCCAATTTGAGCGTCACATACAGAATTCAAATACCAACTCCACCAATGAACTTGAACCAGGCTCCGAAAAGGAGCAGGGAGCGAAGCCGAGCGAGAACAAGCAGGCCCAGCATGTGCCGATCAAAGCTTTTCCGATTGGTCTCGTCCTGCGGGCCTGCCCGGAGATTTCGAACTACGGCCCTGAAGGCCAGATCGGAAACTGGCGCGAGCTTATGACGGCCGCCGTGGTGGTTCGATCCATGCTTGGGGTCAGCCCGTCGGCATATCAGGAAGCATGTGAGGTGATGGGTCCCGAAAATGCGGCGGTAACTATAGCCTGCATTCTCGAGCGCGGCGGCCACATCAATTCGCCTGGCGGATATCTGAGGGATCTAACCAATCGAGCAAAGCGCGGTGAGTTTTCTCTGGGGCCGGTGCTTATGGCGCTTTTGCGGGCCGCCGGCCATTCGGTAAAGGCAACGGGCTGAGGCTAGGGGTGGCTTTCTCGCGCAGAATTTCGGCGTCAAAACCGTGCGACTAAGGCGTGGGAAGGCCTTTTCACAGCAAAACGAAATGTCTGCAACAAGGCCCTCCCCTGCCCTATCTTCGTTTCAAGCATCCAGGCTCATCGCTCTGCGGAAATGCAATAGTCTTCAACATGCGCAGCACAGAGATATCTGTGCGGGATTGTTATCGCAGTAGCTTCGCCAAGCCTTTAGCCAGTATTGGTCCCGTCGGCCGCCCGGTTGGAGATCCGCCAGCGTCTTCCAAGGTAATCTCGTAGAGCTGGTCACCCCTCGGGGTCGGCAGTTGCGGAACAGCCAAGTGCGTCGATCGTACACCGTCGATCAAGCCGAGCGATACTGGCCCTCTGTCTCTGGACGGCAAGGTCCAGACCTGGATCGTCTTGTCCCTGGGTACGCTGAAGTCCGTCAATATCCGGATCGTGGCTTGCTCGTTCCCGAAATCCTCGACGACCGCCTGGACCTCTCCCGCCTCGTTAATCAGCACCGCAACCACAAGCGGCTCGAGCGTCCGGGTTAAGGTGTAGGCAAGACCGAGGGCGAGCACAAAGGCGGCAGCGATAGCTGAGATCGCCGCCATCCGCCATCCGCTTCTGCTATTATCGTTGGCGTTTAAGTTGACAGGGATTGCGCGGGTTCGATCCTGGACTGGTAAGGCTGCTTCGATGCGCTGCCAAAGCTCTTCAGAAGCGGTCGCCGGCGCGACGCCGGTGTCCAGTGGCAGGAAGCGCTCGCGGCTGGCTGCGATTGCAGCTCTCAATTCGGCATCGCGTTCCATGGCAACTTCGATCTCCGCAGCGTCGGCGCCTTCGATCAGGCCCAGAACATATTCATCGGCAATATGGGGGATGTCATTGCGGTCGTAGGTCATGCCAAGCACTCCCGCAGGGCCGAGAGGCCACGCCTGATCCAGGATTTTGTCGTTCCAAGCGGAATGCGCAGCCGGCCCGCGATTTCGCCATGCGAGTAGCCGCCGATATAAGCCATCAGGATGCCGCGCCGCTTCGTTTCGTCGAGCGCGCCAAGGCAGTCGTAGAGGCGCGAATTCCGATCGAGCTTATGCCAGGCCGCCATCACTTCGTCAGCCTGCTCGCTTTCGCGCAGGGTTTCCGCGTCCTCGACCGGGTGCTCGCGCTTTCCATCTCGCAGGAGGTTGAGCGCACGGTTGCGAACGATGGCGTAGATCCAACCTCGTGCGGAACCACGCTCAGCATCGTACTGGTGCGCATGGGTCCAGATGCGAATGAAGGCATCCTGCACGACCTCTTCGGCAAGTTCGCGGCGCTTGACGATACGCTCGGCGACTGCGATCAGGCGTCCCGCCTCGCGATCAAAGATCAAACGCAGCGCATTGGGATCACCCTTTGCGCAGGCGGCGAGTGCCGTATCGAGATCGTTCGCCGCAGCGTCCATCAGCATCCTCCCAATGCCGACAACGAAGGGGGTCGGCTTCCAAAGCTATACCCCCTGAATGGTCGGATGGATGCATGTCGAAATTATTTTTTTGCGATCTGCATCCAAACGGCATCGATGGCGTGTCTTAAAATCAGGAAGCGTCGAGAGCCGAGTGCCGGACGACTTCTTACATGTTCAACCCGGGAGAAAGACATGAAGACCATTCGTTTCGCACTGATCGCTTCCGCCGCTTCTATCGCCATGGCGTCAACTGCAATCGCTGCCCCCGTCCTCGGCCTGACCGGCGACAAAACCCTTGTGATGTTCGATACGGAAAAGCCCGCCGTCACCAAGAAGATGGACGTGACCGGCGTCGACAAGCTTGTTGGCATAGACTTCCGCCCTGGCAACAAGACGGTAATCGGCGTCACTCCGGATCACCGCATCGTTTCTATCAATCTTGAAACGGGTGCCGCGACCGACGTCGCCAAAATGGACAAGATGCTAACCATCACTGAGGCGCCTGTCGTCGTCGATTTCAATCCTATGGCCGATCGTCTGCGCTTCATGACTGGCACGACCAACCACCGCGTCCATCCGGATACGGGTGCAGTCACCGTCGATGGCGTGCTCGCCTTTGAGGATGGCGACATGCACAAGGGCGAGACCCCGAATATCGTCGCAGCCGCTTACACCAATTCCATCGGCAAGCCGGAAAAAACGGCAATGTACAATGTCGATGCCACGATCGGCGCGCTGATCCAGCAGACCAAGCCGAATGATGGCACGCTCAAGGCGATCGGCAAACTCGGCCTCAAGGACAAGCCTGCAACCTATGCCTTCGATATACAGGGCACGGAAGATGGCAAGAACACCGCATATCTTGCTGCATCCAAGACACTCTATACGGTCAATCTGGAGACAGGCGCAGCGACAGAAGTCGGCCCGATTACGGGACTCGACAACGAAGTTCGCGATATTGCCATTCTGCCGGCGATGTAATGCGCTATAGCTGACGGCGCACGCTCCATTATGTTCAAAGGAAAGGCCGGCACCCTAGGTTCGTCGGCCTTTCTCATGATGGTTGGCTTTAGATTGTATCTTCGGCACAAGACGACACATGGCGTCGTATCGACAGGCTGGTCAAAACCACCCGGTCCGCCGAATGCCAAAAAGATCTCGAAAACGCCGGATGTGGTTCCGTTAAATTGTGAAACGCTTTAACATACTTTTTTTAATTGCAAGTGGCTTCAATAGGAGATCATCCCTCCCCGTCGCCTACACGTCATTAGCTTCATCAGAGGGAGGGACAAGCCGGCGGAGGAGTATCCATGACCAAGGAAGAACCGAGGCTTGCCTGGTGGATCGTGCGCTGGGCGCTGCTCGCGCTGGCAATCCCCGGGGCATCGCAATCGGCGCTGGCCGATGCACCGCGGTTGGGCCCTTTCGAACTGCCGAAGCCGCGCGAACTCACCGTCTTCCTTAACGACGAGGCCTTCAGCCCCTATGAGGCGTTAAACGGCTCTTTCACGTCACCGGAGGCCTGTGCCGCCGTTCCCGGCGGACTATGGGTCGAGGCGGAAGGCAAGGGAGATTGCATTCGTTATTATCCGGAGGCGCTGGTCGATGGGGGGAACCCGACAGTCCTCGTTTATTTCGGTGGCGACGTGATGCTGCGCAATGCGAAGGGCGTGCGTTTCATCACCGATTCCTACATCCGCCAGTCCCCCGCCACGATCGCGGCTGAGATGGCGGATTGGGCCAAAAAGGCCGGACATCCGGTCATCTTCATGGCACGACCCGGCATCTACGGGTCCTCGGGCGATCACAACAATCGCCGCCATACGCGCGAAATCACTCTTATGGATGGCGCACTCGACCAGATCAGGCAAAAGTACAACATATCGTCCTTCATCTTGACCGGCCATTCCGCCGGCGGACAGATCGTGGCAAGCCTTATGAACAGGCGCAAGGACGTCTCGGCAGCTGTCATCACTTCCGGTCTGCTTTCCGTAAAGCAGGTTTCCGCCTTCTGGGAACGGCGCCGCAAGATCCCCGGCAAACTGCTTTACAACGCCGCTGAGTTTTATGATCCCGTCACGGAGATCGAGCGCATTTCGACGAATCCCAGACCAGACATCTACGTCATTTCGGATCCTGAGGATCGGGTCGTACCGTTTTTCAGCCAGCTTTTTTATGTCCGAAGACTGCGTTCCGCCGGCTTCGAACCGCATCATATCTACGCTCAGGCGACAGATCGCCAGCGGCATCTGCTGGCCTATCATGGTCGCCTCGCCGCCGCCCTGATTGCCCAAGGCAGGTCTGGGGTCGAAATCCGCCGTGCCGTCCATGAGATGGACCTTGAACAGTTCAAATAGTACCCGGTCCTGCTCAGCCGATCGATTCAGGCGGCGGCGCTGCCATCAGCGGTCTTCTTCAGCCACGCTACAAGCTCATGCATTCCGGTGCTGTGCGAGCCCTTGAAAAGAACGACATCGCCATCTGCCAGCCGGTCGCGGAGGATTTCCTTTAGCGCCTGCCGTGAGCCTGCATGGACACCACGCCTTGCCGGCGAAAGAGCATCCCAGAAATCGGTGTAAAGCTCACCCGTAACATAGACCTGATCGATTGAACTTTCCCGCAGAAACGTAGCAAGTTCGGTGTGATAGGCCGCCGCACCAGAGCCGAGCTCTGCCATTTCGCCCAAAACTGCAATCCGCCGTCTGCCGCCTTCATGACCGTTTAGGCGCTCTAGCGCCGCGCGCATCGAACCCGGATTGGCATTATAGGCGTCATCGATCACCTTCAGCCGTCGCCCGCCGAGCGACAGATCGATCTCTTCACCACGTCCTGGCAAAGCGGCAAAACTGTCGAGTTGGGCAATTGCACGCTCCAGAGGATGGCCCAGCGCCGATACGGCAGCAAGGATCGCAAGCCCGTTCAGCGCCATGTGCCGTCCGGCCGCCCCGACGCGATAAGAAATCTCCTGCTCTTTGATCCGGGCACGGGCCTGCCCGCTGGCGACATCGTAATGCAACAATTGAAATAGACACGTATCCGATGTCCCGTAGGTGAGAATATCGAGCCCCCGCCCGCGGGCAGCATCATGCACCGTGTCCCATTCCAGCATGTCGCGGTTGAGAACCGCCTTGTCGCCCGGCGCCATGCCGAGAAAGATCGCGCTTTTCGTTTTTGCAATGTCAAAAACCGTGCTGGTTTCTCCCAGATGAGCCGGCAGGACATTGGTGAAAATGGCAACCTTCGGGCGCGCCATGCGCGCGCTTACCGCCATCTTGCCAATCGCGAGTTCCAGAACGACGTGTGGGGTGTCCCACGGGATCGACGCCAGGTTCCAGGCGACTCCGGCCGGCAGGTTTGCATTGTGATGGCTTTTGCCGACGCCACCCCAGGCGGAAAGCACATGCGCGAGCATGGCGACAACAGTGGTCTTGCCGGCGCTGCCGGTCACGGCCAGCACATTGCCCGTCATCCGGCTGCGGGCGTAGTCTCCCATCGCCAGAACGGCCTGCATGCCATTCGCCACCTGAAGTGCCGGGACATCGCGGTCAATCACCAGCCCAGGGTCGGTGGTAACAAGGCAGGCCGGCTTAGGCAGTCCTTCAAGGGCTTGCACCGGCACGCCCGTGTCGCCCTCGCGGGCGCGCAAAACAACCATGCTTTCCGGCTGCATGGCCGGCGCGAAGATACAAAGTCCCTTTGCCGTCCAGCCCTCGGGTGGGTGGCGAAGCCAGGTTCCGCCCGTTGCGGCCTCGACATCGGCCGCCGTCCATTCCCTCTGCTGCGGTAACGCCACGGGCTTCTCCGTCTGGCGACCAAGGCGATTGCGGGGTGCCGCTTGTTGACGGACGAGTTCGCGGAACGCTTTCCGTTCTCTGAGGTAACTACGATAGGCAACGAAACCGGACAGATAATGTTCGACATCGTCGATCCGGACGCGAAATGCGTGGTGGCGGATGAAGAAGGAACCCGCGATACGGTCGGGCTTGCGGCAATACATGGCCATTTCCGGCCAGAAGTGACCATTGAGCAGGTGGTGCGCGCGCCTTTCAAGGGCACGTTCAAAATGCGCAAGATCGATTTCGTCAAGGAGCCGACGTAATTGGGGATCGGCAGCGATCCGCGACAGGGTCTGGCGCGCCGCCATCATGAGTTCCAGCAATGTCGGAAAGGTGGTGATGCGATTTTCGACGAAATCGAGATATCCGGCAATGTTGCGGACAGCGAAACGGAAGTAACGTTCTTCCGGCCGGTGCAGTGTGAGTTCGTTGACGCAGTAACCGAGCCAGTGGTCATGGTGTTTCCAATGATCCTTCGCGATGAAATGCTCGAACGCCTTCTCGACGGTCGCGAGCCAAACGGCGTCACGCGTGAGGCCATAAAGGCGCATTAGCCCGAATGCCGCCTCGCCCTCGTAATAGATGGTGCGATACCTTTGTTTGACGGCCAGATCAGGGAAACTAAGGACATGCACGAACGCCCCGGTCCTGCTGTCCTGCATGTGCCGGATGCCGCGCGCGAGCCTTTCCGCCAGCGCCCGCCATTCATCCTTGCCACTGACAGTTGCGTATTTGACGAGCGCCAGTATCGCGACGGCATTGCCGCCAAGCTTGATTTCATTGTCGGCTTCGACAAGAAACGCGGCCTCCTCGCCATCCGGAAGGGTGGCCGGCTTTACGAGCGTGCCTGCGAGATATTTCAGGGAACGCTCGATTGCGCCTTTCAGCTTCGGGTCGTGCGTAACCTCCCAGGCCTCGATCATGGCATAGGTTGTACTGGCGTGGCGCAGCGCATTATAGGCTTCTATGCGCCGGTCGAAGCAGGGATGATAACCATAGATGAAGGAGCCGTCCTCATTGACCTGCCGGGCAAGATAAGCGGATGAATCCCGCAGCAGCGACAGCACCACGCCGCCGTCGAGCCTCTCAATCCTGCGCCTCCCGGCATCGAGACCTTCCCTGTCGAGCGGATGCAACCGGCCGGTCTCGTCGCAGAAAACGCCCTTGGTGGTAAAAAGGAAAATCGCTTCCTCATCCGAAAACCGCAATGGCGGCATGTCTTCATGGCGGCTTTTGGCATAGAGGCTGAAATTCTTCTCGTTGAGCACGGCGTTGTCGATGGTATTGCCGCCGTAAAGCATCGCATTGGCGTTCAACTCCTGTTCCGTGAAGGCGAAATGGAACGCCGGGTCAAGCGCGATACCAAAGCGGAAGTAATTGCGCTTGACCTTGGCGAGCAAAGCACGCAGACGGGGCCATGTGGTCGCTTCCGCAACCTCTAGCCAGTCCACCCGGATCCAGTGCCCCTTGATACCATCCGCTTTCATCGCTGCAAGAAGCAGGTGGGCGCCCTTTTGCCATGCCGATTCCAGCGATGGGCCGGAAGCATTCACGACACGCGCTCGCCTGTCACCATCCGAAACGGAGAAGAACAGCGTTACGGCTGGAAACGGCATTTCCAAAGGCTGGACTTTTCCGCGCAGGAAGGTCCTTATGCCAGAGAGACGTTCCTTCACGTCCTGCGGCATCGTCGCAAGAATCGCTCCGGTCTCAACGTTCACGTAAAGCCTCCCGGGCCTTGTTGAAGGGCTTGACGAGATATTCCAGCACCGTCTTTTCGCCGGTATGTATATCGACTGTCGCGACCATGCCCGGCACGATCGGGAATTCCCGGCCTGCGGTGTTGACCAGCGCATCCTTCTCCGTCTTGATGAAGACGCGATAATAATAGATTTCCCGGTCAACCTCGTCCTGGATCGTATCGGGCGAGATGGTCGTCACCTGCCCGTCCAGACTGCCATAGACCGCATAGTCGTAAGCGCTGATCTTCACGCTGGCGCGCTGGCCGGGATGGATGTAGGCAATGTCGCGCGGCGAGATGCGCGCTTCAATAAGAAGCTCGTCCCCGAGGGGGATGATATCCATGAGCTTGCCATTGGGCGGCGCAACGCCACCGATCGTCGAAACCTCGATATTCTTGACGATGCCACGCACCGGCGAGCGATGGGTCAGGCGGGCGAGACTGTCCGCACGGCCGGTGACCACGGGCGACAGCGAATTGACCTCGGCATTCACCTTGGTCAGCTCCTCGCGGGCGCGCACCACATATTCGGACTTGATCTCGACCTTCTTCAGTTCCAGTTCCACCATCTGCCTGCGCAGGCGGATGACTTCGACGTTGCTTGCTGCTCCAACGGACCTGAGTTCCTCGTTGAGCTTCAGTTCGCTGCGCACAAGCGCAAGCGATTCTTCCACCCAGTGCAGGGATTCCTCCAGCGCCCGCCGACGTGCCGTATAGAGCTCGGTTTCCGCGGCTGTGAGTGCAGAATAGGCACTGAGAGCCGCAGGGAAGGTAAGAGGAGTGCCGTTGACTTCCGCTTCCAGGCGGGAAGCCGCTGCCAGCGCCGCGCGATATTTAGCCGCGCTCTCCTCGACATCCGATTCACTTCTGGTCGGATCAAGCTGGGCAAGAATCTGCCCGGGTTCAACCACCTGGTCTTCCCGCACATGCAGTGCGGCGAGAATGCCACCCTCCAGCGACTGGATGACCTGCTCACGGCTGGTCGGAACCACCCGGCCATCGCCGGAGGACACCTCGTCCAGCCTGGCGAAATAGGCCCAGACCAGCAGGGCCGTCAAAAGGGCGACGAAGAGCTGCACCACGCGGGAGGAACGGGTCAGATTTCGCCCGTCGTCATCACCGAAGGCCCATCCGCCCCGGCCGGAAAAATCGCGATCGCCGATGGCCGCCATTTAAACCTCCTCCGTCGATTTGAAGGGGAAGCCGGCCACGGTGCCGGCGGCCTTCTTTTCCGGTATCTTCCGGCGAATGCCGTTCGCTGGAGCTACCTTATTGACACCGCGCAGGGTGTTGAGAACCTCCTCCTTGCTTCCGTCAAGCACGACCTGTCCGCTTTCGACCACGATGATGCGCTGAACCAGCTCGAGAACGCGCATACGGTGGGTGGCGACGACCACCGTTCGCTCCGCGCTCCAGGACTGGAAGCGGCCGATGAACTGGCGCTCGGTCGCCTCGTCCATCGCCGCGGTCGGCTCGTCCAGCAACACGATGGCCGGATCGCGGATCAGCAGGCGCGCGAGTAGCAATGCCTGCTTCTGCCCGCCGGAAAGGCCCCTGCCCCCCTCGAGGATCGGATGATCCATCCCACGGGGAAGCCTGCGCACGAAGTCGTCGGCGCCGGTCATGGCAAGCGCTTCGAGCAGCAACGGTTCCGGTGCGTGCAGCGCGCCCAGCATGACGTTTTCCCGGATCGTTCCGTGAAAAAGGCGCGTGTCCTGCGTCAAAAGGCCGACGTTGCGGCGGACATCGGCGGGATCGATCTGTGAAAGCGCCAGATCGTCAAGCAGCACTTCGCCGGCCGCCGGCTCCACCATGCCTGCCATCGCCAGGAGCAAGGTGGACTTTCCAGCGCCGTTCTTGCCCAGTATCGCAACCTTTTCCCCGGCGGTAACGGTAAGATCGCCGATCGCGAGCGCCGGTTTTCCGGCCCCGCTGCCGTAATGAAAGGCGGCACCCCTGATCTTGTAGGCGCCGCGCAGGTTTGGCGCGCTGACCCGCGTTTCGGTTTCCGGATGATCAGACGGCATCCGCAGGATGGAATCGATGCTGTTGAGCCCGACCCGCGCCTGCTGGAACCTGCCGAGGATCTGCGTTAGCTGCGCCATCGGCGCCATCATGCGTGACCCCAGAATGGAGCAGGCAACGAGCGAACCGGTCGTCATATCGCCTTCCATCACGATCGGCGCACCAACGAAAACGACGGCGGCGAAAGTTCCGGTCTGGACGGTGTGGCTCCACGCCGCAAGGCCGTTGGTGATGGAGCGCAGGCGAAGCTGCCCATCGGCCGATACCGCATTATAGTGGTTCCAGCGCTGCTGGAAGTGATCTTCGGCCTGCAACGTCTTGATGTCCTCGATGCCTTGCACGGCCTCAACCAGCATGGCGTTCCGCAGGGAGGATTCCCGCATGGCCTCGTTGGCGGCCGACCGCAGCCTGCGCTGCACCAGTAGGCCCGGCAAGATCAGGAGCATCAGTGCCACGACGGGAATAATCACCAGCGGCCCGCCGATCATCCAGAAGATGAAGAGGAAGAGGAAGAAGAACGGCAGGTCGGCAACCGCAGCCACCGTTGTGGAAGTCAGGAGTTCGCGCACCTGCTCCAGATCACGCAACTGGGCGATGAAGGTGCCGGTGGATGTGGGCCGCGCCTGGTTCTTTACTCGCAGGGCATGACCGAACACGAGATCCGAAATGCGCATGTCGGTTCGCTTGCCCACGATGTCGATGATGCGAGTGCGCAGGCGGCGCATGATGAAATCGAACAGGGCAGCCAGAAGTACGCCGATGAACAGCACATAAAGCGTGTTGAAGGATTTCGCCGGCACGACCCGGTCATAAACCTGCATGGAGAACATGACACCCGCAAGCGCCAGGACATTGGCCACCAGCGAGGCCAGCATAACATGGCCGTAGGAGCCGATGTCCCGGAACGCGATGGTACGGAACCAATGTTCGCGGTAAGGCGCGATATAGCTGTCCACACGCTCGTCGACCGTCCCGCGCTGCGGCCGTGCCACGATGACAAAATCGGCCTGGGACAGCAGCATGTCCAGCGGCAGCGTTGTGGCACAGCCACCGTCACCGCTGAAAATAACCGAGGCTTCCTTGTTTGCTGCAAGCGCGATGACGACGCCCACCGCCCCGTCTGCAAGCTGCAGGATTACCGGCAGCCGCCAGCTGGTCAGCAGCCGTGGCGCCGGTGCAGCATGCTTTATCCGCAGACCGAGTTTGTCCGCCATGCGGGTGAGGCAATCTTCAGTGTCGCTGGCCCGCAGCGCCTCGACAAGCTGCCGTGCACCGCCGGGAGAAAACGGCACGCCATAATGACGCGCCACATATTGGAATGCTTCGCTCCAGCTCGCGATATCGAGACCGGCAGCGTTGGTATCAGGGCAGGATTCCGCCATCATGTCGGAAACAGGCATAGATGCTCCTCGCAACGGCAGGCGGACCATCATGTCCACCTACCGCCCTCAAATCATTCAGACCACATGCGAAGTGTTGGAATTCCATTCGTCCTCTGTTGCGAGATGCCCAAGCGGATCGACGGGCAGCTCCAGCGGATCGGGCATACCTGTTATATCCGTAAGCTCTTCCGCGGCGGTCAGGTCTGCGTCCGCATCGTCTGGCTCCGACAGGGAGGCGAGGCCATCGAGCGGGACGGTCAGTTCGCCGCCATCCTCCTCGATCAGCTGCGACAGATCATCATCGCTCTCCCGATCGGAAGCCGGAGGATATTCACTTGCCGCAACGTCGATGCTATCGAGCCCGGCGACGTCATCCGCGACGAACATTATTGCCTGATCCGGCACACCTGCACCGGAGGGCTCAACGGTAACCACCAGCTCGGATTGCTCCACCGCGCCGGAGGGATGCACCAGTTGATAGGTGAAGGTGTCCGTTTGCGTCTCGGTGAAATGCGCGAGCGTCGTGTCCGGCGCATAGCTGTAATTGCCGTCGGCATCGACGGTGAGCGTCCCGTAGGTGCCCTGTATGCTCATTGCACCGGTCACCTTGACGAAGCTCGTGCCGTCAAAGATCTGGAACGCCGTGAAGGTAGACCCCAGTTCGTCGTTGGTGAGAAGGTTACCATCGTCGCCGGCTATACTCCCGACCTCATACTGGTCGGTATATGTGACATCGACATTGGTGGTGACGGTTGCTGAGACGTTGACCAGCGTTCCGCTCAATGTCGACCGTATGCGATAGGTCCCCGCGGTGAAGTCGATTGTGGCGAGATCAAGCGACGCCACGATGCCGAGACCGCCAAGGACGATGCTGAAGGAATCGCTCGCCACCGTCTGCCAAGTGCCGGGGGTCGTCTCCCGTTCGAGATAGAGCACGCCGTTGGACAGCGCCGCAAGGAGCACCGACACGCTGACGCTGCCGGAAACTTCCATGCTGTCGGTGATGACGAAGCTGTTGCTGACATAGTTGCTGGTCTGCCCAAGGCCGCCCGAAAGCAGGTTGGAGCCGCTGGCATTGAAGAATTCGTCATTGCTCACATTATCCCACACCACGGAAGCGCTTGCAGCGTCGCCGGTGGCAGCGAATTCAAATGTCGCGGGCAGGCCGGGATCGGTGTCGTTCCATGTCATGGTGACACCGTCGCTGCCGATCTGGACGTAGAGCGTCGCGGTGCCGGTATTGCCGGCGGCATCGACCACCGTATATTCGAACCGGTCCACCTGACCGATTCCCGCACCGCTCTCGAAGGGCGTATAGGTATAGGAGCCATCCGGCAGGATCACGAGCTCCCCGAAGTCGCCCTGAATAGTGGTTCCGCCCGGATCGATCGTCTGGCCATCCACGCTCTGGACACTTGTCCCGGCTGGCACGTTGTCATTGTCGATGACGTTGCCGGTAACCTCGACGGCCTCATATCCTCCGACTTCGGTGAAGTCGTAATCCGTCCCTTCCAGAGTAAGGGTACCGCCAACACCCACGCCAAGCAGGCCGGTGAACCCCATGAAGGCTCTATATTCTCCTGGATCCAGCCCCTGAACGGTTCCGCTCGTTCCGCCAAACAGCGAGAGAGACAAGATCGTGGCGGGGCCTGTACCATCGATACCGGTCCATTGTTGGGTGGCGGCATCCCATTTCTGCACGACCAAGCTGTAATCACCAAGAACCCCTGCTCCAAGAATTCCGCTGAAATCGAAGCCCAGATCCTGTTTGTGACCCGTCTCGACATCGAATTCGATCGCATCTGCAAATAGCTGCAGATCGAGACCGGCGAGGCTGACGACAGCCAAATAGGTATCACTGCCGAGTGGCACATCTTCCGTCACCGTCGGCAAAATGTTCACCTGAGCCGTTACGACATCATCGGTTGGCTCGAGATCGGCGTCGGCATCCGCATCGGCATCTGCATCCGCATCTGCATCCGCATCCGCATCAGCGTCCGCATCTGCATCCGCGTCGGCATCCGCATCAGCGTCTGCGTCTGCGTCCGCATCCGCATCCGCATCCGCGTCAGCATCCGCATCGGCGTCAGCATCCGCGTCGGCGTCCGCATCAGCGTCAGCATCCGCATCAGCATCGGCATCGGCGTCAGCATCGGCATCGGCGTCAGCATCGGCGTCGGCATCCGCATCAGCGTCGGCATCCGCATCAGCGTCTGCGTCCGCATCTGCATCCGCATCAGCGTCGGCATCCGCATCAGCGTCTGCGTCCGCATCTGCATCTGCATCGGCGTCAGCATCCGCATCGGCGTCAGCATCCGCATCAGCGTCGGCATCCGCATCTGCATCAGCGTCGGCATCTGCATCAGCGTCTGCGTCCGCATCAGCATCCGCATCCGCGTCAGCATCCGCATCGGCGTCAGCATCCGCGTCGGCGTCCGCATCAGCGTCAGCATCCGCATCAGCATCGGCATCGGCGTC
>NZ_JBHVSU010000013.1:0-84436 GCF_042885035.1 Agrobacterium sp. NPDC058088 | reverse complement strand
GCATCAGCGTCTGCATCCGCATCGGCGTCAGCATCGGCGTCGGCGTCAGCATCCGCATCAGCGTCGGCATCCGCATCAGCGTCTGCGTCCGCATCTGCATCTGCATCGGCGTCAGCATCCGCATCCGCATCAGCGTCGGCATCCGCATCTGCATCTGCATCGGCGTCAGCATCCGCATCGGCGTCGGCGTCGGCGTCAGCATCCGCATCGGCGTCGGCATCAGCATCGGCATCAGCGTCGGCATCCGCATCAGCGTCTGCGTCTGCGTCTGCGTCTGCGTCTGCGTCCGCGTCAGCATCCGCATCGGCGTCAGCATCCGCGTCGGCGTCCGCATCAGCGTCAGCATCCGCATCAGCGTCTGCGTCCGCATCAGCGTCTGCATCAGCATCGGCGTCTGCGTCCGCATCCGCATCAGCGTCGGCATCTGCATCAGCGTCGGCATCAGCGTCTGCGTCCGCATCAGCGTCTGCATCCGCATCGGCGTCAGCATCGGCGTCGGCGTCAGCATCCGCATCAGCGTCGGCATCTGCATCAGCGTCGGCATCTGCATCAGCGTCGGCATCAGCGTCTGCGTCAGCATCAGCGTCTGCATCCGCATCGGCGTCAGCATCGGCGTCGGCGTCAGCATCCGCATCAGCGTCGGCATCTGCATCAGCGTCGGCATCAGCGTCTGCGTCAGCATCTGCATCAGCGTCCGCATCTGCATCTGCATCTGCATCTGCATCGGCATCTGCGTCAGCATCGCCATCATCATCTGAAGACCCGCCACCTCCGCCTGCGATAGCGCCACCGGCAGCAAGCAGGCCCAGCGCAGCAAGGCCGAGAATAGAGCCGTCACTCGTTGACGCTCCAACAAGTTGGTCTACGCCTTCAATCTGCGAAAAGCGGAAATCCGCCAAACCGTCACTGTGTTCGCCGAGCCAGAGGTTCCCATCATCGTCTTCCAGCATCAGCTGGCTGTGGTCGCCATCGGCCTCGCGATAGAAGTTTCCGATCCGGATTGTCTCACCGGATCGCATGCGAAGCAGCAAATCGTCGCCATCGCGCACAAAGTCGGAGACCTCGTTGCGGCTGGCGCGAATCTGCACAATGCTGGGCTTGTCTATGTTCAAGTTGTCGAGCGACACGGTCCGAGAACTTCCGGCGGCCTTGTCGGTTATTATCGCAACCATGAAACTGTCCTCCTGCAACGCGGAAACACGGCGACAGAAATTCACTGTCGCCTGGAACACCAAGCAACATTCAAGAAAATGGAGTTTTGCGAACGGCTAACCGCTGCGACGTACAGAGCCTGTAATCAAACGGCTCTCATCTCTTGTCTCAGGGGATTTTCCCTCTCAGGGCCCTCTCCCATCCTCATAATTGCATAAAAACCGAACGTCGCAAGGAAAAAACAACCGCTGAGAGCATTAGCATGTCCTGTTGTACTCACCTCTCCGAAATAACAGTACTGACGTCCCCTCAAAATCCACGGGGAAAATGAAGGGTGCAGCGCGTGGCTTGCCGTCGTCAGAATGCCAGGCTGCAAACCCTGTTTGCGACCGGAAAACCAGCCCGTATTTTTGCGTTGAGCAGGGATATCTCGGCTTCGACAGGTGCTGTCCAAGAAGGCTGAAAAAGAGGGAATATGTGGCAGGAAAGCAAGACGACGCAGAGGCGATCTTCAATCGAAAGACGAACGTCCTATCCATCGAAAATTGACAAATATCAAATAGATAGGTCGCTGCCATCAAGGGGCGCAACAAGTTGCGCCTAGAGCGATATGCCTTGAACGGTCTGGCCTTCGAGCGCGAAGGCTTCGCGCATCCGCCCGGCATTGAAAGTGCAATCGATGTTCAACCTGTGCAGGTCATATTGAATGTTGCTCATATCGAACCTCGCGGCGTGAAGTTCCTGGTCGGCATTGAGCAGATCGAGCAAGGTGCGGGTGCCCAGTTCAACATATTGTGTACGGTAGAGATCGCGGGTCTGTCTCATCGTCGATTGACGCGTCGAAAGTGAGCGGCGCAGGCTTTCCTTGCTGGAAATCTGACTGCTGGCTTCCGT
Organism: Agrobacterium sp. NPDC058088; assembly: GCF_042885035.1. NCBI lineage: Bacteria > Pseudomonadati > Pseudomonadota > Alphaproteobacteria > Hyphomicrobiales > Rhizobiaceae > Agrobacterium > Agrobacterium sp. NPDC058088. The sequence continues at coordinate 82,390 of NZ_JBHVSU010000013.1, read as the reverse complement.
GAGGTTTCGCAGGATATCGACCCGCGCACGCGCCTCCGCAGCCTGTGATGCGCCGAGCGCCTGCACGGCCATGTTCCGCCGCGCGCTTGTTGCGCCACCATTGTAAAGGCTGCCCGTAACCCGCAATCCGACGGTATATTCGGGATCGAAAGAACTCATCTCGGTAACATCGACGCCAATTCCCGCATCGAGAGACAGGGTCGGCAGGCCTTCGGCCTTGGCGAGATCGATCTGTGCGGCTGCGGCTTCACGATCCGCCGCGGCCTGCATGACCGCGGGAACACGCGACCAGTCCATTTCCCTGGTAATGCAGGCTTTTGACAGCCAGGCCGGTATCGTATCCAATACGTCGATCCGTCCCGCAATGCCGCTCAAATTCGCAAGCACCGCTTCCCATCGGGATAATTGCCCTTCCATTTCCAGCAAGGTGGCCTCTGCCGCCTGAACACGCGCCTCAGCCTGCAGCAGGTCGGAACGCGTGCTTGCGCCCTTGTCCGTGCGTGATTTCACCAGTTCGAGAATCGCCTTCGTATCCTTGATCTGGTCTCGCGCTACACCCCGCAGGGAACGGTTGCGCTGAATTTCAATGACCGAATAGGCCGCCTCACGAGCAAGGTCATCCACAGCCATCAGAACCTGCGATTTCCGGCCCGCAATCCCGGCCGTGGCAATCTTCACCCGGTTGTCGACCTTGCCGAAATCATAGAGCATCTGGGAGACATTGAAGTTGAGATCCGGACTGTAGCGATCCGATCGATTGGTACTATAGGAGGAATCCAGCCCCCAGCTGAGATTTGGAAGATAACCGGCGCGGGCTTCATTGACGGATTCAGTCTGCTGGCGCAACCGGCCAATCGTCTCCGTCACGGCAGGGTGCCAGTTTACTGCCTTTCTGACTGCGGTCTCAAGCGACAGAGGCCCCTTGTGCTCGGCGCTTTCGCGCGTCTGGGATGTAGCGGGGCTGGCTGTGGAGCCGGTCACACCTGGCAAATCCCCGCCATGCATCCCACCAACATTGCCGCTGGACGCTGCCGTGCTTATGGCGCCTGCCTGTTGTTTTCGAGCGTTCGGACCGTTCGCACACCCTGTCGCCAGGGCGCTGGCGGCAATGGTGCAAAGGAGAGCTGGAAGCCAACGAGACCGCATTCAACGTTCCACCTTCAAACGGGAAGAATGAGCAAGTTGCCAATACGCGGAACAAAAAGTTGGCCTTTATTGCGCCGATACGAAGCCGGCTTAAGAGGCAGAACTAGGCCAACATGGTTAACGATGGATTAATTTTGCTTAACGAATATTAATCAACGTAAAATAGAAAAACGGGGATACGGCAGAGCGAAGCCGTTTTCCAGGTTGTGAAGGCCAAGCCCTGGTGCCGGTGTTCCGTGATGATGCTCAGCCTGCTTTCTGCCGATACCGGCTGCTGCAGAACTCCGCAGGCACTCCAGTATCGCATCAAGGGCGCGGCATTGTGCCGATGAAACGCGATGCCGGAAACGCGCAAGCGTTTAATGGATATCGGCCTGCCAGCCTCCAATCTGCCGATCATAGTCGTTCGCGATGAACGCGAAGATCGTCATGCCGTCCTTACGGTGAGGACGGATCGCGGCGATTTCCATTCTTCGTAATATGAAACCGAAATTTCTTCGCTAGGACGAGACGCTCTAGGGCTATCTCAAGCGCTGATCCACCAACTACGCCGGTTGCTGAATGGATATTGATGCTTCGGCTTACCGAACGTAGATCTGATTCCGCGGTCAGAATGTGGGCAGTCAAGCACGACCCTCGGAAATCTCCTCATCAAGGATCTCATCCACGGTTTTAGTCGACAGTCTTCCGGCAAGCCCCTCATTGAAGCGGATTTTCATCAACGTCTTCAACTCCTCCCAGGCTCGCTTTGCGTCGGTGTCACCGGGGAAGAGGCGCTCAAGCGCATACTGCTCGCTAGTGCCTTGCGAACCAGCCTTGTCGGGGAAATTGGATAGAAACGAATGAAAAAATGGCATTGCTCTTGAAGAGATTCGAACCGCGACTGCAAAGGGTACAAAAACAATGCTAGCTTGATGGGCGTAGATTTCTGCACCAATTGGTGCTATTTGCGTATCAACGTTTTGGAGCTAGCTATGCGATCAACCATCAATCTCGATGACAGCCTTTTGGAGAGAGCAAAGTCTCTTACGGGTACGAAGGAAACAGCGGCTCTTGTGCGTCAAGCACTAGAGACTTTGGTGCGAGTCGAGTCTGGCAAGCGGTTAATCGCTCTTGGAGGCACGATGCCTGAGGCTGAGGCAGCGCCTCGCCGCCGGAGCGAAGTGGGGAAGTGATCCTTGTCGACAGTTCAATCTGGATTGATCATTTCCGACACGTAGACCTGGAGCTAGTCAAAATCATAGGAGATGATCAGCTACTTTGCCACCCCTTCGTTGTAGGTGAACTGGCCTTGGGTAGTCTGCGAGAACGTGATGCGGTATTAGCGTTTCTCACAGCTCAGCGTGAAGCAGTAGTTGCAACCCATGCAGAGGTAATGACAGTCATTGATCGCCATTCGATATTCAGCATGGGGATCGGCTATACTGATGCTCATTTGTTGACTTCAACTCTCCTGGACCGACGATCCAGCTTGTGGACGAGGGATAAGCGCCTAGCGGCCGCTGCTCGGAAGGTTGGCGCGGCGCTTTATCCCTCTCCGCATATTCCTCATTAGAAATGAAGTTACGAACCCTTGAGTGCAATTCCGCTCTTGCTGGCTATCGAACAAGCGATCTGCGGTTTGAGCCCGCGCATCATGGAGGCGCACTCCGTGCCGAAATAGGATTGGCGTTGAATGAGATCAGCGGCAGTCTCGCCTTTATTGATTTGCACGAAAACTTCGTGCGGTCATTCGTGGTCTCAATCTGGAGGAACTTGCCCGAAATCCTCTCGCCTGCCTGGCTTCCCGAGCTTAAATGATCAACGAATGCGCGTCGCCAGTTGCGGGACAAGCTGCACCGCGCGCTACTGCCCGCCGCCCGTCAAGGAGCCGTCGACGAGGCTATTCTGCGACGCCTTTTTCGTCTCTTATTTGCTAAGTTTCCTGCGCAACGGCTCCGCCTCCGCTCAAGTCTCCAAGCATTTGCAGTCGCGCGCTCTGAGGTAAATCACAAAGACCGAAGCATACTGCGTGCTCTGCCGACAGATTTCGGCCGATGTCTATCGGATCGAGCGCCATCGGCCTTTATCTCAAGCTCCGACCGGGATCGGATTATTGACGATATTGCGATTGAACGCTTCGACGAAGCCGTGCTCGTTAGCGCCCGGATTGTCACGTAGCGGCTTGATTGCATCAACGAGCACTTCGGGGGCGTCTGTCGCAAGCGCGGCGAGCGTCTGCTCGATAAAATCGGGTAGCGGCATGGCGCGCGGGTCACCGCTTTTATAGATCAGATCGGTGTCCACCCATGGCGGGGCGATCTCCTGCACGCGCACACTGGTATCACGCAGTTGAAAGCGTTGCGACAGCGCAAAAGAATGAAGCGCCGCCTTGGTCGCCGAATAGATTGCATTCGTAGCGATCGGAACGAAGGCGACCACACTGCTGGTGTACAGGACGGTTGCGTCGGGTCTCGTTTTCAGATGCTCTATCAGCGCGGAGGTCACACGAATGGGCCCGAGCAGATTGGTGGCGATCAGATCCTGTGCGATGGCGTCGTCAATCGGGCCGGAGACATCATCAAAGGGCATGAAGCCGGCATTGTTGAACACCACATTGAGGTCGGGATAGTTTTTGATCAGTTGCCGTGCGGCGGACTGGATGCTGTCGAGGCTAGATACATCGAGCGTAATCGCCGCCATGCCGGGATTGGCCGCTGTCACTTCGTTGAGCAACGTGGTGCGCCGCCCGGAGATGATCACCTTGTTGCCGAGGCGATGGAGTGCTTCCGCAAGGCCCCGCCCGATACCGCTCGTGCCGCCGGTGATGAAGATGGTGTTGCCAGTCAGTTTCATGGGATCAGTCTTTCATTCTGGAGAGAGTTCGAACGTGTTCAGGCTACCGTCGTGAAGCGCGGAGCAGGCCGGGTGGCTGAGAGCTGCGGGCCAAGGGCGAGACGTGCCGACTCATATGCATTCCACAGTTCGATATCCCGGAGCGCCGGAATGGTACTGGTTTCGCCCTGATCGAAGCCGGCAAGGGCGGCGTCGACCATGTCTTCCGCCTGCATCACGATCTCGGTGGGAAGATGCTCGACCGGCAGGCCGCCAAGAGCCCAGAAATCGGTCCGTGTCGCGCCGGGCAGCACGGCCTGGGCACGGATGCCGCGATCCGCAAGTTCGTGGTTGAGCGAGGTGGTGAACGCCTGAACGAAGGCCTTTGTCCCGCCATAGACGCCGTTGAGTAGTTCTGGCGCAACCGAAACGATCGAGGCGATATTGATGACAGTGCCGCCGCCGCGCGCCACGAAGCCTGGCACCGCCGCGTAGGTCAAGCGCATCAAGGCAGTCACGTTGAGGCGCACCATGGCTTCCATACGATCAACATCACTTTCCAGCAGAGTCGTGTGCGTGCCGATGCTGGCATTGTTGACCAGCGCCGTGATGCTGGCATCTTCGCGCAGCACCTTCTCGACGCCTGCAATATCGGCCGCGTCGCCCAAATCGGCGGCAAGGACTTCGACTGCACTGTTAGTCTTATCCGAGATCGCCGAGGCGAGCGTCTGAAGCTTTTCCCTGTTGCGGGCAACGAGGATCAGGTCGTAGCCGCGCGCGGCAAGACGGTCGGCGTAGATTGCGCCGATGCCGGTGGAGGCGCCGGTGATGAGTGCAGTTCCCTTGGTGGTCATGGATCCGTTCCTTGTTTGTGGAGAAAGCGCCATCGCTTTCGACAAGGACGTTATGGACAAAATGACATTTGTCCGATATGACGTATAAACTACGTTTTTCGGACATACGGTTGGAGGGTTGAATGCCTCATGTTTCCATGGTGCTGACGCCCGGTTTCCAGTTTCTGGCGCTTGGCGTCCAGGCCGCCTTCGAGCTGGCAAATGTGTTGCGGGATGAGACGTATTACACCCTCTCGATCACCTCGGTCGGAGGCGGACCTGTCCTGTCATCGAGCGGTTTTGCCGTGCCGACGATAAAACTCGAAGACGTAGGACAGGTGGACACGCTGCTTCTTCTGGCAGGTCTCGTACCCCCTCCCCAGCAGGATGAAACGACGCTTGCAACTTTACGTGCCATGGCGAAGGGATCGCGGCGGGTCGCAGGGCTCTGCACCGGATCGTTTCTGCTGGGGCAGATGGGCTTTCTCGACGGTCGGCGCGCAACCACCCACTGGTCCTATGCCAAGGAGATGCGCAGAGCCTTTCCAAATGTGCGGGTTGAGGACGACCGCATCTTCATCAACGAGGGACCGGTCTGGACATCGGCCGGCCTGACCGCGGGCCTGGACCTTGCCGTGGCACTGATCGAAAAAGATCTGGGACGTGACGTGGCAAGCGCCATCGCCCGGCGGCTGGTGATGCATTATCGTCGCGCTGGCGGCCAGTCGCAGCATTCCGAACTGCTTCAGCTCGCGCCCAGCAGCGACCGCATTCAAAAGACGTTGATCCACGCCAAAACACACCTCGCCAACCCGTTGACCGTGGAAGAACTGGCCGAGGTTGCGGCCCTCTCCACTCGCCAGTTTAGCCGCGCTTTCCATGCCGAAACCGGCCAGACGCCCGCCAAGGCCGTCGAGCAAATCCGCCTTGAGGCCGCTCGCCTGATGATCGAAGAAACCCGTCACCCCATGGAGAAAATTGCGCAAGAATGCGGCTTCGTTGATCTTCGGCGCATGCGCGATGCCTTCATGCGACAGTATGGGCAGCCGCCGCAAACGATCCGGCGGCTGGCGAAAGCCACCTGAGGATAGCTGGGGAGGCGATTGCTCTTGAAAGGATCAGAACTGGCGATCTCCTTTTTCGGCCCCGCGATTACGTCTGTGCGTCGGGCTTGCGCTCACATAATCTCGCCTCCGTTCAACCGTCATTCCTCCAGACGATCAAGCAAACGCTTCATCAGATCCATTCGTTTGTGAAAAGTCGCTACGATGAGGACGGGCGCATTCTGCCGAGGCAGACAAAAGACATAATTGTGCTGGCATCGGCTCATCCTTAGTGCCGGAGAAAGGGCGGTAATATCTCTGAAAGAACCTCTGCCGTCGGCAAGGTTTGCGATACCTCGCTCCAAACCCGAGACTTAGCGACCTACATGTGAGAGATTATCCAAGGCGATGCAGCAGCTTGGAGTGACTGAGCTGTATACTGCGAAAGCACCGGACAAAACTATTCTCGACATGCTTGCCGAGATGAAAGAGAAGTATGAGCGCCGTCAGGGCGAAGTTCCAAAACTTCAAACGCTCCGCCACTCTCTTGCCAGGTCTATACCACGCGCAAAGCGAGCATGGTCTTCCACATCGACTGATCCATTGGGTGTGAATATCTCGGCATCGTTTCGCGCGGCTACCAAGTCGATACCGCACAGCTCTGCGAGACCGAGCGCCGTGAATTCGTGCATCGCGGGCACGCGAATTCTCCGATTGCTGGCCGCGGCCAGGAAGGCGGCGAAATATCGACTCTTCGACAAGCCACCATCGATCGAGATCGTGTCGCCGATCGGCACGACAGCCTGCGCCGCTTCAATGAGCTGAACGGTCAGCAAAGCGATACCTTCAAGCAGTGCGCGCACCATATCACCCCGCTCCGTGGAATGGTCCATGCCAATGAAGAGTGGCGCAGCCCTCCTATCCCAGTAGGGCGCGGCAAGGCCGGACAATGCTGGGACGAAGGCAAGGCCTCGACGAATAGCCGATGGTCCCTCGAAACCGTCCAGTTCGGAATTGTCGGCGTAAAGGCCGATCTTTCGCGCCCATTCTAGCGCAGCGCCTGCATCATACACCCCGCCCTCGATAGCAAGCACGGCGGCGGCTCCTTGCTTCTGCCATGCAATGGTCGGGAGAAGTTCGCCCGTCAGCGGGCGATGGTTGCCAGTGACCGCGAGAAGGAAAGCGCCTGTGCCAAAGGTTATCTTACATTTTCCCCGCCTGCGGCAACCATGTCCATAAAGCGCTGCCTGCTGATCGACAATGGAAACGCGTACAGGCGTTCCCTCAATCGCACCGAAGCCGCCATCAACACTGCCGATCGGGGGAAGGCAGTCCATGGGAATATCGTGCAGCGCGCATAGTGCCGGGCTCCAGGCCCCGGTTGCCAGATCGAGCAGTCCCGTGCGAGAGGCAGTTGCCAGGTCAGTGCAGAAACATCCCGTCAGCCGATCCAGAAAGAAGGCGTCGGTAGTACCGAGCCGCAGACGTCCTGCTGTGCGCGCCTCAGCCACCGCAGAATTGTTCTTGAGTAGCCACGACAGTTTGCTCGCGGAAAAATAGGGGTCAAGAGGTAGTCCGCAGATTTGTCTCGATAGTTCCGCAGCCGAATGCGGTAAAGCGGCCAGAGCTTGTGCGGTGCGGGCATCCTGCCAGACAATCACCGGAGACAGCGCCTCTCCGCTTTCGGCATCCCACGCAAGGCAACTCTCGCCTTGGTTGGCGATGGCTATCGCATCGACGGGTCCGGCTGCCGCCAGTACCTCGCGGATGTTGCGCAACAATTCTTCCGGATCCTGCTCTACATAGCCGGGAGCCGGATATGATTGCGCGTGGCGCAGACTCGAAGCGACCTCAACCATCCCGTCTTCGCTTATCACGAGGCATCGGGTCGATGTCGTTCCCTGATCTATCGCTGCAACGCGCATCAATTCGTCTCCAGAAAGTGAAAAGCAATCGCGCCTGCTTCAGCCACCGCGCGGGGTATCGGCACGCGCACTCGGCGTTCGGGCAGCCACAGGCCGCTCTTGCTCCATACTTCTCTGCCGTCAAGATGAAGCGAAAGTCGCCCTTGCACACGTCTGGTAAAGCGCAGCTGAAAATCGCGAAAGGTCGCTTCGTCCAGTCCCGGCTGCCGCACCATGGCGGGCACCACGAGTTTGATCGGTTCTGCGAATGTGACCGGCACCGCCCGCGTAAGGCAGGGTTCACGGGCAAGATCGGCCGCAACGGCAGCGCCCACACGGCGGCCTTCGCGAAACGACCAACCGCCCGTTTCCACGGCCCGCAAGACGTTCCCGCCGGCGAAGAAGATCGGGTTGGCCATCCGGCCGTCCTGATCGATCAAAGGTCCCTCGCTGCCCGCCGCCACATCAACCGGGGATGCATGCAAAAGCGCTGCCTCGGGCGTGAATTGCCCGGTGAGCAGCACACCGTCGCATGCGACGGTCATGATACGACCATCCGACAGACGGATGTCCGCCTCTTCGACGCGCCCGCGCCCGCGTATATCCACAAGCGTCGCATTGCACATAAAGGGTATGCCGACCAATCGTGGAAACCACCGGAAAAGCGGGTGCGCCAGCGGCTGCGGCCCCGGCTCGATCATTGCTACCGGCCGTGCCCCATGCGTGAGACAGGTGAGCAGCGCGGAAAAGGAAACCAGTTCCGAACCGATGATGAGCGGCCGGCGAAAGGGCATGATGCCGTGAAAAGCGATATAGGATTGCAGCGTGCCTGTCGTCACGACCCCCACTGGCCGGTCGCCCGGCAAGAGCCGCACCGAGCGTGGTTTTTCACGCGCGCCCGTGGCCAGCACGATGCGCCGGGATTTCAACCTCTCCACCCCGCGCGCCGATGTCACCAGCAGCGTACCATCCTGCCCCAGTTCCACCACGGAATGCCCGGTGCGGATATCGACACCGGCAGCCTGCGCCTGCCGCTGCAGACGCCGCGCATAGGCCGGGCCGAAATAGATGCGTCCGAATTCGCGCATGCCGAAAGGCGAATGTGTGCAATGGCGGGGTGCGCCGCCAAGCGCCGGCTCACGTTCGAGTATGGTTACGCGTGCAACGCCACGTTCCTTCAGCGCCAGCGCTGCCGCGACACCCGCCGGGCCACCGCCGACGATGATGACATCGGCAACCGCATCGTTGTCCCTCGTCTCATGAAAAGGCTCCCCTGCGCTCATCGGTCGTCTCCCGCAGGGACGGCAAGCGGTACGGCCAGACGGTCGCCCGTCATCGCCGCCAGCTGGGCATTGCAGTAAAAACCCTGACACCGCCCCATGCCCGCACGGGTGCGCCGCCGCAGGCCGCCGAAATCGCCCGGCGGCACGGGACTGGAAAATGTCGCGTCGATCTCCCGGCGGGTCACAAGCTCGCAATGACAGATGATTTCGCCATGATCGGCGCGCTGCCAGTCCCGCTCGCAGGTTTCGCTGAGATTTGGCATCGTCACGTCAGGCACCGCGGCAGGGGGTGAAAAATGCGTGCCAAAACCTTCGTGAAGCGCAACGGCATGCTGCGCAAGGCCGAGCGCCGCACTGAGCCCCGTGGACCGCACCCCGCCGAGCGTGATCGCGCGCCGGTCCGGCCGGGCGGAAATCCGGTAATGTTTCTTGTCCGATGCCGGGCGCAGGCCGGCATAGACGGCGGTCACGGAGACGGAGGCGAGTGCCGGAACAATGGCATTGCCGCGTGCGAGCAGCGCCTCAAGCGCCGCCGTTTCCACCGTCGCACGCTCGCGGTCATCCTGCTCTTCAGCTGTCGGGCCAATGAGAACGTTGCCAAAGGCGGTTGGGCAAACGACGACGCCCTTGGTGATTTCGGTGGGCACGGGCAGGATGATGCGCGGCACATGCCGGCGGGCGGCCTTGTCCAGAACGACAAATTGGCCTTTGCGAGGTTTAATGGTGAAATCGGGGGCAAGACCCAGCCGCGCATCGACAGTATCGCCGTACAACCCGGCCGCATTGACGACGCTTGCTGCACGGATCGGACCTGCCGTCGTCTCTATCCGCCATTCGCCATCGAACGCACCGGACAGCACCTCGGCATTGCGCACCAGCTGCGCGCCAAGCGCCACCGCCTGCGTGAGATAACCGAGCGGCGCTGACCAGGGATCGATGACGTGTTCACCGGGAACTTCGAGTGCTGCGACAAGTTGGCCAGACAAGCCGGGCATGGTGTCCCGGGCCTGTCGGGCCGTGAGCAGACCGAGCTCGGCAATGCCGTTGCGCCGCCCCTGCTCGGCAATCGCCTCCAGGCTTCGCGCCTCATCGGCATGCCAGGCACATACCAAGGCGCCGGTTTCAACGAGACTGAGGCCCATTTGGCTATGAATGGACAGATATTCTGCCCGACCCGCCTTCACCAATTCCAGCTCCAGACTGCCCTCCGGCGCATCGAAGCCGGTATGGAGGATAGCGCTGTTGGCCTTCGATGCCCCAGAGAGGATATCGGCACCCTTTTCGATGACAATAACCTTGGCACCTGCCAGCGCAAAACGGCGGGCAACCGCGCAGCCGACCACGCCAGCGCCAATGATGGCGACGTCGAATGCTGTGGAGGGATTGGGGTCCATGGGCTTGCCTTTATTGTCGTGGTTCGAAAGCGAAACCAACAGATGCGACGGATCGGGCCGATGCACCTTGCCGGTTCGTGGCTATGCATGAGGTTCGCCGTGTTTCAGTCGGGCAGAGCCGTCACCGGCTTTTCGAACTCCACCAGCGTCACGCCGCTCGTCTCCTGCTGGAACATGGCGCTGATCAGGGTCATGATCCTGCCTGCCGCTTCAATGGGCGGCACGCCACCATCGCGAATATTGGAAATGCAGTTGCGTCGGGAATCCGGCAATCCGGTCTCCGGCTCGAAGGTGACATAGGCGCCGAGACTGTCGGCCGCCGAAAGACCCGGTCGCTCGCCGATGAGGATCACCGACACCTTTGCGCCGAGTGCCGCGCCCACGTCATCGGCCAGCGCCACCCGCGCCTGTGTGGCAAGAATGATCGGCGCAACCGTCAATCCGTTGCTTGCAAGCGCCTCAAGCAACGCCTGCGCCACCGGAACGGCGTTCATGTCCACAGCCGTTGCCGAAAGCCCGTCAGCGATCACCAGTGCGACATCCGCCCCCTTGGCCTGCCCGTCGAGTGCAAGGCGGCCCTCGTCTGACAGGGAGCGGCCGAGATCGGGCCGGCGCAGGTAATCCGCACGATCCCTGGCGCGGCTTGCGACATGCACGACATCCGCACCGCAGGCACGCAGGTCATGCTCCACCTTATCGATATCCAGCGGACGCCACACGGCCTGGCGCGCCTGGGCATGATCCAGCAGAAATGCCTGCACTGCGCGCGTGGGCGGGCTTGCACCGGTGCGGCCGAGCGCCACGCGCGCCTCGGTTGCCGTGCGCAGGGCCTTGAGCCGTTCCGGCGGGCCGGAGATGAGGAAGGGCCGGCGGTCTCGCATCAGGCGGCATCACTTCCCAGAAAATAGAGTTCGCGGAGCTCGTGATTCATCAGCGCCGGGTTCTCGATCATCTGGCCGCCAGCATCCGTCACGCCCATCTTCACCAGCCACGCCTCAAATTCCGGCGCGGGCGGGCGCTTCAGCGTTTCACGGGCATAGATTGAATCGTGATGGGAGAGCGTCTGGTAGTTCAGCATGACATCGTCAGAACCCGGCACGGTGATGACGAAGTTCACATTGGCGGCACATAGCATGGTCAGAAGCACGTCCATGTCTTCCTGGTCGGCATCGGCGTGGTTGGTATAGCAGACATCGACACCCATCGGCAGGCCGAGCAGCTTTCCGCAGAAGTGGTCTTCAAGGCCCGCACGTATGATCTGCTTGCCATTATAAAGATATTCGGGACCGATGAAGCCAACGACGGTATTGACCAGAAGCGGCGAGAATTCACGCGCAACGGCATAAGCGCGCGCTTCCATCGTCTGCTGATCGACTCCGAAATGCGCATCGCCCGAAAGGGCGGCGCCCTGCCCGGTTTCGAAATACATGAGGTCTGTGCCGACGGTCCCGCGCTTCAGCGACAGGCCGGCATCGCGGGCCTCTCGCAGGACGGCAAGATCGACCCCGAAACCTGCATTCGCCTTCTCGGAGCCGGCAATCGACTGGAACACAAGATCGACGGGTGCAGCGCGCTCCATCGCCTTGATCGCCGTCGTCACGTGGCCAAGGCAGCAGGTCTGGGTGGGAGTGTCGAGCCATTGCCGCAAATCGTCCAGCAGCTGCACGACGCGGATATAGTCCGGCACGGCGCTGGTGGCCGGGTTGACGCCAATCACCGCATCGCCGCTGCCGAGTAGCAATCCGTCAATGGCCGAGATGGCAATGCCACGGGAACAATCCGTCGGATGATTTGGCTGGTTGCGGGTGGACAGGCGGCCGGAAAGACCGATCGTGTTGCGAAAACGGGTGACGACTTCGCGTTTGGCCGACACTGTCACAAGGTCCTGCAGGCGCATGATCTTGGAGACGGCCGCCACCATTTCCGGCGTCAGACCCCAGCTTACTGCTTCAAGTTCCACGTGCCCGACCCTGGAGTTGAGTAGCCATTCGCGAAATTCCCCGACCGTCAGGGAGGCGACCGGCGCGAAGGCCCGTGCGTCGTGCTGGCGCGCGATCAACGCCGACACCTCGTCATCCTCGGAAGGGATCAATTCCTCCCCGACAAAGGTCGAGAGCGGCAGATCGGCCAGCGCCATCTGCGCCGCCAGTCTTTCCACCGGCCCCTCCGCCGCAATGCCGGCGAGCTGGTCGCCGGACCTTTCCGGCGTCGCCTTTGCCATCAGGGTCTTCAAATCGTCGAAACAATAGGTCGTGCCGGCGGCGATCTGTCGATAGGCCATCCTTTGCGCCCTACTTCACGAAGGTCTTCGTCAGGCCCACCGTGCGGTCCACGATGAGGACGACGGCAAGCGTGAGCACGATCAGCAGAACGGAAATGGCCGCAACCAGCGGATCGGCCTGGGTTTCGACATGCTGATACATGGCGACGGGAAGGGTCGTGATGCGCGGACCGGTGAGGAACAGCGAGATCACCGCTTCATCGAACGAGACAAGAAAGGACAGCGCTGCCGTCGCGACGATACCCGGCGCGATCATCGGCATGGTGACGCGCCAGAAGACCTTGAGAGGGGATGCCCCCAGCGTGGACGCGGCCTCCTCGTAAATCAGCGGCAGGCCCGAAAGCGACGTGGTAAGCACACGCAGCGCATAGGGCAAAACGATGATCAGATGCGCGATCACCAGACCCGTAAAGGTGCCGAGCAGGCCCGCACCGGCAAAGACGATCAGGATCGCAAGGCCGAGAACGATGGTCGGCAACAGCAGCGGTGCGGTGAAGAAGGCGAGCAATGCATCCGCGCCGATCACCCGCATCCGCACGATTGCGTAGGAGGCGGGCAGCGCGATCAGCATCGATAGCACGGTGACGATGACGGCGAGAAGCGTGCTTGTGCCGAGCGCGCCGATCATCCGGGAATTGTGCATGAGTTCCACATACCAGCGCAGGCTCCAGCCGGACGGCGGAAAGGCCATGTAGCTATCCGCCGAAAACGAGATCGGCACGACAAGCACCACAGGCGCCAGCAGAAAAAGGAACATGGTGAAGGCGACGATTTTCAGCGCCAGCGGAGCGGGACGGTCTTCCATATTCTTTTCCTTTACAGAATGGCCCGCAGAAGCCGGGAATAAAGCACCAGGGCCGCACCGAAGATCACGAGGATGATCATCGACAGCGTGGCGGCGAGCGGCCAGTTGAGCGTCACGATCGCCTGGTCGTAGATTTCCGTTGCCAGAAGGAAGACGCGTCCGCCGCCGAGCAGCTTGGGCGTGATGAACGAGCTGACGGCCAGAACGAAGGAAAGCAGGCAGCCGAGCGCTACGCCGGGCATGGTGAGCGGCACGATGATCCGCCAGAATACTTTCCATGGCGATGCGCCGAGCGTTTCGGCCGCTTCCTCGACACGCGGATCGAGCCTGCCGAAACCGGCCAGCAGCGCCAGGATCATGTAGGGCATCAGGATTTCGGTGAGCCCGATGACGACGCCGACCTTGTTGAACAGCAGCCGCACGCCGCTTTCAGCGCCGAGCGCAAGCAGGATGTTGTTGATGAGGCCATCATCGGCGAGGATCGCGATCCAGCCATAGGTGCGCACCACAGCCGAGGTCAGAAGCGGCGAAATCACCAGCACCAGCAGAAGCGTCTTCCAGCGGCCTTGCGCCCGGTGAAGATAGAGCGCGATGGGATAGGAAGCGATGAGGGTGAGGATGGTGATCATCAGGCTGGTCAGGATGCTCTGGCCAATCAGTTCGATATAGAAACCGTCGGTCAGCGTCGATGTCCAGTTGTCGAGCGTATGGGCTTCGCCGAGACCACCCCCGCCAAGGCTTTCGCGGAAGGAAAGCAGCAGCAGATTGAAGACGGGCATGACGAAGGCGAGACCGTTAACCGCAATGATCGGCCCCAGAAGCAGGGTTGCAAGAACGACGATGGTGGAGGTGCGGCCGCCGGGAGCCGTGATCATGACCGCCGCTGTCATTGGTTTGCTCCAAAGACCAGAGTATCTTCCACGCGCCAGACGAGACTGACCGCGCTGCCTGCCGCAACCGGGGTCTCGCCGCCCGACGTCGCACGCTCGACGGACAGGGTCTGGCCACCGGCGGCAATCTCGTAATGCAGGATATCGCCGGCATAATAGACATCGCGGACTTCGCCGGCGATGCGGTTAACGGGAGCTCCGCCGAAATCGGGAACGGCGTCGCCCGCGACTGTCATTGCCATGCGGTGCGGCCTTACCATCAGGTCGATCGCGCCGCTATGTGCGCCGGGCGCACGCAGCACCGCATCGCCGACCGTGATGCGGTCTCCGGCCGCGTTGCCCACCAGCCTGTTGGTACGGCCGACGAAAGACGCGACGAACGCCGTTGCCGGGCGCTCATAAAGATCATGCGGCGTGCCGAGCTGTTCCAGACGCCCGCCATTGAGCACCGCGACCTTGTCGCACATGCTGAGCGCTTCCACCTGATCGTGCGTGACGAAAATCGAGGTGATGCCAAGCTGCTTCTGGATACGGCGAATTTCGGCGCGCATCTCGTCGCGCAGCTTGGCATCGAGATTGGAAAGAGGCTCGTCGAACAAAAGGATGGACGGCTGGATCACGAGCGCGCGCGCCAGCGCGACGCGCTGCTGCTGGCCGCCGGAAAGCTGGGCGGGGCGGCGATCCTCGCGCCCTTCCAGCCGCACCATGGCAATGGCTTCGCGGGCACGGCGCTCCGCTTCGGCCGCCGGCACCTTGCGCATTTCAAGACCGAACATGACGTTCTTAAGAACCGTCATGTGCGGGAAGAGCGCGTAGCTTTGGAAAACAAGACCAATGTCACGCTTGTAGGGTGCAAGCGTAGTGACGTCCTTGCCGTCGATCAGGATTGAGCCCGAAGAAACGGGAGAGAGGCCTGCAATCATGCGCAGCGACGTCGATTTGCCGCAGCCGGAAGGGCCGAGAAAGGCAACCAGTTCGCCCTTGGGAATCTCCAGATTGAGATTATCGACGGCAACGACTGTCTCGTAGCGCTTGGTCAGTGAACGGATCGAGAGGAATCCTGGCTGCATGATATCTGACGTTCCCATTCTGGCTTCTTGCCTTTCTCCAGACCACGTCCGACCCTTGAGGAAAGAGTGGACACGTGCTGTTCTTGATCTAAGCAACCGCAGCGAAATTCGCGTGCGCTGTTGGCGGTTGCTTGCGCAGTAAGGACCTTGCGGTTCCTCGGAATGCCTGGCCGGTTCGACCCACCCCTCCCCCGGCCCCAGCACCGGGATGAAATGAGCCGACACCAGGCCTAAAAGTCTTACCGGCTGAGCGGGATGACCTTGCGGCGCCAATCTTGCGTGATCTGGTCGCGGACCTTGGAGAGGCCGATCCAGTCCACCGGAATGACCTTGTCCATCGCCTTGACGACCGTGCGGTCACTCACATCGGCAGCAACCGTTGCCTTGGCGTTGGTCGGCGCATAATACATGGCGGCGGTAAAGGCCGCCTGGGCTTCCGGGCTCAACGCATAATCAACGAACTTGCGCGCGGCTTCGGACGACGGGCCGCCCTTGACGAGGTTGAGCGTGTTGATCTGGAGGATCGTGCCTTCCTTCGGCAGAACCACCTTCATCTTGCCGTTGGAACCGTCGGCATTCACCTGGCTGCGGGCGTTCCAGCCCACGCCCAGCGAAACCTGACCGTTAACGACATTCGGATAGACTTCCGGCTTCGGCTCCCAGGTCTGAACATTCGGCGCAACTTCCGCCATGGCCTTGATGCCGGCATCGATGTTCTTGATGAAATCAGTGCCGCCATTCATGTGATCCATGATGATCGTGGTGCCGATGCCGACGATATCGGGGGCGCTGAGCATGGCGACCTTGCCCTTGAATGCGCTGTCCTTCAGGGCGTTCCAGCTGTCGGGCGGCGTCTTGATGGCATCGGTATTGTAAATGAGCACGAGATTGTCGAACGTTACGCCAACGCCGGCCACGCCCTCGAAACGGGCGTTGGGGTAGAGATCGGCGACGTTCTTGGACACGCTTTCATCAACCTTGTCGAACAGACCTTCGTCCGTGCCTGTCTTGGCGACTGAAACGTCCATCAGGGCGACATCGGACTGCGGAGCAGCCTTCTGCGCGCGCAGCGAGCCGAGCATTGCGGCAGAACCCTGCTGCGGGAAATATTCGATCTTGATGTCCGGGTTGGCCGCCATGAAAGGTTCGATGACAGCCTTGGTGTAGCGCTCCTGGAAAAGGCCGCTATAGCCGAGGAACGTCACGCTCTGCTGCGCATGCGCCGGCATGGCGGCCGCACCGAGCATGAAAATTCCACTGAGAAGTATCATATTCTTCATTGTCTTGTTCCCTCTATTATTATTGGCGGTGGCGGACTGGTCCGCCACCGGTGAGAAGGCATCAGGCGCTGAGCTTGGCCTGAACGAGCTTGTTGGCGCCGGAGATATCGGGCAATTTCTCACCGTTGCGCAGGCGTTCCAGAAGCACGATTTCTGCTTCCTGCATGCCGATGGCGCGCTCGGCCATGGCGCGGGCCTGGCTTGGATGAAGCGCGACAACGCCGCTTTCATCGCACAGGATCGCATCGCCCGGATTGATCGTCTGCCCGCCGACGCTGATGGGAATGTTGATCGCGCCTTCCAGACCAAGGATCTTGGTGGTGATCGGCGAAGGGCCACGGCACCACATGGGCATATCGACCTTGGCGAATTCCGAGAAATCGGTCGCCGGGCCATCAACGACGCCGGCTTTGACGCCTGCCATCTTCATGGTGTTGGTGATCACACCGCCCCAGCAGGCGTGGCGGGTATCGCCGCAACGGTCGATGAGGACGATATCCCCGGGACGCACGAATTGCGAGAGATAGTGGAGCATGGTCGAATCCGCATTCGGGATGCGCAGCGTGACGGCGGTACCGGCCACGCGCTTGCCCGGAAGGACGGCGCGGATTTCAGGATCGACGAAGCCGGAGTGAAGCACGTGACCGATCGTTGCCACCTCGACCTTCTCAAGAAGCTCGATGATGTCTGCGCCGATCTGTTCCGGCATGGGGTTGGCGATAAACATTAGGTCTTTCTCCGATCAGAGAACGTGGTGGTTCGCCACCGGTACGTTGGCGCGCACCTTGGCTGAATAGTCGAAATCGAGGGCGGCCCCGGCCGTTCCGACGCTGTCGGAGCATTGGGCGACGATGTGGCCCCATGGGTCGATGACCATGGAGTGTCCCCAGCAGGCCTTCTTCCCGCCGGCATGGGTGCCGATCTGGCCAACGGCCAGGAAGTAGGTCTGGGTTTCAACCGCGCGGGCGCGGGCCAGAACTTCCCAATGGTCCTTGCCGGTCATCAGGGTAAAGGCAGCCGGCAGAACGATGACGTCCGCACCCTTGTCGCGCAGGGCGCGGAAGAGTTCCGGAAAACGAATATCGTAGCAGATGCCACAGCCAACCGTCTTGTCGCCCACCTTGTAGGTCACGACATCTTCGCCACGGGCGACCGAGTCGGATTCACGGTAGCTGATGCCGTTCGGCGTATCCACGTCGAACAGGTGGATTTTGCGGTAACGGGCGATCTGGCTGCCATCAGGACCGAAAACGAGTGTCGAATTGTAAAAGCGGTTGCCTTCCTTCTCGACGATGGATCCGGCATGCAGCGTGATCGCGTGCTTCTTGGCCAGCCCAGAGAGCAGCGTGTAAATCTCGCCGCCGGGAAACTCTTCCCCGCTCTCATGCATTTCCTGAGGATTATCTCCAAGAAATGCGAAGTATTCAGGAAGAACAACAAGGTCTGGATTATCCGCCTTGACTGCCTTATCAATAAGATCGGCAGCAACCTTCAGGTTTTCTGCCTTGTCATTCTGGGTATTCATTTGAACAAGTGAGACTTTCACGTTGCTCTCCTCTCATGTTGCGAGGAGAATTAAGAACGGGAACTGTTTCCATTACAAACGGAAAAACTCTATCGAAACCCATAAGGTAAGCTTATAGATTAATCATTTTGCGCTGCAGCGCAAATTTTAGGCGACGGATGTCATCCATTGCGTGGTAGTCTCGCTGACGATTTCGGTCGCCATATCGGCAATGGCCCTGGCGATCGCGTTGTCGCCACGCTCCTGATAAACGGTGTGGAAAGTGAGCGGCGGAACAGAGGGACTGATATCCAGAATACGCGCCTCGCCTGACTTGATGATGCCGTCCACCAGCACGCGCGGCAAGGCACCCACACCGACGGCGGCCGCCACAAGGCGGGTCATGATCGACAGCGAATTGGAATTGTAGATGCGGCTGTCGGACAGCCCGTGAGAATCGAGCAAAGCGCGCAACGCCTGATGCGGCTGCGAACCCGTGGAAAAGGTAAGTAACGGAAAATGTGCAATATCTTCGAGTGTGACACCCGTTTCAGGTAGCGGCAACTCGACCGCGCCGACCCAGCAGGACTCGAAGGTACAAAGGGGCGCGTTATAGATGTCAGCAGACATAATCGGGCCCATGATAAAACCGACATCCACCTCCCCGTTTTGAATGCGCTGGGAGAGCTTCAGGCTGGTGTCGATGGTGAGATCGAGACTGACGCCGGGGTATCGCTCGTGCATGCGACGGATCAAAAGCGGCAGCCAAGCATATACGATCGTATCAGCCGCACCAATGCGCACCGTGCCCCTCAACGCCTCCCTATTGCTGACGATCTGTCGGAACTCGCCGGTGAGGTTGATGATCTTTTCTGCATGTTGCAGCGCCAACCGACCTGCAGGCGTCAGGTTGACGCAGCGCACATCTCGCGTAAACAGCAGAACTCCGAGTTCACGCTCAAGGGCGGCAATGCGATTAGACACAGAAGCTTGCGTAGTGTGCAGGCGTTCCGCAGCGGCCGAAAAACTGCTCAGTCTTGCAGCCCAGAGGAAGGTTTCGAGAAATCGTGTGTTCATGGGACGGAATTTCCTTACCTCGATTGACTGAATACCTGAAATGTTAGTGCAAGCTCGGTCTCGTTGCCAATGGCACTGGCGACACCGCCCGCGCAGATACAATCTCCTTTTTGGGGAACCTCGCAATCGCGAAGTCGGCGCCGTGATTGCGGCGATTTTTACGACTCGTTACTTCGATTGACGGATCATCACTGCGTCAACCGCTTACGATCAGATTTGATGTGTTGAACTACCAACCGTCTCCCATCGAACAGCTTGGCAGTCGGCGCCGGGGCGCCCTTCGTGTTCGCGGCGGCCATGGAGAACATCTAGCTGAGCTCCGCCCTCGTCGCTAACGCATGCCTCGGGGCGATTAGCATCGCGGCATTCGTCGCGGTGGCAGCGTCCTGCCGCCAGCCTACCACCGCAGCGGTTTAATCCGTCAGATCGACTTGAGCGACACTCTCTTCTCCAGTTCGGCCGCTTCTTCCTTCCGCTCGCTATAGCGGTCGGTCAGGTAGGACGATGCATCACGGGTGAGAATGGTGAACTTAACCAGCTCCTCGCAGACATCGACGACGCGGTCGTAGTAGGATGAGGGCTTCATCCGGCCGTCAGCGTCGAATTCCTGAAACGCCTTCGCCACACTGCTCTGGTTGGGGATGGTGATCATTCGCATCCAGCGGCCAAGGATGCGCATCTGGTTCACGGCATTGAAGGATTGGCTGCCGCCGGAAACCTCCATCACCGCAAGGGTCTTGCCCTGGGTCGGGCGGACGGAGCCAAGCGACAGCGGGATCCAGTCGATCTGCGACTTCATGATCCCGGTCATGGCCCCGTGCCTCTCCGGGCTGATCCAGACCTGGCCCTCCGACCATTGGGAGAGGTCGCGGAGTTCCTGAACCTTGGGATGGCTAACGGGTGCCTCATCCGGGAGCGGCAATCCGGCCGGATCGAAGATCCGTACCTCGCATCCAAGACGTTCGAGCAGCCGACGGACTTCAAAGGCAAGCAGACGGCTATAAGACACCTCGCGGAGTGATCCGTAGAGGATCAGGATTCTCGGCTTGTGCGTCGAGAATGCTGGCCGCAGCGATCCTGGGGCGATCGGCTGGAGATGGTCGTCGTGTAATGCGGGAAATGTCTCAGACAATGCGCTTTCCTTCCTGGTCGAGAACCTGCTCGCCGTCTTCCTTGGTGAACGGTCCTTTGAAGGCATCGACCGGCAAGATGTCGAGCACGACCTCCGAGGGGCGGGCAAGTCTGGTGCCAAGCGGGGTGACGACGAGTGGTCGGTTGATCAGGATCGGAGTCGCGAGCATCGCATCCAGCAACTGGTCATCGCTCAGATCAGGGTTGTTGAGGCCGAGTTCCGCATAGGGTGTGCCCTTCTCACGGATCGCATCGCGGACCGTCAGATCGGCATCTGCGATCATCTTCGAGAGCTGCGCACGCGATGGTGGGTTCTGCAGGTATTCGATGACGGTGGGCTCGATCCCCGCGGCGCGGATCAGCGCCAGCGTATTGCGAGACGTGCCGCAGGCCGGGTTATGATAGATGGTGGCTTCCATGGTCAGGGCCTTTCGATGATGGTGTTGCGGGAAACGGCGGGCGATGCCTCGTACCAACCTTTCGAGCGGTTCACGATCCAGACGACCGAGAGCATCACCGGCACCTCGATCAAGACACCGACGACGGTGGCGAGCGCCGCTCCCGACTGAAACCCGAAAAGGCTGATGGCGGCGGCGACCGCCAATTCGAAGAAGTTGCTGGCGCCAATGAGTGCGGAGGGTCCGGCGACGCAATGGCGCTCTCCCGACATTCGGTTCAGGAGGTAGGCGAGACCGGAGTTGAAGTAGACCTGGATCAGGATCGGGACCGCGAGCAGAGCGATGATGGTCGGCTGCGCGATGATCTGCTCGCCCTGGAATGCAAACAGGAGAACGAGGGTAGCGAGCAGCGCGACCAGCGACAGCGGCTGGAGCTTGGCAAGGAGGCCATCGAGTGCCCGAGTGGTCCCGTCGGCGGTCAGGCCGCTCCGGAGAGCCTGCGCGATGATAACGGGCACGACAATGTAGAGAGCGACGGACAGGGCAAGCGTCGCCCATGGCACCGTAATCGCGGAAAGACCAAGCAACAAACCAACGATCGGAGCGAACGCGACGACCATAATCGCGTCGTTTAAAGCCACTTGCGAGAGCGTGAACAGCGGCTCGCCCCGTGTCAGGTTCGACCAGACGAAGACCATGGCCGTGCAAGGTGCCGCGGCAAGGATGATCAGGCCTGCAATATAGGAGTCGATCTGATCCGTGGGCAGATATGGCCGGAAGAGCCAGCCGACAAACAGCCACCCCAGCAATGCCATGGAGAACGGCTTGATCGCCCAGTTGATGATCAGCGTGACACCGATCCCGCGCCAGTAGGAGCCAACCTGCGTGAGCGACCGGAAATCGATCTTCAAAAGCATCGGAATGATCATCAACCAGATCAGGATCGCGACGGGGATGTTCACCTTAGCGATTTCAGCACTGCCGATGATCTGGAAGACGCCAGGCATCAGGTGGCCTAAGGCAATGCCGACGGCGATGCAGAGGAAGACCCAAACGGTCAGGTATCGTTCAAATGTCGACATCTTACTCGGCCGTCGTCTTCAATGTCATTGGTCGGGAGATCCGCCGCACGGAGCGCTTCCCGAAGACGAGCGTCACTACCGGCCACTTCGTGCAATGCGATCGCGCTCAACATGGCTTCGCCCCCGGCGCGCAGCATGGCGTCAGTTCTGCGATGAGCGGCGCGCAAAGCTCCGTCGAACCGCCGCAGCAGTCCTTGACAAGGAACAGTGTCAGATCGCGCAGGCCGTCGAGGTCGGCCCGATAGATGATCGATCGGCTGTGGCGCTCGCTCTTGACCAACCCGGCACGGGACAGCGTCGCAAGATGCGCCGACATCGTGTTTTGCGGGACATCGAGGAGCCGGGCGAGTTCGCCAGCCGGAATTCCATCCGGTTCGTGCTGCACGAGCAGACGGAACGTCTCAAGGCGGGTGTTCTGGGCCAAGGCCGCAAGGGCCGCTATCGCGCTGTTGCTTTCCATATATCCAGAATAATGGATATATTACATCTGTCAATCCGCCAGTTGCGCCTCATTATTCGCTTTTGGAGGGACGCGAACCACCTGTGCAGTTTTTATAGAGCTATCCAATTGCAATTTCCTTCGTAGTCAGGATCGACCTCATCCATTTGGAATGACCGATCGGAGCCAGGAGGCAGGATAAAGGCAATTCTCGAGACCTTCGCACCCGAGCCGCAACTCTTCCTGACGAGATTATGCGGAGCGTACAGTGCGGCTCGCATATTCGTTGTGGAGGCGCTGCTGATTCAGAGCATCCTGTTTCGGCGCAATGCCAAAGGTTCGTGAATACTCTCGGCTGAACTGCGACGCGCTCTCATACCCCACCTTGTAGGCCGCTTCGGCAACATTGGCAGCTTTCGTCACCATAAGGCGGCGTGCCTCAAGCAGCCGTAGTTGCTTCTGGAACTGGAGCGGCGTCATCGAGGTCAGCGCCTTGAAATGCTGGTGAAACGACGATGGGCTCATCCGCGCGACATCAGCCAACTTGTCGACGCGCAAAGTTTCGGCGAAGTTGGTGTGCAACAGGGCGACCGCCCTGACCACACGCTCGATGTTTGATTCCGGACAAGCAAGTTTGCAGATTTCGCCGCCATGGGGACCGCTCAACAGCCAATAGCAAATCTCGCGCACGATTGGAGGCGCCAGGATCGGTATCGCCTTTGGCGTTTCCAGCAGTCGCACCAGGCGGAGAATGCAATCGGCGAGTGGTTGATCAACTTTTGCGATAAAAGCGCAAGGACCGGTCGTATCGGACTCCGGTGGGGGCGTATCCAACTGTTCGAGAACTTCTCGCACGGTTGCGACGTCAAAATCGATCATCACCCCGACATAGGGCTTTGCAGCACTGGCCTCGACGATCCGTCCCGTTGCCGGAAGCCCGACACTGACAACCAGGCACTCCATGCTACGGTAATTGAGATGTTCGTCGCCGAACTGCAGCTCCTTGGCACCTTCCAGCACCACGCAAAGCGACGGCCGATAGATGTTTCGCATGGGCATCATCGACTGAAATGAACGAACGATGTTGAAGCCCTCTATGGCCGTTGGGAACAGGCCTTGCCCGCCGCCCTGTTCTTCGATGTAAGCCGTGACGGCCGAGAGCAATGGCGTATTCAAGCGTGGCTCCGGTTGCTTCAGGGGCCACGGCAACACGTGGCTCGTCGTCGGCACTATCGCCTCACTTGTAGGAATAGGCAAGTTTCTTGAAGGTTCGGGCATTCTGGTCATGGGTCACTCCGTCTAGCTTAAGGGTGCAACCAAGCGAGGAGTGACCTCAAGATGACAGAAATGGTCGTCGGGTCAACAGACCCTGTAGAAACACGAGCAAAGTCTGATGCTTCCAGCGGGGAATACATTAGAGGCCTGCGAATGGCCGCCATTTGCGTCGTCCTTTTGCTCATCAACGCATTCTCACAGATCGATCGGATACTGCCGTTCATTCTGGCCGAAAAGATCAAGGCAGACCTGCGGCTCACCGACACCGAGATGGGCCTGCTTACCGGCCTTGCCTTTGCGGTCTGCTATGCAGTTCTCTCATTACCGCTGGCCCGTGCGGCAGACCGGGGATCGCCCCGGCTCGTATTGGTTTCGTGCGTCCTGATCTGGAGCGTGATGACGACGCTCGGCGGTTTTGCCGCCAGTTTCATGTTCCTCGCCCTAACACGCTTCGGCGTGGCATTCGGGGAGGCTGGCGCGGTCCCGGCCGGTCACGCTCTCATCGTCCGCAAAATCCCCCCCGAGCGCCGCGGCCTTGCTATCGGCCTGTTCGCAATGGGTATTCCCCTTGGCACGATGGCAGGATTCGCCGCAGGCGGTGCGCTTGCAGATGAGTTTGGCTGGCGCGTCGTTTTGGTCGGTGCTGGCGTCGTAGGGATCCTGATCGGTCTGGTTACCATTCTCGTTGCCAGCTCCACTCCCCCTGTTCCAGCGACAGCCTCACGCGACGAGCCCTTTCTGCGAACGAGTCTCGAGCTCTTATCTTCCCCGGCGTTCCGCTGGTTGTTCGCGGCTACCATTTTCCTGGGCTTCGCCGGTGCGCCCTTCTACGCCTTCTCCGTACCATTTCTGATCCGCACCTATGGTTTTACCGCGACGGAGGTGGGCGTGTCGTTCGGCATGCTGCAGGGGCTGATGGGCATTATAGGGACACTGGGCGGTGGACGCTGGTTTGATTTTGCCGTTCGCTCCGGCACCGGCAGGGTGCTTGGCCCTCCGGCAATTCTATTCCTGATCGCCAGTTTAACGACAACTGCGGCACTGTTTGCCCCGGCGGGATGGATGTCCATTGCACTCTTCGTGCCGGGAATGCTGTCATTTTCGTTCATGTTGCCATGGGGCTTCGGAGCCGCCCATCTGATCGCTGGTGCGCGACGTCAGGCACAGGCGACGAGCCTCGTCATGATCGGATCCGGCCTCCTCGGGCCTGCTCTCGGACCTCTGATCGTCGGCATGGTCAGCGATGCTGCGAGCGCAGCCGATATTTCAAACGGCCTCGGCCTCGGCCTGTTGATTGTGCCTTTGTCGACCGTTCTGGCAGGCACCACGCTCCTCGTCGCAAACAGAAGTGTGAGCGCCTTCCTCCACCAATCCTCATCGCAAGCGACCGTCCCACGCTGAACATCCGAAACGTTTTAGGAAACATTCCAATGTCCAACACAGACAATTCCCGTCGCACGTTTCTCGCCCTCGCGGCGGCCATGCCATCCGCAATGGCCATGAGTGGCATTGCATCAGCTCAATCACCCGACACCGGGCCTATAGCCCAGGCACCGGACAAGCGTGGCGCAATCGTCACCGGCTCGTCCCGCGGCATCGGCGCAGCAACAGCCCGACGGTTGGCGCGCGACGGTTACGCCGTAACGATGAACTATCTGACAAATCGGGACCTGAGGCCGGCCCTCAGTGAATCGATCGACATCATTGCATAGGCTCGGATCCGGAACCGTCCCTTCCAGATCCTTGAGAGGTCGCTTCCCCCACGCGACCTTCTGTCTGCCGAAGACGTGCCCCCAAGAACGCGTCTTCGGCCGACAATCTTGTCCCAGCAGAAACAGAAGGAACTGACAATGTCACAACCGTGGACAATTGACGATATGCAGTCTCAGAAGGGCCGGACGTTTGTGATCACCGGAACCGGTGGTCTGGGCTTCGAAGACGCACTTGCACTGGTCCGAGCCGGTGGCGACGTGATTATCGCAGGGCGCAATCCAACGAAAGGCGCCGAAGCCGTTCGGCGCATTAAGGAAAAGGAACCGCAGGCATCGGTTACCCTGGAAATCGTCGATCTCGCCAGCCTCGCATCGATAGAAGCGTTCGCCAAAAGACTGAAAGAAACGCGCGACCATATCGACGTTCTCATCAACAATGCCGGTGTCATGACACCGCCAAAACGTGAGACGACCAAAGACGGTTTCGAACTGCAGTTCGGCACCAACTATCTCGGCCACTTTGCCTTGACTGGCCAACTCCTGCCTTTGCTCACGCGGGCAAAAACCCCACGGGTCGTAACGCTTTCCAGCATTGCGGTTCGCAGCGCAAGCGCCGCAATCAATTTCGACGATCTGCAAGCGGAGCGACATTATAAGCCGATGCCTGTCTACACTCAGTCGAAGCTGGCATGTCTAATGTTTGCTTTCGAACTGCAACGAAGAAGTGAAGAGGCGGGCTGGGGTCTCACCAGCATCGGCGCTCACCCAGGCGTATCGCGCACCGATCTGCTTCATAATGCTCCTGGGCGCCACAGCGCTCAAGGCCTCCTCAGGACGGTGTTATGGTTTCTGTTTCAGCCCGTTGCACAAGGCGCGTTGCCGACTTTGTTTGCGGCGACGTCTCCAAGCGCCCGAGGCGGCCGATATTACGGCCCCGACAGACTCGGCGAAACCCGTGGACACCCGACCGAAGCCCAGATTCCGCTGCAGGCGATGGAAAAGCATGTGGCGCATAGGCTGTGGGAGATTTCAGAGAAGCTGACGGGCACCTCGTTCAGTGCGCAGGCTCCTCTTCCCGATAAATCCAGTCTGGACGAGACAACGATCAGACAGGAGGGGTGAGAGATGGACCCGCTCGGAAATCTTGTCGACTGGATTGCGATATACGGCACACTCGGTCTGGTTGCGATCGGGCTGGCAGAGCGCTTCCTACCTGCCCTGCCCTCTTATGGTGTTCTGGTCGCCATAGGTATCGCGACTGATGGCGCCGTCTGGTCTCTCCATACCGCTGTCATCGCAACGACGGTCGGAAGTTTTATGGGGGCCCTCGGCCTCTATTTCCTTGTACGCGCTTTGGGAAGAACAAAGTCGGTTAGGTTTCTTTACTGGGTCGGAAGAGGGGTTGGTCTATCGCAGTCACGTATCGAATGGATATTGTCATCCCTTCGTAGCCGGGAACGTGCGCTCACGATCCTGTCGCAACTTATTTCTACCGTGCGGTTGATCTTACCCATAGCGGCTGGGCTTTTAGGCACGAATACGCTGCGGTTTGTATCTGGCGTAGCCGTCGGTATCGCTCTCTGGAACGGCTTGTTCAT
The DNA here is from genome assembly GCF_042885035.1 of Agrobacterium sp. NPDC058088. Lineage (NCBI taxonomy): Bacteria > Pseudomonadati > Pseudomonadota > Alphaproteobacteria > Hyphomicrobiales > Rhizobiaceae > Agrobacterium > Agrobacterium sp. NPDC058088. Next base: position 55,431 of record NZ_JBHVSU010000013.1, on the reverse strand, counting down.
CGCCGGCGGCTACCTGGCTGTGCTGGCCGTTCCCGGCATCAATTCCTCCGCGCTCGCCTTGAAAATATTGGTCCTGCTTGTTGTCGCGGAAGTACTCACAGCCATGGTGTGGCGGCTTCAGCGACGATATTCGATGTGCCTGAACCCGGGAGCCAGCAAACGATGACAAACCGGACTGCTGATGCGTTTTTGTTTTTTCGGGCGTGGCTTTCCGCGCCCCTTAGCGTCGCCTCCGTCACACCATCTGGGCGCGCGTTGTCTTCTCTTATGACCGCCGAAATATGCGCGGGAACGGGCACGGTTATCGAGTTGGGTCCTGGAACCGGGGTCTTTACAGAAGCCTTGCTGCGACGGGGTGTTCCTGAAGAAAATCTCGTGTTGGTCGAATACGGCTCGGAATTCGCGAACCAACTCAGCGAGCGCTTTCCAACCGCAAAGACAGTCCGGATGGATGCTGCTCAGTTGCGCAAGATGCCGCTGCACACCTCAACGCCGCCCGTGGGCGCTGTCGTCAGTGGCCTTCCTCTTCTATCGATGCCGTTGCGCAAGGTGCATGCTATCTTGGAGGGGGCGTTCTCGCATCTTCGCCACGGTGGAGCCTTCTACCAATTCACCTATGGTCCGCGATGCCCGATCGCCAGACCCTTGCTCGACCGCCTGGGCCTGAAAGCAACGTATGTCGGCTGCACCCTGGCCAATATTCCACCCGCAGCCGTTTATCGCATCACGCGACGAAGACCGAGACAGGAGGGTGTGATCGGCAAGGCCGATCCGGTCTCCCAGTGTGATGGCGGTTGATCGACGGGCCGTTACTGCAGGCGCTGTGTGGCGTTCGCCTGTGCCTCTCGGATCAGGCCGGAATACATATTTTCCTTCCCGGGATACCACGGCATCGTGCCGATGGACCCGAAGCCGGGAATCGTTTCCATGTGTGCGACCATTCGGGCGCGCATGCGCTCGTCAGGTAGCGGTCCCGTCATCGCCTGGACATTGTCGCTCATGTGGTCGGGGTTGGAAGTACCGCAGAGCACGCTCGTGACGGCCGGATGCGCCATGACCCATTTCAGGAAGAACTGCGCCCAGCTGTTGGCCCCGAACTCCTGCGCGAAGTCGGGAACCGGTTGCCCGTCGACCACCCTCATCAACCGGGCTTTTTCCAGCGGCAGATTAATGAGGACACCCACGCCCTTGTCTGCCGCGGCCGGCAGCAGACGTCTCTCTGCGTCGCGGTTGAAGATCGAGTAGTTCGTCTGGATGAAGTCGACATCGTCGCGTTGAACAATCGCCAATAGCTGGTCGTGCGCCGCCGACTCGTGATGGGTCACGCCCACATGACGTATGAGGCCCTCCTTCTTCCAGGCCTTCATTAGCGGAATGACCACTGGCGCATTGGTGATGCTGTGGCACTGCATGAGATTGATCGTGTCACGCCATGTCCGCATCCGTGACTGCCGAAGACTTTCTACCGCATGGCTTTCGTCTCCAAGATATTCTCCTGTCGACCAGACCTTGTTGGCGAGGAACATGTCGTCGGACCCTTCGAACTCGCCCATGAACTGGCCGACGCTAACTTCCGCCGAGCCGTAGAGCGGCGAGGTATCGACCACGCGACCACCTGCGGCGACGTACCGTTCAAAGACCTGACGGAGAGCGTCCCGGCGATCACCGGGCTTCAGGTCGAAGGTCAGGAAGGTGCCGAGGCCCAGGGCTGTGACCCTTTCGCCAGTGCGCGGCAATGTACGGGTCAGCACATCCGGATTTGATCCAGGGGCTGACGATGCGGTGTTTGTTTCCTGGGTTTGCGCCGTAGCCTGAGTGACGAGCGTCATTCCTGTAGCGGCAGCACCCATCGTGCCGAGAAAACCGCGCCTGTTGATCTTTGACTGGTTCATGGGATGTCTCCTATTTTCAGACGTCAGAACTGCCAGTTGGCGGGTACCCAGGCGTAGCCGCCATCGGTTTTCAGCATTCGACCAAGGCCGGGGAATGGATAATGAAAGCCAAGGACTGGTATCTGCTCGGTGGCAGCCCTGTCGAAGATGCGCCTGCGGGAGGAGAGCGCAGTCTCCTTGTCGCGGTCGGGACCCGGAAGCCAAGGCCTGTCGACATTGACAATAGGGTGATAGGCAAGGTCAGCCGTGAGCAGTAATTGGTCGCTGCCAGAATGAACGAGGAAGTTCGCCATACCCGGCGTATGGCCGGATGCGAGAATCGTCGTCAGACCCGGCACAATCTCGTCGCCGGCTTCGTAAAGCTCGACATCGTTCATGAACGGCGCGAGGCTGTTCTTGATGTTCGCCGCAAAGCGCAGGCGGAATTCCTCCGGGACCGGCATGTAGGAAAGATCCGGATCTGTGCGAACGAAGAAGTCCCAGTCTGCCTTCGGGACGAAGACAGTGGCGCGGGCAAAAGCCTTGCCGCCATCCGTGGTTCTCAAGTTGCCGACATGGTCGGGATGGGTGTGGGAGATTACGATGGCGTCGATGTCCGCAGGACTGAGACCGATAGCCGCCAGATTATCAAAGATCCGACCACCATTCGGACCCATGGTCTTGCCGGCCCCAGCTTCGATCAGAATTCGCCGACCGCCGGTTTCGATCAGCAGTGTGTTAAGATTGAGCGTTAGGTGATCGGTCGGAAGAAACGCCTGCCGCAGGACCTCCTGAAGCTCGGCTTCCGGCGCGTCGCTGGCGTAAACGCGTGGCGGGCCACCAATCACGCCGTCGCTCAGGATAGTTGCGCTGATTTCGCCGACACGGAAGCGGTAGTGACCGGCATTGCCCGTCGTCGGGAACGCGGCCTGGGCGTTGGCGCTGCTGGAGCCACCCAGATTTGGGATCAGCATGCTCGATGCGCCTGCGACGGCGGACAGCATGATGGCACGTCTGTTGAGAGTGAAGGCATTCATCTGTCTTTCCTTCTTCTAGGCACGCTGCTTCGTCTCTTCTTCAAGGACACATGATCGACCACGAGAGATTTCCACAGCGCCGCGCTTTAGTTTCGGCAATCATGACACAGCGCCATTGATCTGATAACCTGCGCTAACTTTATCAGCTTGATTAGAGGAACTTCGCAATGAACCCTATTCGACTGGACAGTTTCGACGTTTTCGCTGCCATCGTGCGCTGTGGGGGCTTCCGTGCGGCCGCACTTGAGCGAGGGATATCTTCATCGGCGTTGAGCCAAACAATGACTACTCTGGAGGAGGCTTTGGGCATCCGGCTCCTCAACCGAACGACGAGAAGCGTGTTTCCAACGGAGGCTGGACAGCGCCTCCTTGAACGTCTGGCACCTGCGTTAAGCGACATCAGGCTCGCCATCACAGAAGTTGATGAATTGCGCGACAGCCCATCGGGAACCCTCAGGATCAACGCACCAGCTCCGGCCGTCGATCATTTTCTTTGCCCGCTGGTGTTCGACTTCATGGATGTTTACCCGGAGGTGAAGATCGAAATCATCAGCGATGCGTCCGTCATCGATATCGTGGAAGAGGGTTTTGATGCCGGCGTCAGGTTCGGCAAGCAACTGGCGCAGGACATGATCGCGCTGCCGCTTGGACCAGCGCTTCGTTATTCCATCGTCGCTTCGCCCGACTACATAAAGAGGTGCGGAAACCCCCAGACGCCGCACGAACTCGTTGATCACGACTGTATCAAACGCCGTTTCCCTGGTGGCACCCTCGTAAACTGGCGATTTACTGAGGGAAGCGAGGAAATCGAAGTCACTCCCACGGGCCGTTTGACGGTCAGTTCTGCACACAACGAACTGCAAGCTGCGTTAGCCGGCAGAGGAATCGCCCACGTCTTCGATGACTACGCCAGATCGCATATCCAAAGCGGTCGACTGGTAGAGCTTCTCTCCGACGTGAGCCCTACCTTGCCACACTGGTTTTTATACTACCCCAACCGCCGCCTGCCGAGTGCAGCCATGCGTGCATTTCTCGATTACATGAAAAGCTACGACTGGAGGGCGAATCAATGACGGCACGTGGCCAAGCTCGAGACCTTAGAGCAGACAGCCTCCGCCCCTCATTCCACGCGCTGCCACTCGATCCTGATTTCAGTACCTTCCGGCCTCCGGAATTGTTCGGTCATGCGATCGCCGTCAACGACCAGCCTCAGATCATCGCGTGTTCGCACGCTGCCAACCCAGTTCGGAAATGTCGCCCCTTCGACCCGGTTCCCACTGAATTCGCCCTTCTCATCAACGGTATAGGTTCCGAAAAACCCGATACTACGTGACATGGCCAAGCGATTTTCATCGTCGGTTCCCTCACCGCGAGCATTTGAAGCAAACCTTGGCACATCGGCGTCGGTGAGGACTTCCACAAAGTGCATGTCAGGCGTGAAGACGAGAAGACCGGTGGGTTTGTCCCCATAGGCAGCGATATTTTTTCCTTCGGGGTCGATCGTTGCCGACATCATGCGCCAGGTGCCGACGACACGATTTTCCTTGGTGGTTTGTGCCAAGGCACACGACGAAATGCTGAAGGCGATAGCCAATATAGCTGGTCGAACGTACATGTTGTTTCCTTTCCCGTTCATGAGGCCAGTGTCTCCAGGCCGCTGTCGCCGTTCACAGATCCTGCCGGTCCGCGGAATTCGCTACCTCCCTCTGCGTCTCAAGAGCGGATAGGCGTGCGGAAAGCGCCTGCGAGATGGAGGAATACGCCGTGCTGCCCAGCGCCAGTCGCAATGGCGGCGTCTCGCTATCGGCAGCTGATATGATTGTGGCTACGGTGCGCGCCGGGTCACCCTTGATCTTGAAGCTGCCCTCGGTAATCGCCCTGCGGACGGCGCCAGCAGGGGTTTCATTATAGGCATCCATGGGTTCCGCGCGGACGAGATTGGATCCGAAGTTGGTGCCGGTCGGCCCCGGTTCTGCAATGATGAAGTCGATGCCGAAGGGAGACACTTCCTGTGCGACGGCTTCGATGAAGCCTTCGATACCCCACTTGGTCGCGTGATAGAGGCTGAAGCCCGGATAGGCGATCTGCCCTCCTTCAGACGAGACTTGGATGATCCGTCCGCCGCCTTGCCTTCGGAGCAGAGGCAGTGCCGCGCGGATCAAATGGATGGATCCGGCAAGATTGGTGGCAATCTGCCGGTCGATGTCGTCATTCGTGAGTTCTTCCGCAGCCCCGAACAGGCCGTAACCCGCGTTGCTGACGATCACGTCTATGCGGCCATGCCGCTTGAACGCTTCTTCGACGGCCGAGACAATGCTCCCAGGGTCGATCAGATCAAGCTGAACGACGTCGAGGCGCTCGCGATATTCCTGCTCAAGTTGTAGCAGCGTTCCTGAGCGGCGGAGCGTCGCAATCACGGTGTGCCCTTGCGCAAGCAACTGCTGCGTCATCTCGAGGCCGAGCCCGGAGGATGCGCCGGTGATGAGCCATATCTTTGTCATATAATTTTCCCCATTGTTCATCCCCGAATTTAAATCTTGAAGATTGGTGTTATAAGATCTTCAATGTGAGATGGTATGGTGAGGATATTTCACGAATGGTCCGTCCGAGCTTAAACGAGCTTGCCGCCTTCGCAGCCGTCGCCAATCATCAGAGCTTCCGCAGAGCGGCCGATGTCATGGGTGTTTCGCGCTCCGCTCTCAGCCACACGATTATCGGATTGGAAGCGAAACTGGACGTCCGCCTCTTCAATCGGACGACACGCAGCGTATCGCTGACACAGGCCGGCGCTCGCCTCCTCGCACGACTCGACCCGGTTCTGCAGGATCTGGATCAAGCGCTCGATACACTCTCGCAGGAGCGCGGCACTCCCAGCGGCGCATTGCGTATCAATTCCAACAAAAGCGGCGCCCGCATTCTCCTTGCAGACGTCGTGCCGCGCTTTATGGATCTTTATCCCGAGGTGGAGCTTGATCTTGTGTCGGAAGGCCGGCTTGTCGATATCGTGGAACAGGGTTTCGACGCGGGCGTCCGTCTGCTGGAAGCAGTCCCGAAAGACATGGTCGCAGTGAAGTTCGGAGGCGACGTCCGTTTTATCGCCGTGGCGGCGCCATCCTATCTCGACGGCAAAGCCGCACTGCAGACACCTGATGACCTCCATGCGCATTGCTGCATCCGCCAGCGTCTGCCGAGCGGAAAACGCTATCGCTGGGAGTTCTCAAAACGAGACGCCGAAATCGCGGTCGACGTGCCGGGAAATCTCACCCTTGATGACAGTGATCTTCTCGTCCAGGCGGCGGTGGACGGGCGCGGTATCGCCTATGTGCCCGACCATTTTGCACGACCATTTCTGGCTTCCCGCCAACTCGTGACTGTCCTCGACGATTGGTGCCCGCCGATGCCTGGCTTAGCACTCTATTACCCTCGCAGCCGTCACACACCATCACCGCTGAGAGCCTTTATCGACCTTATCCGAGAAATAGGCCGGTCACGCTGAAGTGGCACACCGGGGTGGCTCGCCGCGGCCAATGAGTTCAGAACAGTTTGTCGTGCTTATGATCGGAAGCGATCTACGTGGCGAAGAATCATCCGAGACGTCACATTTGTCGCCAATCTTATCTCCGGCCAATTAATGTGAGCGGTAAAGCCCAATCGCGGCAAGGATTGACATTCGTTCGCTACCTTAATGGCGATGGCGACGGACATCTAGGATCTCTGCCCGAGCACATCAGCGCCCGGCATCCGGCGCAACGCATGAGCAAGATCCACCATCGTGATATAGCAAAAGCAATCACGCTGGCGCTTGAAGGGGATTTCGATCGGCGCATCGAAGCTCCTGTCTCGGCAGCAGCATCGTGATACCATCCAGGCGTCCTGGGGCGCGTTCAGCCAAGCTGAGCCGCTCTAGCAATGAAAGCACGTCAATCGCCGGCTCGGGCGGCAATGGTTGGGGCACGAACGCGCGCACTGTTTCACTTGCAGCAACCGTCTCGACGAAACGACCCAAGCGGTTTCTAGATTGGGAATCAGACAACCCAATATCAGCCACGCCCCTTAATTAGGCAAGGCGGATTTTATTCAATTAAGCGACAGTTTTAGATAAGCCCGCTTAATTAAGACGCCAATATTGAATTCCTGACCTTCGATCCAGGCGGCGTAGGCGCCGAGTACGATAAATATGCGCCATTAGAATTGACCCGCCCGACACATCCTTTTTTAAAGCTCGCTCCCTATTCCCGCTCGCCCTCAAGACTGGTGCTGAGAGAAACGAAATGAGCATGACTAAACATGCCCTTCCATCGCGACATTTTCAACGAGCGATTTCTAAATTCTGTGAGCTTCGTATCGGTCCAATCGCGCCCAGGCGAGTGTTGGAGAATATATGGCCTTATCTGGCCAGTTAATCCTCTTGCGGAAATCGCCCCGCTTCTGAATGGTCATATTGACTGGACGATGATCGGTCAGGCGTCTTGGATCGAAGCCGAGTTGACAGCAGAACTGAAAAAGGCAGCTCCGGCGAAGGTTTGTTGCAATCATCCGCTGGCTCGGCGCACCACCCGCGGTCGGAGAGCGACCGCCAAAGTCAAAGGCTCGCCCGACCAAAGTCGTTCCCGCCAGAACCCAGCTTTCGCATCCTCGACCAGAAAATCGCAAACCGCAGCGATCAAGGTGCTTTTTGTGCTTCCCGGCCAGCTTGTGCATCCCCTCCCCTCCATCGGTTCGAAGCTCGCCTTTTTTCAGCGCCTGCCTTGGCGAGTAACCGATGCTGCTGCTGGTGCCGGCATGGTGATCTGATCAGGGGGGATCGTGCCCCTATCTTATCACGGAAAGAGCCTCGCAATATTTGTGTGCGCGAAAGAAACCTTGTCAGCTGACAAGGTTTTGTTCCCCTCCCCTCCCCTCCCCTCCCTTCGGACTCGATCCTAAGCTTGCGCACAGAGCCGCATCCGCCTCGATATAAAATAGCGGCAGCTTCCAGGCTGAAGGGCGCGCGCAAAAACCTTGTCAGCTGACAAGGTTTTGAGCGCGTTCAATTTCAAAAGCGAGCCCAATCCTGCTGAGATTTTAGGCTTGTTCATTAAGTCTCTTCGGCAGCTGGCGATTGGAAGAGCCGCAAACCGAGCCGGGCGCTGAGCCCGGTTCCCGACAGGGGGGCGCTGAGACTGATTGAGCCGCCATGAAGATCGGCGATACTGCGGGCGATGGCAAGACCAAGCCCGGAGCCGGGCTTCGCGTCGCTGCGCGGTATCTGATAGAAGCGCTGAAAGACCCTACCCCGTTCCTCCTCTGGAATGCCTGGCCCTTCATCCTCTACCGCGATTGTTCCTGCTGTTGCGTCCAGCATCACACGCACCGTAACGGCGCTACCTTCTGCGCTGTGTGCAAGCGCGTTATCGACAAGATTGGAGACGATCTCCTGGAGAAGAAGTCGATTGCCTGCGACGTAGATGGGGTTGTCCGGCGCATCGAGCACAATATCAATCTTGCGGTTTAAAGCCTTTGGCACGTATTCGGCCAAGACATCGGCGGCGAGACGGCCAAGATCAATGCGCTGATTGAGGTCGATCGCTTCGCTCTTTGCGTCGAGGCGCGCCAGTACGATCAGTTGCTCGAGCATGCGTTGCAAGCGCGTCACGCCGTCTTGCGCTTCGCGAAGTGTTGCCAGAAGAGGGGGCTGACCTGTCGCCTGGCGCTCCAAGAGCTCGAGATGCAGCTTTATACCGCCAAGCGGCGAGCGCAACTGATGTGAAGCATCCGCGGTAAAATCGCGCACTCCAGCGATGGTTTCATCCAGGCGCTCCATCAAAGTGTTGATCGCCGAGACAAGATCGACGGCCTCTTCCGGCACTCTTGCGGTATCTATGTGCGCAAAGGGGATTGCGCCGGGGGGTGCTCGTCCCAAAAGCTCCTGACTGATCTCGGTAAGTGGGAGAAGCCCCCGCAAAATGGCCAAATAGGAGAGAATGGCGGCAGCACTCAGGAGAACGGCTTCGAAAAGCACGAGCACCACGAGCATCCGCGCTTCCATATTGAGCCGACTGTTAAGCGTCTCTGCTATCCTGAAAGTGAGCGGCTCAGCAAAGCCTTCTATGGTGCGTCTGGTCATGGCGATCCGCACCTGGTTGCCATTCAGTTCAGCCGCCACATGCGTGATGCTGTCTGATGACGCTGCGGGCGTATCCAGCGCACAGAGTTTGTCGTCGCCTCGCTGGAAGCCAACCCCACCAGATATACAAAAGGCGAAAGTATCGTTTGCGTCGTCACGTAAAATCTCGATCGCGCCCTGTGCCAGCGTGTCGTCGAGGTGCGCCGGACCATGCGCCGACGCGCGATCGATGATTGAGATCAGCGCCGCATCAAGAAGTCTGTCCTGCGTAACGCTCACGACGCTATGAATGAGGAATGCGCCGCCAATGCCGAAGACGACTGCCAGTACAGCGACAGGCAAGACCATATTTCGCAGAAGGCGCCTGCGGATGGATGGCGTGCCGCTGCCGCTCATTCATCCGACCTCAAGGATATAGCCAACACCACGAATGGTGCGAATATTGGGGCCGTCTGGCTCGAGTTTCTTTCGCAGGCGTCCCAGATGCAGTTCCACGGCGTTGGGCGTAAGCGCGTCGTCGAAATTCGAAATCGCCGAGGCGAGCCGCTCTTTCTGAACAACCTGGCCTGCGCGACCCAGAAGAAGAACGAGGACTGAATACTCCCTTGGCCGCAAAAAGAGAGTGCGCCCGGAGAGCGTGGCTATACCGGCGTTGAGATCGATAGAAAGTGCGCCGCTAGACAGTATCGGGCTTGCCTGTTTCTGCCCGCGCCGGACGAGGGAGCGCACGCGGGCTTCAAATTCCTCCAGCGCGAAGGGTTTGGTCAGATAATCGTCGGCCCCCACATCGAGCCCGGCTACCCGGTCGGGAATGGCATCACGCGCAGTCAGGATCATGACGGGGGTTGTCGAACCTGCCTGCCGCAGCGCTTTTAGGACGGCGAGCCCATTCATTTCTGGCAATCCGAGGTCGAGCACAACAAGCGCGTAGTCTTCCTCTAGAGCTGCAGAGAGGCCGTCGCGCCCATTGTCGATATGATCAACCGCGTAGCCGGCGCTCACGAGCGCCGTCACTATCCCGCGAGCCAACGACGGGTCATCCTCCACAATGAGGACCCGCATGCTTTCCTCCCTGGTCTTAAGTTTCATCTGCCTAGTTCAAGCACGGTGGATGAGTTTGTGACAAGCAATTTCGAGCTGCTTAAGGGCGTGACAGGATGGTGACAGGAAATCCGATGTAAGCGGTTGGAAATGAGTTTGGCAAAGGCGCCTGTCGGGCCTGCCGTCGACACGCGGCGGCATACTCGACTGCCGCACGACCCGTTCGCATCGAGACTGGAGGACCCGAAGCTGGGTACGTCTCGTGCTTTTGGAGGAAAAACAATGATAGAAGCTAGACGCTCATCCCGCGTTGGCACCGTATTGCGCGTAACAAGCGGCAATTTCCTTGAGATGTTCGACTTTTTCCTCGTCGGCATCTACGCCAGCAATATTTCAAAAACTTTTTTCCCGTCAAACAATGAAGTCGCATCGCTGATGCTGACCTTCATGACCTTCGGGGCAGGGTTTCTGATGCGACCGCTCGGCGCAATCTTCCTCGGCGCCTACGTCGATAAGATCGGCCGCCGGCAGGGCCTCATCGTCACTCTCAGCATCATGGCGCTCGGTACAGTTCTCATTGCATTTGTACCCGGCGTCCAGACGATTGGCATCTTCGCACCGCTTCTTGTCCTGATCGGTCGTCTACTGCAGGGCTTTTCGGCAGGTGTGGAACTTGGCGGTGTCTCGGTCTATCTGGCCGAGATGTCGACGCCCGGCAAAAAAGGCTTTTATGTATCGTGGCAGTCGGCAAGCCAGCAGGTTGCGATCATGGTTGCCGCTGTCCTTGGCTATGCGTTGAACTCGCTGATGCCACCGAGCATGATGACTGAATGGGGCTGGCGTATACCCTTCTTCATTGGCTGCGGCATCGTGCCGTTCCTCTTTTATGTCCGGCGTTCGTTGGAAGAAACCCAGGAGTTCGCCGCCCGTCAACATCGCCCGACAATGACGCAGATCTATCAGACGCTCGCCAGTAACTGGGGCATCGTACTGCTCGGCATGTTGATGGTCGTTATGACGACAGTCTCGTTTTACGCCATCACCGTCTACACGCCGACATTCGGCAAGAGCGTTCTGAAGCTTTCGGAGACCGACAGCCTTCTCGTGACATTCTGCGTTGCCTTGTCGAATTTTTTCTGGCTACCGATCATGGGCGCTGTTTCCGACCGTATTGGCCGCAAGCCTGTCCTCGTTGTCTTTTCGGCGCTCGCTCTCGTGACAGCTTATCCAGTGATCGCCTGGCTCGTCTCCGCACCGAGCTTCGAGCGCATGCTTATGGCCGAACTCTGGCTGAGTTTCCTTTATGCCAGCTATAACGGAGCCATGGTTGTCGCCCTGACGGAAATTGTGCCGCCGATCGTGCGGACAGCAGGTTTCTCGCTTGCCTATTCGTTGGCGACTGCGATCTTCGGAGGCTTTACGCCAGCGATCGCCACCTGGCTTATCGAGGAGACCGGCGATAAGGCTGCACCCGGCTATTGGCTTGCTTTTGCTGGCGGTTGCGGCCTCGTAGCGACGCTCCTGGTATATCGCAAGGTGACGGACGGCGCACGATCAGGCGCCATCCCCGCCAAAGTATGACAAAGGAGCGGGACGACGCTAGGCCTCGTCCCGCTTTCTTCTCCCGCTTTGATTTTCAGGGTGAAACGCATCGCACGGCAATTCCGTCGTCTTCTCAATTGCCGGCCCTGCTTATAGGCGCATTTGCCGCCAGGGGAGACGGGGTTTGCCCCAGTGTGGGCTCCAGGGTGTCCAAGGGCGCCCTGGTCCCCGTCATTGCCGCTTAGTCACTTCATCGCAAATTGTGAGGCGCATACATGCTTGTCCTGTGAATATTGGGATAATCTCCTCACACAAATAGCCGTGCCGCACGCCCGCTTCGCCGTGTCGCGTTGTTGTAGTAGTTGGACGCCTGTTGCACTGATCGGTGGCGGGATTGTTCCATTGCCTCCGGGAGCGGGATGCCGCGGTTTGCCGCCTCGGTCAAATACCCTGACCGCAACCCGTGCGCCGAGAATTCCCCCGGCTCCAACCCGGCCATTTTGGCTCGCTGCTTGAGAATGGCATTGATCGACTGCGGGTCGAGCGCCCGCTTCGAAACAGTATTCCACCTGCCAATCGCTCGAAACACGCTGCCCTTTTCAATGCCTGCGACTGCAATCCAGGCATTGAGCGCCTCCACCGGCTGGCCCGTCAGGTAGACGATCTCATCTTGTTCGCCGGTGGCTGTTTTCGTCCGGCCGAGATGGATAGCGAGAGAGGGGAGGGGAGGGCTGTCGGGCACTTCGATGGGAGCCTCGACGGTCAGTTGCTCGACGCGCAATGAGGCAATCTCACTGCGTCGACGACCACCCGAGGCAAAGGCGACCATCAGTATCGCCCTATCACGAACGTCGCGCAGATTGTTATCTGCGCACGTCGCCAGCAATTTTTGAAGGATATCGCCGGTCACCGCCCTGGCGCTTTTACGACGGCGCGTTCGTGGAACGGCACGAACCGCCAACCGGATCGCCTGTTTGAGGGCAGGGGAGGCGAAAGCGCCGTTAAGACCGCGCCATTTGGTGAGCGTGGACCAACTGGCCAGCCTGCGACGCACCGTATCAGGCGCGTGCGGACCGATGGATTTTAAAAAACCCTGGTGCCTGAGATTCTCGTCAACATCGACGGGCATGCCGTGGTTGGGGTCGCCTGCACGCTTTTCCGGATCCCACAAATGATGGGCGACGAATTTGAGCAATAGTGCCTCGGGTGCTGGCCATGGTAACGACTGTCCGGTCGCGGCCAGGCCCCAGGCTTCAAGATAGGCGAGGTCGGAGGTCAGCGCTCTTAGCGTATTGTCGCCCATTCCCTGGTTGACGAGATGGCGCAGCGTTTCGACGTCCTCATCCGTCAACAGCTCAGCGAGCTCGTCGCGACGCTCAAGTGGCAGGACGGCGGCGATAGTGTCGAGCTCTTCGGCGCGGCGTTCGACGGAATTTAGCGATGTTTTTGCCACGGGTGCTCCAAAAAACCGGATTCATGTGGCCTTGATGACCGATGTTAACAGCGATTTTCAAGGATTTGCGCCGCGAAATCAACTACCATTGATAAGAGGTACTTATCGATGGTTAGAAGCCTTACCTTAAATCATACAATGTGAGGAACTATAATATCGGACTAGAGTTCCTTTAAGAAATCATTTATCATGATTTCAATGGCTTACGATGTTTCGAAAATCAGCACGACACCCCTGATGCGGCCGGCTTTCGATGCCGGTGTGGCTTTTACCTCCCGATTTCAATTGAAACACTAAGCTGAAAGCCCAGCCCGCATTTTTGACCTAATGATTTCATTCCCGTAGCAGGAAAGGGGCTTTCAAAGCCCAGACGCCTTGGTAAGATTGGTGCGGAAGCGGTCGCGCCGGCGTTGGTATTTGCGGGTCATTTCGGCCGAGGCGTGCCCTAACTGTTTTTGCACGTAGCGCTCTTCAATCTCGGCTGAAGAAGCAAGGCCGGCCCGCAGCGAGTGGCCTGCGAACAGCCCGGCCCGTTCGCCTTCGGGCAGATCGGAACGGACGCCGGCGGCAAGCGCCGTCTGCTTGACCAAGCGGGCAACATGCTTGTCGGAGAGCCGCTCGACGTCGACGGTTTTGTTGTCCTTGAAGATGCGGCGGAAGAGGGGACCCCTGGCGATCCGGCCAAAGCGAATCCAGCGCTCGAGCGCAACCACTGGGCAAGTTTGCTCGGAAGCGCCGCGGCCGACCTCGACCTCGCGCCAGCCTGTCTTACCGCGCAGCGTCACCAGCACGCCCTGGCCGGGAAAGATCTCGATCCAGCCATGGCCGTCGCTGTGATCATCGCGGACGATGTCGAGCCCGACGATCTCGGAGCGCCGCAGGCCGCCGGCGAAACCCAGGAGCAGGATGGCGCGGTCGCGCAGACCGCGCAGATCATGACCTAGCGTGTCGACCATCGCCTTGATGTCCTCACCCAGTACAGCCTCCTTCTGCCGCGGCGGCTTGGCGTGCTTGCGGCGGATGCCGGCAAGCACCGTCGCAATATGCCGGTCGGAGCGGTCCATCGGCGCTCCGCGCTGAGTAAAGTTCCAAGCGAGGCCGGAGAGGCGCCGCTCGATCGTCGCGACGGAGAGAGCAGGGACCTTGCGCTTCGGATCACCGGCGGCAGTCCCTGAGGCACAGGCACCGATGTAGAGGCCGATCACCTGGCTGGACGGCGGCATCGGCTCGAAACCTTCGCGGCGGCACCAGGCGGTAAAATGCCGCCAGTCCTTGGCGTAGGCGTCGCGGGTGTTTTCGGAACTGGCGGCGTTGGCGTAGGCTGTCGCGGTCTCGACCAGCGCTTCGAGCCGCGCCGGCCGCGATGCGGCGTCCGTTTCCACCACAAGCTCGACGCCCGCGGGAAGCTCACCGTCGGCAGAATCGTCGATTTTGGGCGTGTTTGCCGGGGGATTTTGCATCGTTCGGGAGCCTATCACCATATGTCCGGTAATGAAAGCTTACCGGACATAAAATCACATCGACAGGCGCGGCGGTTTTTGGACTTTTTACTATTCGAAAGCGCCGTTGCGTGTTAGAGAAAATCATGGCCAAAACGATCAGAAACCAGCTTCCCGCACCACCGTCATTCACGGCTTTGCCTGCAGCGCTTCGACCGAAGTTGCAGCTAGAAGGGGCTGTAGAGGCAGGTTTTGCCGCCGGTTCGGCGCTTTCCTGGCTGCACGCACTGGCTTGCGACGAACATCCGATCGGCAGCCTGTGGCGACAGCGCCTGGCGCTGAGCAATGCCGCAGCACTTATGCCGTTGTTGGGCCGCTCCGAGGACGAGGCGGGGTTGCGTGACGCCGTGTTTTTCAGCGGATCAGAAAGCGATCCAGGACCTGCAGGCCAGGTGTTGCTGGCATGGCGGCGGCTGGTCGAGCGTGAGACGCACCGCGTCGATGGTTGGTGGCTGTCGGCGTCGGCGGTGCTGCGGCTCAGTGTCGACCAGGCGATGCACGACATTTATGCGGTCGCGGAGCGGATTGCCAAAGGCGAGGCCAACGCCATTTCAGCCGCGGCGGAAATCGTTGCGGTCTCGATGAAGTTCCGGCCTGACGCCGAACTGCTGGCAATCTGGCTAGCGGATGCAATGCTGGCCTACCGGCTGAAGTGGCCACGGCCGGTCCCGTTGCTGGCGCGCGAGATCAGGCGGAAAGATCTGAGAGCCGCGCCCGACCATCTAGATGGTAGTGGCCGCTGGCTGCTGACCTGTTCGCTTGCCTACGCCCGGGCCGCCGCGCGAGCCTCGGACTTGCACGTCGATCTTAGCCGGCGGGCGCAGCGGCTGGTAGATATCGGGCCAAAAATGCGGGCGAAGCACGCCGATGAGGTGATGTTCATTCTCATGATGGAGGACGCTCAGACGGCGCGCTCGGCGACGGATGCGATGAGCGAACGGGCTGCCCGGCGCCTGTTTGAGCGTCTCGAAGCGCTCGGCGCGGTGCGCGAACTGACCGGCCGTGCGACGTTCCGGCTTTACGGACTCTGAAAACCGGAGGTGACTATGGGTGACAATGTTTCAGGTGACGACCGCAGAGAAATCGTGGGGCGCACTCCAATCGATCTGCCGTTCGTTACCTATTATGCTGCGAAGCAGAGAGGTATGGGCGAGTGGGTAAGTCTGGCCTTCTCCGGGTGCTGGCTGATTGCACCTGCGATCATTATGCTTGCCGGTAATTCTAACTTTTTTTCGCAGGGCTCGTCCGCACCGGTCCATTTGGTTGTCAACTGTGGCGTCGGCCCAACGGATGTGGTTTATACGGCTGCGTCTGTCCCGGTCCAGCATCGGCCCGTATCCAAGGTTTCCTCGGAACTCGCTGCTTTACTGCGCACTTCACCGGTCGCGCCGCTTTCGGCTGAGGTAAAAGAAGCCATTGCCCGACATGGTGACCGACTGAACGCCTGTGCCGTAGACGGATTGCTTTGACCCGCGCGCCACGTCAACCTCCGCTGCTCGATATTGAGCTCGAAGACCTTCCGCCCGAAATGCGTTGGCGTGAGTGGATGGGACGTGTCGAGGCAGTGATTTTCGCGGCGTCCGAACCAGTGTCGCGCGAAACGCTGGCGCGGGTGGTGGGGCGAAGCTGCAGCATTGATTTGCTCATCGACGACATACGCGAGGAGCTGCGCGGCCGGCCTTACGATCTTGTTGCTGTCGCTGGGGGCTGGAAGCATCTCACGCGCGCTGGCTTCGCCGGAGCTATCGATGCGGCGATCGGCACAGCCCGAGAGAATGCGGAGCTTACGCAGTCGGAGATGCTCGTGCTTATGTACATCGCCTATTTCCAGCCGATCACCAGGGGGGAACTGTCGCGTTTTTTTGGCAAAGAAATCAGCCGCGACCTGATCGGCCATTTGCGGTCTGCTAGTTTCATCTCGTCCGGTCCGCGCAGCCCGACGCCGGGAGCACCTTACACCTACGTCACCACGCAGAACTTTCTGCTTCGGTTCGGACTGCAAACTCTTCGTGATCTTCCCGACTTTGAGGCTCTTGAGGATGAGGGGCTTCTGTCAAAGGAAAAGCTACTGGCGGGTGACATTGCGCCAGATTTCGAAAGTGACCGGAGTGCGATCGACAGCGAGATCGAAGAATGAAGCTCCTCTACCTGAAGCGGTGGTTGACGAATGGGCAATGCTTCCGACACTGTGGCACTTTATCATTGTATTCGGGGAAAAATATGAAGCGGAAGGCACTTTTTCCGGCAGGGGTACGGACGACGGCCGATCAGATCAAGCTTTCGCCGGGCATCGTTTCCGGCAATCATATCTTTCTGACAGGTATGACTGGAAGCGGCCCCGACGGGACCATGCCGGAGAACCTGGACGATCAGTTCCGGCAAGCATTCGAAAAGATTGCAGCAGTTCTTCGGGAGGCAGGCCAGGATTTCGGTTCGATTGTCGAGATGACAACCTACCATGTCGGCCTGCGCGATCATTTCGACAGGTTCTGCGCTGTTCGATCCGAATATGTATTGGATCCGTTTCCTGCATGGACAGCCGTTGAGGTGGCGGGATTGCGCAGGGAGGGTGCCGTAGTAGAGATCAAAGTGGTCGCTGCCATCGAGGCAAGCTGACGCAATTGTGGCTGCATTGGCTGTGTATCTCCAACCTGACACTGGTCTCCGTCGTTGATTTTAGCGACGTCACCGCAGAAACTCGCTCAAGGACAAGCGCAAATCCGAGCCGCTTTGAAACGCCATGCCCATTGCATCTAGCGGTTTTTTGACCGCTTCAACCAGATCCGTGTTTGAGCTGGCCATGGTGCCGTCCGGTCGCCGGACATTATTCTCGAAACCGACACGGACACTGCCACCTAGTAAAGCTGCGGCTGACACACATGCCGCTTCCTGAGGTCCGAAAGCGCAAACGCTCCAATGGGTGAACGGAGGCGTTTCAGGTGCAAGGAAAGCCAGAAGGTCGGCTGGCCGAGACCTCTGGCCGGCAGAGTACCGGCCTAGCACGAACAAGGCCGGAATTTCTTTCCACGGGACCAGCCCTCGGCGAATCATGTTGTCTAAACGGACAGCTTCGGATGGCTCATAGAGAATAATCTGCGGCAGGACCTGTTCCCGTTTCATCCACAGCAACAGCTCTGCAAACTCTGATTCATATGTTTCATCCGGCACAAGCTCGCGCAGCGCCAGCGAAGCGGCCTCAGGTCTGGTTGCCTTCACGACCGCTATCTGTTCCTGCGGATGATAGATGCCGAGCGCTTCACTGGTGATCTGGACGACAAGTTGGTCGCCCACTTGCGCTTCTATTGCCGCGATGACAGCGCGATAGGCGTCGGCATCGAGAAGGTGAGAGCCATCGGTCTTGCGGACATGCACGTGGATCATGGCTGCGCCGGCGTCGAGACATGCAGCCGCTGTCCGTGCCAGTTCGGACGGCGTCAACGGAATACCTGGATGGTCAGCCTTGGTGCGCCGGCCTCCGTTCGGGGCGACAGCTATTGCAATTGGCTTCAGGACGGTTTCTGCATTCATTTTGGTCACTCTGCCTAAATATGATCCAAGTAGATCATAATATGCATAAATAAAACATTTGTTGCAATAACCTGCTGAGCTGTGTAAGGTGAAAATATGAAACAAGGTCCGCTCGCCGATACGATCATCACAGCCTTCGATGGCATGTCTGTGCAATTGCAGGCCGCCGCGCGGTACGTGATCGATCATCCCAGCGACGTCGCTCTCCTGTCAATGCGGGAACAGGCCCGTCAGGCTGGCGTGCAGCCGGCGACAATGACCCGGTTTGCCAAGTATCTTGGTCTGGATGGATATGACGACATTCGAGACCTCTATGCCGAGGCAATGCGCGGAGGGGATGCCGGCTTTGCCGGCAAGGCCGGAGCACAGGCGCTAAATCAGAAATTGAAGGGCGATCACGCTCTGGCCGCGGAAATGCTGACGTCGGTCGGCAACCAGATCATGCGTTTGGCCGAGACGGGTTCGCTGGATCGGATCGTTGAGGCCGCCTCAGTATTGGCACACGCCCGACGGGTCTATTGCCTTGGCCTGCGCTCGAGCCATTCGATCGCCTGGCACCTCCACTACATCATGACACTGATCGGCGAGAAATCGACCATTCTCGACGGCATAGCCGGTACGGGTGCCGACGCGATCGGCTCGGCAACATCCGAAGATGTTCTCTTTGTCGCGAGCGTCATGCCTTACACCCGTGCCGCAATCGAAATTGCCGAATATGCCCGTGACCGTGGTGTGAAGATTGTCGCCGTGACGGACAGTGAAGTTTCGCCACTGGCGCAGCTTGCGGCGACAGCCCTCATCGTTTCTACCGACAACCCGTCCTTTTTTCACACAATGTCGCCAGCTTTTGTTCTGGCGGAAGTTGTTGGAGCGCTGCTCGCCGGCCACGGTGGAGAAGGGGCCGTTCAGGCGCTACGCCGGTTCGACGAGCAGCTTGCCGCTTTCAACGTTCATCAAAAGCCCAGAAACACAAAGAGTTAGTCATGACGCATCTTCTCCACCGGGCAATTCACGCTCAGCTTCCCATCGCCGTTTCAGGCAAGGGCATCGAACTCTTTGATGCCGAAGGGAAAGCCTATATCGATGCGTCCGGCGGAGCCGCCGTGTCATGTCTCGGGCATGGTCATCCCGAAGTGCTCAGGGCATTGCACGCGCAACTGGACAAGATTGCCTATGCCCATACCGGTTTCTTCACCACCGAAGTGGCGGAGCAACTTGCGGATCGGCTTGTCGAAGACGCGCCAAAGGGCCTTGATCACGTCTACCTCGTGAGTGGCGGATCGGAAGCCGTCGAAGCCGCATTGAAAATGGCGCGGCAGTATTTCGTGGAAAAAGGCGAGACACGGCGACGTCATGTCATCGCGCGGCGCCAGAGCTACCACGGCAACACGCTCGGGGCTCTTGCGACAGGTGGCAATGAGTGGCGCCGGTCACAATTCAAGCCGCTGTTGATCGAAACACATCACATCGACCCTTGTTATGCTTACCGTTTCCAGGCCGAAGGCGAAACCGACGAGGCCTATGTGGCCCGCGCGGCGCAGCAGCTTGAAGACAAGATTCTGGAACTTGGCGGAGACCAGGTGATCGCGTTCGTCGCAGAAACCGTCGTCGGCGCCACCATCGGAGCCGTGCCGCCCGTCGCCGACTACTTCAGGCGCATACGGGCCATCTGCGACAAATACGGTGTTCTTCTGATCCTCGATGAAGTGATGTGCGGGATGGGCCGCACCGGCACGTTGCACGCTTGCGAGCAGGAAGGTATTTCGCCGGACCTGATGACCATCGCCAAGGGGCTCGGGGGCGGATACCAGCCGGTTGGGGCCGTATTGCTGTCCGGCGCCATATTCGAAGCCTTTGCCAAAGGATCGGGTTTCTTCCAGCATGGGCATACTTACATGGGGCACCCGATGGCCGCTGCGGCGGGTCTTGCCGTGCAGGATATTCTGAAACGTGAAGGCCTGCTCGCGAACGTCACGGACATGGGCCGCCACCTGGAGACAAGGCTGAACGAGCGTTTTGCCAACCACTATCATGTGGGGGACATCCGGGGGCGCGGTCTGTTCCAGGGTATCGAGCTCGTCAGCGACCGGGCCAAGAAAGCCCCCTTCGACCCTGAGCTGAAGGTGAATGCGCGCATCAAGAAGGAGGCTATCGCTCGCGGGCTGATGGTTTACCCGATGGGCGGCACAATAGACGGAAAGGCCGGCGATCACGTCCTGATGGCGCCGCCCTTCATCGTCAACAAACAGGATATCGATACCATCGTCGAACGTCTCGGCGATGCCGTGGACGCATCCATCGCGTCTGTCCGGTGAGGTGACGCGCAAAAAGCGCGCATCGAGAGACGTCATCCAGAGAGGACTAAAAAAGCCATGATGAACATCGTCAGGGGCCTCGCGGCCTCATGCCTTCTGCTGACCTGCGTTGCCCAAACGGCCACAGCTGCCGATCTTGGCCCGACATTGCAAAAGATCAAGGATACCGGGACGATCACGATCGGCCACCGTGAAAGCTCGGTTCCACTTTCCTATCTCGACGACAGTCAGACGCCGATCGGGTTTTCCATCGATCTCTGCACGCTGGTGGTCGACAAGCTGAAGGCGGACCTGTCACTGCCCGACCTCAAGGTCGTTTATCAACCGGTCAACTCCTCCAACCGTATTCCGCTGGTCGAAAATGGCACCGTCGACATCGAATGCGGCTCGACTGCGAACACCATTCCGCGCCAGGCCCAAGTGGCATTTTCTGTCACGACCTTCGCCCCGCAGTTCAAATGGATTGCGCTTGCCAGCGCGAGGGTGAATACGACCGACGATCTGAAAGGCAAGACCGTAGCCGTGACGCAGGGTACCAACACATCGCAATTTGTCGCCAGGCTCAACACTGAGAAAAACCTCGGCATGAGCATCCTGCAGGGCAAGGATCATGCGGAATCCTTCCTGCTCGTTCAGACGGGCCGCGCCTCAGCCTTCATGGAGGATGACATTCTCCTTGCAGGACTCAAGGCCAATGCCAAGGACCCGGCGTCTCTGACTTTCCTGTCGGATGCCTTTCCGAGTGATCCCTACGGCCTGATGATTTCGAAGAGCGATCCGTCATTCAAGAAGCTTGTCGATGACGCGCTGGTCGCGGCAATGCAATCCGATACCTATGACAAGCTCTACACCAAATGGTTCGAAAGCAAGATCCCGCCGAAGGGCATCAATCTGGAATTCCCCATGTCCGACAAGCTGAAGGCACTGGTGAAGACGCCAAGCGACAAGGCCAACGGCCAGTAACAGATCGAGGCGGAGCGATCAGTTTGAACGTTCCGCCTTCCAAAAAAAGTCAGGGGAAGCCATGTCACTTCTGTTTGAAACGACCCCGGACGGGGCCGGCCGATATATCGACTGGCTTCTCAACGGTCTCGTCTGGACGCTCTCGCTCGCAATCGGAGCGTGGCTGATCGCGCTTGTAGCAGGTACGGCGGTCGGGGTTCTCCGGACACTGCCGGGGCGTTTTCTCCCCGGCCTGGCACGCATTTACGTGGAGCTTTTCCGCAACGTCCCCCTGCTCGTGCAGATGTTCCTGTGGTATTTCGTATTGCCGGAATTATTGCCCGCGGCGCTTGGAAGCGCGATGAAGCAGATGTCCCCGCCCTGGGGCAGCTTTGTTCCAGCCCTCGTCTGCCTCGGCTTGTTCACGTCGGCGCGCATCGCAGAGCAAGTTCGCTCAGGCCTGCAGGCGCTACCGGCAGGCCAGGCGCAGGCCGCCTTTGCCCTCGGCTTCAACCGGCCAGCACTGTACGGTCTGGTCCTGCTGCCGCAGGCGTTCCGCATCATCTTGCCGACGCTCAGCAATGAATTCATGACAATCTTCAAGAACACGTCTGTGGCGCTGACGATCGGGCTGGTCGAATTGACCGCAACGGCGCGTGAGATCAATGAGAACACCTTCCGCACGTTCGAGGCCTTCGGCATCGTCACGGTCGCCTATCTGATCATTGCGCTCTGCGCCTGGCAGATAATGAGCCGCATCGAACGGCTCATGCAAATTCCCGGCTTGTCGGGAGGACGCAAACCATGACTTCGTTCGATTTCTCCCTGCTTCTGGCCGCCTGGCCTTACCTGTTGCAAGGCTTCTGGTTCACCATCCAGATCACTGTCGTTGGATTTGTCGGTGGTATCGTCTTCGGTTCTCTTCTCGCAGTGGCGCGCTTGTCCCCGAACCGGTTTATCTCGACGCTTGCTACCGGTTACGTGACGATCATGCGTTCACTGCCGCTGATCCTCGTCATCTTCTGGGTATTCTTCCTTGTCCCTTGGGCGATCGGTTGGATCACGGGTAGCGGCAGGCCGGTTCCGGTCGGCGCATCGATGACGGTCTTCACCACCTTCGTTCTGTTCGAAGCCGCCTACTTCTCGGAGATCGTTCGGGCAGGCCTCCGGTCGATTTCACCCGGCCAGTTTTCCGCATCGGAAGCCCTCGGCTTCACCAGGTTTCAGGCATACGTCTACATCATCTTCCCACAGGCGATGCGGAACGTTCTCCCGATCCTCCTCACGCAAACGATCATCCTGTTTCAGGATACCTCCCTCGTCTACGTGATCTCGGCCACCGATCTTCTGGGCGCCGCCACGAAAATCGCCCAGCGCGATTTCCGGCTGGTAGAAATGTATCTGACGGTCGGCGTGATCTACTTCATTTTCTGCTTTGCCGCGTCGCAACTCGTCAAAACCCTGCAAGGCCGCCTGACCTATGGAGCCCGTCCATGATTGAACTGAATTCCATCAAGAAGAGCTATGGCACTTTCGAAGTGCTGAAAAACTGCTCGGCGACCATCAGGCGCGGAGAAGTGGTCGTCATTTGCGGACCATCCGGATCCGGCAAGAGCACGCTTGTCAAGACTATCAACGGCCTCGAGACCATCGACGCCGGTGAGATCGTGGTCGGCGGCTTTCGTATCACGCCAGCGACTAAGAACGTCGCGGAGCTGCGGAAATATACCGGCATGGTGTTCCAGCACTTCGAGCTTTTCCCGCATTTGTCGGTGCTCTCCAATGTCACGATCGCTCAGACAAAGGTGTTGCAGCGGCCAAAAGCGGTGGCGCAAGCCAAGGCCGTCTCGCTTCTCAAGCGAGTCGGGCTCGCAGACCATATTCACAAATACCCCGCCCAGCTTTCGGGCGGCCAACAGCAGCGCGTCGCGATCGCCCGTGCCTTGGCGCTCGACCCGGAAGTGATGTTGTTCGACGAACCGACGTCAGCCCTTGATCCGGAGATGGTCAACGAAGTTCTGGAGGTGATGACCGAGCTTGCCGGTCAGGGAATGACCATGGTGTGCGTGACCCACGAGATGGGATTTGCGCGCCGCGTTGCAAACCGAGTGTTTTTTATGGACGCTGGCGAAATCGTGGAAATGGCATCGGCGCAGGCATTTTTCGAAAATCCGACAAGCGACCGGGCGAAATCCTTTCTCGCCAAGATTCTCACGCACTGAAGCCCACACAATTCGAGGACGCCTATCGCAGGGCGTCCCCTGGAACTGCGCAGCATCTATCTTGCATTCCGGTTGTAAGGTGCGTTTGGATCGAAAATCCTGCCTTTAAGCACCCCTGTAACAATTTGTGATCTATTTGTTTCGTGATTAAATTTTGTGGTTCATATGGATCATATTTCGTCGAGTTGAATATTTTCCAGGCGCATCCGCATCGGGCGGTTTTCTAGTATGAAATGGCGCTTCGGACTAACCGCTTGAGTTACCGATAAATAATAGGAAACAGCCGGTTAAGGCGACTGATCGGGATGCGGCTTTGCCGATAAAGAGTGCCACCTTTTTCGGCACGTTCTGCAGACCCGTGTCACGAATGTGCAAATATTGAATGCGACATACATTTAAAAGCACTATATATTTGCGGCTGTTGATCGAAGACAAAGGCAATGCCTTTGCCAAAAAAAGGGGAACTCACATGAAACTGAGACTGTCATACCTGCTTGGAGCAGCCGTCGCGGCGACGATCGCACTCGCGCTCCCCGTACGGGCGGCCGACCTGGTCGTTGCCACAGATACCGCATTCGTGCCTTTCGAGTTCAAGCAAGGCGACAAATATGTCGGCTTCGACATCGACCTTTGGGATGCGATCGCCAAGGACATTGGCGTCACCTACACGCTGCAGCCGATGGATTTCAACGGCATCATTCCTGCCCTTCAGACCAAACAGATCGATGTCGGTCTCGCCGGCATCACGATCAAGGAAGATCGCAAGAAGGTCATCGACTTTTCCGACGGCTACTATGACAGCGGTTTCCTGCTGATGGTGCCTGCCGATAGCGCCATCAAGGGACCGGAAGATCTCAAAGGCAAGACGCTTGCCGTGAAAACGGGAACCTCGGCCACCGATTACGCGAAGGAAAATTTCAAGGATACCGAGCTTCGTCTGTTCCCCAATGGCGACAATGCCTATTTGGAAGTGGCGACAGGCCGCGCCGATGCAGCGATGCACGATACGCCGAACGTGCTTTACTACATCAAGACCAACGGACAGGGTAAAGTGAAATCGGTCGGCGCGCAGATGATGGCGCAGGAATACGGCATGGCGTTTCCAAAGGGCAGTGATCTCGTCACCAAGGTCAACACCTCGCTGGCCAAGCTGAAGACGGACGGCACTTACGTCACGATCTACAAGAAGTGGTTTGGGACCGAACCACCAGCAAAATAATCTCTCTTCATCATGGCGCCGGCTTTGCCGGCGCTCCTTCGCTCCAAAGGAAAGACCCATGGATTTTGACTGGTCCGTCATCTGGCAGGCTTTGCCGGAACTCTTGAAAGGTGCCCGCCTTACCGTGCTGATCGCGGTCGCCGGGCTCGCGGGTGGGTTGATTATCGGCATGGCCGCAGGTCTCATGCGCGCCTATGGCAACATCGTCGTCAACACGATCGCTTTCGTTTATGTCGAGTTGGTACGCGGCACGCCGATCATCGTGCAGGTAATGTTCATCTATTTCGCGCTGCCAATGCTCGCGGATATCCGCATCAATCCTATCACGGCCGCCATCACCGCGATTATCGTCAATGCTGGCGCCTACATTGCAGAGATCGTCCGTGGCTCGTTTATTTCCGTCCACAAAGGGCTCAGAGAAGCTGGTTTGGCGCTTGGCCTGCCGGTCTGGAAAGTTCTTGTCTACATCATCGGGCCATTGGCGTTCCGCCGGATGATCCCGGCCCTGGGCAATCAGTTCATCGTCAGCCTGAAGGATACCTCGCTGTTCATCGTGATCGGTGTCGGCGAACTGACCCGGCAGGGCCAGGAAATCATGGCGGCGAATTTCCGCGCCGTGGAAATCTGGTCGGCAGTTGCGATCCTCTATCTCATCATGACCGGGACCCTGACCTTCGCCCTGCGGGTCACCGAAAAAAGGATGCGCATCTTATGAGTATCGTCGAATTCAGAAAGGTCACCAAGAATTTCGGTCCGGTCTCTGTCCTGAAGGATGTCGATCTCAGTATCGACGCCGGCGAGGTTGTGGTTCTCATTGGCCCCTCGGGGTCCGGTAAATCGACGCTGCTGCGCTGCATCAATGCGCTTGAAGCCATCAACGGAGGTGAGCTGCTGGTCGATGGTATCAGCGTTAGGGAAGGACGGTCGAAAGTCCGGCTGGTCCGTCAGGAAGCGGGCATGGTCTTCCAGCAGTTCAACCTGTTTCCGCAGATGACCGCGCTTGAAAATGTTGCCTTCGGGCCGCGCCAGGTGCGCGGTCTGAGCAAAGCGGAAGCGCGGGATCAGGCGCAGGACCTTCTTGCCAAAGTAGGTCTTGCCGATCGCGGACATCATTATCCCTCTGAATTGTCTGGAGGACAGCAGCAACGGGTGGCAATCGCCCGGGCGCTGGCCGTCAAGCCGAAGCTGATGCTGTTCGACGAACCGACCTCCGCGCTCGACCCTGAACTGCGTCATGAGGTGCTGCGTGTTATGCAATCTCTCGCCGAAGAAGGCATGACCATGATCGTGGTAACCCACGAGATCGGCTTCGCCCGCAAGGTAGGTACGCGGCTGATTTTCATGGAAGGCGGCAGCATCGCCGTTGATGGCGATCCGGCGGTCCTTCTCGACAATCCTGAAAATCCACGCCTACGCGAGTTCCTGCAGCATGTTAACTGATACTAATAATCATCTCCCGCTGCTTTCCCTCGCTGGGTCGGCCTACGATATCGGCGTTCAACTCGGCCGCCACGGTGCCCGTAGCGTCCACGGATATCTGAAGAAGACACAGGCTTGGGCGACTGTCATCAATCAGAGGAATTGCTTGATCGTCGAAGCGGCAAAAACGGCGGTCGCACAGCGATACCCGACCTATCTGCAGGAGCTGCAGGGGCTTTCGGAGGGACTTGAACTACCTTTCGACGACGTGTTCGCCTGGAACTGCCGCGGCGATGTCTGGGCGATGGCGCCGGATGGCTGCACAACCGTGCAGATGCCAGGTCCGGAACCGATCGTGGCGCACAATGAAGATGGTGATCCGGGCTTGAGAGGCGGATGCGCGATCGTCAGGGTCACGCCCAACATTGGAAAGGCGTATTCGGCGTTCGTCTATCCCGCATCGATTCCGGGCCATACATTCGCGGTTAATGAAAACGGCCTTGTCCTGACCGTCAACAACATCCGCTCGCAGGCATCGGGGCAGGGTCTGCCGCGTATGATCCTCACGCGTGCCATTCTCGACTGCGGCAGTGTCGATGAGGCTGCTTCTCTCATTTCCAAGTCAAAACGAGCCGGAGCCTTCCACCTGACGCTGGCGTGCGCGGGAGACGCTAGAATTGTAGGTGTCGAATTCACGCACAAAGCTTGCTCCGTCCATACCATCGGCGTCCAATCCGTCCACGCCAATCATCTTGTTCATGACGGCATGCACGGTGAAGCGCAAATCATAACGGGCTCATCGCAGTCGCGGCAGTGCTGTGGCGATCGTATCCTGGCGAGGACAACGCATATGACGGACCCGATGGCGATCCTCTGGGACCAACAGAACGAGGCGTTGCCTGTATATCGTGATCAGCCAGACGACCCGGATGATGAAAACACTCTGGCGACGGCCGTGTTCGAGATCAAAAGCGATAACGTTGCGTGGCGCGTCTATGATAGGGCATATGCGCTACCCCGATTTTCCTTCGAGGAGGCAGTCATAATATCCGTTTGAACAAGGCTTTCCGTATGGCATCGTCGATTGACACCGCATCAACCTCCAAACCGCGAACGATCGACGAACTGCGGCAACTCACCGTCAGCATCAATCGTGACACTGCCGATATATCTCTAAGTGGCAAAGCCCTTGATGTTTTATCGAGACTGGTTGAAGCGCCGGAGCAGACAGCTGTTCGTACAATCTCGGAATTGTCGGCCGGGCTCGGCATAAACGCATCGACCCTGACGAGACTGTCAAAAAAGCTGGGCTTTGCTGGTTTCAACGACTTTCAAAGCGTGTTCCGGCAGGCAATCGCTGACGATGACCGGTACTTTTATAGTCGGCAGGCTGGAAAGCTTCTTTCCGTCAACCAGGGATCCGAGGAAGAGATCCATATCTTCGAACGTCTCGGCGCCGAGACCAAGGCGAATATCGACGGATTTCTCAGGCAACTGGATGTAGCGTCTCTGAAAGAGACAGCTCGTCTGCTTAGCCATGCACGTCGCATCCGCATTCACGGGGTACGCCAGTTCCATGCTTTTGCCAGCTTCTTTGCGTATGGCTTAGGCATGTTGCGACGCGATGTCGCTCCCCTCGATGCACTACGGCTCGGCGAGGCGGAGGCCCTTTCGCAGCTCGAACCGGGCGATGTGGTCGTTGTCGCAAGCTGTGCTCCATATACACGCAGCGTCGCGGACATTGCCGGCATTGCAAACCAGCGTGGTCTCTTTGTTATAGCCGTTACTGATGCGCGCTCGTCGCCGCTGGTGTCGGCATCGACACATGCATTCTTCGTTCCGCACAACAGCAGCTTCTTTAGTAATAGTATGGGCGCTTACATCGTTTTTTGTGAAGGCCTCCTCAATCTCGTCGCGCACGAACTCGGAGAGCAGGCAATGCAGACTTTAGAGCAGCGCGAAAAGCTCATCTCCACCATGCGAATCGAGAGCTGATATTCTGCAGAGGTTCCGCCGTACGCTGCTGAAGTATGTCGTCCAATCGCACTCACGCCAAGCTCACGGTCGGGACCTGCCATCGTACCATAGCTTTCGCGGTATTGGTCCACTTTATCCGCAATAGACGTGCCTGCTCCAGCATCTGCATAATCGAAATGATCCAGCTAACGTGCTGGCCGAGGCGGCTTCGCTTCCGAACGGGCAACGGACATTCTCTTCAAAAATGCTGGCAGCTCCCTTGGAATAACCAGCCCAACACCAGCAGCGCGACGGCTGACTCAGCAGATTAAATATTCGACGTATTTCTTCTGCGTACTTTGGCTCTCTTCCCGGCCTGCATTATCAACCAGAACGACCTGAATAGTTCGACGCGATCAGAATCCACAAGGACTGAGCGGGGTGATTTCTGGCATTCGAGGCGCTGAAGACAATTTACGGGAAACGGGACTATGTTCTGATTGCCGTCACCGGCAAGTTTCATCTTCCGCCAATCTGCGATCGCTGCTTTGATATCGTTCTGCGTCCAATGACGAGGCTGAATAGAAAGCTGCTCAAAGCAACGAATACGTGCTGAAGTCGAAAGGTTCGTGAGAGTTTTTGCTCCAGTTGTTCCTGCCAGTAACGGTACCTGTAACACGCGCTGAACCAGTTTTCCGATAGTACCCCTGTCATTCGTTTTCTCTACCGTCAGGGTTTCCTCTATAGCGCGCTCCAGATGCCGAGCGGCCCTGCTTATTTGGGCCCGGGGAGCCCAACGAAGATCGAAATCACACCGCACGCAGAAATGTTGCGGGATGACCGCAGTTTGCGAGAAGGCGATGATACCGGTGCGGCAGGCGGGACACCGATCGCGAAGGCCATGACCATGGGTGAAGCAGGAAACGCGCGATGCCTGCCGCCATTGGCGGCGGAAATAAGGGACCCCATCTCCGGCCAGACAAAAGGAGCAATACTGTAACCAGACCGATTGATTCGAACCTGCCTGTTTGCGCAGCGGAAACATCAAGGACGTTATCGCCGCTTCGGTGACAACCATGCTCAAAATCGTTTCCGAATGAAGACCTGTCAGCATGGCGAGGCGATCTACCAATTTGATCGGGAGTTTGAGGTCAAGACGCGCCGACCACATTCCACCCCCGAGATCCAGAAGAAAGGCGAGTTGCAGTGGTGCTATGCCGTTTGCGATCGCGAGCCTGTGAATCCAGCTCGACACCAGTTCGTCAGGTTGCGGCTTTATCACCACAGGCCATCGATCACCAATCAGATTGTGATATCGTTCGGTTACTTCGATGTGAAAACCCGTGTTGAGAATTCTACTGGTCACAGCAAGCAATCATGCATCGGGGCACGGCGCCGTTTCGAGAGTGGAATGTAGTTCAGATCACATAGTCCCGCTTTTGTAACTCGCTCTGTGCCGGATCTCGCGGCGTTTGCCGCCGCCGCGGAGACGATCGCCACGATCTCTCCGATCAGTCCCTCGGAAAGCGTGAAGATTTTGCGCGCGAGCGGTTCGTCCGAAAGATCCGAAATGCGGGCAAGGGGTAGGGCGGATTCCAGACTGTCGAGAAGGGTGAGGTAGTCTTCGTCATACTGCCATCGCGGCACTGCCTGGAGGGAAAACCGGCTCGCCATCTCGCTCGTCTCGTTTATGATGTCGTAGATGGCGACCTCGCCGATCAGCACCGGGGAAATATCGAACTGGCGCCCGATTCTTCTCAGAAACGCAAGGACCGCCTCGATGTCACGAGCCCGCCCTCAAAGGGCGTTATGAAACTCGTCAAAAATGAGAATCCTTGGTTTGAGGGCATCAGCAGATGGTCGATCTGCTCGGCTTTGCGATTGACATCCCGGCTCCGCGCGACCGGAGCTCGTAGCGCCTGCAATACACTTCCATAGAACTGAGCAAGCCCTGCCCCTTCGCGCGTCTGGACAATCCATACCCTTTGCTGTTCGGCCGCGTTGAGATGTTTGACAGCAAACCGTTCAGCAATCATCGTCTTGCCGTTTGCATAAGGTCCGACAAGCATCAGCCCCCGCGTACGCCGGGTCGGGGAACGAACAAGAAGCTCTGTGAGGCGCTCATGCGCCTCTATTGCGGAACGATGCCCAATCCACCGCGCTGCCATGATGTAGGAGACCCGGTCCTCCATGCTTCGCTCGAGAAAGGGGCGGACACGGTCGAGAAGATGATTGGCCATTCTACCAGTCCTCGACCGGAAGCCGGCGCTTTTGCCGCACCGGATGCTCTGTCGTCTCGAACTTTGACGGATCCATCTCTTCATAGGGTTTTGCAGGTTGCACGGCGTGAGAGCGGCGAACTGCGTCGCGCAGTCCGGCCTTTCTGGAGACCGGGGCGGCAGCAATTTCGGCAATCTGCCGGCGGATCCGCACCTTCTCCACCTCCGGGCGCGCATTGGTGGCCCGCATATAGGAGCGCTGGGCTTCATGCTCCCATTTCGTGATGGGCGCCACCAAACCGTCTCGTCTACCGACCGGACGGTAGACTGAGGTTTCAGTATCCCGGATGTAGATATGGCTGATGTCACGCGGATCGTAGCGTATGTCGAGCTTTTCCATCCTGTCGCGTCGCGGGAGCAAGCTACCAAGCCACGATGCATAATAGTCCAGTGCAAAGAGACTGACCCCTTGCGGTGAAAGACGTCTGCGAACTCCTGGCAGGAATGCCAGAAGGACCCGCATCGGATCATCGTTGAAGATCGGCAGATCTTTGGATCGCCGCTCCCATTCTGTCTCGGGAACGCGCAAAGACTTCGCGTTTTCCTGAGTATAATGATCGATTACAGCAAGCGCGATGCAGCGTTCGAGATCGCTGAAGGTGAGGCGAGCCCGGCGCTGCGCGGGATAGCCGTCACGATCTGCGACAGACCGACCAGTCGATCCCGGTTGCGCGGCAAGAACTCCGTTGAGCTTGCCAATAATCCGTTCGACCACCCCGCCTTGATGAACACGGCCGGAATCCCGGTACCTGATTGCAATGCTGAAATCCTCGCATCCACGTTGGAAAGCGTGCCCTTTGAACTCCTTGGCGGAATCTGTAACCAGAGACCGTGGTCGACCGAACATCGGCCAGGCATGTCCAATTGCTCGTTCTGCCAACCACTCTTCCTTTGGACACATCGGCTGGGTCAGGCACAGCGCGACTGACAGGGAAGAAGGTTTCTCAAGCGTGAGGCAAAAGCCCAGGATGCAGCGGGTAGCCACATCAGTGACAATCGTGAGATAAGCCCTCCCGACAAATGTACCTCCATTCTCGACCACCTCGATGAAGTTGATGTCGGTCGGCGTATGGTCGATCTGGCAAACGTCAAGGGGTCGTTCAGCGTGAATGTATCCGGGGCGTGGCTGGAGCCGTCGCAGGTGTTTCGGGTTCGCGGACCGCCGTCTTGCAATTTCCTCGGCGCTGAACAACAAGGGGATTCTCCGGGCCACAGTGACGTAAGATGGAAGACCAATCCCTGCTTCTTCACAACGTGCGCGTATCTCTGCCACAACGGGAGCCAACGGCGGTGCCTCCATGACCAGCCACTGCTCGCGCAGAGTTGTGGCGATGATTGTCTCGATCCGCTCGTCCAGGCGCTTTCTTCGAACTTCGCCAAGTCTGGGCAGTAACGATGTCACGGTTCGATCAAGACGGTATCGAGCCAGCAGATTATAGACCTGGCGTGTCGAGATGCGCAGTTCGCGCGCTGCCCGGCTTATTGACGCTCCTCGCGGCTCTGAAAATTCGAGAATTCTGTCGAGCTCACGAGCGACACGGCGTGCCGACGACCATGCTTCGTCAGAATGGGTGCTGAGGGGTGCACCAGCCCGTTTGTGCAGTTGTCTGGGCAAAAATCGCGATCTTTGAAGTCGTTAACGGAAAACATGGTCGTCAATAGCTCGTAAACATCACCGCCATATGACGCTTCAGCGTTTGAAGTTCGGAAGTAAAAGCGACAGCCGGTGTCGCGTTCACCCGTCTCGACGAGCGGATCGCCCGTTCATCCGTCGAAGCCGGTTTCCTCGAGCGGCAAAGTTTCGCCGACGCCTGCGCCTCGCTGTGGATCGACGGCGAACTTGTCCATCTCGAAGACCTTGTCCTCCACGACGCCACAAAAGATATCCGCACCCCGACCCACGAACTCACCATCGCTCGCGACGTGCTGCGCACCCGCCGGCGGATCGCTGGGCAATCGCCGGATTAGGCACTGTCCGTAGAGGGTGTTCGAACGCTGCGACAGACATCCGAGATCACGTCGATCGGTGCGACCGAAGTGGGCACGGCCGGTGTCATTCGCCCTGCGGCCCTGTTCGATCGGGAAGGGGAGGGGGACGATGATGACGAGGCCGAAAATCTGCCCGGCGTCGACTATGCCGCCATTGATGCGCTGCTCGCACGATCCGAAGCGGCCATTGAACACGCTCGGCGACCCGCCCGTGACGGTGGCAACAGGCCGTCCGAAAAGGACCCGATGGTCTACGATCTCGACTGGGACGAAGATGCCCGGCTCGACGAATGGCATGGCGTGCTGCGCCGGGCCAACGAGTTGCCGGCGGTGCTGCAGGCGATCATTGCCCTCGATGCCTGGAACGAACTATCCGTCCTGCAGCACGCGCCATGGCTTGGTCGGTTGTTGGCCGCGTCGATCTTGCGCCAGGCCGGCATCACCACCGGTGCCCATCTCGCCGCCATCAATCTCGGCCTGAAAACCATACCCGTCGATCGGCGCCGGCATCGCGACCGGGAAACCCGGCTGCTCGCCATCGCCCACGGTCTTTTGGCGGCGGCCGAGATCGGCATCAAAGAACATGACCGGCTGACACTGGCGAGGACAATGATGGACCGAAAGCTGGACGGGCGCCGGACGTCTTCAAAGCTGCCGGAACTAGTCGAACTGGTGATGGCAAGACCGTTGGTATCGGCCGGAATGGTGGCCAAGACGCTCGACGTCACGCCGCAGGCGGCGCGGCGCATCGTTCAGGAGCTCGGCCTTCGCGAGATGACGGGGAGGGGGAGGTTTCGGGCATGGGGCGTTATATAAGAACAAAGCACAAACATTGTTGCGTTGTTCTTTATTTGTTCGCTTATCTATGGTATGGACTCTCTTTGCGGGCAAGCTTGTTGATTTCCACTGAGGGCTGATGGAGTGGATGCCCCCTCCCGATGGC
Source organism: Agrobacterium sp. NPDC058088 (assembly GCF_042885035.1). Lineage (NCBI taxonomy): Bacteria > Pseudomonadati > Pseudomonadota > Alphaproteobacteria > Hyphomicrobiales > Rhizobiaceae > Agrobacterium > Agrobacterium sp. NPDC058088. Next base: position 22,070 of record NZ_JBHVSU010000013.1, on the reverse strand, counting down.
ATCGCAATGTGCCAGAGTGATGTTCGCCAGAACGTCACTTAGAGGAGAGAGCATCCATGAAGGAAGTTAGCATCGTCGGCCTGGACATAGCAAAGCGGGTGTTTCAGGTTCATGCCGCCAAAAGCGATGGAAGCGTGGTCCTGCGCAGGAAACTGTCTCGCGGGCAAGTCATCACCTTCTTTACGGAACTGCCCAAATGCACGGTTGCTATGGAGGCCTGTGCCACCGCGCATTACTGGGCGCGTGAGATCGGCAAACTTGGCCATGATGTTCGCTTGATCCCGCCGGCCTACGTCAAGCCCTTTGTCAAACGGCAGAAGAATGATGCGGCCGACGCAGAAGCGATCGTTGAAGCAGCAACCCGGCCGTCAATGCGGTTCGTCGTTCCAAAGACTGAATCCCAGCAGGCCTGCTCCATGCTTTTCCGGACGCGAGACCTCTTCGTCCGTCAGCGAACGCAGCTTATCAATGCCCTTCGCGCACATCTGGCCGAGCAAGGCGTCATTGCACCGCAGGGAATTGCGAACCTAACCTTGTTGACGGAGATTGTTGAAGATCACGGCAAGGGCCTCGACCTTATCGTTGTGGAGACCGCTCGACTGTATCTGGACCAGATAGGGGTGCTCTCTTCTCGGATCGCTTCGCTGGAAAAGGCGCTCAGATCTGAAGCGAAGCGCTCGCAGAGCGCCGCCCGCCTTATGTCCATGCCCGGAATGGGACCGATTACGGCAATGGCAGTCGAGGCTTTCGCGCCCACCATGGTGACCTTCAGAAGGGGACGAGATTTTGCAGCCTGGCTCGGCTTGGTGCCAAAACAGCACTCGAGCGGAGGGAAGCAGGTGCTCGGCCGAACGTCCAAGATGGGACAACGCGACATCCGTCGGCTTCTCATCATCGGCGCGATGACCGTCATTCGATGGGCATGCCGGAAAGCTCCACCCGAGAACTCGTGGCTGGCACGAATGCTGGCGCGCAAACCTGGTATGCTCGTTGCGATCGCCCTCGCCAACAAAATGGCTCGGTCCATCTGGGCAATGATGACCAAGAACGAAGATTACAAGGATTCCGCTCTGGCTGCAGCGTAGTAAGTGTTGAGCTGAAGTCAGGACGGATCGTCGGCGTGTGAGGAGGTCAGCGAACGGTAAGGACGAACATCGGTGAGAGTGGGTCTGAGCATGCATCCGGGTCAGTGAGCCACGAGCTCGTAGAGCTGATTTTGCACCAGATCCGCGTAGCTCCATACCGGCCAGCGGTCGTCCTCGAGCCGCACAACAGGCCTGATACATGACCGCACCCGATCACACGTTCAAAACCGCTCGAAGAACTGCTTGCATGAACGGGGGCATCCATACATGACCCGGTATTTCCACCAAGAATTGACCCGCCTTTAGATATCTTCCGTGTTGGTCGTCTTGGTCAAGTTCCTCCGTTTCTCGTTCGTCGTTTTAGGTGCATGTGCTGAGCTGTTCTTGAAGCGAAAGCTGTCGTTTCCCGTTTCAAGGATGTGGCATTGATGGGTGAGACGGTCGAGCAGTGCGGTGGTCATCTTGGCGTCACCGAAGACGCTGGCCCATTCGCTGAAGCTGAGGTTGGTCGTGATGATAACGCTTGTGTTCTCATAAAGCTTGCTCAGAAGACGGAAGAGCAGTGCGCCACCGGATGCACTGAACGGGAGATAGCCGAGCTCATCGAGGATGACCAGATCGCAACGGAGAAGACGTTTGGTGATCTTGCCCGAACGTCCCTGCGCTTTCTCCTGCTCAAGCGCATTGACCAGCTCAACGGTGGAGAAGAAGCGAACCCGCTTGTGATGATGCTCGATGGCCCGGACGCCGATCGCCGTGGCGATATGCGTTTTGCCTGTACCAGGTCCGCCGATGAGCACGATGTTGTGGCCATCAGCGAGGAAGTCGCAGCGATGAAGGTCGCGCACGAGCGCCTCGTTGACTTCGCTGTTTGTGAAGTCGAAGCCATTCAAATCACGGTAGACAGGGAAGGCCGCGGACTTGAGCTGGTAGGCGGTTGCCTTGACCTCGCGCTCTGTTGTCTCGGCCTTGAGCAGCTGTGAAAGTACCGGAATGATCGCCTCGAACGCCGGTGCGCCTTGCTCGGTCAGTTCACCGACGGCCTGGGCCATTCCGTGCATCTTCAGGCTTCGTAGCATGATGACGATGGCGCCGCTTGCCGGGTTATGACGCATGACGCACCTCCGTCTTTCTCAGGGCGTCGTAACGCTCGACATTGGCTTTAGGCTCATTGGTGAGCATCAAGGCTTGCGGTGCGTCTACGGTGGGCGGCGTGAATGACTTGCCGTCGACGAGACGATGCAGCAGGTTCAGCACGTGCGTCTTTGTCGGAACACCTGACTTCAGCGCCATGTCCACGGCCGACAATACGGCCTGCTCGTCGTGCTGGAGAACGAGCGCCAGGATGTCGACCATCTCGCGGTCGCCTCCCGGCCTCTTCACGAGATATTGCTGCAAGGTCCGGAATGCCTCGGGAAGATCGGTGAACGGAGCGCCATTACGAAGAGCACCAGGCTTGCGTTGCACGACGGCCAGATAATGCCGCCAGTCATAGATGGTCTGTCCCGGCTGGTCATGGGAACGATCGATGACGCGGCGATGCTCGCAGACGATCTGACCTTCGGCGGCAACAACGATACGATCCGGATAGACCCGCAGGCTCACCGGCCGATTGGCAAAGGATGCCGGAACGCTGTAGCGATTGCGCTCCAGATGTACGAGGCAGGTTGGCGTGACACGCTTTGTGTATTCAACGAACCCGTCGAACGGTCTGGAAACAGGCATGAGAGCCGGCGCTTCCTCAGCCCAGATATCAGCAATCGTGCCCCGCATCTGGCCGTGAGGTGTCGTTGCCCAAAACTCTCTGCATCGCAGCTCGAGCCAATCGTTCAGGGCTTCGAGTGATGCAAAACGCGGAACAGGTTGAAAGAACCGATGACGCGAATCCTGAACGTTCTTCTCGACCTGCCCCTTCTCCCAACCAGAAGCAGGATTGCAGAACTCCGGCTCGAATACATAGTGGCTGGCCATCGCCCGAAAGCGCACGTTGACGTCGCGCTCCTTGCCACGGCCGACCTTGTCGATCGCCGTCTTCATATTATGGGATGGACGCCTCCCTCCGAACCTTCACAATGAAGGGCCAACAAAAGGAGGAAGTCATGACATTCGAACTGCTAGCCATCGATCTTGGAAAATCGTCATTCCATCTGCACAGTATCGCTTCGGATGGCAATATTCTTTCGCGTAAGGTCAGCCGATCGAAGTTGGCTGAGATGGTGAAAGTGATCGCTCCAAAGACGGTCGCGATGGAGGCCTGTGCCAGCGCTCATCATTGGGGGCGGCAATTCAAGGCTGATGGGCGAGAAATTCTGCTGATCAGTCCTCGCTTCGTAAAGCCTTATGTACGCGGCTCCAAAAACGATGCGGTCGATGCCGCAGCGATCTATGAAGCTGCAACACGCCCGACTATGCGGTTTGTACCGGTCAAATCGACCGCGCAACAAGACCTTCAGTCGCTTCATAGAATAAGAGAACGTCTGATTGTTCAGCGTACCTCCCTGATCAACCACGCACGCGGCCTTCTCGCTGAATATGGAATCGTTTTACCGCAGGGACCGTGGCGCTTTGCTGCCCAAGCTCCGTTAGCCGTTAAGAATGGAGCTCTTTCCGATCTCGGGCGCGAGTTATTCCTCGAACTCCTCGACCAGCTCACCGATGTAAATGGAAGGGTCGCCAAACTCGACACGAAGATTAGCGTGATCTGCCGTGAACGAGAAGATTGCCGTCGTCTGTCCGAATTGCCAGGCGTCGGTCCGATCATTGCAACGGCACTCGTTGCTAGCGTTGAGGACGGACGTCACTTTAAATCCGGGCGAGAGCTGGCGGCATGGATCGGGCTGGTCCCGCGACAATATACGACTGGCGGCAAACCACGGCTTGGCGGAATTGGTCGCCGAGCGAACCATTATCTACGTCGCCAGATGATCCATGGTGCACGCGCAGTTATCAGCCGACTTGCTAGTCACGGCGATAGCCGATCTCAGTGGCTGAAAGAGCTCGTCGCTCGCCGCGGATTTAACAAAGCGATCGTGGCGCTTGCCAACAAGACCGCGCGGGTAGCATGGGCTTTGCTCACGCGACAGGAGCGCTATGCCGCACAATAGTCGATTGCCAATCGTTGCCTATGAGGCAATGATGAATGCGAGTAAGAACTGATGGCGTAACGGCACGGACCGCAGCTTCGGATCCTGATCTACGACAAGGCCACAAAGGTCGATCATGTTATGAGGACAGAGGTAGCGACTCCCATCAAGGCCAGGAGCGTGATCGCTCCAGCGATAGGCCGGATAGATTCACGCATCCAATGCCGAGTGCCGCCAAATGTTCATCTCGCTCGGGAGGCGTCCATAGATTGTCGTAGATGCCACGGCCGGGAATACCACCGAATACACGAAAGGCATCATTATGGGCATCGAACAGCATCTCGTGCGTCTGCAGGAGATAGGCCCGAACCATGAAGGCCCTGGAGTAGCTCAGCTTCGTATGGGCGACCTGCAGCTTGGTGCGCTCATTGCCGATGATCGCCCAGTCTTCTGACCAATCGAACTGAAAGGCTTCACCTGGCTCGAACGCCAAGGGCACAAATGTTCCGCGGCCTGTCGTTTGCAATTCCCTATGACGATCATCGCGCCATTCCCGAGCAAATGCCGCCACGCGATTGTAAGACCCCTCATAACCGAGGCTGACCAAGTCAGCATGTAACTGCTTCACCGTCCGCTTCTGTTTGCGGCCCTTCTTGGATTCCGTCTTCAGCCAAGCCGACAACCGATCCGCAAACGGATCAAGTTTGCTCGGTCTCTCCGGCACCTTGAACTTCGGCTCCACGCCGCCGGCCCGCAGATATTTGCGGATGGTATTCCGGGATAAGCCGGTTCTACGGCAAATCTCCCGGATCGATAGATGCTCTCGAAAATGCCAGCGCCGGATCACGCTCAGTAACGCCATGTCGATCACTCCAGAGCCCCCGCTGTAAACACGCAGGGGACGGTTGAAACATGGGTCAATTCTCAATGGAAATATCAGGTTGTGCAGGGTCAGCTCTCAGTGGAAATCAACACAGTGACCACTTGCCGATCTCTGCAGCCGCTTTTTCAGCTGTCGTCCGTGTAGCGCCGTACGTGGTCAGTAGAGTTAATTTTAAATTAGATTTTTCTTTTTAGTCTAACCTTTGAAAATCGTTCCAAACGCAGGGTTTAGTCCGCGTCGCCTCGGTTGGACAGGAACGGAATGTAGTCCGTCCATCAGTCGCCCTCGGCAGAATGACTTTGCTTAGTGGCTATTTCCACCATGGTGCAAAAAAGTCGAACCTGGAATGTAGACCGTTATGTCCCGTCCTAAAATCAAAACTGCGCTTATTGGCATTCTCAGTGCGGTTGCGGTCGCAATTGCTGCTTTCTCGTATTTTTCCCTGCAGTCGCTGACGTCAACAAACGAGAACGTGACCGATCTCTCGGGCAATTTGTTGCCGAGCGTCACGTCGGCGAAGGAAATCGACACGGCGCTTTCCGATCTGCGCGTGGCCTATCTCGAGCATCTCGCGGCATCGGACCAGAAGACGCAGGATGAGGCAGAGGCATCCATCAATCGCGAGACGACGCGCATCGACACCGAATTCAAAAATTACGAGGCGCTCGGTCTTGATGATGGCGACCGCGCACTGATTGCCGGCTTGCGCGACAATCTCGCGCTTCTGGGAAAAAGCGGCGAAAAATATGTCAAGCTTTCCGCGGCGTCACAGGACGACGACGCCAAGGTCGTCATGAACACGGAAATGTCTCCCATCGCCGATGCCATGGCCGATCAAATCGACAAGCTCGTTGCCGTCAACAAGGATGCCGCAACCAAGGCAAGTGTCGATAGCGTCGCCAATTTCGCCTCGACCGTGAAGGTCACATACGCCGCCATCGCCTTTATCTTCGCCATCGTCTTCGGCGCAATCTACTTCGCCGTGACGGGCATTTCGCGACCGATCGGCAGAATAACGGCGTCCATGACCGATCTTGCGGGCGGCGATTCGGACAAGGCCATTCCCTTTGCGGGCCGCGCCGACGAGATCGGCGAAATGGCCGGCGCCGTGGAAGTCTTCCGTCAGGCTGCCATCAGCAACAAGCGGCTGGAACAGGAAGCCGAAGCAGCCCGGGTCCAGGCCGAATCCGACCGGATCCGCTTGCGGGAAGAAGCAGAAGCGGCAGCCCAGAAGCGCCTTCAGGAAGCCACATCGGGTCTGGCGACAGGCCTGCGTCGTCTTGCGGCCGGCGATCTCGGTTTTCAGCTGAATGATGCCTTTGCCCCGGATTTCGAAGCTCTGCGTCATGATCTCAATGGTGCTGTGGGCCAGTTGGGCGAAACGCTGCGCGCGGTTGCGCAGGCAACGACGCAGATCGACAGCGGCACCCGCGAGATCAGCCAGTCGGCGGAAGACCTGTCCAAGCGCACCGAGCAGCAGGCTGCCTCGCTGGAAGAGACCGCAGCAGCACTGGATCAGATCACCGCGAATGTCTCGAACTCGTCCAAACGTGCCGACGAAGCACGAACTGTTGCAGCACACGCCAACAGCAGCGCCGCTCAGTCGGGCAAGGTGGTCGCCAATGCGGTCGATGCCATGCAGAAGATCGAGCAGTCCTCCAACCAGGTCTCCAACATTATCGGCGTCATCGACGAGATCGCCTTTCAGACCAACCTTCTGGCGTTGAACGCCGGTGTCGAAGCAGCGCGAGCCGGCGATGCCGGTAAAGGCTTCGCCGTTGTGGCCCAGGAGGTGCGTGAGCTCGCACAACGCTCTGCCCAGGCCGCCAAGGAAATCAAGGAGCTCATCCGCAATTCGTCCGTGGAAGTGCAGAGCGGGGTCAAGCTGGTCAGCGAAACCGGCGAAGCCCTGAAGACCATCGAGGGCTATATCGTCACCGTCAACAGGCACATGGACGCAATCGCCACGTCGGCGCGCGAGCAATCCGTCGGTCTTGCCGAGGTGAACACGGCCGTCAACCAGATGGACCAGGTGACCCAGCAGAATGCGGCCATGGTCGAAGAAAGCAATGCAGCCAGCGCCACGCTTGCCGGCGAAGCAGGGCGCCTGCGTGAACTGATCAGCCATTTTCAACTGGGCGGGAGTGCCGGATCGCACGCAACGGCTCTTCGCCAGACGGCATCCGCCATGGCATCGCCGCGCCGCGCACCAGCGTCGTCAAGCCGGCCTGTCGCGCACGGCAACGCTGCCGTGAAGCAGGAAGAATGGGCGGAGTTCTGATGTTCGGTTCCCACGATAACAATATGACCGGCGAAACACTCGAGATCATCGCCTTCCGGCTCCACGATCAGGAATTTTGCGTCCGCACGACAACCATCCGCGAGATTCGCGGATGGGGACCCGCAAAGCCAATCCCGCATGCTCCTGCCGAGGTTCTCGGGATCATGAACCTTCGTGGCATGGTCATTCCGATGATCGATCTTGCGCTGAAGTTGGGCACGCGCAGTACGGAGCCAACCGAACGTAGTGCCATCGTCGTGGCGGAGGTCAACGGCGTGGCCATGGGCCTGGTCGTCGATCGTGTGTCCGACATTCTGACGATCGCCTCATCCTTGTTACAACCAGTTCCCGATATCGGTATCTCCACAGGAACCGACTATTCGGATGGAATAATTGTGCAGGATAGCGGAATGATGTGCTTTCTCAATCTTGAGCGCATGTTTGACAAGGACAGCGCTACCTGCGTCGCGGCGGCATAACTGCCTGGAAAGGATGACTGATAATCATGGCCTTGATCATCACATTTCCGAGCCGATCTCGACTTCATAAAATGGACGTGTCCGCTAGGGATAAAAGCGCGAAGGAACTTCTTGCAGAAGCATTGTCCGAGTTGCAAACGAACCTTGGTTTATTGCGTGGCCATTTCGTTGTTATAAAAGAATTCAACTTGACCTGCGATACGGATCAACAAGGGCGGTGATTCCCGCATCGACACCTAGATGGCGCCATATGGCCGCTTCCCCCTCAATGGACTGATCTTGTGAGTATCGATCCAGAAGTTGTCGTGAGCAACGGGCGCGCGCTCTTGCTTGTTTCGAACTTGATGGATCTAGGCTCAGGACCTATTAAATAGCTTGCCTTGTTGCGATGGCTTTGATTCATTTGGATCGAACGGAGGTCACCGCGATGAGCGATTTGCTGTTGTTGTCTGAGGCGCAGATGCGTCAGATCGAGCCATATTTTCCTTTGTCCCACGGGGTGCCGCGTGTTGATGATCGGCTGGTCCTGACCGGCATCATCTTCGTCTTGCGCAATGGGTTGCGATGGCGTGACGCGCCCCGGGAATATGGTACGCACAAGACGATCTACAACCGTTTCATCCGTTGGAGCAGGCTCGGCGTGTTCAACCGGATTTTGGCCGAACTGACCGCCAAACGGGGCAAACCCGAGCAACTGATGATCGATGCCACCCATTTGAAAGCCCATCGCACCGCAGCCAGCCTGCTAAAAAAGGGGATGTTCCCAGACGTATCGGACGCACCAAAGGCGGCCTAAACTCCAAGCTGCATGCCGTCTGCGACGGTCACGGCCGACCGCTCATCCTGCTTTTAAGCGAAGGGCAGATGAGCGACTACAAGGGAGCAGCGAAGATGATCGACGCCTTTCCCAAGGCCAAGGCCCTGCTGGCCGACAAAGGCTACGACGCGGACTGGTTTCGAGACGCTTTGGCCGCACGCAAGATCACCGCCTGCATTCCATCGCGGGCAAACCGTAAGGTCTCTATCCCGCATGATCCGGTGCTCTATAAAAAGCGCCACAAGATCGAAAACATGTTCGGCAAACTCAAGGACTGGCGCAGGATCCACACAAGATACGACCGTTGCGCCCACACATTCTTCTCAAGCATATGTATCGCCGCAGCAGTCATCTTCTGGCTCTAATTTAACCAGTCCTGAGCCTAGCCAGCATGGTGGAACACCTTTGCGGCAGGTTGGCAACGCGGTCGCGCGCGAAATGTAAGGATAACTATACCGCCATTGTAAAGGAGATTATGCCGCTTGAGGATCTATATTAAGGAATTTTAGCTGTTCTATTCTGTTTTTATTGTCGCAATTACGGCAAGTAAAAGTCAGCGCCAAAGTTCGTCCCTATGGATTCATATCAAAACCTACTTTGATTTTTTATACACTTCATTCACTACATTTGCTTGAATCAGAATGCGGGTTGTCTGGTCCAAATGGTTACGAAGAGCATTACAGGCTTGTTCGATATTTCGAGCTATAGCGGCATTTGCCATATCAGTGTGCTCGCCGTGGATGTTTCTGCCAATTCGGTCAAGTGGAACGGATACACGGCGATAACGCTCTGATTGCACGAAGAGAATCTCACGAAGGCGCAACAGCCAGGGGCTGTCACAGGCGGCGACAAGCGCTTCATGAAAGCGTTGGTGAGTTTCTGCCCAAGTATCACTGACCCGACCTGGATCACTTGGATCTTCAATCGGCAAGCGAGACAACTCAAACAGTGTGGAAACGATGCCAGTTTCCCATTTCAGGTCGCCGTTTCTGATGGCGTTTTCAAGACACTGAGTCTCAACAGTTGCGCGGACGCGGGTTATGTCAAGGAGTTCAGACTCCGTGATGGGAGCCACGCGAAATCCCTTGCGCGGCTCCGCTTCCACAAGTCCCTCCGAAGTCAGTTTTGCCAGGGCTTCGCGGATAGCGCCGAGACTGAACGAAAGCGATATGCAAAGATCCTGTATGATCAGCTTTTGGCCCGGCACCAAACGACACGATAAGATTTCTGCGCGAAGCCTTTCATAGGCCTCGGCAGTCAAGCTGCCGCCTTTCGGAAACACCATCGGATACTCCAACGCAGAAACGCGATTATGATTGATCGTCAAACTGCTTACAAACTTTTACGTACCTGCGACGAAAGTGGCAAGCGAACCCGACAGTGAAATTCATAAAACCTGAAATAATATATTTTATGTTGACTTATACATTTTAATCATTATGCTTCAATCGACTTTGGGAGGGTCCTATGCGGTTTGTTTCATTTCAATCTAATGGATTTGCCGGGGTGGCGCTGCATGTGGACGGCGGCTGGCACGGCACTACTTCTAATCAACCGGGATTTCCGGGCGACCTGTTGTCGCTGATTAAATCTGGCGGAACCTCCTTGAGCGATGCGGCCGCTGTTCTCAAGATTGCGGGCTCAATCGATCTCGATGCGGTCGAGGTTCTGCCGCCCCTCAGCGACCCTGGCAAAATCGTCTGTGTGGGCCTTAACTACACGGACCATTCTGCTGAAAGCGGTTTCAAGCAACCCGATTTTCCGACAATTTTCGGGCGGTTCAACTCCAGCCTGATTGCACACGGCGCACCCATACTGCGGCCGGAAGTGTCAGATCAGCTCGATTATGAGGGTGAGCTTGTCGCAATCATCGGCAAACCGGCTCGCAACGTGTCTGAAGCCAAGGCGCTTGACTACGTTGCCGGCTATTCAATCTTCAATGACGGCTCGATACGAGACTATCAATTCAAGGCTCCGCAATGGACGCCCGGCAAGAATTTCGATGACACGGGCGCTTTCGGGCCGTGGTTCGTCACTGCGGACGAGCTTCCACCGGGGTGCGTCGGTCTCCGCCTTCAAACTCGTTTGAACGGCGTCGTCGTGCAGGATGCTTCGATTAGCGACATGGTTTTCTCTGTCGCTCGGTTAATCGAGATTCTGAGCAGTTTCATGACACTATTGCCCGGAGACGTGATCGTAACAGGCACGCCCTCGGGTGTTGGGCTGGCACGTAAGCCGCCGCTGTTCATGAAGGATGGCGATGTCTGCGAAGTCGAAATCGAGCGCATCGGCACGTTGTCAAACCCGATTCGTGACCGAAACGGCAAAAGAGAATTGCGCCACGCCTGATCCAAAAGTTCGTGCATGGCTCTGAGGAGGGAAACATGACAGCGATTACGGGAAGAGTTGCAAGTACAAAGCGCCCCGGCGAACTTGGTGTCCATTCGATGGATGCCTTCAATATGACAGTGCCTGATCTGCGCATCGCTGAAGACTTCTACAAGGCGTTCGGTCTAGACGTGCGTGAGGAGAACAACACGCTCGGTCTCTACACGTTCGGTTCGAACCAGCGTTGGGCAAGTGTAAGCGAAGGCGAGCGAAAAAAACTAAACTATCTCTCTTTTGCTGTTTTCGAAGAAGACTTTGAGCTCCTGCGTCATAAGATCGAGGCTGGTGGCGTGCGGCTCATGGATGCGCCGCGGAGCTTTGATTCCAACGGCGTCTGGTTCCACGATCATAACGGCGTTTTGATCGAGTTGAAGATTGCCGAAAAATCATCGCCGGACGAAAAAACGGTCTTTTCCATGCTTTCGGAAAAGCCCGGCACGGCTGCCGCCCCGCAGCGATCCAAAGTTGTCGTCGTCCGTCCGCGCCGTCTGGCGCACGTCCTCATCTTTACCGCCGACGTACAGCAAGCTATCGAATTTTACAGTCACTTCCTCGGTTTGCGTCTGTCGGATCGCTCCGGCGATGGCATCTGCTTTATGCATGGCATTCATGGCAGCGACCACCATCTTATCGCTTTCGCAAAATCACGTGCACCTGGCCTTCACCATTGTAGCTGGGACGTGGGCTCGATCGACGAAATCGGCCGCGGCGCGATGCAGATGGCAGATAAGGGCTTTTCGAAAGGGTGGGGGCTGGGACGCCATGTTCTGGGCTCCAACTATTTCCACTACGTCCGGGATCCCTGGGGCAGTTACAGCGAATACTCCGCCGACATCGATTACGTCCCGGTCGATCACGACTGGGTGTCGGGAGATTATCCCCCTCAAGACTCCATCTATCTCTGGGGCCCGGAAATTCCGAAAGATTTTGTCTTCAATTACGAAATCGCCGGTTGAGGTTGCCGTTTCACCGCACCTTGGAACGTCCGTTGATTTAGCCATGAACAGAAACTCTCGCTGGCACTTTGCCTCGCCGGTTGCATGAGATGTGAGCCGTGACATGCAGAAAATCTACAGTGATGCGGCCCGCGCACTGAAAGGGCTGATGGTTGATGGCATGACGATCGCCGCAGGCGGCTTTGGTCTCTGCGGCATTCCCGAGCTTTTGATTTCGGCAATACGCGATATCGGTACTCGTGAACTGACGGTTGCTTCTAATAATGCCGGTATCGACAATTTTGGTCTGGGACAGTTGCTGGAAACGAAGCAGGTCAAAAAGATGATTTCCTCTTATGTGGGAGAGAATGCCGAGTTCATGCGCCAGTACCTATCCGGTGAACTTGAAGTCGAATTCACACCTCAAGGGACGCTTGCTGAACGAATGCGCGCTGGAGGAGCCGGAATAGCAGCATTCTACACACGCACCGGAGTCGGAACATCGGTTGCCGTCGGCAAAGACCATCGGGATTTTGATGGACACACCTACATTCTTGAAACGGGGCTTGTCGCCGACTTGTCGATTATAAAGGCCTGGAAAGCGGACACATCGGGCAATCTGGTTTTCCGCAAGACGGCCCGGAACTTCAACCCGCCGGCCGGCACCTGCGGAAAGATTTGCGTGGCGGAGGCCGAGACGATCGTCCCAGTCGGCGAACTCGATCCCGACGCCATCCATCTGCCCGGTATCTATGTGCACCGGCTCATCCAGGGCACGCATGAAAAACGGATCGAACAACGCACTGTTCGGAAACCGGATTGAGGAACAAGCACCGTGTGGGAGCGTAACCAGATGGCCGCGCGCGCGGCGAAAGAACTCCAGGACGGTTGGTACGTCAATCTTGGCATAGGCATTCCGACACTTGTTTCAAATTTCATTCCTGCGGGGATCAACGTGATCCTTCAGTCGGAAAACGGAATGCTCGGAATGGGACCGTTTCCGCTTGAGGGCAGGGAGGATGCGGATCTGATCAATGCCGGCAAGCAGACGGTCAGCGAGCTTCCTGAAACGGCCTATTTCGATTCTGCCCAGAGCTTCGCGATGATCCGTGGCGGCAAGGTGGACATGGCCATCCTGGGAGCAATGGAGGTCTCCGAAAGCGGTGATCTCGCCAATTGGATGATTCCCGGCAAACTCGTCAAGGGAATGGGCGGCGCAATGGATCTTGTCGCTGGCGTCCGCCGCGTTGTGGTCATCATGGAGCATACGTCAAAACACGCTGAACCAAAGCTGCTGAAAAATTGCACTTTACCTTTGACAGGCAAGGGTGTCGTCGATCGCGTCATCACCAATCTGGGCGTGCTGGATGTGGTTCTCGGAGGACTAAAGATCATCGAACTCGCCGATGGCGTGACCGAAGACGAACTAAGATCGGCTACGGAAGCGAGAATTGTCGCCTGAGCAATAGCGGGCAGACGTTACAAACGGTTCAGTACGAAGACCTATCCGTTCATTCGAGAGGAAACGGTCTCGCAAGGGAGGAGCAGAAACATGGTCGGTACACTTGAAACGGATGTCCTCATCGTCGGTAGCGGCCCGGCGGGTTCTACAGCCGCGGCTTTCCTTTCGACCTATGGAATTCGCAACATTCAAATTACAAAATATGGCTGGCTGTCCTCGACACCGCGTGCACACATCACCAACCAAAGAACCATGGAAATTTTGCGCGATCTTGGTGTCGAGGAAAAGGCGAAGCAGTTCGCCAGTCGTCAGAACTTCATGGCCAACAATGTCTTCTGTCACAGCCTCTCCGGCGAAGAATTCGGTCGTGTGCTGTCTTGGGGCAATCATCCCCTGCGCAAGGCAGACTACGAATTGGCAAGTCCGACCGAGATATGCGACCTGCCTCAGACGTATCTGGAGCCAATTCTTTTGGAAGTGGCTGGAGCGCGCGGGTCTACCATCCGGTTCAATACCGAGTTTCTTGACCTTGAAGAAGACGAGAACGGCGTTACCGCGACCGTCAAGGATCGCACGACCGGCGAAGACTACGCGATACGGTGCAAATATCTCATCGGCGCAGATGGTGGAAGAAGCCGGGTGGCGGAGCGGATCGGCTTGCCGATGGAAGGCCAGATGGGCCTTTCGGGAAGTATGAATATTCTGTTCGATGCCGATCTGACCCAATATGTGCAGCATCGCCCGAGCGTCCTTTACTGGATTTTGCAGCCGGGTGCTGAAATCGGAGGGATCGGGGCAGGCGTCATTCGTATGGTTCGGCCATGGACCGAGTGGCTGGCGATCTGGGGATACGACCTGGCTGAGGGTGAACTGAAAATCACCCCTGAGAAAGCTGAAGCTATCGTCCGGCAGCTCATTGGCGACGATGAGGTTCCGGTCAAGATCAGATCGACATCGACATGGACGGTAAACAACCAGTACGCAACCCGCTATTCGACGAAGCGCGTTTTCTGCGCGGGCGATGCGGTGCATCGCCATCCGCCTTTGAACGGCCTGGGATCCAACACATCCATTCAGGACAGCTATAACCTCGCCTGGAAGCTGAGTTACGTGTTGAAAGGCAAGGCAACGGACGCGCTGCTGGAAACCTATTGCGCCGAGCGGCAACCCGTCGGAAAGCAGATCGTCCGGCGCGCCAACGAGAGCATCAAGGACTATCCGCCGATATTCGAAGCGATCGGCATCGGCTCGTCCAGCGATCCGGAAACAGTTCTCCGGAATATGGAAGCACGCAAGGCTCCCACTCCCGAGGGCAAAAAACGCCGTCGACTGCTGCACGAGGCGATCCGGCGCAAGAACTACGAATTTAACGCGCACGGTGTGGAACTCAACCAGCGCTATCAATCCTCGGCGATCGTCCCAGATGGGACACCAGAGCCGGAATATACGCGCGATCAGGAATTGTATTACCATGCGACGACTTGGCCTGGTGCCCGTCTGCCGCATGTCTGGCTTGAGAAAAACGGACATCGAATATCTTCTCTCGACCTGTGCGGAAAGGGTCGGTTCGTCGTCCTGACCGGAATCGGTGGCGAGGGTTGGCGCGAGGCTGCATCGGCCGTCAGCGACAAGTTCGACATCGACATCGATGTTGTGTCCATCGGACCGGCCGGCTGCGACGCCGTCGACATCTACGGGGACTGGTATCTGCAGAGCGAAATCGCCGAGGACGGTTGCATACTGGTCAGGCCGGACATGCACATTGCATGGCGCGCGCGCACCTATGACGCGGCGACCGGTCAAACGCTGGCAGGCGTATTCGAAGACATTCTGGGCAAGCATATTTCAGCGTAACGCTGAGGTTCGGAACGTCGGTGCGTTGTCCACGGGGTTAAAAATGGGAGGAGGAAACATGTTTACGCGACGGGATTTTCTGAAGACGACGGCTGCCACGGGCGCGCTTGCCGCCACATCCGGCCTTGCGGCGCCTGCGATTGCGCAGGATGTGGCCATCAAGCTCGGTTATGTCAGCCCGCAGACCGGGCCGCTTGCGGCCTTCGGAGAAGCCGACACGTTCGTCATCGACAGCTTTTTGTCGGCGACGAAAAGCATGGGGCTCAATTACGAGGTCGTGGTCAAGGACAGCCAGTCGAACCCGAACCGGGCGGCGGAAGTGGCCAAGGAACTGATCGTCGACGACGAGGTCAATCTGGTCCTCGTCGCATCGACGCCGGAGACGACCAATCCGGTGGCGACGACCTGCGAGGCGGAGGAAATGCCCTGTATATCGACCCTGGCGCCGTGGCAGCCCTGGTTCATCGGCCAGCAGGGCAATCCCGGCGATCCGGCCTCGTGGAAACCGTTCGACTACGCCTACCATTTCTTCTGGGGGCTCGAGGACGTCATCGCCGTCTTCACCAACATGTGGGCGCAGATCGAGACGAACAGACAAGTCGGCGGTCTCTTCCCGAACGACGGCGACGGCAATGCCTGGGGCGACACGGTCGTCGGCTTCCCGCCGGTCCTGGAAAAGATGGGTTACGGGCTGACCGATCCCGGCCGCTACCAGAACATGACCGACGATTTTTCCGCGCAGATCAACGCCTTCAAATCCGGGAATTGCGAGATCGTCACCGGCGTCGTCATCCCACCGGATTTCACCACCTTCTGGAACCAGGCCAAGCAGCAGGGCTTCGCCCCGAAGATCGCCTCGATCGGCAAGGCGCTGCTGTTCCCGCAGACCGTGGAAGCGCTGGGCAATGCCGGCCACAACCTGTCGTCGGAAGTCTGGTGGACACCGAGCCATCCGTTCAAGTCGTCGCTGACGGGGCAGACCTCGGCAGAGGTCGCCGATGCCTTCACCAAGGCGACGAACCGGCCGTGGACGCAGCCGATCGGCTTTGCCCATGCGCTGTTCGAACTCGCAGTGGACACGATGAAACGGGCGGACGATCCGACGGACGGCGATGCCGTGGCAAAGGCGATCGCCGCCACCCGGCTCGATACGCTGGTTGGCCCGATCGCCTGGGACGGCACGGGCCTGCCGCCGTTTGCCGCAAAGAACATCGCCAAGACCCCGCTCGTCGGCGGCCAATGGCGGCTGAAGGATGGCGGCGGCTACGATCTTGTTATCACCGACAACAAGACGGCGCCGAACATTCCGGTCGGCGGCAAGATGGAAGCGATCGTGTAGGGGCAAAGGCCCCTCATCCGCCCTGTCGGGCACCTTCTCCCCGTAAACGGGGAGAAGGGACAATCGGCAACCTCCGATCCAGTCCCCTCTCCCCGCACGCGGGGAGAGGGCTAGGGTGAGCGGCCATTGCAGAACATTTGTTGGAACGAAAACTCATGCCCATCCTTCAACTCGACGGCCTTTCCAAGACATTCGGCGCACTGACGGTGGCCGATGGGATCGGCTTTGCCGTCGGCGAGGGCGAAGCGCTTGGCATCATCGGTCCGAACGGCGCCGGCAAATCGACGCTGTTCAATCTGATCACCGGCAATATCGCGGCCGACAGCGGCACGATCCGCTTTCTCGGCCAGGACGTAACGCGCACGCCGCCAATGGCGCGGTGCCTGTCGGGCATGGGCCGGACCTTCCAGATCCCGCAGCCCTTCGAGAAGCTGACGGTGTTCGAGAACCTGCTCGTCGCCGGCGCCTTCGGCTCCAGGCGCAACGAAGCAGACGTCTCGGATCGCTGCGCGGATATCCTTGTCGAGACCGGTCTCATCGATAAGGCCAATTTTCTGGCCGGCAGTCTCAGTCTGCTCGAGCGCAAGCGGCTGGAGCTTTCGCGGGCGCTGGCGACCGAACCGAAGCTCCTGTTGCTCGACGAGATCGCCGGCGGGCTGACCGAGGGCGAATGCCGGTCGCTGGTCTTGACCATCCGCGCCATCCATGCGCGCGGCGTCACGATCATCTGGATCGAGCATGTGCTGCATGCGCTGAATTCCGTAGTCGAGCGCTTGGCTGTGCTGCATTTCGGCAGGGTCATCGGCATCGGCAAGCCGGACGCCATCATGGCGTCGCGCGATGTCCGCGAAATCTATCTGGGGATCGACATCTGATGGCCCTGCTCGAAACCCGCGGCCTCAAGGCCTCCTATGGCGATTTCCAGGCGTTGTTCGGCGTCGATATCTCGGTCGAGACCGGCGAGACCATTGCCATCATCGGTGCCAACGGTGCCGGCAAGACGACGCTGATGCGCTCGATATCGGGCGTTCTTGCCAACGATCCTGCATCGATCCTCTATCAGGACGAACCGATCGGCGGCTTGCCTGCCCCCGATGTGCTGGCGCGCGGCATCGCCATGGTGCCGGAGGGGCGCAAGCTCTTTGCCTCGCTCACCGTCGAGGAAAACCTTTTGGTCGGCACCTATGGCCGCAAGATCGACGGGCCATGGAGCCTGGACAGCATCTATGCGCTGTTTCCGATCCTGAAGGAACGCCGCAACACGCCCTCGACCGCCCTGTCCGGCGGGCAGCAACAGATGGTGGCGATCGGCCGGGGGCTGATGTCCAATCCGGCTGTGCTCTTGTGCGACGAAATCAGCCTCGGTCTCGCGCCGGTCGTCGTGCGCGATATCTATGCCGCCTTTCCGCGCATCCGCGAAACGGGCGCCTCGATCGTCATCGTCGAGCAGGATATCGCCCAGGCCTTGAAGGTCGCGGACCGGGTCTACTGCATGATGGAAGGGCGCGTCACGCTGTCCGGCCGCGCCGCCGATTTGAGCCGCGAGGATATCCACAAGGCCTATTTCGGGGCCGACGGAAGGAACGGGCATCATGAACTGGCTTGATACCATTCTCCAGGGGGTGCTGCTCGGCGGGCTTTACGCCCTGTTTGCAGCGGGTCTCAGCCTCGTCTTCGGCATCATGCGGCTGGTCAATCTCGCCCATGGCGATCTGATCGTGCTGGCCGCCTTCCTGATCCTCGTCCTGGTGACGACGCTCGGGCTCGATCCGTTTCTCGCAGCCCTCATTGCCGCACCGATGATGTTCGCCATCGGCTGGGCCTTGCAATATTTCCTTCTCAACCGGACGCTCGGCAAGGATATCCTGCCGCCGCTGCTCGTCACCTTCGGTCTGTCGATCGTCATCCAGAACGGGCTGCTCGAAGGCTTTTCCGCCGACAGCCGCCGCGTCTTTGCCGGCAGCCTCGAAAGCGCATCGGTCGATCTCGGCCCGGTCACGGCCGGCATCATGCCGCTGATGACGGTCTTCTCCGCCGTCGCCGTCATCGTCTGCCTCAACCAGCTGATCTACCGCACGTCCGTCGGCCGCGCCTTCCGGGCGACCTCGGACGATCCGGTGACGGCCGGGCTGATGGGCATCCGGCCGCAGCGTATCTTTGCGCTGGCGACGGGGCTTGCCATGGTCGTGGTGACCATTGCCGCCCTCTATCTCGGCACGCGGGCGAATTTCGATCCGACCTCCGGGCCGGCGCGGCTGATCTATGCCTTCGAGGCCGTGATCATCGGCGGGCTCGGTTCGCTCTGGGGGACGCTGGCCGGCGGCATCATCCTCGGCGTCGCGCAGACGGTGGGCGCTGCGATCAATCCCGAATGGCAGATCCTGTCCGGCCATCTCGCCTTTCTCGCCGTTCTCCTGTTCAAGCCGCGCGGCCTCTTTCCGCGCGCAAACGATTGAGGGACCGATATGACGATTGCAACGCCATCCTGGCGGGTCGAGACACGCACGAAAGCGTCGTCCCTCTTCGGTTTCGCCGCCATCGCCATCCTGCTCGTCGCCTTTGCCGCGCCGTTCATCGTCTCCCGGGGCGTCATCCAGGATCTGTTCTTCATCCTCACCATGCTGGTGCTGGCGCAGAACTGGAACCTGCTGGCCGGCTATGCCGGGCTGATCTCCGTCGGCCAGCAGGTCTTCGTCGGCTTCGGCGCCTACGCCATGTTCGGTAGCGTCATCCTGTTCGGCATCGATCCCCTCGTCGCCATTCTGATCGCGGGTCTGCTGTCGGTGCTCATCGCCGTCCCCACGGCCTTCTTCACCTTCCGGCTCTACGGCCCCTATTTCGCCATCGGCACATGGGTGGTCGCCGAGGTCGTGCGTCTGCTTCTCGCGCAATGGAAGGCGCTGGGCGGCGGCACCGGCACCTCGCTGCCGCGCGATGCGACCCGCGAGATGATGGGCGTCGGCCTGATGCGCGATCTCTTCGGCATGAAGGCGTCGCAGGCGAGCGACGCGCTGACCTACTGGCTGGCCCTCGTGCTCGTCATAGCCACGATCGGCTTCATCTATTGGCTTCTGCGCAGCAAACAGGGCCTGGGGCTGGCAGCCGTGCGCGACAACGAGCAGGCGGCGCGCGCCGTCGGCGTCGATGCCCGGCGCATGAAGGCGACGGTCTATCTGGCAACCGCGTTCATCACCGGCGTCACAGGGACTCTCATCTATGTGCAGAAGGCGCGGATTTCGCCCGACGCCGCCTTCTCGGTCATCGACTGGACGGCCTACGTGATCTTCATCGTCGTGATCGGCGGCATCGGCACCATCGAAGGCCCGATCATCGGGGTCATCGTCTTCTTTCTCCTGCAGAACCTGCTTGCCGATTACGGCTCATGGTATCTGCTGATGCTGGGCCTCATCGGCATCGTCATCATGCTTTTTGCGCCGCGCGGTCTCTGGGGCCTGTTCTCCGATCGCACCGGCATCCAGCTTTTCCCGGTCCGCCGAAGATTGAAGGGCATACTGCAGAAGTAACGTCGGTCCGCAATAACCACCGTTCCTTTTCCGGGCCGCTTGGTAGATGATCATTGGCAAGGTCGCTTTGCCGGTCTCAAACGCACAAGGGCGACTGCAGCTCCACGCATCAAGCGGTTTGCGATGGCCGCGGCCGGACCTTGGTTTCTCTGGTGAGCGAAGGACAGATTAGCCTTTAGGAAGGTACGTCCCGCATGCTGAGGCGTAAGACCGTATGTCCGTCTTCGTACCTGAGCTGGCTCGCCCTACACTGGTCTTTCGAGGGTTTCTCGGACAGGCCGAGCCGATCCTCATCACAGGAGGACGAGCCGTGGCAGATTATGGAGAAGCTTTTGTAGGAATCGATGTCGCCAAACTGAAGAACGCAATCGCTGTCGCTGAATTCGGCCGGGAGGGAGAGGTCCGCTTTTGGGGTGAGGTTGACGCATCGGATGTCAGCATGCGTCGCATCATTCGGCGGATAGCCGCAAAATTTGACCGCGTACACTTCTGCTACGAGGCCGGTCCGACCGGATATGGTCTTCACCGGCTGATCCAATCCCTCGGGCATGAATGTGTGGTCGTTGCGCCATCCTTGATCCCCAGGAAACCGGGCGACAGAGTGAACACGAACCGTCGAGACGCACTCGCGCTCGCCCGGCTGCTGAGGGCCGGTGAGCTCACGGCAGTGTGGGTTCCTGATGAGGGCCATGAGGCGATGCGCGACCTCGTTCGCGCTCGCGCCGCTGCTGTCGAGACGTTGCGGGTTCACCGACAACAGATCAGTGCCTTAATGCTCAAACACAGTCGCATCTATCCACGTAAGAAGGGCAGGACGATGCGATACCTGCGCTGGCTGCAGGAGCAATAGTTCGATCATCCGGCGCATCCGATTGCGTTGCAGGAAATGGTCGAGGCGGTGCGCCTCTCGAAAGAGCGCGTCGAACGATTGGAGAAGGTGATCGAGGAGTTCGTCCCAACCTGGTCGCTGGCGCTGGTCATTCGAGCGCTGCAGACCCCGCGAGGGGTCGACGTGATCGTCGCCATTACATTCGCCACGGAGGTCGGCGAAGTGAGCCGATTGAGAGCCCTCGCCAACTGATGGGCTATCTCGGCCTGGTCCCTGGTGAGCGATCAACGGGTGAGACGGTCAGACGGGGTGCGATCACCAAGGCCGGCAACGGTCGAGTTCGGCACATGCTGGTCGAGAGCGCCTGGACTTATCGGCATCCGCCGAAGGTGGGCACGAGAAAGCTCTACCTCATGGAGCAAGCCCCATCGAAAGTTCGAGAGATTGCATGGAAGGCTCAGGGCCGGCTGACATCTCGATATCGAATGCTCGCCACTTGGGGAAAGCGAACGACAGTGGTTTGCACTGCCACTGCCCGCGAGCTGACCGGCTTCATGTGGGCTGTTGCAAGGGAGGCGCAGGCGATCAAATCATAAGTCGCCAAAGCGAACTTGCACCTCGCGCATGGGCGGAGGCGGGACAACGGCAGGGGAACACCCGTCAGACGCTTTGTGGCCGGCAATTGACCGACGCCCGTAGTAAGATCGGAACAGCCCCGGACGCACAATCGGGAATGCGATAGCCAACCCGCGCATCAGAGCTTGATCACCGACGTCCTTCAGTTCCGCTCGGAGTCAAGCCCAAGCCCGGCTTCCCGATGCCAAATGTAGCCGAACGGAACAGAGAGTCGTAATTCGCCACGGCTCGCTTTTGATCTGGCGGTATCGAGCATGCGGGCCCTCAGTACGTCCAATTCAAACTCGCTGATACTGCCCTTCATTCCCAGGAGCAGACGATCATTGGGTCGACATGGGTTGTGGACACCGTCGTGGTCTATGACGCGGGCTTCAACAAGACGTGAGCGTCCGGTGAGCTGTTTTTGCTGATCGAGCAAATCAGGCGATGTTCTGGAATTAGAACCAGCATTAGTGCTGACATTAATACCAGAACA
>NZ_JBHVSU010000012.1:0-115451 GCF_042885035.1 Agrobacterium sp. NPDC058088 | reverse complement strand
CAAACCTGAATGTTCGACCATTCATATCCCTTAACAGAAAGCTCCTCCGCACAAGCGTCGAGGAGCTTTTTGCGTTTCTGATCCCTGTCCAACGCCCAAGCAAGACGCGCCTCAAGATAAGCGTGCTGCTTCTGTGCCTCAAACGGCTTCTCGAGAATGGTCGAAGCTCCATCGCAGCCAGGATGCTGGCGATCCGACCGTGGACTGAGAGCGATGGCCCGCACCCGATAACATTCGAGTTTATCGTCCAGAGGAGTGGGCGACATTGAGAAGGAAAGAATGAAATCCATTTGGGCGAATTTCCGTTCTGCGGCTATCGCTGTGTTACTGGTTGGCGTGTGATCGCTCGGTCATGTCACGCATGACTGACCTTTCGAGACAAACCGCCCATGGCATGCACTACTCGGTGCTCCATTTCGAAGACGTCCGTGGAGGTCCTCTTCGCATCGGCAACCCGGAATAAGTTATAACTAGGGATGATGATCACCGTGTCCGCGCATTCGCTGAGGTGCTCGATCTCTTGCTTGCGCCGTCCGGATTCGTTGCGTACCTTGCGCGCAGCACGCGCGATAACGGGTATGCATTTCCACCTGTTTACGACCGAAAATCTGGCATGCCTTCGGCGTCCGACCCGATGTCTGGTCGTGAACTGGGGGCATGCGGTTAGCGCTATTTTCTTCTGATATCCCTGCGGCTTCGGCTGAGCCAAGCCAGCTATCGGCGACGAATATCCAAAAACTGTCTGTTAGTCGCTACTATGTCGGTCAGCAATGCGCCGGACCTCGCTTGCTGCTGCATCGAGTATACTCGTCGACAGCAGTTCATCCTCGATGATCCGGGACAGCGTCACCGCACCGACCATCATGGACAATATTGCCATGGCCTTTTCGCTTCGAGTTTCATCGTCAGCACCTCCGATGAGTTCTTCGAGCACCTCGAAATGCGCCCGGATACCATCCTCAAACGGGCGACGAACTTCGGCAGTTTGACGCGCCGCGTCGGCGCCGAGAGCAACAAGCGGACACCCTTCGGCCTTCTCGCCACTATGATCTTTGGAGAGGTAGAAGCCGATAATCGATTCCAGCGGATCTGACGTGTCTGCTGCGGCATCAGACCACCTTCTCGTGGCGCTCTCGAGAGCACGCCGTGATGCGAGCGCCGCAAGATCGTCCTTTGATGCGAACTGCTTGTAGAATCCACCCTGGGTGAGGCCTGCCCCCTTCATCAGGTCTTTCAGGCCAATCCCGTCGAAACCATGCTCTCGAAACAACCGGCTGGCGACGTTGATCACTCTCTCCCGATTTTCTTCTGCCTGTACGCGGCTCACTCGCATGTGGACCTCCAATTAGATTTCATTTGACATCTATATATATTTTAGAGTTAGAGTGCAATCTAATATTTTTGACTAGGCCGTCAATAAGGGGCGATGAAATGAAACGGAAACTTGTTGTCACTGCAGCAGCAGTGCTGGCTCTGGCCGCAGGCGGAGCCGCAGCACTGCTGCTTCCGGCGCAGGCACCAGAGGCAAAGGCTGCCGATCCCCGGACCTTGGCGCCACTGGTCAACCTGGCGACGGCCAGGCTTCCTGGCAATTCGAGCAGCAACTTTACCGGAACCGTTGGTGCCCGGGTCCAGAGTAATCTCGGCTTTCGCGTTCCCGGCAAGATCGTTGAACGTTTTGTCGACGTCGGGCAGCAGGTAAGCGCTGGACAGCCTTTGATGAGGCTTGACGAGACTGATCTTCGCCTTGCTCTGACCGCCAAGCGAAACGCTGTCATTGCAGCACAGGCGACGTTTGTCCAAGCGAATGCAGATGAGAAACGCTTTGCCGTGCTGGTGAAGACCTCTGCCGCCTCGACGCAGCAATATGAACGATCGAAAGCTCTGCTGGATTCGGCAACGGCACAGTTGGCCGCCGCTCAGGCTGAGGCCAATGTTGCCGAAAACGAGGCCAGATATGCGGTTCTTGTTGCCGATGCAGATGGAACCGTTATCGAGACGCTCGGTGAGCCGGGTCAGGTGGTAACCGCCGGGCAGCCGGTTGTCCGGCTCGCGAAGTCTGGTCCGCGCGAAGCGATTGTCTGGCTTCCCGAAACCATGCGTCCTGACATTGGCGTTCAGGCCTCCGCATCGGTTTATGGCAGAAACAATGTGGAAAAGGCCAAGCTGCGCCAGATCTCCGATTCCGCCGATCAGCAGACCCGCACTTATGAAACGCGCTGGGTGCTGGAAGGGGGCGCTGCAAATGCGCCCCTCGGGGCGACCGTCACCATCGAAATCGAGAACAGGGATGTGCAGAACCATGCCGAACTGCCGATAGGCGCGCTGTTGGATGACGGGACGCGAACAGGCGTCTGGGTGATCGATCAGCAATCTTCCGTCGTGAAGTTCCGTGATGTGAACGTGGAGCGGGTGGGCGAAGAGAATGTGATCGTGACCAACGTCAAGCCGGGAGAGCAGGTCGTTGCGCTTGGCGCACATCTTCTGAAGGATGGAGCGCAAGTTCGCACCAGCATTGGGACAAAAGAGGCGGCAAACTGATGAACCTCAATCTGTCCGCCCTTGCGGTTCGCGAACGCGCCGTCACGCTGTTCTTTATCGTCCTTCTGTCGCTTGCCGGCGTCTATGCCTTCGTCAAGCTAGGACGCGCTGAAGATCCCTCCTTTACCATCAAGACGTTGACGGTCACGACTGTCTGGCCGGGCGCAACCGCGCGCGAGATGCAGGATCTCGTTGCCGAGCCGCTGGAGAAGCGCATTCAGGAATTGGCCTGGTACGACCGGGTCGAGACAACGACGCGCCCCGGCTTTGCCTATCTTACCGTCACGCTCAAGGACAATACGCCGCCACGCGCTGTCGCCGAAGAATTTTATCAGGCGCGCAAGAAGCTCGGCGATGAAGCCAGAAACCTGCCGCAGGGTGTTCTGGGACCATTCGTGAACGATGAATATTCCGACGTCAGCTTCGGCCTTTACGCTCTCAAGGCGCAGGGCATGCCGATGCGCGATCTCGTCCGGGAAGCGGAAAAGATCAGGCAGGATATGCTCCATGTTCCCGGCGTGAAGAAGATCAACATTCTCGGCGAACAGCCGGAGCAGATATTCGTAGAGTTCTCCTATGAGAAGCTCGCCACGCTCGGCATATCACCTCAGGACATTGCCGCAGCGCTTCAACGGCGCAATACCGTTACGCCCGCTGGCTCGATAGATACGCAGGGTCCGCAGGTCTTCATTCGTCTCGACGGTGCCTATGACAGTATTCAGTCTATCGCTGAAACGCCCATCGTCGCTTCCGGCCGTGCGTTCAAGCTTGCCGACATTGCTGAGGTACGCCGGGGTTATCAGGAGCCGGCAAGCTATGTCATCCGTCATAACGGCGAGCCGGCCATCATGCTCGGCGTGGTCATGCAGCAGGGCTGGAATGGTCTGGAGCTTGGCAAGGCGTTAGAGCACCGCTCCGGCCGGATTGCACAGTCATTACCCCTTGGCATAACACTGACGAAGGTCAGCGATCAGGCCGTCAACATTGACGCGGCGGTGGGTGAATTCATGGTGAAGTTCGCCATGGCCCTCGGGGTCGTGCTCTTCGTCAGTCTCATTGCCCTCGGCTGGCGGGTGGGCATCGTCGTGGCTCTGGCCGTTCCGCTGACGCTCGCTGTGGTCTTCATCATCATGCTCGAGACGGGGCGGTTCTTCGACCGCATCACGCTCGGTGCATTGATTCTCGCACTTGGCCTGCTTGTCGATGACGCCATCATCGCCATCGAGGTGATGGTCGTGAAGATGGAAGAGGGCATGGACCGCATCAAGGCGGCTGCCTATGCCTGGAGCCATACTGCGGCACCGATGCTGTCGGGCACGCTTGTGACCATTATCGGCCTGATGCCCGTCGGTTTCGCCGCCTCTGCGGCGGGTGAATATGCCGGCAACATCTTCTGGATCGTCGGTTTCGCACTGATTGTTTCCTGGTTCGTGGCGGTGATCTTCACGCCCTATCTCGGTGTAAAGCTGTTGCCCGATATCAAGCCGGTAGCAGGCGGTCATCATGCGATTTACGATACGCCGAACTACAGACGCCTGCGCGGCGCGATCGAATTCACCGTCAAGCACAAGTTCCTGACCTGTGCCGTGGTCGGCGTCGTCATGGCGCTGTCGGTCGTCGGGATGGGTGCGGTGAAGCAGCAATTCTTCCCCACATCGGACCGTCCTGAGGTTCTTGTCGAAGTTCGCATGCCTGAAGGCACGAGCATCGAAACGACGACAGCCACGGTCAAGAAGCTGGAGGCCTGGTTGAAGCAACAGCCTGAAACCAAGATCGCGACCAGCTACATCGGCCAGGGTGCGCCCCGCTTCTTCTTCGCCATGGCGCCCGAACTGCCCGATCCTGCCTTTGCGAAGATCGTTGTGCTGACATCCGACGCACATGAGCGTGAGGTGCTGAAACTTCGTCTGCGGGAAGCCGTTGCGCAAGGGCTGGCGCCCGAGGCATTCGTGCGCGTCACGCAACTCGTCTTTGGCCCCTATACGCCATTCCCCGTCGAGTTTCGGATCAAAGGACCGGACGCCGAAGAGCTGTACAAAATCTCCGAGCAGGCACTTGCTCTCATGAGCTCGGTACCTGACGTCAGAAATGCCAACCGTGACTGGGGTAACCGTACACCTGTTGTCCGGTTCGTTCCTGATCAGGATCGCCTGAACCTCATCGGCATGTCGTCCGCCGATGCTGCCCAGCAGATACAGCTCCTGCTGAGCGGTGTTTCGGTTACGCAAGTTCGTGAGAACATCCGAAACGTTCCCGTCGTGGCCAGAAGTGCCGGTGAAATCCGCCTTGATCCTGCAAGGCTCGCCGACTTCTCGTTGGTGACGAGAGACGGTCGTGCGATCCCGCTCGATCAGATCGGCCACACGGAGGTGCGCTTCGAAGAGCCGATCCTCAAGCGTCGTGACAGAACGCCTGTGGTCACGGTCCGGTCCGACATTAACGAGGCCACACAACCGCCGGAGGTTTCGCAACAGGTGATGACCGCTCTTCAGCCGCTCATTGCATCTCTGCCTTCTGGCTACACGATCGAGATGGGTGGCAACATCGAGGAGTCACTTAAGGCGAATACTGCCCTGGTGAAGGTGTTCCCAATGATGATCGCAGCGACCCTGATCGTCATCATCCTTCAGGTCCGCAGCCTGTCGACAATGACCATGGTGATGCTGACGGCACCGCTCGGTCTTGCAGGCGTCGTGCCGACCCTGATCCTGTTCAACCAGCCTTTCGGGTTTAACGCGATCCTGGGTCTCATCGGCCTGGCGGGCATCCTCATGCGCAACACGTTGATCCTCACCGAGCAGATCAAGGAAAACAAGGCTGCGGGTCTGGACGACTATCATGCCGTGATCGAAGCCACGGTGCAGCGAACGAGGCCCGTCATCCTGACAGCGCTTGCCGCGGTCCTCGCCTTCATTCCCCTGACGCATTCGGTTTTCTGGGGCTCGATGGCCTACACACTTATCGGCGGAACGGCGGTGGGCACGCTTATCATCCTGCTCTTTCTGCCGGCACTCTACGCCGCATGGTTCCGCATCAAGCCGCCCAAGGCAGAAATCTATTCGACGGAGCACGGAAACACGGAAAGAGCTCAGCTCTCCCTTGCTGCGGAATAGCCGACCTGTTCCTGCCGTTCAAACTCCAACGCCTCTTCCAGTACAGAATCCCCGTCGTTCGCATAGGCAGCGGGGATCGACCGAGGTTTTCACCTCTGCAACCTTGAGCGAAATCGGTGCAATGTTCTTTGCACTTTCGGCAGAGGCGTTGCCGCCATCGGCCTGTTTGAGAGAGGGAGGCGGATATGCAGCAGTTTTCGGGCGTTACTGGTTCTGTCGTTGGCCAGACAGGGTTCCGGCATTCCACGCCTGGGGTGCAGGCAGGACGGGTGGCTGACCCTCTTGCCAGACATGCACCGTCATTGTGAGTGTCACGCCGCCGACGCTTGCGACCGTATTTTCCAGAACTTCGAGTGTCGAACCGTCGCGTGTTGAATTCACATAGGTCACAATTCGCGACTTCCCGGCAATTCTGGCCTGCGCCAACCGGGCGTCGGACAGTTGCTTCGCCCGGTCTCCAAAGCTTGCGATGATGCCGTCGATCGAAGATTGCTGAGATTGCAGCAGTGCAGCCGGATCGTAGGTCGTCTTTGCGCTGAACGTGGCGATTTGTCTGATCTCGTCGGCTGCTTCGAGTTTCCAGACGGTGCTTGTCGGGACGAGCATACCCTTCAACTCTTCATTGCCTTCAACCGTCCATTCCCGTCCGATATCGGTCGTGAACGCTTCTGAAGATTGCCCAAGCGCAAGGATCATGCTTTCGGGCGCAAGAACGTCGATAATTGTGAGAGGGTTACTTTTGACGGTCTGGAGCATACGGGAGGCCGTGCTGTCCGGCGGAGAGGTGGACAGTAGCTTCTCCATATTGGCAAGGATCTGATCCGCGCCGACCAGCGCCGTGGGGGTGCCGCTCAGGTCGGTCTCGAATTCCACTTGCTGAACACCGTAGGCGGCGAGCGAATTGCGAAACATGGCGTTCATGGGATAAGAATCCGCCGCGTCCGCCGCATCCGGCGGGATATCAGCGGAGAGCCTCCATCGCACCCGCATGCCCTCGTCGTCCCGCGACAGCACCGTTGCCGATTGACGGAAGTCACCGCGCATGACAGCGGAGGATGCTCCCGGCTTGTCGAGCCAAAGCGACATATCGGTCTCGGTCGTCTTTTGAACGCGATAATGAAGCTCAGTCCCGATGGCGGGCGCGTAAGGCGGAACGGTCACACTCTCCGCCGCCTGCGCGGGGCCGAATTCCATGGTTGCCTGGAATGTCAGCCCGGCTGTGAGAAAGAGGCGAGGGACCAGACCTGTATGGCGCCGTGTTATATTCGTGCGAATTTGCGTGCCCTCCGGTTACGGCTTTCCCTACACCTGACATGCCGATTTTGGACTGTCTATCCCAAGTTCAACGCCATATGGCTTCCGTGGGTAGTGATTTTTGATCATTGAATTCTGTATTGCGTCGCAGTTTCGCTACCATTGCACGAATGGGGTGCTGCATCCCGGGCGGTTCGCACTGCATCCGCACGCTCCCGGGTTTCGGTGCTAGTTGATGCGTTGATTGGTTGCGGCATCGAACAAATGGATCGATGCCAGATCCGGCTGAACCTCGATGGTCGCGCCCGGCTGCGCTTGTACGCGCTCGCGGAAGACACCAATGACCTGGTGATGGCCGAGCATCATCGTGACCTGCGTTTCCGATCCCATTGGCTCCACCAGCAAAACGGTCGCGGTGAGGCCTTGGTTGACCAGCTCGAAATGTTCCGGGCGGATGCCGTATATGGCGTCGCCCGAGGTCGGGCCGGGCGGCAGGGGCAGGACGACGCCATCAGCCTCGAAGCCATTGGCAGTCAGTCGCCCCTTGATGAAATTCATCGCCGGGGAACCGATGAAGCCGGCGACGAAGGGATTGGCGGGCCGGTCATAAAGTTCGAGCGGCGCCCCGCATTGCTCGACCCGCCCGGCATTCATCACCACGATCTTGTCGGCCATGGTCATGGCTTCCACCTGGTCATGCGTGACATAAACGGTGGTGACCCCCAGACGCTGGTGCAGCCCCTTGATTTCGCCGCGCATCACCACGCGCAGCTTGGCATCGAGATTGCTGAGCGGTTCGTCGAACAGAAAAACCTGAGGATTGCGGACGATTGCGCGGCCCATGGCGACGCGCTGCCGCTGCCCGCCGGAAAGCTGTCGGGGAAACCGTTCGAGCAATGGCGTCAGCCCCAATATCTCGGCTGCCCAGCTCACCCGCTCGGCGATCTCGGTTTTGCTGCCGCCGCGATGTTCAAGCGAAAAAGCCATGTTTTTCGCCACGCTCATGTGCGGATACAGCGCGTAGTTCTGGAAGACCATGGCGATGTCGCGGTCTTTCGGCTCGATCTCGTTGACGACACGGCTGCTGATCGAGATATCGCCGCTGGTCACGGTTTCAAGCCCTGCGATCATCCGCAGTAAAGTGGATTTGCCGCAGCCCGAAGGGCCGACGAGGACAACGAATTCGCCATCGGCAATATCGATGTCGACACCATGGATGGTGGCGAATGCGCCATAGCTTTTCTTGACGGATCTAAGGGTAACGGGTGCCATGGTCAGCCTTTCGATTAGCCTTTGAGGCCGGTATGGGCGAGGCCTTCGACGAATTGTTTCTGCGCAACGATGAAGACGATGAGGACGGGGATGGCGGTCATCGTCGCGGCGGCAAGCTGGATGTTCCACATCGGTCCGCCGTAGGCGTCGGTAAATTGTGTCAGCGCCTGGGGCAGGGTGAACTTGTCGGGGCTGGAAAGAAAGACGATGGGTTCGAGATAGAGGTTCCAGCTGCCGAGAAAGGTAAAGACCGCAACGGCGGCCAGCGCCGGACGGGCAAGCGGCAGGGCGATGGTCCAGAATATCTTGAACCGGCCGAGGCCATCGACCCGGGCGGCCTCCTCCAGTTCCACCGGCAAGGAGATGAAGAACTGGCGCATGATGAAGGTGGCGAAGACCGCCGGCGCACCGAAGATCGGCACCAGGATCAGCGGCCAGTGTGTGTTGATCATGCCCCATTTGAGAAACATCCGGAACAGCGGAACCAGCGTCACTTCGGATGGGATGAGCAACCCCACCAGCACCACCATGAAAATGGCGTTGGCAAATGGGAACCTGATACGCGCAAAGGCATATCCGGCCATCGACGCCACTGCCATGGTGCCGATGGTGACGATTGCCGCGATATAGGCCGAGTTCCAGTATTGCAGCGCGAAGGGCTGTATTCTGAAAACGTCGGAATAGGACGAAAAATCAAAGGCGCGCGGCCAGATATCCGGCGGAAAGGCAAATATCTGGCTGACGGGTTTGACCGACGACGTGACCATCCACCAGGTTGGAAAAACGAAGGGGACAAGCAGCACGCAGAGTATGAAATAGATCAGCGTCTGCGCGCGTGGGCTGAGTTCAGTTTTCATAGAATACGAACTTTCTGCGCAGGTGCCATTGGATGAAAGTGAGCGCGCCGACAATGACCAGCAGGATGATGGAGAGTGTCGAGCCATAACCGAAGAGGTAGAACTGGAAGGCCTGCTGATAGAGGTAATAAACGAGAACCGTCGTGGAAAAACCCGGCCCGCCCTGCGTGAGGATCATGATTTGCGCAAAGACCTGCAACGCGCCGACGATGGTGACGATGGATGCGAGCAGGATCGTCGGGCTGATCATCGGCAGGGTAATGCGATAGAATTGCTTGAAGCGCGGCACACCGTCGACGCGCGCGGCTTCGAACAGTTCCCGCGGCACGCCCTGTAGTGCTGCAAGAAACAGGATCATGTTGAGGCCGAGATTCTTGAGCGCCTGCACGACGATGACCGAGATCATCGCGGTCGTTGGGTGGCGCAGCCAGTTGGGACCTTCGACGCCGATCATTTGCAGGAGGCCGTTGATACCGCCATTGTTCTGCAACAAGAAGCTCCAGACGATTGTCCAGGCAACCAGCGACACCACCACGGGCGAAAAGAACAGCGTGCGGAACACGGTCATGAAGGCCAGCTTCTGATTCAGGAGCAACGCAAGCCCCAGCGCCAGGCTCATATTGAGCAGGGCAAGTCCGGCCGAGAACACGGCGGTCACGGCCAGCACTTCGCCTATGGCCGGGTCGTTGAGCAGCTTCTGGTAGTTGGCGGCGCCGGTGAACCGGAACGATCCCGCCAGCACGTTCCACTCATGCAGCGAATACCAGAAGACCAGCACCAGCGGCACGAGCACAAAGACAACGATACCGATGAGTTGCGGCGCTATGAACAGATAACCGGTGGCGGCGTCTCGGCGCGCCATGGTCCAGAAGCCGCGCCGGGCCTCTTTCTGCGCCGTCTGGAGAGCAAGCGTCATGGCTTTTCTTCCTTATGCCTTTCGCATCCGCCGAAAATCGGATGACTACCAAGCGTCAATTGGCCGCCAGCAACGGGTCAAGACGGCCGCAAAGCGCTTGCAGGACAGCCGCGACATCGGCATCTGGTCGCCAGAGACCGTCGAGGCCAGCGCGAACGGTCTGTTGCAGCCGGGCAAAATTGAGAACCTGCTGTGTTGATTGGCCGGTGGCGACGCCACGAATGACCACGGCCTCTATCTGCTCGCGCGACAGCAACGGATTGGCGGCCGCGAGCACATCGGCAGTGAGCAGACTTTGCCGTGCCGGCGGGAAAAACCGCGCGAGCTTGGCTACATTAGGCTTGGAGGAGAAAAACGCGAGGAATTCCGCCGCGAGCTTCGGGTTTTTGCCGCTGGCCAGGACGCCAATGCCTGCCCGACCTGTAACGGCATAGTCACCTGCAGGTCCTGTAGGCAACGGCACGAGATCCCAGTCGAAGGCCTTGTCACCTTTTGGTAGCAACGACGCGCGGCTGATCTGGGTGGTCGTCATCGCCGCATCCCCGGCAAAGAAATCGGCCGAAACACCAGGGCCCGGCATGGCTTTCTTCACGAAGATCGCATCGTGGATGAAGCGCATGGCATCAACCATCTCCGGGCTGGCAAAAGCGCAGGATTTGGTATCCTTCGACCAGGGATAGGCATTCCAGCCGGTATAGACTTCGGCAAGGTTCTCCCAGGCCTTGTATTCGAAATCACGAATGATCAATCCCTGTTTGCCGGTGGCCGCGACTTTCGCTGCGGTCGCAATGGCATTGTCCCAGTTCCATTCGCCGGCAGCGATCATTTCGGCGGGTGTCTTTGCACCTGCCGCCCGGATCATGTCGTTGTTGACGAAGACGCCGAAGGGCGACGTCGAGAACGGATAGAGATATTGTACACCTTCGTAAGACCAGGCGGTGAGTGTTGCCGGGGGGAAGTCGCCCATGTCGTAACCTTCGGTATTGGCAAAGGTTTCGGTGAGGGGATAAAGCGCGCCGGCCGCCATGAAGTCAGGCGCGCTCGTGTCGAACAGCCAGGCCAGATCGGGAGGGTTGCCGCCGGCGATCTGGGTGGTCAAGGTGGTGGCATAGCCTTCGTATGCAAGCGAATCGTAGTTGATCTTGACGCCGGGATGGCTGGCCTCGAACTCATCGGCGATCTCATTGAAGAGGGCGAGATGGGCTTCGTTGGCGCTCCAGATGGCCATTCGCAATTCCTGCGATAAAGCCGGCGAAACCAGCCCGGATGTGACCAGAAAACCGGTCAATGCAATTTTCACTATACTCCTGCGCATGAATAATCCTCCCAGATTATACGTTTTGGCTAGTAGCCGCGAATATCAGGCCAATGGCGCTCCACCCCTTGGCGTTCGATGTGGGTGTGGAATTCCGCCAGCCGCTTTTCATCGGCATGTACACCGTGCGGCGTCTCGCCTCTGTCGAGGCAATAGGCCGCCAGCATGCCGGCCACTTCGCCGATGTTCCATTCCACCGGGTGCAGCCTGTAACAACCATTGGTGATATGCGTGGTGCCGATATTCTTGGATGCCGCCAGCAGGTTCGTTTTGTGGCGGGGGATAAGGGCACCCAGCGGAATTTCGAAAGGGCAGGCCCCCACATCGATATAATTATCACCGCCCGTCGAGGGGTGCAGGTCGATGCGATACATGCCGATACCGATGCTGTCAGGGTAATGCACCGCGCCGCGATCGCCGCGCACCGCCAGCGACAGATCCTGCTCGACCACCGTGGTCAGGGCACGAATGCGACGGCTTTCACGGATATAGGGCGCCATGGCCAGGCCATGTTCCGTGCCTGTAATGTCGCCGCGCAGGCGCAGTCCCGGAAAGCCCTGACCGCCATCCGGGCGAGGCGCTTCGGTCTGCATCCAGTAGAACATGGAATAGGACAGACTAGCCGCATCGGCCAGCCGCTCGGCATATTGTTCGGGGGTAACGTCGATGATGGGCGCCTCGAAATAATCGATCATCGGCCAGTTCACGAGGCAGATATCGCTCGCATATGCGCCGGGCCGAAATGTGTGGCGGGCGGCAATGCGGCGGAATATCCAAAGGCTCATATCGCCCGCGCTCTGTCGCTGGTCGGCAACGTCGCGTGTTGCGTTGTCGACCGGGTTGGGATCGAAGAACCGGCGGCTGCGTTCCAGTGTCCGCGGGTTGGGAGAGTCCCAGCTCAACAGCGGGCCGCCCCAGAATTCGGGAGCAACCTGCCGCCAGTGGTCATACCGGGCGGGCTTGTCGATGACATGATTGCCGTCAACCTGATCGACGGCGAAGCAGATCGATACGGCCTGCTGATTGTGCGGTTGCGCCTCGGCCGGCGCGCTCGGCTCGCCGGTTTCGGATTGGGCTTCGAAACCGGTGACATAGTCGGTCGCGGTCAGCGGCAGCAGATCGCCCAGTTCGGTGGCGTCGATGATGTAGCGGGCCGAGCAGGAAATGAGGTCGCCCGTATTGCAATGGCGCAGCGTCACGGCCTGCACGGTGTCGCCGTCGACCGCCGCTGATATCGGCTCATAGGGCTTGAGGATGGTCAGCTTGCCGCCCGCCGCGTAAGGCGCAAGCATTGCTTCCATCACCGCCAGCGAAACGCGCGGCTCGTGGCACAGGCGAGATACATTGCCTTCTCCGGGGTTGAGCGTCAGATCGGCCCGGGCGGCGTCCGTCAGCGGATAATGGTCACGGTAATATTGCCGCACACCCGTGCGCAGGGCGCGATAGCTGGCGGTGATCCCGAATTGTTCCACCCAGCTGTGCTCGTCGGGCGGCACGGCCTGGCTGGTCAGCTGGCCGCCAATCCACTCGAATGCTTCGGTCAGGATAACGCTGCGACCGTTGCGCAGGGCCCCGAGCGCCGCCGCCACGCCGCCAAGGCCGCCGCCAACCACAAGAATATCTGCATTGTATTCTCTCACGTCAGGTTCTCTTTCCTTGAGTTGGGCCTTGTTTTGGGGAGGCGAGCGTTTCGCCCGCCACGATGTCGCAGCCCAGCAATATCTGCTTTACGGGGCCGGGTGGGCTGGTCAGGGTTTCGACCAGCATGGAGGTTGCCTGCCTGCCCATTTCTTCGCGGGGGATGGCATAGGAGGTGAAGACGCGTTGAAACCGAAGCGTATGTGTGCGGGTGCCGCTGCCCAGCACCACGATGGAAAGATCGCCGGGGACGCTCACCCCTTGCGAACGGGCATGATTGTCGAAGACCACCGCCTCGGCCACCTCGGCGAAAAAAACGACACTTGCGCCGCTGGCGCGAACGGCTGCCAGTTGCTCGCTCGGATCGCCATTTTCGCTTTCGTGGGAATAGACCAGCTCCGCCGCGCCCTCGATTGCGGCGAGAAAACCACGCCAGCGGTCGCTGATGGATTCCGCCGGACCCGTCGCGCCGATAAAGGCGAAGCGACGATGGCCGGCGGTAAGTGCTTCTCGGACAAGAGCATGTGTGGCCGTCACGTAGTCCGCGCCAACATAACGCACCGGCCCGCCGGCATCGTCACGGCGGCCGACTGCGACGTAAGGGTAGTCACCGGCAACCAACTGAGTCAGCTCATCACGATCGAACTGGCCGCCCAGAATGAGGCATCCGTCAGCTAGCCGCAGCCGACCAGTTTCCCCGAAGATGCGCTTGCGACCGTTATCGTCGCGCGCGGCTGCCGTCATCAGCAGAAGGTCGTAGCCCAACCTTTCCGCCTGCTCCTCGATCCCCATCAGAAAAGGCGTGTAGAAATCCGCCTGCGCAATCGGGAAGGCCGGCTGATAGGTGAAGACACCCAGGATCCGGTTTGCGCCCTTGACCATGCTGCGTGCGATGGGATCCGCCACATAACCGGTCTCGCGAATGGCCTTCAGCACACGCTCGCGCGTTTCAGGCGGAATGCGACCTTCAGCAGACTTCGCTTCATTGAGTACGAGCGAAACCGTTGCCTGGCTAACCCCCGCGAAGATCGCAATATCACGTTGCGTGACCCGCCTAGCCATAGAAATCTCATTCCCCGTCATTATTGCTAATTCGTATTAGCTGCTTATACGTATAAACAACATTACTCTGCAGGTGTCAAGGGGCGGTCGTAGGG
The DNA here is from genome assembly GCF_042885035.1 of Agrobacterium sp. NPDC058088. Taxonomy (NCBI): domain Bacteria; kingdom Pseudomonadati; phylum Pseudomonadota; class Alphaproteobacteria; order Hyphomicrobiales; family Rhizobiaceae; genus Agrobacterium; species Agrobacterium sp. NPDC058088. Next base: position 101,388 of record NZ_JBHVSU010000012.1, on the reverse strand, counting down.
TGGGCAAGCGGATTTCTATTCCGCGCAGACAGCTGTCAAGGCCAGGCAAGCGGAGGGCGCTCTGCTTTGCGCTTGCGGTGCTCTAAATCTGGGTGATGGTCAATTTCTGGGCGCGGAGGTGCAGGTCGTGGGGTGCCTATGTCAATCGTCATAAAGACTGAACGATTGCATCTGCGCAAAGTCGAAGACGCTGATTTCGTTTCACTCGGCAGAATTTACGCTGACCAGGAGTGCATGCGGTTCTATCCGAGTGCCAAGTCATCATTGGAAGTCAGAGAATGGTTTCAAAGACTTGCGTTCGACAGCTATGCGCAGCATGGATTTGGTCTCTGGGCGGTCGTCGATAGGGTTTCGGGGGAGGTCATCGGTGATTGCGGGATTACCCTGCAACAGACCCCGGCCGGCCTTGAGCCCGAAATCGGCTACCACCTATGGCGCGAATACTGGGGAATGGGCTTGTCAACCGAAGCGGCGATTGCGTGCCGCGACTATGCTTTTCACGCTCTGGGTTTGCGCCGAGTGGTGAGCATCACCAGCCCTGAAAACATACCCTCACAAAAGGTCGCGGAACGAGTGCATGACAGGATGGAAATTTATCAGAAGCAGCGTGAAGGCAGTGGAAGCATAGTCAGTCGTCACCTGTATATCAGCGAAAACCGATGACAGATAACGAGGCAATCGCAACATGGGCGAAAGCGGTTTCGTCCGCCATCGTTGAGGCGTGTCGGCAACCGTTCCGCCGCAGCTGGCGGATAACTGTTGCCGACATGCGTTTCGCCGGTTTCGAGCGCGCTCAGGCAGGCGCCGGATCGCTCACGCAGATCCTGCGTACGCGCTCAACTATTGTGCCACCTCCGCCGAAAACGCGGATTTGATGAGTGTTTTGGTATATTCAGCCGTCGGCCTGCTGAATATGGCGTCTGTTTCTCCCTCTTCCACGATCTTTCCATTTCTCATGACGATGACGTAGTCCGAAATGGCCTTGATGACCGAAAGGTCGTGGCTGATGAAGATGTAGGAAAGGCCATGGGCTTTCTGCAGATCACGCAGCAGGTCGATGACCTGTCCTTGGACGGATCGGTCCAGCGCAGATGTCGGCTCATCGAGGATGACGACTTCAGGCTTGAGGATGATTGCGCGGGCGATTGCGATACGCTGACGTTGTCCGCCTGAAAATTCGTGAGGGTAGCGGTTGCGGGCCGCGGGATCGAGACCGACTTCTTTCAGCGCTTCTATTGCCCGCTTGTCCCGCTCCGCCCGGCTGAGCTGTTGCTCGTGCACGAACAGGCCTTCGGTGATGATCTCCCCGACTGTCTGCCTTGGCGAAAGCGAGCCATAGGGATCCTGAAACACAAGCTGCAAGTGCCGCCGCAATGGCCGCATGGCCTTTCGATCAAGGCCTGTGATTTCCGTCTTGCCGAAGAAAATGCGGCCATCCGCAACGATGAGACGCAGAAGCGCGCGACCGAGCGTGGACTTGCCCGATCCGGACTCACCGACAATGCCGATGGTCTGTCCCTGATGAAGATTGACATTGACGCCGTCGACGGCCCGGAAGGTGCTGGACTTCGACAGGAAGCCACCCGGTATCTTATAGTCGATCGTCACATTCTTGCCGGAAAGAACGACCGGTGCTTCGCTGCCGACTGCGGGCTTGTGTCCACTGGGTTCCGCATCGAGAAGCATCTTCGTGTAGTCCGCCTGCGGACGCTCGAAGATATCTTCCGTCGTGCCGGACTCGACGATCTCGCCGCGGCGCATCACGGCGACGCGATTGGCGAAGTGGCGGACAACGCCGAGATCGTGCGTAATCAGGACGACGGCCATGCCGAAGCGTTGCTGCAACGACTTCAGAAGGTCGAGGATCTGCGCCTGGATCGTGACGTCGAGCGCCGTGGTCGGCTCATCCGCAATCAGAATGTCCGGCTCGTTTGCGAGCGCCATGGCGATCATCACGCGCTGGCGCTGACCGCCGGAAAGTTCATGCGGATAGCTGTCTATACGCCGCTCGGGTTCCGGAATTCCCACAAGTTTCAGGAGTTCCAGAACGCGTGCGCGCGCCTCCTTCTTGCTGCCGCCCCTGTGATGAATGATCGGTTCGGCGATTTGCGCGCCAATCCGGTAGAGGGGATCGAGCGAGGTCATCGGCTCCTGGAAAATCATAGTGATTTTCGCGCCGCGGATATCGTTCAGCTCGTTGACCGGCAGGCCGATCAGCTCGCGTCCCCGATATTTTGCCGAGCCCTCGATAATGCCGTTGGATGCCAGCAGTCCCATGATGCCCATCATGGTCTGGCTCTTGCCGGAGCCGGATTCTCCGACGACGGCGAGGGTTTCTCCCTGTTTGACGTCAAGATTGATGCCCTTGACGGCCTTCACGGTGCCGTCCGGCGTGTTGAATTCAACCTTGAGGTCGCGCACGGTGAGGATGGTTTCAGGTGTCGTATTCATATCAACGATCCTTGGGATCGAGTGCATCACGCAACCCGTCGCCCACAAAATTGAGCGAAAACAGGGTCAACACGAAGAAGATCGCCGGGAATATCAGGAGCCATGGTGCCGACTGGATATTGTTGGCACCTTCGGAAATCAGCGCCCCCCAGCTCGTCAGCGGCGCCTGCACGCCAAGGCCGAGGAAGGAGAGGAAGCTTTCCAGAAGAATGACTTTGGGCACGACGACCGTGACGAATACGACGACCGGTCCGATCGTATTGGGAATGATGTGACGACGGATGATCTGCCAGTCGCTCAAACCAAGGGCCTGGGCGGCCCCCACAAATTCCCGCCGTTTCAGCGCAAGCGTCTGGCCACGGACGATACGCGCCATGTCCAGCCATTCCACCGCACCGATGACCAGGAAGATCAGGATGAAGCTGCGGCCGAAGAAAACCACGAGAACGACCACCAGAAAGACGAAGGGCAACGAATAGAGGATTTCGACGAAACGCATCATCACATTGTCGACGCGCCCGCCGATATACCCGGCAGTGGCGCCGTAAAGGACACCGATCCCGAGCGAAACCAGGCTCGCCAGAATGCCGACGGCGATGGAAATCTGACCCCCCAGCATCACGCGGGCCAGCATGTCGCGACCATTCGAATCCGTGCCGAAGAAGAAGTACTCGCGGTTGACGTCGCCTTCCAGCTTCAGCGTGCGGCCATCGTCTTCGGTGGCAACGACCTTGGTGTTTTCGAATTCGTTGGCGCGGTCGAAATAGCGTGTCGCGCGTGGGTCGATCGCGCTGCTGGAGGTGATGGTCGCCGTGAAGGTTTGCCCTTCTACGGAAAATTCCTTCAGCTCCACGCGCGCCCGTCCGGCAACGCCTTCCATCACGCCCTGAAGGTTGTTCACGTCAGGGCGCGGCTCAAGGCTGGGCGCCATGGAGACGTAGGACGAGAATACCTGATCATAGGTGTGTGTGAGGAAATTCGGACCAATAAAGGAAAAAAGCGTAATCAGCAGGAGCATGATGGAACCCGCCATGGCCGCTTTGTTTCGTCTGAAACGCAGGGCCGCGAGCTGAAACAGGCTTCGGCTTTTCACCATGGGTTGATGAGCAGTGCCGGGGATATCAGTCATGTCTGACCCTCGGATCAAGCAGGCCGTAGAGAATATCGACCAGGAGATTGAAAACTATGACGAAAATCGCGACGAGAACGACGGTCCCCATCACCAGGGTGTAGTCGCGATTGATAGCGCCAAGAACGAAATAGCGGCCGACACCAGGGATCGTGAAGATCGTCTCGATGACCGCCGAACCCGTGAGAAGAGCTGCGGCACAGGGGGCGAGATAGGAAACGACTGGCAGCATCGCCGCGCGCATGGCATGCAGCACGACCACGCTGCGCGCCGGAAGACCATAAGCCTTGGCGGTGCGGATATGGTCCATCCGCAAGGCCTCGATCATTGCGCCACGCGTCAGGCGCGCAATAACCGCAAGCTGCGGCAAGGCGAGTGCGATCATCGGAAGAATGAGATATCTGAGCGATCCATCACCCCAGCTGCCTGCGGGCAGAAGTCCGAGTATCACGGCAAATACGAGTGTGAGAACCGGTGCGACAACGAAGTTCGGCACGGTAATGCCAACAGTTGAAATCGACATGAGCGAGAAATCGAAGGCACTGTTCTGCCTGAGCGCGGCCAAGGTACCGGCAAGAACGCCGCCCACCAGCGCCAGCAACAGCGCATAGCTGCCGAGTTCCAGCGAGTAAGGCAGACCCTTGCCAATCAGTTGCGCGACGGTATTGTCCTTGTAGATGTAGCTCGGACCGAAATCGCCGGTGACGGCATTGCGGAGGTAGATGAGATACTGGCGCCACAATGGCTCATCCAGATGATAGGTTCTCATCAGGTTTTCCATCGTCTGCGGCGGCAGGGGACGTTCGAGATTGAACGGGCCACCTGGCGCAAAACGCATCAGGAAAAACGAAATCGTGACGACGATAAACAGGGTCGGCACAGCGCTCGCCAAACGGCGCAGAATAAACGAGATCATGGTTTTTCGGGCTCCGGCATGGCACGGTGGTGTTTGCCACCGTGCCAGCGCTGCTTATTCGGAAACGCTCAGGAAGCGGCTGAGGTGTTCGTTGGCAGCATTGTCGACCCAACCCTTGACGCGGTTGGAAACCAGCCAGAGATCGGCCTGCGTCAGAAGCGGCGCGACCGGCTGTTCCTTCATGAGGATGGTCTCTGCATCATGCAGCAGCTTCGAGCGCGCTGCCGGATCCTTTTCGTCATAGGATTTCTTCATCAACGCGTCGTATTCGGCGTTGTTGAACTTCGAATAGTTGAAGGTCTTGTTGGAGGATACCGAAAGCGCCAGGAAGTTTTCCGCATCCGCATAGTCGGCAACCCAACCGGCGCGCGCCACGTTGAACTTTCCACCTTCCTGCAGATAGCCATAGTGCGAAGCGACGTCGAGGTTCACCAGCGACACCTTCGCGCCGAACGTGTTCTTCCACATATCCGCGATCGCCGTCGCCACGCGTTCATGGTTCGGGTTGGTGTTGTAGCGGATTTCGACGGAAAGCGGTTTGCCGCCTTCACCGTAACCGGCCTCCTTCATGAGCTTCAGCGCTTCGTCTTCCCGGTCGAGCTGCGACAGCGTGGCGAAATCGGCCTTCGCCGGCTCGCCGTAGGAATCCATGCCCGGGGGAACCATGGAGTAGGCCGGAACCTGCGATCCGCTGTAAATCTCCTTGGCGAGGAAATCGCGGTCCACTGCCATGGAAAGGGCCTGGCGGACACGAACGTCGTTATACGGCGCTTCGCGGGTATCGAAGGTGTAATAATATGTCGCGAGCGTCGGCGAAACGTGAACCTGTTCGCCATAGGACTTGCGCAGCCGGTCGATCTGGTCCGCAGAGAAGTTGTATGCGAGGTCCATTTCCTTCGCTTCGAAACGACGAACGGAAGCGGCCTGGTCGTCGATCGGGTAGAAGATGACTTTGTCGATCTTGGTGTTTGATGCGTCCCAGAAGTTGGTATTCTTGACGACCGTCAGGCTGTCATTGGGAACATGCGCTTCGAGCTTGTAAGCGCCGTTCGAGATCATGACACCCGGCTTTACGAAGTCGGTGCCGTTCTTATCGTAGCTCGCCTTCGAGATTGGCAGAGCCGTCTGGTGAGCAAGAAGTTCAAGGAAGAATGGTGTTGCACGCTCGAGGGTAATCTCAAGGGTCTTGTCATCCACCGCCTTTACGCCCAGCTGGTCAACCGTAGTTTCGCCCTTGTTGATCTTTTCGGCGTTCTTGATCGGGTAAAGAATATTTGCATATTTTGCTGCGGTTTTTGGGTCTTCCACACGCTGGTAGGAGAACACAAAATCTCCAGCCGTTACCGGCGTGCCATCCGACCATTTCGCATCCGCGCGCAGCTTGAATGTGTAGACGGTGCCGTCGTCAGACAGCGTCCAGCTTTCCGCGGTACCGGGAATGATCTTGCCGGCAGCGTCGTAAATGGTGAGACCTTCAAAAAGGTCTTTGAGGATGAAGGCTTCGATGTTGATCGAGGTTTGAGCCTGATCGAGCGTCTGCGGCTCCCCGGAATTGCCGCGATGCAGAACCGTTTCCGCGAGTGCGGAACTGGCGCCGAGCAGAAGCGATCCGAGCAGCAGAGTAGTGCGAACTGTTGTTGTTATGGACATTGTTTTCTTTCCCCGTGAGTATTTTAAGCGCACAAACAAGGCCAAATTTCTCCGAAGTGCAACCACAATAAATTGTGAGTTGGCGGGGAACCCACAGCTTTAGTGGGACCTGCGTGCTCTGCTTCTATTGCGCCATCCGCTCTCCGTTGCAGGAAATCCAAGCAAATGGTTGAGCAGCCTCCGGCCTGCGGCGGCAACGAAAACGGGGCGACCGACCGGCCGCCCCGCTTACTTTGAAACCAGGTGAAAGTGCGTTTTATGCCGGTCGTTCTTCGCCCGCATTCGGCCGCCAGGTAATCAGCTTTTTCTCTGCAACATCGAGAATGAGGTCGATGATGAGGACGAAAACCGCCAGGATGATGATGCCTGCGAAGACGCCGACCGCATCGAAATTCCCTTCCGAGCGCGCAATCAGGTAACCGAGGCCTGCGGAAGCGCCGAGATATTCGCCGATGATCGCGCCGACTACCGCAAAGCCGACGGAGGTGCGCAGCGACGACAGGATCCAGCTCGCTGCGGCCGGGAAGTAGACGTGGCGCAGCAGATCCGAACGCTTGGCGCCCAGAATGCGGGTATTGGACAGCACGACGGGGTTCACTTCACGCACGCCCTGCATGGCGTTGAAGAAGGTGACGAAGAAAACGAGCGTGACGGCCAATGCAACCTTTGACCACAAGCCAAGACCGAGCCAGAGAACGAAGATTGGCGCCAGAACGACACGCGGAATGGCGTTCACCGCTTTGATGAAGGGATCGAGCACGCGGGCGACGAAGGGGCTGAGGCCGAGCCAGACGCCGGCGCCGACGCCTAGACCGGTGCCGATGACGTAGCCAAGCACGGTTTCGCTGAGCGTGATGCCGACATGTTTATAGAACCCGGCATCGGCAACCCAGGCGATGACCTGTTTGACGATGTCATAAGGGGCCGGGAAGAAGAAGCGGTCGATGGCGCCCGAGGAAACACCAAGCTGCCATCCGCCCAGGAGGACGACCAGAAGAGCGACCTGGATGATACGAACATTAACGGCTTGCATAGCTTTTCTCCACTTCGCCACGCAGGGACGCCCAGATATCGCGATAGAGCGTCATGAATTTAGGATCGAGTTTGATTTCGGCGACGTTGCGGGGCCGTTCGAGATCGACGGGGAAGCTCTCGATAACGCGGCTCTTCGGGCCGGCTGCGAGAACGACGACGCGGTCTCCGAGTGCGATTGCCTCTTCCAAATCATGGGTGATCATCACCACCGCACGGCGGTCTTCCTGCCACAGGCGCAGCAATTCGTTCTGCATCAGGTGGCGGGTATGGATATCCAGTGCGGAGAAGGGTTCGTCCATCAGGATGACCTTCGGCTCGGTGATGAGCGCCTGCGCCATCTGCACACGTTTACGCTGGCCGCCCGAGAGCTGGTGCGGGAAACGGTCGCCAAAACCTTTCAGGCCGACCTTTTCGAGCCAGGCCGTCACTTTGGCGCGCCGTTCGTCCTCGGCGACACCCCGGAACAGCAGGCCGAGTTCCACGTTCTGATATGCCGTCTTCCAGGGAAGAAGTGCGTCCTGCTGGAACAGATATCCGATGGTGTTTTGAACGCCCTGAACGGCCGTGCCGTCGATTGACACCTTGCCCTGTGCAGGCTTCAGCAGCCCTGCGATGGCGTTGAGGATGGTGGATTTTCCGCAACCGGTGGGGCCGACGATGGAGAGAAACTCTCCATCGCCAACCTTGAGGTTGACGTTTTGAACGGCAACGAACGCACCAAATGCCATGGTCACGTCATCGATTGCCACCATCGGCTGGGGTTTGAGTTCCGTCACGGGCTCTAGCTTTCTCACTGGCGAAGACATCGCAGGACCTCAGTTTCCGCCCTTCGAAGCCGCAGCCTCGACGAACTTGTTGGTATAGGTGGTGTTGAGATCGATCGTCGCCTTTGCGACCGCATCGTTGAAACTTTTCAGAACGGCGAGCGGCGTTTCGAGATCGGCCGGCTCGAACTTGCCGTCTTCGGAGAAGATCGCCTTGGCCGCTTCGACAGCCTTGATGTAGGTCTGCTTGTCACCGGACACGAAATCATCGGGAAGCTTTGCGACGATTTCTTCCGCCGAATGCTGCTTCATCCAATGCAGCGCCCGAACCGTGGCATTGGTGACCTTCTGGATCACTTCGGGATTGGCATTGATGTAGTCTTGGGTCGCATAGAGGACTGATGTCGGATAGATGCCGCCATAGACGTCCTTGGCGCCCTGATCGCTGCGGGCGTCGATGAGAATCTTGCCCAGCCCGCGTTCGACCACGATGGTTGCGGCGGGATCGTAGTTGACGAGCAGATCGATCTTGCCCTGCTGCAGGGCGGCAACGGCCGCAGCGCCCGAACCGACGCCAATAATGGAGATGTCGTTGTCGCTGAGATTGTGCTGCTTCATGTAGTAACGAATGAAGAAGTCCGACGAAGAACCAGGCGAGGTGATGCCGACCTTCTTGCCCTTGATTGTCTCAGGCTTGGCCGGGTCAAAGTCGGTGTCGTTCTTGCCTGCGAGAACCAGACCCGAGTTGCGGGCGAGCTGTACGAAGCCCACGACATGTTTGTTCTGCGACTGCATCTGGATCGTGTGATCGTAGAAACCGACGGCGACGTCGGTGGAGCCTGCAACCAGTGCCTGGAGCACCTTCGATCCGCCCTGTGCGAAGTTCTCGGTGGTGACATCGAGCCCTTCGTCCTTATAGAAGCCGAGGCTCGCCGCCACGGGGAAAGGCAGATTGTTGAGGTTGTACGAGCCTACGCTCATTCTGACGGATTCGGCATTTGCAGATGCCGCCAGTGCACAGAGCGCGGCTGTTGCAAGCAGGTATTTACGCATGAGGGTCTCCTCCCTGTTTCATGTTTTGTGTCAATATGGCTGTATTTAAGCTGCGTCTTCAATTGCAGCGGTTGGCTTGGCGAAGGCAAAGCCTTCGAAAAGTCTGCGCGCCGTTCTGACAAGCCCGGCGGTTACTGTTCCCTCCCGCATTTCCAGCTGCACGTCGAGGCGGCCGGCGGGGTGTTCAATGCCGATCTGGATCGGTACGGAGAGGCGGCCCGCCAAATCGTAGGCAATCGAGCCTTCGGTTACGGCCGCTGTTGCAATGCCGACGGCACCGGTCGTCGCCAGGGCCGGGTGGCACTCATTGGGCATGAAGTATCGGACCGACAGAGTGCCGCCCTTGCGGGCCGGCGCGACGAGCACCGGTTTTGGAATGACCATGTCCGTGACATCACCCATGCCCATCAGCTTTCCAGCCTGAATGCGGATGCGGGTCATGCGCTCGATGAGGGCGCTGTTGGCGGTAAGCGTCTGCGGATCCTCATAACCTGTCAGGCCGAGATCGGCCGCCCGCATCAACACCATCGGAATGGCGCAGTCTATGGCTGTCACCGCCACGCCGTCGATCACGTCTACGGCTTTGCCCGTCGGCAGCAGCTTGCCGGTCTTTGCGCCTGCGGCATCCATGAACGTCAAGGCGATCGGCGCTGCGAGACCCGGCACACCATCGATCGAAGCGTCGCCGAGATAGGTAACTTCCCGACCGCGTGTTGGAACCTTCGCCTCGATCAGCTTGCCGGTATTGACGTTATGAATGCGCACCAGCGTGTCGCTGCCACGGGCTTCGACAAGCCCGGCTTCGATCGCGAAGGGGCCGACGGCAGCCAGCATATTTCCGCAATTGGGGGAATAGTCGACATATTGCCTGTCGGTGCGCACCTGCGCGAAAAGATAGTCGATGTCGGCACCCTTGACCGAGGCTGGGCCAATGATCGCCACTTTCGACGTGACCGGATTGCCACCGCCAATGCCATCGATCTGCAGCGGGTGGCCGGACCCCATGATGGAGAGGAGGGCCGCATCCCGTTCGGCTTGATCACGGGGGAGATCGGATGCGAGAAAGAACGGCCCACGCGATGTTCCGCCGCGCATCAGCACACAGGGTATCTTGAGTAGATCGTTCATGGAAGGTAGCCTCAGTCTTGCATTTGGCGGATCAATACGCCCGGTTGTTGCAATATGAGGAAAGAAGTATAATCTGTTAAATGCAATGTTCGGAGGTATTATTGCGATATGAGCATTAATTGCGAAATTCTTGATTTGCGAGCTTTTCAAGCAGTGGTTGAATTGGAGAGCTTCCACAGGGCGGCCGATGCGCTGCATATTTCGCAACCGGCACTAACCCGGCGTATCCAGAAACTGGAGCAGGCCATCGGTGCGCCGCTTCTCGAAAGGACCACACGCCATGTCGCTCCGACGGCGATGGGACAGGAGGTAATGCCGCTCGTCCGGCGCATGCTGGAAGAGTTTGACGGATCGCTTTTTGCAATGAAGGACGGTGCGCAGCGGCGCGGCCTTATCACGATGGCATGCGTTCCGACCGCGGCATTCTACTTTTTACCGACCGTTATCAAAACCTTTAGCCAGCAATATCCGCATATCCGGCTGCGTATCAGAGATCTGACGGCAAACGAGGGTTTGCAGGCGGTTGCCCGTGGCGAGGTGGAATTCGGGATTAACCTGATGGGTAATTCCGATCCTGATCTGGCGTTCGAGCCGCTGATCGATGACCCTTTTGTGCTGGCGATGAGGAAAGACCATCCTCTGGCAGCTTTCGAAACGATCGAGTGGGATCAATTGGAGCCGCACCCGCTTGTGGTTGTTGATCGCTCCAGCGGCAACAGGACCCTTCTCGATGGCGCGCTTGCCCGGCACAATCTAAAGCTGAACTGGTTTTACGAAGTCACTCACCTCAACACATCGCTCGGTCTCGTTGAAGCGGGGCTCGGGATTTCCGTGCTGCCGCGATTGGCCACCCCGCAGGATGAGCACCCTTTCATCGTCACGCGACCGATCGTTAATCCCGTGGTCTCGCGAACGATCGGTATCGTGCAACGGCGCAGCGGCGCGCTGTCTCCGGCCGCGGAAAAATTCGTGCAAATGCTGTTGAAGACCTGGAAAACACCCTGAATGGGGCGTTGCGGGGAGCTTTCACAGCGCCTGTGCCCATTCATGGCCGGGATGCAGGAGGTCCAGGCAATCCCGCAACCACCGTCGGCGTCAGCCCCGCCGCCTCAGCAGCCCCGCCAGAATCGTCAGCGCCCCGGTCAGGTCGTCGAATGACGGGCCACCGAGGCAAAACCGGATACCGCTTGCCTGATCTTCCGTATCCGCCATCATGGAATCCGGCGCGGTCAGTCTTATACCGCTTGCCGCCGCAGTGGATACAAAGCCATTGGCGGCGGCACGCTCCATCGGCAGCCAGACATTGTACGCATCGGGATGCGAGACAAGCTCGCTCGCACCCAGCAGGGATACCGCGAGGCTGGAGCGCCGTTGCGCCTCATGGCGCAGATCGTATTGGATTGACGAGATGACGCCGGTGGTCAGCCAGTCCTCCACGACCGCGCAGGAAAGTGCTGACGGGGCCATAGGCGCATCCTGCAGAAGTTTTTCCGCTGCATGCTTCTGTCCCGCTGGCAGCGCCAGTACCCCGATCTGCAACCCGGGGCCGACTGACTTGGACAAGCCATTCACATGAAACGAAATGTCGGGAGCCAATGCCGCCAGTGGACTGAAACCCGGGTCGGATGCGGCATAAACGCCGTCCTCAATGATCGTGACGCCGGCCCGTCGACAAATATCCACGATGGCGTGCCGCCGCGCCATGCCCATGGTGGCGGTTGTCGGATTGTGCAGCGTTGGCGTCAGATAGATCACCCTGCCACCGCCTGGCTCCATGCCAGCGAGCGCCGCCGCAAGCGCCTCCGGCACCATCCCCTCGGCATCGATATCCACAGCCTGCACCCTGCACCCCTTACGCCGAAGAAGCGCGAGCGCGCCGGGATAGGTGATCCGCTCGGTCAGCAGCACGCTATCCTTGCCGCAGGCAAGATCGAAGGCCAATGACAGGGCCTGGCGGGCACCGCTTGTCAGCACCAGATGCGATGGATCGACGGACAGGCCGAGTGTTGCAAGCCAACGTGCCAGCACACGCCGGTGCTCCACATGCCCGGCGGGCGGAGCATAGAGATTGAAATGATCCGCATCGATCCTGCGCGCGATACCTGTCAGTGTTTTTGCCAGGATACGGGCGTTGAGCGTGGCCGGTGGTGCGTTGGACGAGAGGTCGATCTCCCGATCGTTATGTGCCTCCTGGAGCGCCACGAATGTTCCCCGGCCCCTGACGCTGCGCGTCAGCCCGCGCCTTTCCAGAACGGCATAGGCCTTCGTCACCGTGCCGAGACCCACGCCCAGTTTCCAGGCGAGGTCACGATGGGCAGGCAGGCGGGCACCGCCCGTTAATCGCCCTTCGACGATGTCGTCGGCAAGCGCCAACACCAGCCGTTCGGCGGCATTCGCTTCGATATCCGCAAGGCGAGGCACCCAAGGGGATTGCAGCAGCACCGTCTCAACCTCGTTAAAAGTGTCACGTTACACTATTTCAATAACCAAGAAGTGTAACATAGGCTATGACGACGCTGAATGAAATCCATACTTTGCAACAGGCTGCAGCCACCATGGCGGGCGCATTGAGGTTTAAATGTTCAGCCACGTAACCGTCGGAACGCGTGATCTTCAGCGGGCAGGAGATTTCTACGACGCCGTGCTCGCGCCGCTCGGCCTGAAGCGCCGGACCATCACACCCGACGGCGGGCCGGCGGCACTCTGCTGGGTGGAGCCGCACGCTCCATTGCCGCGTTTTTACGTCTACAGTCCCTTCAATGGCGAGGCGGCAACGGCCGGCAACGGTGGCATGGTCGCCTTTCTGGCGCCATCGAAAGGCGCGGTGCATGAGGCCCATGCCGCCGGTTTGGCTCATGGCGGAACGGACGAAGGTGGTCCGGGTCCGCGGCCGCACTATGGTGAAGGTTATTTCGGCGCCTATCTGCGTGATCCCGATGGGAACAAGGTTCATATCGTCCATCGCGGTGATCTCCCGCGCTAGTGCAAAACCCTTGATTTCCGGAGAAAACCGATATGTTCGCCAGCCAGCTTGCCCTCGTTTATGGCACCTATTTCATCGCCACCGCCAGCCCGGGGCCAAGCAACATGGCAATCATGGCCACGGCGATGCGCAACGGCCGCCTGCCGGCCCTTGCTTTGGCGGCGGGCGTCGTCACCGGCTCGCAGTTCTGGGCGATCCTGACGGCGACCGGTCTGTCCGCCGTGCTCACCGCCTATGCGCAGGCGCTTTTCATCATCAAGATCGCCGGTGGGGCATATTTGCTGTATCTGGCGTTCCGTACCGGCAGGTCAGCCCTCAAGCCGGTCTCCGATGTTGCCGGGACGACTGCGCAGCGCGCGTTGCCGCGTTATCGATCACTCTATCGGCAGGGCCTTTTCATGCATATCGGCAACCCGAAGGCCATTTTGTCGTGGATAGCCATCATGTCGCTCGGGTTTCGCGCGGACGCGCCCGCGGGGATGCTGCCGGCAATCATCGGCGGCTGCGCCATTCTCGGCATTACCGTGTTCGGCGGTTATGCCCTGCTTTTCTCGACGACCGCAATGATTACGCTCTATACCAGGTTACGGCGCCGGATCGAATCCTTGCTCTCTGCGGTCTTTGCCATTGCGGGTCTGAAGCTGCTTGTCTGGTAGGGCTGAAGGCTCACCCGCCGTCCATGACCGCCCGTGATCCGAACTGAAAGAACAATGACATGACCTTCGCTATCCATATGATCGACGTATTTGGGTCCGGACCGCTTTCCGGCAATCCGCTGGCCGTTGTCACGGGTGCCGGCAACCTGACGCCCGAGGAAATGCAGCTGTTAACGCGGTGGTTCAACCTGTCTGAAACCACATTTCTGCTACCGCCCACACATCCCAAGGCTGACTATCGGGTCCGGATATTTTCGCTGGACCGGGAAATGCCCTTTGCCGGACACCCCACGCTGGGCAGTTGCCATGCCTGGCTCTCCGCCAACGCTGCGCTCAAAGACGAAACGGACGTCATTCAGGAATGCGGTGCCGGTCTTGTCACGATCCGGCGCGCGCAAGGGCGGCTTTCCTTTGCCGCTCCGCCGCTTATCCGCTCCGGCGCGCCGACACCGGCTGAGCTGGAAGAGGCGCTGCAGCTCTTGGGGGTCGAAGCTCATGACGTCCTTGATGCCGCCTGGATCGATAATGGTCCCGGATGGCTGGGGATCAGGCTGGCATCGGCCGAAAAAGTGCTTTCCATCGATCCGGTTCGCAGTTGGCCCGGGCGCATCGATGTCGGTGTGGTCGGCCCTCACGCGGAAGGCGGCAAGGCTGCCTTCGAAGTTCGCGCTTTCTTCAGCGATCATCTCGGTGCCATCGTCGAAGATCCCGTTACCGGAAGCCTCAATGCCTCGATAGCGCAATGGCTGTTTGCCACGGGCATGGTCGCGGCAGATTATGTCGCCGCTCAGGGGACGCGTCTCGGCCGCCACGGTCGCGTTTACCTGAGCCGCGACGAGACCGGAGTTATATGGGTGGGTGGTGAAACACGCACCCATGTCGAAGGCCGATTGCGCGGCCTTTCAAAGACAGATGAAAATGAGGTGAGTTGATGAATGACAGTGTTTACCGCCCGATTTCCGAACGTGTGTTGGCGGATGATTGGGGCCGGCTGACCAAATATGAATATGAACTCCGGCTGCGGGACGGCAGCTGGCAGAGGCAGACCCGGGAGGCATATGATCGCGGCAACGGCGCGACTTGCCTGTTGTACAACCCGGCAAGCGGCCATGTCCTTCTGACCCGCCAGTTCCGATTGCCTGTTCTCTTGAATGGCGGGCTGGAATCACTGATCGAGACACCGGCAGGACTGCTAGAAGGTGCGGAACCGGCGACGCGCATGCGTGCGGAGCTGATGGAGGAAACCGGTTATGAGGTTTCCGCACTCACACACCTGTTCGATATTTATATGAGCCCCGGCTCGGTCACCGAATATCTCGCCTTTTTCCACGGCGAATATACCGACACCCACAAGGTGGGCGCAGGCGGTGGCTCGGTTGAAGAGGGGGAAGATATTGACGTGCTCGAAATCCCCCTGCCGGAGGCGATGCGAATGATCGACCGTGGCGATATTCGCGACGCCAAGACGATCATTCTGCTCCAACATCTTGCCATCCGGCTTTTACAGGAAAAGCACGGGACGCTCTGATCCCGATCAATGGAGACCCGCACAGCCGTTTTCCGACCCGGCGCAACAGCGCCGGGCCGAACGATCATTATTTTGAAGTGCCAAACCGCCAAGGATCTCCAAAACCCCTTCCGCCTCGATCAGCCCCACTCCGGCGATCATCTGGCGAAAAGATTGGCGGCCATGTAGTCGACAAACGCTCTGACCTTTGGAGAAAGATATCGATTGGTCGGCCAGAGGACACAGAAGGTTCCCGTATCGGCCACATAGTCGTCCAGTAACGAAACCAGTTTCCCCTCGGATATCTCGGATGCCACGGCGAATGACGGAAGACAGGTGATCCCGAATGATCGCGCCGCGAGATAGATCAGGGGCTCCAGCGTGCTTGCAACGGTCGCAACAGGTAGATCGATCCTGATTTCGCGCCCGTCGCGAACCAGCGGCCACGGTTCAAACTTGCCGGAATTTGCGAAGCGGTGGTGGAGACAGCGGTGCCCGGCAAGGTCTTCGGGAACCGTTGGCCAGCCATGCGCTTCGAGATAGCCGGGTGCCGCCACGATCCTGTGCTTGAAGGTACCGAGCTTGCGGCTCATCAGCCTCGTGTCCCTGATATCGCCTGTCCGGATAACGGCATCGAACCCTTCCTCGATGACATCGACCAGGCGATCCGTGAAATCGAGGTCGAGATTGATGTCAGGATAGGCATCCATGAAGGCCGATATCGTCGGCATCAGCAGCATGCCCGCCAGCGGAAGGCTGACGCGCAGCTGCCCGCGCGGAATGGCCTGCGATCGCGATAGTTGCGCCTGGACGGTCTCATATTCCGACTGGATGCGCCGGCATGTATCGAGGAAGAAACCACCATCTTCCGTCAGGGTCATGCTGCGCGTCGAGCGATTGAACAATCGCACGCCAAGTTCGTTTTCCAGACGTGCGATGGCTTTACCGACGGCTGATCCGGAGATGCCAAGACGATGTCCGGCCGCCACGAAGCTTCCTGCTTCCGCAACCTGAATGAATATGCCGAGTGTTCCGAGCTTGTCCATGATCTACAATTGAGGAATTTTCTTCCGGTATGTTGGGAATAGGAGCCTGTTTATCCGCTATTTTTCTTTCGATATCCAGATGTGGCCGCGGCTGAACTGGCCGGGCTTCAAAATGGAGACACTTATGGAAACGACGCCTCTTGCAGCCTTCACCGGCTCTCCCGCCCCCACGACTTTCGTCGTCAATGTCATTCACGTTCATCCCGGAAAGCAGGAGGAAGCCTTCGCCATCATTCAGGACGTCGTGCATTACGTTGCCGAACGGAAAGAAGGGTTCCTCTGGAGCAGCCTTGCGAAAAGCACGGATGGACAGACGGTCGTCAACGTCGAGGCCATCCAGGGTGTGGGCAATGTCGATGAATTCTTTACCGATCCGGCATTCGTTGAAAAATTTCGTAAGCTGGACACGGTTTCAAAAAGCGAATTTCATACCTACACGGTTGATGATCTGGTTCTTCCCAAACTCAGGACCGCGTGACCGGCCTCGCGGCATCAGTTTTCCGGCCTGCTGATGGCGGAAGGGCAAGACATATTCATCCCTCGCAATATCGCAGCCTGCACCTGAAGTCGTTCATCAATGCCGTTTTTCCACGGCATTGGCAGCAGCCACAATTCCATCAACCACTATGTCCGGTCCTTGCCGACATGTTCGGCAAGGAAGTCTATTAAGGCGCGGATGCGGGTCGCAAGGTGCTCGTGTCCGGCAAAGACCGCGTGGATCTCTTCGATATCCTCGGGATTGTAGTCTTCCAGCACGGGAATGAGCGTCCCGGCATCGATATCGGGCTGGACATGGAACCGGCCCACCCGGCCGAGACCGGTGCCGGCAAGACAGAGCCTGCGCATGATCATGCCGCTGTTGACGGAGCTGTTGCCGGATACCGGAAGACGATAGATTTCCGTCGAGCCAGGATCGCGGAACGGCCACTCATTGAGGCTGCGCCGGAAGTTGAAACTGAAGCAATTATGGGCCGCGAGATCGGCCGGTGTTTTCGGCATGCCATGCCGTTTTATGTAGGACGGCGAAGCGATAATGACCCGCCGGCTCTCGAGAAGTTTTCTCGCCTTCAGGGATGAGTCATCCATGGTTCCGGAGCGGATGGCGATATCCGTCCGCTCCTCAATGAGGCCAATGATGCCGTCGGTCAGCGAAATGTCGAGCTGGACTTCGGGATAGAGGTCCAGAAAGGCCGGCACGAGCGGAAGAAGAAACCTTTCACCGAAGCCAACGGAAGCGTTTACCCGCAACAGTCCTCGCGGCACCAGTTTCCCGCCCGCCGCCACGATCTGCTCCGTTTCGGCGATGTCGGCTAGAATTCTCCGGGCCCGTGCCAGATAGATTTCCCCCTCCGGCGTCAGCGTCATCATTCGGGTGGAACGCACGAGCAGGCGGGTCCCGAGCCGATCCTCGATGCGGGTGACAAGCTTGCTGACAGCCGATGGAGAGAGCTTCAGGCGTCGCCCCGCTGCCGAAAAACTCTGCAATTCCGCAGCGCTTACAAACACTTCCATTTCGCCGGTGCGATTGTCCATGTGTCCGTCCTGTGAATTCAATTCAAAGCTATTTATCCAATAGTGTCGATTATCATACAAGCCTCCATCGACCATATTGCATGACAACAATTCCAACCGACAGCGACGCTGTCACTGTAACCCTCACCCGGGCGGTGAGTGGAGAGGAACCTGTCATGCCCTTAGCCATCTTCGCCTTGACGATCGCGGCTTATGCGATCGGAACAACGGAGTTCGTCATTGTCGGCCTTCTGCCGACAGTTGCGACCGACCTCCACATTACCCTTCCGCTTGCCGGCCTCATCGTCAGCGTCTACGCACTCGGCGTCACTTTCGGCGCGCCGATCCTGACAGCGCTCACCGGCAAGATCGAAAGAAAGCCGCTCCTGCTCGGCCTGATGGCTCTGTTCATCGTCGGGAACACCGCTGCGGCCCTTTCGCCCAGCTACGAGATGTTACTTGTCGCCCGTGTGATCGCCGCTTTTGCCCATGGTGTCTTCTTCTCCGTCGGTGCGACCATTGCCGCCGATCTCGTGCCGGAGAACCGCCGCGCCTCGGCGATCGCCATGATGTTCATGGGTCTGACCGTCGCCATCGTCACCGGCGTGCCGATCGGCACCTATATCGGCCAGGTATTCGGCTGGCGTGCGACCTTCTGGGCCGTTGGCGCGCTTGGTATCCTTGCCTTTGCAGCGATTGCTGCCCTGTTGCCGAACACGCTGAAAAAGGCTCCTCCGGCAAGCCTTCTTGACCAGGTCCGCGTGCTTGGTTCCGGCCGTCTGCTGATCGTTTTTGCCATGACTGCACTCGGCTACGGCGGCACATTTGTCGCCTTCACCTTCCTCGCGCCGATCTTGCAGGATGTTACCGGCTTTTCGGAATCCAGTGTCAGCCTGATCCTTGTGCTTTACGGCATCGCCATCGCCGCGGGCAATATCGGCGGCGGCAAGATCGCCAACCACAATCCAGTCAAGGCGTTGATCGGCCTCTTCGCGCTGCAGGCAATCGTCCTGGTGATCTTTTCCTTCACCGCGGGTTCACCGGTCTTGACCCTGATCACGCTTGCGGCCCTCGGTTTCCTGTCGTTCGCCAACGTTCCAGGTCTCCAGCTTTATGTCGTGCAGCTTGCCAAGGAACAGCGCCCCGGCGCCGTTGATGTCGCTTCGGCGCTGAATATCGCGGCCTTCAACCTCGGCATCGCGCTTGGCGCATGGCTTGGCGGCGTCGTGGTGGAATCGCCGATGGGTCTCGGCGCAACTCCCTGGGTTGGCGCGATCCTTGTTGCCGTCGCCTTGTTGCTGACCATCTGGAGCGGGGCTCTCGACCGCCGTGCGGCTCCCATGCTGAAGACCGCTTGATGTTGGCAAGCTTGGTGTGAGTGCTGAGTTGCCCGCCGGGCGCATCTGCCCAACCGCTCTGCAAAGACTGATAATCGATGACCAAGGAGAAACAAATGCACAATGTAACCGCCAATGGCGCCACCATTCCGGCCCTCGGCTTCGGCACGTTCCGCGTGCCTGGCCCCGATGTTCTCAGGATCGTTCCACATGCGCTAAAGCTTGGCTTTCGCCATGTGGACACCGCGCAGATCTACGGCAATGAGGCGGAAGTTGGCGAAGCCATTATCCATTCAGGCGTGGCCCGCGGCGATATCTTCCTGACTACCAAGGTCTGGGTCGAGTATTACGGGCATGACGCCTTCATCAAATCCGTCGATGAGAGCCTGATGAAGCTGAAGACCGATTATGTCGATCTGCTTCTGCTGCACTGGCCCAATGAAGCGGTTTCGCTTGCCGAGCAGATCGGCGCGCTGAATGAGGTGAAGGAAGCCGGCAAGGTTTGCCACATTGGTGTTTCCAACTTCAATACCGAGTTGATGGCTGAATCGGTCAGGCTCTCCAAGGCTCCGATCGTCACCAACCAGATCGAGTTGCATCCTTATCTCAATCAGGACGTGGTCATCGCCGCGGCGAAGAAGGCAGGCATGTCGGTGACAGGCTATTTCGGCATGGCTGACGGCAAGGTCTTCAACGATACGGTCCTCAAGGACATCGGCGCCCGGCACGGCAAGTCGGTTGCGCAGGTGGTGCTGCGCTGGCTGGTTCAGCAGGAGGGCGTCATTGCGCTATCCAAGACGGTCGGTGAGGCTCGCGTTGCCGAGAACCTCGCGATTTTCGATTTCGCACTCACGGCCGATGAAATGGCCGCCATCCACGCCCTTGCTGTTCCCGACGGCCGCATCGTATCGCCGGACGGTCTTGCGCCGGTCTGGGACAAGGCCGCCTGATAATGGGAGGGGAGGGGCGTCGTGCTCCTCCCTTCATGTCATCCTGCGACATGTCATGCAGTATCCGACTGATCTTGATAGCGGCCGGCTCACGCCATGACGGGTCACGATGTCGGAAGCAGCACGCCGACGGCGAATTCTTCGTCGGTTGCGGTGTGGCCCGCCTGTGTCTTGCGATATTCGCTGGGGGTAAAGCCACGCTCCGTCCGCAGCGTACGGGAAAGATGCGGGGCGTCGCAGAAGCCGGTGGCAAGAGCGATCTGGGTGATCGGGTCATGCGTCGTGCGCAGAAGCGAGAGTGCACGGTCCAGCCGGAGTTCGAGATAGACTTTGGACGGTGACGCCTTCAGGTCGTTGAGGAAACGCCGTTCGAGGCTGCGGCGGCCCAGGCCAAGGTCGTGAGCCAGTTCCAATACGGTTCTCGGAACTTCGATATTCTGCTGCATTCGCAGGATCGCCTTTTTGACGAGGGGGTCATTGGCCTTGCGTGCGCTCTGCTGGCCGGGCTGCGGTTTTTCGCCACTCAACGCGCTGTCGATCATCATGATATTGAGGCTCTTGATGGCGGCGGACTGGCCGACATGGCGCTCCACGAGGAAGGCCGCCAGATGGGCAGCACCGTGCCCACCGGAGCAGGTCAGCCGGTCTCTGTCGATGACGAAGATCTGGTCGGAGACCATCTGCACGGTATCGAAGCGATCAAGAAAATCCTGACGGTGGAACCAGCTCACGCAACAGCGATAGCCATCAAGCAGGCCCGCTTCGTGCAGAATGAAAACGCCGGTGCAGAGCCCGACGATGGGAATGCCCGCCGCCGCCCGGTCTTTCAGGAAACGCAGAGCCTCCTGGGGCAGGGCGCTATGATCGCTGATCAGGCCGCCGACAACGACGATATAGTCGTAATGCCCGGCGTCCATCAGCCGAGTGTCCGGCTGCACCTTCACCCCGCAGCTCGACTGCACGTTTGCAAGCGTTGCCGAGAGCACCGACCATTCGCACAGGATGGGACGGGAACGGTCTGCCTCGTCGGCGGCAAGGCGCAGTACGTCGACGAAATTCGCGAAGGCGGACAGCGTGAAACGATCGGCAAGCAGGAAGGCGACGCTCAGGCGTTTTCTGTTTCGATGTGAGCTCATGACGCAAATATTCATTCAAACGGACGCGATTGTCCAGCCGGGCGACGGCAAATGATCCTAGCTTTTACGACAATAGATTTTCCAACCGTCGGGTCCGATCATGACGCGTTTTAATGCTTTCAGTCTTTTGAAAAATGCCCTGACGGGCAATAAAAACTGGGAAGAACAATGGCCCGACAGCCAGCCGAAAGCCGAGTATGACGTCGTCATCGTCGGCGCCGGCGGCCATGGATTGGGGGCGGCCTATTATCTCGCCAGCCAGCACGGCATCACCAATGTGGCCGTCATCGACAAGGGCTGGCTCGGCGGCGGCAATACCGGCCGCAACACGACGATCATCCGCTCCAACTATCTCTACGACGAAAGCGCCCGTCTTTACGATCACGCGGTCGATCTCTGGGAAAATCTCAGCCAGGAACTGAATTACAACGTCATGTATTCGCGGCGCGGCGTGCTGATGCTAGCCCATAATGTTCACGACGTGCAGAGCTTCAAGCGTCATATCCACTCCAACCGTCTGAACGGCGTCGACAATCGCTGGCTCTCGCCTGAGGAATGCAAGGAATATTGCCCGCCTTTAAGCCTTTCGCCTGACGCCCGTTACCCTGTCATGGGCGGCGCATTGCAGGAGCGTGCGGGCACGGCGCGCCACGATGCGGTCGCCTGGGGTTATGCGCGCGGCGCCGCCGCCCGCGGTGTGGATATCATCCAGAACTGCCCAGTCACCGCCATTCGTCGTAACGCCGACGGTTCCGTTGCCGGTGTCGAGACGGCACGCGGGTTCATCAAGGCGAAGAAGGTCGCGGTTTCCGCCGCTGGCCACACCTCTGTCGTCATGGATACGGCCGGTGTCCGCCTGCCGCTCGAAAGCTATCCCTTGCAGGCGCTGGTATCTGAGCCAATCAAGCCGATCTTCCCCTGCGTCGTCATGTCCAATGCCGTCCACGCCTATATCAGCCAGTCGGACAAGGGCGAGTTGGTGATCGGTTCGGGCACGGACCAATACACCTCCTATTCGCAACGCGGTGGCCTGCCGCTGATCGAGCATACGATCGCGGCCATCGTCGAAATCTTCCCGATCTTCAACCGCATGCGGATGCTGCGCAAATGGGGCGGCATCGTTGATGTCACGCCGGATCGCTCGGCCATTCTCGGCAAGACGCCGGTGGCGGGGCTCTATGTCAATTGCGGCTGGGGTACCGGCGGGTTCAAGGCCACGCCGGGCGCTGCCCACACCTTTGCCTGGACCATTGCCAAAAACGAACCGCACCCGATCAACGCGCCGTTCACACTGGAGCGTTTCCGCTCCGGCCGCCTGATCGACGAGGCCGCCGCCGCCGCCGTGGCGCATTAATTTCACGCATTTTCCGGAAATGCTCCGAGGATTTGAATCATGCTTTTGATCCGCTGCCCCTATTGCAACGAAACGCTGCCCGAAGCCGAATTCACCTATGCGGGCCAAGCCCATGTTGTTCGCGCTGCCGACCCGTCGTCGCAGACAGATGAGCAATGGGAAGAATTCCTGTTCATCCGCGAAAACGTAAAAGGTCCGCATTTCGAACGCTGGCGGCATCTGCATGGCTGCGGCCGCTTTTTCAACGCCGTGCGTGACACGGTGAGCGATCGTTTCCTGACGACCTATCGTGCGGGTGAGCCGCGTCCTGAACTCTCTTCCCTGACACGCTTGACCGCAAGCTCCGAGGTGTCGAAATGAACTCCTATCGCGTTTCCGGCCGGGGCCGGGTGGATGCTTCCCGCTCGGTCAGCTTTACCTTCGATGGCAAGACCTATCGCGGCGTGCAGGGCGATACCGTCGCCTCCGCGCTCCTTGCCAATGGCGTGCATCTTATGGGCCGCTCGTTCAAATACCACCGCCCGCGCGGCCCGGTGGCGGCGGGTTCCGAAGAGCCGAATGCGCTGATCGGCACCCGCCGCGGCGCCGGCCGGTTCGAGCCTAATACACGGGCCACGGTGCAGGAAATCTGGAACGGGCTGGAAACCACCTCGCAGAACAAATATCCGAGCTTGAAATTCGATATCGGCGCTGTCAACGACATGGCCTATATGCTGTTTTCGGCCGGTTTCTACTACAAGACCTTCATGTGGCCGAAGAGCTTCTGGAACAAGGTCTATGAGCCCTTCATCCGCGCGGCCGCGGGCCTCGGCGTTTCGCCGACGGAAGAAGATCCTGACACCTACGCCTCGCGCAACCTGCATTGCGACGTGCTGATCGTCGGTGCCGGTCCCGCCGGTCTAGCAGCCGCGCGCGCGGCGGCGGTCGAGGGTCTCAAGGTCGTGCTGGTCGATGAAAATGCCGAAGCCGGCGGCACGCTGCTGTCTGAACCCCAGGCGAAGATCGACGGCAAGCCCGCTTGGGTCTGGCTCGCTGATGAATTGAAGGCGCTGAAGGAGCAGGGCGTCAAGGTGATGACGCGTACCACGGCGATTGCCTATTACCACCAGAACATGATCGGCCTTTGCGAAAAGCTGACCGACCATCTCGAAGCCGTGCCGAAGGATACGCCGCGCGAACGCCTGTGGCGGGTTAGGGCGCGTCAGGTGGTGCTGGCGCAGGGTGCGCTGGAAAAACCGCTGGTTTTCCACGGCAACGACCGGCCGGGCGTGATGCTCGCGGGTTCCGCCCAGACCTATCTCAACCGCTATGGCGTCAAGGTCGGCAACCGGCCGGTGGTGGTGACGAGCCATGACAGCGCCTGGTATGCGGCTTTCGATCTTCACGGCGCGGGTGCTCGCGTTCAGGCCATTGTCGATACCCGCGCCAAGGTGCGCGAGGAGCTGGTGAATGAGGCGCGCGCGCTCGGCATTCCCGTTAAATTGTCGCATACGGTCACGGCGACGTCGGGGCGGTTGCGCGTCAAGTCGGTTCGCGTCAATCCGGTGGATGGCTCCAAGGTCGGCGCGGGTCAGGACATCGCCTGCGATGCCGTGCTGATGTCGGGCGGCTGGACGCCGTCGCTGCATCTCTTCTCCCACACGCAGGGCAAGATCGCCTGGGATGACGAGCGGACGACCTTCCTGCCAGCGCTCACCAATGAGGATTGTGTGATTGCAGGCGCCGGTCGCGGACTCTGGGGCATTGAGGCGGCGCTGAAGGACGGTGCGGAACGGGGGCGTGAAGTCGTCGCAGCCCTCGGCAAGACCGCCAATGTTTTCAGCCATGCGGTCGACCATGACCGTATCGGCAGCGGTGTATCGCACACGGAACTGCCGAGCGATCGCGATGCAGGCAAGGCCAAGGCCTTTGTCGATTACCAGAATGATGTGACCGCCAAGGATCTGCGGCTTGCCGTGCGCGAAGGCATGCGCTCCATTGAGCACGTCAAACGCTACACCACCAATGGCATGGCGACGGATCAGGGCAAGATGTCCAACATCAACGGCCTGAACATTGCCGCACAGGCACTTGGCAAACGCCAGCCGGAAGTGGGGCTCACCACTTTCCGTCCGCCCTATACGCCGACAACCTTTGGGGCCTTCGCCGGTTATCACCGTGGCGCGCATTTCGAGGTGACGCGCAAGACGCAGATCGACAGTTGGGCCGGGGCCCATGGCGCGGTTTACGAGCCGGTCGGGCAATGGCGTCGCGCCTGGTATTTTCCAAAGCCCGGCGAGGACATGGATGCCGCCGTCGGCCGCGAATGCCGGGCGGTGCGCCAGAGCGTGGGCATTTTTGACGCTTCGACGCTCGGCAAGATCGAGGTCGTCGGTCCCGATGCGGTCGAGTTCATGAACCGCATGTATACCAATCCCTGGACGAAGCTGGCTGCCGGTCGTTGCCGTTATGGCCTGCTGCTCGGCGATGACGGCTTCATCCGCGATGATGGCGTTATTGGCCGCATGACCGAAGACCGTTTCCACGTCACCACCACGACTGGCGGTGCCGCCCGGGTGCTGAACATGATGGAAGACTACCTCCAGACGGAATGGTCCGATCTCAATGTCTGGCTCACCTCGACCACGGAGCAATGGTCCACCATTGCTCTCAACGGCCCGAACGCGGCGAAGCTGCTTACGCCGCTGGTGGAAGGTGTCGAGCTGACCGACGAGGCCTTCCCGCATATGTCCTGCGTCGAATGCACCGTGGCCGGCATGCCGGCGCGGCTGTTCCGGGTCAGCTTCACCGGCGAGATCGGCTTCGAGGTCAATGTGCCTGCACCGCTCGGTCGCAAGCTCTGGGAAATCCTGTGGGAAGCCGGTCAGCAATATGGCATCACGCCTTACGGCACCGAGACGATGCATGTGCTGCGTGCGGAAAAGGGCTACATCATCGTCGGTCAGGACACCGATGGCACCGTCACGCCCTATGACGCGGCGATGGGCTGGGCCGTTGGCAAGAACAAGCCCGATTTCGTCGGCAAGCGCGGCCTTGCGCGACCCGATCTGGTCGCCAAGGGCCGCCGCCATCTCGTCGGCCTTCTGACGGAAGACCGCTCGAAGCTGGAAGAGGGCGCACAGATCGTCTTCGACCCGAAACAGCCTATCCCGATGAAAATGGTCGGCCACGTTACATCATCCTACCATTCGGATGCCGTTGGCCAGCCGATCGCGCTGGCGCTGGTGGAGGGCGGTCATGAGCGTATGGGCGAGACCGTCTACATCCCGATGCTGGACCGTACCATCGCCGCGAAAATCACCGGGATGGTCTTTGTCGATCCCGAAAACACACGCCTGAAAATCTGATCCGGAGATGACAATGAACATGCGCGTTTCCTCCCCCGTTCCCGGCACGCTGGCCGAGAGCAAGGCAGCCCGGGTCAGCGTCTCGGCCGCACAGGCCCGGTTTTCGCTGCGGGCGCGCGGCGATCTGGCACCGCTCAACGCTGCCCTCGGCCTGAACTTGCCCGACCGGATCGGCACCCGCGCCGCTTCCGGCGACATTGAAGTTCTGCGGCTTGGTCCCGACGAGTGGACCGTCGTTGCACCAACGGCGGAAATCAACAGGCTAATCGCCGCCTGTGCTGGCGTTTACGCCGATCTTCCGCACAGTCTTGTCGATATTTCCGGGCGCGAAGTGACGCTGCTGATCGAGGGTCCGCAGGCCGCCGAACTGCTGACGCTAGGCTGCGCCCGCGATATCGAGACGATCGGCATCGGGGAGGGACGCCGGACGATTTTCGACGGTGTGACCGTGGTGCTGTGGCGTGATGGAGAAAACCGTTTCCGCATGGATATCTGGAACAGTTTCGTATCGCATCTGGGCCATCTGCTAGAAACTGGCTGCAAGGAACTTGCCGCTGATATCGCCTGATCTGGGAGGAAAAATTATGCTAGACCGCCTGTCACACAACAATCGCCGATACGCGGGTTCTGGCGCGCGCGATCCACGCCCATCTTCAATAACGGACCTTTTTGAACGGCAATAAGATGGTCGGTTTCCCGCATTGTCTAGGGACATGTTCATAGCGTATGGGCTGAGCTCGCAGTCTCAGCCCGTTCTTATTCCGTTTGTCTCGAGGCTCGTCGTCCTGCAAGACTTCTGTGTCTCTTCTTATTCCGCAGGCTGCTCGACCGCAGGTGCCGAGTGTAAATGTGCGGGTTCTCCAGACAGGCTGCGCTGCCCAAGTCCGATGATGGCGACCGTGGTCAGGCTCGCGACAACCGATACCCAGAAGCCGTTATCCGGGCCGAAATTATCGATCACCCAGCCGGAGATGAAGGCGCCGAGCGCCATGCCGATGCCAATACCGGTCATGACCCAGGTCACGCCTTCCGTCAGCATCGATTCCGGCACGCGGCGCTCAATCAGGCCGAATGAGGTGATGAAGATGGGAGAGATTGCCACGCCGCTGAGGAAGACGGCAACGGCAAGCAGGGCAACGCTGGTATTGGCGACGAGGAGCGGCAGAGCGGTGAGCGCCAGCACGCTGACGGCGATCAGCAGTTGCCGCTGCAGCGGCATTTTCGGATTGATCGCGCCGAGAATGAGGCCGACCACGAAGGAGCCGATGGCATAGACGCCGATCACGAGGCTGGCCGCTTCCGGCTGACCGAGATCCTTGGTGATCGCGACGGCGCTCACCTCGGCCGTGGCGAAGGTCGAACCGACGAAGATCAGGGCGAGCGTGATGATCTGCACCGGGCGCAGGAAGATGGCCGAACGCTGCCGGTGTCCGCTTTCCACCGGCCGCACTTTCGGTTCGGTCGAGCGTTGCAGCAGGAAGGCGAAGCTGCCGAGCGCCAGGAAGGTGGTGCTGATCATCATGCCGGCTTCCGGAAAGAGCGAAACCGCAAGGCCGACGGAAAGCGATGCGCCGGCAATATAAACCAGCTCGTCGGCGGCGGATTCGAACGCGAAGGCCGTATTGAGTTCCGGCCGGTCGCGGAAGATTTCCGTCCAGCGGGCGCGCATCATGGCTGGAATGCTCGGCATTGCGGCGGCGAGGAAGGCGGAAAGGAACAGCGTCCAGGCCGGCCATCTCTGGCTTGTTGCGATGATCAGCGCCGCAAAGGCGATGACCGAGACGATGGTGGCGGGGATGAGGACGCGGCTTTGCCCCTTGCGATCCACCAGCCGGGAGATTTGTGGTGCTGCGGCGGCATTGGTCAAGGCGAAGGTGGCCGAAACGGCGCCAGCCAGCCAATACTCCCCATGGGTCTGCGAAAGCATGGCGACGATACCGATCGGGGCCATGGCGATGGGAAGGCGGGCGAAGAAACCGGCGACGGAAAAGCCTTTTGCCCCTGGAGCGCGGAAAATTTCTCTGTATGGATTAGCCATTGGGATGCACCTTGTTCAAAGGGTGTCCACCACATACATACGTGGCGTATGTAAATGAGACAATTGCATACGGTGCGTATGTCAACTAATATACGCCTCGTATGTGGAGAATGGAGAAAAAATGCGCAAACCTCGCAGCGAAATGATTGCCGAGACGCGGACTAAGCTTCTGGCTGCCGGCCGCAAGGCCTTTGGCAGCATCGGTTATGCGGAAGCGTCGATGGATGACTTCACCGCCGAAGCCGGTCTCACCCGCGGCGCGCTCTACCATCATTTTGGCGACAAAAAAGGCCTGCTGTCGGCGGTCGTGGCTGAAATCGATGCCGAGATGACAAAAAGGCTCTGCGATATCTCCTCTAAGGCCAATTCCCGATGGGAGGGCTTTGTCGAGGAGAATCTCGGTTATGTGCGCATGGCTCTCGAACCGGAAATCCAGCGGATCATGTTTCGCGATGGGCCGGCGGTGCTCGGCGATCCGTCGCGCTGGCCAAATGCCAATGGCTGTATCTCGGCCGTTGCGCGCAGCCTCAGCGCTCTGAAGGAGGAGGGCACCATCGGCGACATCGATCCGGAGGCATGCGCCCGCTTTATCAATGCGGCAAGCAGTAGCGCCGCCCAATGGATCGCCAATTCCGACGACCCCGAAACGACTTCGAAACGGGCGGTCGACAGTTTCCGGTCGTTTCTGGAGGGATTGCGGATCAGGAAAAACTGACCCTGTGCAGGGCGAAATCCCCGTGCTCCGTCACGCCCGATATGTCCGATACGACCATCTGCAAGTCATGCGACTGTCATATGGCGGGTCTAGGAGAGGTTGTAGTTTTCACATATCTCGAGAGAGGGGATTATGCGCAAAATTGTTGCCACTCTGGTCGCTTCGACCATTCTTGCCGCCGCCGTCCAGGCTGCCGAGGTTTATCCGCTGGATCGTGCCACGATCCTGACCGGTTCGCCGTTTGATTTCAAAGTCGAGTTCGCTTCCGTCGTGAAGCCGGAAGACGTCAAGATCACCGTTAATGGTCAGGATTACAAGGCAGCCCTCGGCAAGGACGCGGAATTCGTCGCCGAGGAAAAGGGTAAGGACAAGGTGTTCGGTTCGGCCGTCATCCTGCGCGGCGTTACGCTTGCCAATGCCGGTGACTACAAGGTTGAAGTCTCAGCCGGCGCCGAAACCAAGAACGTCACCTGGACCGTTTATGGCACGCCTGCCCAGGCGAAAGCCAAGAACGTGATCTTCCTGATTGCCGACGGCCTTTCGGTCGCCCATCGCACCGCCGCCCGCATCATGTCCAAAGGCATGACAGAGGGCAAGGCCAATGGCCGTCTCAACATGGACGACGTGCCGCCGGTCGCCTTCGTCGGCACCTCCGCCACCGACGCCGTCGCCACCGACAGCGCCAACATCATGTCCGCCTACATGACCGGTCACAAGACCGCCGTGAACGCAATCGGTGTTTACGCCGACCGCACCCCCGCCTCGCTCGACGATCCGAAGGTTGAAACGCTGGCAGAAGCGCTGCGTCGTCAGACCAGGAAATCGATCGGCATCATCACCACCGCCGAAGTGCAGGATGCGACGCCGGCTGCCGTCGTTGCCCACACCCGCAAGCGTGGCGACAAGGCCGAGATCAACGGCATGCTGTTCGACGTGAAGCCGGATGTTCTTCTCGGCGGCGGTTCCGCCTATTTCCTGCCGCAGGCCACGGCGGGGTCCAAGCGCAAGGACGACAAGGATTATATCGCCATGTTCAAGGAAGCCGGCTACACGCTGGCGACCAGCAAGGCGGAACTCGCAGCGGCGTCGGGCACCAATACCGGCAAGATCCTCGGCCTGTTCCACACCGGCAACATGGATACAACGCTTGACCGCGATTTCCTGAAAAAGGGCACCACGGCCAAGTTCCCGGACCAGCCGGGTCTCGTTGAAATGACCAAGGTCGCGCTCGACAATCTCTCGAAGAACCCGGACGGTTTCTTCCTGATGGTTGAAGCGGCCAATGTCGACAAGATGTCCCACCCGCTCGACTGGGATCGCGCCGTGGTCGATACGATCGAATTTGACAAGACCGTCGGCATCGCCCGCGAATTTGCGGCGAAGAACCCGGATACGCTGATCATCGTCACCGGCGACCACACGCATGGCGTTTCCATCATCGGCACCGTTGATGACAACAAGCCTGGCACCGATATGCGTGAAAAGGTCGGCACCTATGCCGAAGCCGGTTTCCCGAACTACGAAGACAAGAACGGCGATGGTTATCCTGATAACATCGACGTTTCGCGTCGCCTGTTCCTGAACGCCAATAACGGTCCTGATCACTACGAAACCTTCCGTCCGAAGCTCGATGGCCCGTTCACGCCAGCCGTGCAGAACGAAAAGAAGGAATATATCGCCAACGAGCAGTACAAGGATGTTCCCGGCGCCGTGCTCATTACGGGCATCCTTCCGAAGAGCGCGGAGAGTGGTGTCCATGCCGTTGACGACGTCGTGCTACAGGCCGAAGGCCCCGGTGCAGACGGTTTCCGCGGCTACATGGAACAGAGCGATGTTTACAAAGGGCTCGCTGAAGCTTTCGCACTTGGTACGAAACAGACCAACTAAGCTATGAACCCGGCAAGGGGGCGCCCACAATGGCGTGCCCTTGCCGTCACTTCCGGTATTGCATTGCCTGTCAAAGACGGCTGGCGATGAAAAACCTTCCAAACAGGAGATGGTCATGGGCAAGCCTGAGCAGACGCGGTTCAACCGCCGCCAGACATTGGGTTTTATCGCCGGTCTGCCCCTGCTGGCCGCCGGTACGCGCGCGCAGGCGACAAGCGATCTTACCTTTGACGAACTCTATGGCAAGGTCGGCGTCCTCGGGCTGGAATTCTCCGAAAAGGTCAAGCAGCTGAACGGCAGGGAAATCGCCATGCGCGGTTTCATGGCGCCGCCGCTGAAGGCCGAAGCGCAGTTTTTCGTTCTGACCGAAATACCCATGTCTATCTGCCCTTTCTGCTCCACGGATGCCGACTGGCCGGACAATATCGTCGTCGTTTATCTCGGCGAAAAACAGACCTTCACCCAGCCCGGCCAGACGATAGAAGTGCGCGGCACGCTGGAGACAGGCTCCTGGACCGATCCCGAGACCGGTTTCGTCAGCCTGCTGCGCATTCGCCAGGCAGAATACGCGACGGTTTGAGACCATGCTGTCCCTGAAGATAGATCATCTTGCCGTCTCGTTTCCGGGACTTGCGTCGCTGGTCCTCGTTCTCGACCATCTGCACATCGCCGCCGGCAGTCGTGTTGCGCTGACTGGCGGCTCCGGCTCGGGCAAGAGTACCCTGATCAACATCATTGCCGGTCTCGAGCGCGTGCAGGCCGGCAGCGTCGTCTGGGCCGGGCAGAATATTGCCGATTTGTCGGAGGGGCGCCGTGACCGATGGCGCGCGGCCAATATCGGCCTTGTCATGCAGGAGTTTCACCTGTTTCCCGGCCTGTCTGCTCTGGATAACATTTTGCTGCCCGCCCGCCTGTCACGTGTGGCGGATGCGGACCTGATGAAGCGTGCCGAATCCCTGTTTGCGACCGTCGGCCTCAAACGCCACGGGCAACACGTCGAAACCATGTCGCGCGGTGAAATGCAGCGTGTCGCCATCGCCCGTGCGCTGCTGCGCAACCCCGGTGTCATCATCGCCGACGAGCCGACCGCAAGCCTCGATCTCGAAAGCGGAGAAGCTGTCGGCGACCTGCTGCTGTCCGTCGCCGCCAGCACCGGCAGCACGCTGATCGTCGCCAGCCACGATCCGCATCTGATCGACCGTCTTGACCGGCGCTTGACGCTCAGCGGCGGTCGTATGATCGCCGATAGCGGGCGCGAGGAGATCGCGGCATGATCGGCTTCATCCTTGCCGACCTGCGTCGCCTGTGGTTGGGCGGGGCGGTCGTGGTCCTCCTGGTGGCGTTGGCCACCGCGCTTGGTGTGGCCGTCACATTGCAGGAACGTTCGTTGCGTCTTGGCAGCGCGCGCGCCGCCGATAAATTCGATCTCGTCATCGGCGCGGCCGGCAGCGAAACCCAGCTGATCCTCTCATCCATCTTTCTGCAGGCGGCACCGTTGCCGCTTGTGGATGGCGCCGTTCTGACGAAGCTTGCCGCCGATCCACGCGTTGCCTGGGCAGCGCCGGTCGGATTTGGCGATTCCTTTGCCGGTTATCCCATCGTCGGCACAACGACGAGCCTCGTCAGCAATACGACGCCGGGTTTTGCCGAGGGCAAAATATT
The DNA here is from genome assembly GCF_042885035.1 of Agrobacterium sp. NPDC058088. Taxonomy (NCBI): domain Bacteria; kingdom Pseudomonadati; phylum Pseudomonadota; class Alphaproteobacteria; order Hyphomicrobiales; family Rhizobiaceae; genus Agrobacterium; species Agrobacterium sp. NPDC058088. The sequence continues at coordinate 69,132 of NZ_JBHVSU010000012.1, read as the reverse complement.
CGCGCTGGAAGGTGAAGCCGTGCTTGGGGCCGCAGTCAATCTCTCCCTCGGCGCCGAGATCAAGCCGATGCATGGCAGCGCCGAGACCGGCGGCCACACCCATACCGAGATCGCCTATACGGTTGTCGGCAGGCTGCAGCCGACCGGTACGCCTTGGGATCGCGCCATTCTCGTACCCATACAGGCCGTCTGGCACGTTCATGGTCTCGGTGGGGACCATGGTCATGCGCAAGGACATGGTGAGGGCGATGCGGATACACATGCCGGCGAAGATCATCAGGGAGACGGTCACGATCACGCTCATGAAGACGGCGGACACCCCGAGGCCGAGCATCATGGCGGCATCGATCCCGATGCGCCGATCGCCGAGAATTTTGGCGATGGCCTGCCCGGCCTGCCTGCCATTCTCGTCAAGCCGAAAACCATCGCTGATGCCTATCGCCTTCGGCAGGAATACCGCAGCGGCAATACGCTCGGCGTGTTTCCGGGTGAAGTGCTGACCGGCCTTTATGCGACGCTGGGCGATGCCAAGGCGGTGCTGAGCGCGGTTGCCGCCGGTTCGCAAGCATTGGTGGCGGCGTCACTGATGCTGGTAACGGTCATCCATGTCGGGCAAAGGCGTCGGCAGATCGGCGCGCTGCGGGCATTCGGTGCCCCCCGCGGCTCGGTCTTCGCCATCGTCTGGCTTGAGCTTTTCGTTCTGGTGGCGCTTGGCGTCGGCATCGGTTTTCTGCTGGGCTTGGGCGCTGCCCATATTGGTGCACAGCTCTTCACCGCAAAAAGTGGCGTCATCCTGCCGGTCGGCTTCACCGGGGAAGATCTACGTCTTGCGCTCTTCCTGCTTGGTTTTGCCGCTGTTCTTGCGGCGATACCGGCGCTGCTAGCTTATCGACAGTCTCCTGCCGCCGCGCTGCGTGCCTGAGACAACGATAAGCTTTCGATGAAGCGCGGGTTGCCAAGCGGATGAAGCAGGCGAGCTGGCTGCCGGGCGAGAAGCTTCAGGGAGGCTCGGCCTGAAGGCCTTGCGGGGATGTATGCCCCGAGACTGGCGACGAATCATGCCTTATCCTGCGTTACCGAAAGGCCGTGACATCTCGCCAGTGATGAGAAATCGCAGGCCACTCGATACAGTTTTTCCTTCGGGAAGAAAAACCGGACGATCCGGCGGATTTCTATTTACTTTTGCCGAAGTTGCACGCCATCACGCTTACAGAATTCGCTGCCAGGCGTATCGCGAACCATGGAGGATGAGATGAAGGCACTGGTGCTGGAAGAAAAAGGCAAGCTCTCGCTCAGGGATTTTGATATTCCGGGTGGAGCAGGATCGGGAGAACTCGGACCGAAGGATGTGCGCATCCGCACCCATACGGTCGGCATCTGCGGCTCCGATGTCCATTATTATACCCATGGAAAGATCGGCCATTTCGTCGTCAACGCACCCATGGTGCTGGGCCATGAAGCGTCCGGCACGGTGATCGAAACCGGTTCTGACGTTACCCATCTGAAGGCCGGCGACCGCGTTTGCATGGAGCCGGGTATTCCCGATCCCACATCTCGGGCCTCGAAGCTCGGCATCTATAATGTCGATCCCGCTGTCCGCTTCTGGGCGACACCCCCGATCCATGGCTGCCTGACGCCTGAGATCGTTCACCCCGCCGCCTTCACCTACAAGCTGCCGGACAATGTGTCCTTTGCCGAAGGCGCGATGGTCGAACCCTTCGCCATCGGCATGCAGGCAGCGCTGCGGGCACGCATTCAGCCAGGTGATATCGCCGTTGTCACGGGCGCAGGTCCGATCGGCATGATGGTGGCGCTGGCAGCACTTGCCGGCGGTTGCGCCAAGGTCATCGTTGCCGACCTCGCTCAGCCGAAGCTCGATATCATCGCCGCCTATGACGGCATCGAGACAGTCAACATCCGCGAGCGTAACCTTGCCGAAGCGGTTTCGGCCGCCACGGATGGCTGGGGCTGCGATATCGTATTCGAATGCTCAGGCGCGGCGCCCGCCGTGCTCGGCATGGCGAAACTGGCGCGTCCGGGCGGCGCCATTGTGCTGGTTGGCATGCCGGTCGATCCGGTTCCGGTCGATATTGTCGGCCTGCAGGCCAAGGAGCTGCGGGTGGAGACGGTCTTCCGCTACGCCAATGTCTATGACCGCGCCGTGTCGCTCATCGCATCCGGCAAGGTCGACCTGAAGCCGCTGATTTCCGCGACAATTCCCTTCGAAGACAGCATTGCCGGTTTCGACCGCGCGGTAGAAGCGCGCGAAACGGATGTGAAACTGCAGATCGTGATGCCGCAATAACGGACATGGCTTGCCGCTGATGAATGAGCGGCAGAGATGTTACGGAAAAGTATGAGTGTGGCCCGCCGGCATCCGGTGGGCCACACGTCAAAATTTCACCATAAATCCTATTCGGTTGCGCATTGTTTGGGCGCATCACGGCAAATTGAGCAAAAAAATCGCCGCCTTCGCCACGTTCGTAATCAGCCCTATCGGGCGGCTATTCATTTCTCGACAAAAATGAGTCAAAAAAGTATCAGCAATTTCTTCGGCGTGATGTGGATGCTTAGCCACGGCCCGCCCTATGCTCCTCATCAACGCCTGGGACGAGCCATAAAGAGGAATGGCCCGCTCCGTGAATGCGGCGGACGTATGAATGGGAGGAACTATGATGCAGCCCGATCTGGAACTGGTGCACATCCGCAAGGGCGAATCTTTCGCTGCTTGGCGGCATGGCTATCCGTTCCGCACCGTGCGCTGGCATTATCATCCCGAATATGAAATTCATCTGGTCGTCGCGACATCCGGCACCTTTTATATCGGTGATTTCGTCGGCCGCTTCGGCCCCGGTCAGCTTATCATGACCGGCCCCAATCTCCCCCAGAACTGGATCAGCGAGATCGAGCCGGACGAAATTGTGCCGACACGTTCCCTCGTGATCCAGTTTCCGGAGAGTTTTATCGAGGATGCCTGCGCCTCCATGTCCGAGATGGAAGTGGTGCGCGCGCTTCTGGATCGCAGCCGTCGCGGTATTCTCTTTGACGATGAGACGAGCGATCGGGTCCGTCCGCTGATCCTTCGGCTCATCGAGGCGCAGGGGCTGACGCGTCTGGCGCTTTTCTGGGAAATTCTCGATCTGCTGGTCAATGCGCCGACATCCGAGGTGCTGGCAAGCCTGAGCTACGAGCTTGATCTGACGGGCATTGGCGATAGCGGCATCAACCGCGCACTGTCGCATCTGCGCGAACATTTGACCGAACAGGTCGAGGAAATCGACCTCGCCGACATGGTGGGCCAGAGCCCGAGCGCCTTTTCCCGCGCCTTCAAGCGCCATACGGGTACGACGCTGGTGCGGTATCGCAATCAGTTACGCATTGATCTCGCCTGCCAGATGCTTTTGGCGGATCAGGATGTGAAGGTGGCGGAGGTCTGCTACGATGTCGGCTTCTCCAACCTTTCCAATTTCAACCGGCATTTCCTCAAACTCAAGGGAATGTCACCGTCGAGGTTCCGAACCATTTTTGCGGCCCAGAAGGCAGCTGTGATGGCGGAGTAAACCAGCGACACATCGCCAATTTCTAAGAATTCGGGCAGAGGTCTGTCCGGAAACGGGCACCTGTTGCCCCAACTTTCCTAATGGGAGGAAGAGTGAGATGAAAATGAAATCCAAGTTTCTGATGGCGACAGCCGCAATTGCAATGATGGCCGCTCCGGCGCTGGCGCAGGAAAAGCTGAAGATCGGCATGACCTTCCAGGAGCTGAACAACCCCTATTTCGTGTCGATGCAGGAAGCGCTGAAGGAAGCCGCAGCAAGCATTGGCGCTGACGTTGTCGTGACCGATGCCGGCCACGATGTGGCCAAGCAGATTTCTGACGTTGAAGACATGCTGCAGCAGAAGATCGACATTCTGCTTCTGAACCCGACCGACAGCGCCGGCATCGAAGCCGCCGTGCATGCTGCCAAGGCTGCCGGCGTAATCGTTGTTGCGGTTGACGCCAACGCCAACGGCCCGGTCGACACCTTCGTGGGCTCGAAGAACCGTGACGCGGGTTACAAGTCGTGCAAGCATCTCGGTGACGCGCTCGGCGGCAAGGGTGAAGTCGCCATTCTCGACGGCATTCCGGTCGTTCCGATCCTGCAGCGCGTCGAAGGCTGCAAGGCAGCTCTCGCCGAATTCCCCGAGATCAAGCTGGTCGATACGCAGAACGGCCGTCAGGACCGCTCCGTTGCTCTCGGCGTCGTTGAAAACATGATCCAGTCGCGTCCGAACCTCGCCGGTATCTTCTCGGTGAACGACGGCGGTGCGATGGGCGCTCTGGCTGCGATCCAGGGTTCCGGCAAGGACATCAAGCTGACCTCGGTCGACGGTGCTCCGGAAGCTGTGAAGGCGATTGCCGAGGGTGGTCCTTTCATCGAAACCACCGCGCAGTTCCCGCGTGACCAGGTTCGCGTTGGCCTTGCCATGGCGCTCGCCCAGAAGTGGGGCGCTCGCGTCGTGCCGAAGGAAGTCCCGATCGATGTCATGGTGGTCGACAGCAAGAACGCCGGCGAGTTCAGCTGGTAAGAACTCCTCCCAAGCCCCGTCCCCATCTCGTATGGGGGCGGGGTTAAATCCCGACCATTGAGGAGGGTGAAATGCTGGAACTGAATGGAATAAGAAAAAGCTTTGGCAAGATCGAAGTCCTGCGTGGCGTGGACCTTGAGGCGCGCGCCGGTGAGGTGCATGCGCTTCTGGGCGAGAATGGCGCCGGCAAATCGACGCTGATGAAAATCCTGTGCGGCATTTTGCAGCCATCCGAGGGAACGATCCGCATTGACGGCAAGGATCGCCGCTTTGCCAATTACGATGAGGCGATAGCCGCCGGTGTCGGCATCGTGTTTCAGGAATTCAGCCTGATCCCTTATCTCAACGCCGTTGAAAACATGTTCCTTGCCCGCGAAATTCGCGGGCCGCTGCGCCTTTTGAACAAGGGCGCGATGCGCAAGCGCGCAGCGGAAATCATGGGCCGGCTCGCCGTAGATGTTCCGCTGGACGTGCCGGTGCATCGCCTGTCCGTCGCCCAGCAGCAATTTGTCGAAATCGCCAAGGCGCTGTCGCTTGATGCCCGCATTCTCGTGCTCGACGAGCCGACCGCCACGCTGACGCCTTCCGAGACCGAACATCTGTTCAAGGTCATGCGTGAGTTGCGCCGTCAGGGCGTGGCAATCATCTTCATTTCGCACCACCTCGAAGAAATATTCGAGATCTGCGACCGCATAACCGTTCTGCGCGATGGCGAATTGATCGGCTCGTGCCTGACCTCGGAGGTCGATAACGATCGGCTGGTGGAGATGATGGTCGGCCGGCGCATCGAGGCCAGCTTCCCGCCCAAGCCGCAACTTGATCCTTCCGCCGCAAAGGTGATCGAAGTCGAAGAGCTGCAATTGAAGAAGGGCGGTCCTGTCTCGCGTTTCGCGCTACGCAAGGGCGAAATTCTTGGTTTTGCCGGGCTGGTCGGCTCGGGCCGTACGGAAACTGTTCTCGCCATGCTCGGGGCGCATTCAGCCTCGCGTCGCAAGATCAAGCTCGATGGTGTGGAGACGCGTTTTTCCGGCCCCGATGATGCGCTGATGCGCGGCATTGGCCTGCTGCCGGAAAGCCGAAAGGAAGAGGGACTGATCACCAGCTTCTCCATCCTGCAGAATATCTCGCTGAACAACTACGGCAAATACCGCAAGGCGCACTGGTTCCTCGATCTCAAAAAGGAACTGGAGTACACGACGAAGGCGATGGCGCAGGTGCAGGTGAAGGCACAAGGGCCTTATGCCCGTGTCGATACCCTGTCCGGCGGCAACCAGCAAAAGATCGTCATTGCCCGCTGGCTGAACCACGATATGCGCGTGCTGATCTTCGATGAGCCCACACGCGGCATCGATGTGGGTGCTAAGGCGGAAATCTATTCGCTAATGCGCGAATTCGCCGCCAAGGGTTACTCGATCATCATGATCTCCTCGGAACTGCCGGAAGTCATCGGCATGTCCGACAGGGTCTGCGTCTTCCGCTCCGGCGGCATCGTCGCCACGGTCGAGGGAGACGACATCAATTCAGAAACAATAATGACAAACGCCACCACCGGGAGAGTTGAACATGTCGCTTGATGCAAACACCGGCGTTGCCGCGAAAACGGGCGGTTTCAGTCTCAGTGCCATGCTGCGCTCACCGCTTGCCCTGCCGCTGGCGGGTCTTATCGTCGTATCGATCCTCATGGGGCTTGCGAGCGACAATTTCTTCAGCGTTAACAATATCATGAATGTGCTGCGACAGGTTTCTGTCGTCGGTATTCTCGCCGTCGGCATGACCTTCGTCATCCTCACAGGCGGCATAGACCTGTCGGTCGGCGCTGTCATGGCGCTGATCGGAACGCTGTCCGCGGGCCTGATGGTGAATACCGGCCTGTCTCCGGCGGTTGCCCTGCCGGCCGGCCTGTTCATCGGTCTCGGCATCGGCATCTTCAACGGGGCGCTCGTCGCCTGGGGCAAGATGCCGGCCATCATTGTCACGCTCGCCACCATGGGCATGGCGCGTGGCCTCGGCCTTATCTATTCCGGCGGCTATCCCGTCAGCGGCATTCCGAGCTGGATTTCCTGGTTCGGCGTCGGCCGCGTCGGCATCGTTCCAGTTCCCGTCATCATCATGGTGGTGATTTATGCGGTGGCATGGGTGCTGTTGCAGCGCACGGCGTTTGGTCGTCACGTTTATGCTCTCGGCGGAAACGAGTTGGCGGCCCGTCTTTCGGGCGTGAAGACCCAGCGCGTCAAGCTCGCCGTCTATGGCATTTCGGGTGTGACGGCCGCTTTCGCCGCGCTGATCCTCACCGGCCGCCTGATGAGCGGACAGCCCAATGCCGGTGTCGGCTTTGAACTCGATGCTATCGCTGCCGTCGTTCTTGGCGGCACGGCGATTGCCGGCGGAAGAGGTCTCATTCTCGGCACGCTTATCGGCGCGGTGCTGCTGGGCATTCTCAATAACGGCCTCAATCTGATGGGCATCAACCCCTATCTGCAGGATGTCATCAAGGGCGGCATCATCCTGCTGGCCATCTATATCGGGCGCGAATGGCGCTGAGCCGGCCCGGAAACATCTTCATAAACGCAGGAGAATTAAATGTCTGAATCGCTGCAAGGCAAGATTGCGGTCATCACCGGCGCCGCATCCGGCATCGGGCTTGCCACCACAGAAGCGCTCTTGGAACAGGGTGCGACCGTGGTCATGGTCGACTGGAACGAGAAGGCCCTGAATGATCTGGTCGCCAAGCTCGGCGACCGCGCCATCCCGCAGGTCACCAATCTGCTCGATGCCGACAGCTGCAACGCGATGATCCCCGAGATCCTCAAGAAGGTCGATCATATCGACATTCTCTATTGCAACGCCGGCACCTATATCGGCGGCGATCTCACCGAGACCACGCCGGAAGCCATCGACAAGATGCTCAATCTCAACGTCAACGCCGTCATGAAGAATGTTCATGCCGTCGTACCCCACATGTCGGAGCGCAAGACCGGCGACATCATCGTTACCTGCTCGATTGCCGGCCACTTCCCGACCTATTGGGAGCCGGTCTATTCCGGCTCGAAATGGGCGATCACCAGCTTCGTGCAGGGCATGCGCCGCCAGATGATCCCACACGGCGTGCGCGTTGCGCAGGTCTCTCCGGGTCCCGTCGTTTCCGCACTTCTGGCCGACTGGCCGGAGGAAAACCTCCGCAAGGCCAAGGAATCCGGCAGCCTCATCGATGCAAGCGAAGTGGCCGATGCCGTCGTCTACATGCTGACGCGCAAGCGCACCGTCACCATCCGCGACATGCTGGTCTTGCCGACCAACTTCGACCGCGTTTAAAAAACCTCTGGAGCGGCGGGAAAACCGGATACGGTTCCGCCGCTCAAATCTGTTCAAACACCGGATGATCCGCTCCGAGGAGTATCGCAAATGGCTTCCTATCTCGTTGGTGTCGATGTCGGGACCGGCTCGGCGCGGGCCGGTGTCTTCGATATCGCAGGCAAGCTTCTCGCCACCGCCAAGCGCCCGATCAGCATGCATCGCGAGGATGGCGGCATTGCCGAGCAATCGAGTGCAGAGGTCTGGCAGGCGGTTTGCGATAGCGTGCGCGAAAGCGTTTCGCGCGCTGGTATCGATCCGGCTGAGGTCGCCGGCATCGGTTTTGACGCGACCTGCTCGCTCGTCGTCCATGGGCCGGACGATGAGACCCTGCCGGTTGGCGATGCCGATCATCCCGAACGCGATATCATCGTCTGGATGGATCACCGTGCCGTTGAACAGGCGGAGCGCATCAATGCGGGCGAACATGCCGTGCTGAAATATGTCGGCGGTCGCATCTCTCCCGAAATGCAGACGCCAAAGCTTCTGTGGCTTCGGGAAAACCGGTCGGATATTTATTCCCGGGCCGAGCACTTCTTCGATCTTACGGATTTTCTGACATGGAAGGCATCCGGCGCGCTTGATCGCTCTGCCTGCACCGTTACCTGCAAATGGACCTATCTCGCCCATGAAAACCGCTGGGATGCGGAATATTTCGCCAAGATCGGACTTGGAGATCTGGCGGAGCAGGGCTTTCGCCGCATCGGTGAAAGCGTCGTCCATCCCGGCACGGCGCTGGGCGCTGGGCTAACCGAAGATGCCGCAAAGGCTATGGGGCTGGTTGCTGGTACCGCCGTTGCGGCGGGCCTGATCGATGCCCATGCCGGCGGTGTCGGCACGGTGGCTGCCGGCGGTGATGCTTCGAAATGCCTCGGTTATGTCTTCGGCACTTCGTCCTGCACCATGACCACCACTGCCGAACCCGCTTTTGTGCCGGGTGTCTGGGGTCCTTATTATTCCGCGATGGTTCCCGGCGCATGGCTAAACGAAGGTGGCCAGTCCGCTGCCGGTGCGGCCATCGATTATCTGGTGCAATTGCACCCGGCCTTTGCCGAGGCGAAGGCGCTTGCCGACAAGGAAGGCAAAGCCTTGCCGGTATGGCTCGCGGACCGTGCCATCAGCCTTGCCGCATCCGCTTCTGCCGCCGCTGATATCGCTGAAGATTTTCATGTGGTGCCGGAGTTTCTCGGCAACCGTGCGCCTTTCGCCGATCCGCATGCCCGCGCCGTCATCGCCGGATATGGCATGGAAACGGGTGTGGATTCTCTCGTCGCGCTTTATGTGGCCGGGCTTCTCGGCCTCGGCTACGGGCTTCGCCAGATCATCGAAACACAGGCCCGCAACGGTGCGCCGGTGGAAACCATCAGCGTTAGCGGCGGCGCAGGTGCCCATCCGCTTGCCCGGCAGTTGCTGGCCGATGCGACCGGATTCCCGGTCGAACTCACTGAATGCGAAGAGCCCGTCCTTCTCGGCTCGGCTATGCTCGGCGCTGTTGCCGCCGGAACCTATCCGGACCTGATGGCGGCGATGCCCGCCATGTCGCGTATCGCCAGCTGCGCGGCTCCAGATCCCGCGTTCCAGAAGGTTCATCAGGCACGCTACGACGCCTTTCTTGCGTTGCAGAATGCAGCGCGCGCCATTCGCGCCGCCAGCCACTCCTGAACCGCGTCACAAGCTTAGATCATCCGGCCGCATCGGCCGCAAAATAACGAGGGTTCCATGCAGTTTTCCGGAAAATCCGTCATCATCACCGGCGCAGGCAAAGGCATCGGCCGCGCCTGTGCGCAGTTGATGGCCGCACGCGGTGCTGAAGTGGTTGCAATCAGCCGCACGCAATCCGATCTCGATAGCCTGAAAAGCGAAATCGGCGGCCGGTCGATCCGCGTCGATCTCGCCGATGTCGCCGCCACCCGCGCCGCCATGGCGGAGGCGGGCCCGTGCGATTATCTGATCAATAGTGCCGGCATCAATGTGCTGGAAAGCGTGCTCGACATGAGCGATGCCGGCTATGAAGCCGTGCTGGGCATCAACCTGCGCGCCGCGCTCGTCACCTGCCAGGAATTCGCCCGCGCCCGCGTCGCAAACGGCGGCGGCGGTGCAATCGTCAACATCACCTCTATCGCCGGCCATCGCGGTTTTCAGGATCATCTGTGTTATGCGGCGTCGAAGGCCGGGCTGGAAGGCGCAACCCGCGTTCTCGCCAAGGAGCTTGGGCCCCACGGTATTCGCGTTAACGCCGTTGCCCCGACGATCACCCTTACCGAATTGGCGGCGGAAGCATGGAACGATCCCGCCAAGAGTCAGCCGATGATGGTTCGTCACCCGCTCAACCGTTTTGCCGAAGCGGAAGAGGTGGCGCAGAGCATCGCGCTTCTGCTTTCGGATGACAGCAGGATGATTTCCGGCGCCGTATTGCCCGTGGATGGTGGCTTCCTCGCTGTCTGAGACAGGTCACAGCTGGTCTCAAAGCGGATCAATGAAAACCACTGAAACAAATGCGCGGGGTGCGAGATGCACCGCCGCGCATTTCAGTTTATGAGTGGCGTTGTCAGGTCAGGTCCGGATGACGGCCGACGAGTTCGTCACGTTTGGTTTGCAGAATTTTCTTCTGCTCTTCGAGTTTGACGAGTTCTTCGTCAATTTCCTCGACGCTTTTTTCGATATGCAGATATTGCTCCGCCAGAAGCGATTTCGCTTCCTTCCGGCTGGAGGCATTGGGTGTATCGCCGTAAAGCGGCCGGTTGGCCGTTTCCTTCAGGAAGAAGGTCGTGACGATGCCGAAAACGGCGGCGACCATGAGGTAATAGGCCGGCATGTAGATGTTTTCGGTCGCTTCCACCAGCCAGGCGGTTATCGTTGGCGTCAGACCCGCGACGATGATCGAGATATTGAAGGCGATTGCCAGCGCGCTATAGCGGATGCGGGCGGGAAAGAGGGCCGGCAAAGTCGAGGCCATGATGCCGATCAGGCAATTGAGCGCGACTGCGAGAATAAGCAGGCCGAAGAATATCTGGACGACCTGTCCGCTGGCGATGAGATGAAAAGCCGGGAGTGACAGAAAAAGGATTGCCGTGCTGCCAACCGCGAGAAACGGCCTGCGGCCGATCCGGTCGCTAAGAAGCCCGATCGCAGGCTGCACGAACAGCATGCCGACCATGACGGCGATGATGATGAGAACGCCGTGATCCTCGCTGTAGTTCAGCGTTTTCGACAGATAGGTCGGCATGTAGGTGAGTAGCATGTAATAGGTCACGTTGGTGACGAGAACCATGCCGATGCAGATCGCCAGGGATCGGGTATGTTTGCTGGCAATTTCCGCGATCGGAACCATCGGCCGTTCTTTCAGCGAATCCCGATCTTCTGCCTCGGCGCGCTCGAGGCGTTCCGTAAAGGCTGGTGTTTCTTCAGCCGCATGTCGAAGATAAAGACCGATCAAACCCAGAGGTGCTGCCAAGAAGAAGGGGATGCGCCAGCCCCAATCGAGAAACCTTGCCTCCCCCATGGCGGTGCTGAGCAGCACGACGAGTCCCGCGCCAAGCACGAATCCGGCGATCGAGCCGAAGTCCAGCCAGCTGCCGAGGTAACCGCGTTTGCGGTCCGGCGCATATTCCGCCACGAAGATGGCCGCGCCCGTATATTCGCCGCCGACGGAAAAGCCTTGGGCAAGCTTGCAGAGCAGCAAGAGGATGGGCGCCCAGATGCCGATTGTCGCATAACCCGGAATGAGGCCGATGCAGAAGGTGCTGGCCGCCATGATGATGATGGTAAGGGAGAGGACCTTCTGCCGCCCGAACTTGTCACCCATCGCACCGAAGAAGACGCCACCTAGCGGACGAATAAGAAACGGCACCGAAAAAGTCGCCAGTGCTGCAACCGTCTGAACAGCGGGAGCAGCCTCGGGAAAAAAGACCTTGCCGACAGCGTAAGCCACAAAACCGTAAACGCCGAAGTCGAACCACTCCATGGCATTGCCGAGGGCGGCTGCCGTCACGGCTTTTTTGACCTTCTCGTCGTCGATGACGGTCACGTCGTCAATGCTCAGCGGGCTGGCCTGAATCTGACTGTTCAATTATTGTCCCCTTGAATGGCGCACAACCAATTATTGCGCCATGAAAATGCCTGACGGGCGCAAGGGTTCCATTTGCCGGCGGAGGGGAGGGAAAGGCAGCGACGCATATAACAAACGCCCGGCGGATGCCGGGCGCTTGCGAAGTTTGGTGCGATGGGGTCAGTGATGATGCTCGGGCATCTCTTTCAGCTGATCCTTCGTCCAGGTGGTCACAGCGTGGACGTCGCCGTCTTCATCGCGCATGAAATCGAGGTCGCTGAGCGGGACTGCGACCGGCTTTGCGCCGATGCCCAGAAAGCCGCCGACATCGATGATCGCAGTGCTGCCGGCTCCAACACCGTGAACGTGGTCGACCTTGCCGACCTTATGGTCGTCCGCGCCGTAAACCGTTGCCCCTTCGAGCACCGAGGGGGTGAGTTCCGTCTCAACCAGGCGTACGTGATTGGTGTGGTCCATTGTTCTTCCTCCTGTCTTGGGTTGCACAAGACAAACTCCCGCACTGCAAAACCGTTCCATCCAATATTGTGGCTGGTGAACACAGGTTATTTATCATCAGTGCATCTTCGAGGTCCGCGCATGAGCGCTACGACGAAGGGCGTGGTCAGCCTGTTCACGCACGCTTTTCACGCGTCTGCTGCGACAGAAACGCCGCCACATCCCACTCACGAAGCGGGGGCGCATAAATATAGCCCTGCACCAGTGTGGCGCCGAGGCCTTTGAGCGTGGCAAGTTCTGCTGATGTCTCCACCCCTTCGACCACGCATTCCAGTTCCATGTCCCGGCTGAGGGCAAGAAGCGATTTCACGATTTTGTAGCTGGCCGGTTTTTCGTGCAGATCCGTGACGAAGCTGCGGTCGATCTTGATCTTGGTCAGCGGCAAGGCGTGCAGCCGGGTGAGGCTGGAATAACCGGTGCCGAAATCATCGAGTGAAATGCCGCAGCCGAGATGGCGCAGCATGTCGACCGATTGCCTCACCTGTTCGAAATCATGGGCAAAAGCCGTCTCGGTGATTTCAAGATCGAGACGCCGGGCGTCGAAACTGCTGGTTTCGATGATACCGATCAGGGATAGAACGCCTTCGTGGGAGTTGAGGTCCTGGGCCGAAAGATTGAAGGAAAGGCGCAGGGAAGGATCCCATGTCGATGCCGAGGCCAGCGCCATCCTCAGAAGCGGCCGCGTCAGCGAGCCCACGATACCGGCCCGTTCCGCGATGCCGAAGAATTGCGCGGGCGGCACATGCCCTAGAACCGGACTGTGCCAGCGCGCCAGCGCTTCAAACCCGGCCGTTTTTCCATCGCGTATATCGACGATCGGCTGGAACACGACCGAAAGTTCGTTTTTCATCTCGCTCTGCTTGAGCAGATGCTCGATGCGGGCTTCGATATTGATCTGCTTTTCGTGTTCCGCATCGAAGAGAACGGCATCGCCGCGCCGGTTTTTCTTGGCATGGTAAAGGGCATAATCCGCCCTGTCGAAAAGCTGCTCGAGCGTGGAGGCGAGGTGTGGAAAGACCGCTATTCCCATCGACGCGGAGACATGCACGGTTCCTTCCGGCATATGGTAAGGCGCCCTCAACGCTTCGGAAATCGCATTGGCGTTTGCGACGAGTTGCCGGTCATCAGGTATGATCGGGGCGACGATGGCAAATTCGTCACCGCCCAGTCGAAAGGCCTTGCTGGCTTTCAGATTCGCGGTGAGACGCTTGCTGACACTGATCAGCAGGCGGTCTCCCACCGAGTGCCCGTAGAGATCGTTGACCGGCTTGAAACCATCGAGATCGATGACACCTAACGCCAGCCGGGTGCCGTTGTTTTCGGCCTTTTCGAGCTCGGCCGCCAGATGAGCGAAAAAGGCGCGGCGGTTGGGCAGTCCCGTCAGGCTGTCCATATTGGCAAGCAGCAGGTTTTCGTTGCTGAGCGCCTCCGTGCGCTGCTGTGAAAGGACCATGCGCTCGAAATTGCGGTAATTGGTCAGCAGGATGGACATCATGCCGGCGCAGACCAGTAGTACGTTGATGGCGATGGCAATGAATGTCGGCTGCCGTGACGCCATAAAAAAGATGATGAAAGCGCCATTGACGATGACCGCCACCAAAAAGGCGGCGGACCGCACATACATCAGACAGAAGATGCAGGAAATGACGGTGATCGCCATGTAGAAGGCGACATGGGATTGCGTATAGGCATCTCCATGCGGCACCAGCAAAAAAGACCAGAGCGTGAAGGCGAGGGCGATGCCTGCGGCCAGACGGTTCGTGCGGCGAAGGGCGGCGAGTGCGACCTCCGGCCGGGGATCGATACCGCGTGTCCTCCACCAGAAAGCCATCCGAAGTGTGCAGCCGACGGTTAAAACGACGGGAACGCCAACGGTGAGCCAAAGCGGCGCCAATTGCATATGCGTGATGGCAAGCGCCCATGTGCTTGAGAGCAAAATGAAATACATCATCGGCATCTGCCGGGTGAAGGCTCTGTACTGCGCTTTCAGAAGGTCGGGATTGTCGGACCGGACGGATACGAAGTCGAGCAGTTTTTGTACGGCGATCAGTATTTTCATCTGTGACTCGTCAAATACGGGGCGTCACCAGTAGCATAGGTCCTGTTACATCATTGGAAATACATAGGGTTAACCTCTAGACAAGCGTATCAACCGCAAGATGCAGCTGCGTATATTCGCAACATGCCGCCATTGTTGCCTTTCGATGCTTTTTCGGCAGAAACTGGCTGACAATGTGGTTAGGCTTGAAAACTTGAAAACATGAAACGCGCCGCTCCGACAATTATCTTCAACTGACCAAGCAGAAAGACTGCTCTATCATGCTGACACCTGTGCTTCCCTCCGTTGCCGTCATCGCTGACGCACATTTTCATGACACGGCCGCGGATTTCGGATTTCCCGGTATCGAGATCGATGGTCAGCGCATGACAATGCGCAGCTGGTCGGAAACGCGCGACTCCACCCGGGTTTTTAACGAGAGCACTCACGCGCTGCATGCGGCGCTGGAAGAGGTGCGGCTGCGCGGCATTCGTCATGTGGTGCTGTTGGGCGATTATACCGATGACGGCCAACGCGCGACGGCGCAGACATTGAAAGGCATTCTGGAGCGTCATCGCGATGCCCATGGCACTGCCTTTTATGCGTTGCCCGGAAACCACGATATTTTCGGGCCGTGCGGCCGGCATCAAACCAAGGAGTTCCTGGCGGAGAATGGCGAGCGCCTCTCCGTCTCGAGCGACGCGAAGCGGGCGGGAGAACGGGTCGTTATCAGCGACCGCATGTATTGCGAGGGTTATCCGGAAGGTCTCGGCCCCATGGCGGCCTTCGGTTATTTCCGGCAGCCGGATTACCTGCATTGGGAAACACCCTTCGGCCTTTCCGATGCGCCGCAGGACCGGCTTTACGAGGTGCGCTCACCCGACGGCCACAATGTCTATACTCTGATGGATGCGTCCTATCTGGTCGAACCGGAGCCGGGCCTTTGGCTGATGATGATCGACGCCAATATTTTCGAACCGCGCGACGGCAGCTTTGGACGAGGTGAGGAGGCGGCCTTCATCGACAGCACCGCCGGCGGCTGGAACGCGCTTCTGCGCTGCAAGCCCTTTATTCTCGACTGGATCGCCGATGTACGCGGCAGGGCAGGGGCGCTCGGCAAGACATTGCTCGGCTTTTCCCACTATCCGGCGCTCGATCCCTTCGATGGTGCAATCGGTGTGGAAAGCGCCCTGTTCGGCGCAACCACCGCCGTGCGGCGCATGCCGTGCAAGGCGGTGGAGGATGCACTGATAAAGGCCGGGCTTGCCGTACATTTCAGCGGCCACCTGCATGTGGAAGGGGTTACACGGCGTGGGGAGGAGGAGAAGTCACTCACCAATATCGCCGTCCCGTCGCTGGTTGCTTTCCCGCCAGCCTTCAAGGTCGTCCACTCCTCGCGTCAGGAAGTCGCCGTGGAGACGGTGGAGATGGCCCATCTGCCGGTGAATGGCCGCATCTGCCGTGGGTACGTGCAGGAAATGGCGTCTGCCGGAGAAGCGCAGGACCCGGCCTTTGCGGCGCGCGATTATGGCGGCTTTCTGCGCGATCACCAGCGGGCATTGATCACACATCGTTATTTCCCCCGGGAATGGGATGCGGAAATCGTTAGGGCAATGGCCGGTAAAACGGTGCGGGATGTCGCCGGCCTGCTCGGAGAAAAGAGAATTGCCTCCGACCATGCGGATATGCCGATGATCGAGCTTATCACCGACTGGTATTGCCTGCGTCAGGGCGTGGGTCTGGCCCTGCCGCATATCGAGCCACAGCGGCTTGCCCTTTACCGGATGCTGGCGCGGCGTCATGGCCGCCAGGCTGATCGCCATGATGGTTCCGTTGAAGGTTTTCTAGAAATCTTCTTTGGTGCTCTCGGCCTGTTTCTTGATCGCGCCGAAGCAAGTCCGCGGCGCGTGGAGCTTTCGCTTGCGCGGCAAGATGAGCCCGTTTCCGTGTGAAACAGGGCCCGCAAGAACGCATTTTTGAGCGCGTGGCCACCGGACCAGAAAACGACCTCGATGGCTTCGATGGGAGGCGCGTCTGCCGGCCGCCTCCCATGATTAAGTCATTCCTCGGCAAGGCTGGTATTCCAGACCCGGATCTTTTCGATGTTTCTGTCTGAGCAGGAAACGATCTCGAACTCGAACCCGTCGCCGGAAACGCGTTCGCCGACTTCGGGAAGGCGGCTGAGGCGCCAGAGGATGTAGCCGGCAACAGTGGAATAACGGTCGGCATCATCGACCAGATCGATATCGAGGAGATAGGATACGCGTCTGACGTCGACCGTGCCGTCAAGCAGCCATGAGCCGTCCGCGGCCGGCCCCGAAATCTGCGATTCCTCGCCCTCGTCCGGGAACTCGCCTGCAATCGCTTCAAGAATATCCGTGGGCGTGGCGATACCTTGAAGCGTGCCGTATTCGTCGATGATGACGGCCATCTGGAGTGGCGATGTGCGCAGCTGTTCCATGACCTGCAACGCCGTGGCGCTTTCGTGCACCACAAGGGGTTCGCGCAGCGAGCGCTCAAGATTCAGTTTTCCGTCATGCAGAAGATCGCGCAGCAGATCCCTTGTTGCGGCGACACCCAGGAAGGAGTCCAGCTTGCCCTGTGCCAGCATTAGGCGGGAATGGTCGAGTTCCAGCAGACGTTGTCTCAGCGTGTCGTGGTCGGCGTCGAT
The DNA here is from genome assembly GCF_042885035.1 of Agrobacterium sp. NPDC058088. Classification (NCBI taxonomy): domain Bacteria; kingdom Pseudomonadati; phylum Pseudomonadota; class Alphaproteobacteria; order Hyphomicrobiales; family Rhizobiaceae; genus Agrobacterium; species Agrobacterium sp. NPDC058088. The sequence goes on along the minus strand of NZ_JBHVSU010000012.1, from coordinate 51,939 downwards.
ATCCAGCCAGTCGATCTCCGTTCGCGGCGTCATGATGGAGACGACGGGGCGTTCGGCAAGTGTGAGCACACCGCGGATCATGTCTTTCTCTTCCGATTTGAACAGATCGCTTTGCGCTGCCTGCGCGGCGATGAGGTCGGCGGTTTCGCCAAGGGATGGCTGTTCACCGACCCGGCCGCCCAGAAGCCGCAAAATGGCGTCGGAGGTGCGCTCACGCATATCACCGGCGGTGATGCGCTTTTCCCGGTTGCGCCGGCCGAGCTGGTTTGCCGCCTCGATGAGCACGGAAAAGCCGATGGCGGCATAAAGATAACCTTTGGGCAGATGGAAGCCGAAACCCTCGACGATCAGGCTGAAACCGATCATGAGGAGAAAACCGAGGCATAGAATGACCACGGTCGGGTGTTTCGACACGAAGGCCATCAGCGGCCGCGATGCCGCCATCATCACGGCCATGGCCACGCAGACGGCGGTGACCATCACCCAGAGATTATTGACCATGCCGACGGCGGTGATGACGCTGTCGAGCGAGAAGACGGCGTCGAGGACGACGATCTGCACGATAACCTGCCAGAAGACCGCATGAACCACCTTGCCCTGCTTCGGCTTCTGGTCACCTTCCAGCCGTTCGTGCAGTTCCATCGTTCCCTTGGCAAGAAGAAACGCGCCGCCGAGGATGAGGATGAGATCACGCCCCGAGAAGGAAAAATCGGCGACGGTGAAAAGCGGTCGCGTCAGCGTGACGATCCATGAGATCGAAAACAGGAGCAGGAGGCGCATGATGAGCGCGAGTGACAGGCCGACGATCCGCGCCCGGTGCCGCTGGTGCGGCGGCAGCTTGTCGGCAAGGATCGCGATAAAGACGAGATTGTCGATGCCGAGGACGACTTCGAGAACGATAAGGGTGACGAGGCCGATCCAGATGTTCGGATCTGCAAGGAATTCCATGTTCAGGAGCCTTTATGGGAATGGGTGCAAACGCGCAAAGCCCCGGATTGAGCATCCGAGGCTGGAAGTCGTCGCGTTGAGGAAAACAAGAAAATCCGAGGCTGGCTTTGCGTTGTGCAAGCCAGCCTCGTTCGGTGTCGACTACCGTCTGTACTGTCGCCTTCGTCAGGCATGGGGATGGTTTATCCTACCGTCAGTAAAATCTTGTGGTGGTCCAACTAGCAAATTTCCGGGAGTTGGAAAAGCGGTTTTCGCTTTTTTGCTGCCGAAAAGGGGGCGCTATCGCAATCTAGGCGCGTAAAATGGTGTTATTTGCTGAAATGACCTGAGCTTACGCAATCCGGGCGATTGCCGGCCTTTCGGCGGCAAAAAGTCCCTATTGCTTTTTCCCGCCAATATCAGAGGTCGTCCGCTGGTCGATGGCCTTGCCGTCTAGAATGCCTTTCAGGGTGTCGAGGCGGTCGTTGATCAGCCATCCATAATAGTTTTCCACCGGCAGCAGCTTTTTTGCACCTGCGTCCACGGCGGTTCGCAGGCGTTCGGCGCGGCGTCTTGGCTGGCCGACATTGTAGAGCGTGGCGGTAATGCCCGGGTTTCCGGAAATGTCGAAGCCCTTTTCCCGGTAAGCGTCGATGGAATCCCTGATGATGGCGGCGATGTAGATGATGCTACGATCGGGATCCATGACGTCGCGGTAGATGTCTTTCGGCCTGTCCGACGACAATTTCGGCAGGCCACTTGTCTTGTTCACGAGATCGGTGACCTGCAGCGCCGTCAACGGGCTGATCTGCCCAAGCCCGAAAGTCTGCCCCGCGTAAAAGGGCTGGAAGAAGGCCCGCTGGAAGGAGATCGCCTCATAGCTCGCGCCATCCACAACCTTGCCACGGAAGCTCTGGTCCCAGACGCTATCGCGGCAACTCCATTGTTGCGAGGTGGTGGCCAGTGCCTCGCAGGAGCGGAACTCCGGCCGCTGGAGAAATGTTTTCAGCGCAACGCCGTTATAGCTGAACTTGATATCGAGTTCGGCATAGGAAATGGCTTTGATGTAGTAAGTCTGCATGCGATCCACGGCCGAGACGTTGAACGTATGTTCCCCGACGATGGCGCCAACGATGTGGATCGGATCGATGCCATAGGCCGCGCCAGCCTTCTTGATCTTGCCCACGAGGCCAGGCTCAGTGTTCAGGAGATCGACCGTCTTGCGGAATTTTTCCTCATAGGTGGTGGAGAACGCTTTGGTTCTCATGGCCGAGGCCTGCGGTATCTCGGGCTGTTCTGTCGAGCGGTTGCCGGGTGGTACGATCACCATTTGCTGGGCCGCGGCATAAGAAGGGAGAATGGCCAGCGCCAGAAGGATGGCGGCCGCGCGGGTAGACTTCGCAAACAGGCTCATACAGCGTTCTCTATGATGGGGATCGTGTTGCGGTGAAGGCTCCTTCATAGGCAGGCCGCCCGCGCGTGGCAAGTTGCCGCCGCTCACTTTACCGTTGTTGCCCCTTCTCAAGCCATTCGCGCGGGAATTATCGGGGTCGTTAAAAGTCGAACATTTTGTTTCATGTGAACTCAAGCGGCCAAGGATAGCTCATGTCGTCAGGAGACGAACATGACCCATCTCATCAAATCGCTGCAAGCATGTTTCATTCTGACTGTCGTGGCTCTGGCCGCGCCGGCGCAGGCCTCTCCATCGATGCAGACGGGCCGGGTCACCTCACAGCCCATCGGGCATTACGACTTCTGTCAGCGGCATTCGGCTGAGTGTCAGCCGGTAAAGTCCATGCCGCCGCTCAATCTCACGCCTGATCTCTGGGCAACCATCGTCTCGGTCAACAACGCCGTCAATGTCGAGATCGATCAGCGAACCGACATGGAAGTGTGGGGTTACGAGGATTATTGGGAATATCCCTATAACGGCGCCGGCGATTGTGAAGATCTGGCGCTGGAGAAGCGCAGGCGCCTGATCCAGGCCGGCTTCGACGTTTCTGACCTGCTGATGACAGTGGTGCGGGACGAGAAGGGGGAGGGCCACGCCATTCTGACAGTCAGGACGGACAGGGGAGATTTCATCCTCGACAATATGCAGGCGAAGGTTTTGCGTTGGGATGAAACGCCCTACACCTATCTGAAACGCCAATCCACCGAGCATGCCGGTCGCTGGGTAGATATTGAAGGGCCCGCTGCTCCGGCGATTGCAGCCCGCGAGGTTGGCCGGGCTACCGCCACCTCAACGTCGGCAACAGCGCGCCGCAGCTTGTTTGATATTTTCAAATCACGCTAAAGCGACAAGCGCGGGCCGCCCTTACGCGGCCCGCAAGTACATACTTCCTAGGGGTAATGTCTTACCGGTTACCGAGACCGACGCCGGTTTCCTTATCGAAGAGGTGCATGTCGGCCGGGTTGATGTCGAGGCCGATGACCTCGCCGGACTTGACGGCGCTGCGTCCCTGCACCGCGATAACCAGCTCGGTGGTGGTGCCAAGGGTGAGGAAGGTGGCCGAGCCGGTCGTTTCCACGGCAGACACAGGCTGCGTCAACGCTGCATCCTGCGCTCCCGTGGGCCGGATATGCTCCGGCCGGATGCCGACGATCACATGTTTGCCGGGTGGCAGGGAAGCCGGAGCCCCGATCGACTGCGGCGGCTCTCCTTCGCCGAACTGCAACAGAAGCGACGCGCCGTCCGCGCTGACCACGGCCGGAATGAAATTCATCGCCGGTGAGCCGATGAAACCCGCGACGAAACGATTGACGGGGCGGTCGTATAGTTCGAGCGGCGTGCCCTGCTGTTCGATCACGCCATCGCGCATGACGACGACATGGTCGGCCATGGTCATTGCCTCGATCTGGTCATGGGTGACATAGACCGAAGTAGCATGCAGGCGATCGTGCAGAGCGCGGATTTCCTTGCGCATATGGACGCGCAGGGCGGCATCGAGGTTGGAAAGCGGCTCATCGAACAGGAAGGCTTGCGGATTGCGGATGATCGCCCGGCTCATGGCTACACGCTGGCGTTGGCCGCCGGAGAGTTCGCGCGGATAACGTTTCATCAGCTTTGAAAGTCCCGTCGTGGCGGCAACCTCTTCCGCCGCCTTTCGGGCTTCCGCCTTGGCGACGCCGCGCATGCGCAGCGAATAGGTGAGGTTTTCCTCCACCGTCATATGCGGATAGAGCGCGTAGGACTGGAACACCATCGCCACATCGCGCTTGCGCGGCGGCACGCCGTTCATGAGCGTGCCGGCTATGCGCATGTCGCCCGCCGATATGGTTTCCAGCCCGGCGAGCGAACGCAAAAGGGTGGACTTGCCGCAGCCGGAGGGGCCGACAAGTGCGACGAAGGTGCCTTTCTTGATGGAGAGGTCGATGTTTTTCAGGGCATGGAAGGCGCCATAATATTTGTTGACGCCGGATAGTTCGATCTGAAGGGTCATTTGAGCGCTCCTGATGTCAGGCCGGACACGATGCGGCGCTGCAAGAGAATGAAGAGGGCGAGAATGGGCGTCACATACATGGTCGCATAGGCCATGATGTTGTTCCATTCGCTGGTATTGGGGCCCATGAAGGAATTGAGGCCGACGCTGGCGGGCTGCAGTTCCGCCGCCTGGATCATCGATTTCGAATAAACGAACTCACCGAAGGCCTGCATGAAGATGAGAATGGCGCTGACGAGGATGCCGTTTCTGGCAAGCGGCAGGACGATATTGAAAAACGCGCCGACGCGGGAGTTACCGTCCACAAGTGCGGCCTCTTCCAGCTCCTGCGGCACCGCCATGAAGGTGGCACGCACCAGCACGACGAAGAAGGGCATGCTTTTGGCCGCAATGGCGAGGATGACCGACAGGCGTGGATAATCCAGAAGCCCGAATTGCGAGAAGCCGACGAATATCGGCGTGATCATCAATGATGCCGGCAGGACCTGCAGCATGAGGATGAGGAACAGGCCGATATCCACCCAGACATTGCGATACCGCGCCAGAACATAAGCGCAGCCGACACCGAGAATGGTGATCAGGAACACTGCGCTGGAGGCGATCAGCACCGAATTCCAGAGGTAACGCCCCATGTTGCGGCTTTCCCACACATAAGCATAGGTCTGCCATTGCGGGTCGCCGGGCCAGAAGGCGGGGGGGCTGGCGAACATTTCCGAACCGCTTTTGAGCGAGGTCAGATACATCCAGTACAGCGGAAAGAGGTAGATGATCGCGAGAATGATGGCGATGACCAGCATCAGCCGGTTTCTGTTCGTGATGCTCATCCGCGCACCTCATGCCGTGTCGAGCGCACATAAACGACCGAAGCCAGCATCACGAAAACGATCATGATGACCGATATCGTTGCGCCCCTGGCGAAATCATACTGCCGGAAGGAAAGATCCCAGGCCCAGTATTGCGCCACGTTGGAGCTGTTGTTCGGCCCGCCATCGGTAATGGCGGCGAAGAGATCGAATTGCTGCAAGGTGAAGATCAGGCCGAGCGAGACGATCGCGCCGATGGTGGAACGCATCATCGGCAGGGTGATGGTGTAGAAGCGCTGCCAGGCGCTGGCGCCATCCAGTTCCGCAGCCTCGTAGAGATCGCCGGGAATGGAGGCGAGGCCGACCGACAACAGGATCATGTTGAAGGAGGTGCCGAGCCAGATATTGGCGATGACGACCGCCCAGAGTGAAAAGTTGGCGTCCGATCGCCAGAAAATGTTGCCTGAGATCAGGCCGCTTTCCCGCAGGAAGAAATTAAGCACGCCGAAATCGCCCGAAAGGATCCAGTTCCAGATCGCGCCAACGACAAGGCCGGGCATGACCCATGAGACGAGGAAAAGGCCGCGCAACCAGGTTGCGCCCGGAAAATTCACCCAGAAGAACAGCGCCAGGCCAAAGCCGATGGCGAATTGCCCGGCAATGGAGGCGACGACGAAGGTCACGGTGTTCATCAGGATCGGCAGGGTTTCGGGCTGCCGGAACAGGTCGACATAGTTCTTGAAACCGACGAACGGGCGCACGAAGGTGCCCAGGCTGAACATGTCGACTTCCTGAAAACTCATGACGATGTTGTAGATGAGCGGCAGCCCTGCCATGACGAACAGGAACCCCAAGGGAAAGGCGACAAGGACGATATCGAAACCGCGACCGTCACTGACGCTGGAAAACAGTTTTTTCATGAAACATCCTCACAAGCTCCAGTCGGGGCCGCCGCCGCTTGTCGCGACAGGCAGCCCCACCGGGAGGAACCTTTGGATGGAGGCAGGAAGACCTACCGCCCGCCCGGATAGATCAGCCTTCGACCAGCTTTATCTTTTCAGCGGCCTGATCAAGTGCAGCCTTCGGCGTCATCTGACCCGACAGTGCACCCTGGATGGCGTCCTGAATGGCCTTGGAAATCTTCGGCCATTCCGGCGAAGGGCCACGCGGCTGGGCATATTTCAGCTGCTCGACAAAGGTCTTGAGCGCTTCGTCCTTCAGCGCGTTGCCGGTCGGCGGAACCGGAATATCGGAACGCGCCGGCAATTGGCCGAAATTCTTGAACATGTCCTTGTCCTGCGAGGCGAAGAACTCGATTGCCTTGAAGGCTTCGGCCGGGTGTTTGGTCTTGGAGAAAATCGCCCAGTTATAGTCGCCCATGGCCGAAGAGCGCGGCGCGTCCGGTGTCGGAACCGGCAGCAGCGCCACGCCCCAATCAAACTTGGCGTCCTTCAGCATGCGGTCGATTTCCCAGGGACCTGATATCGCCATGGCCGCGTTGCCGGCGTTGAAGGTGGCGGTGGAGTCCCACTGGCTACGTGTCAGCGTATCCGGCGATGCCAGCTTCTCGTCGAGCAGGGTTTTCCATGTTTCAAGTGCCTTCACCGCGCCATCGGTATTGATGTGCCTGTAGGTCGCGCCTGCCATCTGCGCCCAGGGCAGGAACTGGAAGGTGCCTTCCTCGTTGGCCTTGGCGCTGAAGCTGATGCCGTAGACATTCTTGGCGGGGTTGGTGAGCTTGCGGGCAGCGTCCACCAGTTCGTCCCAGGTCTGCGGCGGTTTTGCCGCATCGAGACCGGCGGCCTTGAACAGGTCCTTGTTGTAATAAAGCGCGATCGTATTCGTCGCTTTCGGAACGCCGAAATATTTGCCATCCCACGTCGCCGATTTCAGCGGACCCGGAAAATAGTTTTCCGTCTTGATGACATCCGACTTCGCGATCATGTCCGTCACGTCGAGAAACGCGCCGCGTGAGGCGAACATGGCGTGGTTGGGGTTGTCGATGGCGATGATGTCGGGCGCATTGCCGGTCGAGTAGGCGCGCATGGATTCGCTCACCACATCATCGAACTGCAATTGCCGGTATTCGATCTTGATACCGTTGTTGAGCGCGTTGAACTCCTTGATGAGGTTCGGCGCCGGCTGGATGTCCCGGTCCAGCGACCACAGCGTCAACGTCACATCCTCTGCCTGCGCTGCAATGGTGCTGGCGGACACGCCCGCTAGCAAAAAGGCGCCGGCCATCATGTATTTCGCGATACCCATAATCTCCTCCTCTTGGTTATCGTCTCTGCAATCTCTGGAAACCTTCTCCCGAAAGGTTTCCGTTATGTCGGGTCGACGACGAAATCGCCGCCGCGGCATTTTTTCAGATAGTTCAGGCCATGAACCTGCCCCGTCATCTCAAGCGCATCGCGATAGACGGGGTCATGCCAGCCTTCGATGTCGATCGAGCCGGACCACCCGGCGAGGCGCAGTTCGGAAATAATGTCCGTCCAGTTGCTGTCACCGAAGCCCGGCGTGCGCATGAAAACGAACTTCTCCTTGCCGAAAATGCCGTGCTCGCGGATGACGTCCCAGCGGATGGTCGCGTCCTTGCCGTGCACGTGGAAAATCTTGTCCGCCCATTTGCGGATCTGCGGCAGCGGGTCGATGAGATAGACCATCTGGTGGCAGGGTTCCCACTCGATGCCGATGTTCTCGTCCGGCGTTTCGTTGAACATTATCTCCCACGCGTCTGGGTTATGGGCAATGTTCCAGTCGCCGGTCTGCCAGTTGCCGTCCATGGCGCAGTTTTCAAAGGCGATCTTTATGCCCTTGTCGGCAGCGCGCTTGGCAAGCTCGCTCCATATCTCTTTGTACCGCGGCAGGCTTTCCGGCAGCGGTTTGCCGCGCAGGCGGCCGGTGAAACCCGCAACGCAGGTGGCGCCGAAATGATGTGCGTTGTCGATGCAGTCTTTCCAGCCCTGAAGGGTATCCAGATCGATCGCCGTTTCTTCCAGCGGATTACCGAACATGCCGAGCGTGCCGATGGTGATGTCGCGGTCGCCGATAGCGTCAAGGCAGCGCTTGCCAAGCTCGGCAAGGTCCTGACCGTTGGTCGTCTGCCAGAAGAACGGCTCGAAGCTTTCAAAGCCGAGATCGGCGATCTGGCCGATGCGCTCAGCCGCCTGTCCCTTGCTGGCGCTGACCATGGTGCCGATGCGGATGGATGTTGCCGGATTGCTCACGTCTTTCAGTCCTTATGCTGCAATGGAAACACGCTGGCCGAGGCGGGCGCTTTCAATCGCACCGATCACCATGGCAAGGCTGTTGATGTTGTCGAAAGAGGCCGTTTCCGGCATCTCGCCCGTGCGGATGGACTCAAGAAACGAGAGAATGACGCTGGCATGGCCGCGCGTATCCTTCTCGGAAACGTCTTCGGAAACGTTTACGGCCCTAAATCCACGCAGAAGCCCCTGGTCGTCACCGGCCACGGAGGCGGAGAAATTGTCTTCGCCGTCCCAGACGATCATGCCCTTGGAACCGATCAGCCGCCAGCGTGCTTCCCAGCTGGTCCGCTCGCCTTCGGCGCACCACGAACCGCGATAGGTGAAGACGACATCATTCGAGAACTCGAAAATGGCGTTGGCGCTCGCCCCATGGGCATACCAGGAGCCGGCCGGGTTCTTCTCCACACAGAAGACGGAGAGGGGCTTTTCATTAGCGACGAAACGGGCGGCATCGAAGGTGTGGATCGCCATGTCGAGAAGCAGGACGTTCTTCATTTCTTCACGGAAGCCGCCGAAATGCGGACCGAGGAAGAAATCGCAGTGGATGGCCGTCAAATCACCGATGATGCCGTCTTCCAGTGCACGGCGCAGACGCCGGATACCGGCAATAAACCGCCGATTTTGTACCACGGCATGAATTTTGCCGGCTTTTTTTGCCAGTTCTACCAGCGTCGCTGCTTCCTCCATCGAGGCGGCAAGCGGTTTTTCGCTGAGCACATGGCACCCGGCCGCGAGACCGGCTTCCACCACGGCAAAGCGCGCCTGGGGGATGACGATGTCAAAAAGAATGTCGGCTTTCGTTTCGGCAAGAACCGCGCGAAGATCGGTGCCGATGACCGCGTCGGTAAGGGCGAATTCTTCGGCAAGCGCGCGGGCCGTGTTCTCGTTCAGATCCACCAGGCCGACGATCTTGATCGCGCCAGCGATGTCTGGCGTCGATTGAATGGCGCGCAACCAGCCTTTGGCCATGGCTCCGCATCCGCATAAAACGGCATTAAAAGTCATCTCATCTCCCCGGGCTCTTTTGCAAACTCCTATTTGCGCAGAGCGTCGTAAACGTTTACGAGACTATGACGATGATGTTAGATATGTCAAGACCGTTAAGGGGCGCGTGGTTTGCGCGCCGGGCCTGGGAGGGGAGTGCATGAAAGGAATCCGTCAGCTTGCCGATTATCTCGAGATATCGATAGGCACCGTTTCCCGTGCCCTGAACGGCAAGCCCGATGTGAACGAAGAGACGCGGCGGCGTGTTCTGGAAGCAGCGGAAAAGCTGGGTTATGTCGCCAACCAGTCCGGCCGTAGCCTGCGGCAGGGCACCACGAATGTCATCGGCCTGATGACAGGCAGCGACGCGCAGACCGTTGAAAACTCCGACAACTTCTTCTTAGGCGTGACGGATGGTCTGCAAAGCGTGTTTTCCGGACATAATCTCGATCTCATCGTTCTGCCCTGCCCGGGGGAAGAGGACCCGGATGAATATCTGAAGCGAATGGTGGCGCGGCGCATGGTGGATGCGATGATCATTTCCGCCACCCGGCGCACCGACAAGCGCGTGGATTTCCTGAAGCAGACCCGCCTGCCTTTCGTGTCGCTCGGCCGCACGGCCTCGAGCGACAATCACGCCTGGATCGATCTCGATTTCGAAGGCGTCGCGAAAAACGCCGTGGATCGTCTTGTCGCCGCCGGGCATCGTTCGATCGCGGTTGCAGCGCCCGACAGCGATATCAATCTCGGCTACGTTTTTCTGGAGGGATACAGGCGTGCGCTGGAAGACAACGGCATCGCCTACGATTCCTCTCTGGTCATCCGGGCGAAATCGAGCGAGCAGGGCGGTTATCACGCCGCCAGCGAATGGCTGCAGATGCGTCCCCGGCCGACGGCGATCGTGCTGATCTACGAGCTGATGGCGGTCGGTCTTTATCGCAGGCTTGCGGAAGCTGGCCTGAAACCGGGGCGCGACCTCGCCGTCATCGGTTTCCGCGATGGTCCGCGCGGCCAGTTTCTGGAGCCCCGCCTCACCAGTTTCCGCATGTCTCTGCACGACCTCGGCGTGACGGTGGCCCAGACGTTACTGTCGACCATGCCGGCCTATGCGCCTTTTTATCCCGATCAGGCCCGCCATTACGTATGGCCCATGCTTCTGGTGCCCGGCGAGAGCGATCCGCCCCCCGCCCCGTAGCCATCGTAGCGCAGGACGTCAAAGCTTAAAGCCGTCAATGCTCATGACGCCGAAAGGATTGAATTTATACTCGTCTTCTTCGTACCGCTCGTCGTCGGTAAGGGTTGCGCGACGGTCCTTCAGGGTGGTTTCAACGCCGTCACGCGCCATTTGCCCGGCGATATCATCCATCAAGGCGGCGATCTTTAATTGCTCGGCGTTCGTTGATGGCTGATCTTCGTCTTTTTTGATGAAGCGCACCCGCACATCGGGCAAGCCGATCAGGTGAAACCCAATGCTGGTCATACCTTCGGCATCATCTCCTATGGGGCGGCGTGCGAAAGCCAGACGGCAGGTTCTGGCAAGCGCCATTCCATCATCGGCAGCAACTTCGCCACGCGACTGCTCGTAGAGCTGCTTCCAGCGCCTTGCTCCATGGGCGACGCCCGCACTTTCGCCTTTCACGGCGACAGCGCCGTTATCGAGCATATGCTGCACAAATCTGAGGGCGTTTACGGATGTCTTGACGGCTGTTTCTGCATCCATGGACGGGCCGAGCACATAAAGGACCGAGCCGTGTCCGGCCACCGCTTCTTCATCCTCCGACTGGTAGGCTTCCGGTTCGACGCGGTCCCAGCAGACATTGAAGGAACGTTGCATCCGGTCGTCCGGCTCATTCTGCGAGTAGTCTTCATCCAGGCTGAAATCCCCCGCAAAATCATCGACCGCGGCGCTGGCGCTCTTCTGGAGCGCCGCGAGGCCATTTTTTCCGCCGAGAAAACAAAGGACGTGTCGCGGCTGGTAGCTGGAGCGGGATACGGCGAAGGCAGGCGCCTTGCTTGATGCTGCGCTAAAAGATGGCCTTGCCAGCACAAGGCCGCCCAGAAATGCGAGAACTCCACGACGCTCTGAATTCATCCGACAACCCCGGTTTCCATCAACAGGATGACGGGTTTCTATACCCGGGCATGCAATTCAGGCTAGATGGCGTTCGGTATTTTCTGGCGTCGCAGTTCGCAAACCCGTCTCCTGCCTGATGGCATCGAGCCACCGGTGCAAACGCCGCGTCGTCTCGCTCGCTGCGTTACGGGCCATCCATCCGCCAGATCGGACGAGCGGCTTCATGCACCATATTGCTCATCCGTCACATGTTCCATCCAGTCCACCACCTTGCCGTCTTTCACCTCCTGAAGCGCAATATGGGTCATGGCGATATTGGGGGCGGCGCCATGCCAATGTCTCTCGCCCGGTGCGAACCAGACGATATCGCCGGGGCGAATCTCCTCCACCGGTCCACCCTCACGCTGCGCGCGGCCAAGGCCGGATACCACGATCAGGGTCTGGCCAAGGGGATGGGTGTGCCAGGCGGTGCGGGCGCCGGGTTCAAAGGTAACCTGGGCGCCCTGCACCCGCTCGGCATCGAAGGGGTTGAAGAGCGGATCAATGCGGACCATGCCGGTAAACCAGCCCTCCGGGCCTTTGGCGGATGCCCGTGTTCCCGAGCGCAATATTTCCATGGTCATTCTCCTGACGAGTCTCGTGCGGCGATTTGATGCGGGAATTCCTCTCTTGTCCACAGGGGAGTGAAAAGCCGATTGAACGGCCGACTATGGTAGGCACCGATTCCGGCAGGACCGTGCCGGAGGAAACGCAACGATCAACAGGTGCCGACAGTGTCCGCGAATATCGGGGCAATCAGGCCCGGCCGGCTTTCTCGATGAACCTGCGCACCAGCGGCAGATGGCGCCTTTCGGCAAGGCATGTCGCATATTCGTGGATGAGTTCGGTGGCGTCGCTGAGGCTTCGAGCTCCGAGGTGAAGGCGACATCGGCGTGAAATATGAGATCACAGGACCAGAATCGACAGATTTTCTCTTAATGCGTGAGAAGGACGCGGGTAAGCAGAAGGCCTTCGAAATGGCCAAAGCGGAAAGGAATATCCGTTCCTTTTCGCCATTTGCCGTTCAGGTCGGCGCTCAGTCGCAGGGCTCCCGAACCATTCTCATCGTAAGCGGACAATTCTGCCGCCTCGAAAAAGAAAAGCCGTCTGACCGTTGGATAAAGCGCCTTGAACAGGCTCTCCTTGGCCGAAAAAACCAACCCGGTCATGAATGGATCGATGACGTTGCCGAGGCTGTGAAGCTCATGTGCCGTCAGGGCCTGCGTTGCGATATCGTCGGCTTCCTCTTCGCTCAAAAGCTTCTCTATATCGATGCCGATGCCGAGAAACCGGCTGCCAACGCCGGCAAGGGCAATCGCCCGGTCGCCGCTGTGGGAAATCGCGCCGACCACGCCTTCAGGCCAGATCGGCGCACGATCTTCTCCCATCCCGGGAAATATTGCCTGCCCGGTGAGGCGGCGTATGGCTTCTGCGGCGCATCTGCGTCCCGCCAGAAACTCTGCCTTGCGTTTGGGCACCGCCCGCAGAAGCTGTGGCGGCAGGGAAGCGGCCATATCAGCGGCGGCTCCGCTGTCGGGACCGTAACGAAGGGTGAGGCAATGGCATTCGCCACTTTTATCCGGCCAGGGCCAGACGGCCTCCGGTGCATCGTCGAAAGCGGTTTCGTGGTGAGATGCCGGAACGATCACCATACTCTTTCCCTTGTTTTACCGGCCGATTCCGGCCGCAAACATCGCGCCGTCAGCCAGTGCCGGCTGCATCATCACCTGGCCAGCGTGACAGGAGGCGAGAAACAGCATCCTATCGGCCATATCATCCGGTCTTGCAATCCCCTTGCCAGGCGCGGGGAGCCTGGCGCTTCACGGTGCAGGCACAATTCGGGTCTCTTCAGCGAACCGGACTTTCGTTTGGGCATCCGAACTCGAAAAAAACAAAAGGCCTTCGAAGTGATCTCCGAAGGCCTGTTTTCTTGACGTAAACGATACGGGTAAGACCTCAGAAAAACGCCTGAATGCCCGTCTGCGCCCGGCCGAGGATCAGCGCGTGGACGTCGTGCGTGCCCTCATAGGTGTTGACCGTTTCCAGGTTCTGGGCATGGCGCATGACGTGATATTCGATCTGGATGCCGTTGCCGCCATGCATGTCGCGGGCCTGGCGAGCGATATCCAACGCCTTGCCACAATTGTTGCGCTTGACGATGGAGATCATTTCCGGCGCCATTTTATGCTCGTCCATCAGTCGGCCGACGCGCAGCGAAGCCTGAAGGCCAAGCGCGATTTCCGTCTGCATGTCAGCGAGCTTCTTCTGGTAAAGCTGTGTGCCGGCGAGCGGCTTGCCGAACTGCTTTCGGTCGAGGCCATATTGGCGGGCGCGGAACCAGCAATCTTCCGCAGCCCCCATTACGCCCCAGGAAATGCCGTAGCGGGCGCGGTTGAGGCAGCCGAACGGGCCTTTGAGCCCGGAGACATTCGGCAGCAGCGCGTCTTCGCCGACTTCCACGCCATCCATGACGATTTCGCCTGTTATGGAAGCGCGCAGCGAAAGCTTGCCGCCGATCTTGGGGGCGGAAAGGCCCTTCATGCCCTTTTCCAGCACGAAGCCGCGGATCTCATTGCCATGGGCTTCCGATTTCGCCCAGACCACGAAGACATCGGCGATCGGTGCGTTGGAAATCCACATTTTCGAACCGCGCAGGCGATAACCGCCCTCTATTTTCTCGGCGCGGGTCTTCATGCCACCCGGATCGGAGCCGGCATCCGGTTCGGTGAGGCCGAAACAGCCGATCAGCTCGCCGGAGACGAGGCCCGGCAGGTATTTCTTCTTCTGCTCATCCGAGCCGTAAGCGAAGATCGGGTGAATGACGAGCGAGGATTGCACGCTCATCATCGAGCGGTAACCGCTGTCGATCCGCTCCACCTCGCGGGCAACGAGACCATAGGCCACGTAGCTGGCATTGGCCGCGCCATATTCTTCCGGCAGGGTGACGCCAAGCAGGCCGGTGCGGCCCATCAGGCGGAAGAGTTCCGGCTCGGTGGTTTCGGAAAGATAGGCTTCCGAGATGCGCGGCAGCAGTTCGGATTTGCCGAAGGCCTCGGCACTGTCGCGGATCATCCGCTCATCATCGGTCAGTTGGTCTTCCAGCAGAAAAGGATCCTGCCAATTGAATGCTGCGCGTTCGCTCACTGTGTGCCTCCGGATTTGCTGGCCGGATTATTCGTATCCGAGCCCACGCGCGCAAGCCATGTTTACTCATTTTTGCATTACCTATAGTAATAGGTCATGACATCTCTCAGCCGCAAACTCCTGCCCTCCACCAGTGCGCTCGCCGCTTTCGATTCCGTTGCCCGGCTTGGCAGTTTTTCCGCTGCCGCCGATGAGCTGGCGCTAACGCAGGGCGCGATCAGCCGGCAGGTTATGTCACTGGAGGAACAGCTTGGGGTACGCCTTTTCGATCGCGGTGCGCGTGGCGTGGCGCTGACGGTGGAAGGCCGCACTTACGCAAAGTCCATCGCCTCGGCGCTTGGCGAAATACGCTCCGCCTCGCTGCAGATCATGACCAAAACGCATGGCAATACGCTGAACCTCGCCATGTTGCCCACCTTCGGCACGCGTTGGCTTTTGCCGCGCATCCCGGATTTTGTGGCGAACCATCCCGAGATCACCATCAATTTCGCCACCCGTATCGGCCAGTTTGATTTTGAGCGCGAGCAGCTGGATATGGCGATCCATATCGGCCAGGCCGATTGGCCGGGGGCGGAGAGCACCTTTCTCATGCATGAAATGGTCGCGCCGGTGTGCAGCCCGCAATTCCTCAGCGCCCACCCGGTGGAAAGGGGCGAGGATATAGCCGCCCTGCCGTTGCTGCACATGGCTTCGCGGCCAGGGGCTTGGGGACACTGGTTCGAAAGCCTGGGCCTGTCACTCGCTCTGCCGCAGGGCATGCGGTTCGAGCAGTTCTCCAGCGTGGCGCAGGCCTGTATCGCCGGGCTTGGCGTTGCGCTGATGCCGCTGTTCCTGATCGACAACGAGCTGAAATCCAAGCAGCTGGTCAAAGCCTTCGATCATCAGGCGAAAAGCCCCAGTTCCTATTATGCGGTGGCGCCGCTTTCGCGCGCCAATCACGTTCCGGTCGTCCTGTTTCGGGATTGGCTGGTGCGCCAGGTAGAGGCTTACCGCGCTGCCAGCACCCAGGCCCTATAAAAATAATCGCTCTTTTTTCGGGCATTTAACCTTCGTGCCCAGCTTTTCGCCGTAATTCGGCAGCGCAGGACTCGACAGCAGCCCGCGCCTCGCTTATCCTGATTAAACGTTTAATCAGCCTTCCCGGATCCTTTATGGCGTCGCCACGGCCTGCCACCAATCTGAGCGCGATAGCAGCGGCACTCGGCGTGTCGGTGGCAACGGTGTCCAATGCGCTATCCGGCAAGGGCCGCGTTTCACCCGATCTGGTGGAGCGTATCCGCAAGACGGCAAGCGAACTGGGTTACGTGCCGAGTTCCGCGGGCAGGGCGCTGCGCACCGGCAGATCGGGCGTTCTGGGGCTGGTACTGCCCGATATCGCCAACCCTCTCTTCCCGCAGATTGCCCAGGCCATTGAAAAGGCGGCCGTTACTGCTGGTTACGGCGTGCTGATCGCGGATGCGCGCGGCGAGATCGCCATGCAGACGGATGCCATCAACCGGCTGATCGAGCGCGGGGTGGATGGCATGGTGATCGTTCCACGCCGCGGCACGCGCATCTCCGATGTCGATTGCCCGGTCGCCGTCATCGACAGCCCGTCGACTCCAGGCAATACCGTCGCCGCCGACCATTGGGATGGCGGACGGCAGGTGGGTGACTATCTGGCAGGGCTTGGCCACCGCAAGGTGGTGCTGGTGGGTAAGAACCGCGATTCCAATGTGCAAAACGACCGTCTCGGTGGCATTCGTGATGGTCTCGGCAAGGCCTGTGTGACCCGGACGCTCTGGATCGATAGCCTCGAGGAGGCTGATGGTGCCGGCTGCCGGCTCGGACTTGCCGATCTGGTGGCGGAAGGTTTCACCGCCTTCGCCGCTATTTCCGACCTGCATGCACTGCGGGCGCTGACCGAATTGCAGCGCGAGGGCATCGAGGTGCCAGAGAAGGCAAGCGTCACCGGTTTCGACGATCTCATCTTTTCTGGCGTGGTCACGCCGCCGCTCACGACAATGCGCATGGATATGGGCCGCATAGCTGATCTCGCCGTGGCTGCCCTGCTGCGTGCGATAGAGGGCGCCACTGAAAATGGCATTGCCAGCGAAGTGACGGCGGATATTTCGAAAGTACCGATGGCGCTGATCATGCGCGGTTCCACCGGCAAGGCAAAGCATGATGCAATTGAAGCCAAAAAAACCACAGCAGGAGAACTCACACCATGAAAAAGATCATTCTTGCATCGGGCGCCGCCCTGATGCTGACGATGGGGGCCGCTGAGGCGCAGGACAAGACGCTGACGATATCGGTCTATGCCTTCGCGCAGGATGAATTCAAGGAACTGGTCTATACGCCGTTTGAGCAGAAATGCGGCTGCAAGCTGGTGGTCGAGACTGGCAACAGCGTCGAGCGTCTGGCCAAGATGGAGGCCAACAAGGCCAATCCGGTGGTCGATCTCGCCATCGTCTCCATGGCCGATGCGCTTTCGGCCACCCGCAAGGATCTGATCCAGAAAATCGACGCCTCCAAGGTTCCGAATATCGAAAACCTCTATGACATCGCCAAGGATCCGAATGGCGATGGCATGAGCGTCGGTGTCAATTTCTACGCCACTTCAATCGTTTACCGCACCGACAAGATGAAGATCGACAGCTGGGCCGATCTTTTGAAGGACGGCATTGTCGACCACGTCGCCTTCCCGAATGTCACCACCAATCAGGGCCCGCCGGCGCTTTACATGCTGGGCAAGGCCATCGGCAAAGATACGCCTGATCTTGCCGGTGCCATCGAGGCTGTCGGCGAAAAGAAGGACGAGATCGTCACTTTCTACGTCAAATCCTCGCAGCTGGTGCAGCTGATGCAGCAGGAAGAAATCTGGGCAGCGCCGATTGGCCGCTTCTCCTGGGCGCCCTTCACCAAGCTCGACCTGCCGCTTGCCTGGGCAACGCCCAAGGAAGGCCAGACCGGCGGAATGAACGTTCTTGTTGTGCCGAAGGGCACGAAGAACGAGGACCTTGCGCTGCAATTCATGGATTTCTGGCTCTCGACCGACGTTCAGAAGGCGCTCGCCGAAAAGCTGGTGGACAGCCCAACCAACAGGCAAGTCAAGGTCTCCGACGCGGTGGCGAACAACATCACCTATGGCGACGAAACCGCAAAGAGCCTGCAGCTCATTCCTTCCGACGTGACGCTTGATAACCGCGACAAGTGGCTGTCGGAGTGGAATGCCAAGGTCGGCCAGTAAGTAATTTCACCGTTTGGAATGGGGCATCGAAACGTCCGTGAGGACGGCTCCATTCCCGGAAAAGCGGTTCGGTCGTCCCCTGACCGCTTTTCCACCCTTTTGATCGTAGGCCGGCGCGCCTAGTGAACCCAATGGCACCAAGCTCAATGATTTCGTGTTTTGGCCCACCCTACACTCCCTCATTCCTGTGCTTGTCACAGGAATCCAGCCGACACGCGTCTGCGTGGCGGGATGAGTCTTTTCAGCCCAAAGACTTGGGCTGGCTGGATTCCTGTGACAAGCACAGGAATGAGGGAGGTGGTGATCGGCCTCAACTCTTGCTGCATTCGCCAAACTCCAACCACAGCCGGCGCACACCGTCGCTGCCGTTCAGGGAATAAACCCATGTTTCAGAACCGGGCCGAAGCGCTGGCGCTTGCCTTGCCCGCCGCGATTTTCGCGGCGGCGGTCTTTCTTGTGCCGGTCTTCATGCTTCTGTCGGAGGGCTTTCGCACCGCTGACGGCTGGACATTATCGGCCTATGCCGCCTTCTTTTCCGATCCGCTGAACCAGACGGTTTTCCTGCGTACGCTGAAGCTCGGCGCGCTTGTCACCGTCGTTTCGGCGGTGGTGGGCTATGCGGCGGCTTTCGCCATCGTTAACCTCTCGCAGGGAACGAAGGGCCATGTGGTCAATCTCGTCGTACTGCCGCTGATGATTTCGCCGGTTGCCCGCACCTATGCCTGGATCGTCATCCTCGGCAGAACCGGCATCGTTAATCAGGCGCTGCAGGCGGTCGGCTTAAGCGATGCGCCGATCCGCCTCCTGTTTTCCGAAACGGCCGTCTTCATCGGCCTTCTGCAACTCTTCCTGCCATTGATGATCATCTCGCTCATCAGCGCCTTGGAAAACATGCCGAAGGATACGATCGCGGCCGCCCGCGTGCTCGGCGCAAACTGGTTTCAGGTATTCTGGAAGGTCATTTTGCCGCTCACCAAGGAAGGATTGGTCGTCGGCGGTACGCTGGTCTTTACCGGTTCGCTCACGGCCTATATCACGCCTGCCATTCTCGGCGGTTCGAAGGTGTTGATGCTGGAAACCCTGCTTTACCAGCAGGTCACGGTTTCCAACAATTTCGTCGCCGCCAGCGTCATCGCCTTCATCCTGATCGTCATGAGCTTTGCCGCCAATATCCTCTTGAAGCGCATCGCCACCGCGAGGAACAAGAAATGACCCGGCAGCTCTTTATTCCGCTCACATTGCTGCTAGTCGTCGGTTTCCTGATCGGGCCGTTCCTCATCATCGTCGCGGCCTCGTTTTCGGCCGGCGATACGCTCGCCTTTCCGCCGCAGGGCTTTTCGCTGAAGTGGATCGCCAAGGTCTTCACGGTGGAAAGTTTTCGCGAAAGCTTTGCGATGTCGATGTTCCTCGCCATAGGCGGCACGTTTACGGCGCTCATTCTCGGCATTCCGGCTTCCTACGCCATGTCGCGCTACAAACTGCCCTTCGCAGAAACCGTACGCACGATCGTTTCCGCGCCGATCATAGTGCCAGGCATCATCGTGGGTCTCGCGCTGCTGCGTTATTTCGTCGTGCCTTTCGGCATCGGCATCACGCTTGCTTTGTTCCTGGCCCACACCGCGCTCATCCTGCCCTATGCGGTGCGCGTGGTGTCAGCCAGCCTCAACAATCTGCGCTCCGATATCGAGGAGGCGGCGGTGCTGCTCGGCTCGTCGCGTCTTGGCGCATTTTTCCGCGTTGTGCTGCCGAATATCCGCGGCGGCATCCTGTCGGCCTTCATTCTTGGTTTCGTGACGAGTTTCAACCAGGTGCCGGTGTCGCTGTTTCTGTCCGGCCCCGGTGTGCGCACGCTGCCCATCGACATGCTGGGCTATATGGAAATCGTCTTCGATCCTTCCGTGGCCGCCCTTTCCTCGCTGCTCGCTTTCCTTTCCATCGGCATCGTCTTCATGGCCGAACGTTTCCTGGGGTTCTCCCGTTATGTCTGACGCAAACTATCTTTCGCTCCAAAAAATCTCGCTCGCCTATGGCGGCAATGTCGCCGTCAAGGATCTCGATCTCGATATCCGCAAGGGCGAATTGCTCGCGCTTCTCGGACCATCAGGCTGCGGCAAGACTACGACGATGCGCGCCATTGCCGGGCTGATGCCGGTGGCGGGTGGGCGTATCGATCTCGATGGCGCGGATATTACCCGCGTTGCGGCCAACAAGCGCGCCGTCGGGCTGGTGTTCCAGTCCTACGCGCTCTTTCCGCATCTGACTGTCTATGAAAACGTCGCCTTCGGGCTGAAACTCAAGGGTATGAGCGGCCAGGCGCTGGAGGACAAGGTCGCCTCCGGCCTGAAATCCGTCGGACTTTCCAATTTCGCCTCCCGCAAGCCCGCAGAGCTTTCAGGCGGCCAGCAGCAGCGCGTGGCATTGGCCCGCTCGATGGTCATGGAGCCGAAAGTGTTGCTTCTCGATGAGCCGCTCTCCAATCTCGATGCCCGCCTGCGCCTTGAAATGCGCACCGAGTTGCAGCGCGTGCAGAAGGAAACCGGCGTGACGATGATTTTCGTCACCCATGACCAGATCGAGGCGCTCGCGCTTGCCGACCGCATTGTCGTCATGAAGGGTGGCAAGATTGAGCAGATCGGCACGCCGGAAGAAATTTATAACGCACCGGTTTCGTCCTTCGTGGCTGACTTCGTCGGATTCGAAAACATCTTCGCGCTGGAAGGCGGCGCGCTGAAAACCGCCAACGGCACAACACCGCTTCCCGGACCAGTCCGTTCAGCATCTGGACTGGCCTGGCGGCCGCGCATGGTTACCCTCGGTTCAGGCCCTTTTGAGGGAACCGTGCGCGGTACATCCTTTGCCGGGAACACCCGCGAATATCTGCTTGATACACCGCTCGGCCCCATCAAGGCGGAAACCGAAGCGACCCTTGCCGCCCACGCCATCGGTGATACGCTCGCCTTCGACCTGCCGGTCGACAAAGCGGCAAGCCTCAAGGTGTTCAACTGACCATGGGTGTATGGATCGATACCGATATGGGCTTTGACGATATCGCCGCCATCATGGTGGTGCAGTCGTCCGGTCTTGCGATTGACGGCATCTCGCTGGTCTTCGGCAATGCGACGCTGGAGGCGGTCTGCGGTAACGCCGCCGGTGCCGTCGCCGCTTTTGGCTGGTCGATGCCGATCCATCAGGGCCGCGCCATGCCGGTCCTCGGCGCGCTTGAAACCGCCCAGTCGATCCTCGGGGATAGCGGCATTCCGACCGCCGGCCAAAGCCTCCCGGATGCGCCGGCTCTGCCGAAAAGCGATGCCTTTGCAGCACTTTGCAACTGGCTGGAAGAGGAGGGCGAAAAGCGTATTCTCGCGCTCGGCCCCCTCACCAATATCGCCGCCCTGTGTCTCGCGCGCCCCGATCTTGCCGCCGGAATTTCCGACCTCACCTGGATGGGTGGCGGGCTTACTAGCGGCAACCACACGGCATCGGCCGAATTCAACGCCTTTGCCGATCCCGAGGCGCTGGCCATCGTTCTTTCCCACGGCCTGCCGCTGCGCATGGTCGACCTTGACGCCTGCCGCAAGGTCACGGCCTCGCCCGCCGATGTGCTGCCGATCCGCAATGCCGGTGGCAGGAATGCCGGCCTGATCGCCGATCTGCTTGATGGTTTCATCGGCATCGCCACCAGCCGTGGCAGACCCGCCATGGCGCTTTACGATCCCGTCGCCGCAGTCGGCTTCACCTCCGATCATCTTGGCTGGCAGCAGGCGCGCATCGATGTCGAACTCCATGCCTCGCTGACACGGGGAAGAACCGTGGTCGAGACACGCGCGGAAAAGGTGACCGATTTTAACGCCCGGTTTGCCGCGACCGTCAATGCCGAGGCTGCGAAGGTGGCCGTATTGGAAGCATTGCGCCGGGAGGCCGCCCGATGAGTGCGCAGTTCCCGACACGACAGCCAACCGATCTCAACGACGAGGCGCTGCGCACCCGCGCCGTTGCCGCCGCGCGGGGCGATCAGCCTTTTGATATTCTCATCAACGGTGGAACGCTGGTGGATGTCGTGACCGGCGAGCTTCGCGCCGCCGATATCGGCATTGTCGGCGCGCTGATCGCCAGCGTGCACGAACCGGCAAGTCGCAAAGATGCGGTCAAGATCATCGATGCGGGCGGGGCCTATGTCTCGCCGGGGCTGATCGACACGCATATGCATATCGAAAGCTCGATGATCACGCCGGCCGCCTATGCGGCGGCGGTGGTCGCCCGTGGCGTCACCACCATCGTCTGGGACCCGCATGAATTCAGCAATGTCCATGGTGTGGAAGGCGTGCGCTGGGCGGCGAAGTCTATCGAAAACCTGCCGCTGCGCGCCATTCTGCTCGCGCCGTCTTCCGTGCCGTCTGCACCCGGTCTGGAATCCAGCGGGGCGGATTTCGATGCTGCCATTCTCGCCGATATCCTGTCGTGGCCGCAGATTGGCGGCGTTGCGGAAATCATGAACATGCGCGGCGTCATTGAACGCGATCCGCGCATGAGCGGCATCGTGCAGGCCGGGCTTGTCTCGCAAAAGCTGCTCTGTGGCCATGCGCGTGGCCTGAAAGATGAGGATCTCAACGCCTTCATGGCGGCGGGCGTCTCCTCCGATCACGAGCTTGTCTCCGCTGAAGACCTTATGGCGAAGCTTAGGGCGGGGCTCACCATCGAGTTGCGCGGCTCGCATGACCATCTGCTGCCGGAATTCGTGGAAGCGTTGAATGCGCTGGGCCACCTGCCGCAGACGGTGACGCTCTGTACCGACGATGTTTTCCCCGACGATCTGCTGAAGGGCGGCGGCCTTGACGATGTGGTGCGCCGTCTTGTCGGTTACGGTCTGAGGCCCGAATGGGCGTTGCGTGCCGCCACCCTCAATGCCGCGCAACGGCTCTGCCGCCCCGATCTCGGCCTGATCGCTGCCGGTCGCCGTGCCGATATCGCCGTCTTCGAGGATTTGAGCGGCTTTTCAGCCCGTCATGTTCTCGCCAATGGCCAAGCCGTTGCGGCAGGTGGCCTTATGCTCGCCGATGTCCGGACCTGCGATGCGACAGCCCTCGAAGGCTCGATGAAGCTGCCGCTGCGCAAGGCCGATGATTTCCGGGTCGCCTCGCAAGGGGCAAAGGTCCGCCTCGCCACCATCGATCGCCCGCGTTTTACGCAGTGGGGCGAGGTGGAGGCCGACGTGAAAGACGGTTTCGTCGTTCCGCCTGAGGGTGCGACGATGATTTCCGTTACCCACCGTCACGGCAAGGCCGAGCCCGTCACGAAAACCGGCTTCCTCACCGGCTGGGGATGCTGGAACGGCGCCTTTGCCACCACCGTCTCGCATGACAGCCACAACCTCACCGTCTTCGGTGGCAATGCCGAAGACATGGCGCTGGCCGCCAATGCGGTGATAACGGCGGGTGGCGGCATGGCCGTCGCCTCTGATGGAAAGGTGGCTGCGCTTCTTCCCCTGCCGCTCTCCGGCCTCGTTTCCGATGCGCCGCTTGAAGAGGTGGCGAAGGCTTTTGAGGCATTGCGCGAAGCCGTGGGCAAGGTCGTTGAATGGCAGCCGCCCTATCTGGTCTTTAAGGCCTGTTTCGGCGCCACGCTCGCCTGCAATATCGGTCCGCACCAGACGGATATGGGCATTGCCGATGTTTTGTCGGGGAAGGTGATGGAAAGCCCTGTTATTGCGGTGCTAGGGTAAGCCAGAGCCGGACGTTGCCAAAAAATCGGTATATTGCTAAATCCAACCCCTGTTTACCTGCTGCTTTATATGGATGTTGAACATGGGTGCCTCGAAGTCATCAGATAAATAAGCCGCAACGACGATATTTCGTTGTTGCGGCGTTCTGTCGAGCATTCCCTGTTCCATCGGGCAGACGCCGCCAAATGTCCTCATTTGAGCGGATCAATTCTCATGTCTATTCAAACTCCCGTTTGGGGGAGATCGCTATTTGCGGCAATGCTGCTCATGGCTCCCTTTGATATTCTCGCCTCGCTGGCGATGGATATTTACCTGCCCGTTGTCCCCATAATGCCGGAAGCTCTCGGCACAACGCCGGTCATCATCCAGCTGACCCTCACCGTTTACATGGTGATGCTCGGCCTTGGCCAAATGGTGTTCGGCCCCATCTCGGACCGCATTGGCCGTCGGCCGGTTTTACTCGGCGGCGCCTTGCTGTTTATCGTGGCCTCGTTCTGCCTTGCGGCCGTGACAACGGCGAGTGCCTTCATCGTTTTCCGGTTTCTTCAGGCGGCGGGTGCGGCGGCGGCATTGGTTGCCACTTTCGCCACCGTTCGCGATGTCTATGCGGATCGGCCAGAAGCAACGACGATATATGGTACGTTCAGTTCCATTCTGGCATTCGTCCCGGCGCTCGGCCCGATTGTCGGAGCGGTCATCGCCAATGGATTGGGCTGGCGTGCCATTTTCGTAACCTTAGGCGTGGCAGCTCTCATTGCCATGGTTGCCGCCATGATCAACTGGAGCGAAACCCGACCCGTGACGGAAGAGATTTCGCGCCCATCACCCTTGCGCATGCTGGGCAGCGGTCGCTTCTGGACCTATACGCTTGGCTTCAGTGCTGCGATGGGGACGTTTTTCGTATTCTTCTCCACCGCTCCGCGCGTCATGATCGGCAGGGCAGGTCTCTCCGAGGTGGAGTTCAGCCTGGCTTTCGCAACGGTGGCAATCGCCATGTTCGTCACCACCCGTTTTGCGAAGTTTTTCGTCGCCAGATGGCGGGTGCAGGGCAGTCTCGTCAGGGGCATGTCCCTGTTGCTGGTGGGGGCGTTTCTGTTCGCGGCCGGTGAAGTCGCGGCAGGTCCGTCATTTCTGACGTTCATCGTGCCGATGTGGGTCATGGCGGTCGGGATCGTTTTTACAGTCTCTGTCACCGCCAATGGCGCGCTGGAGGAGTTCGGGCATATGGCGGGAACCGCCGTCGCCTTCTATTTCTGCATTCAAAGTCTGTGTGTGGGAATAGCGGGCACGCTGGCGGTTGTCGTCCTGCCGGGTGATACGGCATGGCCGGTGATCGCCTATGCGTCGGCCATGGCCTGCCTTGTCCTGACGGCACTGTATTTGCTGAACCGCCGGAACATCTGAGAAAAAAACCGGGCGGTGCGTCTGTCGCTGCCCGGCTTTTCACATTCGGGAATGCAGAAAACGGCTTACCGCCTTACCCTGCCGCCAGTTCTTGCTCCACCAGCGTTGCCCAGAAGGCGACGCCAGGAACGAGTGCCGCATCGTTGAAGTCGTAGGAGGTGTTGTGGTGCAGCGCGCCGTCCACCGCCGGACCGTTGCCGAGCCAGACGTAACAGCCGGGAGCTTCGCCTGCAAAGAACGCGAAGTCGTCGCCCGCCGTCGAGGGCGGGAAGGTGGTGCGTGCCTTGTTTCCAAACACGGTCTTGGCGGCGCGGAGCGCCCGTTTCGTTGCATCGGCATCGTTGATGACGGGCGGGATGCGGCGGATGAACTCATAACTTGCTTCGATGCCGAACATCGCCGCCGTGCCCTTGGCGAGCCGGCCAATTTCCGCTTCCAGCTGGTTGCGCACCTCAGGTGCATAGGCGCGGGCCGTACCGCCGATCTCGACCAGATCGGGAATGACGTTGAGCGCCTTGGGGTCGCCCGCCTGCACCGAGCAGGCGCTGACGACGGCAGGTTGCAGCGGATCAACCACCCGGCCGACGATGCTTTGCAGCGAGGAGAGGAAGGTGCCCGCCGCCGTCACCGGGTCGCGGCCGAGATGCGGCTTGGCGCCATGGGTGCCGATGCCCCTGAAAGTGACGCGCCAACTATCGGAAGAGGCGAGCTGCGGACCTTCTACCACCGCCATTTCGTCAATGCCCAGCCCCGGCATGTTGTGCAGGCCATAGACCGCATCGCAGTGAAACAGGTCGAAAAGACCGTCCTCGACCATTTTTTTCGCGCCGCCGCGGCCTTCTTCGGCCGGTTGGAAGATGAAGTGCACGGTGCCGGAAAAATCACGGGTGCTGGCAAGATAACGCGCAGCACCGAGCAGCAGGGCGGTGTGGCCATCATGGCCGCAGGCATGCATCTTGCCGGGAAATTTCGATTTATAGGGTCTTTCGGCAAGTTCGGGCATGGCCAGCGCATCCATGTCGGCACGAAGGCCGATGCTGCGCGTGCCGTTGCCCACCTGCAACGTGCCGACGACGCCGGTGCCGCCGAGACCGCGATGCACCTTCAGCCCGGCGCGCTCGAGAAGATCGGCGACGATGGCGCTCGTTCTCTCCTCTTCGAACCCCAGTTCCGGATGCGCGTGCAGATCATGACGGAGTTCCGTCAGGAATGGCAGGTCCTCGCCGATCCGGTCCAGCAGTCTCATGGGAAGCTTGTCCTTGAATGTGGGAAAAACCCGCGTCATAGGTGGGTTTGTCCAAATGCCTGTTGCTATTTTCTCTTCTACCGGAAAAAGCCAATGAAATGAACCCGCAGCGTCTCTGTGGTTGTTAAAATGACAAATGTGCCGAACGGGATTGGTGTGGCGGAAACAATGTTCGCCTTGCTGCGCCATCCCGGTCCTGAAAGGAGAACCGATGCCGTCACCAGCATCGCCCGCCATCGCCCAGTCCCCCGCCGCGCCGCACGAGTTCTGGCAGGACATGCTTCCGCCCGGCACCTTTGGAACGGCAGGTCCACATTCCACCTTCTTTCCGGCGGAACTGGATGATGGAAGGCAGATCTGCCTGCCCATCCGGCCGCTTGCGGATGGTAAGCATGCGCTGGCATCGCTTATCGTCAATCAGGCTTCCTTCGAGGTGCTGGAGGCGCTGGCGGCTGATCTCGCCGCCCGGCTCGCGCCCTTTAGCCCGGATATCGTGATCGGCCTGCCAACGCTAGGCCTGACGCTCGCCGCCGCCGTTGCCCGCCATCTCGGTCACTCCCGTTACGTGCCGCTCGGTACTTCGCGCAAGTTCTGGTATCTGGATGAGCTGTCGGTGCCGATGTCCTCCATCACCACAAGGCAAGAAAAACGGCTTTATATCGATCCGCGTATGCTGCCCTTGATCGAGGGCCGGCGGGTGGCGCTGGTGGATGATGTCATCTCCAGCGGTAGTTCCATCATATCAGGCCTTTCGCTTCTCGCCGCCTCTGGCATCCGGCCGGTGGTGATCGGCGCAGCCATGCTGCAATCGGATCGCTGGCGGGAAAAAATCGCCGCTTTCGGCCCGGAATGGCCGGAGCGAGTGAGGGGCGTTTTCACCACGCCGCTACTGACAAAAGCGGAAGGCGGCTGGCGCGCTTGACGAAGCGCAGGTTCCGGCAAAAGGCAAGTGGTGATAATTTCACCGGTGCCTAATTTCCGTCTTGCGAAGCTCCGGGAGATCGTCCTAAGATCATCTTCGACAGACAATAGCGGTCGGCGAATAATGCGCCGGTTTGCTTTCGCGCGGTGTCATCCCGGCGTCTGCCCGTCCGTTTTGTTCTTTCCGATGACTGGAATTTCTTCCCATGCATGCAGTGTTTGACGGTCATAATGATGTGCTGCTTCGGTTGTGGCGCAACAGCAAGGCCGGTGCCGATCCCGTGGCCGAATTCAAGAACGGCACGCGCGAAGGTCATATCGATGGTCCGCGCGCACGGGCGGGTGGTCTCGGCGGCGGCATCTGCGCCATTTATATTCCCTCCGGCGATCTGATCCTGCAGGAACCTAACGCGCAAGGCCATTATGACACGCCGCTCGCTGCGCCGCTGGAGCGCTTGCCTTCCCTCGATATTGCCATGGAAAAGGCGGCGATTGCGCTGAGGCTCGATCGCGCCGGTGCCTGGCGGCTCTGCCGCTCCACGGCTGACATCCGCAAGGCCTTTGCCGAGGATATCTTCGCTGCCGTACTGCACATGGAAGGCTGCGAGGCGATCGGCGCCGATCTCGACGCGCTGGAAGTATTCTATGCCGCCGGCCTGCGCTCGATCGGCCCGGTGTGGAGTCGGCACAATATTTTCGGCCATGGCGTTCCCTTCTCTTTCCCCATGTCGCCCGATACGGCCCCCGGTCTTACCGATGCCGGGTTTGCGCTGGTGAAGGAATGCAATCGCCTCGGCATTCTCATTGATCTCGCCCATATCACCGAAAAAGGCTTCTGGGATGTGGCGAAGACCACCAACCAGCCGCTGATCGCCAGCCATTCCAATGCGCATGCGCTCACTCCGGTCGCCCGTAATCTCACCGACAAGCAGATGGATGCTATCAAGGAAAGCGGCGGGCTGGTCGGCCTCAACTACGCCGTGACCATGCTGCGTGCCGATGCGCGTGATATCGCCGATACGCCGCTCTCAGATATGGTGCGCCACATCGACTATATGGTCGAGCGTATGGGGATCGATTGTGTGGCGCTCGGGTCGGATTTCGACGGCGCGACGGTACCGGTTGGTATTGCTGATGCCAGCGGCAACCACAATCTGGTTGCGGCGCTGAAATCGGCGGGCTACGGTGATGGAGAACTTGCTAAAATATGCCGGGAAAACTGGCTGCGCGTTTTGTCTGAGGCCTGGCACGAAGCGGCCTGATAAACAGTTTAAGCGAACCAAATCAATCTCATAACAAAAGGGGAGATCCTATGATCAAATCGCTCAACAAATCCATGCGTATCCTTAGCACCAGCGCTGCTCTGTCGCTGATGATGCTGTCTGCGCCGCATGCTTTTGCAGCCACGCCGGCCGATACGCTGGTGGAAGGTTTCGCCATCGACGACATCATCACGCTCGATCCGGGTGAGGCTTTCGAACTCTCCGCTGCGGAAGTTACCGGCAACACCTATAGCAAGCTGGTTTCCATCGATCTCAACGATACCTCCAAGGTCGTCGGTGATCTCGCCGAAAGCTGGACGACCTCCGAGGATGGCCTGACCTATACGTTCAAGCTGAAATCCGGGCTGAAATTCGCCTCCGGCAATCCGGTCACGGCTGATGACGTTGCCTTCTCCTTCGAACGCGCCGTCAAGCTCGACAAGTCGCCCGCATTCCTTTTGACGCAGTTCGGCCTCAAGGGTGACAACGTCACCGAAAAGGCGAAGGCAACAGACGCGAGCACCTTCGTTCTGACGGTTGATAAGCCCTACGCGCCGAGCTTCGTGCTGAACGTGCTCACCGCAACCGTCGCTTCGGTGGTTGACAAGAAGTTCGTCACCGAAAAGGCGAAGTCGGTCACGCCGAGCGCCGATTACAAATACGACACGGATTTCGGCAACGAGTTCCTGAAGACCGGTTATGCCGGTTCCGGCCCCTACAAAATCCTTGGCTGGAAGGCCAACGAAGCCGTCATTCTGGAGGCCAACCCAAACTATTACGGTGAGAAGCCGAAGCTGAAGCGCGTCGTCTATCGCCATATGAAGGAAAGCTCCGGCCAGCGTCTCGCGCTTGAAAACGGCGATATCGATGTTGCCCGTAACCTTGAGCCCGGCGACATGGAAGCCGTTTCCAAGAAGGAAGGCCTTGCCGTCACCTCCGCGCCCAAGGGCACCGTTTATTATTTCAGCCTCAACCAGAAGAACGAGAACCTGAAGAAGCCCGAAGTCGTCGAAGCCTTCAAATATCTCGTTGACTACGACGCGATCGGCGCGACCATCATCAAGGGCATCGGCGAAGTCCACCAGACCTTCCTGCCGAAGGGCCAGCTGGGCGCGCTCGATGAGAACCCCTACAAGCTCGACGTCGCCAAGGCCAAGGAACTTCTCGCCAAGGCCGGCCTGAAGGACGGCTTCACGGTGACCATGGATGTTCGCAACACCCAACCGGTGACGGGCATTGCCGAAAGCGTGCAGCAGACGCTGGCACAGGCCGGCATCAAGCTCGAAATCATCCCCGGCGACGGTAAGCAGACGCTGACCAAATATCGCGCCCGCACGCATGACATCTACATCGGCCAGTGGGGTTCGGACTACTTCGACCCGAACTCGAATGCGGAAACCTTCACCATCAACTACGACAATTCGGATGAAGGCAAGAACAAGACGCTGGCCTGGCGCAACGCCTGGGACGTTCCTGAGCTGACCAAGGAAACGCAATCGGCGCTTCTGGAAAAGGACAATGCCAAGCGCGCGGCGATCTACCAGAACCTGCAGAAGGAAGTCCTGGCGAAGGGTCCCTTCGTCATCATCTTCCAGCAGACGGAAGTGGCGGGTTATTCCGCCAAGCTCAAGGGCCTGAAGCTCGGACCGAGCTTCGACACCAA
Organism: Agrobacterium sp. NPDC058088; assembly: GCF_042885035.1. NCBI lineage: Bacteria > Pseudomonadati > Pseudomonadota > Alphaproteobacteria > Hyphomicrobiales > Rhizobiaceae > Agrobacterium > Agrobacterium sp. NPDC058088. The sequence continues at coordinate 21,806 of NZ_JBHVSU010000012.1, read as the reverse complement.
CTACGTCTATCCGATCTCCAAGGAATGATCCGGAAGGATCGGTCTCTTGAGCATCGTTGAAGCAAACAGCCGGGCGAGGCAGGGCAAACGCCGTGCCAACGCCCGCGCGAAGGCCATTCTCGGCTTCGTCGTCACCGTCATCACCACCTTTCTGGGGCTGATGGCGGTCACATTTTTCATTGGCCGCGTGGTGCCGATCGATCCCGCACTAGCGATCGTCGGCGACCGCGCGCCTGCGCATGTGGTCGAGCGCGTCCGTGAGCAGCTCGGCCTCAACCTGCCGCTCTGGCAGCAGTTTTTCATCTATCTGAAGCAGGCGCTTTCGGGTGATTTCGGCACCTCCGTCCTCACCACCAATCCTGTGATGGAGGATATCAAGCGGGTGTTCCCGGCGACGATCGAACTTGCCACGATCGGCACGATCATCGGCGCCGTCTTCGGCATTCCGCTCGGTGTTCTCGCGGCCGTCAAGCGCGGCAGCTTTGCCGATCAGGTGGTGCGTGTCATCGGCCTCATCGGCTATTCCGTGCCGATCTTCTGGCTCGGCCTGCTGGCGTTGCTGGTGTTTTACGCCCGGCTGCAATGGGTGGCCTATCCCGGGCGAATGGATATCGTCTATGAATTCACCTTCACGCCGGTCACGGGCTTCTTCCTGATCGACGCGCTCTGGCAACGGCAATGGGACGTGTTGTGGGATCTCTTCCGCCACATCATCCTTCCGGCCTCTCTGCTCGGTTATTTCTCGCTGGCCTATATCAGCCGCATGACGCGCTCCTTCATGCTGAACGAGCTCGCCCAGGAATATGTCGTTGCGGCCCGCGCCAAGGGGCTTTCGGAAACGCGTATCATCTGGTTCCACGCACTGCGCAATGCCGCGGTGCCGCTGGTAACCGTGATTGCGCTCTCCTATGCCGGCCTGCTGGAAGGTTCGGTGTTGACCGAAACCATCTTCGCCTGGCCGGGGCTTGGGCTCTACATCACCAATTCCCTGCAGAATGCGGATATGAACGCCGTTCTCGGCGGCACGATCGTGATCGGCGCCATCTTCGTCGGCATCAATCTCTTCTCCGATCTGCTTTACCGGACGCTCGATCCAAGGACGCGCAGCCGATGACGATTTCGACCGATACACTCAAACCCTATAGCCGCGAATGGCTGCTTTCCGACCGGCCGGCCTCGCGCAGGCAGGCAAGGCTTGGCCGCGCCTATGTCATCTGGCGGCGCTTTTCGGAAAACCGGCTGGCGCTGCTCGGCCTTGGCATCATCATCGCGCTGCTGTTCGTGGCGATTTTTGCCAATGTGCTCGCGCCACATAACCCGGTGCAGGGCGATCTGCGCAATGCCCGGCTTCTGCCGCCCGGCACTGCCGGTTATCTGCTTGGAACCGACGATCAGGGCCGTGATATTCTCTCGCGCCTCATCCACGGTTCGCGGCTGACCCTGTTTGTCGTGCTGTTGGTGGCCATCATCGCCGCACCCATCGGGCTCATCGTCGGCACCGTTTCGGGTTATGCCGGCGGCTGGGTGGATGCAGTCCTGATGCGCATCACCGATATCTTCCTCGCCTTCCCCAAACTGGTTCTTGCGTTGGCACTGGTTGCGGCGCTGGGGCCGGGTATTGAAAATGCGGTACTCGCCATCGCGGTCACCTCATGGCCGCCCTATGCGCGCATCGCGCGTGCCGAAACCATGACCTTCCGCAATTCCGATTTCATCGCGGCCGTGAAGCTCATGGGCGCCTCGCCCTTCCGCATTGTGCTCAAACACGTCATGCCGCTTTGCATGTCGTCGCTGATCGTGCGTGTCACGCTCGATATGGCGGGCATCATCCTGACCGCCGCAGGCCTCGGCTTCCTTGGTCTTGGCGCACAGCCGCCGCTGCCGGAATGGGGCGCCATGATCGCGTCGGGCCGACGCTTCATTCTCGATCAATGGTGGGTGGCTGCCATGCCGGGTATTGCGATCCTGATCGTCAGCCTCGGTTTCAACCTTTTAGGCGACGGTCTGCGCGATGCGCTTGATCCCAAGGAGGCGGGCCAATGAGTGCGTATCTTCTGACGGTTGAGAACCTGCGCGTTTCCTTCCCAACCCGCACCGGGTTGGTGGAGGCGGTGCGTGGCGTATCCTTCACGCTGGGGCGCGAGCGCCTCGGCATCGTCGGCGAATCCGGCTCCGGAAAGTCGCAGACTGGCCGCGCCATCATGGGTCTGACGCCGAAAAATGCCCGGATCGAGGCCGATACGCTGCGTTTCGGCGATATCGACCTGCTCAAGGCATCGGCAAAAGAGCGACGGCTCATGCGCGGCAAGCGTATGGCCATGATCCTGCAGGATCCGAAATATTCGCTGAACCCGGTCATGACAATCGGCCGCCAGATCATGGAAACGCTGCGTACCCACGAAAAGATTGGCTCCGGCGAAGCGCGCCAGCGCACGCTTGCCATGCTTGAAGCCGTGCAGATCCGTGACCCCGAACGGGTCTTCGATCTCTATCCGCATGAGGTTTCCGGCGGCATGGGCCAGCGCGTCATGATCGCCATGATGCTGGTCTGCGGCCCGGAATTGCTAATCGCCGACGAACCGACCTCGGCGCTCGATGTGACGGTGCAGCTGGAAGTGCTCGACATTCTCGACAAGCTGGTGCGCGATCGTGGGATGGGGCTGATCTTCGTCAGCCACGATCTCCGGCTCGTCTCCTCCTTCTGCGACCGTGTTCTCGTCATGTATGCCGGCAAGGTGGTGGAGGAGCTTGCTTCCGCCAACCTCAAGGAAGCGAAACATCCCTATACGCAGGGCCTGTTGAACTGTCTGCCGCAGATCGGCGGCCATCGGCATCCGCTGCCCGTTCTGGAACGCAAGCCGGAGTGGCGCGCATGAGCACAGTTCTTTCCATCAGAGACATGGTGGTGGATTTCGACGGTTACATCGCGCTCGACAGCGTCAGCCTCGATGTTGCCGAGGGTGAATCCTTCGGTATCGTCGGTGAATCCGGTTCCGGCAAGTCGACCCTTCTACGCGCCATCGCCGGACTCAACCATTTCGATGAAGGCTCACTGATGGTGGCGGGGCGCTCCTATTCCGGCAGGCACCGCGACAAGAGCTTTTACCGCGATGTGCAGATGGTGTTTCAGGACCCATACGGTTCGCTGCACCCGCGGCAAACGGTGGATGCGTTGCTGCTCGAGCCGCTCGTCATCCACGGTCTCGACAATCGCGAACAGCGCATTGCCCGCGCTCTGGATGAAGTCGGCCTCGGTTCTGGTTTCCGCTTCCGTTATTCACACCAGCTGTCCGGCGGACAGCGCCAGCGCATTGCCATTGCCCGTGCGCTGATCGTTGAACCAAAGATCCTGCTGCTCGATGAGCCGACCTCGGCGCTCGATGCGTCCATTCAAGCCGAAATCCTGAACCTTCTCGAACAGGCCCGGAAGGATCGTAACCTCACCTTCGTCATGGTCAGCCACGATCTCGGCGTCATCAGCCACATGTGCGACCGCCTGGCGGTGATGAAAAGCGGCAAGGTGGTGGAAATGCTGGAGGCCGAGGCGCTGGAAAGCCGCGAATTCAGCGCGGATTATACGAGGCAGCTGCTGGTGGCTAGCGAGGGTTTCAAGCGCGCGTAATAGCGTGAGGGTGCGGGCCGTTTCTTCTCTCTGAGGGGGAGAAGAAACAAGCGGCGAGCTTTGCTTTCACGAGCGATGTTTCCGGGTGAAGTATTCTCTCGCGACGCTGCGATGATATGGTGAGCCGCACACCAGCCCACCCGAACAAGGTACCACCCCATGCAACTGCGCGCCCTGATGTATTTCGACGAACTCGTCCGCACCAATTCCATGCGCGCCGCAGCGGAAAACCTGAATGTGGCGCCGACCGCGGTGAGCCGGCAGATCGAAAATCTCGAATATTATTTCGGCTCGCCCCTGGTGGAGCGTTCCAGCCGTGGCGTGAAGCTGACGGCGGCGGGTGAGCTGCTCGCCGCCCGTGCGGGCAAAACGCTGCGCGAACTCGACCACGTGCACCAGCTGATCGATGATCTGAAGGGCCTGCAGCGTGGTCGGGTGACCATTTACGCCAATGGCGCGACGGTCGCGAACCTTCTGGCACCGGTGCTGGCGCAGTTCAGTCTCAAATACCCCAAGCTCCGTTTCGAGGTGCATATTACCAGTGCACGCCAGGCCCTGGAGGCGCTGGGCGCTGCCGAAGCGGACCTGGTCGTCAGCCTCTTCGCTCCAAAGGTTGCCGGAGTAAAGGTGCGTTCGCGAACCCGCATCAATTACGATGTGATCTTTCCCGCCGGCCACGCGCTTGCTGGTCAACCGGAGGTCTCTCTGAAGGAGCTGGCCGGGCTGCCGCTTGCCCTGCCGGACAAGAGTTTTGCCGCGCGGCAGGCTTTCGATACGCTTTTTGCCGAGGCTGATATCGAACTTGACCCCGTTTTCATCACCAGTTCGCTGGAAATGCTGAAAGAGCTGGTGCTGGGCCACGCCGCCGCCACGCTTTTGCCGGCGCTTTCGGTGGCGCGTGAAATCCGCAGCGGGCAGATGGTCGCCGTTCCGCTCTCCGGCAAAAAGGGTATCCATACCCAGATCGACCTCTGTGTGGCGCCGGACAGGCAACTATCCTTCGCCGCTTCCAAGCTCGCGGATTTCATCGAGCGCTTCATGCGTGAGGTGACGGCAGGCTGAGCAGAGACGCTCCCCGTATTTCATCCCGAAAGGTTGATTTCCATCCGCATTCCCGTGTAGCGATTTCAGCTACACGGAGCACACAAAAATCATGATTGTGTGTGCGCCTGCAACATGACACTGTTTTTGCAACGGGTGGTCTTTGGAAGGGCAAAAATGCCCCGGCCGCCAGACAGGGGACTAAGGATGCCACGTACCTATCTTTCGCAGGCGGCAAAGCTTTCGCGCCGTACCGCGCTGACGCTTGCTCTCGGCACGGCGCTCTGGCTGCCGCTTTCGGTTGCGGAGGCGCAAGCCGCGCCGAAAACCGCCTTGACGCTTGGCATGACGGTGGAGCCGACCGGTCTCGATCCGACCATTGCCGCTCCCGTCGCCATCGGCCAGGTCACCTGGCAGAATATTTTCGAAGGTCTCGTCACCATCGACAGCAAGGGCAAGGTGAAGCCGCAGCTTGCCGAACGCTGGGAGATTTCCCCTGACGGCAAAAGCTACACCTTCAAGCTGCGCAAGGGTGTCACCTTCCATGACGGCGAGGCGTTCGATTCCTCTGTCGCGAAGTTTTCGCTCGACAGGGCGCGAGGAGAAGGCTCCGTCAACCCGCAGAAACGCTTCTTCACCTCCATCGACACGATCGAGGCGCCGGACGCCGAAACGCTGGTGTTGAAGCTGAAGCAGCCGGCGGGCAGCCTTCTTTATTGGCTCGGCTGGCCAGCCTCGGTCATGGTGGCGCCGAAAAGCGCTGAGAACAATCGTACGACGCCAGTCGGCACCGGTCCGTTCAAATTCGTGAACTGGGCCAAGGGCGACAAGGTCGAGTTGCAGAAGAACGACGCCTATTGGGACAAAGCCGTGGCGGTGAAGCTTGAAAAGGCGACATTCCGCTTCGTCGCCGATCCGCAGGCGCAGGCAGCGGCACTGAAGTCGGGCGATATCGATGCCTTCCCCGAATTCGGCGCGCCTGAGCTGATGACCTCGTTTGACGGCGATAAACGCCTTGGTACCTTCGTCGGCAATACCGAACTGAAGGTCGTGGCCGGCATGAACAGCGCCCGCAAACCCTTCAGCGACAAGCGCGTACGCCAGGCGTTGATGATGGCGGTGGATCGCGGCACTGTCATCGAAGGTGCATGGTCCGGTTACGGCACGGCCATCGGTAGTCACTATACGCCGAATGATCGCGGATACGTGGATACGACTGGCGTTCATCCCTATGATGTCGACAAGGCCAGGGCGCTGCTTGCCGAAGCGGGGTATGCCGACGGTTTCAGCTTCACCATCAAGGCCCCGCAGATGGCCTATGCCCAACGCACCTCGCAAATCCTGCAGGCGATGCTGGCCGAAATCGGTGTCACCATGACCATCGAGACCACCGAGTTTCCGGCCAAATGGGTGGCGGATGTTTTGAAGGGTGCGGATTACGACATGACCATCGTCGCCCATGCCGAGCCGATGGATATCGATATCTACTCCCGTGATCCCTATTATTTTAACTACAAGAACCCGGCCTTCAACGAGGTCATCGCCAGCGTCGAAAAGACGGCGGATGCCGGTGAGCAGGAAAAGCTTTATGGCGACGCACAGAAAATCCTCGCCGAAGATGTGCCGGCGCTGTTCCTGTTCGTGATGCCGAAGCTTGGGGTCTGGGACAGGAAGGTGAAGGGGCTGTGGGAAAACGAGCCCATTCCCTCGAATGTGCTGACGGATGTGCATTGGGAAGAATAGGGTTTGTTGTGAGGTGTAGGGCGCAGTTTCCCCATCCACCTCATTCCTGTGCTTGTCACAGGAATCCAGCCAGCCCAAGTCCTTGGGCTGAAAGGAGTCTCTCCGCCGCGCGGACGCGCGTCGGCTGGATGCCTGTGACATCCTCGGGCTTGTTCCGGGGAACAGGGATCAGGGAAGAGTGTGCGGGGATGACAAAAAATCTCTCCACAATATCCGGCTACAAAACGACGCAAGGAGAAGATGCCAGATGTTAGCCGTCCTCATCCGGCGTCTCGTAAGCCTCGTCATCACGCTGTTTGCCGTCTCCCTCATCATCTATCTTGTCATGGGCTTGCTGCCGGGTGATCCGGCCGCCATCATGCTCGGCACGTCGGCGAGCCCGGATACGCTGGCGGCGCTGCAAAAGCAGATGGGTCTCGATCAGCCGCTGCTGCTGCGCTACATCCACTGGCTTGCTGGCGTCTTCCGCGGCGATCTCGGGCAATCCTATACCTATGGCGTGCCCGTGGCGGGCCTGATCATCGAGCGGCTGGCCGTCACGCTGCCGCTTGCGCTGCTTGCCGTCTGCCTGTCCGTTGCCATCGCCATTCCGCTCGGCGTGGCGGCGGCGAAGAACCGCAACGGGGCGGTGGATTTCGCGGCCGGGCTGTTTTCCCATGTGGGCATTGCCGTGCCGGGCTTCTGGGTCGGGCTGCTGCTGATCATCGTTTTTTCCACCACGCTCGGCTGGATGCCATCAGGCGGGTTTCCCGGCTGGAGCCCAAGCTTTTCGGCAGGTCTCATGGCGCTAGTTCTGCCGGCAATCGCTCTGGCACTGTCGCAGGCCGGCGTTCTCACCCGCGTCTGCCGTTCCGCCGTGCTTGAGGTGATGAACGAGGATTTCGTGCGCACCGCCCGGGCCAAGGGCCTGAGCGAGCGGGTGGCGCTGTGGCGGCATGCGGTGCCGAACGCGATGATCCCCGTCGTCACCATGATCGGCCTGCAATTCACCTTCCTCATTGCGGGTGCGGTGCTGGTGGAAAATGTCTTCAACCTGCCGGGCCTCGGCCGGCTTGCCTATCAGGCACTGACGCAACGGGATATCGTCGTGATGCAATCCGTCGTGCTGTTCTTCTCGGCGCTGGTCATCATCATGAATTTCGTGGTCGATATAGCCTATCTCTTTATCGACCCGAGACTGCGGGCAGGTGCGCGATGATGCGATTTATCCGCCGTCGCCCGGCTTTCGTTATCGGTATCGCCGTCACCGCCTTCCTCGTCGCCGTTGCCTTTTTGTCGCTGGTCTGGACGCCGGTTTCCCCCACCAAGATGCAGATCGTGCAAAAGCTGAAATCGCCTTTCGTTTATGGCGGTCTCGGCACGGATCATTTCGGCCGCGATGTGCTCTCCATGCTGATGGCCGGTGCGTGGAACTCGCTCTCCACTGCCATTGCCGCCGTCGCCATCGGCGCCTTTATCGGCACTGCGATCGGCGTCACGGTCGCGGCGCTGCGCGGCTTTACCGAAACCGTCGTCATGCGCGTCTGCGACATCATCTTCGCCGTGCCGCCGATCCTGTCGGCCATGATGCTCGGTGCTTTCATCGGTACAGGGCGCTTTACCGCCATCATCGCCATCGCCACCTTCATGGTGCCGGTCTTTGCGCGACTGACGCTGGGGGCGGCCTTACAAATCTGGGCGCGGGAATACATCACCGCCGCCACCAGCATCGGCCAGAACCGCGCCAAGATCACGCTGTTCCATATCGTGCCGAATATTTCCAACCAGATCATCGTGCAGGTGACGATCCAGCTCGGCCTTGCGATATTGACGGAGGCAGGCCTTTCCTTCCTCGGTCTCGGCATGCCGCCGCCCGCCGCTACCTGGGGACGAATGCTGGCGGATGCACAGACCTATCTCGGCGCGGCGCCCTGGCTTGCCATCATGCCCGGCCTTGCCATTGCGCTCGCCGTCTTCGGCCTCAACCTCCTCGGTGATGGCCTGCGTGATCTGCTCGACCCGCGTGATACCAGCTGATCGCTTCAAGCCGATATCGCCGCAATTTCCTGTTTTTATGACGAGACGATGCCATGACCGATCTCATAGACCTCAACACGCTCGAAATCCTGGCGCTTTACCGGGAAAGAAAGCTGTCGCCTTCGGAATACTGGCAGGCGGTGGAAACGCGCATCGAGGCTTTCGAGCCTGTCGTGAACGCGCTTTATGCCTATGACCCGGAAGATGCCCGCAGACAGGCAACCGCCTCGACGCAGCGCTGGCACAGCGGCGAAACGCTCGGCCCGCTCGATGGGCTTCCGGTCTCGCTGAAGGAACTCATCGCCACGAAAGGCCACCCGGTGCCCCTCGGCACAAAGGCGGTGGAGCTTGTGCCGGCGCTGGAGGACGCACCGGTTGCTGCCCGTTGCCGGGAAGACGGTGCGATCCTCTATGCCAAGACGACCTGCCCGGATTACGGCATGCTATCCTCCGGCCTTTCCAGCTTCCACAAGCTTAGCCGCAACCCGTGGGACCCGAGCCAGAATCCTGGCGGCTCCAGCGCCGGCGCGGCTTCGGCGGGCGCTGCGGGTTACGGCACGCTGCATGTCGGCACGGATATTGGCGGCTCAGTGCGGCTGCCGGCCGGGTGGACCGGGCTTTTCGGCTTCAAGCCGAGCCAGGGCCGCATCCCGGTCGATCCCTATTACACCGGCCGCTGCGCCGGGCCGATGACCCGTACCGTTGCCGACGCCGCTTATGCCATGGCAACGCTCTCCCGCCCGGATTGGCGGGACGGTACGTCGCTGCCACCCAACACAATCGACTGGATGGATCTAAATATCGATGTAAAGGGCCTGAAGATCGGCCTGATGCTGGATGCCGGCTGCGGCCTTCCTGTGGATGAAGAGGTGCGTGACGCGGTCGTGGCGGCAGCGAAGCTGTTCGAACAGGCGGGCGCCATCATCATTCCCGTTGAGCCGGTGCTGACACGGGATATGCTGGATGGGCTGGATGACTTCTGGCGGGCGAAATTCTGGGGCGACATGGTGGCGCTGAGCGCGGATCGTCGTGCCGTGATCCTTCCCTATATTCACGAATGGGCGGAAAAGGGCGCTGATGTTTCCGGCGCGCGTGCCGTTTTCGGCTTCAACCAGACCATGGAAATGCGAAAGGCCTGCGGACGGTTGATGCAGTCGGTGGATGCGGTGATTTCACCGACCAACCCCATCGTCTCCTATCCGGCCGACTGGGCATCGCCTACCAACGATCCCGCACGCCCCTTCGAACATATCGCCTTTACCGTGCCGTGGAACATGTCGGAACAGCCGGCCTCCTCCATCAATTGCGGTTTCTCGGCATCCGGTATGCCCATCGGATTGCAGATTGTCGGCCCGCGTTATGAGGACCTGTTTGTGCTCCGGCTTTCGAAAGCGTTCGAGAATTGGGGCGGTGGTGTCCGGCGCTGGCCGGAGCCGCCGGCCGGCTGATATCACCTTTGTCCGGCATGTAGTATTGCCATAATACCCTCATCTCGATCCCACCTGTTAGGGTGCCCAAAGGCATTCGAAAACGGGAGGAGCAGACATGCCGAAGAAGATTTTGATGATCACCGGCGATTTTGCCGAGGATTACGAGACCATGGTGCCGTTCCAGACCTTGGCTGCTGTCGGCCACACGGTGCACGCCGTCTGCCCCGGCAAAAAGGCGGGCCAGACCATCGCCACGGCCATCCACGATTTCGAGGGCGACCAGACCTACTCGGAAAAACGTGGCCATAATTTCGCGCTCAACGCCACCTTCGCCGATATCAAACCGGCGGATTACGATGCGCTGGTCATTCCGGGCGGCCGTGCGCCGGAATATCTGCGGCTGAACGCCGATGTGCTCGTGGCGGTGCGGTATTTCTTCGAGGCCGACAAGCCTGTTGCGGCCGTCTGCCACGGCGCGCAATTGCTGGCGGCGGCCGGCGTCCTTAAAGGCCGCACCTGTTCCGCCTATCCGGCTTGCCGCCCAGAGGTGGAACTGGCCGGCGGCACCTACGCGGATATTGCGATTGATGCTGCGGTGACGGACGGGAAGCTGGTGACGGCGCCCGCGTGGCCCGCCCATCCGGCTTGGCTGTCGCAATTCCTGGCCGTGCTTGCTAAATGAGACCTGTGGAACGGGGCTTTTGCCAGCCCCGTTTTCCGCCTATCTTTTGAGGCGTGGTGAGGGAGGAAACCATGTGCAAGCTTTTCATCAAGGCAGACCCGGTGCTCTGGGAAAGCCATACGCGGTCGCTCCGGATCGATGGCATGGTCACAAGTGTGCGGCTTGAGAACTTCTTCTGGACGACGCTGGACGAGATCGCGCGCCGCGATGGCATGAACAGCGTGCAGCTGATCGCCAAGCTTTACAATGAATCGATCGACGCCGGACACGATCTCGGCAATTTCACCTCGTTCCTAAGGGTCTGCTGCGGGCGTTATCTCGCGCTTCAGCTTTCCGGCGATATTCCGGCGCGGACAGATATTCCGATTGCGGCGCTGGATGCGGACCGCATTCTGGATGCTGAAAAGGTGAATTATCACTAGATGGTCCAGTATACTCGACGTCATCCTCGGGCTTGTCCCGAGGATCTGCCGACGCATCGTTTTTTTCAGACGTGATTAGATCCTCGGGTCAAGCCCGAGGATGACGTGGAGAGGTTCGAGGGTTCCCCCTCTTTCGCATATCGCCTTAGCTCTTCAACGCCCGCGGATCGAGCGCATCGCGCACGGCGTCGCCGATGTAATTGACGCTCAGAACCGTCAGCGAAATCGCCAGCCCCGGCCATAACACGCGCGACGGTGTCAGTTGCAGGAAATTCGCCCCGTCGAACAGCAGTCGTCCCCAGGTCGGGAAATCGGAGGGAAAACCGAGGCCGAGGAAGGAGAGGGCGGATTCGGTGATGATGGCAGATGCGATGCCGAGCGTGGCGGAGACCATGATCGAGCTCAGCACGTTCGGGAGAATATGCCGCAGGATGATGCGGTATTCGCGCATGCCGCTCGATTTCGCCGCCGTGATGAACTCCTGGCTTTTGATCGTCAGCACATCACCGCGAACGATGCGGGCCGTGTGCATCCAGCTGGTGATCCCGATCACGAAGACTATGAGGATGAAGATGCCGGTTTCCGGCCCGAACGCCGCCCGCAAGGTGTCGCGGAACAGCATCAGGATCACGAGCAACAGCGGCAGCAGCGGCAGAGCCAGGAACAGGTCCGTCAACCGCATCAGCGGTCCGTCAAGCCTGCGGAAATAGCCTGACAGCACCCCCACCAGCGTGCCGAGAAACAGCGCCAGAAGCATGGCGGTGATGCCGACGGCAAGCGAAATGCGTCCGCCAGCCAAAACCTGTGCCAGCATGTCCTTGCCGAGATTATCGGTGCCGAAGGGATGCGCCAGCGACGGCCATTGATTGCGTTCCCTGACGTTGATGGCGTTGGGTGCGACAGTGTGAATATAAGGGCCGACATAGACCGCAAGCAGAATGAAGATGAAGACGACAAGTCCGGCCACGCCGCCCTTATGGACGCGGAACTGTTTCCAGATATCGGCGAGGGCTGATTTGACGGGCGTGGCCGCAACCGTCGGCGCTGCGATGGTGGCGTCAGTCATAGCGGATCCTCGGGTCGAGAATGCCGTACAGCACGTCGGCAATCAGGTTGAAGAGCACGATCAGCACCGCGAAGATGAATGTCAGCGTCTGCACCAGCGGAATATCCGCCCCCTGAACAGCCGTTATCAGCAATTGACCAAGGCCGTTCACGCGGAAAATCTGCTCGGTGATGATAGCGCCGGAAAAGATCGTCGGTACGCCGAGTGCGATGACGGTCACGACAGGGATCAGGCTGTTGCGCAGAACGTGAACCAGCAGAACGGATTTTTCCTTAACGCCCTTGGCGCGCGCGGTACGAACATAGTCCTGATGCAGATTGTCGAGCATGGAGGCGCGCACGAAACGGCTGATCTGCGAGACGTTGTAGAGTGTCAGCACCAGAACCGGCAGGAACATCTGCTTCACCTGCGCCACGAAGCTCGCCCAATCCCTTACCTGGAGATTGGTATCGTAGACCGAGGGGAACCATTGCAGATATGAGCTGAAAATGACGACCAGCAACACGCCCGTAAAGAAAGTCGGCACGGAATAACCGACCATGGAGATGAAGGTGCCGATCTGATCGAAGATCGAATATTGCTTATAGGCGGAGATGACCCCGATCGGGATCGCCAGAAGCGCGCCGAAGAGATAGGCGAGGCCGACGACCCAGAGCGTCTGCGGCATGCGTTGAATGACGAGATCGACCACGGGACTGCGTGTCGCCCACGAGAGAACCCGCGTGCGGCTGCCATCGCCAATTTGCCAGCCGGTGAGCTTTTCCAGGAGGTTCAGCGGTTCGTTGATGAAGAACTGCTGCAGCCACATGAGGTAACGGATGAAGAAGGGCTCGTTAAGGCCAAGCGACGCGCGGATCTGTTCGCGCACCTCAGGTGGAATGGTCAGCGGCAGATCGCCGGTCGGATCGTTTGGCGCGAGATCAAGCAGCGCGAAGATGACGAAGCTGATGACGAGCAACGTCGGTACGGCAAAGGCAAGCCGTCGGAGCGTAAAGGTAAACATCTGAAACTCTCCAGACCCGGAGCGTGGCGCGACGAAAATAGAGAGCTTTCCGCAACGACGCTGCAACCGTGTCTTCAGATCATGGTCCAGGGGGCATGCAAAAGGCCGGCCCCTGCAAGAGAGGCCGGCGCATCTGCCTGTTACTTCTTGCGGGACCAGTCCGCGACGTTCCAGAGTTCCGAATCCCATGCATTCATGCGAACGCCTTCGAGCGTCAGCGAATGCGAGGAGATGTTACCGCGGTGGATGAGCGGAATGTGCGCGCCTTCCTCCGTCAGCATGTCGTTCAGCTGCTTGGCGATTTCGCCGCGCTTGGCGAAATCCGTCGTCTTGGACAGGACGCTCACCAGCTTGTCGAATTCCGGGTTGCAGTAGCGCGGAATATTCTGTCCCTGCCAGCCATTCGAGGGGGCGGGAATCTTGTCGCACAGCCACTCTGCCAGATATTTTTCCGGGTCGGTGCCGTCGAAATTGTTGGTGTACATTTCAACGTCGGCGTAAAACTTCTGGAACGTGTCCGGGCTTGCCGGATCACCGCCGAAGAAGACGGAGGCGCTGACGTTACGCAATTCGGAAGCAACGCCAATCTGCGACCACATGTCCTTCACCAGTTCCTGCGCCGCCTGGCGAACGGAGTTGGTGGAGGTTTGATAGAGGAAGGAAAGCTTCACGCCGTTCTTGGCGCGGATGCCGTCTGCGCCCTTTACCCAGCCTGCATCGTCAAGCAGCTTGTTGGCGCCTTCAATATCCTGCTTCAGGCACCAGCTGTCATTCTTGGTGGAAGCGACGGCTGCAGGCGCCGGCACAATGTTGCAGGTCGGTTTGCCCGCTTCGCCATAACCGGCTTCGTCGATGATGTCGCGGTCGATGGCGAGCGAGAGGGCGCGACGGACGGCCGGGTCGGACAAGGCCGGATGGGGACCGGCTTCCTTGGTGGAGCGCTTGTCTCCCAGAGCGGGATCGGGGTTGTACCAATTGAGGTTGATGCGCTCGACCTGGGTGCCGAAGGCGGTTTCCAGCTTGCCCTTGCCGGCGGCGACCATGGTTGCCAGAATTTCCGGCTCCACCTGCATGTTCCAGGCATAGTCGAATTCACCGGTCTCAAGAACGGCGCGCGCAGCGGAAGCCGCGTCACCGCCGCCCTTCAGCGTTACCGTGGCGAAGGCGGGCTTGGCCGGGTCGCGATAATTGGGGTTGGCCACGTAGCTGATGACGTCGTTCGGCTTGAAATCCTTGACCACGAAGGGTCCGGTGCCGATGGGGCCGAAATTGGCGGATGTGCAACCGGGGGCGGCAGCACCAACGCATTTTTCGAATTGCTTCTTCTGAATGACGGGCGATTGCGCGCCTACGAAGGCGGAATAGGGATAGGGCTTCGGTTCCGTGAAGCTGACCTTCACGGTGTTGGCATCAATGGCTTCGACGTTCTTGACGCCCTCATATTGCGCTGCCTGCGCGCAACCGCCATCAGGCGCCGTGCAATATTTCCAGGTGAACACGACATCATCGGCTGTGAACGGTGTGCCATCGGACCATTTGACATCGTTTTTCAGCTTCCAGGTCATGCTGAGAAGGTCTTTGGCGACGCCGCCATTCTCGACAGTTGGAATCTCGCTCACCAGCGTCGGAACCAACTCCCCCTTTTCGTCATAGCGCGCGAGTGGTTCGATGACCACGGAGGAGCTGTAGATTTCTTTCGTACCACCCGAAAGATAGGGATTGAGCGTCGATACGGCCTGCCAGAACAGGATTTTCAACTCGCCGTCACTGCCGCGCTCGGCATGGGCGGCAGACCCTGCCAACGCCATAGCCGCCACCGTGCTGGCAAAGAGAATGCTGCGCTTCGTCATTATGGTTTTCCCCTTTTTGGATTTTATCTGTTTGAATGTTTGACGCTTTTCCCGTCGTCATCTGCAAGGTCTTTTGTTGTAAGTATTTGACTTTGCTGAGGAATAGTCCTCCATTCAACGTGATGCTATTGTCAGTTTTTTTGAAAAGCAAGTCCAAAAGTCGTATTGATGAACAAAATTTGAGCCGCTCGACCTTTGGCCTATTTTTCGCTCACCTATTAAAATTCATGCTTGCAAAAGCGGAAATTCCAAACGCAATATGTCGTCCGACAACCCGGCGGGGAACAAAAAAAGGGAAAAACAGAATGCCGATATTGAACCGTGTGGCTGAAATGCAGGAAGACGTTGCCGGCTGGAGACGCCATCTGCATGAGCACCCGGAACTTCTCTATGATGTCTTCGAGACCTCGAAATTCGTAGCGGAGAAGCTGAAATCCTTCGGCTGTGACGTGGTGGAAACCGGCATTGGCAAGACCGGCGTCGTCGGCATCATCAAGGGTCGGCACGGAGATGGCCCGACCATCGGTTTCCGCTCCGACATGGATGCGCTGCCGATCCTTGAGACGAGCGGCAAGTCTTGGGCTTCGAAGACGCCCGGCAAGGCCCATTCCTGCGGCCATGACGGGCACACGGCAATGCTTCTGGGTGCGGCGCAATATCTGGCCGAGACCCGCAATTTCAAAGGCTCGGTGGCCGTGATCTTCCAGCCGGCGGAAGAGGGGGGCGCGGGAGCGCTCGCCATGTTGAACGACGGCATGATGGAGAAATTCGGCATCTCGCAGGTCTATGGCATGCATAATGAGCCGGGCATTCCTGTCGGCCAGTTCGCCATCCGCAAGGGTTCCACCATGGCGGCCGCGGATAGCTTTGAGATCGTCATCACCGGCAAGGGCAGCCATGCGGCGGCTCCCCACCTTTCCGTCGATCCCGTTCTGACCTCGGCCTATATCATCATCGCGCTTCAATCCATCGTCTCGCGCGAGACGGACCCGTTGAAATCACTGGTCGTCACCGTCGCCACCACCCATGGCGGCACGGCCTCCAACGTCATTCCCGGTTCGGTAAAGCTGACGGGAACGGTGCGAACTTTGCTGCCGGAAACCCGCGATTTCGCCGAAAAGCGACTGAAGGAAGTGGCGACGGCCACGGCCATGGCACATGGCGCAACGGCAGAGGTCAAATACGATCGCGGTTATCCCGTCACCTTCAACCACAGTGACGAGACAGAGTTTGCGACCGGTGTGGCGATGGGCGTCGCAGGCGCTAATGCTGTCAACACCAATCCCAACCCGCATATGGGGGCGGAGGATTTCTCCTATATGCTGGAAGCGCGCCCCGGCGCCTTCATCTTCATCGGTAACGGCGATACCGCAGGGCTTCACAACGCGGCCTATGACTTTAACGACGACGCGCTGCCTTACGGCATCAGCTACTGGGTTTCGATGGCCGAAACCGCACTTGCTGCATAAGACATCCGGCGGCCTCATGGCCGCCTTCTGCTTTTTTGGAGATCGGCATGCTTTTGGCAGCAACGTCCATGGAACAGACCGGCGGTTCGGTATCCCCGGTTCTGTCGGTTCAAAACCTTACCACATCCTTCCGTGTCGATGGCGGCTGGAAATCCGTTGTGCGCAATATGAGTTTCGACATTGCGCCGCGTGAGACGGTGGCAATCGTCGGCGAGAGCGGCTCGGGAAAGAGCGTGACGTCGCTGTCCATCATGCGGCTGCTCGACAGAAAGACGAGCCGTATCGAAGGCAAGGTCATGCTCGGTGGACGCGACCTGCTGGCGCTGCAGGAAGAGGATATGCGCAAGGTTCGCGGCAAGGACATTTCGATGATCTTCCAGGAGCCGATGACGAGCCTCAACCCCATCTTTCCGATCGGCAAGCAAATCGCCGAGGCGTTGACCGTGCATCAGGATATTTCCTCGTCCGCCGCGAAGGCCGAGGTTATCCGCCTACTCGAAAAGGTTCGTATTCCCCATGCAAAAAACCGGTTCGACGATTATCCGCACCAGTTTTCCGGTGGCATGCGCCAACGTGTAATGATCGCCATGGCGTTGGCCTCCAAACCGAAACTGCTGATCGCCGACGAACCGACAACGGCGCTTGACGTCACCATTCAGGGCCAGATCCTCGACCTCATCAAGCAATTGCAGGAAGAGGAGGGCATGTCTGTTCTGTTCATCACCCATGATATGGGCGTGGTGGCAGAAGTGTCTGATCGCACCATTGTCATGTTCCGCGGCGATGTGGTGGAAACCGGGACGACGGACGATATTTTCCATCGCGGTCAGCATCCTTACACACGTGCGCTCCTGTCTGCGGTGCCGAAGCTTGGCTCAATGAGGTCACGGGTGCTGCCCGCCCGCTTCCCGATCATCGACATCAAAACTGGTGAAAGCCAACCGGTAATCGAAGTGAAAGACACGGTTAGCGGTGGCAAGACCCCGATTCTCTCGGTCAAGGACCTGACGACGCGTTTTGATATTCGCTCTGGTCTTCTCGGTCGCAAATCCGGCGCTGTCCATGCGGTGGAGAAAGTCTCCTTCGATCTGGCCGAAGGCGAAACACTGTCGTTGGTTGGCGAATCCGGCTGCGGTAAGTCCACCACGGGCCGTTCGATCACCCGGCTGATAGAGCCAACATCGGGCAATGTCGTGCTTGATGGGTATGAGGTGCTGAAGCTCGACAAAATGACGCTGCGGACGATGCGCCGGAGCGTACAGATGATCTTTCAGGATCCGTTCGCCAGCCTCGACCCTCGTATGAGTGTCGGCACGGCAATTATGGAGCCTTTCGTGGAGCATCGCCTTGGAAGCAAGCAGCAGGCGCGCGAAAAAGCCGCGGACCTGATGGAAAAGGTCGGCCTCAGCCCGGATATGATGCGGCGGTTCCCGCATGAATTTTCCGGCGGCCAGCGTCAACGTATCGCCATTGCCCGCTCTTTGATGCTCGATCCCAAAGTTATCGTCGCCGATGAGGCGGTATCGGCGCTCGATGTGTCGATCAAGGCGCAGGTGTGCAATCTTTTGCTCGACCTGCAGCAGAACCTCAATCTGGCCTTCCTGTTCATCAGCCACGATATGGCTGTGGTGGAGCGCGTCAGCCACCGTGTCGCGGTGATGTATCTCGGTGAGATCGTCGAAATCGGCCCGCGCGCCGCCGTCTTCGACAATCCGCAGCACCCCTATACGAAGAAGCTGATGTCCGCCGTTCCCGTACCCGATCCCGCACGCCGGCAAATCAGGCGCAACATGGCGACGGATGAGATCAAAAGCCCTATCCGGCCGGTGGACTATGTGCCGCCTGCGCGGCATTATCGCGAGGTATCTGCTGGGCATTTGGTGCAGGAAGCGGCGTGATAAAAACGCATGCGTCGGACTGCGTGATAGGCAATGGAACGAGCGGGGACCGCGTATTCCTTCTCCCCGTCGGGGAGAAGGTCGCGGCAGCGGGATGAGGGCGCTTGCTCTCCGCATATCGCTGGCGTTGCCCCCTCGTCCGACCCTTCGGGCCACCTTCTCCCCGGCCGGGGAGAAGCAATGCGCCGCCTCATCGGGCCAAGCAATTTCAGTCCCCCGAACACTTTCCGCCGTCACCGCCGTTTGACAGCCGCCGCCAAAAAATGCCAGCAAATGCTGAAAGCATAATTCTGAAAGGGCGGCGGCATGGCCAGACGAAACGACGCACATGGACGGCTGGATGATGCGGCCCGCGCCGGCTGGCTTTATTATGTCGCCGGTCGCACGCAGGACGAGATTGCCGCCGCCATGAGCATTTCCAGGCAGTCGGCGCAGCGGCTGGTGTCGCTGGCTGTTGCCGAGCGGCTGATCAAGGTCCGGCTCGACCACCCCATTGCCGCCTGTCTCGAAAAGGCCGAGCGGCTGAAAGAGAAATTCGACCTTCGATATATCGAGGTGGTGCCGAGCGATCCCGCCGGTGTGTCCTCGACCGTCGGCATTGCCGAAGCGGGCGCGGCGGAAATCGAGCGCTGGCTGAAAAATGCCGATCCCATCGTGCTCGCCATCGGTACCGGCCGCACCTTGAAGGCTGCCGTAGATCAGTTGCCGCCGATGGAGTGCCCGCAGCACCGCATCGTGTCGCTGACCGGTAATATCGGCCCTGATGGATCGGCCGCCTATTACAACGTCATCTTCAGCATGGCCGATGCCATCAAGGCGCGGCATTTTCCGATGCCGTTGCCGGTGCTCTGTTCGTCAGCGGAGGAGCGGGAACTGTTGCATGATCAATCCATGGTTCGCTCCACGCTGGCGCTCGGTGCTGCCGCCAATGTCACCTTCGTTGGTGTCGGAGAACTCGGCGAAAACGCACCGCTCTGCGTTGATGGTTTTCTCGGTGTCGATGAGATGAAGGCGCTGATGGCGAGCGGTGCTGTCGGTGAAATCTGCGGCTGGATATATGACGCGGGAGGTCGCATTCTCGAGCACTCCGTCAACGAGCGTGTCGCCTCCGTTCCCATTCCCTCACGAGGCACCTGCACCGTCATCGGCATGGCGCAGGGCGCGCGCAAGAACGCATCGATTCTGGCGGCGCTACGGGGTGGTCTTTTGAACGGCCTCATCACCGACGAGGCGACAAGCGAATATTTGCTCACTCACTGAGCAAAAATTAATTCAGCAAAATCATATGCTTGATTTTTCTCTGTGCGTCGCAGCACAGGATGTTGCTTGACATTTTTGCTTTCAAGGTGAGTAAATGCCCCAGAGCAAAGCGAATGCTCATCATTTTTCTTCTGGGAGGAAGATATGACATTGAAGACCATTTTGCTGGGCGCATGCTCGGCACTCGCCTTTTCGACCCTTGCTTCCGCCGAAACGCTGACCATCGCGACCGTGAACAACGGCGACATGATCCGCATGCAGGGCCTGACCTCCGACTTCACGGCAAAGAACCCGGACATCAAGGTCGAATGGGTTACGCTTGAAGAAAACGTCCTGCGTGAACGCGTGACGACTGACATCGCCACCAATGGCGGCCAATACGACATCATGACCATCGGCAACTACGAAGTTCCGATCTGGGCCAAGCAGGGCTGGTTGCTGCCGCTCGAAAAGCTCGGCGACAAATATGACGTGGACGACATTCTGCCGGCGATCCGTGGCGGCCTTTCCGCTGACGGCAAGCTCTACGCAGCGCCTTTCTACGGCGAATCCGCCATGATCATGTATCGCAAGGACCTGTTTGAAAAAGCCGGCCTGAAGATGCCTGATAACCCGACCTGGGAATTCATCGGCGACGCGGCCCGCAAGATTACCGACCGCAAGGCCGATATCAACGGCATCTGCCTGCGTGGCAAGGCCGGCTGGGGCGAAAACATGGCCTTCATCAGCGCGCTCACCAACTCCTTCGGTGGCCGCTGGTTTGATGAAAACTGGAAGCCGCAATTCGATCAGCCGGAATGGAAGAGCTCGCTGCAGTTCTACGTTGATCTGACGAAGGATGCCGGCCCGTCCGGTGCCTCCTCCAACGGCTTCAACGAAAACCTGACGCTGTTCCAGCAGGGCAAATGCGGCATGTGGATCGATGCCACGGTGGCAGCCTCCTTCGTGTCCAACCCGAAGGATTCCACCGTTGCCGACAAGGTCGGTTATGCACTCTTCCCGACCCATGGCGAGCTGAAGAACCACGGCAACTGGCTGTGGTCCTGGAACCTTGCGATCCCGAAGAGCTCGCAGAAGGCTGAAGCTGCGGAAAAGTTCATCTCCTGGGCAACCAGCAAGGATTACACCGCACTCGTCGCTTCCAAGGAAGGCTGGGCAAACGTGCCTCCGGGCACCCGCACCTCGCTTTACAAGAACGCCGACTATGAAAAGGCCGCCGCCTTCGCCAAGCCGACGCTTGCCGCCATGGATGCCGCCGACATCACCAAGCCGACTGTAAAGCCTGTGCCTTACACCGGTGGGCAGTTCGTGGCGATCCCTGAATTCCAGGCGCTCGGCACCACGGTTGGTCAGCTGTTCTCGGCGGTCGTTGCCGGCCAGTCCAGCGTCGATGATGCGCTTGCCAGCGCCCAGTCGACCGCGACACGCGAAATGACCCGCGCCGGTTACATCAAGTAATCCTCCCGAAGATCGCTGTCCGGCGCCAATGCCGGGCAGCGAGACTACGGGCTGAAGACCGCCATGCGGCTTCGATAGCTTTCAAATCAAAACAAGAATGAGCCGGTTCTTCCGGATATGCCGGGCGCATCTCATGATGCCCGAGCCCAAGGGGAGGTGAGTGCAAATGGCAACGCGAAACACAAGCGGTCTTGCGCGGGTGATGCTTGCGCCTTCGGTTCTGCTGCTTCTGGTCTGGATGATCGTGCCTCTGGCGATGACCCTGTGGTTCTCGTTCCAGAATTACAATCTCCTGAACCCCGCCAATGTCAGCTTTGCCGGCCTGTTCAATTATCAGTATTTCTACACCGACCCCGCTTTCTTCCAGTCGATCTGGAACACGCTTCTGATCGTCGGCGGGGTGCTGCTGATCACCGTCATCGGCGGCATAGCCATTGCGTTGTTGCTCGACAACGACATTTTCGGCCAGGGCATCGTGCGCATCATGATCATCTCGCCCTTCTTCGTCATGCCGCCGGTGGCAGCACTGGTGTGGAAGAACATGATCATGCATCCCGGCTATGGGGTGCTCGCCGATCTCTCGCGCTTCTTCGGTTTCCAGCCGGTCGACTGGTTCGCCCAGTTTCCGCTGCTGTCCATCATCATCATCGTTGCCTGGCAATGGTTGCCTTTTGCGACGCTGATCCTCTTGACCGCGCTGCAATCGCTCGATGGCGAGCAGAAGGAAGCGGCCGAGATGGATGGCGCCAATTTCGTCAACCGCTTCATCTATCTGACGCTGCCACATCTTTCCCGGGCCATCACGGTCGTCATCCTCATCCAGACGATCTTCCTGCTCGGCGTCTA
>NZ_JBHVSU010000011.1:0-182892 GCF_042885035.1 Agrobacterium sp. NPDC058088 | reverse complement strand
GCAATCAGCTCATCATCTTGATTTATTTAGAACGAAAGACTTCGTCGCCAGCAGCGCCGCCGCCCTCGTTCAGTGAGCGGACTTATAAGAGAACCACACCAAACAAGTCAACACACCTCCCGTCAAAAAACTGACATTTTTCGTAAGT
This sequence comes from Agrobacterium sp. NPDC058088, assembly GCF_042885035.1. Classification (NCBI taxonomy): domain Bacteria; kingdom Pseudomonadati; phylum Pseudomonadota; class Alphaproteobacteria; order Hyphomicrobiales; family Rhizobiaceae; genus Agrobacterium; species Agrobacterium sp. NPDC058088. The sequence goes on along the minus strand of NZ_JBHVSU010000011.1, from coordinate 182,744 downwards.
TATTGGTATTTAACGATAGTTTTGAAGAGATAGACCGGAAACGCCAAAAGGGCCGGATTCCTGACCCGATTTGCCGCACACCAGATCACCCTCCCCTGTCATGCCTCGCTGTAAATGATCTAAAGGAGCCGCGAATTGCCGGCAGACCAATTGCCCGGCCTTTACATATGGCTGTCAAAGCGCGGGGCAGTGCACTAGAAACGGCATATAAGACGCTTAACATCACCAGATCGCCGCAGGCCCTTTGCATGACCAGAACGCCCGTCGCCATAAAGACCCAACTGCCCGAACTTCCCGTCAGCGTCGTACTGGAGGATATCGCCGAGGCGCTGGCCACAAGGAAACGCGCAGTTCTTGCGGCTCCACCGGGGGCGGGCAAGACTACGCTCGTGCCGCTTCATCTTCTACGCGAGGGCTGGCGGGCCGGCGGCAAGATCATTCTTCTTGAGCCACGCCGGCTCGCTGCCCGGGCGGCGGCTGGGCGCATGGCCGAGCTGCTTCATGAGGATGTCGGGGAAACCGTCGGTTATCGCATGCGGCTAGACACCCGCATTTCCTCAAAAACGAAGATAGAGGTGGTTACCGAAGGCGTATTTGCCAGGATGGTTCTTGACGACCCCGAACTGGCCGGCATTTCCACGGTGATTTTTGATGAATTTCATGAGCGTTCGCTCGACGGCGACTTCGGACTGGCGCTGGCGCTCGACGTACAGGCAGGATTGCGCGAAGATCTGCGTATTCTCGTGATGTCCGCCACGCTCGATGTGGACCGTATCAGCGCGCTGATGGACGACGCGCCAGTCATTCAGAGCCTTGGCCGGACATTTCCGATCGATATCAGATATGAAGATCGGTGGCAGGGCGTCCAGGTCGATGAGAAAGTCGCCAAGGCGATTACCGAAGCCCACGCATCCGAGACGGGTTCGATTCTGGCTTTCCTGCCCGGACAGGCGGAAATCACCCGCGCAGCCTTGCGGCTGGAGGGTCGTTTCTCTAACGACACGGACATTATCCCGCTTTATGGCAACCTGTCGCAGAAGGAGCAGGATGCGGCGATCAGGCCGGCACCGGCCGGACGGCGCAAGATCGTGCTTGCCACCTCGATTGCCGAGACATCCATTACCATCGATGGCGTGCGGGTGGTGATCGACAGCGGGCTGCAGCGCTTGCCGGTCTTTGAACCGGCGACCGGAATCACCAGGCTGGAGACCGTGCGGGTGTCACGGGCTTCCGCTGACCAGAGGGCCGGCCGCGCCGGGCGAACCGAACCCGGCGTTGCGATCCGGCTGTGGCATCAGGGGCAGACGGCTGCGCTCAGCGCCTTTACGCCACCGCAGATCCTGGCGAGTGATCTTTCCGGTCTCGCCCTCGATCTCGCCCACTGGGGCGTTCACGATCCTTCCATGCTCGCATTTCTCGATGCGCCCCCCGAAGCCGCACTGAAGGAATCGGTGGCACTTCTCAAAAGCCTCGGCGCCCTCGATGACGGCGGCGGGCTGACGCGACAGGGCCACCTGATGCGCGGCCTTTCACTGCCGCCGCGGCTTGCAGCCATGGTGATTGCCTCGGCGAGCGAGGGTGCCGGGAAAAAAGCGGCAATGCTCGCCGTCATGCTGACGGAACAGGGGCTGGGCGGCAACGATGTCGATCTCGATGAACGGCTGCGGCGCTTTCTTTCCGACAGGAGTGAGAGGGCGCAGGCGGCGCGCAAGCTGGCATCGAGGCTGCTCGATGCGATCGACGCCAAGACTCCAGCGGCCGAAGCGCCGAGCGAGGCCGGCCCACTGCTGCTGCATGCCTACCCGGACAGGATTGCGCTTCAACGTGGCGCGAGGGGCCGTTACGTGATGGCCAATGGGCGGGGGGCGGAGCTGCCCGAGACCGAGCGGCTGGCGGCGAGCAAAATGCTTGTCGTGGCCGATATTATCGGACGAGCGGCGCAGCCGCGCGTTCTTGCAGCAGCGGCCATCGAAAGGGTGAATATAGAAGAGCAGATGCCGCATCTTATCGTTCAGCAGGAACAGTTGTTGTTCGACAATGCGAGCGGTCAGGCACGGGCGCGAAAAGTGACGCGTCTGGGTGCAATCATTCTCGACGAGACACCCCTGCCCCGACCCGACGGCGAACAGGCAGCACAGGCGCTTGCCAATGGCGTCAAAGAATTCGGCCTCGGCATCCTTCCATTTTCGAAAGAAACGCTGCAGCTGCGAGACAGGATCGGCTTTCTGAATGCCAGCATTGGCGAACCCTGGCCTGATGTCAGCGATGCGGCGCTGCTTTCACGGCTCACGGAATGGTTCGTTCCCTTCCAGAGCGGCGCCCGCAGCCTGCAGGAAATCCGGCACGGCAGCCTCTCCGAGGGAATCCTCTCGCTGGTACCGCATGAGGTGGCGCGTAATCTCGGTCGGCTGGCGCCGACACATTTCGAAGCGCCGACGGGCCAAAGGCACCCCATCCGTTACGATGCCATCGAGCCGACGCTCTCCATTCGCGTACAGGAGCTTTTCGGCCTGAAGGCCCACCCGTCCATTGCGCAGGGACGTTTGCCGCTGCTCTTGGAATTGACCTCGCCGGCGCACAGGCCGATACAGACGACGCGCGATCTTCCCGGTTTCTGGGCAGGGTCGTGGAAGGATGTGCGGGCGGATATGCGTGGGCGGTATCCACGCCATCCCTGGCCGGAGGATCCAGCCTCGGCCCTGCCGACCAGCCGCGCGAAACCGCGTGGGACGTGACGATGATGAAAAGGGTAAAGGAGAAGACGGTGGCCAGCCATCCGATCGAAACCACGAGGCTTGGCCGCGCCAGCCGCAGGATAAGGTTGCAGACCATCATCTGGCTGCGCTGGCTGGCGGTGGCGGGACAGACGGCAACGATCCTGTTTGTCGCTTTCGGGCTGAATTTCCCCCTGCCGCTTCTCGCCTGCGGTCTCCTCATCGCGGCGCTGGCGCTTGCCAATCTGTTTCTCACCGCCCGTTTTCCCTCCACCTATCGTCTGGAGCCCTGGGAAGCGACGTTGCTTCTCGCCTTCGACCTGCTGCAGCTGACGGCGCTGATCTATATTACCGGCGGGCTTTCCAATCCCTTCGCACCGCTGATCTGCGTGCAGGTCATCATCGCCTTTGCCTCCCAGCCACTTCGCCACTCGCTCATCCTGCTCGGCTTTGCCGTGATCTGCTCGACGGCGATCGCCTTTTCGCCCTTTCCTGTTCCCTGGTACCCCGACGAGGTTTTGCCGATCCAGCTTCTGCTGCACGTCGGCACCTGGGTTGCGATCATCGCCACCACCTCTTTCGCGGCCTTTTACGCCTATCGCGTTTCGCATGAGGCCAATCAGCTGGCTGATGCGCTGGCGGCAACGGAACTGGTGCTGGAGCGAGAAAAGCACCTTTCCCAGCTCGACGGGCTGGCGGCCGCTGCGGCGCATGAGCTGGGTACGCCACTTGCGACAATCAGCGTCGTTGCCAAGGAAATGGAGCGGGAACTGGGGCATGACGACAAATACGGCGAAGACATAGCGCTGCTGCGCAGCCAGAGCGAACGATGCCGCGACATCCTGCGCCGGCTCACGTCGCTTTCCACCGACAATGAGGAGCATATGCGCCGCTTGCCGCTTTCCTCGCTGATTGAGGAGGTGATGGCGCCGCACCGGGAGTTTGGTATTCGCCTGGAGCTGGTGGAAAAGACCAACCGTGCGGAGGAACCTATCGGTATCCGCAACGCCGGTATTATCTACGGGCTGGGCAACCTCATTGAAAATGCCGTGGACTATGCGCGCGAGAAGGTGACGGTGACGGTGGATCACGATCAACAGAACGTGGCTGTCACCATAGAGGATGACGGGCCGGGTTATGCCCATGACGTGCTTGCCCGTATCGGCGAGCCCTATGTGACCGAACGTCACAATGACACGCGCGCCGGCGGGCTCGGCCTTGGGCTTTTCATCGCCAAGACCTTGCTGGAGCGTTCCGGTGCGGCGGTGACCTTTGAAAATCGATCCTCAAGCGAAAGCGGGGCGCGGGTCACAATCGTCTGGCCTCGAGCGCTGATGGACGATAAAAGAAGCCGTTGACTTTACCATCCACGTTGAAGCGGCGATAAGAAAAAGAAAAGCAAGCCGACGAAGTTGCCGGAAGGCCGGAAACATGAAGACAGAAGACCAGACCCCATCCACCAGCGAACCGGTGGACGATATCGATCCGATTGGACCCGACAGATCCCTGCTGATCGTCGATGATGACGGCCCGTTTCTGCGTCGGCTTGCCCGGGCGATGGAAACGCGCGGCTTTGCCGTTGATACTGCCGAGACGGTGAGTGAAGGCATTGCCCGCTCCAAGGCCGCGCCACCAAAATATGCGGTCGTCGATCTCAGACTTGCCGACGGCAACGGGCTGGAGGTGATCGAAGCCATCAGGCAGAACCGGGACGACACACAGATCGTCGTTCTGACCGGCTACGGCAATATCGCCACCGCCGTGACTGCCGTTAAGCTCGGCGCGCTGGACTATCTCGCCAAACCCGCCGATGCGGACGATGTCTTTAATGCGCTGACACAGCGCAAGGGTGAAAAGACCGAGGTTCCCGAAAACCCGATGTCGGCAGACCGCGTGCGCTGGGAGCATATTCAGCGGGTCTATGAAATGTGCGAGCGCAATGTCTCGGAAACGGCGCGCCGGCTCAACATGCACCGGCGCACCTTGCAACGCATTCTTGCGAAACGCGCACCGAAATAAAGCATTTCCAGTAAAACTGCGAAGCGGTTTTACATCCCGACAATGCGCTGGAACCGGCCGCTATTCCCCGAAGCTGCGCCCGGTGGTCCATTCGGCCAACATCAGCCGAGTTGCGGCGGTTCTCGAAAAATCCAGCATCACCGACTTGCGGGTCGCCGGCGGCAATTTGTGCTCCGGCGCATCGCGCAGCATGTGGGCACCATAGCCATCCGACAGGATCAGCCCACATTCCTCGGGGAATATGTCTGTCGGGACTTCCGGATGGGTGGCGAAGAACAGCCGGTCGCAATGCAGGCGATAATCTGGCCATTTGCGATCGACACGGAAATCCTCGATCGAGGATTTGATTTCGATGATCCAGATTTCGCCCTTGGCTGACAGGCTAATGAGATCAGCTCTTCTCCCGCTCGCAAGCGGCAGCTCCGGCAAGACGGAATGGCGCATCTCATGCAACAGCACCTGGACGCCGCGACGCACCAGCATCGCTTTGTCTGACTGACGGCCATCGATTAACGGATTATTGTTGGTAACGGAAAGAATAGTCATGGATAAAGGCTGCTGGGGCGTTTGGCCTATTGTTGCAAAAAAGGCAATCAACCGGCAATTTTAAATGCGCTGCCGTTTCGCGGCTGCACAATGGCTTGCCAAGTGCGGCTGAATGGAAAATAACCGATTTATCCAATTAAGCCTACTCCTTCGCACAATTTGGCGAATTTTCCGCGAGAACGACATGCGCATCCGCACCCCATTGACCCTACTCGGTCTGACGGCAGCACTGGCTCTGGCCGGCTGCGCCGAAACTACCTCCCAATCCTCCGCTCCTACATCCGGCAAGATCGCCGCATCTGTACCTGTTGCTGATCCCGTTCCGGCGAAGGTCGAAACGGTTCAGATTTTCAACGATGTCTACGGTCCCGTGACCGATGCGGGTTATGCGCTGCCGGCCATTCCGATCAATCGCGTGAATGAGAAGTACCGTCGCCAGATCGTCGAGTTCCAGACATCCGAGCGTCCCGGCACGATTATCGTCAATACGCGCGATCGTTTCCTTTATTATATCCTATCCGGCAACCGTGCGGTTCGCTACGGCATCGGCGTCGGCAAGGCGGGTTTTGCCTGGGCCGGTGAAGCCTATGTCGCCTGGAAGCAGGAATGGCCGATGTGGCATCCGCCGAAGGAAATGGCAGACCGCAAGCCGGAAGTGGCAAAGTATGTCGAGGCCGGCATGGGCCCGGGCCTTTCCAACCCGCTCGGCGCACGCGCCATGTATCTCTTCAACGATAAGGGACAGGATACGCTGTTCCGCATCCACGGCTCGCCCGAGTGGGCCTCGATCGGCACCGCCGCCTCTTCCGGCTGCATCCGCATGATCAATCAGGATGTGATCGATCTCTATAGCCGCGTCCGCCCCGGCCGCAGCACCAAGGTCGTCGTGATCCAGTAAGGGTTACACCAGATCAAGAAAAAGCCGCCGAGGATTTTCCCGGCGGCTTTTTTGTTATGGAAGCACTGGTTGGCGGCGTCACGCCGCCTGCTTCGCCTTCAACTCCAGACGGCGGCGATGCAGAACCGGTTCGGTATAGCCGTTCGGCTGTTCACGGCCCTTCAGCACCAGCTCGACAGCAGCCTGGAAAGCCACCGATCCGTCGAAATCCGATGCCATCGGCAGATAGGCCGGATCGCCGGCATTCTGCGTGTCCACCACCGCGGCCATGCGCTTCATGGTTTCGATGATCTGGGTCTCCGTCACGACGCCATGGCGCAGCCAGTTGGCCATGTGCTGGGCAGAAATGCGAAGCGTCGCGCGATCCTCCATCAGCCCGACATTGTTGATGTCAGGCACCTTCGAGCAACCGACGCCCTGATCGACCCAGCGAACGACATAGCCGAGAATACCCTGCGCATTGTTGTCGAGTTCGCGCTGGATCTCCTCCGGCGTCCAGTTGGGACGCGGCGCGACCGGCACCGACAGGATATCTGAGAGCTTCGCGCGGCCGCGGCTTTTCAGGCCTTCCTGGACGGCCGCAACATCGACCTTGTGATAGTGCGTGGCATGCAGCGTCGCCGCCGTCGGCGAAGGCACCCAGGCAGTGTTGGCGCCAGCCTTCGGATGCGCGATCTTTTGCTCGAGCATCGCTGCCATCAGATCCGGCATGGCCCACATGCCCTTGCCGATCTGGGCATGGCCGGAAAGGCCGCATTCGAGGCCGATATCGACGTTCCAGTTTTCATAGGCCGCGATCCAGGCGGCCTGCTTCATGTCGCCCTTGCGGATCATCGGGCCTGCTTCCATCGAGGTGTGGATTTCATCGCCGGTACGATCGAGGAAGCCCGTATTGATGAAGACGACTCGATCCTTCGCGGCGCGAATGCTTTCCTTGAGGTTAACAGTGGTGCGGCGCTCCTCATCCATGATGCCCATTTTCATGGTGTTCGGCGCCATGCCGACAAGCTTTTCGACCTGGCTGAAGATTTCGTTGGCGAAGGCCACTTCCTCCGGTCCATGCATCTTCGGCTTGACCACATACATGGAGCCAGCGCGGGAATTCTGCCGCCGCCCAGACGGACCAACGTCGTAAAGCGCGATCAGAGCCGTGACGACAGCGTCCATAATGCCTTCAGGCACCTCGCGACCATCCCTGTCGAGGATTGCGGGATTGGTCATGAGATGACCGACATTGCGTACCAGCATCAGGGAACGGCCCGGCAGCGTGAGCGCGGAACCATTGGGGGCAGTATAATAACGATCCGGATTGAGGCTTCTAATGAAGGTCTTGCCACCCTTCGAAACCTCTTCCGTCAGGTCGCCGCGCATCAGACCAAGCCAGTTGCCATAGACCAGCACCTTGTCTTCAGCATCGACAGCAGCGACCGAATCTTCGCAATCCATGATGGTCGTCAGCGCCGATTCGAGAATGACGTCGGAAATGCCCGCTTTGTCGCCCTTGCCTATTTCGGTCGAGGCATCGATGACTATCTCAGTGTGCAGACCGTTCTTGCCCAGCAGGATCGTGGCGGGCTTTGCCGATTTACCGCTGAAACCCTTGAATTGTGCCGTATCCTTGAGGCCAGTCATGGCATCGCCGATGGCAAGCTCCAGCAGCCCCTCAACGATCTGGAAGCCTGTCACGTCGGACCAGTTTCCGGTTTCGAGCGGTGCGGAGTCATCCAGGAAGTTGCGGGCCCAGGCGATGACCTTTTCGCCCCGTTTAGGATTGTAGCCCCTGCCCTTTTCCGCGCCGTCGGCATCGGAAATGGCATCCGTGCCGTAAAGCGCGTCATAAAGTGAACCCCAGCGGGCATTGGCGGCGTTCAGCGCGTAACGCGCATTCATGACGGGAACAACGAGCTGCGGACCGGCGACGACGGCAATTTCCGGATCGACATTGTCGGTTTCCACCTTGAAGCCGGCGCCTTCCGGCAGCAGGTAACCGATTTCCTTCAGGAACGCCTCGTAGGCGTCGAAATCCAAGGGAGCACCGTTCTCACGGTACCAGCCATCGATTTTCTCCTGCAACGCGTCGCGCTTGGCGAGCAGCTCACGGTTCTTCGGCGCAAGATCATGGACGATGTCCGAGAAACCTTCAAAGAAGGTCTCAGCGTCGAGACCCGTGCCCGGCAGCACCTCGTCCGTCAAAAAGGCATATAGCCTGTCGTCGATGGAAAGACCGAATTTATCCGTGCGGCTCACATGCGCCTCCTTCTATTCTGAAGGCACAGATTGGACGCTGAGGCGGTCGCTCGTCAATTGCGGCAGGCAGCCAAATATTATTTCCGTTTTGGAAACAATCTGGTCGATAATCGACTTTTTCTACAAAAGACCCTGCAAGTCCTTGATGCGGTCATTCACCAGCCAGCCGTAATAATTTTCTTCCGGCAACAACGGCTGCTCGCCGCCTGCAGCACGCTGGCGGTTCTTCTGGGCAAGGGCAGCCGCGCGCTGCTGCGAGCCGCCGACGTTATAAAGCGTGGAGGTTACGCCCGGATTTTTCGAAATATCCATATCGGCAATCGACCGGTAATCGTCGATCGATTTGCGAATGGAGGCCGCCATGAAAGCGAGCGAGCGGTCTGGATCCATGATCGCCGTGTAGACCGCGGTGGCGTCGTTTTCATCCAGCTTTTCGAAACCGGAGGTTCGCGACACCATGTCAGATAACATCAGCGCCGTCAGCGGGTTGATCTGGCCGAGGCCGAAGGTCTGGCCAGCGTAAAAGGGCTGGAAGAAAACGGCGCTGAAACGGTTGTTCGGATAGGCAACGCCATCGACGGTCTTGCCGCGGAAACTGTCGTCCCAGACGTCTTCACGGCAGTTCCAGAGGCTGTAGGAATCCTTCTTCGACTGGCATTTGGAAAATTGCGAATGGGTCAGGAACTGCGCAATCGTCTCGTCCTTGTAGCCGAAACGGAAGCTGCTGCCGGCATAGGAGGCCGCCTTGACGTAATAGGACTGCAGCCGGTCATAGGCATCGACATTGTAGGTGTGCTCGCCAACGATCGCGCCGACCATGTGGATCGGGTCGATGCCATATCGCCCGGCCGTGGACTTTATCTTGGCGATCAGGGCCTTGTCGGAAGACAAAAGCTCGATCACCTTCTGGTATTTGCGCTCAAAGGAGGTGTTGGAAGCCTTGGTTCTTTTTGCGGAAGCACCGGGAACGCCGGGCTGTTCGGCATTGCGATTGCCCGGTGGAACGATCGTCGCGGCCTCGACATAAGACGACGAGACGATGGTGAACGTCAAAGCAGCGGCAAATGCCAGAAGAGTTTTGCGCAAGAGCGAATGCCTTTATCTCAAGCCGACGGCTTCCCGGCGAAACATGCGGGGAAAACCGGACCATTCCACGAAAGCGGTTCCAACCGGAATGCAGCCCTTCCCATAAACAAAATGCGGGCTGAATGCGAGATGAGGCAGATAAAATAAAAGAGTGCGGCAAATATGGCCGCACTCTTCTTTCGTTGTTCCTGATGTCTTCAGAGAATGTAACGCGACAAATCCGTATCGGCGGCGAGATCGCCGACATGTTTTTTGACGTATTCCTGATCGATCTTGACGGCAGAGCCGCCACGATCCGGTGCGTTGTAGGAAATCTCGTCCAGAACGCGTTCCATCACCGTCTGCAGACGGCGGGCACCGATGTTTTCGACCGACGAGTTGAGATGAACGGCGACATCCGCCAGCGCATCGATGGCATCGTCAGTGAAATCGAGATCGAGTTCTTCCGTCGCCATCAGCGCCTTGTACTGGCGGATGAGGCTTGCTTCCGTCTCGGTCAGAATACGGCGGAAATCTTCCTTCGTCAGCGGCTTCAGCTCAACGCGGATCGGCAGGCGGCCCTGAAGCTCCGGCAGAAGATCGGACGGCTTTGCCACATGGAATGCGCCAGACGCGATGAAGAGGACGTGGTCGGTTTTGACCGGGCCGTATTTCGTCGAAACGGTCGTGCCTTCGACCAGCGGCAGCAAGTCGCGCTGCACGCCTTCGCGCGAGACGCCGGCACCCATGCCGCCATCGCGGGCGGCGATCTTGTCGATCTCGTCAAGGAAGACGATGCCGTCATTTTCGACCGACTTCACCGCCTCACGCTGGATCATTTCATTGTCCAGCAGCTTGTCGGACTCATCGCGGATGAGATCGGCATAGGATTTCGACACCGTGGTGCGCACTTTCTTGGTGCGTCCGCCCATGGCTTTGCCGAACATTTCCGACAGGTTGAGCACGCCGATATTGGCGCCCGGCATTCCGGGGATTTCGAAACCGGGCATGCCCGATCCGCTGTCGGCCACCTCGATGTCAATTTCCTTGTCGTCCAATTCGCCGTCGCGCAGCTTCTTGCGGAAGCTTTCTCGGGTGCCAGGCGATGCGGTCGATCCGACGAGCGCATCAAGCACCCGCTCTTCGGCGCTCTGATGCGCCTTGGCCTGCACTTCGGCGCGTTTCTTTTCGCGCACGAGGCCGATGCCGATCTCGACCAGGTCACGAATGATCTGCTCGACATCGCGGCCGACGTAACCGACTTCGGTAAACTTGGTCGCTTCGACCTTGATGAAGGGGGCGCCCGCAAGCTTGGCGAGGCGGCGGGAAATTTCCGTCTTGCCGACACCGGTCGGCCCGATCATCAGAATGTTCTTGGGCATGACTTCATCGCGCAGGCTCTCATCGAGCTGCTGACGGCGCCAGCGGTTTCGCAGCGCAATCGCGACCGCACGTTTGGCATCGTGCTGGCCGATGATGTGGCGGTCCAGTTCCGAGACGATTTCCCGGGGAGAAAAAGTGGTCATTCTGTCCTCTCGGCTTTCCTGTTCCGGCCGGCCGTTCGGCCCGGCCCACAGGACCCATTGGTGAGAAATATGCTTACTCGGCGTCGAGCGTTTCCACGACGAGATTGTGATTGGTATAAACGCAGATATCGGCGGCGATATCGAGCGCCTGCCGGGCCACGTCTTCGGCCGACTTGTCGGTATCCATCATCGCGCGGGCGGCGGCGAAAGCGTAGTTGCCACCCGAACCAATGGCGATTGCGCCGTGTTCTGGCTCCAGCACATCGCCGTTGCCGGTGATGGCAAGCGTGGTGGACTTATCAGCGACTAGCATCATCGCTTCGAGATTGCGCAGATATTTGTCCGTGCGCCAGTCCTTCGCGAGTTCCACGGCGGCACGCATGAGCTGGCCTGGATATTGTTCGAGTTTCTTTTCGAGACGGTCAAGCAACGTGAACGCATCCGCGGTTGCACCGGCAAAACCGGCAATCACTTCACCCTTGCCGATGCGGCGAACCTTGCGGGCGTTACCCTTCATGACGGTCTGGCCAAGGCTTACCTGCCCGTCGCCAGCCATGACGACCTTGCCGCCCTTTCTGACTGTAATGATTGTTGTCATCAAACACCTGTCTGCCCTGCCGGGCCTGGAGTTAACGGGCCGGGTTGCGGCCCTTTTCGGGTTCTATGTAAGTCTGGTTTTTGCGATTGCAATCATCGGGATCACACCCGGTTTTCCGCAGGTCAGCCAAGACGATGGAACAACTGGATATTTGTGTCCCGTGCTGATAAGGAACGGCAACATTTCCACGGAGCGGCCAAAATGGCAGAACGTAAAGGCGAGATTATCCGCAAGACCAACGAAACCTCGGTTTCGGTCCGCGTGGATATCGACGGCACCGGCAAATCGAAAATTTCCACCGGCGTGGGATTTTTCGACCATATGCTGGACCAGCTCAGCCGCCATTCGTTGATCGATATGGATATCGAGGTGCAGGGCGACCTGCACATCGATGACCACCACACCGTGGAAGATACCGGCATCGCCATTGGCCAGGCGATCGCGAAGGCGCTTGGCGACCGGCGCGGTATTGCCCGCTACGCCTCGCTCGATCTTGCCATGGACGAGACCATGACCAAGGCTGCCGTCGATATTTCCGGCCGGCCGTTCCTGGTCTGGAACGTCAATTTTTCCGCGCCGAAGATCGGCACCTTCGACACGGAGCTGGTGCGCGAGTTCTTTCAGGCGCTCGCCCAGAATGCCGGCATCACGCTGCATATCCTGAACCATTACGGCGCCAACAACCATCATATCGCCGAGACATGCTTCAAGGCCGTTGCCCGCGTTCTTCGCACGGCAACCGAGATCGACCCCCGGCAGGCAGGCCGCGTTCCCTCCACGAAGGGCATGCTGGCCTGACGCCCAAGCTGTCAGGAAGCCCATGACAAGCTATCTCGTTCTGGAAGCCCCCAACGGGCCGGACAGGGACCACAAGACGACCCGCTTCATTGCCGATCGTTTCGTTTGGCTGGCTCTCATTGCGCCATGGTTATGGCTTGCGATCAACCGGCTGTGGCTGGCGATGGCCATCGTCGTCATCGCGCTCATCCTGGCCGGGCAGGCTTCGATATTAGCCGGATTCGAACCGGTTGGCCTTCTCTGCGGTCTCGCCATCGGGCTCATCACGGCGCTGGAGGGACGCAATTTTCTCGTCCGGCACCTGATCCGCAAAGGCTGGACGCTGAAGTCAGTCGTTTCCGCCCCTGATCTTTCGAGCGCCGAGGACATATATTTCTCCGGTCTCTCCGAAAACGCTCACGCGGTGGAACAGCTGTCGCACCCGGTCTGGACCCCTTCGCCGCAAAAGAGCGGTGACAAAAACTTCGTCAACGATCCCGCCGGATCGTTTCTTTTCGACTTGAATGGAAGGCGCTGACATGCGTGTCGCGATCATCGACCACGGTTCGGGCAATCTGCGTTCGGCCACAAAAGCTTTCGAGCGTGCCGCCCGCGAAGCCGGTATCAATGCAACCATCGATCTGACCGACAGGCCGGATCATGTCGCCTCGGCGGATCGCATCGTTCTGCCGGGCGTCGGCGCCTATGCGGATTGTCGGGCCGGTCTCGATGCCGTTCCCGGTATGCATGACGCACTCATCGAAGCGGTGGAGAAAAAAGCCCATCCCTTCCTCGGCATCTGCGTCGGCATGCAGCTCATGTCATCCCGCGGGCTGGAAAAGACGGTCAGCACCGGTCTTGGCTGGATCGAGGGTGACGTCGTGGAAATGACGCCTGCCGATAAGAACCTGAAGATTCCGCAGATCGGCTGGAATACGCTGGAAATCCGCCACGCCCACCCCCTGTTCGATGGTATCAAGACCGGCGCGGACGGATTGCACGCCTATTTCGTGCATTCCTATCATCTGGCGGCCAAGCACCCGATGGATGTCATCGCCACCACAAATTACGGTGGCGCAATGACGGCTTTCGTCGGCCGCGACAATATGGCGGGTGCGCAATTCCACCCGGAAAAAAGCCAGACGCTCGGCCTTGCCCTGATTTCCAATTTCCTGCGCTGGAAGCCCTGACATGATACTTTTTCCCGCAATCGACCTTAAAGACGGCCAGTGCGTTCGCCTGAAACTCGGCGATATGGACCAGGCCACCGTCTATAATACCGACCCCGGCGCACAGGCGAAGGCCTTCGAAGATCAAGGCTTTGAATGGCTGCATGTCGTTGATCTCAACGGTGCGTTCGCCGGCCAGACGGTCAATGGCGCGGCGGTTGACGCCATTTTGAAAGCGACGAAAAACCCGGTGCAGCTGGGCGGCGGCATCCGCACGCTCGATCATATCGAGGCGTGGCTGAGCCGTGGGCTTGCCCGGGTCATTCTCGGCACCGTTGCGGTGCGCGATCCGGTTCTGGTCATTGAAGCCTGCAAGCGTTTTCCCGGACAGGTCGCCGTCGGCATCGATGCCAAGGGCGGCAAGGTTGCCGTTGAAGGCTGGGCGGAAGCCTCCGAACTCGGCGTGATCGAGCTTGCCAAACGTTTCGAAGGCGCCGGCGTCGCGGCCATCATCTATACCGATATCGATCGTGACGGCATTCTGGCCGGCATCAACTGGGCCTCAACGCTGGAACTGGCCGACGCCGTCACCATACCGGTCATCGCCTCCGGCGGTCTCGCCTCCATCGACGACATCAAGCGCATGTTGCAGCCGGATGCCGCAAAGCTAGAGGGAGCGATTTCAGGCCGCGCCCTTTACGATGGTCGCATCGATCCCGCCGAGGCGCTTAACCTCATCAGGGCCGCGAAGGAGGCACGTGTATGACCCTCAAAGCCCGCGTTATTCCCTGCCTCGATGTAAAAGATGGCCGCGTCGTCAAGGGCGTCAACTTCGTAGACCTCATCGACGCCGGCGACCCGGTCGAGGCGGCGAAGGCCTATGATGCGGCGGGAGCGGACGAACTCTGCTTCCTGGACATTACCGCCTCTTCGGATAATCGCGACACGATCTTCGATGTCGTTTCACGCACCGCCGATCATTGTTTCATGCCTCTGACCGTCGGTGGCGGGGTTCGCGCCGTCGCCGACATCCGCAAGCTGCTTCTGTGCGGGGCCGACAAGGTCTCGATCAATTCCGCAGCGGTCAAGGATCCCGACTTCGTGGCGCAGGCGGCCGACAAGTTCGGTAACCAGTGCATCGTCGTTTCCATCGACGCCAAGCGGGTCTCGAAGGATGGAGAAGAAGGCCGCTGGGAAATCTTCACCCATGGCGGACGCCAGCCGACGGGTATCGACGCCGTCGAATTCGCCATCAGGATGGTCGAACGCGGCGCCGGCGAATTGCTCGTCACATCGATGGACCGCGACGGCACAAAGAGCGGTTACGATATCGGCCTGACGCGCAGCATTGCCGATCAGGTTCGAGTCCCCGTTATCGCTTCGGGGGGCGTCGGCACACTGGACGATCTGGTGGCAGGAGTTCGTGATGGCCATGCGACTGCGGTGCTTGCAGCCTCCATCTTCCACTTCGGCACTTATTCGATCGGTGAAGCCAAGAACTACATGGCCGAGCATGGCATCGCCATGCGTCTCGACTGATTGCAGGATTTCCCCATGAGCGCATTTTCCCTTTCCGATCTGGAGCGTATCGTCGCAACGCGCGCCGCTGCCTCTCCTGATGAATCCTGGACGGCCAAGCTGGTTGCTGCCGGTCAGGAGCGCGCCGCCAAAAAACTCGGCGAAGAGGCCGTGGAAGCCGTTATCGCCGCCATCGCGAAAGACCGTGATGGGCTGAAAAACGAGGCCGCCGACCTGCTTTACCATCTGCTGGTGGTGCTGAAGATTGCCGAGATTCCCTTGAGTGACGTTTTTGCCGAACTGGAGCACCGCACAGGTCAGACCGGCCTTGCGGAAAAGGCGGCGAGGCCGACATCATGAAGATCGAGGCAGGCAGCGGGGAGAGAGGCATGCCAGGCACACTCGATCATTTCAGGCCGGATGAATACTCGCCATACCACTTCTTCAGTTCGGAAGAATGGTCGAAGTTTCGCGCCGATACGCCACTGACACTTTCCGCCGACGAGGTCAAACGGCTGCGTTCGCTTGATGATCCGATCGATCTGGATGAAGTGCGGCGCATCTATCTCTCGCTGTCGCGCCTGCTGTCCTCCCATGTGGAAGCCTCACAATTGTTATTCGAACAGCGCAACCGCTTCCTCAACATGGGAGATGTCAACAAGACTCCTTTCGTCATCGGCATTGCCGGTTCAGTGGCGGTTGGAAAATCGACGACGGCGCGTATTCTGAAAGAGCTTCTGGCCCGCTGGCCCTCCAGCCCCAAGGTCGATCTCATCACGACAGACGGGTTTCTTTATCCGAACGAGGTCCTGCGGCGGGAAAACCTGATGGAGCGCAAGGGCTTTCCCGAAAGCTATGATATCGGCGCGCTCCTGCGGTTTCTGTCGGCGATCAAGGCGGGCCAACCAAATGTGAAGGCGCCGCGTTATTCGCATTTGACCTATGACGTGCTGCCGAACGAATTCACTGTCATCGACCAGCCGGATATCCTCATCTTCGAAGGCATCAACGTACTGCAATCGCGCGACCTGCCCGCGGGTGGACGGATCGTGCCAATTGTTTCCGACTTCTTCGATTTCTCGATCTATATCGATGCCGACGAGGACTTCATTCACAACTGGTATGTGAACCGGTTCATGAACCTGCGGCAGACCGCCTTCCGCGACCCGAGTTCCTTCTTTAACCGTTATGCGTCGATCAGCGAAGAGGCAGCGCTCAGCATTGCCGAGGGCCTCTGGCAGAACATCAACCTGAAGAACCTGCGCCAGAATATTGTTCCAACGCGCCCGCGGGCGGATCTCATTCTGCGCAAAGGCAAGAACCATCTGATCGACACGGTTGCGCTTCGTAAGCTTTGAAAATCAAGGACCTTCGGATTAGTCGCCGGAGGGCTTGCCGCGCATCTTCTTGATATCCGAACGGCCGGACTTTGCCTTCAGACGACGCTCGACCGAGCCTTTTGTCGGCTTGGTGGCCTTGCGAACCGGTGGGGGCGGGGCTGCCGCCTCAAGGATCAACTCTTTCAGCCGTTCCCGCGCATCTTCGCGATTGCGCTCCTGGCTGCGAAACCGGCTGGCCTCGATCATCAGTACGCCTTCTTTCGACACACGTCTGCCACCGAGACGCAGCGCATTGGCCTTCACCCGGTCCGAAAGGGATGGCGAATTGGCGATGTCGAAAAACAGTTGAACCGCGGTCGAGACCTTGTTGACGTTCTGGCCGCCCGGCCCTCCGGCCAGAACGAATTGCTCCGTCAGCTCCCAGCCGGCGATGGTGATACGGTTGCTGATGTAAAGCGGGTCGCTGGCCATGATCTTTCTCCGCGCCGGTGATGCCACAGAACGCAAAAAATGAAAACAGCGGGGAAACGAAAGACTCCGGCAAAAAGAAACCCGGCACTCAGGCCGGGTTCCCCTCCTCCTCATAAACGAGGCTTCATTCATTCAGCCGCGAGCAAAAGGCCCGGCGCTGCGTCGCGAACCTTGCTGTCGACGTGGTCTTCGAACTTGGTGAAGTTCGTGACGAACATCGACACCAGCTTCTTCGCTTGCGCGTCATAAGCTGCGCCATCGGCCCAGGTGGAACGCGGATCGAGGATCGCGCTGTCCACACCATCAAGCGACTGAGGGACGGCGAAGCCGAAATTCGCATCGGTGCGGAACTGCGCGTTCTTCAAATCGCCCGTGAGAGCGGCGGTCAGAAGCGCGCGGGTGGCCTTGATGGGCATACGCTTGCCGATGCCGTAAGCGCCTCCGGTCCAGCCGGTGTTGACCAGCCAGCAATCCACACCGTGCTTGCCGATCAACTCACGCAGCAGGTTACCGTATTCGGCCGGATGGCGCGGCATGAAGGGGGCGCCGAAGCAGGTGGAGAATGTCGCTTCCGGCTCGGTCACGCCCTTTTCCGTACCGGCGACCTTGGCCGTATATCCGGAGAGGAAGTGGTACATGGCCTGCTCCGGTGTCAGCCGGGCAATCGGCGGCAGCACGCCGAAGGCGTCGGCCGTCAGCATGATGATCGTCTTCGGATGGCCGGCAATGCCGGTCTCCGATGCATTCGGAATGAAGTGCAACGGATAGGCGCTACGGGTATTTTCCGTCAGCGAGTTGTCGTTGAAATCAGGGACGCGGTTTTCGTCCAGTACGACGTTCTCGAGAACCGTGCCGAAACGGCGGGTCGCGGCGTAGATTTCCGGCTCGGCTTCGGCCGAAAGCTTGATCGCCTTGGCATAGCAGCCGCCTTCGAAATTGAAGATACCGTGTTCGCCCCAGCCATGTTCGTCATCGCCGATCAGCGTGCGCGACGGATCAGCCGACAGCGTGGTCTTTCCGGTGCCGGAAAGGCCAAAGAAAACGGCGGAATCACCCTGCGGACCGACATTGGCCGAGCAATGCATGGGCATCACGCCCTTTGCCGGCAGCAGGTAGTTCAGCACCGTGAAGACCGACTTCTTGTTTTCACCGGCATAGGAGGTGCCGCCGATCAGAACGAGGCCGTTGGTCAGATCGCAGGCGATGACGGTTTCCGAACGGACACCGTGACGGGCCGGATCGGCCTTGAAGCTCGGCAGGTTGATGATGGTGAGCTTCTGCTTGAAGCCTGCCAGTTTTTCCTGCTTCGGACGGATCAGCAGATTGCGGATGAACAGCGAATGCCAGGCAAGCTCGGTGACGACGCGCGTCGGCAGAGCGTTTTCCTCATCGGCGCCGCCGATCAGGTCCTGAACATAGAGCGTCTTTCCGGCGGCATGGGCCAGCATGTCCTTGTGCAGCAGCTCGAAGTTTTCCGGCGAGAGCGGCTTGTTATTGTCCCACCAGATGGTGTTCTCGGTGGAAGCGTCGCGGACGACGAATTTGTCCTTCGGAGAACGACCCGTGTGCTGGCCGGTGACGGCACGCAGCGCGCCATCGATGGTTAGCTCTGCTTCACCATTGCGGATAGCCTCTTCGTATAATTCGCTCTCGTTGAGGTTATAAAAGACGCGGGAGGCCTCGCCCAGTCCGAGTTCCGCAACTCCGTTGGCAGGATTATGAACCCCAAGCTCGTTCATGACGCGTTCCTTGTTGATGACGATAAGGCCGTTGAAATTTCCTCGGAAAATACGTGGCAGCTTTTGGAAACGCAAGAGTGCGACTTTAAAAAACTTAGTGATTTCAATATATTAATCGATTTAAAAGATTTTATTTCTTTTTAAATCGGTTGAAGACGCATTAAAATTCAGCTGCGGCGTCTTTACGAAATCTCCTCGCCCTGCCCTTGCGATTTTGGGGCGAGTTTTCCTTTGCCACAATTTGTTCCACCTTTATACTCATGAGAGTGGCTCGCGGCGCACAACCTGGCTGGGTGAATGTCGGGAGTTACGAGAAAATGACCATGGAGACCAACTACATGCAGACGATCGCGCTTGTCGACGATGACCGGAATATTCTGACTTCGGTATCGATCGCGCTCGAAGCCGAAGGCTACCGGGTCGAAACGTATACGGACGGCGCTTCCGCGCTTGACGGGTTGATCGCCCGTCCCCCGCAGCTCGCCATTTTCGATATCAAGATGCCCCGCATGGACGGTATGGAGCTTTTGCGGCGCCTTCGCCAGAAGTCGGATCTGCCGGTTATCTTCCTCACCTCCAAGGATGAAGAGATCGACGAATTGTTCGGCCTGAAGATGGGTGCAGACGACTTCATCACCAAGCCGTTCTCGCAACGCCTTCTGGTGGAACGCGTCAAAGCCATCCTGCGCCGCGCCAGCAGCCGCGAAGCGTCTGCCGCAACCGGCAACGTTCTGAAGCCGACTGCAGACCAACAGGCACGCACACTGGAGCGCGGGCAGCTTGCCATGGATCAGGAACGGCATACCTGCACCTGGAAGGGCGAGCCGGTAACGCTGACGGTGACCGAATTCCTCATCCTGCATTCGCTGGCACAACGTCCAGGTGTCGTGAAAAGCCGCGACGCCCTGATGGATGCGGCCTATGACGAGCAGGTCTATGTGGACGACCGCACCATCGACAGCCACATCAAGCGTCTTCGCAAGAAGTTCAAACTGGTCGATGGCGACTTCGATATGATTGAAACGCTTTATGGCGTAGGATATCGCTTCCGCGAAGCGGCCTGAACGAGCCGCGCCGCGCAGAAGGGACCGCCCGATATGGGGTGGTAAGGACTCGAATACGTGTTGAAGAAAACGCCGGAAACCGTCTCGGACAGTGACGATGCCGAAGAACGCGGCAGCGAACGCCGCCATCGTATCCATCCGCTGACAATCATCCGGCGCATTTTCGGCAATGCGGTGTTTTCCAGCCTCACGCGCCGCATCCTGTTCTTCAACGTCGCGGCGACGGTGGTTCTGGTCGGCGGCATTCTCTATCTCAACCAGTTCCGCGAGGGGCTGATCGACGCCCGCGTGGAAAGCCTGCTGACGCAAGGCGAAATCATCGCCGGCGCGGTTTCCGCTTCCGCCTCTGTCGATACCAACTCAATCACCATTAATCCGGAAAAGCTGCTGGAATTGCAGGCGGGACAGAGCATCACCCCTGCCCCTAATGATGAGGACCTGAGTTTCCCCATCAATCCGGAACGGGTGGCGCCGGTGCTGCGGCGGCTGATTTCGCCGACGCGTACCCGCGCACGGCTTTTCGATGCCGATGCCAACCTGCTGCTCGATTCCCGCCACCTTTATTCGCGCGGTCAGGTTCTGCGCTTCGACCTGCCACCGGTAACGCCGGAGACGCAGACCTGGGGCGACTGGTTCACCAGCATGTTTAACCGCATGCTGCAGCCGAGCAGCCTGCCGCAATACAAGGAAGCGCCCGGCGGTGACGGCTCGATCTATCCCGAAGTGATGAATGCATTGACCGGCGTGCGCGGCGCGGTCGTGCGTGTCACGGAAAAGGGCGAGCTGATCGTTTCGGTCGCCGTGCCGGTGCAACGCTTCCGGGCCGTGCTCGGCGTTCTGCTGCTTTCGACGCAAGCGGGCGATATCGACAAGATCGTGCATGCCGAGCGTCTCGCCATCATGCGGGTCTTCGGCATCGCGACGCTGGTCAACATCGTCCTGTCGCTGCTCCTTTCCTCGACCATCGCCACGCCGCTTCGGCGGCTTTCCGCCGCCGCAATCCGCGTACGCCGCGGGGCGAGAACACGCGAGGAAATACCGGATTTCTCGGCGCGCCAGGATGAGATCGGCAACCTCTCGATTGCGCTGCGTGAAATGACGACCGCGCTTTACGATCGTATCGACGCGATTGAAAGCTTCGCCGCCGATGTGAGCCATGAACTCAAGAACCCGCTGACCTCGCTGCGCAGCGCCGTGGAAACCCTGCCGCGCGCCAAGACCGAAGAGTCCAAACAGCGTCTGACCGAGATCATCTTCCACGATGTGCGCCGCCTCGACCGCCTGATCAGCGACATTTCGGATGCGTCGCGGCTCGATGCCGAACTGGCGCGCGCCGACGCCTCGCCGCTCGATCTTGATGTGCTGATGAAGGGTCTGGTGGAAATATCCCGCCAGATAAGCACCAAGAAAAAAAGCGTGACGATCGACTATGTTGTCGACCGGAAAGCGGGCGCAAAGACCTCCTTCGTGGTGAATGGCCACGATCTGCGTATCGGCCAGATCGTGACCAACCTCATCGAGAATGCACGCTCCTTCGTTGCCGAAGAAAGCGGCCGCATTACCGTGCGCCTTTCGCGTCACAAGGATCGTTGCATCGTGCAGGTGGAGGACAACGGGCCCGGCATTCAGGCCGAAGATATCGACCGGATTTTTGAGCGTTTCTACACCGATAGGCCGGCAAGCGAAGGTTTTGGACAGAATTCCGGCCTTGGCCTTTCCATCAGCCGCCAGATCGCGGAAGCCCATGGCGGCAGTTTGCGCGCAGAGAACGTGGTCGACAAATATGGCGTGATCTCAGGCGCGCGCTTCACCCTGTCGCTGCCCGCGGCCGAAACCCATGAACGCTGAACGCTTCAACCTGCATGCAACCGCCATCGTTGTTCAAAACACCGGCATCCTTTTCACCGGGCCGTCGGGAAGCGGCAAAAGCGAACTTGCCTTCAGCTTCCTGACGGAGGCGGAACGGTGCGGGTTGCCCGCCGCATTGATCGCGGACGATCAGATTTTCGTGTATCGCGAGGGCGAAACCATCATCGCCGAGCGGCCGGAAGCCATCGCCGGCCTGCTGGAATTGCGCGGCAGCGGCATTGTTTCGCTTAAAAGCATTGCGCGCGCGCCACTACATTTCGCCGTCACAACAGTTGTTTCGCCCGAAAATCCGAGACTTCCCGAAGATGACGAGATGTTGTCGCTGCCTTGCGGCGGGCAGCTTCCACTTCTGCGCATTCCGCTTTCAAGCCTTACGCCCTATGGAAAATTTGCTGCACTTGCTCAGAATCTTTTTAAAACGAATGTGAAGTGACCATGATTCGGGCGATTTTAGGCTTGCGATTCGCATTTTCCTCATCAAGATGAAATCCCACCGATGGACAGGATTGCCGCGTTGCGATAGTCGGCAATGAGAGTGCGTGTGCAAGGGAGCATTTCATGATCGGACTAGTGCTTGTCACCCATGGCAAGCTGGCTGAGGAGTTTCGTCATGCGTTGGAGCATGTCGTCGGTCCCCAGAAATTGATCGAGACGGTCTGTATCGGTCCCGAAGACGACATGGATCAGCGCCGGCAGGATATCATCGACGCCGTTGCACGCGCCAATGATGGCAATGGCGTCATCATCCTGACGGATATGTTTGGCGGCACGCCGTCCAATCTAGCGATTTCCGTCATGAATAATGGCAATGTCGAAGTTATTGCCGGGGTCAATCTTCCCATGCTGATCAAGCTTGCAGGCGTTCGCAGCGAGGATAATATGGACAAGGCCCTTCAGGATGCATCCGATGCCGGCCGCAAATATATCAACGTCGCCAGCCGCGTTTTAAGCGGCAAGTGAGAAGTTAGCCCATGTCGCCATTCTCCCGGGAACTACCGATCATCAATAAACGCGGTCTCCACGCCCGGGCCTCGGCGAAATTTGTGCAGATGGTCGAGGGGTTCGACGCGACGATCACGGTTTCCAAGGATGGCATGACCGTTGGCGGCACCTCCATCATGGGCCTGATGATGCTGGCGGCCAGCCCCGGCTGCAGTGTCTATGTCGAGGCAAGCGGCAATCAGGCGAAAGAAGCGCTCGAGGCGCTTGAGGCGCTGGTCGCCGACCGGTTCGGCGAAGAAGCCTGAGCAGACACCATATAAAGACATAAAGACTTCTTTATATCATCATTGCCAGATCGTCCGTGGCCTGCTAAACCGCTGCTACGTTTAAAAGCCGGGCCGCAAGGCACGGCGTTTCTGATCTGGAGAACTTCATGAGCCTTGAGAAGGACTACATCGTCGCCGATATCAACCTTGCCGCCTTCGGCCGCAAGGAGCTGGACATTGCCGAAACCGAAATGCCGGGCCTGATGTCCTGCCGCAAGGAATTCGGTGAGAGCAAGCCCCTGAAGGGGGCACGCATCACCGGCTCTCTTCACATGACGATCCAGACCGGCGTTCTCATCGAAACGCTGAAGGAACTGGGCGCGGAGGTTCGCTGGGCCTCCTGCAACATCTTCTCGACGCAGGACCATGCCGCGGCCGCCATTGCTGCAGCCGGCATTCCGGTCTTCGCCGTAAAGGGCGAAACCCTGACGGAATATTGGGAATATACCGACAAGATCTTCCAGTGGACCGACGGCGGTCTCTCCAACATGATCCTCGACGATGGCGGCGACGCCACCATGTACATCCTGCTCGGCGCACGCGCCGAAGCCGGTGAGGATGTTCTGTCCAACCCCGGTTCGGAAGAAGAGGAAATCCTCTTCGCGCAGATCAACAAGCGCCTCAAGGCTTCGCCCGGCTGGTTCACCAAGCAGCGCGACGCGCTGAAGGGTGTCACCGAAGAAACGACGACCGGTGTTCACCGTCTATACGATCTCAGCAAGAAGGGCCTGCTGCCTTTCCCGGCGATCAACGTCAATGACAGCGTCACCAAGTCGAAGTTCGACAACAAGTATGGCTGCAAGGAATCGCTCGTCGACGGCATTCGCCGCGCGACCGATGTGATGATGGCCGGCAAGGTTGCCGTGGTCTGCGGTTACGGCGATGTTGGCAAGGGTTCGGCCGCTTCGCTGCAGGGCGCTGGCGCCCGTGTGAAGGTCACCGAAATCGACCCGATCTGCGCACTTCAGGCCGCCATGGACGGTTTTGAGGTCGTTCGCCTGGAAGACGTCGTTTCTTCCGCTGACATCTTCATCACCACGACCGGCAACAAGGACGTAATCCGCATCGAGCATATGCGCGAGATGAAGGACATGGCGATCGTCGGCAATATCGGCCACTTCGACAACGAAATTCAGGTCGCATCGCTGCGTAACCTGAAGTGGACGAACATCAAGCCACAGGTCGACATGATCGAGTTTCCGAAGGGCAACCGCATCATCCTGCTGTCGGAAGGCCGCCTGCTGAACCTCGGCAACGCCACCGGTCACCCCTCCTTCGTCATGTCTGCGTCCTTCACCAACCAGGTGCTGGGCCAGATCGAACTTTTCACCAAGCAGGGCGAATACAAGAACGAAGTTTACGTGCTGCCGAAGCACCTCGACGAGAAGGTAGCGCGCCTCCATCTCGAGAAGCTTGGCGTACGCCTGACCGAACTTTCCGATCTCCAGGCAGATTATATCGGCATCTCGAAGGAAGGTCCGTTCAAGGCTGAACACTACAGATATTAATTTCATAGTTAATATCCACCGAAATTACACAATATCTAGATGCCGCGCGCTTGACAAAGCGTGCGGCATCTTTTTTGCGCGCTCCCTTTTCGCAGATTTATGAAGGCGGTATTGTCATCGGACTTGATTCGGACACGCCAAAGGGCGGCGCGGACGAAATGGGATGTCTTGTCGAAGATGCGGCACATAGGACGGAGACAGACCGGGGATGACGGTTCACAATTCAGCTCTGCGCAAGCAGACAGTTCAGCGCGTTGAAAACACGCATGCGGGCGTGGCATTGAGCGCGCAGGTGTTGGAGCGTTCCCGGCTGGCAATCCGTGCGATCCGGACCGGCTTTTCGCGGGCGCATATCCTGCTTGCCGGAACGGTTCTCACCGGCTCGACCACTGTTGCAATGGCTCAGGACGGCCTTGTAGCCAAGACCAGTGCCCGGCTGTTCTCGTCTGGAGAAACCATCACCTATTCGCTTTTCGTCGGCATGCTTTCGGCAACGCTGTTTTCCGTCGTCTGGCTGGTGCGCCAGCGCGGCAATATCGAGGCAGAAAGCAGTGAATACCGTCAGGCGCTTGCGCAATCCCATCACAAGATCGCAAAATACGAGGCGCTGATTTCCGACAAGAGCCGCCGCATCGTGATCTGGGACGGTGCTGACAAGCGCCCCGAATTTCTGGGGCAGCTGCCGGCCGAGACCGGTGTGCCGCAGGCCGACCAGGATTTTCTGGCATTCGGCCGCTGGCTGAAACCGGCATCCGCGAGCCAGCTTGAAAAATCCATCGAAAAACTGCGCAGCCACGCCCAGAGCTTCGACCTGACCATCGAGACGCAGCGCGGCGAAGTCATCGAAGTTCAGGGACGCGTTTCCGGCGGCAATGCCTTTGCGCGCTTCATCGCGCTCAACAATCTGCGCGCCGAACTCGCCGAATTGCAGGTGGAGCGTGAGCGTCTGCTTGCCTCCGTATCGACATTTCAGGAACTTCTCGACTCCATCGAGCAGCCGGTCTGGCGTCGCAATGGCGAAGGTGAACTCACCTGGGTCAACCACGCCTATGCCCATGCGGTGGATGCGCGCAATGCCGAGCAGGCTGTACAGGAGAAGCGCGAACTTCTGAACACCGTCACGCGACAGAAGATACGCGCGGCCGCAACACCGGAATCGCCCTATCATGATCGCATTTCGACAGTGGTTTCCGGTAACCGCAGCTTCTTCGACGTTGTCGATATCAAGACGGCGGGCGGTTCTGCGGGGATCGCCATCGATGCCACCGAAGCCGAAACCATCCGTGAGGAACTTAAGCGGGTTCTGAAAAGCCACGCCGAAACGCTCGATCATCTGGCGACGCCCGTCGCCATTTTCGATGGCCGGCAGCGGCTGCAATTCTACAATCAGGCCTTTGCCAGCCTGTGGGGTTTCGATCTGGTCTTCCTCGAATCAGGCCCTGACAATTCCGAGCTTCTGGACAGGCTGCGCAGTGCCGGAAAATTGCCCGAGCAGCTGAACTGGAAGAACTGGAAGGAGACGGCCCTTTCCGTCTACCGTTCGCTGGATACCAAGACCGATCTGTGGCACCTGCCCAACGGCCAGACCCTGCGGGTCATCGCCACCGCCCATCCGCAGGGTGGCGCGACCTGGGTTTTCGAGAACCTGACCGAGCAGGTCGACCTGCAGATGCGCTACAACACCCTGGTGAAGGTGCAGGGCGAAACCATCGACCATCTGGCCGAAGGTGTCGCCGTGTTCGGCGCAGACGGGCGCATTCGCCTGTCCAACCCGGCATTCCGCGCGCTCTGGGGCGTGACCGCCGAACAGGCGGAAACCGGCACGCATATTCGCGCCATCGAAACCGCCTGCGCGCCATCCTATGACGGGCCGGACGGCTGGCGCGCCTTCAGCCAGTTCATCACCAGCTTCGACGATGAACGGCCATCGCGGCAGGGAACGCTGGAACTGCTTTCCGGTCTCGTGCTTGATTATGCGATCATTCCGCTACCCGACGCTCAGACCATGCTGACCTTCGTCAACATGACCGACAGCGTGCGGGCGGAGCGGGCGCTCAAGGAAAAGAACGACGCGCTTCTGAAGGCAGACGAGCTGAAGAACGATTTCGTGCAGCATGTCTCCTACGAGCTGCGCTCGCCGCTGACCAATATCATCGGTTTCACCGATCTTCTGAAAACGCCCGGCATCGGCCAATTGACGGAACGGCAGGCGGAATATCTCGACCATATTTCCACGTCGTCTTCGGTTCTCCTGACCATCGTCAACGACATTCTCGATCTCGCGACCGTGGATGCCGGCATCATGCAGCTCAATTACTCGGATAATGATCTGAACGAGTTGCTCGACGACGTCTCCGTGCAGATCGCCGATCGGCTTCAGGAGAGCGGCATTTCGCTCGAGATCGTCGCACCCGCCCATCTGGGCAATCTGGTGGCTGACCACCAGCGACTGAAGCAGATTCTCATCAAGCTCCTGACCAATGCGATCAATTTCGCGCCGGAAGGCTCCTCTGTGCAGCTTTCCTGCCAACGCAGCGAGGGCGATTTCGTCTTCTCCGTTGCGGATAAGGGACCGGGCATTCCAGAAGACATGCTGAAGACGGTGTTCGACCGCTTTGCGACGCGTGGCAATGGCGGGCGGCGGACCGGTGCAGGGCTTGGCCTTTCTATCGTGGAAAGCTTCGTCAGCCTCCATCATGGAACCGTCAGCATCGACAGCCGACCCGGCAACGGCACCATCGTGACGTGCCGCATTCCATCCGGCACGCGGCCGCACTCCATCGCCGCAGAATGAGCGAAGACATCTTGCCGATCACCATTTCGCTGGCGGGGGAAAAGGACACCATAAGGCTTGGTGAAGACCTTGCTTTGGCCCTCAAACCCGGCGATTGTCTGGCATTGATCGGCGATCTCGGTGCCGGCAAATCAACGCTTGCCCGCGCTTTCATCCGGGCGATGGCGGATGAGCCTGATCTAGAGGTTCCAAGCCCCACCTTCACCATCATCCAGACCTATGCGACCCGTATTCCGGTCGCCCATCTCGATCTCTATCGGCTTTCGGATGTTTCGGAACTGGATGAACTCGGCATTGACGAGATGCTGGAAGACGGCATCTGCCTGATCGAGTGGCCGGACATCGCCGCCGAGGTTCTGCCGCCAGAGCAGACGATTACCCTGCGGCTGACGCATTCGGGTGAAGGTCGGGTGGCTACGATTGAGGCTCCCGCACGACAGAAAGCGCGGCTTGACCGTGTTTTCGCCATTCGTGAGTTCCTGGCAAGAAACGGCAGAGGCGATGCGACACGCCGTTTCCTGAGCGGCGATGCTTCCACACGCGCCTATGAAGCGATTTCCACCGATGGTCCAGAGCTTATTCTGATGGACTGGCGGCGTCCCATGAAGGGGGCAATCGTTGCGGATGGCAAGACCTATGCGGAAATCGTCCATCTTGCCCAGGATGCTCGCTTCTTCGTCGCGATCGGCGAATATCTGCGAAACAGCGGTTTCTGCGCGCCGGAGATTCTAGCCGCGGATATTGATCAGGGCATTCTCCTGTTGGAGGACCTTGGCAAAGAAGGCATTCTCCGGCCGGATGGCACACCGATTGATGAACGTTACCTGCAGAGCGTCGCCACGCTCGCCGCACTTCACCAGACACCGCGCCCCGCATCGTTGCCGATGCCCGATGGCAGCACCTATGAACTCCCTGCTTTCGACCGGCAGGCGATGAAGATCGAAGTCTCGCTGCTGGTGGAATGGTATCTGCCCCATAAACGCGGCGGACCGCTCACCGATGGCGAGAAACGGGATTTTTTCGCCATCTGGGACGACCTGATCGATGAACTCGCCGGCTGCGAAATGGGCCTTTTGCTGCGAGATTTCCATTCGCCGAACATTCTCTGGCAGGCGCAAAACAGCGGTATCGGCCAAGTCGGCCTGATTGATTATCAGGACGCGATGATCGGCCCTACGGCCTATGACCTTGCTTCCATCGTGCAGGATGCTCGGGTCACCATCTCCCCCGACTTACAGGCACGCCTGCTTTCGCATTATCTCGACAGCAGAAAAGCGACGTCCTCTTTCGATGAGACTACATTCCTCAAGGCTTTCGCGATCATGTCGGCGCAGCGCAACTGCAAACTTGCCGGCATCTGGGTGAGGTTGTTGGAACGGGACAAGAAACCCGGTTATATGAAACATATGCCGAGGACCTTCCGTTATCTGGCCGCTGCACTTTCCCATCCGCAGCTGGCACCGCTCAGAGAATGGTGTGTCCGCATGGGCATGGAATTTAACGACGAACACGGTTGACCACGATGACGATCAAAAACGCGATGGTGCTGGCCGCCGGGCTTGGCACGCGGATGCGCCCGATCACGGATACGATCCCGAAACCGCTTGTGAACATCGCTGGCAAGCCGATGATAGATTACGCGCTCGATGCCCTTGTCGAAGCCGGCGCCGAGAAGATCGTCGTCAATGTGCATCACCATGCCGAACAGATGATCGCCCATCTTGAACATCGCACCGATGCGGAAATTCTGATCTCGGATGAACGCGCCCAGCTGATGAATTCTGGCGGCGGGCTTGCAAAGGGGCTGAAGCTTCTGGAGCCCGGCCCGGTCTTCGTCATGAATGCCGATCTCTTCTGGATCGGTGAACAGTTGAACGCGGTGAGCAATCTGCGCAGGCTTGCGCAATTCTTCGATCCGCCCCTGATGGACATGGCGCTGCTCTGCGTCGACATGGATCGCACCACCGGCCACAACGGCAAGAGGGATTTCAACCTCTCCCAGGGCGGAGAATTATCGCGCTATCGCGATGGCGATTCTGATCCGGTGGTTTACGCCGGCGCCATCGCAATGGACTCCCGCCTGCTCGACGATGCACCAGGGGATGCCTTCAACCTCAATATCTATTTCGACCGCGCCATTGAAAAACACCGTCTTTTCGGGCTTTCGCTGGATGGTCACTGGATCACCGTGGGAACACCGGACGCGATTGACGATGCGGAAAGCATCATCAGGCAATTCAGGGAAAAACGTTTCGCATGACGCTCACCCACCACGCAAAGCGCGTCCTGACGATCGCTGCGGGAACACCGTTCCTAAAGACGCTCGCGGAAACGCTGTGTGACGGGCAGCTGACAGCCGGCTATAGATACGATCCAACGGATCCCCTTTCGCTTGCGAGCGTCACCATCTACGTCCCGACGCGGCGCTCCGCGCGCGTGCTGCGCTCCGAATTCGTGGATCTTCTGGGTGGTCGGTCTGCCATTCTGCCGCTGATCCGACCGCTGGGCGAAACGGATGACGATAGCGGTTTCTTCGAGATCGAAAACCCCGAGATCATGGATCTGGCGCCACCAATTTCCGGCACCGGCCGGCTGATCGAACTGGCGCGCCTCATCCTCGCCTGGCGCAACAGCCTGCCTGACGCCATCCGGGCGATCCATTCGGACTCGCCGCTCGTCGCCCCTGCCAGCCCCGCCGACGCCATCTGGCTGGCGCGTGCGCTCGGCGAGGTGATCGACGCCATGGATACCGAAGAAAAGGATTGGGAGGCGCTGCAGCATCTCGACACCGGCGATCACGCCCAATGGTGGCAGCTGACGGCAGACTTCCTGAAGATCGCCAGCGTTTTCTGGCCTGCGCGGCTAGCCGAACTCAACCGTTCCTCCGCCGGCCGGCATCGCAACGCCATCCTTCGGGCGGAGGCGAACCGGCTTGCCAACTTGCCAGATACGGGGCCGATCATCGTGGCAGGTTCCACGGGCTCCATTCCCGCCGCCGCTGATCTCATCGCCGCCGTTGCCGCGCTGCCGCAAGGCACCGTCGTGCTTCCGGGGCTCGATCTTGCCATGCCTGAAGAGCAATGGCAGGCGATCGCCGAGGACCCCACCGAACCTTCGAGCCGAACACATTCACAATACGGGCTTTACATGCTGTTGCAGAAGCTCGGCATGTTCCGGGAAGACGTGGTTCAGATCGGCGCCCTTGATCTTGATCTGGAAAAACGCGCGGCCGTGTTTTCGGCTGCACTCGCGCCCGCCAAGTCCACCAGCGACTGGAACCGATGGCGCGAAGACAGGGATCCCGGCTTTTTCGACGAAGCCTTTGCGGCGGCCACATTGATCGAGGCCGCAAATGAGCGAGAAGAGGCGACCGCCATCGCCGTGGCTCTGCGGCTGGCGCTGGAGGCCCCGGGTCCCGGGCGGCCGTCCCAGGCGGCGCTGATAACACCCGACCGCGGACTGGCGCGTCGCGTGGCGACGGAGTTGCAACGTTTTGGCATCGAAGCCGACGATTCGGCCGGTACGCCGCTTTCCGCTACGCCGCAGGCCGGGCTGACGCAACTGGCGCTGGAAGCCATCCTCAGGCCCGGAGACCCGGTACCGATCATTTCGCTTCTGAAGCATCCCCTGGCCCGCTTCGGGCTTTCCGGCGATGCTTTTGCCAAAGCCTCGAAAGCGCTTGAGCTGATCGCGCTGCGCGGCGGCCGCGTCGAAACCGAAATAGGCAATCTCGAAGTGGTTCTGGACGCGCAGCTTCTGGCCCAGCGTGACGACCGACATCCCCCTGCCTGGCGGGTGGCGCTGCCGGAGGGAAGCGTTGAAGCGGCCCGCGATCTGGCGCGGCGGATTGCCATTGCCACGGAGCCGCTCGGCTCAGCCTTCATCCGTCGTGACCGCTCCGGCCGCGCCTTCACCGATAAATTGCCGCTTTCCGATTGGGCTGCGCGCACGGGCCGCGTGATCGAGGCCATCTGTGCCGACGACAGCAATGATCTCGCCGCATTATGGTCCGGCGAAGCGGGAGACAAACTCTCCGGCCTCTTTGCGGAACTGATGGAGAACGGCGATATCCTCGATGCCGACGGGTCGCAATGGATCGATATTTTTGCGGCGCTGGTGGCAGGCGAATCGATCAAGCCGCGATCCATGCGCCATCCGCGCATCTTCATCTTCGGCGCGCTGGAGGCTCGACTGCAAAGCGTCGACACCGTCGTCATCGGCGGTCTCAATGAAGGGCTCTGGCCTGGCCAGACGGCGAACAATCCTTTTCTGTCCCGCACCATGAAGACCGCCATCGGGCTGGAGCCGCCGGAACGGCGCATCGGCCAGCTGGCGCATGATTTCGAGATGGCAAACGGTACAAGGCAGATTTTCTACACCCGGGCGCTGAGGCAGGGCTCCACCCCAGCCGTCGCCTCGCGCTGGCTGCAACGACTGCTGGCGCTGGGCGGCGAGAATTTTGCCGATCAACTGAGGAAACGCGGCGAGACCTATCGCCATTGGGCAAGCCTGATGGATGAAAGCATCGATCAGGAGACTGCCAAGCGCCCTGCCCCGAAACCACCTGCCAACCTGCAGCCCAAGAGCTATTCCTTCAGCGAAGTGGGGAGGTTGCGACGCGATCCCTATGCGATCTATGCCCGGCGCATCCTCAAGCTCGACCCGCTTGAACCGTTCAACCGCGACCCGAGCGCCGCCGATCGTGGTACGCTCTATCACAGGATTATCGAGCGCTATTCCCGCGAGAGCCATATTCCTGGCACACCTGCCTCACTGGAAGCCATGCAACGCATTCTCGACGACTGTTTCGACGCGGAAAACCTGCCTGCGCATGTGGATGTCATCTGGCGTCCGCGTTTTGCGGCGGTGGCTCGCGCCTTTATAGATTGGGAGAAGGAGCGACATCCTTCCATTCGCCGCAGCTTCTTCGAAGCACGGGCGGGCCAAGAAATCGCCGAGGCGGGCATCAGACTGACCGGCGTCGCTGACCGGATCGACATCAAGACCAGTGGCCAGGCAGACATCATCGACTACAAGACCGGTCTCGCACCTTCCGTCAATCAGGCGCGAGCGTTGCTTGACCCCCAGCTAGCGCTGGAAGCGGCGGCCCTGATGCGCGGCGCCTTTCGCGAAACAGGGTCTCCCACGCCTGACAATCTCATCTATGTGCGCCTGCGGCCGGGGGAGCGTTTTTTTGCCGATCAGGTAAATAACGAACATTCCAGCCGAAGCGGCAAAAGGCCGCCGAAATCGGCTATTGAGCTGGCGACGGAATCGATCGACCAGCTCGCCAAATTCGTCCGCTCCCTGCGCGAAGGTGAAAACGGTTTCGCCTCACGGCTGGTGCCAGAGGAGCAGCAATCCTATGGCGGGGAATATGACCACCTCGCCCGCGTTTCGGAATGGTCGACGGCGGAACCGGGAGACGGCGATGACGATTGATCCCTTCGATGCCGGCCCCGCCGCCGATACGCCTGAAAGCTGGATCGACTGGACAAGCGCCCGGCAGCGGCTTGCTTCCGATCCCGCAAGTTCGGCCTGGGTGTCTGCCAATGCCGGTTCCGGCAAGACCCATGTTCTAACCCAGCGTGTCATCCGCCTGCTTCTGGCCGGATGCCGGCCATCGGCAATCCTTTGCCTTACCTATACCAAGGCCGCAGCGTCTGAAATGTCGAGCCGCGTTTTCGACAGGCTCGCGGAATGGGCAACTTTGCCGGATTCCGACCTCAAGGACCGCATCACTACCATCGAAGGCAAAGTGCCCGATCGTATCAAGCTCGCCGAAGCGCGGCGGCTGTTTGCCAAGGCACTGGAAACGCCGGGCGGACTGAAAATCCAGACCATCCACGCTTTCTGCGAAGCCCTGCTGCACCAGTTCCCGCTGGAGGCCAACGTTGCCGGCCATTTTTCGGTTCTCGACGATCGCGCCGCCACTACACTTCTGGCCGAGGCACGCCGTTCGCTTCTGACGGCAGTTTCCACCGAAGGCGATACGGATTTGGCGCAGGCGCTCGCCTATGTGCTTGATCTCGCAGACGAAAGCGGGCTGGAAGCGTTGCTTTCCGCCATCATCGCCAATCGCAGCGCGCTTCGCACCTTTCTGCACGAGGCAAAACAGTCGGGCGGCCTCGATAGCCGTTTGCGGCAGGAAATGCAGATTGCTGCCGGGGAGACCGAGGAAACCGCGGCTGAAGCCTTCTGGCCCCTGCCCGGTCTTTCCGGGCTTGCGCTTGACACGTATCTCACGCTTGCCGATGAGGTGGGCGGATCGCGCGTCATCGAGGTCGCTTATGCTCTCAGGGAAGCAAAACGGCAGGCGGACCCGCTGCGGCGGATGGAATTCATCGAAGCCGCGCTGCTGACGGCCAAAGGTGAGAAGAAATCGGATGCCTATGTGATCAACAAGGGTATGCAAAAATCCGCGCCTGATCTCGTTGACGCACTGACGCTGGCGCGGGACCATGTCGTAGCCTGCCGCAATCGTTATCGTCTGGTGCGAATGCTGGCGGCAACAAAAAGCGCCCTCGTGCTGGCTGAGCGGTTGATCGGCGATTTCGAGGATCTGAAAAAGCAGCGCAGCCAGCTCGATTTCGAAGACCTGATCGAGCGCGCCGCCAACCTGCTCAACCGCGATACGGCGGGCGCATGGGTGCATTACAAGCTGGATCAGGGCATCGACCATATTCTGGTGGACGAAGCGCAGGATACCAGCCCGGTGCAATGGTCGATCATCCAGTCGCTGGCTGCGGATTTCTTCACCGGTGAAAGCGCCCGCATGGGGCGGCGGACGCTGTTTGCCGTGGGTGACGAAAAACAGTCGATCTATTCCTTCCAGGGCGCACGGCCGGAACGCTTCTCGCAAGAGCGGGACGAGACCAAAAGGCGTGTCGATCAAGTTGAGCAGGCCTTTCATCGCATCCGCCTGCCGCTCTCGTTCCGTTCCACGGAAGATGTGCTGGCCGCCGTCGATCAGGTCTTCTCGATCCCGCAAAATGCGAGCGGCCTCAGCGCCGATAATGAGCCAGTCGAACATCGCTCCAACCGCGCCGGCCATCCCGGCACCGTGGAAGTGTGGGACATGGTGGCGCCGGAAACCACTGAGGATGAAGAAGACTGGACGGCGCCCTTCGACGCACTGCGGGAAAGCGCGCCCGCGACCATCGTCGCGCGCCGCATCGCCGCGCGCATCGCCGATATGATCGGAAACGAAACCATCATCGAAAAGGGCGTGGAACGTGCTGTCGAGGCCGGCGATATTCTCGTGCTTGTCAGAAAACGCGCCGCCTTCGTCAACGCACTGACCCGCGAGTTGAAGCGACGCAAGAACATTCCCGTCGCCGGTGCCGACCGCCTCCGCCTGACCGATCACATTGCCGTACAGGACCTTCTGGCGCTTGGCAGGTTCGCGGTGCTGCCGGAAGATGATCTTTCGCTGGCGGCGCTGCTGAAAAGCCCGCTCTTCAAACTGACGGAAGACGATGTCTTCGAGATTGCCGCCACGCGATCCGAGACGGAGAGCGTGTGGCAAAGGCTGCAAGTCCTTTCGCAGGAAGATATCGGCCGCCTTTCCCTGGTAGCCGACAAGCTTGGGCATTTCATTTCACTTTCGAAAACGGCCACGGTGCATGATTTCTTCGCGGCGGTTCTGACCCTGCATGACGGGCGCAAAAAATTCCTCGGCCGGCTTGGCAACGAGGCGAGCGACGTTCTCGACGAGTTCCTTTCCTTTGCGCTGGACCACGAAAGAACCGGCCTGCCCGGCCTGCAGGCGTTTCTCTCCGTCCTGGAGACCGATTCGCCTGAAGTGAAGCGCGAGCAGGACAAGGATCGCGGCGAAGTGCGCATCATGACCGTGCACGCCTCCAAGGGCCTGGAAGCGCCGGTGGTTTTTGTCGTCGACGGCGGCTCGAAGGCCTTCAACCATAGCCATGTGCCCAAACTGCGCTTCGTGGAAGCCGATGCCGATGCCTTTCCGGTCTGGTTGCCCGGCAGCGGTTTTTCCAATCACCTCATTCGCTTAGACGAGGAACGTCTGAAGACGGCGGCAGAAGACGAATATCGTCGGTTGCTTTATGTGGCGATGACGCGCGCCGCCGATCATCTTGTTGTCTGCGGTTATCGTGGTCAGAAGGAAAATCTTGAATGCTGGCATGCCATCGTCAGGGCGGCGCTCGCGGATAATCAGGATCATTGCCAGCCGCAGCTATTCAGTGCCGATGGCGAGGAATGGCAGGGTCTTGTCTGGTGCAAGTCTGCAGCGCGCCCGATACCTGCCCCGCACAAGCCGGCGGAACCGCAACAGGAAGCAGACCACGCGCTTCCGCCCGGCTTTCTTGAACCCCTGCCTGCCTTGCCTTCGTTACCAAGACCACTCAGCCCTTCGGGCGCCGGGACGATCATTGATGACGGTGCAGACGATCTGGCCGTGCGTTCACCACTGTTCGGGGAAAAGACCGATGCTTCCAGCCTTGCCCTGCAGCGGGGCAGGCTGGTGCACCGCATGCTGCAGGCCCTGCCGGATTTTGCCGAGAGTGAGCGGGAAGAAGCGGCGAGGCGTTATGCCGAGCGAGCAGCGCGTTTCTGGCCCGCAGCCGAACGGGACCATTTGATACGGGCGGTTTTGCGGGTGCTGTCCGAACCGGCGGTGCAGCCGGCCTTTTCCGCCAACAGCCGTGCGGAAGTCTCGATCATGGGCACGATGACCCTCGGCCGGCAGCAATATGCCGTCTCCGGCCGCATCGACCGGCTGGCGGTGGCCGGTGACCGGGTCATTCTGGTCGATTACAAGACGAACCGCGTGCCACCCCGCGAAGCCCGTGAAATACCCTTCTCCCACACGGCGCAGCTTGCCATTTATCGTGAAATTCTGACACCGCTTTATCCTGGCAAGGAATTTGTCTGTGCGCTCATTTATACGGAAAATGCTGCCTTTATAACGGTTGGCGACGATGCGATGAGAGAGGCCCTTGCCGCAATAAAGACAAAGTGAGATACCGGGGCATTGAAATTCCGACGCGCCCGCATCACATCGATAGTGGAAAAGATTTACTGAAAGGAGAGCCAGATATGGCTACCGTAAAAGTCGACGCCGCCAACTTCCAGTCCGAAGTCCTTGAATCCTCCGAACCCGTCGTGGTGGATTTCTGGGCCGAATGGTGCGGTCCGTGCAAGATGATCGCGCCGAGCCTTGAGGAAATTTCCTCCGAGCTGGCCGGCAAGGTCAAGGTTGCAAAGCTGAATATCGACGAAAACCCGGAACTGGCCGCTCAGTTCGGCGTTCGCTCCATCCCGACGCTCGCCATTTTCAAGAGCGGTGAAGTGGCTGATATCAAGGTCGGCGCTGCTCCCAAGACAGCGCTTTCTGCCTGGATTTCCGGTGCTGCATAAGCAATATCAGTGGAATGAAAAAAGCCCGGCATCGCTGCCGGGCTTTTTTTATTGGGGAACCGTGCCGTTGAGGGCCAGTGCATTGCCGGCAAGATAAAGTGAACCGCCGATCAGGATGCGCGGCGCCGGTCCTTCAGGGTCGAAGCGGCGCGACAGCTCTTCCAGAGCATGTGTCAGAGACGATGTTGGCGCTGCAACGAGGCCCGCATCGAAGGCGGCATGGGCAAGTACCACAGGGTCGATCGCCGCATCGGTGCCACCGATCGGCACGGTGAAGACATATTCGGCGATATCGGCGAAGGCCTTGAAATAGCCCACCGGATCCTTGGTATTGATCATGCCTGCAATGATGAACAGGGGGCGTGCCGTCTTTTCCTCAAAGCCAGCCATGGCCTCGGCTATGACCTCGCCGGCACCGGGGTTGTGACCGCCATCTATCCAGATTTCCGCACCCCCCGGTGCGATTTCCGCTATTTTGCCGGTCAGGATACGCTGAAGACGGCCGGGCCATTCCACTGAGGTCATGGCCTTTTCAATCATCCGTTCCGTCACCTCGAAACCGGCTGCTTTCACAGCGCGGATCGCTGCGGCAGCATTGGCGAGCTGATGGCGGCCGGGAAGCCTTGGCAACGGCGCATCCGTCAGGCCGAATTCATCCTGATAGACCATGCGGCCGAATTCTTCGTGGGCGGAAAAATCCTGCCCGTAAACGGAGACCGGGCAACCAATACGTTCGGCCGTGGCGACGAGCGTGTCTAGCGCCGCGTCGTATTCCTGGTGGCCAATGACGACAGGCGAACCCTTTTTCATGATGCCAGCCTTTTCAGCGGCAATCAGTTCCACGCGGTCGCCGAGATAAGCCTGGTGATCAAGCGAGATTGGCATGATGACGGAAACCGCCGGGTTATTGATGACATTGGTCGCATCGAAACGGCCGCCCAAGCCAACCTCAACGACCGCAGCATCGGCGGGCTGTTCCGCAAAAAGCACGAACATAGCCGCAGTCAGGATTTCGAAAACCGTGATTGTCTGACCAGCATTGGCAGCTTCAATGCGGCGCAGCGCATCCGCAAATATCTCGTCTTTGACGTAACGGCCTTTATCGCCCGCTACGCCTATACGGTATCGTTCGTGCCAATTTACCAGATGCGGCGAGGTATGAACGTGGACGGAGAGTCCTGCAGCCTCGAGCAGGGCACGGCAAAAGGCAGTAACCGAACCCTTGCCATTGGTGCCCGCCACATGGATCACCGGCGGCATTCTATTTTGTGGATTGCCGAGTTTTTCGAGAAGACGAGAAATTCTGTCGAGTGAAAGATCAAACCCCTTGGGGTGGAGCTGCATCAGCTCTTCAATGATCTTTTCGGCCTCACCGATCGCGGGCTTCGTCATGTCTTCCGTTCGCCTTTCAGGCGTTTTGCTTGCCATTTGTCCGCCGCCCCAAAAATGAAATCAGGCAACGTATAGCATCATCCCGAAGGCAATTTATGCCTCCGGGCGACATATTTTTTTCCTCAGGCCGAAGCGGCCAGCGGGACGACAGCGTTTGCATTGTCGGCGGGCGCTTTGGTCATGATCTTGAGCAGATTGGCCAGCGTGTCCGGGATTTCGCGACGATCAATGACCATATCCACCATGCCGTGCTCCAGCAGGTATTCCGAGGTCTGGAAGCCTTCCGGCAGCTTTTCGCGAATGGTCTGCTCGATGACGCGCTTGCCGGCGAAGCAGATTTCCGCGCCCGGTTCGGCAATATGAACATCGCCCAGCATGGCGTAGGAGGCCGTGACACCGCCCGTGGTCGGGTTGGTCAGAACCACGATGTAAGGCATGCCAGCTTCCTTCAGCATGTTCACCGCAACGGTGGTGCGGGGCAGCTGCATCAGCGACAGAATGCCTTCCTGCATTCGAGCGCCACCGGAGGCCGGGAACATCACAAGCGGGCAGCGCTCGGAAATGGCGCGCTCGAAGGCCTTGACGATGGCTTCGCCGGCGGCGATGCCGAGCGAGCCGCCCATGAACTGGAATTCATGCACGACGGCGACGATCTTCAAGCCCTTCAGCAGGCCAACGCCGGCGAGGATGGTATCTTCCTGCTCGGTCTTTGCGCGGCTGTCGCGCAGGCGATCGGTATATTTCTTGGAATCGCGGAATTTCAGTGGGTCCTGCGCGACCTTCGGCTGCGGCAGAGCCTCATAGACGCCGCCATCGAAAAGATCGGCAAGACGAGCTTTTGCCGGCATCTTCATGTGATAACCGGACGCAGGGATGACCCACTTATTGTCCTCGAGATCCTTATGGAAGACCATTTCACCCGTTTCCGGGCACTTGATCCAAAGGTTTTCCGGAACCTCCGGGCGGCGGCCGAGCATGGAATTGATCCGCGGCCGAACGTAATTGGT
The DNA here is from genome assembly GCF_042885035.1 of Agrobacterium sp. NPDC058088. Classification (NCBI taxonomy): domain Bacteria; kingdom Pseudomonadati; phylum Pseudomonadota; class Alphaproteobacteria; order Hyphomicrobiales; family Rhizobiaceae; genus Agrobacterium; species Agrobacterium sp. NPDC058088. Next base: position 143,828 of record NZ_JBHVSU010000011.1, on the reverse strand, counting down.
GATCCAGTTCAACTGTCTACTCCTGACTGGGCCGCGCGCTTATTCCGCAGCGGCAAGGCGCGATGCACGCACGCCCGTTGAAAGTCCTTTTACCAGCGTCGTAACGGCCGGCACGGTATCTGCGGTTGCCTGTCCATCCTTGGTCAGGCTGCCGGCAATCTGGTTGACGATGGCCGAGCCCACCACCACACCATCTGCCACGGCACCGATCGCCTTCGCATGATCGGCCGTCTTGACACCGAAACCGACGCAGACCGGCAGTTCCGTATGCGCCTTGATACGACCGACAGCGCCAGAGATCAACGAGGGATCAGGAAGCGCTGAACCGGTGATACCGTTCATAGAGACGTAATACACGAAACCTGAGGTATTTTTAAGGACGGTCGGCAGGCGTTTGCCATCCGTGGTCGGCGTTGCAAGACGGATGAAATTGACGCCGCGCGCAAGCGCCGGAATGCAGAGCTCATCGTCCATTTCCGGCGGCAGGTCGACGACGATCAGACCATCGATACCGGCCGCGAGCGCTTCGTCCAGAAATGTTTCGACGCCATAGATATAGATCGGGTTATAATAACCCATCAGCACGATCGGCGTTGCATCGTCTTGCTTGCGGAATTCGCGGGCGAGATCGAGCGTGGTTTTCAGCGTCTGCCCGCCCTTCAGCGCGCGCTGGCCGGCCAGCTGGATGGCCGGGCCATCTGCCATCGGGTCGGAAAACGGCATGCCGAGTTCGATAACATCGGCGCCGGCTTCCGGCAGCGCCTTCATGATGCCGAGGGAGGTTTGGAAATCCGGGTCGCCGCCCATGAAATAGGTAATCAGGGCCGGGCGATTTTCCGCGCGCAGATCGGCGAAGCGCTTGTCCATACGTGCAGTCATGATCTTATACATCCATTCCAAGGAACTTGCTGACGGTGTGGACATCCTTGTCGCCGCGGCCGGAGAGATTCATCAGGATGATCTCATCCTTGCCCATCTTCGGCGCGCGCTTGATGACCTCGGCCAAAGCATGGCTCGGCTCAAGCGCAGGAATGATGCCTTCGAGGCGGGTCAGCATCTGGAAAGCATCCAGCGCCTCATGATCCATGATCGGCACATATTCCACGCGGCCGATATCGTTCAGCCAAGAATGTTCAGGACCGATACCGGGATAATCAAGGCCCGCGGAAATGGAATGGCCCTCCTTGATCTGGCCATCCGCATCCTGAAGCAAATAGGTGCGGTTGCCATGCAGAACGCCCGGCGAACCGGCAGTGATGGAAGCGCAATGCTCCTCCCCCGAAAGGCCCCTGCCGCCAGCCTCGACACCGACGATGCGAACGCTCTTGTCATCAAGGAAAGGATGGAAGATGCCGATGGCATTCGAGCCGCCGCCAACAGCCGCAATGACCATATCCGGCAGACGGCCTTCAGCCTCCAGCATCTGCGCCTTGGCTTCGTCACCGATGACAGCCTGAAAGTCGCGGACCATTTCCGGATAGGGATGCGGGCCAGCGGCCGTGCCGATCAGGTAATACGTGTCGTCAACATTGGTGACCCAGTCGCGCAGGGCCTCGTTCATGGCATCTTTCAGCGTGCCATGGCCGGCCGTGACCGGCTTTACCTCGGCGCCCAGAAGCTTCATGCGGAATACGTTCGGGGCCTGACGCGCGACGTCCGTCGCGCCCATGTAAACGACACATGGGAGGCCAAAGCGCGCCGCAACGGTTGCCGAGGCAACGCCGTGTTGGCCGGCACCGGTCTCTGCTATGATGCGGGTCTTGCCCATGCGCTTGGCAAGCAGGATCTGACCGAGGCAATTATTGATCTTGTGCGAGCCGGTGTGGTTCAGCTCTTCGCGCTTGAAATAGATCTTCGCGCCACCAAGTTCCGCCGTCAGGCGCTCAGCGAAATAAAGCGGGCTCGGGCGGCCGGTATAGTGTGCGCCGAGATGCTTGAGTTCCGCCTGAAAGGCGGGATCGGTCTTGGCCTTGTCCCATTCCGCCTGCAAATCCAGAATGAGCGGCATCAGCGTTTCGGCAACGAAGCGACCTCCGTAAATGCCAAAACGTCCGTCCTCATCAGGACCAGCGCGAAAAGAATTGGGTGTTGGCGCGTCGTTCACTTCAAGCTCCCTTTGGGCCTTTCGACCAATCATTCACCACATCAAAAAACGCATCTATCATGGACAAATCCTTGACGCCCGGCGCGCTTTCAACACCGGACGACAAATCTAGTCCGCTCGCCCGGGTCTCTGCCAGAGCCTCGGCGACATTGTCCTTGTTCAGCCCACCGGAAAGCATGTAATCTACACTTTCGTCAAGTGAGCGCAGGATCGTCCAGTCGAAAGAAACGCCGTTGCCGCCTGGAAGTTCGGAACCGGCAGGCGCTTTTGCATCCAGCAGAAAACGATCGGCTATTCCAATATAAGGATCGATTTTGGCAAGATCAGCGGCATCGCGAATGGAAATCGCCTTCATTACGGGCAGACCGTAAAGCGCCTTGATGTTCAGCAACCGGTCCGGGCTTTCGCTGCCATGCAGCTGCAAGATGTCAGGTTTCAGGAGATCAACGATTTCATCGAGATCATCATTATCGGCATCGACTGTAACGGCGACCACCTTGGCTGCGCCACGGGCGGCTTCGGCCAGCCTGCCGGCAAGATCCGGCTCGATATAGCGCGGGCTTTTTTCAAAGAAAATAAAACCGACATGGGACGCACCGCGCCTGATGGCACGCTCCAGCGTTTCCGGTGTCTTCAATCCGCAAATCTTGATATCCGGTTTCATACCCGCGACCTGACATGAAATGCGATAAGAGTCGAGCCAAATCGCATCCCTTTTTGATGGAATGTTTCACGTGAATCCAGATGGCGAGGCACGCCGCCAGTTTCAATCGAAATCGATGGCGTGAAGTTTGGAGCCATGGCGTTTCAGCCAGTCCTTGGCTTCATTGGTGTGCGGGCAGAGCTTTTCGCACAGCGCCCAGAACTTAGGGCCATGGTTCATTTCGCTCAGATGCGCGACCTCATGGGCTGCGAGATAATCGATGACGCTTTCCGGCGCCATGACGATGCGCCAGGAGAAACTCAAGTTTCCATCGTGGGAACAGGAGCCCCAGCGGCTGCGTGTATCCTTCATGCTGATGGACCGTACCGGCCGGCCAGCGGCGCGGGCGTGAATGGCGACCAGCCGTTCCAGATCAGCCTTTGCTTCCTTTTTCAGGAAAGTCGCGATCCGCCGTCTCAGATGCTCGGGCGCGCCGCTCACTTTCAGAACCGCCGCACCATCAGCGTCTTTCGCGACGTGGGTCAGGCCCCTCAGGCTGCCGGTGTGTTCGATGCGATGGGAGAGGCCTCTGATATCGATGGTGGCACCGGAACGCAAACCGTCGTCAGGGCTGAACTTCTGAAGCTTGCCTTCCAGCCAGCCCTGATGTCTTTCGAGAAAATCGTCTACCTGACGGTGATGCAGGCCCATCGGGATCGTCAGTTTCAGCGCCCGGCCGCCTGGCTCGATTCGCAAGGTAATGCGCGTGGCCCGCGGGTTTTCCCTGACCGTGATCGGCACTTGCCGGCCTGCAACCGCAACGGTGCGCTGGCTCGGCACGACCTTCTTCGGCGCCGGCGACTTCAGGGATTTTCTAAGGAGCGAAAACATGAAGCCTTCATAACCGATTCGTCCACCCCTTGGCCACGCAAATGCGCGGCGTCGCCTGCCATTAGGTCGTCTGGTGTTTGGCAATGAAATCCAGCATACGCGGCACGATTTCCTTGCGGAAGCGCGAACCGTTGAAGACACCGTAGTGCCCCACATCCGGCTGCATATAGTGCGCGCGTTTGTCTTCAGGGATGTTACGGCAGAGATCATGCGCCGCCTTTGTCTGGCCGACACCGGAAATGTCGTCATTCTCCCCTTCGACAGTGAACAATGCGACCTTGCGGATGGCAGCGGGGTCGACCGCCCTGCCCCGATGCATCATGTTTCCCTTCGGAAGCGCATGGTCGATGAAGACGGTTTCGACTGTCTGCAGATAAAATTCCGCCGTCAGGTCCATGACGGCCAGATATTCATCGTAAAATTCGCGGTGTTTTTCGGCGGAATCGCCGTCATTCTTGACCAGGTTGAGGTAAAAATCCTTGTGCGCTGTCATGTGCTTATCGAGGTTCATAGACATGAAGCCCGACAGCTGCAGAAAACCCGGATAGACGTTACGCCCAAAGGCTGGCTGCGGCCACGGCACCTGCATGACGACATTGTCACGGAACCATTCGATCGGCTTCGCCTTGGCGAGACCGTTGACGGCGGTGGGGTTGATGCGCGTGTCGATTGGTCCGCCCATCAGCGTCATGGAAGCGGGTGCAAACGCATCGCCATCGGCCTCCATGAGGGAAACGGCAGCCAGAACAGGCACGGATGGCTGGCAGACGGCGACCACATGGGTGCCGGGGCCGATCTGCCGCAGCATCTCAATGACATAGTCGATATAATCGTCGAGATCGAAGGTTCCCTCCGCTGCCGGCACCATTCGGGCATCGGCCCAATCGGTGATGTAAATATCGGCCGATGGCAATAGTGCCTCCACGGTCCCGCGTAGCAGGGTAGCATAGTGGCCGGACATCGGAGCCACCAGCAGCACCTTCGGGTCGGACTGGGGGGCCGGATCGAGTTCTTTTTTGAAATGAAGCAGATTGCAGAACGGGCGCGACCAGACGGTCTCCTCCGTGACAGCCACGGTCTGGCCATCAATGACCGTGGAGACGAGGCCGAATTCAGGTTTGACGTAGCGGCGCGTCAGACGTTCGAAAACCTCGAAACCGGCATCGAGGCTTCTGCCAAAGGCGGTACTGGACAGCGGATTAAGAGGATTGTTGCAGGCCTGGCGCATCATATCGGCACCCGCACGCAGGGGCGCCATAGCCGCATGGTTCATTTCATAAAGGTGGTAGAACACTGATGACGCCTCCCTCGCGATCACGCTCTTTTTTTGGACCATAGCAGCTTTTCGCAGGTGCACAAAATTTAAGGCGCCAGCGGTCTCCCGCCGGCGCCTCACTTTTCGTTGAATGCCTGCCAGCGATCAGATGTCGGCGACGAAAGTCTGCTTCTGGGAACCGAGGCCCTCGATGCCGAGTTCCACGACGTCACCAGCCTTCAGGTAACGCGGCGGCTTCAGGCCCATGCCCACGCCAGGAGGGGTGCCGGTGGAAATGACATCGCCGGGATGCAGCGACATGAACTGGCTGAGGTAGGAGACAACGTGGGCGACGCCGTAAACCATGGTTTTGCTGGAGCCATCCTGCATGGTCTGGCCGTTCACCTTCAGCCACATGCCGAGGTTCTGCGGATCGGTGATTTCGTCCTTCGTCACCAGCCATGGGCCTATGGGGCCGAAAGTGTCGCAAGACTTGCCCTTGGTCCACTGACCGGCGCGCTCTGTCTGGAAGGCGCGCTCGGAAACATCGTGCGAAACGCAATAACCGGCGACATAATCGAGAGCATCCGCTTCGGAGACATATTTGGCGGTCTTGCCGATGACGACGCCAAGTTCGACTTCCCAGTCGGTCTTTTCCGAACCGCGCGGAATGGTGACGTTGTCGTTCGGACCAACAATGGCCGAAGTCGCCTTCATGAAAATGACTGGTTCCGGCGGTACGGTGGCACCCGTTTCGGCGGCATGGTCGGAGAAGTTAAGGCCGATGCAGATGAATTTTCCGGTACCCGCAACGCAAGCGCCGATGCGCTCTTCGTTCAACACCGGCAGAGTGGCGAGGTCGATCGCGGCGATCTTCTTGAGACCCTCGGGAGAAATGGCGTCGCCGCCGATATCTTTCACGTGGGCAGACAGATCGCGGACTTTCCCTTCCGCATCAAGAATGGCTGGTTTTTCCTGGCCGGGCTGGCCAACACGCATCAATTTCATGGAACTCTCTCCCGGTTGTCAGACAAGATGATGCATATATGAACGATGCATTCATACTTGTCACCCCTTGACTGCGCCAAGTTTCGAAAAATACCTTTTCCCTCCCTTCAATCAAAAGGACATAGCCCGTGACGAACAGCAATAACAGGCAATCCGAATATCCCGTTGATCCCCTCTTCCTTGATCGCTGGTCTCCGCGCGCCTTCGATGGCAACGCCATGCCGCCACAGCATCTGATGACCATTCTGGATGCGGCACACTGGGCACCTTCCGCTTCCAACTATCAGCCATGGCGGTTTGTCTATGCGCACAGGGATAGCGACGACTGGCCGCTCTTCGTGGAACTGCTGATGGAGGGAAACCAGCGCTGGGCAAAAAATGCCTCCGTGCTGCTCTTCGTCATTTCCCGCGATCACAACATCTCGCGCGAAGGGGAGAAAAAGCCATCCGCTACCCATTCTTTTGATGCGGGTGCCGCCTGGTTTTCGCTCGCCATGCAGGCGCATCTGCTCGGTTACCACGCGCACGGCATGGGTGGCATATTCAAGGACAAGATCGTTGAAAAATTGAACGTCCCGGAAGGTTACAAGGTGGAGGCCGGAGTCGCCATCGGCACGCTGACCGATAAATCCGTTCTTCCCGATGATCTTGCGGAACGGGAGGTACCGAGCAAGCGCCTGACCCTTTCAGAGGTGGCCTTTCAAGGTCGTTTCACCGGCAAGGCCGACTAATTTGCATTACCCTCATAAACAAAAGGCCCGGCGGAAATTGATCGCCGGGCCTTTTGTTAAAGTTTCGTTTCACGTGAATCGTTTTGCGAAAAGCTCCACAGGATTAGATGTCGAGGTTTGCAACGCTCAGTGCATTTTCCTGGATGAAGTCGCGACGCGGCTCCACTTCGTCGCCCATGAGGCGGGCAAACAGGCCGTCGGCATCGGTGGCGTCGTTGACCTTGACCTGAAGAAGCGAGCGAACATTGGCGTCAAGCGTCGTTTCCCAAAGCTGCTCGGCATTCATCTCGCCGAGACCCTTATAGCGCTGCATGGAAAGACCCTTGCGGCCAGCGGCAAAAATTGCATCCAGAAGCGCGCGCGGACCGGCCAGTTCCATCGTACCGTCCTTGCGTTGCAGGACCGGCGGCGTGGCGTAGACATCGCGCATACGAGCTGCAAGCTGATCGATATGGCGGGCATCGGCCGAACCGAGCAGACCCATATCCAACGTCGAGACTTCCTTGACGCCGCGCACCATGCGCTCAAAGCGCAAACCGCCATCCTCCAGCACAGTGCCGGACCAGCCGCGTTCGGTTTCTTCCGCGATCATGTCGAGACGTCGCGCCACTTCGGCAACGGTTTCTTCTGCCCGGGCGGCGTCTGCCGAAAGCTCGGGGTTCAGCGCGCCGGCAATCGCCGCCTGTTCCACGATCGAGCGGCTGTAACGGGAATGCAGCCCGTCGATCAGCGAGCGCATGCGCACCGCATCGAGAATGACTTCGCGAAGATCGGCGCCAACGCGCACTTCACCAGAGCCGAGGGTGAGCGACGCTTCCTCGATACCCATGGAGATCAGGTATTCTTCAAGCGCCTTTTCATCCTTCAGGTACTGCACGGATTTGCCACGCGTGACCTTATAAAGCGGCGGCTGGGCGATATAGAGATGGCCGCGCTCGATCAGTTCCGGCATCTGGCGGAAGAAGAAGGTCAGGAGCAGGGTACGGATGTGAGCGCCATCGACGTCAGCATCCGTCATGATGATGATCTTGTGGTACCGCAGCTTGTCGGCGTTGAACTCATCCTTGCCGATCGAGGTGCCGAGCGCCGTAATCAGCGTGCCGATTTCCTGGCTGGACAACATCTTGTCGAAACGGGCACGCTCGACGTTCAGGATCTTGCCGCGTAGCGGCAGGATCGCCTGCGTCTCGCGCGAGCGGCCCTGCTTGGCCGAACCGCCAGCGGAGTCACCCTCAACGAGGAAAAGTTCGGACTTCGCCGGATCGCGCTCGGAGCAGTCAGCCAGTTTGCCTGGCAGAGAGGCGATATCGAGCGCACCCTTGCGGCGCGTCAGTTCGCGGGCCTTACGGGCGGCTTCGCGGGCGACGGCGGCTTCCACCACCTTGCCGACGAGGATTCGTGCGTCGGAAGGATGTTCTTCCAGCCAGGTGGAGAGCGCTTCATTGACAAGGCTTTCCACGACCGGACGCACTTCGGACGAAACGAGCTTGTCTTTCGTCTGCGATGAGAACTTGGGGTCGGGAACCTTGACGGAAAGAATGGCAGTCAGGCCTTCACGGCAATCTTCACCCTGAAGGCTCACCTTTTCCTTTTTCAGGATACCCGAGGTTTCGGCATAGGAGGTCACCTGACGGGTCAACGCGGCGCGGAAACCGGCCATATGGGTGCCGCCATCGCGCTGAGGAATGTTGTTGGTAAAGCAGAGCACATTCTCGTGGTAGCTATCGTTCCACCAGAGCGCGACCTCAACCGTAATGCCGTCCTTTTCACCTTTGATGGCAACAGGCTTGTCAACCAGCGGCTTCTTGGCACGGTCGAGATAACGGACGAAGGCTTCGAGGCCGCCATCATACAGCAGCTCTTCCTGCTTGACGTCGGAATGGCGCTTGTCTGTCAGCAGAATACGCACGCCGGAATTCAGGAATGCGAGTTCACGCAGGCGATGCTCCAGCGTTCCGTAATCATAGTCCGTCATGGTGAAGGTTTCAGGGCTTGCAAGGAAGGTTACTTCCGTGCCGGAGCGGCCTTCATATTCGCCAATGACAGAAAGCGGCGCATCGGCAACGCCATGCGTAAAGCCGATTTCGTGCAGCTTGCCGTTGCGGCGGATTCTGAGCTTAAGCCAGACGGAGAGCGCATTGACCACCGACACGCCCACGCCATGCAGGCCGCCCGAGACCTTATAGGAATTCTGGTCGAACTTACCGCCCGCATGCAGCTGCGTCATGATGACTTCGGCGGCGGAAACCCCTTCGGAAGAATGGATGTCGGTCGGAATGCCGCGCCCGTTATCCGTCACCGTCACGGAGCCATCGGCGTTCAGCGTCACCGTCACCAGATCGGCATGACCGGCAAGCGCTTCATCGATGGCGTTGTCAACGACTTCGTAGACCATGTGATGCAAGCCGGAACCGTCATCGGTGTCGCCGATATACATGCCGGGCCGTTTGCGCACGGCATCAAGGCCCTTGAGAACCTTGATCGAATCGGCTCCATATTCCGCGGTCGCGCCGACTTCGCTTGACGATGTTTCGGTCATAAGTACTCTTTCCAAAGTTTTCCTGGTCAGGTTTCCAGTGAGAGGGCCTGAAGCCAGCGAATCACTCAAATCCGACATGCGACTATAGAAATTCTACACCCAATCCCAAAGGCCGCATGCTTCAGGATGCTGAATAAAGCAGGGGATAGAGGGGTTTCAATCGCAAGAACGGCTTTTTTGCAGCACGGCTGACAGTTCCTCTATCACACTCGGCGGCAGCTTGCGAATATCCCGTGCGAGACGGTTGGCGAAAGCCGTATATTGCGGCGGCAGACCCACCGTATCGATCACCACTTTCGGGTCGGAGGAGCCGGCCAGAAAGAACAATTCCTCCGCCTCGTCCCAGATAATGTTGAAATATCCGGCGATGCGCTGCAGCAGATCGAAGCTCGGCTTGCCACGCTTGCCATGCTCCAATGCCGAGAGATAGGCCGGCGACACGCCGATCGCGGTGGCCATTTGCTTCTGCGTTACACCCTTGCGTTCACGAAGTTGCCGCACAGCCTCCGCAAAGGGCGTCATGACTTGTCACCGCGCCGACGCGAAAGCCGCACATAAAGCGCGCCATCGCCGCCATGATTGGCGGATGCATCCTCATAGGATGAGATCAGGTGGCGATATTCCGGTTTTGAGAACCACATCGGCACCGCCCTTTTTAATGCGCCATCGCTACCGATGGAACGTCCTTTGCCAGTGATGACGAGCACGTGTCTCAGACCACGTTCGTGCGCCCGCAGCAGAAAATCAAGCAGCACCGCATGGGCTTCGCTCTGGAACATGCCGTGCAGATCGATCCGCCCTTCCAGCGGCAGCCGGCCACGGGTGAGCTTGCGCTTGACCGGTTTTTCCATCGGGTGATGGGTTTTCGGTTTTTTATCCGGTGTCGCAGGCGGCGCTTCCGTCGCCTCCACAAGCATGCGCGGAAATGCGCTTTTGCCGGTTCGCGGAACATTGGATTCCAGCGGGGGTTCTTCAATGTCGTCGAAGGCCAGCAGATCTTCCAGTCTGCCGGAAATCGGCCGCGTTGTTTTTGCGACCCTTCCCCACAGAATGCGTTCGTCCTTGCCGAGCTTGCGACTGCCTTTCATCGCCGATACCTCTCCGCAGCAACCCGCGGCAGCAGTATATAAAAATCGGCCTCATTGCGCACCGTGCCCGCCAGCTCTCCCGCTTCGAAACCGGAGCCGGTGAAGATATCACCCCTCGCCGGGCCGACGATGGCCGAGCCCGTATCCAGCGCCAGCATCAGCCGGGCGAAGGGCTTTCCGTCGTCCAGATGGGTTAGCGTCGGCGCGTGGATGAAGAACGGCAGGCCGAAGGTGTGGACGAGCCTGTCCACGGCCAGCGCACGGCCCGCAATTAACGGCACCTTGGCGGCGGCGATCGGCCCCATATCCAGAGCGGCGACATCCGCCTCCCGAAAAAAAATATAGGAACGATTGTGCCACAGCACCCCGTCCACCTCATCCGGATGATCGGCGAGCCATTTGCGGATCGTCTGCATCGAGATTGTTTTCGGATCGAGTTCGCCACGATCGAGCAGTAACCGGCCGATCGGGGAAAACGGGTGACCGGCCTTGGCCGCATAGGTGATGCGTTTTATCGAGCCATCTGGAAAGACGAGCCGTGCTGCACCCTGCACGTGGACAAAGAACAGGTCGACCCTCGATTTCGCCCAGGCGATCTCGAGGCCCCTGCCCTGAAGACACCCTTCATCGATTGCGCGGCGATCGGGAAAGTAGGAAATGCCGTCCTCATCCTCCCTCCCAAACGCGTAGGACTGATCGAAACCATCAGGCCGGTTGGCGTCGTCAATATCCACCAGCTCCGGCGGCCGGCGGTAGATCGGATAACGCCAGACATCATCGGGTGTGGCGGAAACTTCCAGTTCGGGCTCGTAAAATGCGGTCACGAAACCGCTTTTTCCCTGGGCAGGAGAGATTCTGAAAGGGACACAATTGGTCTCGAAAAACTGGCGCGCCTGTTCCGGGCTGTTAACATGACTTCCTTCGGCGAGCTGCAGCAGCGAAACCAGTTCCGCTGCCGTTATGCCGAGCGCGCCGGTCCTGTAGGGTTTCGCATTGCGAAGATGCAACAGGATCGTTGCCATGGCCGGAAAAAGCTTGCGGGGATCGTCTTCCGGCCATCCGGGCAGATCGCGGAACGAGACTTCGTCGATCGAAAAGGATGTGTTCATTGCTCGGATTCGGTGGCGATCAGCTTCCAGTTCGGATCGCGCGAACGTATGTCACGTGAGAAGGTCCAGATGTCATCCACCTCCGCAACCGCGTCCGGGTCACCATCCACCAGCTTACCGTCCTTGTCGTAGGTTGCCGAAATCAGCTGGCTGACAATTCTCAGCGTGACCTGCACTTCGGAATCGCGAACGCTTGCCTGGGTGATGTCGGCTTTCTCGATGCCAACGAACGTGGATTTTACCACTTCACCACGGCTTTCACGCTCGGAAATCGCCGCCTCGAAACCGTCGAACACCTCTTTCGACAGAAGGTTCTTCAGCGTCTTGCGGTCGCCATCGGCAAAACCCATGACGATCATTTCATAAGCCATGCGGGCGCCGTTCAGGAATTCCTTGGGCCTGAAGGACGGATCCTTGGTCATCACATCGCGCAGCGACGCATTGAGCGGGGTATCGGCAGGCGCCAGCGCATCGGCCTCTGCAAAACGGTTCTCGTCTTCCGCCTCACTGCGCTTCGGCAAAGTCACGACCTTGTTATCGTCGGCGACGGGCCCCTTCGCCACGTCACGGGGGCTATAAGGGTCGAATGGCGGCTTTTCATTGCCTGTGCGACGGCCAAGGACACTGCGCAGCTGGAAGAAGATCAGCACCGCTGCAACGAGAAAAAACAATGTGATAAAGTCGCTAAAGCCCATCTTTTACCAAAACCGCCATTTAAAATCGAAAACCACACCCTCATATAGTCTGCATATTATGATCATTCAAATGTGCAGATTCAATCATCGGTGTCCCGGGAACCGACAATCTGCCAGAGATGCACACGCAAGGCTAGAAGATGCGTTTTTCCTTTCTTCCCATCGTCATCCTGATGATGCCCATCCTCGAAATTGCGGGCTTCATCATCGTCGGCAAGGCGATAGGCCTGTGGCTGACATTGGCGCTCGTCCTGTTCACGTCATTCCTCGGATTGCTCATCCTGCGCCTTGGCGGCATCGGCATGGTGAGAAATCTTCAGGATGCGGGCCGCACCGGCGCGCAACCGGCTGACGAACTCGTCAATGGCGCCATGCGTGTCGTGGCAGGCATCCTGTTGATCGTTCCCGGTTTCATCACCGACATTCTCGGCCTCCTGCTTCTGTCGCCTGCCATTCGTCGGTTTTTCTGGAAAGCCTTCGGCCCACGCGTCGTCGTTTCTGGCTCATTCAGGCAGTCCGGTCCCCAGACGGGTGACTATTCCGGTTTTCGTAATGGCCCCGGAGCTGCGGGCAAATCGAAGGTGGTGGATCTGGATGAAGAAGAGTTTCACCGCGAGGGATCAAAAGGCTCCCCCTGGTCAAACAGGCCTGATAATCGCGACCTGCCCAAACCCTAGCGGTTGCTTGAAATGGATGGCGATGACCCGATCACGAAGGGTTGTAAGCCCCGGGTCGAAATGATAGACCGCCTTCCAAGAATTCACGCCGCGAGGAACCGTAATGACCGCTGAAAATGGCGCACAGGGCGCAGTTAGCCCTTCTCTCAACATTCTTGCCCAGTACATCAAGGATCTTTCCTTCGAAAATCCGGGTGCTCCCCGTTCGCTGCAGGGCCGTGAGAATGCGCCGTCGATCAACATCAACGTCAATGTCAACGCAAACCCGATCTCCGGTTCGGATTTCGATGTTGTACTGACGCTGAATGCCGAGGCCAAGGATGGCGACAAGGTGCTGTTCGCGGCCGAGCTGGTTTACGGCGGCGTGTTCCGCATTGCCGGCTTCCCGCAGGAACACATGCTGCCAGTGCTGTTCATCGAATGCCCGCGCCTGCTTTTCCCCTTCGCCCGCCAGATCATCGCCGATGTAACCCGCAATGGCGGTTTCCCGCCGCTGATGATCGATCCGATCGATTTCGCGCAGATGTTTGCGCAGCGCGTTGCCGAAGAACAGGCCAAGGCCCAGGTTCAGGCTGTACCGAACTAAACGATACCCATCGTTTTTCATTGCAGACAAAAAAAACCCGGGTTTTTCGCCCGGGTTTTTCTTTGGCCGGATTTGCCAATTCAGCGTCTGAGAACTTTTCAGTTCTGGTAGCGGTTCCAGATCGCCTTATCGCCCATGCCGAGAACGAGTTTGCCATGGGCCGCAACCGTTTCCGCATCCAGCCTCGAGGGCAAGCTGCGCGGTCGCTGCAGCGGCTCCAGCGGAACGTCTTCTTCAATCACAATGGTTTGCTGCCTGGCGGCAGAGCCGAAACCGAGTGCAGTCTGACGCCCGCCGATCATTTCGATATAGACTTCGGCCAGAAGCTCGGAGTCAAGAAGCGCGCCATGCTTGGTGCGATGGGAATTGTCGATGCCGTAACGCCGGCAAAGCGCATCGAGCGAATTCGGCCCCATCGGATGTTTGCGGCGCGCCAGCGAAAGCGTGTCCGTCACCAGCTCGGCGGAGACCGGCTCGATACCAAGGCGAGCGAATTCCGCATTGATGAAACCCATATCGAAGGTCGCATTATGAGCCACCCAGCGCGCGCCATCGAAAAAGTCACGGATCTGATCGACGACTTCGCCGAATTTCGGCTTGTCCTTCAGAAACTCATCGGTAATGCCGTGAACGGCAAGCGCATCCGGGTGGACCTTCCGATCCTCGGGATTGATATAAAGATGCAGCGTGCGGCCGGTAGGAAAATGGTTGATCAGCTCGATGCCGCCGATTTCAATCACGCGGTCCAGCTTCGATTCGAGGCCGGTGGTTTCCGTATCGAAAATGATCTCACGCATTCATCTCTCCGCGGCGCGACTCAAGCGCCCAGTTTCTGCAGAATTTCTTTTACCTGATCGCGTGCTGCTTCGACACCATTTCCGGAGTCGACAACAAAATCGGCGCGCCGACGCTTTTCCGCATCGGGCAGCTGCCGGGCAAGGATCATAGCGAACTTCTCTTCCGTCATACCGGGCCGGGATAAGACCCGCTCGCGCTGTATGTCCGGCGCGCAACTCACCACCACGACCTTATCGACGCGGCCTTCCGCCCCCGTTTCGAACAGCAAGGGTATATCAAGCAAAGCAAAAGGCCGATCGTCATTCGCCGCTTGCGCGAGAAAGGCCTCCTGTTTTTTGCGAACCAGCGGATGGACGATTTCTTCCAGCTTAGTGAAATTAGCCGGATTCTGCCGCAGGATATCACCGAGTTTCTGCCGGTCGACCGTACCGGAGACGGTGGTGCCAGGAAAAGCGGTCTCAATCAGCGGAACGGCTTCCACGCGATAAAGCTCGTGCACGACCTCATCGGAATCGAGAACCGGAACACCCTCTTGCGCGAAGAGCCTCGCCGTCGTGGTTTTTCCCATTCCAATCGAGCCGGTGAGACCGATGACGATCATCAATGTTTCTCCATGTCCGAGATGATGAGCGAACGAAGGCTTTCATCCACCTCCGGCATCTTGCCGAACCACCGTTCGAAACCCGGTTTTGCCTGATGGAGCAACATGCCAAGCCCATCGACGGTTGCCATGCCCTGCTCTTCCGCCATGTGGAGGATCGGCGTTTTCAACGGCACATAGACAATATCGGTCACGACCGCCCCGGCAGCGAGCTGCGAGAAATCGAGATGCGGCGCCTCGGTTCCATCCATCCCGAGCGACGTCGTATTTACGAAAAGCCCAGCGCCCTGCATGACCTCCTGAAGCGCTTTCTGGGGATGGGAAAAGACCCGTGGGCCAAAACGGTCGGCCAGCTCGCGGGCACGCTCGACCGTGCGGTTCAGGACATGAATTTCCGCAATTCCCCGGTCACGCAGCGATTGAATGACGGCACGGCTTGCCCCGCCGGCGCCAAAAACAACCGCCCGGTCGATCTTGTGCCAACCCGGATGCCGCTCATCCAGGTTCGAGACAAAACCGTAACCATCGGTATTGGTAGCATGGAGTTTACCCTCCTTCATCCAGATGGTATTGGCGGCGCCGAGTTCTTCCGCCAGAGCATCGGGATAATCCGCCAACTGGTACGCCGCTTCC
Organism: Agrobacterium sp. NPDC058088; assembly: GCF_042885035.1. Taxonomy (NCBI): domain Bacteria; kingdom Pseudomonadati; phylum Pseudomonadota; class Alphaproteobacteria; order Hyphomicrobiales; family Rhizobiaceae; genus Agrobacterium; species Agrobacterium sp. NPDC058088. Next base: position 128,470 of record NZ_JBHVSU010000011.1, on the reverse strand, counting down.
TTGTGCGGAATGGTGACATTGCCGCCCACCGCTGTGCCCGGCTGGCCTTCCTTCAGCGTTGCAATGAAATTTGCGAAATCGTCCGGAGAGACCTCAACGGCTTTGTAAGAACCGTCGATACCGAATTTTTTAAGCCAGTAGGAATGGATGATTGGCGACCGGGAATGCTTGATCGGGAAACCGACAACGAAGGCGTTTATGGTTAATGTTTCACGTGAATCAGCCATCGATGACATCCAGGTCGCGCAGTTTCGATAAAAGAGGCAGAAGCGGCAGGCCGAGGATCGTGAAATAGTCCCCATCGATGGAAGTGAATAGCTGGATTCCTTCGCCCTCAAGCTGATAGGCACCGACGCTGCTCAGGGCCTTTTCTCCCACCCGCTGCAGGTGGCGGGAGACAAACTCAGGGCTCAAGCTCCGAACGGCAAGCTCGGCACTGGAAACGGTCTGCCACACCACCTCACCCTTGCGAACGAGAACGGCAGCACTGTTCAGACGATGGACTTTGCCGGATAATGACGATAGATGCGCTTCGGCTTCCGCCATAGATTTTGGCTTATGATAGACGCGGGCGCCGAGCGCCATCGTCTGGTCGCAGCCGAGAACCAGTGCATCCGGCTGGAGCGCGCTCACCGCAAGCGCCTTGGCCCGGGCGAGCTCCAGCGCAACTTCTTCGGGGCTGGCGCCGTCTCGTTCCAACTGCTCGTCAAGCGCGCGCTCATCAATATCCGCGGGTATTGCCGAAAATGTCAGCCCCGCATTGCGCATCAGCATCTGCCGGGATGCGCTGGACGATGCGAGGATCAACTCTTGTTTCATCGACTGTCTGCTCCTGATGGTGCGGTCCGAATTATCGCGTCCTCGGGCGAAGGGCAAGGATCGCCGCCGCCGTTTCCTCAATGGAACGACGTGTGACATCGATCAGAGGCCAGTTGTTGCGGGCACAGAGCGCGCGCGCATATTTCAGCTCCTCCATGATGGTGGCGCGATCCGTGTAGCGGCCACTGTCAAATCCTCCGGTTGCGCCCAGCTCCCGGTTTTCACGAACCTGCGATATCCGGTCCGAGGTCGCGACGAGACCGACGATCAGAGGCCGGGTGGCGGCATAGAGGCTGTCGGGCAAAGGCACGTTGGGAACCACCGGAATGTTGGCGGTCTTTATGCCCCGGTTGGCGAGATAGATGCTGGTTGGTGTTTTTGACGTGCGACTGATGCCGATGATGACGACATCCGCTTCATCATAGGTTTCCGGCATCTGTCCGTCGTCATGATCCATAGCGAAATTGAGCGCTTCGATCCGCGCAAAATAATCGGCATTCAGGGCGTGTTGTGCCCCCACCCGTCGTCTCGAAGGCGCACCGAGATAAGTCTGGAAGATGCCGATGATGGGTTCAAGCACGTTGACGCAGGGCACGCCGATCGCGTGGCAGCGCAGGTCCAGGAATTCGGCGAGCTGCTGGTCAACAATCGTATAAAGAACGATGCCCGGTTCCTTGTCTATGAGATCGACGACCTGCGCGAGCTGTTTCTGGTTGCGGATCATCGGATAGACATGTTCGACCGGCATAGACGCGTGAAACTGCGCTGAGACGGCGCGGCCGGCCGACATGAGAGTCTCTCCCGTCGAGTCCGAAATCAGGTGCAGATGGAAGAAGCTTTTTTTGTTCTCCACGCTGTTTTTCTCTCCCTGTTGATAAACCGGGACAAGTCTTCGAATTGTCCGGCGGGCCGAACCGCGAGGTGAATAAAGTGGTGTTTTTCCACAATCCGCAAGTGGCATGTCTCGCCTTCGCGGCGCCTGTGAATTATTGGAATATCGCGGAACTGTTCAAAATTTTCCCCGGATTATCCACAGATAAGTCAATCTGCGGCGTAAAAACAAGGCATTGAAATTATTTGTTTAATTACTGTTATCTTGGTTATCCTCAAACATCCGTTTGATAAATATCCGCAGGCACGGTGGATATATGCCCGCTGCGGCATTTCGACTGGACTGATTTTAATCCTTGCTACCCACAGACTCTAAGAAATAGAAAATCTTTTAAATCTCTTTGATTTTATTTTTTAGAAGCTGGGTGCCATGAGCGAACGCAAGGTTATGACTGTTTTGAACGGGAAGACGGTCACACCGCCGCCCATATGGCTGATGCGTCAGGCTGGGCGTTATCTTCCGGAGTATCGGGAAACGCGGAAGAGTGCCGGAAGTTTCCTGGATCTCTGTTATAATCCCGAGCTGGCGAGTGAAGTGACCCTTCAGCCCATTCGCCGGTTCGGGCTGGATGCAGCCATTCTCTTTTCCGATATTCTTGTCATCCCAGACGCGCTTCATCGCAATGTTTCCTTCAGCGAAGGCAAAGGTCCGGCCATGGACCCGATTGATGTAAGCGGTATCGAAAAGCTCGATGCGTCTGATGTCATGGCGCATCTTTCGCCGGTATTCGAAACGGTGTCGCGTCTGCGCAGCACGTTGCCCGATGAAACGACGCTTCTCGGCTTTTGTGGCGCGCCCTGGACGGTTGCGACCTATATGATCGCCGGCCACGGAACGCCTGATCAGGCGCCGGCGCGATTGTTCGGTTATCAGGAGCCGGCAGCCATGGAAAAGCTGCTGGCTTTCCTCGCTGATGTCTCTGCCGATTATCTCGTGCAGCAGATCGATGCGGGCGCCGACGCGGTTCAGATATTCGATTCCTGGGCCGGCGTGCTCGGCGAAAAGGAATTCGCGGAATATGCGATCAGGCCGGTCGCCCGCATCATCGCGTCGGTCCGCGCGCGCCGTCCTTCGGCAAAGATCATCGCTTTCGCCAAGGGAGCCGGTTATCTGCTCAAGGATTATCGCCGCAAGACGGGTGCTGATGCCATTGGCCTCGATTGGTCTGTGCCGCTGAGTTTCGCCAGGGATCTGCAGAAGGAAGGCCCGGTGCAGGGTAATCTCGACCCGATGTTAATGGTGGCCGGCGGTGTAGCATTACAGGATGGCATTGATGCCGTGCTGCAGGCGCTTGGGCAGGGTCCGCTGATCTTTAATCTCGGCCATGGCATCACCCCGCAGGCAGACCCGGAAAACGTCACCCGGCTGGTGCAGCGGGTCCGCACGGTTGGAGGTGCCGGATGAACGAGGAAAAACAAACCTCGGCGCGTTCCGGAAACAAAGCAGTTTTGCGGGCGGGTATCGCACTTGGCGTCTTTGCCGCTTTCATTGCGTTGCTGTTTTATGCCGATCCGGCCGATCTCTATCTTTGGATCAAGGCGCTGCATATCATCGCGGTGATTTCGTGGATGGCCGCGATTTTTTATCTGCCGCGGCTTTTTATCTATCACACGGATGCGCCTGTAGGCTCCCAGCAGTCAGAAACCTTCAAGGTGATGGAGCAGCGACTGATCAAGGTGATCATGAACCCGGCGATGATGATCTCCTGGACGTTGGGGCTTTATCTCGCATGGTCGGTTTATGGTTTTTCCGGCGGCTGGCTGCATGCGAAAATTGGGCTGGTCGTGCTTATGACCGCCGCGCATGTTTACTTCAGCCGCAGCGCGAGACGTTTTGCGCGGGATGAAAATACCAGGCCGGCCCGTCACTGGCGGTTGATGAACGAAGTTCCGACCGTCCTGATGATCCTGATTGTCATACTTGTGGTTGTGAAACCCTTTGGTTAAGACGGTGCGACGATAAATTTCGCGGAATTCGTGCTTTCCTCTTGCAGCCGCCGTGTTCAATCGCTATTTTCAGGCCACTCATCTTCGTGGCATGTGAATTATTCAGTCATCTGCGGTTTCTCCCACAGCATCTGATTCGCGAACACGCCCTCCCCCGACATTACATTATCAAACGGTCTTCCCTTCATGGCTGAAATGAAGCTTCAGGAACTTAAGAGCAAATCGCCTACCGACTTGCTGACTTTTGCCGAATCCCTGGAAGTTGAAAATGCGAGCACCATGCGCAAGCAGGAGCTCATGTTCGCAATCCTCAAGGTTCTCGCGAGCCAGGACATCGAAATCATCGGCGAAGGCGTCGTTGAAGTCCTGCAGGACGGGTTCGGGTTCCTGCGTTCTGCAAACGCAAACTATCTGCCCGGCCCGGATGATATCTATATCTCGCCCTCGCAGATCCGCCGCTTCTCGTTGAAGACCGGTGACACTGTTGAAGGGCCGATCCGCGGTCCGAAGGAAGGCGAACGCTATTTCGCGCTTCTTAAGGTCAATACGATCAATTTCGACGACCCGGAAAAGATTCGCCACAAGGTACATTTCGACAATCTGACGCCGCTCTACCCCAATGAGCGCTTCAAGATGGAACTGGATGTTCCGACATCGAAGGACCTGTCCTCACGCGTCATCGATCTCGTGGCGCCGCTCGGCAAGGGCCAGCGTGGATTGATCGTTGCGCCGCCGCGTACCGGTAAAACGGTTCTGCTGCAGAATATTGCCCATTCCATCACGGCGAACCATCCGGAATGCTACCTGATCGTTCTCCTGATTGACGAGCGTCCCGAAGAAGTGACAGACATGCAGCGTTCGGTGAAGGGTGAGGTTGTGTCCTCCACCTTTGACGAACCGGCTGTACGCCACGTCCAGGTCGCCGAAATGGTGATCGAAAAGGCGAAGCGTCTGGTCGAGCATGGCCGTGACGTTGTCATTCTGCTCGATTCCATCACGCGTCTTGGCCGCGCCTATAACACGGTCGTTCCCTCCTCCGGTAAGGTTCTGACCGGTGGTGTGGATGCCAACGCCCTGCAGCGCCCGAAGCGCTTCTTTGGTGCAGCGCGTAACATCGAAGAAGGTGGCTCGCTGACGATCATTGCGACGGCGCTTATCGATACGGGCAGCCGTATGGATGAAGTTATCTTCGAAGAGTTCAAGGGTACCGGTAACTCGGAAATCGTGCTTGACCGCAAGGTTGCCGACAAGCGTATCTTCCCAGCGCTGGATATTCTGAAATCCGGTACACGTAAGGAAGACCTGCTGGTGCCACGTCAGGACCTGCAGAAGATCTTCGTTCTTCGCCGCATTCTCGCACCGATGGGAACGATGGACGCCATCGAATTCCTGATCGACAAGCTGAAGCAGACCAAGAACAATTCGGATTTCTTCGAATCGATGAATACCTGATCCGAACTTTATCCGGATTCATCATAAGAGCTTTAAAGCCGTATCCGTTCATTCGGGTGCGGCTTGACTGTTTTAAACCGAGGTAACGGATGTCAGCTTCCGCAGATACGATCTATGCGTTGTCCAGTGGTGCGGTACCTGCGGGTGTCGCAGTTCTTCGAGTGAGCGGCGCGAACGCTTTCGATGTTTTGAATAAGCTGACGGGCAAGGATCTTCCCTCACCGAGAAGAGCGAGCCTTTGTTCGATTCGGAATCGAAACAATGAGATCATCGACCAGGCGCTGGTGTTGGTCTTTCCAGCACCCAATTCCTTTACGGGCGAAAATTGCGTCGAAATTCACTGCCACGGCAGCCGCGCAGTTGTGGCTTCCATTTTTGCGGAGCTTGAAAATCTGGAAGGACTGCGGCCTGCGGAGGCCGGTGAATTTTCCCGCAGAGCCTTTGAGAATGGCAAGATGGACCTGCTTGAGGTTGAAGGCCTGGCTGATCTGTTGCAGGCGGAAACGGAGATGCAACGGCGGTTGGCGGTCGAACAAAGCAGTGGCCAGCTCTCGGCTCTCTATGATGGCTGGGCTAATCGCCTGACGCGTGCTCGGGCCTTAATCGAGGCTGAGCTGGATTTTGCCGACGAGGAGGACGTCCCGGATTCCGTTTCTACTCGCGTCTGGGAAGCGATGGTGGAACTGAGAGGTGAGATCACCAGTCATCTTCAAGGTGGTGGCAGCGGTGAAATCATTCGCGATGGTTTCAAAGTGGCGCTTGTGGGTGAACCGAATGCGGGCAAATCGACGCTGCTTAACGCGTTGAGCGGTAGGGATGTGGCGATCGTTACCGACATTGCGGGCACGACCAGGGATGTCTTGAGCGTCGACATCAATCTGGATGGGTATCTGGTCCGACTATTCGATACCGCAGGAATCCGGGAGACACAGGATGTGGTGGAGCAGGAAGGTGTGCGGCGTGCGGTTCTGACTGCGGAGACCGCAGACCTTATTCTCTTGTTGCAAGATAATGATTCGACTCCGAAACAATCTGTCGGCACCTTCGATAATCAGAGCTTCTTGCGAGTGAGGACAAAAACCGCAATTCATTCACGCGCGTCGGGGGATGAGTTTGATCTGTCGGTTTCTGCAAAAGAGGGTATTGGCCTCGTCGAATTGCGCTCAGTCCTCAAGCGAGAGATAGAAAAACGCGTTGGTGCCGGTCAAACACTGGTTCCGGCCCGTGCTCGCCATAAAAAACGACTTGAAGAGACGTTGAACTATGTTAGTGATGCGCTCGATTCCGAGACCCTAGACCTTGCGATAAGGTCGGAATATTTAAGGCTCGCCGCTACATCGCTTGGGCGGATCACTGGTCGAGTTGACGTTGAAGATTTGCTCGGCGTGATCTTCTCGGAATTCTGCATAGGAAAATGATTCACGTGAAACATCGGCACACTCTGTGGTGAGGTCGATGCATTAGAACAGGGCGCAGAAATATGCACCAGTCATTCGATGTCGTCGTTATTGGTGGTGGTCATGCCGGCAGTGAAGCTGCCGCCGCGGCCGCAAGACATGGTGCAAAAACCGCTCTTGTTACCCATAAGCGCGAGACGATCGGGGTCATGTCCTGTAATCCCGCTATTGGTGGCCTGGGAAAGGGTCATCTCGTTCGCGAGATCGACGCTCTCGACGGATTGATGGGCAGAGTTGCCGACGCCGCCGGTATTCAGTTCCGCATGCTCAATCGGAAAAAGGGCCCAGCGGTTCGAGGGCCGCGCACGCAGGCTGACCGCCGGCTCTATCGTGAGGCGATGCAGCGGGAAATCGATGCGATTGATAATCTGACAATTATCGAGGGCGATGCTTTCGATATCGAAATGGACAATGATCGGGTTGCTGCGGTCATCATGAAAAACGGTAGCCGGATTCACTGCGGCTCCGTGGTGCTTACGAGCGGAACTTTTCTCCGAGGCCTTATCCATATCGGTTCCGAAAAGATTCCAGCCGGTCGTGTTGGCGAAAATCCCTCTCTCGGCCTGTCGGACACGCTATCGCGGCTTGGACTGGTGATGGGTCGGCTTAAAACCGGGACTCCTGCCCGGTTAGATGGGCGTAGCATCGACTGGAGCGCTGTGGATCGACAGTCTGCCGATGAGGATCCAGTCCCATTTTCATTTATGACGGACCATATCCTTAATCCGCAAGTTGAATGCGGCGTGACCCGCACGACCCCGGCCGGTCACAAGATTATCACGGATAATATTCATCTATCCGCCATGTATTCCGGACAGATCGAAGGGGTTGGTCCGCGTTATTGCCCATCAATTGAGGACAAGATTACCCGCTTTGGTGAAAGGGACGGCCATCAGATATTTCTGGAGCCGGAAGGCCTCGATGATCATACCATTTATCCCAATGGTATCTCGACTTCCCTGCCCGCTTCTGTTCAGGAGCAATTTATCCGCACGATACCAGGCCTTGAGCAGGTCATGATTCTTCAGCCAGGTTATGCGATAGAATACGATTATGTCGATCCCCGCGAATTGAAACCCTCTCTAGAATGCCGCAAGATCCCAGGGCTGTTTCTCGCTGGCCAGATCAATGGCACAACGGGTTATGAAGAGGCGGGCGCTCAGGGTCTTGTCGCGGGCTTGAATGCCTCGCTCTATGCGGGCAATGCAGATCCGCTTTATTTCAGCAGAACCGAATCCTATATCGGCGTAATGATCGATGATCTGACATCCAAAGGCGTCAGCGAGCCCTATCGCATGTTTACGTCACGGGCAGAATATCGTCTTTCCCTTCGCGTGGATAACGCCGATCTCCGACTTACGCCCATTGCCCAAAAGGCTGGTATCCTCGGTCTTGCGCGCCAGCAGCGCTTTGCAAGTTTTCTCTCCGATCTCGATCATGGTCGCGCGCTAATGAAGGAACTCTCCATCAGCCCGTCACAGGCCGCCAAGCAAGGCCTGAAACTTAATCAGGATGGTCAGCGTCGATCCGTCTATGAGCTGCTTGCATATCCTGACACGACCTTCCAAGCGCTGGCAGAACATTGGCCTGAACTTAACATTCTCAACGCTAAGGTCGCCGAAGTGCTGCAGATTGAAGCGAGTTACGCTGTCTATATGCAGCGGCAAAGCGCTGATATTGTCGATATCAAACGGGATGAAGACAGAAAAATTCCTGATGATTTCGATTTTCAGAGCCTATCAGGTCTTTCCAATGAGCTTAAACAAAAGCTAGAAAAAGCCCGGCCCGAGAATATTGCACAGGCCGCCCGTGTTGACGGCATGACGCCCGCTGCTATATCGCTGCTGCTCGCACTTCTGCGGAAAAGTACTGCAACGCGAAGTGAACAATTGCACATGCACCAATAGCGAGTCGGATTATGAAGATAAACGGCCAGAGTGTTTCACGTGAAACACAGGAGAGGCTCGAACATTTTGTCGAGCTTTTCAAGAAGTGGAATAAGACCACAAATCTGGTAGCGCCCTCTACGCTGACGGAGCTTTGGAGCCGCCACGTTGCCGATAGCGCGCAGATCTTCCAGCTCTCGCCCCAACCCAAAAAATGGATTGATCTTGGCAGCGGTGGTGGCTTTCCCGGGGTTATCACCGCGATCTTTCTGACCGAACTTGGTGATGGCTGGGTCGATCTGGTCGAAAGCAACAATAAAAAGGCTGCGTTTTTACGAATCGCACTGAAGGAAACCGGTGCCAGAGGCGCAGTTCATCCGGTCAGGATCGAGACGGCATCTGAAATTATAAGGACTTGCGATGCTGTTTCGGCGCGTGCCCTTGCTGAGCTGGATCTACTTTTTGAGTATATTCATCCCTGGGCGCAGAATAATCCCAATCTCAAGGCGTATTTTAATAAAGGCCGGGATTATGAGTCCGAGGTGCAGAAAGCGCATGGTCGCTGGCAGTTTGATCTGGTAAAACATCGGAGTGCCATTGAGGCAGATTCTGTTGTTCTTGAAATCAGCAACCTCGTTTTGAGGCGCTGACAAGCTGGCCAGGTGCGGCATGACCTTTGAAAAAAACCGAATTATCGCAGTTGCAAACCAGAAAGGCGGCGTTGGCAAGACAACAACCGCTATCAATCTGGCGACCGCGCTAGCGGCTATCGGTGAGCGCGTGCTGATCGTGGATCTCGACCCGCAGGGTAATGCGAGTACTGGCCTTGGGATTGACCGCAAAGAGCGTAAGCTTTCGTCTTATGATCTTCTGGTAGGAGAACATGGTGTTGCGGAAGTTGCTGTTCCCACAGCGGTTCCCAATCTTGATATCATCCCTTCCACGATGGATTTGCTCGGCTTCGAGATGCAGGTCGCAACTGTTGCCAACCGCGTTTTCCTGTTGCGTGCAGCGATGGAAACGCAAGAGGCCAGGAGCTATTCTTATATTCTCGTCGATTGCCCACCCTCTTTTAACCTTTTGACGATGAATGCGATGACGGCTGCGCATTCCGTGCTGGTGCCGCTGCAATGTGAGTTCTTTGCCCTGGAAGGTTTGAGCCAGCTGCTGGATACGGTCAGCCAGATACGTGGTTCAGTCAACCCGCAGCTCGATATTCAGGGCATCGTTTTGACGATGTTCGATGCGCGTAACAATCTTGCGCAGCAAGTCGTTTCGGACGTGCGTACGCATCTTGGGGAAAAGGTTTATCACACCCTTATTCCGCGCAATGTCCGTGTTTCGGAAGCGCCGTCCTATGGTAAACCGGCCATTCTCTATGATCTGAAATGTGCCGGCAGCCAGGCCTATTTACAGTTGGCATCCGAAGTAATCCAGAGAGAGCGTCTGCGCAAAGCTGCCTGACACTTGCGGACTGTATGGAGTAATATCTTATGAGTGATGATCTTTCTAAGCGTCGACTGGGGCGCGGTCTTGCTGCATTGATCGGAGAAATGGATCAGCCGGTGCCCGTCGGTGAGCCGCAGCGCGCCGTCAATGCTGATCGCACCATTCCGATTGAATTCATCGCCCGCAGCCAAAGAAACCCGCGACGTCATTTCGATGAAAACGAGCTGCAGGATCTTGCAGCATCGATCCGTCAGCACGGAATAGTTCAGCCGGTAGTGGTAAGAACGGTCGGAGTCAACCGATACGAGATCATCGCCGGTGAGCGCCGCTGGCGCGCGGCACAGCTCGCCGGCTTTACCGATGTGCCCGTCATTGTTCGTGACGTGGATGACCGGACGGCGCTGGAACTCGCCATCGTTGAAAACGTGCAGCGTTCCGATCTCAATCCGCTTGAAGAGGCGATGGGTTACGAGCAGCTGATCGCCGAGCACGGTTACACGCAGAATGATCTCGGCGAAATCATCGGCAAGAGCCGGAGCCATGTTGCCAATAGTCTGCGGCTTCTGAAGCTTCCCGATCCGGTGCGGGATATGCTGGCGGATGGTTCGCTTTCCGCGGGTCACGCACGTGCGCTGGTTTCTACTTCAGATCCGGCGACCTTGGCACGTACGATCGTATCCAAGGGGCTTTCGGTACGCGATGCCGAGCGTCTGGCACAAAACGACATCAAATCCCAGGGCGAGACCGTTGAAAAACGTCCGGCTGGGGAAAAGGACTCGGATACCATCGCTCTCGAACGCAGCCTTTCCGATGCACTCGGCCTTGATGTAAAAATCAGCCATAAGGGTGGGTCGGGGCAGATTCGTATTGGTTACCGCACGCTTGAACAGCTTGAGGCCGTCTGCCGGCTGCTGGAGCAGAAATAATTAAATATCTGTTTTTACTGATAAATACCCGCCTTTGGCGGGTATTTTCGTGTATGGGCGCTCAAAAATCGATAGCCCTGCCCTTTATTTCGTAATCACCGAAACGAACCGGTTCCGCACCGCCGCGACCACCGGTCTCAGGCGGTAATTGAAGTTCTGCCTGCTGCTGGCGTCGTTCTTCCGCTTCCTTCAGCGCCCGCTGCGCTGCGGGTGAAAGTCGTTTCACCCGTTCCGCGCCCTCTTCGGCGCCGTTGTCATTATCCGCATTTTGCATGGAATCCTCCCTATGACGGGATATTGAAATATGATTGCTGCTTCCCAGATTATATAATCGAACGGGTTTTATAAACCCCACAATATTTCTGGCGAGTGAGAAGGAGAGTTCAACGGATGAACATGATGCGCACGGCAATGCTTCTGGCCTTCATGACCGCATTGTTCATGGGTGTCGGTTTTCTGATTGGCGGAAAGGGCGGCATGATGATTGCGCTGCTCATCGCCGCCGGTATGAACCTCTTTTCCTACTGGAATTCCGACAAGATGGTCCTGTCAGCCTATCGCGCCCGGGAGATCGATGAGGCGAATGCACCCGAGTTTTTTCACATGATCCGGGACTTATCCCAGAATGCCGGCTTGCCCATGCCGAAGGTCTATATATACGACAGTCCGCAGCCAAACGCCTTCGCGACGGGTCGAAATCCTGAGAACGCGGCTGTTGCGGCATCGACAGGGCTGCTGGAGCGTTTGACGCCCCAGGAGGTGGCTGGTGTCATGGCGCATGAGCTCGCCCATGTGCAGAACCGCGATACACTGACAATGACAATTACCGCAACGCTCGCGGGTGCGATTTCCATGCTCGGCAATTTTGCCTTCTTTTTTGGCGGCAACAGGGAAAATAATAATAACCCGCTGGGCTTCATCGGCGTGCTGGTCGCGATGATCGTGGCGCCGCTTGCGGCAATGCTGGTGCAGATGGCAATCAGCCGCACCCGGGAATATTCTGCCGACCGCCGCGGTGCCGAAATCTGTGGCAATCCCCTCTGGCTTGCCTCTGCCCTGCAGAAGATTTCAGGCATGGCGCAGCAAATTCACAATGACGATGCCGAACGCAACCCGGCTACGGCGCATATGTTCATCATCAATCCGCTCTCCGGCGAGCGTATGGACAATCTCTTTTCCACGCATCCCAACACGGAAAACCGTGTGGCGGCGCTGCACGCCATGGCACAGGAGTTTTCCCCGCGAGGATCGACGCCGCCGCCATCGAGTGATAGACCCTTGCGCAAATCAAGTTCCGTTCCCAGGACAGGTTGGGGGCGAGGCAATGAAAACGAGCGCAAGGGGCCGTGGTCTTGACATCCGATATTCAGAATAAGCCGGCGCGGTCCAAAAAACTGAAGCCGGCACATGGAAGGGGCCGTGAAGACGGCCCTTCGTCTTTCGAGGACAAGCCGGGTCTTGCTGCGCGCATTGCCGCCACCCGCATTCTCGCGGCGGTTCTGGAAAAGAAGACCTCCATGGATGGGATGCTCGACAGCGAAAACGGCAATCCCGTTTATCGTGCTTTGTCGCTCGCAGACCGGGCGCTGGTGAGGGCCATCGTCAATAGCGCGCTTCGTCACCTTCCCCGCGTCGAGACGGCGTTGTCGATGTTATTGGATGGGCCATTGCCGCAAGGCGCGCGATCGCTGCATCACGTCCTTGTCGTTGGTGCTGCGCAGATGCTTTACCTCGATGTGCCGGACCATTCTGCTGTCGATCTTGCCGTGGAGCAGGCGCATCGCGATCCACGCAACCGACGCTTCGTAAAGCTGGTCAATGCCGTGCTCCGAAGGCTCGGTCGTGAAAAAGCGGAGATCGAAAAGGCCATCGCTGACGTCCCGGTCTTGCCGGACTGGTTCTATGCGCGGCTTGTTTCGGCTTATGGCGACGAGGTGGCCCAAAGGATTTCGGAGGCACAGCTGACGCCGTCGTCTATTGATCTGACGGTGAAGGCTGATCCTGCTCTCTGGGCGGAGAAACTGGGCGGTACGCTTATGCCGAATGGCAGTGTGCGTTTGGGCGAGTTCGAAGGCCAGATCCCTTCGCTGGACGGTTTCACTGAGGGGGCGTGGTGGGTGCAGGATCTCGCGGCCAGCATGCCTGTGAAGCTGCTGGGTGATATTTCCGGCAAGCGCGTCGCCGATCTTTGTGCTGCTCCCGGCGGCAAGACCGCCCAGCTTGCACTGGCAGGCGCCAGGGTCACGGCGCTGGATCAATCCGGTAACCGTCTTCGCCGCCTGCGGGAAAATCTCGACCGCCTTGGCCTCCATGCCGAAACGGTGGAAACCAATATGCTGAAATATCAGCCGGAACAGCTTTTCGACGCGGTACTGCTCGATGCGCCCTGTTCGTCTACCGGAACTTTGCGCAAGCATCCCGATGTCTGCTGGACGAAGGATGAGAACGACATTGCCAAACTTGCAGCACTTCAGGGCCAGATGCTGCGACATGCGCTCACCCTTGTCGGGCCGGGTGGTCTTGTTGTCTTTTCGAATTGCTCGCTTGATCCTTCCGAAGGGGAAGAGATGATTGCCAAGATTCTGGCGGAAAATCCGAACGTGGAGCGCGTTGCCGTTCAAAGGGAAAACTGGCCCGGAATGGAAGCGGCCATCAGCGCTGCGGGTGATCTTCGCACGACGCCTGATATGTTCGGTGGCGTCGATGGGTTCTTTAGCAGTGTCTTGCGGAAGAAGTAGAAAAAAGCCAAGCTCTCGCGAATCATTAGACATTTATCGAAAACGTTCCGATCATCGCGGTTCACTGATAAAAACAAAACATGTGAAACGGGAAACACAGCTTGTTAGGGTCCTTCGCAGGCAGCATGAATGCCGCCGGTCTTCTTTCGCGCATGGCGTACCGTCATCTGTGTGTCGGCCTTACGCCGTTGCGTCTGCATCTGTCGCGATTTGCCAACCGTGTGCCCGACGGTCTGGTGGCCGCTCCCACCGATCTGCGGGCGATCGATCCGTATTTTGCCGAGGAATTGTTGCGCGGGCGCATTGCGCTTGCCGGACGGGTCGTTGAGACCGGCGGTGCTTCGCCTTTCCAGGTCGATTATCCTTCAGCAGTTTTTGAAGAACGGCTACATGCATTCAGTTGGCTGCGGCACATTCGCTCCGATAAATCGAGCGAGGCTTGCAAGCGCGCGCGCCGCATCGTCGTCGAGTGGATGGTATTGCATGGCAAACGCGTTACGGGCACTGCATGGTCACCTGAAATCGCGGCGCAGAGGCTGATCGCCTGGCTCTCGCACTCTCCCGTAGTTTTATACGAGGCTGATGCGGGCTTTTATCGGCGTTTTCTAAAAAACCTCGCTTTTCACGTGCGTTATCTCGAACGGATCGTCAAACATGCACCGGATGGTGAAGCGCGGCTGCGGATCAGGATAGCGCTTGCGATGGCTTCCATCGCCATGCCGACGCGGCTGTCGCGGATCAACCGGAACGGAATGAAGCTGGCTCAAGAAATGGAACGCCAGATTCTGCCCGATGGTGGGCATGTTTCCCGCAATCCTCGGGTCATGCTGGATTTGCTGCTTGATCTCCTCCCGTTGAGGCAAAGCTACATCAACCTCGGCCATGACCTGCCGTCCGGACTGGTGCCGGCGATAGACCGTATGTTTCCGGCGATCCGGTTTTTCCGGCACCAGGGCGGCGATCTTGCACTGTTCAACGGTGCCACCGCGACGCTCGCCAACGAGCTTGTTTCTGTGCTGCGTTATGATGAAACCGCCGGCCGGCCCTCCAAAGTCCTGCCGGATGTGAATTACCACCGGCTTGCGACCGATGAGACTGTCATCATCGTGGATACCGGTTATCCCGGTTCGGCGGAACTGTCGCGCAGCGCCCATTCGGGCTGCCTCTCTTTCGAAATGTCCTGCGGCAAGAACCGGTTTATCGTCAACTCCGGGTTCCCGCGTAATGCTGCGCCTGAATATCAGCGTGCCAGCCGTTCCACGGCGGCCCATTCCACGGTTACGCTCGCCGATACGTCGTCCTGCAGATTGTCACGCTCAAGACTGCTAGGCCCGATCATGGTTTCGGGCGTCAGCCAGGTCGATAGCCGACGCGGATCGGATGCAAATGGCAATGACGTCCTTTGGGCGTCCCATGACGGCTACTTGCAGAATTTCGGCTGTTACCACGAGCGGGAAATAGAATTGAATGCGGCGGGCACCAAGATAAAGGGCCGCGACCTGCTTCGCACCGAAGAGGCGGCGGAGAAGGGGCAATTGCAGTCAGTGTCGGCGGTTTCCCGTTTCCATATTCACCCCCATATCCAGCTCCACCAGCGGGATGAGGAGTCGGTTTCTCTCGAGGCGGCGGATGGCACCACCTGGCTGTTCTCGGCGCCGGGACTGGAGCTCTTCGTGACCGAGGATGTCTTTATGGCCGACGCATCCGGCATGCGTCCGTCGCAGCAGATCGAATTGCCCTTTAATCTTGTCAATACGCGGGAAATCCGCTGGCTCATCGAACGCACGGGCTGAGGCCTTTCGGGCCGCGCAAGGCAAAAACCGCCATAGTTTTTGTCGTTCGGCATCCTCGCTGTTTATTAATGCGGTAAGCTGTGTTAACGCGGCGGCAATTGCTGGATCATTCCCATTCCAGCCTGTCCTCCCTGTTAAACGGAGTATGCCTGATGGCCGTCGTGTCCAAGAAAATTCCCGCCCCCGATAAGGTCAAGATTCGCACGGCGCTTCTTTCCGTGTCCGACAAGACTGATATTATCGAGCTGGCGACGGTGCTCTCCAAGCTCGGCGTCAAGCTTCTGTCGACCGGCGGGACGGCGAAAGCCATTGCAGAAGCGGGCTTGGCGGTCACGGATGTCTCCGACGTCACCAATTTTCCCGAGATCATGGACGGCCGCGTCAAGACCCTGCATCCAAATGTGCACGGCGGGCTTTTGGCTATCAGGGATGATGCGGACCATGTGGAGGCGATGAAGGCCCACGGCATTGAGGCGATCGATCTCTCCGTGATCAATCTTTATCCTTTCGAGGAAGTACGCGCCAAGGGTGGGGATTATCCGACGACCGTCGAAAACATCGATATTGGCGGTCCGGCAATGATCCGTGCCTCCGCCAAAAACCATGCCTATGTCACTGTCGTTACCGATCCTTCCGATTACCCTGCGTTGGTCGAAGCCCTGCAGGCCGATGAGGGACAGACCTCCTATGCGCTGCGCCAGCGTTTCGCCGCCAAGGCCTATGCCCGCACAGCTGCCTACGATGCCGTGATTTCCAACTGGTTTACCGAAGCACTGGCAATTGAGACCCCCGATTACCGCGCCATCGGCGGCGTGCTGAAGGAAAAGATGCGTTATGGCGAAAACCCGCATCAGAGCGCCGGTTTCTACCTGACCGGTGAAAAGCGCCCAGGCGTTGCAACCGCGACGCTTCTTCAGGGCAAGCAGCTCTCCTACAACAACATCAATGATACGGATGCGGCTTACGAGCTGGTGGCAGAGTTCCTGCCGGAAAATACGCCGGCCGTTGCCATCATCAAACATGCCAATCCCTGTGGCGTTGCGACCGGCCCAACCCTTGCCGAAGCCTATCGGCGTGCACTGGCGTGCGATTCCGTTTCCGCCTTTGGTGGTGTCATTGCCCTGAACCGCACGCTCGATGCGGAAACGGCCGAAGAGATCGTCAAGCTTTTCACCGAAGTCATCATCGCGCCTGACGTAACCGAAGAAGCCAAGTCCATCATCGCCCGCAAGCCCAACCTGCGCCTTCTGGCAGCTGGTGGCCTACCAGACCCGCGCGCGGCTGGCCTCACCGCGAAGACCGTTTCCGGCGGTCTGCTGGTACAGAGCCGTGATAACGGCATGGTCGAAGATCTCGAACTCAAGGTCGTTACCAAGCGTGCGCCGACGGTGCAGGAACTTGAAGATATGAAGTTCGCCTTCAAGATCGCCAAGCATGTGAAATCCAATGCCGTGATCTATGCCAAGGATGGCCAGACGGCGGGCATCGGCGCTGGCCAGATGAGCCGCGTGGACTCTGCTCGCATTGCCGCCCAGAAGGCGGAAGATGCTGCCAAGGCTCTTGGGCTGGCTGAACCGCTGACGCGCGGCTCTGCTGTCGCTTCCGAAGCGTTTTATCCCTTTGCCGATGGCTTGCTTGCTGCAATCGCTGCGGGCGCTACGGCGGTCATCCAGCCGGGCGGATCCATGCGCGATCAGGACGTGATCGATGCCGCAAACGAACATAATGTGGCGATGGTCTTTACCGGCATGCGCCACTTCCGCCACTAAGCGCGAAAAATAAAGGCATAACAAAGGGCCCGGAAAGCGATTTCCGGGCCCTTTGTTTCACGTGGGACAGTCTGTCACCACCAGTTCAGGTCACCGCGCCGACCTGCCACGGCACGAATTCGTTGTCACCGTAGTCATAGATTTCGCTGACCGTTTTGTCGCCGGACGCGACCGCCAGGATATGCTCGAAAATTCGTTTGCCGGATTCTTCGATGGTTTCCGCTCCCGTGACGATCTCGCCGCAATTGATATCCATGTCTTCCTTCATGTGTTCATACATTTCGGAATTGGTGGCTATCTTGATGCACGGGGTTGGCTTGAAACCTGAAACCGAGCCGCGGCCGGTGGTGAAACAGATGACGTTGCAGCCGCCGGCGACCTGGCCGGTGACGGCAACGGGATCGTAGCCGGGTGTATCCATGAAAACGAAACCCTGCTCCGTCACCGTTTCGGCAAATTCATAAACGGCCTTCAGCGGCATCGAGCCACCCTTGGCAACCGCGCCGAGCGATTTTTCCAGAATGGTCGTCAGGCCTCCGAGCTTGTTGCCATGGGAAGGATTGTTGTTGAGTTCGTCGCCATTGCGGGCGGTATAGTCCCGCCACCAGTCGATGCGTTGTAGCAGCTTTTCGGCGACCGCAGGTGTGACGGCGCGTTTGGTCAGCAGGTGCTCGGCGCCGTAGATTTCTGGTGTTTCGGAGAGCACGGTCGTGCCGCCATTGCGCACGATAAGGTCAGAGGCATAACCCAGAGCCGGATTGGCGGATATGCCGGAATATCCATCCGAGCCGCCGCATTCCAGTGCGACTTTCAGCTTGGAAAGCGGCTGTTCGGTGCGGCGGGCGGCGTTGACCATCGGCAGCATCGCCTTGATTTCGGCAATTGCCGCATCGATCGTCTTGCGGGTGCCGCCGTGCTGCTGGATGGTCATGGTACGCAGCCGCTCGCCCTCTTCCATCTTGTAATGTTCGAGGATGGGCGCGATCTGGTTGGTTTCGCAGCCGAGGCCGATCAGCAGGATGCCGCCGAAATTCGGATGGCGGGCGTAGCCTTGAATGGTACGGATGAGAAGGCGGTAACCTTCCGACTTGGTGTTCAGCGCACAGCCGCCGCCATGGGTGAGTGCCACGACGCCATCGACATTGCCGAAGCCGTCAAGGCCGCCCTCTTTGTTGAAATAATCGGCGATGTAGCGCGACACCGTGGCGGAACAGTTCACGGACGCGATGACGCCGATGTAGTTGCGCGTTCCGACGCCACCAAGACCACGGTCGTAACCCATGAAGGTTCGACGCTCGGCTTCGGGCAACATGCCTTTTTCTTCGATATCGACACTGAACTGGTGCGCGTGTTCGGAAGGCACCATGGCGAGATTGTGCAGGTGCACGTGTCGGCCAGGCTCGATGTCCTGCGTGGCGATGCCGATGACCTGGCCGTATTTCAGCACTTCTTCGCCTGATTTGATCAGCTTGAGGGCCACCTTGTGCCCGCGCCCGATCAGCTCGAGTGCCGCCAGATCGCCCCTGCCCGTCGCACCGCCGGCCGGGATAGACCGGCGCGCCACTGCGACATTGTCGTTGGCGTTCAGCAAAATGGTTGCCTCGGAATTCTCACTCACGGGTTTTCCTCCTCCCGATACATTGTCTGCTATGTTCGTCATTCAGCTCTCTACCCAGCGGCGTTTCGAGCCTTCCAGATGGGTATGCATGGCGGCCTGCGCCAGCAGCGGCTCCCTGAGTTCCAGAGCAGCCAGAATGGCTTCGTGCTCCTGCAAAGCGCGGGTCCAGGTGTCACGATCCTCAAATTTCACGCGAAGCTGGGCCGAAATGGGGCTGTGACGCTCATCAAAGAGGTTTGCCACCAGTCTCGCCAAAACGCTGTTGCCGGATTGTTCGGCAATGGTGACATGGAACAGGCGATCCTGATCGAGTGGTTTGCGACCGGCCTCGATTTCCCTTTGCATGGTGTTAAGGATCTGGCGGAGGTTTGCGATAGTCTCATCGGTCATCCGGCTTGTCGCCAGCACGATGGTCGCCCCCTCCAGCGCAGCGCGCGCCTGCATTAGTTCAGAGGGGCTGTCACCCAGCGACTTGGTGTGATGGGTCGTCTGAAGTGCTTCGGTCGACACATAAACGCCGGAACCCATACGAATTTCAACGGTGTTATCGATTTCAAGCGCAATCAGCGCCTCGCGCAACGAGGGTCTCGACACGCCCAGTTTCTGCGCCAATTCCCGTTCGGCGGGAAGTCGCGTTCCGGGCAGGAATTCGCCCATGTCGATGAGTTCGCGTATCTGATCCGCAATCTGCTGATAAAGCCGGCGCGGTTCCGCAATTTTGGCCTGACCACTCATGTGTTTTTTGCTGATGCCTTTGTGATGCTTATATTTGGCCTTACCGTAACGCCAAGCGTATCAATACGCAAGGATTTACTTAAATTATTGAAATGTATCTATTATTTTAAAGAACCGTGAAGTGGTCATCTATCCGTTGAAATCTGTCTTTTCAATTTTCGACCTAATTGGCTTGACCATCACAGAAAACCGGCCTAACCATTTGTCCTGTTCATAACCCCGGTGGAGCGGGGAAAAGGGTGGAGGTTTACAGATGTCGCAGGGCGCATCGACAATTCGGGGCGGCTTTTCGCCTGAGGAGATGGCGCGTGCGGAGCGTTCGGTCCTTCTGCGTCTCGAAAATATCAGCAAGGAATTTCCCGGCGTAAAGGCGCTGTCGAACGTGCATTTCGATCTGCGCGGCGGTGAAGTGCATGCCGTCTGCGGCGAGAATGGCGCGGGAAAATCGACACTGATGAAAATCATCAGCGGCGTCTACCAGCCGAGCGAAGGGACGATCCTGCACAAGGGCGCGAAGGTGCAATATGCATCGCCCTTGGAATCCGAAGCCGCTGGCATCGCCATCATCCATCAGGAACTCAACCTGGTTCCGCATCTTTCCGTTGCCGAGAATATCTATCTTGCGCGTGAGCCACGCCGTGGTTTCCTCGTGGATCGCAAGAAACTGCGGCTTGATGCCAAACGCTGCCTCGACAGGCTGGGTGTCGATATCAACCCAGACCAGATGGTTCGCGGTCTTTCCGTCGCGCAATGTCAGATGGTGGAAATCGCCAAGGCGCTTTCTCTTGACGCGGAAGTCCTCATCATGGATGAGCCGACCTCTTCGCTGACCGAGCAGGAAACCCGGCTTCTGTTCAAAGTCATCCGTGATCTCAAGGCTTCCGGGGTCGGCATCGTCTATATTTCCCATCGCCTCGATGAAATGGCCGAGATCGTCGATCGTGTGACGGTGCTGCGCGACGGACGTTATATTTCGACCGATGAATTCGCCTCGATCACCGTTGATGACATTGTCACGCGCATGGTGGGGCGTTCGCTGGAAGATAAATTCCCTGAGCGTACCTCGCGCCCGGCGGACGATATTCTATTTTCCGTCGAAGGGCTGACCCGTCATGGCGTGTTCAGCGACGTCAGTTTTTCGCTACGGCGCGGCGAAATCCTCGGTTTTGCCGGACTTATGGGCGCGGGACGAACGGAAGTCGCGCGGGCAATCTTCGGGGCCGATCCGCGCGAAGCGGGCAAGATCGTTTTCAACGGGCGGGAACTTTCGATCGGCTCGCCGCAGGACGCCATCGAGGAAGGCATTGCCTATCTCTCCGAAGATCGCAAAAGCGATGGCCTCGCCATCAAGATGTCGGTGGCGGCCAATACCACGCTCGCCAATCTGGGTGAAGTTTCCAACCGTTTAGGGCTGATCGACTTCAAGAAGCATGACGATGTGGCGAAGCGTTACGTTGATCTCTTGAATATCCGCACCCCTACGATCGATCAGACGGTGCGTCTGCTTTCGGGTGGCAACCAGCAGAAGATCATCATCGGCAAATGGCTGTTCCGGCAGTCGCGCATACTGTTCTTCGATGAGCCGACGCGCGGAATCGATGTCGGCGCGAAGTTCGCGATCTACAAGATCATGGACGAACTGGCCGCACAGGGCATCGGTGTCATTCTCATCAGCTCGGAACTGCCGGAAATTCTGGGACTGACAGATCGTATCGCGGTGTTCCATCAGGGCCGTATCACGGGCGTGCTTGAGACCGCCAAGACCAATCAAGAAGAAATCATGCGGTATGCGTCCGGTTACGGCCGGGCCGCGCAGTGAGGAACGACATGGCCAATATTGCAGAACCCAAGAAGAGCTTCGCAGTCAGCGACCGCCAGAAAGACATTATCCAGAAGTTCGCCGCACTCGGCAGCCTTTTTGCGCTCGTCGCGGTCTTTTCCGCAACCAGCAACGCCTTCTTCACCGTCAATAATGGAATGACCATCGCGCTGCAGGTGACGTCTATTGCGCTGCTCGGCATTGGTGCCACCTGCGTCATCATCACCGGCGGCATTGATCTTTCCGTCGGTTCGGTCCTGGCGCTCGCCGGCGTCGTCGCTGCGCTGGCGGTGAAGGAACTCGGCATGCCGGTGCCGATCGGCATGTTGCTCGGCATTCTGACAGGGTCGGTTTGTGGTTTTATCAACGGTCTTCTGGTGACCCGCTTCAAGCTGCCGCCCTTCATCGCCACGCTCGGCATGATGCTGATCGCCCGCGGTGTGGCCCTGCAGATCACCGGTGCGCGTGCTGTTTCCGGCCTTGGCGAGTCCTTCGGCGAACTCGGCAATGGTGCCCTCTTCCGCATCGTTAATATCGGTGACGACGGTTTTCCGAATGTCGTGTTTCCCGGCATTCCCTATCCGGTCATCCTGATGGTGGTGATTGCGCTTGCGGTGTCCTTCATGCTGAACCGCTCGATTCTCGGACGTCACATTTATGCCGTGGGCTCCAATGCGGACGCGGCGCGCCTTTCCGGCGTCAATGTCGCCCGCGTTACCAACTTCACCTACATTCTGTCGGGCACGCTTGCCGGTCTAACGGGCTGCGTGCTGATGTCGCGTCTCGTCACCGCACAGCCGAACGAAGGTGTGATGTATGAGCTGGATGCCATTGCCAGTGCGGTCATCGGCGGCACATCGCTGATCGGCGGCGTGGGTACGATTTCCGGTACCGCCATCGGTGCCTTCGTCATCGGCATTCTGCGTAACGGTCTCAATATGAACGGCGTTTCCGCCTTCACACAACAGATCATCATCGGCCTTGTCATTCTGGTCACCGTCTGGATCGACCAGCTGCGCAACCGCCGCTGATCAAAGGGCTGCGGACCCTTTCCGCAAAAAAGATCGGCAGGGGAGGCCCGGATGCCGACACCACGGAGGAAGAAAATGAAGAAAATTGCGACTGCCCTTCTGACATCCGCAATCGCGTTGTGGAGCGTTTCCACCGTGCAGGCCGGTGAAATCGCCGTCATCGTCAAGACCGTCAACTCCACCTTCTGGCAGAACGTCCAGAAGGGCGCTGACGCGGCGATGAAGAACTCTTCCGGCAATACCATGACCTTCCAGGGTCCGGCTGCCGAGTCCGCCATTGCCGATCAGGTCAACATGGTCGAAAACGCCATCAACCGTAAGGTTGCCGGCATTGTGCTTGCACCTTCCGATCCGGACGCACTGGTGCCGGCCGTCAAGAAGGCCTGGGAAGCCCGTATCCCGGTGGTTCTGATCGACTCGCAGCTCGCCAAGGGTTCGGAGCAATATTATCAGTCCTTCCTGGCGACCGATAACAAGAAAGCCGGCGAACTGGCCGCGCAGGCGCTGATCGACAAGGTCGGCACGGAAGGAAAGATTGCCGTCATGTCCTATGTCGCCGGTGCCGGTTCCGAAATCGGCCGCGTTGGCGGTTTCACTGATTACATTCAGATGCATTCGAAGCTTCAGATCGTCGGCCCCTTCTATTCGCAGTCGCAGATGGCGACGGCGCTGAACCAGACCACCGACGTTCTGGCTGCCAATTCCGACCTGAAGGGCATTTTCGGCGCCAATGAGCCGACTGCCATCGGTGTTGGCCGCGCGCTTGCCCAGTCCGGAAAGGCCGGCAAGGTTGTTGCCATCGGCTTCGACGGTAACCAGGACCTGCAGAGCTTCGTCAAGGACGGCACGCTTGCCGGCATCGTCGTTCAGGGTTCCTACCAGATGGGTGAAAAGGGCGTTGAAACCGTGACCAAGCTCATCAACAAGGAAAAGGTAGAGAAGTTCGTCGATACCGGCGTCGTAGTTGTCACCAAGGACAATATCGAGAAGCCTGAAGCCAAGAACGTACTTTACTGATGCCGACGGCGCGCTGCCCGCGGCGGCGCGCCTCACCCTTTGAGACGCGGTTTTTACCCTCCCGCTCCATGCCCAAGAATTCAGGAAGTCCCTGTGATGAAAGTCTCCGATACACGTAAATTGCCTCGCCGCGCTGTCGACGTCACCGTCATGGGCCTCGGTTGCGCCCAGATGGGCAATCTCTACCGCGTCACGCCCTACGAAGAGTCCAAAGGTGCGTTCGACGAGGCATGGGAAAGCGGCATGCGTTATTTCGATACCGCGCCGTTTTACGGTTATACGCGGTCGGAGCGTCGTCTGGGCACCATGGTAACCGAGCACGATCGAGGCGACTATACGCTTAGCACCAAGGTCGGCCGTGTCATGGTCCCGGATGAGACAGTGGGTCCGGAGGAGGATGCCTATATTGCGCCCCTGCCGTTCCGCCCGGTCTATGATTATTCTTATGACGGTATTCTGCGCTCCTTCGAGGCTAGCCAGCAGCGGCTGGGTATCCTGAAACCGGATATTCTTTATGTGCACGATATCGGTTCCCACACCCATGGCGAAAAGCATCAGCACTACTGGGAGCAGCTGACCAACGGCGGCGGTTTCCGCGCTCTTGGTAAGCTGCGCGAGGAAGGGTCGACCGCGGCTGTCGGCCTCGGCGTCAACGAGTGGGAAATTATCAACGACGCCATGGATGTCTTCGATATCGATGTCGCCATGCTGGCGGGCCGTTATACGCTGCTCGAACAGCAAAGCCTTGCTTTCATGAACCGCTGCGCCGAAAGCGGCGTCGCCATCGTTGTCGCTGGCGCTTTCAATTCGGGCATTCTGGCTGGTAACCGCAAATTCAATTATGCCGATGCGCCTGCCGATATCCTGAAGAGCGTGGACGCGCTGCACAACGTCTGTGAGGAACTGGGTGTCTCACTTCAGGCCGCCGCACTTCAGTTTCCGCTCGCCCATCCGGCGTCGGTCACGGTCGTTTCAGGTGCGCGCAATGCGCAGCAACTTGCCTCGAATATCGAATGGTTCGAGCAGTCTATCCCGGATGAATTCTGGTCCGAGCTGCACAAGCGTGGCCTGATTGCTGAAGGTGCGCCTGTGCCCGGCGGAAAGGCCTGAGGCAATGCTCATCGACGCCCACCAGCATTTCTGGCTGATGAAGGATCGCGCCGGGCAATGGCCGCCGCCATCGCTGGCCGCTATCTACCGGGATTTTCTTCCCACCGATCTGTCGCCATTGCTGACGTCCGCCGGGGTCTCGGGCACGGTGGTGGTGCAGACGATGGAGACGGCGCCTGACACGGATTTCATGCTGAAGCTGGCTGAAAACACCGATTTCATCAAAGGTGTGGTCGGCTGGGTGGATATGAAGTCTCCAGATGCGGCGTCGGAAATCGCACGCCGAGCGAAACATTCTGCCTTCAAGGGCGTGCGCCCCATGCTGCAGGGCATGGAAGATGTCGCCTGGATAGACGATCCCGCGCTGGATGCTGCCGTTGAAGCGCTTGTGAAGCACGGTCTGGTGTTTGACGCGCTGGTTCTGCCGCCCAATCTGCCGCATCTCCTCTCCTTCGCGCGCAGACATCCCGAGTTGCCAATCGTGATCGATCATGGCGCGAAGCCTCTGATCGCCACTGGCCACTATAGTGACTGGCGGCGCGATGTGGCCGCTCTCTCTGCCCTTCCCAATGTCCATTGCAAGCTCTCCGGCCTGCTGACCGAGCGCGGTGAGCAGCGCCCGGAAGCGGTGCGGCCCTATGCCGAGACCATTCTGGACCTATTCGGTGGCGATCGCGTGATCTTCGGTAGTGACTGGCCGGTGCTGCGCCTTGCGGGTGACTATCAGGGCTGGCTGGATTTCTGCCGCGACATCGTGCCGGCCAAGGACCATGCGGCAGTTTTCGGCGGCAACGCCATTCGTTTTTACTCCCTTACTGACAGGTGATGCATGCTGGCGATTTTCTGTGACACTCCCGGTCAACTAACCGCCAAGGATCTGCCGAAACCCGTGCGCGGCGAAGGTGAAGTGCTGGTGCGTATTCGCCGGATCGGCGTTTGCGGTACGGATCTGCATATCTTCACCGGCAACCAGCCATATCTCTCCTATCCGCGTATCATGGGCCATGAACTTTCCGGCACGGTGGATGAGGCGCCTGAAGGCAGCCATCTTTCCCCCGGCGATGTCGTGACCATCATTCCCTATATCTCCTGCGGAAAATGTAATGCCTGCCTGAAGGGCAAGAGCAATTGCTGCCGCAATATCGGTGTGCTCGGCGTCCATCGCGATGGTGGCATGGTGGAATATCTGAGTGTGCCGCAGCAATTCGTGCTGAAGGCGGAGGGGTTAAGCCTCGACCAGGCGGCCATGACGGAATTTCTGGCGATCGGCGCGCATGCGGTGCGGCGCGGTGCCGTCGAAAAAGGGCAGAAGGTCCTGATCGTCGGTGCCGGCCCGATTGGGATGGCGGTTGCTGTCTTCGCCGTTCTCGATGGCGGTGAAGTGACGATGATCGACGGTCGCACCGACCGGCTGGATTTCTGCAAGAAACATCTCGGTGTTGCTCATACGGTTATCCTTGGCGAAGGCGACAAGGATCGTCTGTCGGATATCACCGACGGCGATTTCTTCGATGCGGTCTTTGATGCGACCGGCAATCCGAAAGCCATGGAGCGCGGGTTTTCCTTCGTCGGTCATGGTGGCTCCTATGTCCTGGTGTCCATCGTTGCCAGCGATATCAGCTTCAACGACCCGGAGTTTCACAAGCGTGAGACGACGTTGCTCGGCAGCCGCAACGCGACGCCGGAAGATTTCGAGCGCGTGCTTCGTGCCTTGCGCGAAGGGAAAGTGCCTGAGGCGCTGATCACCCACCGCATGACACTCGCTGATGTCCCCGCGAAGTTCGCCGGCCTGACCGATCCGAAAGCCGGAGTCATCAAGGGCATGGTGGAGGTTGCATGACGCCCGATACGCCCATCCTTCAATTCGGCACCAGCCGGTTTCTTCTTGCCCATGCGGATCTGTTCGTTTCGCAGGCGCTGGATAGTGGCGAGGCCCTCGGCCACATTGCAATTGTCCAGACGACCGGCAATGCGGAGAGCCTGAAGCGGGTTGCGGCGCTGAACAGCGGCGCGCCTTACCCCGTGCGCATTCGCGGCATCCGCGATGGGCAGGAAGTGGACGAGGAAGTTCAGGGCAAGGCCGTTGCACGGGCATTGACGGCTGCGACCGATTGGGCGGAAGTGCGCCGCCTTGCCTGTGAGGCGCAGGTCATTCTGTCCAATACGGGCGACCGGGGTTATGAGCTGGATTCGGCCGACAATGCTGCGCTGGCTGACGATTTCACGATCGTGCCGAAAAGCTTTCCGGCCAAGCTCTGCATGCTGTTGCTGGAGCGTTTTCAGCGGAATCCTGAAGCTCCTTTATCGATCTTCCCCTGCGAGCTGGTGCCGCGAAACGGTGAAAAGCTGAAGCAGGTCATTCGCCGGCTTACCGACGATTGGGAGCTGCCAGCCGGTTTTGCTTTCTATCTGAACGAGAAATGCCGCTTCGCCAACAGTCTGGTGGATCGCATCGTGTCCGAACCCATCGATCCCGTCGGCGCAGTCGCGGAACCCTATGCCCTCTGGGCGATCGAGAAACAGGAAGGGCTCGTTCTTCCCTGCACTCACCCCGCCGTGGTGCTGACCGACGATCTCGACCGCTATGAAAAGCTGAAGCTGTTCCTCCTCAATCTCGGCCACTCCTATCTGGCGGAACGCTGGACACGGGATGGGCGTGGGAAAGATGAAACGGTGCGTCAGGCAATGGCGGATGATGCCCTCGTTGCGGATCTGGAAGCACTCTGGCGAGACGAGGTTCTGCCGGTCTTTGCGGCAGAAGGCATGGGAGATGAGGCAAAGGCCTATATCGGTCAGTTGAGGGAGCGCTTGCGCAATCCCTTTCTCGCTCACCGGCTGGCCGATATCGCCAGCAATCACGACGAAAAGAAGCGTCGCCGTTTCGCCCCGGTTATCGCTGCGGCAGAACGGCTCGGATTGAGCCTGCCGCAGACAAAGCTGCCCGCGGCGCTCGCCACCATCAAGCAATAACGGAGTTTTTCATGCAACGCATGGGCATGGTCATAGGGCTCAAACCTGAGATGATCACGGAATATAAGAGGCTGCACGCCGCCGTCTGGCCTGA
Organism: Agrobacterium sp. NPDC058088; assembly: GCF_042885035.1. Lineage (NCBI taxonomy): Bacteria > Pseudomonadati > Pseudomonadota > Alphaproteobacteria > Hyphomicrobiales > Rhizobiaceae > Agrobacterium > Agrobacterium sp. NPDC058088. The sequence continues at coordinate 100,949 of NZ_JBHVSU010000011.1, read as the reverse complement.
AATTCTGGCCCTCATCAGCGATTGCAACATCCGCAATTACACGATCTTCCTGCGCGAGCCGGAAAACCTGCTTTTTGGTTATTGGGAATATCACGGCAGTGATTTCAGCGCCGACATGGCGAAAATGGCGGCGAGTCCCAAGAACCAGGAATGGTGGTCTTTTACCATCCCATGCCAACAACCGCTTGAGAGCCGGAAGGAAGGCGAGTGGTGGGCCATGATGGAAGAAACTTTTCATCACGACTGAACAATTTCCTTTGACACTGACCGCGAGTGAACGGCCATGACCAAAATTACAGATCTGCGTGTTTTCGACCTTCGTTTTCCAACATCCCAGAGCCTTGACGGCTCGGATGCAATGAACCCCGACCCGGATTATTCGGCGGCTTACGTCATTCTCGATACGGACGAGCCTGGTCTGAAGGGCCATGGCCTGACCTTCACCATCGGCCGTGGCAACGACATCTGCTGCATGGCCATTGAAGCGATGCGCCATCTGGTGGTCGGCACTGATCTCGACATCGTCACGGAAAACCCCGGAAAATATTGGCGGCATCTGACTGGTGACAGCCAGCTGCGCTGGATCGGCCCGGACAAGGGCGCGATGCATCTCGCCACCGGCGCTGTGGTGAATGCGGTGTGGGATTTGTTGGCCAAGAAGGCCAGCAAGCCGGTGTGGCAGCTCGTTGCCGACATGAGCCCGGAAGAAATCGCCGATATTGTCGATTATCGTTATCTGACCGATGTGCTGACCCGCGATGATGCGCTGGCAATCCTCAGAAAGGCCGAGGCGGGCAAGAAGGAACGTATCGAGACGCTGAAGAACGAAGGTTATGCCTGCTATACGACGTCGGCCGGCTGGCTGGGTTACGACGACGCCAAGCTGCGCCGTCTTTGCCAGGAGGCTATCGATGCCGGATTCAACCATGTGAAAATGAAGGTTGGCCGCGATCTCGAGGACGATATTCGCCGCCTCACCATTGCCCGTGAGGTGATCGGTCCCGACCGTTACCTGATGATCGATGCCAACCAGGTATGGGAAGTGGATCAGGCGATCGAATGGGTCAACAAGCTCGCCTTTTCCAAGCCCTTCTTCATCGAAGAGCCTACCAGCCCGGATGATGTCGCCGGCCATCGCAAGATCCGCGCCGCTATCGGCTCGGTGAAGGTGGCAACCGGTGAAATGTGCCAGAACCGCATCATGTTCAAGCAGTTCATCGCCGAGGGAGCGATTGATGTCGTGCAGATCGACAGCTGCCGCATGGGCGGTCTGAACGAGGTGCTGGCGGTTCTGCTGATTGCCGCCAAATACAATCTGCCGGTCTGGCCACATGCCGGTGGCGTCGGTCTCTGCGAATATGTGCAGCACCTGTCGATGATCGACTATCTCGTGGTGTCAGGCACAAAGGAAGGCCGCGTGATCGAATATGTCGATCATCTGCATGAGCACTTCATCGAACCCTGCGATATCCGCAACGCCGCCTATATGCCGCCGAAGCTGCCGGGCTTCTCCATCGAAATGAAGCCGGAGTCGATCGAGACCTACACTTTCGAGGAATGATCGAAAGATTGCAGCGCCTCTTCGAGGCGCTGCCAATTCGCTTCGCTACCGGGAAGGCCGAAACGCATGTCATCAGGTCTTTCGTCGAAGATTCGGACCAGAATGCCGCGACGGCCAAGATGGTCGAACAGTGCCTTGGCATGCTCATCCCGCACCAGCGTGAAGAGGGATGTGCCACCTGCGATTTTCAGACCCGCCTTTTTCAGCAACTCGTTCAGGCGTCTTGCCTCCTGCGCAAGCCGCAGACGCATGGATGATTGCCACGCCTTGTCCGCCAGCGCTTCGGTTGCAATATGCAGCGCCGGGCCAGAAACCGCCCATGGGCCCAGCCTTGCCTCGAGTTCGGCTGCGATGTCGGGATGCGCAATGGCAAAACCCAGGCGCACGCCCGCCATGCCGTAAAATTTGCCGAAGGATCGCAGGACTACCAGCGCGTCGTCACTGGTCGCATCCGCGAGACTGTCGGCAACGCCCGTTTCTATGAAGGCTTCGTCCACAACGAGCAGGCCGCCTTCGCGATGTCTCGCCCGGGCGAGCGTGAGTAAAGCTTCGCGATCGGTGACGCGACCGTCGGGGTTGTTGGGATTGACCACCACGACATAGCCGTAGGTCGACAGCTCGCTAATGTTTTCCACTTCCGTGACGGTAAGCCCCACCATGCGGGCGGTGCGCGCATGTTCCGCATAGGCGGGTGACAGTACGGCACCGTTTTGGGCTCCACGGTCGATGGCGATCTGCGCGAGCAGAGGCATCAGCATCTGGGTGCCGGGAGAGAGCGTCACGTGCCGTGCGGAAGGCGCGCCGAAATGGGCTGCGGCCAAGTGTTTCAGTTCTTCAGCGGCGCCGGGCTCCGGCAGGCGGGCGAATGCGCTGGCGGGAATGGGCGAATGCGGATAGGAGTGCGGGTTGATCCCGGTTGAAAGGTCGATCCACGGTTCATGCGCTTCCGGAAACATCAGGCGCGCCTTGCCGAGATTGCCGCCATGGCGGATCGCTCCTTGAGCCTTTTCTGGTACTGTCTCGCCCATGTTCTTTGCTCTCGCTTTCCTGTCGCTCGTGATTGAACGCCTGACCGGCTATCCGGACTGGCTGTTCAAACGCATCGGTCATCCTGTCACCTGGATCGGTTCGCTTATCGCGCTCATGGACAAAAAATGGAACCGGGAGAGCGCGTCATTTTCTCAACGCAAGGCCGCGGGTGTTTTGGCGCTGGTTGTTTTTGTCGGGCTGACGGTGATCCTTGCATGGTTTGCGCAATCTGTTCTGCTTTTTCTGCCCTTCGGTCTGCTGGCTGTGGCGATACTCGGCGCCTCGCTTCCGGCGCAGAAGAGTCTGGAACAGCATGTGGAGGCCGTCGCCACGGCTCTGGAACGAGAGGGTGTTGAAGGTGGCCGCAGGGCGGTATCGATGATCGTCGGGCGCGATCCGCAAAAGCTGGATGAGGCCGCGATATGCCGGGCGGCGATCGAAAGTCTCGCCGAGAATTTCTCCGATGGCATCGTGGCTCCCGCTGTCTGGCTCGGGTTACTGGGCCTGCCCGGCGGTGCCGCCTATAAGGCGATCAATACGGCCGACAGCATGATCGGCCATCGTTCGCCGCGCCATGAGGCCTTCGGCTGGGCTTCGGCGCGGCTGGATGATCTCGTTAATCTGCCGGCTTCAAGACTGAGCGGCAGCCTGTTTGTGGTTGCCGCATTTTTTGTCGAGGGCGCGTCGCCAAAAGCGGCCATTGCCGCGATCCGCCGCGATGCGCGCCACCACCGCTCCCCCAATGCAGGCTGGCCGGAGGCGGCGCTGGCTGGTGCGCTCGGTTTTGCGCTTGCCGGACCGCGTTCTTACGGCGGACGGATGATCGAAGCGCGTTTCATGGGGGAAGGCGGAAGGTCGGCGCTGGTCGCCGGTGATATTCGCACGGCACTACGGCTGGCACGAATTGCGGACCTGTTGCTGATCGGCCTGTTCGGACTTCTGGCGATCCTTATCGCGCTATAGCCAGCAGCCTGTCGAGATCGAGGTGCTGCTCCATATGCGCAGCTAGCCGGTCGAGAACCGCATCCACCTGCTCATCATAGTTCAGGGCCGTGCCCTGCCCGCCGAGACGCTGCAGCCACGCGCTGCGCTGGCTGTTATCCGCAAAGAGGCCGTGAATATAGGTGCCGAAGACACGGCCGTCGGGTGAGATGCTTCCATCGTAATGCCCGTCGATCATCGAAAACGCCAGATTGCCTGCTGCTGCCGTGGTTTCCCCGACATGCATTTCGTAGCCGGATAAACAAACACCATCAAAGCTCACGCCTTGAACGGAAACGAGTCGCTTGTCACCCGTTAAAACCGTGTCGACATCAAGCAGACCTAGCCCGTCGACAGTCGCCGGCGATCCCTCGATGCCGTCAGGATCGGCAACGGTTTTTCCAAGCATCTGGTAACCGCCGCAAAGGCCGAGAACGTAGCCGCCGCGGCGCACATGCGCCTTTATGTCGATGTCCAAGCCGGCATCTTTCAGCACGGCGAGATCGGCAATGGTGGATTTCGAACCACATAGCAAAACCAGCCGGCAATCGGAGGGGATCGTCCCACCCGGCCGTACACGGATGAGTTCTACATCCGGTTCCATGTCGAGGGGATCGAGGTCGTCGAAATTGGAAATATGCGGCAGGATCGGCACGGCGATGCGGATCTTTGCGTCGGGCTTCTGTTGGGCCGGGCCGGAAAGCCCCAGCGCATCTTCCGCCGGCAGTTTTGCGGCATCTGAGAAATGTGGCAGAAGCCCTATGGAGGCCCAGCCGGTCTTTTCCGCAATCATCCGCATGCCCTCGGAAAACAGCGCCGGATCGCCACGAAAGCGGTTGACGATGAAGCCTTCGATCATTGCCGCGTCATCGACGTCGAGCACCGCCTTGGTTCCGACGAGGCCGGCAATGACGCCACCCCGATCGATATCGCCGATCAGGATCACCGGCACATCGGCGGCCCGTGCGAAACCCATATTGGCGATGTCGTTGGCGCGCAGGTTGATTTCCGATGCGCTGCCAGCCCCTTCCACCAGCACCAGATCGGCCTGTTGTTTCAGGCGCTCGAAACTATCAAGCACGCGTGGCATCAGCCCGGCCTTCATGTGCTGATAGTCGGCTGCCTTGGCATTACCGACGATCTTTCCCTGTACCACCACCTGTGCGCCGGTTTCGCTCTGCGGCTTCAGCAGCACTGGATTCATGTGCACGGAAAGCGGCACGCCCGCTGCCCGTGCCTGCAGGGCCTGCGCGCGACCGATCTCGCCGCCATCGGCGGTGACAGCGGCATTGTTCGACATGTTCTGCGGTTTGAACGGCAGGACGGAGAGGCCACGCCGGGTGAATGCGCGGGCAAGGCCGGCCACCATCAGCGATTTGCCGACATCGGAGCCGGTTCCCTGAAACATCAGTACCCGGGCAGTCATATCAGAATTCTATCCCGGCTTGAGCTTTCACGCCTGCCTTGAAGTGATGTTTCACCAGCGTCATCTCCGTCACCATGTCGGCGACGTCGATCAGCGGTTGCTTGGCGTTGCGACCGGTGACGATGACATGCAGATCGGGCCGGCGACTGGACAACGTTTCGACAACCTCTTCCAACGGCAGGTATTCGTAACGCAAGGCGATGTTCAGTTCGTCAAGAACCAGAAGGCCGATAGTTTGATCGGCCATCAGAGCCTTGGCCTCCTCCCACGCCTTTGTCGCTGCTGCGACGTCACGCTTGAGATCCTGCGTGTCCCAGGTGAAACCTTCGCCCATGGTGCGCCACACGATCTTTTCGCCGAACAGGGTCAGAGCCTGCTGTTCGCCTGTCGACCAGGCACCCTTGATGAACTGAACGATGCCGACCCTTCGCCCGGTGCCGAGCATACGCAGAGCAAGACCGAAGGCCGCTGTGGACTTGCCCTTGCCGGGGCCTGTGTTGATCATCAGCAGGCCTTTTTCGATGGTCTTTTCGGCGACTTCGGCGTCCTGCACCGTCTTGCGGTTGACCATTTTCTGCCGGTGGCGTTCGGCTTCGCTGTCGCTGATGTCGCGGGTCATCGCCTTTTCCTTCTCATCCATCGGCCTGGAACCTTATGCCCCCGCCATTCGGAGCGGCGACTATACTCAATTTGCCGCACCCGGCAATGTGCCGGTCACGGGTGCGCGGCATTGACCCTCACACCCGTTCAGCCTAATGGTAAGGGACTGACGGTCTTTTCCCGGCAACGGGAAAAGCTAAGAGGGAACACGGTTCCGCCCCGACAAAGGGTCATTCCGTGGCTGCCCCCGCAACTGTAAGCGGTAAGCCCGCGCCGTAAAGCCACTGGACCTCTCACGGGGTTCGGGAAGGCGGTGTCCGGGTGTTGATAGAGCCGCAAGCCAGGAGACCTGCCGTTTCAGGAAAAAACGTCTGCCGGGCGGGGTGCTCCGGTCAGTCGGTCAGATCGAACTGCCGGTTTGCGCCCGTCCGCATACCGTTTTCGATATCCGCACCCCGAAGAATTTTAATTTGGCGTGGGAACGGGACGGTTTGGATATTTCAGCGACATCTTCATGTGCAAACGCGAGCGCACTGAGCAAAACGGCGCCCGGCGTCACCGTCTTCGTATGCCGGAGCTGTCGCGATGATGTCGATCCGAATGCCGAACCGCGCCCCGGTTCGCGTCTTGCCGATGCCGTTATCGAAAAGGCGCAGGAGAGCGGTATTGCCGTTCGTTCCGTCAATTGTCTTGCCAATTGCAAGCGTGGTCTCAGCGCCGTTCTGCGCAGCGCCGATGGCTGGTCTTATGTGTTTGGCGGGCTGACGCCGGATGATGCGGAAGACCTGCTGACTGGCGCGCGGCTGCTTTCTGCCGCGCCCGATGGCCTGATGCCCTGGCGCGGCCGCCCCGAACCCTTAAAGCGCGGCATGGTGGCGCGCATTCCCCCATTCGATTTTACCGAGGAGAGATCATGAGCACCCTTGTGGACCGCGTTCCCTGCACCATCGTCACCGGCTTTCTGGGGGCCGGAAAAACCACGCTGCTGCGTGGCCTTCTCGAAAAGCTTGACGGCAAGCGTCTCGCCATCATCGTCAATGAATTCGGCGATATCGGCATCGACGGCGAAATTCTGAAAGGTTGCGGCATTGAAAGCTGCCCGGAGGAAAACATTGTCGAGCTGGCCAATGGCTGCATCTGCTGCACGGTGGCGGATGATTTCCAGCCAGCCATCGAACAAATCCTCAGCCGCCAGCCGAAAGTGGAGCATATCCTCATCGAGACTTCCGGCCTTGCCCTGCCGAAGCCCCTCGTACAGGCCTTCCAATGGCCTGCGATCAAGAGCCGCGTGACTGTCGATGCCGTGGTCGCCGTGGTGGACGGTGCGGCGCTGGCCGAGGGTCAGGTTGCTCATGACATGGAAGCGCTCGCAGCCCAGCGCGCCAATGACGAGGTGCTCGACCATGATGACCCGGTCGAAGAGGTCTTCGAGGATCAGGTTGCCTGCGCCGATCTCATCGTGCTCACCAAGGCCGATCTTCTCGATGATGCCGGTCTCGACAAGGCAAAGGCGCATGTCCTCGAACATCTGCCGAAGGCGGCAAAGATCGTTGTGGCTTCGAATGGCGCCATCGATCCTGCCGTGCTGATCGGTCTCGGCCTTGCGGTGGAAGAGGATATCGAAAACCGCCGCACCCATCATGATGGCGAACTTGACCATGAACATGATGATTTCGACAGCTTCGTCGTCGATCTGCCGGCTGTTACCGATCCGGAAGCTCTGGCGGCCCGTATCGCCGAGACGGCCGCTGCCGAAAATGTGCTGCGTATCAAGGGCTTCATCGAAGTCGCGGCCAAGCCCATGCGTTTGCAGGTGCAGGCGGTCGGCAGCCGCGTCAACCATTATTACGACCGTCCGTGGGCGGCGGGTGAGGAGCGCCGCAGCCGCCTCGTCATCATCGGCGAAAAGGGTATCAACCGCGAAAAGATCGAACAGATGCTGGCCGCGTGACATGAGCTGCGACGCACTTTTACTGGAAAAGCTTTGAATGCATATTCTCGCCACCACGTCCTCGTCTCTGGACGACCTGATCGAGCCGGTTGATCTCAACCAGCCCCGTTCGGATGTGGTGGTGCTGTCTTTTTCGGCAAGCGATCTTGCCGGGCTTGAGCGGGCGTGGCGGCAGGCGGGAGATAAGCTTCCATCCCTTTCTGCCGCGAACCTGTCCGAACTTCGGCATCCGATGTCGGTCGATCTCTGGATCGAAAAAACAGCGGAACATGCCCGCGTTATCCTTATCCGGATTCTCGGTGGTGCGGAGCGCTGGCGCTACGGGGTCGATCAGCTGGCCATTCTGGCGCGCGGGCGCGGCATCAAGCTTCTGCTTTTGCCGGGGGAATGCAGCGAGAGGGATGAAAAGCTCGAGGCTGCCTCCACGGTTGATAAGCCGACGCTGGCCTCCGTTCTCTCCTTCTTCCGGGAAGGTGGGGCGGAGAATATGGCCCGCCTTGCCGCTGGCCTTCCTGTTCTGGCGGATGGCGGAGAATGGCCGGATATAAAGGCGGTGCCCCTCCCGAAAGCTGGCTTTTATCGCCCGGATCTGGGTGTTGTGGGGCAGGAAGAGGCTTGTGCGGGGTTTCCTGCCGGTGCGCCAGTTCTGCCCATTCTCTTTTACCGTTCCATGCTTTTGGCGGAAGATGCAGTACCCGTTGATACGTTGTTTCAGGCGCTCTCTTCCCGCGGTTTTGCGCCCCTGCCGATTTTTGTCAGCGGGTTGAAGGATGGGGAAGCGATCCGTTTTCTCGAAACGGTGCTGCCCGCTCTTCGGCCTGCAGCCATCCTCGCGGCTACGGCTTTCGCCAGCCAGACGGATGACAAGGGCGAAACGCTGTTCGATCGCCTCGGCGTTCCCGTTTTCCAGGTGGTGATGGCAACCACCCGGCGTGACGGCTGGGTGGAAAATGCGCGCGGTCTCAATCCCTCCGATCTTGCCATGCATGTCGTACTGCCCGAGTTGGACGGGCGGATTCTCGCGGGTGCGATCTCGTTCAAAAAGGCGCGGACAGATGGCGGGGTCAGCCTTCTGAATCTGCCGGAGGCGGATCGTGTCGAACAGGTGGCGAACCGCATCGCGGCCTTTCTGCGACTGAAATTCGCGCCACCGCAGGATCGCCGCATCGTCATCCTGATGCCTGATTATCCCGGTGCCGCGCCGGGGCGCACCGGTTATGCCGTTGGTCTCGATGTGCCGCAAAGCGTGCTCGAAATGCTGCGCGATCTTGCCGATGCCGGTTATGCGGTGAAGGATATTCCCGAAACGGCACGGGCGCTGCTCGATCGTATCGAGAGCCAGGAAGCGGCAGTCGATCTTTCCACCTATCGGAATTTTCTTGCAGATTTGCCGGAGGCTGCTGGCAAAGCCGTGCATGCGACGTGGGGAGTTGCGGAAGAGGACGGTGCTTTCGTTGATGGCAAATTCCATTTTCGTGTTGCCCGCTTCGGACAGGTCTTCGTGGCGCTCGCGCCGGATCGGGGACGAAACGAGGATCGGCGGGTGGATTATCACGACCCTGCCCTGCCGCCGCGCCACGCGCTCGTCGCCTTCGGCGCATGGGTGCAGCGCGCTGCTGCGGCGCATGCCATCGTGCATGTGGGGGCGCATGGCACGCTGGAATGGTTGCCGGGCAAGACGGTTGCGCTTTCCCGCGATTGTTTTCCGGAAATCGTCACCGGCTCGCTGCCGGTGGTCTATCCGTTCATCGTCTCCAATCCCGGTGAAGCGGCGGTTGCCAAGCGGCGTATCGCCGCCGTGACCATCGGCCATGTTCCCCCGGTTTTGGTGAATGCCGGGCTTTCACCGGAACAGTTGGCGCTGGAACAGCTGGTGGATGAATATGCGCAGGCCGATGGTCTTGATCGCCGCCGCCGCGACCGGCTGGCGAAGCTGATTGTCGAAAAGGCGTTGGAAACCGGGCTGGCGGCAGAGGCGGGCGTGGGTGCGAAGGACGATGCCGATACGGCCCTCTCCCGCATCGATGCCTTTCTCTGCGATCTCAAGGATTTTGCCATCAAGGACGGTCAGCATGTTTTCGGCCGCTTCCCAGAAGGCGAGACAGATCCTCTCCGGCTTGAGAGTGGGAAGGCCGAGAAAGCCGCGCTGCTGGCGGCACTCGATGGCCGGCACATTGCCCCTGGCCCCTCCGGCGCGCCGGCGCGGGGGCGTCTCGACGTATTGCCCACCGGCCGCAATCTTTACGCGGCCGATCCCCGCACCATGCCGACGCCGACAGCGTTCGAGCTGGGCCGTATGGCGGGCGAAGAAGTGCTTCGGCATCATCTGCAGTCCCATGGCGACTGGCCGAAACATCTGGTGTTCGATCTCTGGGGCAGCGCCAGTCTTCGCAATGGCGGTGAGGATGTGGCGCAGGCGCTGCATCTGATGGGGGCGAGGCCGATCCATGATCCTGCAACCGGCCGGGTCACCGGCATCGAAGTTCTGCCACCGGCGAGCCTAGGACGACCGCGGGTCGATGTGACTTTTCGAATTTCCGGCCTGTTCCGCGATATGTTCCCAGCGCTGATTGCGCTTCTCGATGCCGCCGCCAGGGCGGTTGCACGGCGGGACGAAGCGCCGGGCGACAATCCTTTGGCGGAGGAAGCGGCAGCGCTTGGGCATATCCCCCCGCGCATCTTCGGTTCTGCGCCCGGCACATACGGTGCCGGTATCGAAGAAAAGCTTGCCAGCGGCACATGGGATGAACGCGAGGAGCTGGGGCAGGCCTATCTCGATGCCGCAAACCATGCCTTTGGCGGCGCCGATGGGCTCGAGATCTTCGAGGACGCCGGCTTTACGGAGTTGGTGCGCCGGGCCGATCTTCTGGTTCATACCGGCGATGATCCCGGGCGCGATCTTCTCGACGGTTCTTCCGATGTCGCCTTCATTGGTGGTTTTTCCGCTGCGAAGGCGGCACTCGGCGGTATCGCCGATATCGTCGCACTGGATACGACCGATCCGGCACGCCCGCGGGCGCGATCCATGACGCAGGCGCTGACGCGAGTGGTGCGCGCGCGCGCCGTCAATCCGCGCTTTATTGCCGGTCAGATGCGGCACGGGCCACGCGGAGCGGCGGAATTTGCGGAAACGGTGGACCGGCTGGTCGGCTTTGCCGAAACAACACATGCGGTGTCCTCCTCGCTGATTGAGGCGCTTTACGATGCCTATTTCGGCAATGAGGACGTGCGCGATTTCATCCTGCGGGAAAATCCAAAGGCTGCTGAGGTGATGGCCGCGCGCTTTTTATCCGCCCGCCGCCGTGGCCTGTGGCACAGCCGCCGCAACGCGGTGGATGCAGAGCTTGAAATGCTGATCCCGCCCCGATCCGAAAGGGTGGGTGCTTGATGGCCGCCGCTGCCGATCCCGTTCAGCCTTTTGGTCGCCGTGGTCTGTGCCCGGCCCTGTCCGCCCCCATGCAAACCGGCGACGGTTTTCTGTCGCGGGTTGCGTTCGAGGCGGATATTTCACCACGTGCGATGGTTATGCTCTGCGGTCTCGCCGAACGCCACGGCAATGGATTGATCGACATCACCGCGCGCGGCAGCCTGCAATTTCGCGGCCTGACGCGGGAAAGCGCCTGTTCGCTCGAAAAGGATGTTCTGGCGCTTGATCTGCCACTACGCGAAGGGCTTGCGGTGGAGACTTCGCCCCTTGCCGGCCGGGATGACGTGGAAATTGCGGATGGCCGTTTTGTCGCCGAGGAGATCAGAAAAGGGGCTGACGCCCTTGCGTTGCAGGACAAACTCGCGGCCAAAACCTCTATTGTCATTGATGGCGGCGGACGCCTCTCCATGGGTGATTTTCTGGCCGATATTCGTTTGAAAGCGATCCGGCTGGAGGGTCGGACATTCTGGCAATTGCTTCTCGGGGGGTCGGAAAGCAAGGCATTGAATGCGGGATTGGTCGAGCCGGTTGCGGCGGCCAGCGTCGTTCTGTCGCTGCTTGTTTTTCTCGCTGAAAAGGGACCGCTTGCCCGTGGCCGCGATCTGGATCAACGGACCGTGAAGGCGGTTTGTGGTGACCGCCTGCTGGATCGCCAAGCTGGGAGCGAAGCCCAGCCTCCCTTTCTGCCCCTAGGCGTGATGATGACGGGAGAGAGCCGCTTCGCCGTTGGTATCGCGCTTGCTTTCGGACAGGTTCGCGGTGCTGACTTGGCGCATCTCTGTGAGCGGGCTGACACGCTCGGTATCAAGGCCCTGCGGCCATCACCGAACCATAGCCTGCTATTCTTTGGGTCGTTGTCGGCCTGCAATGCGTTGCTTGAGACAGCGGTGGCATTCGGCTTCGTCACGACGGCTGGTGATGCGCGGTCCTCCATCGCCGTCTGTCCCGGCGCTCCGGGCTGTGCCTCAGCTTTTCTTCCCACGCACAAACTTGCGGCTTTCGCTGCCGAAGACTGTGCTGCCTTGCTGGATGGTTCGTTCACGCTGCATATTTCCGGCTGCGGCAAGGGCTGTGCACATCCCACGCCCTCGCTTTTGACCCTCTCAGGCAGTTCGGATGGCCTGGCATTCTCGATTTCCGGCCGCGCCGGTGACCCACCAGATGGGATTTTGCCCTTCGAGCAACAGAAGACCTCGCTTTCGCGGCTTGCCCGTCTTTACGAAAAAGAACATAAGCCCGGTGAAAACGCTGCCATCTTTTTTGCCCGTCTGGGCCGGGAGGAAATCGGTGCGGCGCTTCGACAGGATAACCAATGACCGACTATGACTATATTCGCGATGGCAATGCGATCTATGAGCGCTCCTTCGCCATTATTCGCGAGGAAGCGGATTTATCCGCCTTTACCGCAGAGCAGGCGGATATCGCCATTCGCATGATCCATGCCTGCGGGCAGGTGGAGGCAGCAGGCCATTTCCGCTTCTCGCCGGATTTCGTTTCGGCCGCGCGCGGCGCGTTGCTTGCCGGCAAGCCCGTTCTGTGTGATGCGGAAATGGTTGCCCATGGCGTGACGCGCGCAAGGCTTCCGGCTGATAACGTTGTCATCTGCACGCTTCGCGATCCACGCACACCCGAGCTTGCGAAAAATATCGGCAACACCCGATCCGCTGCCGCGCTCGATCTCTGGGCGGAGCACCTTGAAGGTGCTCTCGTCGCTATCGGCAACGCGCCGACGGCGCTGTTTTATCTTCTGGAAATGCTTGAAAAAGGCGCCCCTCGCCCGGCTGCCATTATCGGCATGCCGGTCGGTTTTGTTGGCGCGGCGGAATCGAAGGATGCATTGGAGGCAAGTGCGCTTGGCATTCCCTATGCCATCGTCAAGGGACGGTTGGGTGGATCGGCCATGACGGCCGCCGCCATCAATGCGGTTGCGAGGGCGGGCCTGTGAGTGCTGCTCTTTTTGAACATGCCAAGGGTAAACTCGTCGGGGTCGGCACTGGTCCGGGTGATCCCGAGCTGCTGACGCTGAAAGCCGTGCGCGCCATCGAAAATGCCGACGTTCTCGCCTTTTTCTGCAAGAAGGGCAGCGCCGGCAATGGTCGCGGCATCGTCGAAGCCTTTATTCGTCCCGGCACGCTGGAAATGCCGCTGGTCTATCCCGTTACCGTCGAGAGCGACAAGAACGGCGAGGATTATCGCGGTGCGATTGCCGCGTTCTTTGATCAATCGGCAAAGGATATTGCTGTGCATCTCGATGCCGGGCGCACTGTGGCAGTGCTGTCGGAAGGCGATCCGCTGTTTTATGGCTCCTATATGCACCTCCATTTGAGGCTTGCACCGTCCTATGAAGCGGAAGTGGTGGCGGGCATCACTGCCATGTCCGGCTGCTGGTCCATGGCAGGTCTGCCGCTCGTGCAGGGCGACGATATTCTGAGCGTCCTTCCCGGCACGCTGGCCGAAGATGTGCTCGCGGAGCGGCTATCCGGCACTGATGGCGCCGTGATCATGAAGGTCGGTCGCAATCTGCCGAAAATCCGCCGTGCGCTGGAAGCCGCGGGCAAGCTGGAAGAGGCGCTTTATGTCGAGCGTGGCACCATGGCAAACAGCCATGCGGTGCGGCTGATCGAGCGTGATGCCTCGCCAGCGCCCTATTTTTCGCTGGTTCTGGTGCCGGGCTGGAAAACGAGGCCTTCCGGGGGCGAAATGTCATGACCGGCAAACTCGTCGTTGTCGGTCTCGGCCCTGGCAATGCGGATCAGGTGACGCCTGAGGCGCTGGCTACCGTGCAGTCTTCGGAAGACTTTTTCGGCTATATTCCCTATCTCGACCGCCTGTCGCTTGGCCCTCACCAGCGCCGTCATGCTTCCGACAATCGCGAGGAAATCTCCCGCGCCGAACAGGCGCTCAGGCTTGCGGCCGAGGGTGGCAAGGTCTGCGTGGTTTCCGGCGGCGACCCTGGCGTTTTTGCCATGGCTGCTGCCATTTGCGAGGCGATTGAAAGCGGCCCTTCCGAATGGCGTGAGATCGATTTTTCCGTTGTACCCGGCGTGACCGCCATGCTGGCCGTGGCTGCCAAAGCAGGTGCGCCGCTTGGCCATGATTTTTGCGCCATTTCGCTCTCGGATAATCTCAAGCCCTGGGGCATCATCGAAAAACGGCTGATTGCGGCGGCCGAAGCCGGGTTCGTGATGGCTTTCTACAATCCCGTCAGCAAGGCGCGGCCGCACCAGCTTGGTACCGCCTTCGACCTGTTGCGCAAACATTTGCCCGGCTCGGTGCCGGTGATTTTTGGTCGTGCCGCTGGTCGCGCGGATGAACGCATTCGGGTCGTGCCGCTTTCGGAAGCGTCGAGCGATATGGCGGATATGGCCACCTGCATCATCGTCGGCTCGGTGGAAACCCGCCTGATCTCGCGTTCCGGCAAGGAGCCGATCGTTTATTCGCCACGGTTTTCGAAAAGGGAAAGCTGATGGCGTATGGCGGTGAGCGCATTGGCGATATCCGGCACGGTCAGATTATTCGCGGGCGTATCGTTCAAGCGTTGCGGTCGCTCGATCATGATGACCGGCAGGCCAAGCCGCCTCGCCGCTTCGATCTTGCCGTAACTGGCGCCGCCGCCGGAGTTTTTCGATATCACCACCTCGATGCGGTTTTTCTCCAGCATGCGGATTTCATCTTCCAGTACGAAAGGACCCCGCGCGGTGATGTAGCGCGCATCCGGCGCCTTCAGCGGCGGTTCCACCGGGTCGACGCTGCGGATGAGATAGCTGTGCTGAGGGGCGGCTTCGAAAGGAAGAAGCTCCTGACGGCCGAGCGCCAGAAACACGCGTCTGCTGGCGGTGCCCAGCGCGGTAACGGCCTGTCCAACGGTATGGACGCTTTGCCATTTGTCACCCGCCTGACGCGGCCAGACCGGACGCGAAAGGACAATCAATGGAACGTCGGCAAGCCTTGCCGCCTCGATGGCATTGGCGGAAATTCTGGCCGCATAGGGATGGGTGGCATCCACCAGAATATCGAAACCCTCTGTGCGAATGAAATCCGCCAGACCTGCCGCGCCACCAAACCCGCCGGTGCGCATCGGCACGGGCTGTTCCACCGGCGAGAGCGTGCGCCCGGCCATGGAAAGCAAAATTCGGTAGCCGGAGTCTTCCGCCAGCCGGCCGGCCAAAATGCGGGCATCCGCCGTGCCGCCAAGGATGAGAATGGAGCGTGTCATGACCTCTGAATATTCCGGAACGGCCAAGGCTTCCACTGAAAAGAAAGAAAGGCCGTGGCTTTCCATAGTCGGTATCGGCGAGGACGGGCTCAAGGCGCTGGGTGAAAACGCGCGCCAGGCGATAGAGGCGGCGGAGGTGATTTTCGGTGGCAAGCGCCATCTGGAACTGGCGTCTGCAGCGATTCGCGGCGAAGCGCGTGCCTGGCCGGTGCCGTTCGATGTGGAGATGACCGATGTTTTCGCATTGCGCGGCCGTGCGGTCTGCGTGCTCGCCTCCGGCGACCCGTTCTTTTATGGTGTCGGCGTTACGCTTTTGCGGCTGATTCCAGCGGAGGAAACGGTCTGTTATCCCGCGCCTTCCACCTTTTCGCTGGCCGCCTCGCGTCTCGGTTGGGCGCTACAATCGGCGGATTGCGTTTCGCTGCACGGGCGCCCCATCGATCTGCTGCGGCCACATCTGCATCATGGTGCGAGGATCATCGCGCTGACATCGGATGAGCGCGACCCGGCCTTGATTGCGCGGCTGCTGTCGGAGGCCGGCTTCGGCCGTTCGGAATTCATCCTGCTTGAAGCACTGGGAGGAGAACGGGAAAAGCGGCGGCAAATCCGGGCCGCTGATTTTGGCTTTGAAGATATTGATCCGCTGAACGTCGTGGCGATCGACGTCGTGGCGGATGAGGATGCGCGTGTCCTGCCTTTTGCACATGGCCTTGATGACAGCCTGTTCGAACATGACGGGCAGATCACCAAGCGCGAGATCCGCGCGGTGACGCTCTCCTCACTCGCCCCCCGCCGGGGGGAACTTCTCTGGGACATCGGCGCGGGCTCCGGCTCGATCGGCATCGAATGGATGCTGTCGCATCCCTCGCTGCGCGCCATTGCCATTGAGCAGCATCCGGAACGGGCGGAGCGGATTGCCCGCAATGCTGATGCTTTTGGTGTTCCCGGGCTCGAGGTCATGATAGGCACGGCCCCGGCGGCTTTTGAAGGCTTATCCCAGCCAGATGCGATTTTTATCGGCGGTGGCGGCAGCGAGACGGGCGTGCTCGAGGCTGCCATGGATGCCCTGAAACCGGGCGGGCGGCTTGTGGCCAATGCGGTGACGCTGGAAATGGAAGCGGTGTTGCTGGCGGCCCATGCGACATTCGGCGGTTCAATGATCCGGCTGGAAGTCTCGCGGGCTGCTGCCGTCGGTTCCATGTTCGGTTGGCGTCCGGCCATGCCGGTGACCCAATGGAGCTGGGTCAAGCCATGGTAACCGTGGCTGGCATAGGCTGTCGCAAAGGTGTCACCTCGGAGGCGATCATCGCGGCCGTGCGGGCTGCTGAACGTGCTTTTGGCACGACGGTCGAGTATCTGGCGACCGCGCCGCTGAAGGCTGACGAGGCCGGCCTCGTGGCGGCGGCCAGGGATCTGGCTCTGTCGCTTGAAATCGTAGCGCAGGAACGGCTCGATGCGGTTGCCGCTGAAACAATGACATTTTCACAGGCCAGCCTTGATCACGCTGGCTCGCCAAGCGTCAGTGAAGCAGCGGCGCTCGCGGCGGCTGGGGCAAGTGCAAGGCTGCTTGCGCCACGTCTCGTGGTCGGGGATGTAACTGTGGCTATCGCAACGACGAGCGACGCGCCGCATGGTAACCGCACCGCCATCGAATACGGAGAACAAGAATGACGGTTCATTTCATCGGCGCCGGTCCGGGCGCTGCCGATCTCATTACGGTGCGCGGGCGCGATCTTATCGCGGCCTGCCCGGTTTGCCTTTATGCCGGTTCGCTGGTTCCCAAGGCCCTCATTGATTATTGCCCGCCAGGTGCCCGCATCGTTGATACGGCAGCGCTTTCGCTTGATGAGATCGAGGCGGAGTTCGTGGCGGCCGCAAAGGACGGCAAGGATGTGGCGCGGCTGCATTCCGGCGATCTTTCGGTCTGGAGCGCCATGGGCGAGCAGATCCGCAGACTTGAGCGCCTGGGTCTCGATTATACCGTTACACCCGGTGTGCCCTCCTTCGCTGCCGCCGCTGCCACGTTGCAGCGGGAACTGACGGTGCCGGAAGTGGCGCAGAGCCTGGTGCTGACCCGTATTTCCGGCCGTGCCTCGAAGATGCCTGATGGTGAGACGCTGAAGGCTTTCGGCGCGACAGGCGCGACGCTCGCAATCCATCTCGCCATCCATGCCATCGGCACGGTGGTGGAGGAACTGACGCCGCTTTATGGCTCAGATTGCCCGGTCGCCATTGTCGTCCGTGCCTCCTGGCCGGATGAACGGGTTATCAGAGGCACGCTTTTCGATATTGAGGGCAAGCTTGCTGCCGAACCGGTGGAGCGCACCGCGCTGATCTTCGTCGGGCGTGGTCTGGCATCGACGGATTTTCGCGAGAGCGCGCTTTATAGTACCGACTATGTTCGCCGGTTCCGGTCTCCAAAGGGGGATGCTGCGGGCTGATGCGACGGTGTGGAGGCGGTGCGCCCCTTGAGTGCCCCCTGACGGTCAAACACCAGAATATCGAGCGCGATGGCCGGCGTCTTCAACGCTGCCGCGGCGGTCACCCAGGCTTTTTCCGCAACGATCGCGCCGAGGTCGATGGACCTTTCATCGGCCAGCTGAAAAGCATGGGCCACGGTATTGGCGCTGCGAATGGCGGTAGCGAGTTCCTCAGCGCCTCCCGCTTCCGTGGCCAGCGCGGCCAGGGCATCGAGATCAGCAAGGCCCTTTTTCGAATGCACGTCGAGCATGCCTTGGGCGAGTTTGGTCATCTTGGCGACGCCGCCGGCGATCGTTACTCGCTCGACCGGGTGGCTACGCAGATATTTCAGCATGCCCCCGATGAAATCACCCATGTCGATCAGCGCGGTTTCCGGAAGGTCATAAAGCGCCTGTCCCGCCTTTTCGGATGTATCGCCTGTGGCGCCCAGAACATGGGTGCAGCCGGTCGCACGGGCCACATCGATGCCGCGCCAGATGGAATGAATCCAAGCCGAACAGGAAAAGGGAATGACGATGCCGGTGGTGCCGAGGATGGAAATGCCGCCAATGATTCCGAGCCTGCCATTCAGGGTTTTTTCCGCCAGCTTCTCGCCGTCGCGAACGGAAATCTCGACTTCGAAATCGGCCTCCGCTCCCGCCACTTCGTAAATGGCGGTCTCAATCATCTTGCGCGGAACGGGGTTGATGGCGGGTTCTCCCGTCGGCAGCGGCAGGCCCGGCCTTGTGACGGTGCCGACGCCCTTGCCAGCCTTGAAAGTGATGCCGCTTCCGGGTTTACCCCGTCTGACCGTGCTTTCGATCAACGCGCCATGGGTAACATCGGGATCGTCGCCCGCATCCTTTACGACGCCAGCGCGGGCAAAATTATCGCCTTTTTCCTCGGTGGCGAGAGAAAATGCCGGCCTTGCGCCGCTTGGAAGTTCCACTTCAACAGGGTAAGGAAATTCGCCGGTCAGAAGGGCGGCGCAGGCCGCCTTCGTGGCGGCTGCCGCGCAGGTGCCCGTAGTCCAGCCGCGGCGAAGGGTCTTTCCATCCGTTTCCATATCAATTCCTATAGCCGGGACGGCTTTTTCCGTCATCGTTAAAAAGCAGCCAGGAACAATGTCGATACCGCAGATTTTGAATAGCATCACCCCAAAGGGTCCCGTCTTCGAAGCTGGCCACGTCTGGCTCGCGGGCGCGGGGCCGGGTGATGTGCGTTATCTGACGCTCGAAGTGGCGCTCGCGCTGTCGCAGGCCGATATCATCGTGCGCGATGCGCTGGTGAGCGACGATGTCGTGGCGCTTGGTCCTCAAGCGGAAATCGTCTTTGCCGGCAAGCGTGGTGGCAAACCTTCGGCTACGCAGGATGACATCACCGCTTCGCTGATCGATTTTGCGTTGCAGGGCAAAAAGGTGCTGCGCCTGAAGGGTGGCGATCCCTTTATTTTCGGTCGCGGAGGCGAAGAGGCGGAAGCGCTTGTCCATGCCGGCATTCCGTTTCGCATATTGCCGGGCATGACCTCGTCGTTCACCGCACTCGCGTCGGCACGCATTCCTGCCACCATGCGCGGCATCAGCCGCGCCGTCACACTCGCCACAGGCCATGCGGCGGGTACCGACGAAGATCTCGACTGGCTGGCCCTGGCGAAAACGCGGGAACCCATCGTCGTTTATATGGGGCTGAAGAATATTGGCACGATTGCGGGTCTTCTGATGCAGGGTGGGCGTTCTGGAAAAACGCCTGTCGCTGTCATCATGTCGGCCACCACGGGGCAGGAGCGGATTTTCATCGGTACACTGGAAAATATAGCTGACGATGCAAAGCGGGAAAATTTCGAAGCACCGGCTTTGATCGTTATCGGCGAGATTGTTTCGATGCGGGACCGTCTTGGAGTGTCCGGTTCATGACGGCACGGGCAATCATCATCGGCGCGCCGCGCTCGGGTTCCGGTAAGACCAGCGTGACAATCGGCCTGCTACGGGCCTTCGCGCGTCGCGGGGTCAAGGTGCGCGGCATCAAGACGGGGCCGGATTATATCGATCCCGGTTTCCATGCCTTCGCCACGGGCACGCCAGGTCTCAATCTGGACAGCTGGGCCATGCAGCCGGACCTGTTGCGGCATCATTTCTCGCAGCACACCGAGGATGCAGAACTCGTTCTCATCGAAAGCGCTATGGGCCTGTTCGACGGAATTCCCGTGGCGGAAAACCGCACCGGCTCGGCGGCGGATCTGGCGCGGTTGTTCGGTATTCCTGTTCTGCTGGTGTTGGATGTCTCCGGTCAGTCGCAGACGGCGGCTGCCATTGCGCATGGTTTTGCCCATTACGACCCTGAGGTCACCATGGGGGCGGTGGTGCTGAACCGGGCCGGTAGTGAAAGGCACCGGACGCTGTGCACCGAGGCCATCGAAAAAACCGGCCTGCCCGTTGTCGGTTGCGTTCTGCGCGATCCTTCCCTCATCCTGCCAGAGCGACATCTGGGGCTGGTGCAGGCGAGCGAACATCCGGAAATCGACGCCCATATAGACCGGCTGGCGGATGCGATGGAAAAATCCATTGACCTCAACGCCTTGTTCGCGCTCGCCGCACCGGTGAATATGCCTGATGGTTCTGACAAGGCGGCCATTGCGCCGCCGGGTCAGCGTATCGCACTGGCCGAAGACGCGGCTTTCACCTTCCTTTATCCGCATCTGAGGAAGCATTGGCACGCGGCCGGAGCAGAGCTCGTGCCGTTTTCGCCGCTCGCCGATGAGGCGCCCGATGAGAGTTGCGATATTTGTTGGCTGCCGGGTGGGTATCCCGAGCTTTTTGCCGGAAAACTCGCCGGTGCCGTCGGCTTCAAGGCGGGTATTGCCCGTTTTGCGCAGACAAAACCTGTTCATGGCGAGTGCGGCGGGTACATGGTGCTCGGTGAGTGGCTGGAGGATGCAGAGGGCGTGACCCATGCCATGACCGGTCTTCTGTCGCACGCCACGAGCTTTGCGACACGGAAGATGAATCTCGGCTACAGGCAGGCCACAATCGCGGCAGATAGCCCGCTCGGCATGGCGGGAGATGTTCTGCGCGGTCATGAGTTTCATTATGCTCGGGTCACCGATCTCGGCCGTGATGAGCCCTTCGCTCATATTGCTGACGGGCAGGGTCGCCCACTCGGGCCATCGGGCGGTAGGAGAGGTTTTGTCTCGGGCGCTTTCTTCCACGCCATCGCCAGAGGCGGTTGATCGTTTACGGTTCTAGCTGGGGACGTGTGACAAAGTGGAGCAGGATGCGAAAGTTTCTAGGCTCCGATCACGGAAAAGTGCTATAGGTCTTTTATGGGACATGGAAAAGCGGGCCTGGCTCCGGCGATCCATGTCCGGTGAAATGCGACGGGCCTGAAAACCGCCTCATATTTCCCGGCCCGAACCTGTTATCGCGCATTTTATTTCGAGCGTGCCTACCGATGACGAAACCCGGATTTTTCCTCTCTGCCGCTCTTGCCGCAGCCATTCTGCTGGCTCCTTTGGGAACCGTGTTCGATGGCATCACTGCCCATGGCGGTGAAGACTATGCGACGCTGGAAAAGCTTGGTGCGATCCTCTTCGATGATCCCAATCTTTCGATGAACCGCACCATGGCCTGTTCCACCTGTCATATGCAGGCGGCCGGTTTTTCCGATGCGCGGGAGAACGAAAAGGTCGGGCGGGACGTATCGCTCGGCGATGACGGGATTTCCCTTGGCGATCGCAATGCGCCGACCGCTGCCTATGCGAGGTTCACGCCACCTTTCGGCAAGAACGCGGCGGGAGAGTATGTCGGCGGGCAATTCTGGGATGGGCGCGCCTCTTTGCTTGAGGATCAGGCGGGCGGGCCACCGCTCAACTCTGTCGAAATGGGAATGCCGGACAAGGCGGCTGTCGTTAAGAGGTTGAAAGAAAACCCCGATTACGTCGCGGCCTTCGGCACGCAGTTCGGCAAGGATGTGTTCCAGAGCGATGAAACCGCCTATGCCGCGATGACCAAGGCGCTGGCGAGCTTCGAGCGTTCGGATGAGTTTTCCACCTTCGATTCCAAATATGACCGCTTCCTGCGCGGCGAAGAAAAGCTGACCGATCAGGAGGAACTGGGCCGCGTTCTGATTTCGTCTACGCAGTTCACCAATTGTAATACCTGCCATGAAATTCGTGGTGCCAAGGGTCTGGAAGACGGCCTTTTCACCAACCATAAATATTTCAACATCGGTGTGCCCGCCAATACATCTGTCCGGGCCGCGAATGGTTCAAAGCCTGGCGCAGTCGATCTCGGTCTGGCGCAGAATCCTGAAGTCGCGGGTGATCCTGCCCAGCGGGGCAAGTTCAAGGTGCCGACGCTGCGAAACGTCGCCGTCACCGGTCCTTATATGCACAATGGTGTGTTTAAGGATTTACGCACGGTCGTGCTGTTCTACGTGAAATATAAGAGCAAGAAGCCCAGCCGTCAGATCAATCCGGAAACCGGCAAGACCTGGGATGCGCCGGAGGTGCCTGAGAACATCGCCATGACGGAACTGACATCTGCCCCGGCGCTGGATGACAAGCGGGTGGATGCCATCGTGGCATTCCTGAAGACGCTGACCGACCGGCGCTACGAGCATCTTCTGCCAAAGGAGGATGGGCAGACGGCGGTGCCGACTGCCCAGCCTGTCTCAAATCTTATGCCGAAAGCGCCTTGAATTCGGCGAGAACCGCGTCGCCCATTTCGGCGGTGCTGACCTGGCGGGAACCATCGGCCATGATGTCGGCCGTTCGGATACCCTTGTCGAGCACATTTGCAATCGCCGTCTCCAGTCTGGTGGCTTCGTCTACCATGTTGAACGAGTAGCGAAGGCACATGGCGAAGGAGGCGATCATGGCGATCGGGTTGGCAATGCCCTTGCCGGCAATATCCGGTGCTGAACCGTGCACAGGCTCGTACATGGCCTTGCGCTTGCCGGTCTTGGCGTCGGGCGCACCGAGCGAGGCGGACGGCAGCATGCCGAGCGAGCCTGTCAGCATGGCGGCAACGTCGGAGAGCATGTCGCCGAACAGGTTGTCGGTGACGATCACGTCGAACTGCTTGGGTTTGCGAACCAGCTGCATGCCGCCGGCATCCGCCAGCATATGCTCCAGCTGCACGTCCTTGTACTTGGCGGCATGGGTTTCGGTGACCACCTGGTTCCACAACACGCCCGATTTCATGACATTGCGCTTTTCCATCGAGCAGACGCGGTTATCGCGGGTGCGGGCGAGTTCGAAAGCGACGCTCGCGATGCGCTCGATCTCGAAAGTGTCGTAGATCTGCGTATCGATGCCGCGCTTCTGGCCGTTGCCCAGGTCGATGATCTGCTTCGGTTCGCCGAAATAAACGCCGCCCGTCAGCTCGCGAACGATGAGGATATCGAGGCCTTCAACCAGTTCCGGCTTCAGCGAGGAAGCGGCGGCGAGTGCCGGATAGCAGATGGCAGGGCGAAGGTTCGCGAAAAGTTCGAGATCCTTGCGCAGACGCAGCAGACCCGCTTCCGGGCGATGCTCGTAGGGCACGCCATCCCACTTCGGACCGCCGACGGCGCCGAACAGGATTGCATCGGCGGCAAGCGCCTTTTCCATATCCGCGTCGGAAATCGCCACACCATGGGCGTCGTAAGCCGAACCGCCGACGAGGCCTTCCGAAACGGTGAAACCGGCATCGTGCGCGCTGTTCATATATTCGATCAGCTTGCGGACCTCAGCCATGGCTTCAGGGCCGATACCGTCACCGGGCAGCAGGAAAAGCGAACGGACTGTCATGAGAACCCTCCTTGGGCGTCGCGCCGGAAAACATCATGAAGGGTTTTCGATGGCGGCGAGCGCGGCGTCAAACTCGTTCCGTCCGATGCATGCCAAGTCGTATCTCAGCTGGACGGGATCGAGCGCTTCTTATCTCCGCCTCAAGGGCTTTTCAAGCAAAGCAAAAGCCTATCCGGTACGGTTTGGTACGGGATCGGCTTTTTTGAAGGGCGGAAATGTGGTCAGGCCCAGGGGCGGACCGAGGCGTTCGCTTTTTCAAACGTGTCAATGGCACCGGCATGTTCCAGTGTCAGGCCGATATCGTCGAGGCCGTTCAACATGCAGTGACGCTTGAACTCATCGATTTCGAAACTGATCGTGCCGCCATCGGGGCCGCTGATCTCCTGGCGCTCCAGATCGATGGAGAGAACCGCGTTCGAGCCGCGCGAGGCGTCGTCCAGCAGCTTTTCAAGGTTCTCCGGGCTGACGACAACGGGCAAGATGCCGTTCTTGAAACAGTTATTGTAGAAGATGTCAGCAAAGCTGGTGGAAATCACGCAGCGGATGCCGAAATCGAGAAGCGCCCATGGCGCATGTTCACGCGAGGAGCCGCAACCGAAATTGTCTCCCGCGACAAGAATCTGGGCGTTCTGGTAGGCGGGCTTGTTCAGCACGAAATCGGGATTGGGCGAACCGTCTTCGAGATACCGGGACTCAGCGAAAAGGCCCTTGCCGAGACCCGTGCGCTTGATGGTCTTCAGATAATCTTTCGGAATGATCATATCGGTGTCGATATTAACGACCGGCATGGGCGCGGCGACGCCCGTCAGCTTGGTGAATTTTTCCATCTGTCGCTTTCCGTGTTTCCCTTGAACAATCTGGCACTGGTAAAAGCCTGCCGGATGTTCTCCACGGGGAAATACCGCAAAACTCGGCGGTTTAGAAGCGCAAACCCGCGTCCTTCGGTACGCCTCATGCGGCGTTATCGTCATCTGACCGGATTAAGCGATCTTAGAGATCGATAATCGTGCCCTTGCCGTCATTCCAGACGCGCATGTCGCGCTGGTTACGGGGCTTGACCGGAATGGGGGCCGGCTTCAGACGCGCGGAAAGCAGGCGGGCAGCACTTATAACCGCAAGCACGCCGATGAAAGCCACCGTAAGCGATGCGGTGAAAAGAGCGACGATCGCCAGAATTGCAATGCCAGATGCGGCGATGAAAAACGAACGTATGCCTTGCATGATCCAAACCTTTCTATCCAGACGAATGTGGGCCTTCTTCTTCCGGCTTGCAAGAGGATTCAGTGGATTGTCGGCTTGCAGATGTCACAAAAGCTTGACACAAGTGCGGCATCGTCAATTTTTCCGAAAATATTTCCGTGAGACCACGTCGTTCCTTGCTGTCAGTTCCGGCCATCAATGTCCGGGCACTCGAAAAAATCCGGGAGCTCGACTGTGATGGCGTGATCCTCGACCTGGAGGATTCGGTTGCACCCGACATGAAGGGCAAGGCGCGGGAAAATCTTGAAAAGCTGTTTTCGGGTCCGGTTTTAGACGGGCGGGAAACCGTTATCCGCATCAACCCGCTGTCGACGCCGGATGGAAAGGCGGATTTGCGGCTTGCGCTTTCCTGCCATCCAGACGCAATTTTATTGCCGAAGGTGGAGCAGCCTTCCGATATTCATGAGGTGGCCGATCTTCTCGCCGAGGCGGATGCGCCCGAACATCTGAAAATCTGGGCGATGATCGAAACCCCGCTTGGTGTCCTGAACGCCGCCTCGATTGCCGACGCAGCCCATACGCCGAATGCCCGTCTTGCTGCTTTCGTCATCGGTCTCAACGATCTTCGTAAGGAAACGCGTGTCCCGCGCCTTCCCGGCCGCACCTATCTCGTTCCGTGGATGATGCAGGTGGTTCTTGCCGCCCGGGCGTACCGGCTCGATGTCATCGACAGCGTCTCGAATGATTTTCGCGATATCGAGGCTTTCGAAGCTGAATGTGAACAGGGCCGCGCCATGGGCTTCGATGGTAAGATGCTGATCCATCCTGCCCAGATCGAGGCAGCCAACGGGCACTTCGGCCCGGATGAGGCGGCGGTTGCGGAAGCGCGTGAGATTATTGCCGCTTTCGCAAAACCGGAATCTGTGGAATTGAACGTCATCAACATGAATGGTCGCATGATTGAACGGCTGCATGTGGGGCAGGCTGAAAGGCTGGTCGCCATGGCCGACATCATTGCACAAAGAAAGGCAAAAACGACGTGAAGGTCTATCGTTTCATAACCGGTCCCGACGATGCGAAATTCTGTCACCGGGTCACCGAAGCGCTGAACAAGGGATGGGAACTTGCGGGTTCACCCAGCTATGCCTTCAACGCCGCAAGCGGCGTCATGCATTGCGGCCAGGCAGTGACCAAGGTGGTCGAAGGCAAGGAATATCACCCGGATATGAAGCTCGGCGAGCAATAAGACGCAGCGCCGGCGGGGCTATCGCTCCGCCGCGGCTTCGTCGGCGCTTTCTTCGATCCGCTCCATGTCGTCATCCGACAGGCCGAAATGGTGGCCGATTTCGTGAATGAGGACGTGGGTGATGATGTCACCAAGCGTTTCCTCGTTCTCGGCCCAATAATCGAGAATGGGGCGGCGATAGAGCGTGATGCGGTTCACCATCTCGCCCGTTTCCATGGTGAAACGTTCGGAGATGCCGCGACCCTCGAATAGCCCGAGAAGATCGAAGGGCGTTTCGAGGGCCATGTCCTCAAATACATCGTCGGTCGGAAAATCCGCGATCTCGATGATGAGGTCCTTCGTTAAGGCGCGGAATTCTTCTGGCAGGTGGCCATATGCCTCGATCGCAAGCGACTCAAAGGCGGAAATCGTCGGCGCGTGGCGGTCCCGCCAATCGTCGGTCTGGTCTATGCGGGCCATTTCTGCTCCTTGTTGGTAGGCCCATATAAACACTTGCTGCGCAAATTTCGAGACCTGACTGCTTCACCCGCCGAAAAAGCATGAAATTCTTGGCGTTACAGTTATTTTTCAAGCCGTCGTCATCTTGACATAAACCGGCGTCTCGCGTAATCGGCACCCAAATTGATGGCGTAGTGCGCCTTCTGTTTATGCCGCCTTTCAAATGGCGGTTTCACCGGCAGACATTCAAAGGGCATTCGGCCCTGACGGATTTCCGCTACTCCGACTGATAAAAAGACGGCCAGCTTGCTTTGGCGAGCAGAGCCGGAACGAACATGAAAGGACAAAAAATGTTCGCAGTCATCAAGACCGGCGGTAAGCAGTACCGCGTAGCGGCCGACGCCGTGCTGACCATCGAAAAGCTGGAAGCAGAGGCAGGCGCAACTGTAGAATTCACCGAAGTTCTCGTTGTTGGCGAAGGTGCCGACGCCACGTTCGGTGCTCCCTTCGTCAAGGGTGCCATCGTCAAGGCTGAAGTTGTCGAGCACAACCGCGGCAAGAAGGTCATCGCCTTCAAGAAGCGTCGTCGTCAGAACTCCAAGCGTTCGCGCGGCCATCGTCAGCATCACACTGTCGTCCGCATCACGGACATCGTTGCTGCCTAATCGGCGCGACACGGGAAACAAGGTTTAAAGGAGAACTCCAATGGCACACAAAAAAGCTGGCGGTTCCTCGCGTAACGGTCGCGATTCCGAATCCAAGCGCCTTGGCGTAAAGAAGTTCGGCGGCGAAGCTGTCATTCCAGGCAACATTATTCTGCGTCAGCGCGGCACGCAGTGGCATCCGGGCGCCAATGTTGGCATCGGCAAGGACCATACGATTTTCGCACTGACCGCAGGTAACGTGAACTTCCGTACGAAGGCCAATGGCCGCGTATTCGTATCCGTGGCACCGAAAGCGGAAGCCGCAGAATAAGCCGGTAAGCGTCATATGCAGCCGGTGTCCCATCGACCCGGCTGAGACGTATCAGGTCCAGTCAAGAAAACAGGGGAGATGGGGCACCACCCAACTCCCCTTTTTCTTTAACCTCATGGAGGGACTGAACCATGCAAGCTGAATTGTTAAGGGTCGACCAATCACGGTCACCCGAAGAGCGGCCGAGGCCCGATCGGTCGAGGAGCGATTGCCCCGTTTTACTGTCGCAGAGGCTGGTTTTACGCAAGCCTCACGAAGAAGACATCGACGCCCTTGCCCATCTTGCCAACAATGCCAATATCGCGACCATGGTGTCGCGTATGCCGCACCCCTACACGGCCAAAGACGCCGCGGATTTTGTGCGACGCTCCAAAGCTGGCGAGATTGGCAAGTGCGTCTATGCGATTACCCGCATGGACAATGGCGAGTTTCTTGGCTGCTGCGCGCTCGAACCCCAGGAAGACGAAAAGACGCTGGAGATCGGTTACTGGCTGGGAGAACTCTACTGGAACCGAGGATACATGACGGAAGCTGCGCATGCGCTGATCGACATGGCCTTCCGCACGCGTGAGATCGACCAGATCGATGCCCGTTGCCGGGTCACCAACATCCCGTCGCGTCGCGTCATCCAGAAGTGCGGTTTCCAGTTTCAGGGGTCCGGCATGGTCGGTTCGCTGGCGCTCGGGGGCATGGTACCGGTTGAATGGTACAGGCTGGACCGCAAGACCTGGGTTTCGCTGAAGAGCTGGGGGGATATGGGATGAGCACGCTCGAACTGACCCGATGGCGGACGGCCGCCAGTGTGGCGCCGCCCGGCCCCTGCCCCGTCATCGAGACATCGCGTCTGGTCTTGCGCCCGCAACGCCTTTCGGATGCCGGCAGCATTGCGGAATCGCTTGGCGATTTCGCCGTGACGAAGATGCTGGCCCGCGTTCCCGCGCCCTACCACAAGCAGGATGCGCTGGAATGGCTGGTGCTGCGTACCTCCGGCACGCTGCCCGACTGGGATTTCGCCATCGCCAGCGGTGACGACACCCTGATTGGCGTCGTCTCGGTGGAATTGCGGCACGGCGAGTGGCATCTCGGATACTGGCTGAACCGCTTTTACTGGGGCAAGGGTTACATGACCGAGGCTGTGGCCGCCGTGGTCGAGCGGTTTTTCCGCCGCATGCCCGGAGTGGTTCTGCATTCCGGCGTGTTTGCGGATAACCCCGCTTCGCTGCGTGTGCAGGAGAAACTTGGCTTCCGGGTGACCGGCTGCCACCAGATTTACGCCACGGCGCGTGCCGCCATGGTGGCGCATATCGATACGATGATCACGGCTGGGGATTTCATTCCGCCGCATCGCTAGCAACCAAAACAAGGCCGGTTTGTCCCAAACCGGCCTTGTCTCACGCAGGGGCTTCCCGCACGATAGTCTTTGACCTCGTGAAGAAGCGCTTGTATTCGAAACGACGATATTTTTGTTTGGCGCGGCACAATTGGATGGTGCGCCCGCAAACCGATAGAACGGCAGTCCGATGAAATTTCTCGATGAAGCAAAAGTTTATATCAAGTCCGGTGATGGCGGCGCTGGTGCCGTTTCCTTCCGGCGTGAAAAATTCATCGAGTTCGGCGGCCCTGACGGCGGTGATGGCGGACGCGGCGGCGATGTCTGGGTCGAGGTTGTCAACGGTCTCAATACGCTGATCGACTTCCGTTTCCAGCAGCATTTCAAGGCCTCGATCGGACAGCACGGCATGGGCAAGACCCGCACCGGCGCCAAGGGTTCGGACGTGGTGCTGAAGGTGCCTGTTGGTACCCAGATTTTCGAGGAAGATAACGAGACGCTGATCGTTGACCTTACCAAGGAAGGCCAGCGTTTTCGCCTTGCCGCCGGCGGCAACGGCGGCTTTGGCAATGCCTATTTCAAGTCGTCGACCAATCAGGCGCCGACGCACGCCAATCCCGGCCTTGCGGGCGAGGAAAAGACTGTCTGGCTGCGGCTGAAGCTGATTGCTGACGCGGGTCTCGTTGGCCTTCCGAATGCAGGTAAGTCCACTTTCCTTGCGACAGTTACCCGCGCGCGACCGAAGATTGCCAACTATCCTTTCACCACGCTGCATCCGAACCTCGGCGTTGCGACCATCGATGGCCGTGAATTCGTGCTTGCCGATATTCCGGGCCTGATCGAAGGCGCGCATGAAGGCGTCGGCATCGGTGACCGCTTCCTGGGCCACGTGGAGCGCACACGCGTTCTTCTGCATCTCGTCTCGGCGCAGGAAGAAAAGGTCGGAAAAGCCTATAAGACTGTTAAAGCAGAGCTGGATGCCTATGGCGGCGGGCTGACCGACAAGGCGGAAATCGTGGCTTTGTCGCAGATCGACGTGCTCGATGAAAAAGAGCTGAAAAAGAAGGCCAAGGAACTGGAGAAGGCCTGTGGCCGTCCGCCGCTTCTTCTGTCCGCTGCCGCGCATATCGGCATGACGGAAGCGCTGCGCGCCCTTCGTGATATCATTGTTTCGGCAAGCAATGGCGGCGATACCGCCCTTCCCGACCGGTCGATGCCGCATGAGAGCGAGGTCGAGGAAGAGGACGATCGCCTATGAGCGTCACGCGCAAGCCGCTTGCGAGCCACCATCGGATCGTCATCAAGATCGGATCGGCGCTGCTGGTGGACCGGAAGACTGGTCTTAAGAAAGACTGGCTGGATGCCATCTGCGAGGATATCGCGGCGCTGAAGAAAAACGGCGCGGATGTACAGGTCGTGTCTTCGGGTGCCATCGCGCTCGGCCGTACCGTGCTCGGCCTGCCCTCCGGCGCATTGAAGCTGGAGGAAAGCCAGGCGGCGGCGGCTGTCGGCCAGATTGCTCTGGCGCGGGCATGGTCGGAAAGCCTGTCGCGGCATGAGATTGTCGCGGGCCAGATTCTGCTGACGCTTTCCGATACCGAGGAGCGCCGCCGTTATCTCAATGCGCGCGCCACGATCAACCAGCTTCTGAAGATCGGCGCCATCCCGATCATCAATGAAAACGACACGGTTGCGACCACAGAAATCCGTTATGGTGATAATGACCGCCTTGCCGCGCGTGTGGCGACCATGACGGGCGCCGATCTGCTGGTGCTGCTTTCGGATATCGACGGGCTTTATACGGCTCCCCCGCATCTTGATCCGGAAGCCAAGTTCCTTGAAACAATTGCCGATATAACCCCCGAAATCGAAGCCATGGCAGGCGGCGCAGCTTCCGAGCTTTCGCGCGGCGGCATGCGCACCAAGATCGATGCGGGCAAGATCGCAACCGCTGCGGGCTGCGGCATGATCATCGCGTCCGGCAAGACGCTCAACCCGCTGAAGGCCATTGAAAACGGCGCGCGTTCCTCTTGGTTTGCGCCTTCGGGTACGCCGGTGACGGCGCGCAAGACCTGGATCGCCGGGCAATTGCAGCCCGCCGGTGAAATCCATGTGGATGCGGGGGCTGAGAAAGCGCTTTATGCTGGAAAAAGCCTGCTTCCCGCCGGCGTGCGGCAGGTGAAGGGTAATTTCGGGCGCGGCGATGCTGTCGCGATTATCGGTTCGGAGGGCCGTGAGGTCGCGCGCGGTCTTGCCGGTTACGATGCCGAAGAAGCGCGTCTCATCATTGGCCACAAGTCCAATGAGATTGAGGCAATCCTCGGTTATGTCGGACGCGCAGCGATGATCCATCGCGACGACCTCGTCATGACCGGGGCGGCCGTGAAAGTTAAGAGTGCAAAGAAGGATGAGGTCCATGCCTGAACAGGCCGTGAAGCAGAGCCAAGACATTGAAGCGCTGATGTTGACCATCGGCGCTCAGGCGAAAGCTGCTTCACGACCGTTGTCCATCGCCGGTGCGGGCCAGAAGAACCGCGCGCTGCTGGCCATGGCTTCTGCCATCGAGGCCTCGAAGGAAGCGATCCTCTCCGCCAACAGGAAAGATCTGGCTGCAGCGGATCAGGCAGGTCTTGCGCCCTCCTTCATCGACAGGCTGACACTCAACGATGCTCGGATTGCCGGTATCGCTGAAGGCATCCGTTCGGTCGCGGCGCTGCCCGATCCCGTCGGCGAAGTGATCGCTGCCTGGGATCGCCCGAACGGGCTGAAGATCGAGCGTGTACGCACGCCGCTTGGCGTTATCGGCGTGATCTACGAAAGCCGCCCGAACGTAACGGCGGATGCGGGAGCCTTGTGCCTGAAGGCGGGCAACGCCGTGATCCTGCGCGGCGGTTCGGATTCTCAACATTCATCGCGTGCTATCCATGCCTGCCTTGTGGAAGGCCTGAAGATTGCCGGCCTTCCCGATCATGCCATTCAGCTGGTGCCGGTGACCGACCGTGCAGCAGTCGGCGCACTTCTCGGTGGCCTGAATGGCACGGTTGATGTCATCGTGCCACGCGGCGGTAAGAGCCTGGTGGCCCGGGTGCAATCCGAAGCCCGCGTGCCGGTCTTCGCGCATCTGGAAGGCATCTGCCATATCTATGTCGACAAATCCGCCGATCTCGACATGGCGAAACGTATCGTCGTTAACGCCAAGATGCGCCGCACCGGAATTTGCGGCGCGGCTGAGACATTGCTGGTGGATGCTGCCGCCGTTTCCACGCATCTTACGCCGCTGGTCAAAGCCTTGATTGAAGCCGGTTGCGAAGTGCGCGGTTCGCAAGCCGTCCGCGATGTGGTGGCAGGTCTGGTGCCAGCGACGGAAGAGGACTGGCGCACCGAATATCTGGATGCGATTATTTCGGTTGCCGTGGTGGATGGCATTTCCGGGGCGATCGATCATATCGGCACCTATTCGTCCAACCACACGGAGGCGGTGATCGCTGAGGATCCATCCGTCGTTGAGCGGTTCTTCAATGAGCTCGATTCGGCCATTCTCTTGCACAATGCCTCGACGCAATTTGCCGATGGCGGCGAATTCGGCATGGGCGCGGAAATCGGCATCGCCACCGGAAAGATGCATGCGCGGGGCCCCGTTGGCGTCGAGCAGCTCACTTCGTTCAAATACCGTGTGCATGGCACCGGCCAGACACGGACCTGATATTTGCCGGCCGATAAGCGCCTCGACAGACGTTATCTCACCATGCCGCATGTGGAGCGCGGCATGGTCGTCGGTCTTTTCGGCGGCTCCTTCAATCCGCCGCATGCGGGTCATGCCCTTGTCGCTGAAATCGCGCTGCGCCGGTTGGGTCTCGATCAGCTCTGGTGGATGGTGACACCGGGCAATCCGCTGAAAAGCCGCTCGGAACTGGCATCTCTGGAGGATCGCATCGCTGCCTGCGAAAAGCTTGTTCACGACCCCCGCATCAAGGTCACGGCTTTCGAAAAATCGCTGGGCATGAGCTATACCGCCAACACGCTCGCCAAAGTGAAGGCGAAAAATCCGCACGTGCGCTTCATCTGGGTCATGGGTGCCGATAATCTCAAGAGTTTCCACCACTGGCAGAAATGGCGCACTATTGCCGAGACTTTCCCGATTGCGGTGATCGACAGGCCGGGCTCGACGCTCTCTTATCTCTCCTCCACCATGGCGCAGGCCTTCAGCCAGGCGCGGATCGATGAGGACGATGCCGGGGTTCTGTGGAAAAAGCGCGCACCTGCCTGGGTTTTCATTCATGGACCGCGTTCGACCCTCAGCTCTACCGCGCTGCGTAACGGCCGAAGATGATACGCTCGATCACAAATGATGTATGGGCCAGCCGTCTAGGGCTCCATATCTTGAAAAGTTAATACTTTGGTGCCACCTTTACTGTGTGACGCAGAGAATCGCGTCGCGCAGTATCTGTTTTGTCATTCTCTGAAAGGAAAACCTCTGACAACAGTACACGCCAAGGGAAGAGCATTTGTTGCTATCCCGAAGGGTCAGGACAGTGGCGCCGATGCCGCCGGCCGTGCCCTCGAAACCGTCCTCGCGAGCCTCGAGGACTCCAAGGCTGAAGATATCGTCTCTCTCGACATTGCCGGAAAATCGGCGCTTGCGGACTACATGGTTGTGGTCTCCGGGCGGTCGAACAGGCATGTCTCGGCGATTTGCGAACATCTTCTCAAAGACATGAAGGATGAAGGGTTCGGAAACGCCCGCATCGAAGGCCTTGAGGCCGGAGATTGGGTGGTTATCGATGCCGGCGATATCATCGTTCATGTATTCCGTCCGGAAATCCGCGTCTTCTACAACATTGAAAAAATGTGGGCGACGCCAGAAATGCCGGAAGAAACGCTGCACTGATAAGGTGAGCCTTTGAGCGAGTGCATCATGTTTGCCGAAGATCACGACTGACTTCGGAAACGGAGCCTCTGGCCGGAAATCAGACCGGCTGCATAGGAATCCGCAGGCTATGCTGCTAAAGCCGGGCTCTGTTGGGTCACGACGAACGCAGGTTTGCGATGCGGATTTCAATTTTTGCGGTGGGACGGCTGAAATCCGGCCCTGAGAAGGATCTTGCGGCCCGTTATATCGAGCGTCTGGCCAAGACCGGCCCGGCCATCGGGCTGGAGTTTTCGCGGGTGATCGAGGTTGCGGAAAGCCGGGCTTCCAATGCGGAGACCCGCAAGCGCGAAGAAGCGGCGATGCTGGAGAAGCATCTGGTTGACGGCGCAGCCCTCGTCTTGCTCGATGAGCGCGGAAAAGCCCTGGACAGTCCCGCCTTTGCTTCGTTTTTTGGTGATCTGCGCGATAGCGGGAAGCGTGACCTCATGATCGCCATAGGCGGGGCGGACGGGCTCGATCCCGCGCTCTACGACAAGGCCACGGCCGTTTTCAATCTTGGCAAGCTGACATGGCCGCATCAGATCGTCCGTATCCTGATTGCTGAACAGCTTTATCGGACCGTTACGATCCTCTCCGGCCATCCCTATCATCGCGTTTGAGCGGGTCTCTATCCGGGGAATTGTCTCAATTTCAACATGAAGCTCCGCGACACCGCTGATCGCGAACGACTTGGCGGCAGCCTTTCTCAGGCCCCTTGGAAGATCGCGGCAAAATCCCTAATATGGGCGCTCCTGCTTCGGCATCAAAGAAAGCTCACATGGACACCACGCCTCAACGAAAACGGCACGCTGCCCTTGTGGGCGCGGCTATTGCTGTTTTTGTCATGGGAAGTGGTCCGGCCTATTCGCGCGACGATGCGGGTGCTGCTCCCGCGGCAAGCGATGATTCATCGCCGGAGGCGCTGCAGACGCTGGAGAAGCGCCGTGACCAAAACCGGCAGGATTTGGAGGAACTGGTCGACAGCATCGGTCTTTCGGAAGACAAGACAAGAAAGCTCGAAGAAAGCATCGCCTCCCTCAATCAGGATAGCGCGCGTATCCGTGACGAGTTGATCGCATCGGCTGCCCGGCGCAAGGCGCTGGAAGCCAAGATCAGTGACGGTGAGGATCGTCTGGCCAAGCTTTCGGTGCGCGAGGATGGCGTCAAGGCGTCGTTGCGGGAAAGACGCGGCGTGCTGGCGGAGGTTCTGGCCGCGTTGCAGCGCATGGGTAGAAACCCTCCCCCTGCCCTTCTTGTTTCGCCGGAAGATGCGCTTGCTTCGGTGCGCAGCGCCATTCTTCTCGGCGCAGTCGTGCCCGGCATTCGCGGGGAAACCGACAAGCTGGTCGCTGCTCTCAAAGAATTGACCGATGTCAGGCAGGCAATCGCTCGCGAAAAGGACGATCTTACGGGTATGATGACGGCAAGTCTGGAAGAGGAAAAACGCCTCGACCTGCTGATTGCCGAAAACGACCGCAGGAATACGCAGACGGCGGCGGAACTGGAGGCAGAACGCAAGCGATCTGAAGAACTTGCGGGCAAGGCGACGAGCCTTGAAGGGCTGGTCAGCTCGCTCGAAGGCGAGATTACCTCAGTGCGTGAGGCGATGGAAAAGGCGCGGGCGGAAGAGCAGCGCCTCGCCCGTCTTTCCGAAGCGGAACGGGAGAAGGAGCGTGCCGCGGCCGAGGCCGGAATGCCCGATAAAAACCGCATTGCGCCCGCATATCCCTTCGCGAGTTTGAAGGGAAAGCTGGAGCTGCCGGTTACGGGCGAAGTGCTGCGGCGTTTCGGTGATGCCGATGGTACGGGCCACTTTTCCAAGGGAATTGTTGTGGCGAGCGGACCGGAAGCCATCGTGACAGCGCCTGCGGATGGCTTCGTGGTATTTGCCGGAGATTTTCGCAGTTACGGCCGGATGATCATTCTCAATACGGGTAATGGATATCATGTGGTGATGACGGGCATGGACAATGTGAGGACACGACAGGGCATGTTCGTGTTCTCCGGAGAGCCCATCGCCTCCATGGGTGCAAAAAGAGTAGCGAGTGCAGCAGCATTGGCGCTGGAAACCGACCGGCCAACGCTCTACATTGAGTTTAGGAAAGATGGTGTGCCGGTTGATTCCCAACCGTGGTGGACCGCAAAAAATACCGGAAGGGCGCACAATGATTCGTAAGGTTTCGCTTCTCCTTATCGGTGGGCTTATGGGCGCCACGGCGATGAGTGTGATTTATTCGGCGAGCATGCCGGCACAGGCAGCCGGGCCTTCGACCTACAAGGAACTGTCGATTTTTGGCGACGTGTTCGAACGCGTGCGCGCACAATATGTGACGCCGCCCGACGACGAGAAGCTGGTTGAAAATGCCATCAACGGCATGCTCAGCTCGCTCGATCCGCA
This sequence comes from Agrobacterium sp. NPDC058088, assembly GCF_042885035.1. Lineage (NCBI taxonomy): Bacteria > Pseudomonadati > Pseudomonadota > Alphaproteobacteria > Hyphomicrobiales > Rhizobiaceae > Agrobacterium > Agrobacterium sp. NPDC058088. The sequence goes on along the minus strand of NZ_JBHVSU010000011.1, from coordinate 65,014 downwards.
TTCGAGCTTCATGAACGCCAAGGATGCCAACGACATGCGCACCCAGACCAAGGGTGAGTTTGGCGGTCTCGGCATCGAAGTGACCATGGAAAATGAGCTGGTCAAGGTCATCTCGCCGATGGACGACACCCCGGCTTCGCGTGCAGGCATTCTCGCCGGTGACTATATTTCGGAAATCGACGGTACGCCGGTTCGTGGTCTGAAGTTGGAGCAGGCCGTCGAAAAGATGCGCGGCGCCGTCAAGACGCCGATCAAGCTGACGGTTATCCGCAAGGGTGCCGACAAGCCGCTTGAGATCACGGTTGTTCGCGACGTGATTGCCGTGCGGGCCGTGAAGTCCCGCGTCGAGGGTGACAATGTCGGTTATCTGCGTGTCATCTCCTTCACCGAAAAGACCTATGACGATCTCGAAAAGGCGATCAAGAAGATCAAGGCGGACGTGCCGGCCGACAAGCTGAAGGGCTATGTTCTCGACTTGCGTCTCAACCCGGGTGGTCTGCTCGATCAGGCGATCAATGTCTCCGACGCTTTCCTTGAGCGCGGCGAAGTTGTTTCGACACGTGGCCGCAATCCCGACGAGACCCGTCGCTTCAATGCGACGGCCGGTGATCTGACCGATGGCAAACCCGTCATCGTGCTGGTCAACGGTGGTTCGGCCTCGGCTTCGGAAATCGTCGCGGGCGCGTTGCAGGATCTGCGTCGTGCGACAGTTGTCGGCACGCGCTCCTTCGGTAAGGGTTCGGTCCAGACGATCATTCCGCTCGGTGAAGCGGGCGCGCTGCGCCTGACCACGGCGCTTTATTACACGCCGTCTGGCAAGTCGATTCAGGGTACTGGCATCGAGCCGGATATCAAGGTCGAGCAGCCGTTGCCGCCGGAATTGCAGGGCCGTGTGACTTCGGAAGGTGAATCCAGCCTGTCCGGTCACATCAAGGGCCAGAGCGAGACTGACGAAGGCTCAGGTTCTTCCGCTTACGTCCCGCCGGAAGCAAAGGACGACATCCAGCTCAATTATGCGCTGGACCTGCTGCGCGGCGTAAAGACGGATCCGTCTTTCCCGCCGAACCCGGACAAGGCTGTGGTCAACAAGCAGTAAGATGATGCGCCGGTCCGCCGGCGCGTCGTCTCCATTGCCCAACCATTTGGACGGATCGTTTATTGTCCTCGGACCTGCGAAAACCGCTTCTGGGTCGTCAGAAAAAAAGCGTCGGTATCAACCGGCGCTTTTCCGTCATTATGCTTCTGTCGGTGCTTGCCGTTCTCTCGATCGGTGGCCTGTCTGTCTATACAGCGCTGTCGCCTGGTAATCTTAAGAAGACGGCGGGGCCAGATGCACAGCCGCAGCTTGCCGAGAAGACGCCTGAAAAGGCTTCAACCGAAGCGCCCGCTTTGAATGACACCGCCGGGTTGCAGCCGCAAAGCGGCCGTTCCGGGGCGAATATCAATCGGGCGACCATGCCTGATGGTAATGTCGTATCGGTTTATTCTCCCCGGCCCCGTGACAGTGACGGCCCGGTGCTGATGAGCGGCCAGACTTACGGTCAGGATCCGCGCATGGCGACGCGACCCAATGAGGAGCTGCTTGAGGAAACTGCCTTCGGCCAGTTGCCCATCGTCGGCACGGATGGCCTGCGGCCGATGGAGCAGTACGCCCGTCCATGGTCCGGTGCACGCGGTATACGGGTGTCGATCGTGGTCGGCGGTCTCGGCCTCAGCCAGACGGGTTCGCAAAAGGCGATCCGGGAGCTGCCGCCAGAGGTGACGCTCGGTTTTGCTGCCAGCGGCAACAGCCTGCAGCGCTGGATGCAGGACGCGCGCCGTGAGGGGCATGAGATCCTTTTGCAGATACCGCTGGAACCCTTCGGTTATCCAGGCACCAATCCCGGTCCTGACACGCTGCTGGCGGGCGACCCTGCCAAGGTCAATATCGACCGGCTGCATCGTTCCATGGCGAAAATCACCAATTATACCGGCATCATGAATTATCTCGGCGGGCGCTTTCTCTCCGAGCAGTCCGCGCTGGAGCCGGTCATGCGCGATATCGGCAAACGTGGACTGCTGTTTCTGGATGATGGCTCATCGGCGCAGTCGCTGAGCGGCGGGATCGCAAAAGCCATTTCCGCGCCGCAGGGTTTTGCGGATATTCTGCTCGACGGAGAAGTCACAGAAGCTTCCATTCTGCGCAAGCTGGACGAGCTGGAGCGGATTGCGCGCCGTAACGGCCAGGCGATCGGCGTAGCGTCGGCATTCGATGAAAGCATTGCGGCTATCTCGAAATGGTCACGCGAGGCTGGTGGGCGCGGCATTGAAATTGTCGGTGTTTCCGCGCTTGTCTCCGGGCAGGCGGGGCAGTAAACCTTGCCTGCGACCATTTCCGGCGCTCAGACAGTGCGGGTTTCCCATGACAATCAAAGCAGAAGATTTGCCTTACCGTCCCTGTGCGGGAATAATGGTTCTGAACGCTCAGGGCCTCGTCTGGGCCGGCCGGCGTATCAAGGAGGGCAACTCCGAATATGATGGCTCACCGCAATTGTGGCAGATGCCGCAGGGCGGCATCGATGATGGCGAAAGGCCTTTGACGGCTGCCATTCGTGAACTCTACGAAGAGACGGGCATGAAAACGGTGACCCTGCTTGCGGAAGCAAGCGACTGGATTCACTATGACCTGCCGCCCGAACTGATCGGTATCGGCCTTAAGGGAAAATATCGCGGTCAGGCGCAGCGCTGGTTCGCGTTCCGCTTCGAGGGTGATGAAAGCGAAATTCAGATCGATCCGCCGCCCACCGGGCATTCGGCCGAATTCGATGCCTGGGACTGGAAGCCGATGCAAAGCCTTCCGGAACTGATCGTGCCCTTCAAGCGTGCGGTCTATGAAAAGGTCGTGGCGGAGTTCCAGCACCTTTCCGGTAAATAAAAAAGGCGGCCAAGGCCGCCTTTTCCGTTCTGTTGCCAGTGCTTATTCCGCTTCGTTGGCGGAATCGGCGTTAAGCTGGCCGTATTTTTCTTCGCCAATCTTGGCGAGCAGCTCAAGCTGAGTCTCGAGAAAGTCGATATGGCCTTCTTCATCGATCAGCAGGGCTTCGAACAGTTTCATGGAGACGTAGTCTCCGGCTTCATGACAGATGTCACGGGACTGCTTGTAAGACGCGCGAGCATCGTATTCGCCTGCCAGATCAGCTTCCAGAACTTCCTTGACGTTCTGGCCGATCCGGAGCGGCGCAACGGTCTGAAGGTTCGGATGGCCTTCGAGGAAGATAATGCGGTCGATCAGCTTATCGGCGTGCTGCATCTCTTCGATGGACTCAGCGCGTTCCTTCTTTGCGAGTTTGGTGTAACCCCAGTCGTTCAGAAGACGATAGTGAAGCCAATATTGATTTACTGCACCGAGTTCGAGGAACAGTGCCTCGTTAAGCCGCTCGATGACTCTTTTGTCGCCTTTCAATGTCCGCTCTCCTATTCTCTTCATGGAATCGCTTTAGGCGGGACATAAAATCAAAAACATCGGCCTCCGTCGAGTGGCGACGGGCGTGATATTCTTCTGTGGTTTTGATGATCAAGTCGACGACGGAGGGAAAACAGCCACAGCAGCGACCACGTTTTTCCATGGCATGATACACTTTTGCGGGAACGATAAGCTGCCAACAGTCCTCATCGAGGAGCTCGTTGATGACGTCCTTGATCTCATGATCAGTGATGTAATTGCAGCTGCAAACCAGCATGATAAACTGCCTGTATGACGCAACACGTTGTTTTCGTTCTTAAACCAAAACAGGACACTGGCTGTCAAGAAAAACATCTGAAGCTACCAGCAGTGAGTCTTTTAGACCCCTTCTAAACTTTACCAAAAATATCGTATTTTCAATTGTTTAGCTATTCGAAATGATATGAAATCGATGCTTCGTATATAAGAAAATAATTAAATAAACCCGTTATTATCACGGGATTGTGATCGATGTAGGTCGATCGCTGTAAGCGAGCGGTGGCTCTTCAGGCGAAATACTGTCCACCATTGGCCGTCATGGTGGAGCCGGTTATGAACCCCGCCTCGTCCGACACCAGAAACAGAACGCAGCGCGCTATTTCTTCAGGCTCGCCCAGCCGCCCGACGGGAATTTGCGGCACGATCCGTTCTGCCAGAACCTTTTCCGGTATCGCCCGCACCATCTCCGTGCCGATATAGCCTGGGCAGATGGCGTTGACGGTGATGTTGCGGCTGGCGCCTTCCTGGGCAAGCGCCTTGGTGAAGCCGATATCGCCCGCTTTCGAGGCGGAATAATTGACCTGTCCCGCCTGACCCTTTTGGCCGTTGATGGAAGAGATGTTGACGATGCGTCCGAAGCCGCGCTCCCGCATGCCTGGCCAGACGGGGTGCGTCATGTTGAAGACGCCGGTGAGGTTGGTGTCGATCACCTCTCGCCATTGCTGAGGCGACATCTTGTGAAACATGGCGTCGCGGGTGATGCCGGCGTTGTTGACGAGGACTTCGACAGGACCGAAAGTCTCCTCCACCTTCGCTATGCCGTTGACGCAGGCGTCGTAATCGCGGACATCCCATTGAAATGCCGGGATGCCGGTTTCCTTCTGAAAGGCTTCCGCCCTGTCGGTCGTAAAGGCATAGTTGACGGCCACGCGGTAGCCGGCTGCCTGCAGGGCGCGGGCGATTGCGGCGCCTATGCCGCTCGTCCCGCCGGAAATCAAAGCAACCCGGCTCATATCGGCCTCCATGACCTGTCAACGAAGCGCCTCGATCTACTAGCGCTTCCAACTATTGCAGAACTCTTTCGTCGTGCTCAACGGCCATAGAAATACGGCCAATGGGAGGCCGCTTCTACCCTAATGTCTACCGAACCGGAATTGCTTTTTGGTAAGCTCTGAGAGGGTTTTCAGAGTGCCTCGATGCACATGGCGACACCCATGCCACCACCGATGCAGAGCGTTGCGAGGCCCTTTGATACGTTGCGGCGACGCATCTCGAAAATCAGCGTGTTCAGAACGCGTGCACCGGAGGCACCGATGGGATGCCCGATGGCAATCGCCCCGCCGTTCACGTTGACGATATCGGGATTAAGCCCCAGTTCGCGCACAACGGCACAGGATTGGGCGGCAAAGGCCTCGTTGGCCTCGACAAGGCCGATATCGTTTATCGACCAGCCGGCCTTGGCCAGTGCCTTGCGGGAGGCGGGGATGGGGCCGGTGCCCATGATCTGCGGATCAACACCAGCCGTTGCCCAGGAGGCGATACGCGCCAGCGGCTTGATACCGCGTTTTGCCGCTTCATGCTCAGACATCAAAAGTGTGGCCGCGGCGCCATCATTCAGGCCAGAGGCGTTACCGGCCGTGACCGTTCCTTCCTTGTCGAAGGCGGGGCGCAGCTTGGCCATGGTTTCGAGTGATGCGCCATGACGAATATGTTCGTCCGCGTCGATGACGATATCGGCCTTGCGGCCTTTGACCGTGAAGGCGACGATTTCGTCAGTGAAACGGCCGGCGCTCTGGGCGGCTTCCGCCTTGTTTTGCGATGCGACTGCGAACTGGTCCTGCTCATCGCGGGAAAGCTGCCACTGGCGGGCGATGTTTTCGGCGGTGATGCCCATGTGATAACCGTAAAAGGCGTCGGTCAGGCCATCTTTCAGCATGGTGTCGATCATCTTGAAGTCGCCCATTTTCACGCCGCCGCGCAAGTGCGCGCAATGGGGCGCCATGGACATGGATTCCTGGCCGCCGGCGATCACGATGTCCGCATCGCCCGTCACGATCTGCTGCATGCCAAGGGCAACCGCGCGCAGGCCCGAACCGCAGAGCTGGTTGAGGCCAAAGGCGGTCGCTTCCTGAGGAATGCCGGCTTTCATCGCTGCCTGGCGCGCGGGATTCTGCCCCTCGCCTGCCGTCAGGACCTGACCGAGAATGACCTCATCCACTTCATTGGCCGCAATGCCGGCGCGTTCCAACACCGCACTAATGACGGTGGCGCCGAGTTCATGGGCCGGCGTATTGGCGAAGTGGCCGTTAAAAGAGCCGACGGCGGTGCGCGCGGCGCTGGCAATCACGATTGAAGGCAGGGTCATCTCTATTCTCCTCACATGCGGGCGGAGACTGGCAAAGCTTTCAATACAAGTCAAATGCCGAAAGTTGCTTTAAAAGATGTTGCTAAAGCAAGCTGAAATCTTGCCAAAAATTGCTGCGCAAAAAACAAACTGTTGCGATGCACAAAACATTTGTCAGACAGCGTATTTTGCGCATACACTTTGTATCGGGAAGAGCAAGAAAAGCAAAAAACAAGAAAATACCATCATCGCGAGGAGGCGGGCATGGCGAAACACGACGGCGAGACAATCATTAAAAAATACGCGAACCGGCGGCTCTATAATACCGGCACGAGCACCTATGTGACGCTCGATGATCTGGCGCAGATGGTCAAGCGCGGCGAAGACTTCAAGGTTCAGGACGCCAAGTCGTCCGAGGACATCACCCACGCGGTCCTGACGCAGATCATCGTCGAACAGGAAGCCAAAACCGGCAATACGCTGCTGCCGACGGCGTTTCTGCGGCAATTGATCTCCTATTACGGCGACCAGATGCAGATGGTCGTTCCGACATTTCTAGAACATTCAATGAAGACCTTCTCCGACCAGCAGAGCCAGATGCAGGAGCATATGGCCAAGGCTTTTGGCGATGGTTCGCTTGCCCGCAACTTCCAGGCACCGCTTCAGATGATGGAAGAGCAGATACGCCGCAACACGGAACTGTTCCGGCAGGCGATGCAGGGTTTCACACCTTTCGCAATGCCGCAGGCGCCGAAGGAAACCCGCAAACCGAATGCATCCGAAATCGATGAGTTGAAAGCGCAGTTGCGCGCATTGCAGCAAAAGCTCGACCAGCTCTGAGTCTGCGCTGTTCCGGCCGATGCTGGAATTGACCACCGCATCGGCTGCTGCTTATGGCTTTTAGCCTGCCGCTCTTTCGGGAACGCGCAACAGCAGCAGGAAACCCGCCCCCAGGAATACGATGAGCGTGGCCATGCCGATATGGGCGGAGCCGCTTATAGTGGTGGCTATGGAAAATGACAGCGTCGCCATGAAACTCGTGGCGCGCCCCGACAGCGCATAGATGCCGAAATATCGGCCTGCTTCCGCCACCGTGATGTTGCGGGCGAGATAAGAACGCGATGACGCCTGAACCGGGCCGAAGGCAAGGCCGATCAAGACGCCATAGAGCAGGTAGGCTTTTTCCGCTCCCGTCGCGAAGATGCCGCCATTGTCCGCCGTCGATAATTGTATCCAGCCAAACAGGGTCGAACCCTTTTGCGTGGAGACGATACCGAGCGTGGCCAGCAGCAGAAGCATCAGACTGATGAGGATGGTGATGCGCGAGCCGAGTTTCTGATCGAGCCGTCCGGCAGCAAAGCAGCCTGCGATGGCGACGACATTGAGCAGAATGCCGAAGAGGCCGATTTCCATCGTCGCCCAGCCGAACATGCCGGCGGCGAAGGCTCCCCCCAGAATGAGAACACCATTGACGCCATCCTGATAGAGCATGCGTGCTACCAGAAACCGCAACAGCAAGGGGCGGTATCGCAGTTCGCGCAGCGTGATCTTCAGTTCCCCCAATCCCGAGCGGATGGCGGCTGCAAAGGGAAGGCCCTTTTCAGCGTCAGGGGTTAACAGGAACATCGGCAGAATGAAGACGAGATACCAGAGTGCGGCAAGTGGGCCGGTTATTCTGGCATCCTCGCCGGTGGTCGGGTCTAGACCGAAAAGCGGCTTGATGCCGGCGATGGTCAGTCCCGTCTGCGGGTTGGCAGCCAGAAGCGTTACCACGACGATCAGCACTACCATGCCGCCGAGATACCCCAGCCCCCAGGCGAGATTGGAGATGCGTCCGACATTTTGCGGATTGGTCAGCCGCGGCATCATGGAATCGTTGAAGACAATCGAAAATTCCGCCGCGATGGAGGCGAGGATCATGCAGATTACGGGCAAGATGATCGGCGAACCGGGTGCGGCAAACCAGAGAAAAAAGAGGCTGGTGATCTTGATGATCGCAAAAAAGGCAATCCATGGTTTGCGCGCGCCGGATTGATCGGCGATGGAGCCGAGAATGGGGGAGAAGAGGGCGATGATGATCGACGACACCGTCGCCATGTTGCTCCATGTCGCCTGCGCCGAAATAGGGTCATCGGTGAGGCGGGCAACGAAATAGGGGCCGAAAATGAAGGTGGTGACAACAGTGAAGAAGGGCTGCGCCGCCCAGTCGAACATAATCCATCCCCATATGCCGCGTTTGGCAACCACTGTTTCCGCGTTCGGGGAAGGGGCAGTCATTTAGACTCCTATCGGTAGATAGTAGAGATTTGGCATGTGCGGAGACGGTAGCGTATCGGAATTTTTGCCGCCACCCGGAAGATATGCACCGGGTGGCGATTAACTTTATCGATCAACGTGCCTGAACGATATCGGAAAGCAGCCCGGCCGCCACGGTAAGGCGGGCAAGGTTGGTGTCGCCACTTTCGCTGAGCGCGCCGAGTTCGGAAACGATGCGGTTGACGCGCACGCGGTCAGCCGCATACCAGGCCTGAACCGGGTCCTTTTCCTTGGCATACTCGGTAAGGGCCGAGATGACGATGCGGCGTCTCGACGAGGAGATCTGGTCCTGGCTGCGCAGGAGAGCCAGACTCTCATAATGGTCCGCCGGTGTGATGCGCTGGCTTGCATCCAGCAGACGCGCGACGCGGAAGGTCGAGGAGACGGTGGCATAGCTTTCGGCGGCGCGCGCAAGCGTGGTGCCCGCGCTTTCGGCGATGCGCATGATTTCAGGCACATAGACGAGCAGGGAAAGCGTATCCAGCTCCTCGAGAAGAGCGGAGGGCACACCCGCTATTTCCGTGAAGCCAAGTTCGCGGCGATATTTCGCCGCTGCCGGCGACAGCGTCTTGATCGCGGTTTTCAGACGATCGATCTCGCTCGCCATATCACCTGTCGCCGCGCCCGCGCTGCCGGTTTGCAGGTAAAGCCTGCTTGCGTCGGAAAAGATGCGGGTGATGGTGGCGTAAAGTCCGTTCTGGATCTCGCCGCCAATCTTGCCGTCAAGCGCATCGACCTCGCCCCACAGGCGTTTAAGGCCGAAACCATCCTCGACGATCACCGCCGCCTTCACGACGTCGGCGGCAAGCAGACCGCTCGCATCGGCAAGTTTCTGCACAAAGCCAGGACCACCGCGGTTGACCACGGCATTGGCGAGCGCGGTTGCGACGATTTCGCGGTGCAGGCGATGCCCCTTGATATCGTCCGCATAGTTCTTCTGCATCTTGGCTGGGAAATAATCTACCAGCAGATGCTGGAGATAAGGCTCATCCGGTAGTGGGCTTGCCACCAGCGCATCAAACAGGGTCAGCTTCGCATAGGAGAGGAGCACGCCGATTTCCGGCCGTGTCAGCGGTTTGCCGGTGGCATATCTTTCGCTGAATTCGGCATTGTTCGGCAGGGTTTCCACCTTGCGGTTCAGTTGTCCGGTCGCCTCCAGCGCGCTCATCAGGCGGCCGAGTTCTTCGCGGTTCGAAAGGCCCAGCCGCTCCGTCAGCGAGATCGCCAGCGATTGCAGGTAGTTGTTGCGCAGTACCAGCTGCGCCACTTCCGGTGTCATGGAAGCGAGAAGCTGGTTGCGCTTTGGCATCGTCAGGCGGCCGCTATTCACGGCGGAGGCGAGCGCGATCTTGATATTGACCTCGACGTCGGAGGAGTTCACCCCGGCCGAATTGTCGATGGCGTCGGAGTTGCATCGCCCACCCGCAAGCGCATAGGCGATGCGCCCCTTCTGGGTGATTCCGAGATTGGCGCCTTCGCCGATGACCTTGGCGCGCAGTTCCGTTGCATTGACGCGGATGGGGTCATTGGCCCTATCACCCACTTCGGCATTAGTCTCCACCGCCGCCTTGATGTAGGTGCCGATGCCGCCGAACCAGAGGAGATCGGTCGGCGCCTTCAGGATTGCAGTCATGATCTCGAAGGGCGTGGCGACTGACTTGTCGAGGCCGATGGCGGCCACGGCTTCCGGCGTCAGCGTCACCGATTTTTCGGAACGCGAGATGATCATTGCGCCGGCCGAGAGGGTTGAGCGATCATAATCCTGCCAGCTGGAGCGTGGCAGTTCGAAAAGCCGCTTGCGCTCGGCAAAGGACTTGTCCGTATCGGGATCCGGGTCGATGAAGATGTCGCGATGATCGAAGGCGGCGATCAGCCTGATCTTTTCCGAAAGCAGCATGCCGTTGCCAAAAACGTCGCCGGACATGTCGCCCACGCCCGCCACGGTGAAGGGCGTGGTCTGAATGTCGGTGTCCATTTCGCGGAAATGGCGCTTTACCGTTTCCCAGGCGCCGCGGGCGGTGATGCCCATCTTCTTGTGGTCGTAACCGGCGGACCCACCCGATGCAAAGGCATCGTCCAGCCAGAAGCCAGCCTCATGGGCGAGGCCGTTTGCGGTATCGGAGAAGGTGGCCGTTCCCTTGTCGGCGGCAACGACGAAATAGGGGTCGTCGCCGTCAAGCCGCAATGTATCGGCCGGCGGCACAATGGCGTCGTCAACGATATTATCGGTGATCGAGAGCAGCGTGCGGATGTAGGTCTTGTAGGCCTCCCGGCCAGCATTGAACACCTCGTCGCGGGAGCCGCCGGCAGGCAGGTTCTTCGGGAAGAAACCGCCCTTGGCGCCGACAGGCACGATGACCGCATTCTTCACCTGCTGCGCCTTGACGAGGCCGAGCACTTCGGTGCGATAATCCTGGCCGCGATCCGACCAGCGCAAACCGCCGCGGGCCACCTTGCCAAAGCGCAGATGCACGCCTTCGACCTCGGTGCCGTAAACGAAGATTTCGCGGAAGGGGCGGGGATCGGGCAGGCCGTCCAGATGTTTCGGATCGAACTTGAATGCCAGAAGGTCACGCGGGGTGCCGTCGGCATTTTTCTGGAAGTAGTTGGTGCGCAGCGTCGCATCGATTGCGTTGACGTAGCGCCGCAGCGTGCGGTCCTCGTCGAGATTGGGAACGCCGCTCAGCGCGGCTTCGATGGCCTTGTGAATCTCCGCGAGTTTCTTCAGCCGCTTCTTCTCTTCGATCGACGGATCGAAGCCGGCCTTGAACAGCGCGAAAATATTCCGGGAGATATCAGGATATTTATAGAGGGTTTCGGAAATATGCTCCTGCGAATAGACGATACCGGTCTGGCGCAGATAACGGGCATAGGCGCGCAGCACGGAGACTTCGCGCACATTGAGGCCGCAGGCCAGGATCAGGCGGTTGAAGTTGTCGTTGTCCACCTTGCCGGAGAACGCGGCGAGGAAAGCCTCCTCGAGTTTCGGTCCGTAGTGCGGCAGATCGAGCGTCGTGCCGGCTGCGACTGATAGTTCCATGTCATGCAGCACGATGTCGCGCTTTTCGCCTTCCGAAACGACACCAATATCGAAGGTTCGTTCGCTGATGACGTTAAAACCCAGATTTTCGAGCAGTGGCACACGGCGTGAAAGCGGCAGGTGGCCGTCACGGTGGAAGATTTTCAACGACAGCGTATCGGCTGACTGGCCCTCCTGCTGGTAGAACTCGATGCGGACCGGTTCACCCTTTGCCGCGCCCAGAATGTCAGGCATATCGCCGATCGCCTCTTCGGGCGTGAAGGCTTCCTGATAGGCCTGATCGACCTCCAGCACCGGCGCGCCCGGTTCGGAGAGAGCGACGAAATGATCTATCCAGCGTGCCGCGATATCACTGACGGCATCTTCAAGCTTGTCCTGCGCGATGCGCGGCGTCTTGCCTTCGGTGCGGCCGACGATGAAGTGGACGCGGGCGACGGCGCCTTCGGGAAAGGCGGGGTAATAGGCGGAAATATGCCCGTCATAGACCCTGCTCAGATAATCGCCGATCTTCTCGCGCACATAGGAATTATACTCTTCGCGGGGCACGAAAATTATGGCGGAAACGAAGCGGTCGAAACGGTCGATACGTGCAAGGACACGCACGCGCGGACGGTCGCTCAGTTCCATGATCTGCTCGATGAAGCGGATCAGGAGATCCGTCTCGATCTGGAAGAGATCGTCACGCGGATAGGCTTCCAGCGTGTTCTGCAGAATGCGGCCGGAGTGGCTGTTGGGGTCGAAGCCGAAATGCCGTTCGACATCCGCGACCTTGGCGCGGAGCAGCGGTATCTGTTTCACCGAACGTGTATAAGCAGTCGCGGTGAAAAGGCCGACGATGCGCAGCTCACCAACGACATTGCCGTCCTCGTCGAAGCGCTTGATGCCGATGTAATCCATATAGGCGCGGCGATGGACGATGGACTTCACATTCGCCTTGGTGACGATGAGGAAGTCCGGGCCGTCAAGGAAGGCTAGAATTTCCGGCGTCGTCGTCACCGCATTCTTGCCGAGGCGCAATACGCGCACATCGGGGTCGCTGAGGCTGCCGAGGCCGACGCCGTCACCGCGCTCGATCTTGGCGTTTTTGCCCTTACCGGAATAGGTGTAGTCACGCATGCCGAGGAAGGTGAAATTGTCGTTGCGAAGCCAGTTCAGGAACTCGACGGCCTCCGCGCGTTCGCTCTTACGCCGTGGAGATCCGCGTTTCGACAATTCATCCAATGCCTCGTCGAGTTTTGTAAGCATTGGCCGCCAGTCGCGATAGGCGGATTCTACCTGCTTCAGCACAAAGCGCAGCCGCTCTTCCAGCGCTGAAGCCGCCTGCTGCGAAAGCGGCGCGATATGCAGCTGGATGAGGCTGATGTTTTCGGCAGGATCATCCTCGGGCTCTGCCAGCCGGTAACCACCCTTTGTCTCGCTATCACGCACGAGAATAGGGTGCACGGCAAGGTAAAGGCCGCGATAGGTGCTGGTGACTTCGCCCATGACGGAATCATAGAGGAAGGGCATGTTGCGACCAATGATGGTCAGAATCGTTACGGGAACATCCCGTGGCGAAACGCCTTCCGCCTGGGAAATGCTGATATGAGGAGCCTCTCCGGTCCACTGCGAAAGCGCCTGGAAACTGTGGGCGGCACTCGCTGCCAGCATCTCCGCGGAATAATATTCTATATCGTCGGCACTTGCCCTTCCATAAAGAATACCGGGATCAAGAAATTCGACATTTTCGGCAATTGCCTGCTGGCGCGCTTTTTCGATCTGTTTTTCGCGTTTTGGATTGTTTCTGTAGCCCATTTGACGTGGATTCCTCCAAAAATCACACTTTAATATAAAAAAGCATCGCCAATTTGCGGATTTTGCCTTTTCGGTCGAATCGGATATTGGCGTGGAATTACGAAGAGTTTAAGAGGCTATCGTGTTTCTTCACTCGGTAAGTGAAATTTTTTTGCTTCTTTTATCGTAAGGCTCGGTCTAGAAGCAGACGACAGTATTTTTGCGGCTAATTTTTAGGCGGTTCTTGGACCGCCATGTGATGTTGCGGCCACGGTTGAAGCAAATTATTGATTTGCGCCTATTTTTGTGGTACACCAACGACACTGATCCACAGCGTGGCATTTGTGTGCCCAAAAACACCACGAAAGCAACACCTCTTTTGCACGCGGTTTCCGTGACATATCGAGCGTTTACGTTATCGAACCCCGCAAGACGGGTAGGTGTGTTTTTGCGTGCACGGCTGGACCAGTGCGGAGTCACCTGACGGTTCCCCCGTCTCATCAGGGCCTGACCGACCCAACCCCGGCATCCCCGGGTATGTAACAGGGAGTTTTTAGAACGAATGACGACCCAGCAGAAGAAATCTCCAGCACATCACGGCTTTAAAACCGGTGAAGCGATTGTGTATCCCGCTCATGGTGTCGGTACCATTTCTGCCATCGAGGAACAAGAAGTCGCCGGCATGAAGCTTGAGCTTTTTGTCATTGATTTCGAAAAAGACAAGATGCGTCTTAAAGTTCCCGTCGCTAAAGCTGTCAGCATCGGCATGCGCAAGCTTTCCGAAGGCGATTTTGTCGAGCGGGCGCTGAAAGTGGTGCAGGGCAAGGCACGTGTGAAGCGGACCATGTGGTCTCGCCGCGCGCAGGAATATGATGCGAAGATCAATTCCGGCGATCTCATCGCGATTGCGGAAGTTGTGCGCGATCTCTACCGTGCGGAAAACCAGCCGGAGCAGTCCTATTCCGAGCGTCAGCTTTATGAAGCTGCTCTCGACCGCATGGCGCGCGAAATCGCCGCCGTCAACAAGATGTCGGAAACCGAGGCTGTTCGCCTGGTGGAAGTCAACCTTGCCAAAGGCCCCAAGCGTGGCAAGGCTGTCGAAGAAGACGATTCTCAGGATGAAGCCGCTTAATAGGGGCCTTTTCCTTCTAAAAAAACCCGCCTTGATGGCGGGTTTTTTGTTGCCTGATTGGCTGCATTGTCCATCACAGAATACGGATTTTCGTACCCTTGTGAATATGGGGCAGGATGCGCCTCATGTCGCGCGGGTGGACCGCAACGCAGCCTGCGGTTGGCTCGTATCCCGGCCGGATCAAATGCATGAAGATCGCCGAGCCGCGGTTGCGGCTTCTCGAGGTGATGTTCCAGTCCAGAACCAGACAGACGTCATAGAGGCCGTCCTTGCGCATCATTTCTTCATGGCTTGGTGTAAAGGGCGCCTTGACCAGCCTATTATAATTGGGATTACGAGGTTCGTCGCACCATAGCATGGACTTCAGCGTTCGTTGCATCGGCAACGCCGTCGCAATGGCGGAAATGCGATCGCCGCGATAAAATCCTTGCAGCAGGCGGGTGACGGAAATCGGTGATTTACCGTCTCCCTCGCGTTTCAGCACGGTGCGGCCATGACGCCCAATGGCGGCGGGAAAAGTGAGATGTCCAAGTTGCACGATCGCGCGGCTGATTTTCATGGGAGCCGGCCGAACCATGAGTGTCGATACGCGTTTACGTTGTTCCGTGGGGCGTTTGCTCATGTTTTTCACGAGATTTTGCTTTGCAGGTTATTTAACGTGAAGTCATAGCACTTCATCATATGATGGCAATGGGTTGACCTTTTACCGGCAAATCGCTGAATTGGCTGACGATTAAAGTAAGAAAGGCTGAGAATCCGAATGACGGCTCGCACTATCCTTCTGGTGGACGATGACGACGATCTTCGGGAGACGCTGACCGAGCAATTGTCTCCCTATGAGGAATTCTCGCTCTTGAGCGGTGCGAATGCCGCGCAGGCGATGCAGACTGCCAAAAACGCTCAGGTCGATCTTCTGATCATGGATGTAGGCCTGCCGGACATGGACGGCCGTGAAGCGGTGAAGCTTTTGCGTAAGGGCGGCTTCAAGGCGCCGATCATTATGCTGACCGGGCACGACACCGATTCCGATACGATCCTTGGGCTCGAAGCGGGCGCCAATGATTACGTGACAAAGCCCTTCCGCTTTGCCGTGCTTCTTGCGCGCATCCGGGCGCAGCTGCGCCAGTATGAACAGAGCGAGGACGCGGTTTTCACCGTTGGTCCTTATCAGTTCAAGCCCAGCCAGAAGCTGCTGACAACGGAAGACGGCAAGAAAATCCGTTTGACGGAAAAGGAAGCGGCGATCATCCGTTATCTCTACCGTGCCGGCAGCACGGTGGTAACGCGCGATGTTTTGCTCGAAGAGGTCTGGGGTTACAATTCCGGTGTGACGACGCATACGCTCGAAACGCATGTCTATCGACTGCGCCAGAAGATCGAACGGGATCCGTCAAACGCCGAAATCCTGGTGACCGAGAACGGTGGTTACAAGATCGTTCCCTGAGCCACGCTGCCGTTTATGTCATGTTTGACAGCTCACGCCGCGTGTCGACAAAGACGCGCGGCGTTCTAACATCTTGTATTTTGAGGACCGATATTGGAAAACCGCTATAGTGATGCAGGCGGTTTTCCGGAGTAGTGATCGACATGGCCTTGACGGACGATATCATTCTGCTGGGGCAAGTGCCGTTGTTCGCAGGTTTCAGCGACGATCAGCTGCGGCTTATCGCCTTTGGTGCTGAACGTCGCCGCGTGTCGGCCGGGCAGACATTGTTCCGGGAACATTCGCCGGCCGAATGCGCCTTTGCCGTGACATCGGGTCATTTTGAACTGTTTACTGCCGGGCGGGATGGCAAACCCCTGTTGCAGGCGACGCCCGGCAAGGGTGCGCTGCTTTCGGAGCTGGCGCTTTTCACTCTCTGTGAAAGGAAGTTCACCGCCGTCGCCGCTGAAGATTCCGAAGTCATCCGGATAACGCGTATCCTCTTTCACCGGCTGGTGGAGGAGTTTCCGGAGGTTGCCGAGATCGTATCGGCGCGCATTCGTGACAATATTTCGTCGCTGGCGGCGGGTGCCGCCCGTTTGCAGAACCGCTTCGTCTGACGCCAGCGCCGTTATTCAGAAGCGAAAATGAGCCGTGACGGGGACGTGGTCCGACGGCCGGTTCCAGCCGCGGGCTTCACGCAATATCTCGATTTTTTCAAGCGAGGAACCGAGATCCTGCGAGGACCAGATATGATCGAGACGGCGGCCGCGATCAGCCGCTTCCCAATCCTTGGCGCGGTAGCTCCACCAGGTATAGATCTTTTCCGTCTCCGGTACGTTCAGGCGCATCAGATCGAGCCAGTTGCCCTGCTTCATTATATCAAGCATGCCCTCGGTTTCGACAGGCGTATGGCTGACGATCTTCAGAAGCTGCTTGTGCGACCAGACGTCATTTTCGAGTGGCGCGATGTTGAGATCGCCGACGAGAATGGACGATGTGCCGGGCACGCCATCGGCGCGCAGCGCCTTCATTTCCTCGATGAAATCGAGCTTGTGGCCGAATTTCGGGTTGATCGATCGATCCGGCTCGTCGCCGCCGGCCGGCACGTAAAAATTATGCAGCCGCACGCGGCGCGATCCGACCTGGAAAATCGCGGAGATATGCCGTGCATCGCCGACGCCACAATAATCCTGCCGGTGATCTTCGATCAGTGGGATTTTCGAAGCGATCGCCACACCGTGATAGCCCTTCTGGCCATGGATGATGACGTGTTCGTAACCGAGTGCCTTCAGCGGCTTCATCGGAAACTCGCCATTCGGGCATTTCGTTTCCTGCAGGCAGAGGATGTCAGGCTTGTAACGCACCAGAAACTGCTCGACGATCGGCATTCTGAGCCTGACCGAGTTGATGTTCCAGGTAGTTATCGAAAACGACATGCATGTGCTCCGCTTTTGCCGCCACGAACCGCGTGGCCGTGACATGTTTCCGGGGCGCAGGCTTATAACATCGCGACGAAAACGGGAACGTATTTTAGCGGCAAAATGAAAAAGGCGACCTGAGAGCCGCCTTCCGAAGAGCTTGCAGGGGCGAGGAATGTCAGCCGCCTCTGCGCACTTCCTCATAATTGATGTTGAAGACCCGCTCATCAAGGTTCACGCCGGTCTGGACGTTAAAAATCATGACGGTCGTATCCTTGTTCTGGGCGTCGGTCGTGGTCCATTGCCTCAGATCGAAGGTCTTCGGATCGAACATCAGCGTAATGGTGGAGTCGCCGAAAACGCTTTTGTCACCCAGCACGATGGTGGTCAGGTCCGATTCTTCCTTCACGTTCCGGACCTTCTGGTTGCTGAGATCGATCTTGTCGGAGAGAAGCAGGCTGAGCGGGGTCTTCGATAGCGGATAAAGATCCCATGTCTTCAGTTTCATGTTGCCGATGACGACATTCCTGCCATCGGAGATGACGCGCATGGGCGAGGGATCTTCATAATTAAAGCGAAGCTTGCCCGGCCGTTCGATGTAAAATTTGCCACCGGTTTGTTCGCCGCGGGGGCCGAACTGCACGAATTCACCCATCATGGTTTTGACCGAAGAGAAGTGATTGGCAATTTTTTGCGCCGTCGCGGTATTACTGGCCGCCTGGGCAAATGCGTCGAGTGGCGAAAGGCCGGCGATAACCGCAGCCATGGAAAACGCCGTCAGCACGCCACGTCGCGTCATGCCGTTTTGTGTGGCGTTTGCGGTGGCCGTGTCGCCGGTGGTGAGGTCGTTCATTCTATTCTCCTTCATCGCAGCGATTGTCCGCATAAAAGGCGGCGGCTTCATGACGTTGAAAGCGTGTAATAACGCTTCTTCGCCCTGCTTGGTTGCGGACTTACCGCTCGATGATATCTGCTTCTGTCGGTACGAGGATTTCGCGTTTTCCGGCGTGGTTGGCGGGACCGATAATGCCCTCCTGCTCCATCCGTTCGATCAGCGAGGCGGCGCGGTTGTAGCCGATACCGAGACGGCGCTGCACATAGGAGGTTGAGGCTTTGCCATCCCGAAGTACGACGGCCACGGCCTGATCGTAGGGGTCTTCGGAATCAGAGAAGCTGCCACCGCCGGCCGGGCTCGCGCCTGCACCGTCCTCGTCTTCTTCTTCGGTGATTGCTTCCAGATACTCAGGCGACCCTTGTGTCTTCAGATAGGAAACGATTTCTTCGACCTCGTTGTCGGAAACGAAGGGTCCGTGCACGCGCTGGATGCGTCCGCCGCCCGCCATATAGAGCATGTCGCCCATGCCGAGCAGCTGTTCGGCGCCCTGCTCTCCAAGGATCGTGCGGCTGTCAATCTTGGAGGTGACCTGGAACGAGATGCGGGTCGGGAAATTGGCCTTGATCGTGCCGGTGATGACGTCGACCGAAGGACGCTGGGTGGCCATGATGACGTGGATACCGGCCGCACGGGCCATCTGCGCCAGGCGCTGTACCGCGCCCTCGATGTCCTTGCCGGCGACCATCATCAGGTCGGCCATTTCGTCGATGATGACGACGATATAGGGTAGGGGTTTCAGATCGAATTCTTCTGTCTCGTAGATCGCCTCGCCGGTCTGGCGGTCGAAGCCGGTCTGTACCGTGCGGGTGAGGATTTCGCCCTTGTCGAGCGCCTGCTGCACGCGGCTGTTGAAGCCGTCAATATTGCGAACACCGATCTTGGACATTTTCTTGTAGCGCTCTTCCATCTCGCGCACTGTCCATTTGAGAGCCACGACGGCCTTTTTCGGATCGGTGACGACGGGGGAGAGCAGATGCGGAATGCCGTCATAAATCGACAGTTCCAGCATTTTCGGGTCGATCATGATCAGGCGGCACTGTTCCGGTGACATGCGGTAAAGCAGCGACAGGATCATGGTGTTGATGGCAACGGATTTGCCCGAACCGGTGGTGCCGGCAACGAGCAGGTGCGGCATCTTGGCGAGATCGGCGATGACGGGTTCGCCGCCGATGGTCTTGCCGAGCGCCATGGCGAGCTTGGCCTTGCTGTTTTCGAAGTCGCGGCTGCCAATCAGTTCTCGCAGGAACACGGTTTCGCGCGTCTGGTTCGGCAGTTCGATGCCGATGGCATTGCGACCGGGGACGACCGCGACGCGTGCGGCGATCGCGCTCATGGAGCGGGCGATGTCATCGGCAAGGCCGATGACGCGCGACGATTTGATGCCGGGTGCCGGTTCCAGTTCGTAAAGTGTGACGACAGGGCCGGGGCGGACATGGATGATTTCGCCCTTGACGCCGAAATCCTCGAGAACGCCTTCCAGAAGGCGGGCATTCTGTTCCAGCACTTCTTCGCTCAGCATGTTGTCGCGCACGACATTTTTCGGTTCTGCAAGAAGATGGACGGTGGGCAGCTGAAAACCATCGGCGGCGATGAAGGAGGTCTGCGCCTCCCTTGCAACCCGCTCGCTCGGCTTCGGGCGGGCGGAAGCAGCGGTTATTCTGGGCTGTCCACGTCCAGGGGCCTGACGCGGGATGAATTTCTCGTCGGATTCGTCGTCAGACAGAATGCCGTTCGGCAGGCGGCGTCCGTCCGCATCGAAAGGCGGCTCGTCATCAATGTCGCCGTCATGATCGAGCGCGATGGAGGGAGGCGACATTTGCCGGCGTGATGCGGCGCGCTCTTCGAAAGACGGTTCCGCACGCTGGTCGAGGCGATTGATCGCAGTCTTCAGGCGAGAGGGTTCGTTCAGCGTACCGAATTCATATTCGTTGAAGTCGTAGGGATGTTCGAATTCCTCATGCAGGGATTTCGACTTCAGGCCGAACAGGCGGCGGAAGCGTGCCTGGGTGATGTACCAGTAATGCGCCATGGCGCCGAAGGCGAGCATGTTGGCGAAGAAGCCTTCACCATCGTCTTCATCATCCTCTTCGGCTTGCCGGGCGGCGCGAGCCTTGCTGGTGGCGACCGGGGCGGCTTCTTCCCGCTCCAGTTCGTCGTCTAAACCGCCGACGATACCGGCGGCAAACAGCATCAGCCAAGCGGCAGGTGCGGCGAAAATCACGCCAAGTACCGTCGCGACGGTGCCTGTGGGGTAGGCGCCGATGAAAAGCGCGGGGAAGCGCAGAATCATGTCGCCGATGACGCCGCCGATGCCGTTCGGCAGTGGCCATGTGACAGGCGCCGGGAAGCAGCCGAGCGATGCGGCGCAGATGATGGCGCCCGCAACCCAGGCTACGAGGCGGGCGGGTATGCGATTGAACTTGCGTCCGGCGATGAGCGCGATTGCCCAGGCGATGATGGGCAGGAACGAGATGATTGCGGAAAGCCCAAGGAACTGCATCACGATATCGGCAAAGATCGCGCCGCTATAACCCAGAAGATTGGTGGGCTGGTTTCCCGTGGCGTAGGAGAGGCTCGGATCCGCCACATTCCATGTGGCGAGCGCGGCAATGCCCAGCGCAATCGTGGCTAAAAGGGCAAAACCGGCGAGAGCCATGATCTGACGCACGAAAAATGCCGTCAACACGAAACGCGTGTGACGACCATCGAATGTCGGAGAATGCATTCTGCCCATGTCCCTGAACCCGTTGCTTTTCTTGGTTTCGGCAAGATTCGGCTGGTGACCCAATCCCGGATTGACAGGGAAAACTAACCGGTTGCTGGTTAATGTCGTGTTAACCATGCGGTTTTTTGCGGCCGCATCCGGATTTACGGCAAAGAAAAGGCCCGCCGAAGCGGGCCTTCTTTTGGGTAAGGGGATGGAGAACCCCTTTTCCCTGATCTTAGGAGTGGTAAGCGGCTTCGCCGTGGGTAGCGAGGTCGAGACCTTCGCGTTCTGCCTCGACCGGGACGCGCAGACCAACGATCACGTCGACGATCTTGTAAAGGATAGCCGAGACGATGGCGCACCAGACGATGGTGATGGCCACGGCAACGAACTGCGTCCAGAGCTGCGAGGCGATGGAGAATTCAGGCTTGCCGGTGCCGCCGAGCAGCGGCGAGGTGAAGATGCCGGTGCCGAGAGCGCCGATGATGCCGCCGATGCCGTGAACGCCGAAGACGTCAGCCGTGTCGTCGTAACCGAACTTGTTCTTCACCACGGAGACGAAGAAGTAGCAGATTGGCGAGACGATGAGGCCGAGAACGATGGCGCCCATAGGGCCGACGGAGCCGGCAGCAGGCGTGACGGCGACGAGGCCGGCGATCATGCCCGAAGCGGCGCCCAGCATGGAGGCCTTGCCACGGGTGAAGCTTTCAACCAGCGACCAGGAAACGATCGCTGCAGCGGTTGCGAGGAAGGTGTTCATGGTTGCGAGAACCGCACCGCCAGATGCTTCGAGGTTGGAGCCGGCGTTGAAGCCGAACCAGCCGAACCACAGCATGGCTGCACCCACGAGCGTCAGGGTCATGGAGTGGGGGGCCATCATGTCCTTGCCGAAGCCAGTACGCTTGCCAACCATGATCGCGCCGATCAGACCGGCGATACCGGCATTGATGTGAACGACGGTGCCGCCAGCGAAGTCGAGGGCGCCCATGCCGAAGATCAGGCCGTTTGCATCCCAGACCATGTGAGCGATCGGGAAATACACGAAGGTGGCCCACAGGATTGTGAAGAGAATGACGGCGGAGAACTTCACGCGTTCTGCGAAGGCACCGATGATCAGCGCCGGCGTGATGGCGGCAAAGGTCATCTGGAAGGCGATGAAGGTGTATTCGTAGATCACGACGCCCTGCGAGAAGGTTGCAGACGTGCTGTCAAGCGAAACGCCCGACAGGAACAGCTTGCCGAAACCACCGAAATAGGGGCCGGTGCCGCCGCCGAAGGCGAAGGAGTAGCCGTAGATGACCCAGACCAGCATCATGACCGCGCCGATGACCGTGCACTGCATGAGAACGGAGAGCATGTTCTTGGTGCGGACAAGACCGCCGTAAAACAGGGCCAGACCCGGAATGATCATGAACAGCACGAGGATTGTCGCGACATACATGAAGGCGGTATCGGCTTTTTCTGGAACGGGAGCGGCCGCGGCCACTGCCGGCGCTGCATCCTGGGCAAAGGCGATGGCCGGTGCCATCAGGGCCGTCGCTGCGGCGCCCAGCTTGCCGAGCGTCAAAAACTTGTTGAGTTGCATGTTTGTAAAACTCCCCTGTCAGCCGTGCTTCAAAGCGCTTCTGTGTTGGTTTCGCCGGTACGGATGCGCACGGCCTGTTCGATAGAGTAGACAAAGATCTTGCCGTCACCGATCTGCCCGGTCTTAGCCGCAGATGCGATCGCCTCAACGGCCTTATCGACCACGTCGGATGGAACCGCGATCTCGATCTTCAGCTTGGGAAGGAAGCTCACCGCATATTCCGTGCCGCGATAAATCTCGGTATGTCCCTTCTGGCGCCCGTAACCCTTTACCTCGGTCACGGTCAGGCCCTGGATGCCGACGCCGGTGAGCGCTTCGCGCACTTCATCCAGCTTGAACGGCTTGATAATGGCCATCACAATTTTCATCTGGTTTCCCATCCTTTGTTTTGTCCTCGGCACGGAGCCGAACCTCCTGCCGCTGGCAGATCAGTAACAGCGACTGCGGACATACATTCAAAGGGCGTGCCAGTTTTGAGTGTGTATCTAACTTATTGAAATATAAAACTTATATGAAGGACGTCTGAAAAAGGGGCATTTGTTGCCAAAAAAAGCGTCCATTAAATATGCGATTTTTACAAAAAGCATAATTTTTAATCATTTGCCCTTTTGCGGATCAAACCTTCCTGCGCCACTGATGCGACGAGTTCGCCCTGTCTGGTGAAAATATTACCACGGGTCAAACCGCGTGCGCCGGACGCACTGGGGCTGTCCTGCGTGTAGAGCAGCCAGTCATCCAATCGGCAGGGGCGATGAAACCACATGGCGTGATCGAGGCTCGCCACCTGAATGGACGGATCGAAGATGGTTGTTCCATGGGCATAGAGTGAGGTGTCGAGCAGCGTCATGTCAGAGAGATAAGCGAGGATGGCCGATTGCAGGCGCGGATCGTCAGGCACGTCACCGACGGCGCGGACCCAGATATCCTGCTGTGGTTCGAGCTTTTCCTTCGAAATATAATGGGTCAGCGAAACCGGCCTTATTTCGATCGGCCGCTTATTGCTCCAGTATTTGCGGATCGAAGCGGGCGCGTTGGCAAGGAAGGCCGCCTGCATCTGCTCTTCGCTCATCAGTTTTTCGGGCGGCGTCACATCAGGCATCCTGATCTGATGGTTGAAGCCGTCCTCGAATATCTGAAACGACGCCGACATGGAAAAAATTGCCTTGCCGTGCTGGATGGCCACGACCCGGCGGGTGCAGAAACTTGCACCATCGCGGATGGGCTCCACCTGGTAGACGATAGGCACCAGCGGGTCGCCGGGACGCATGAAATAGGCATGCAGCGAATGTACGAAACGGTCGTCGTCAACGGTCCGTTGGGCGGCAATCAGGGCCTGTGCGATGACCTGACCGCCAAAAACACGTTGCCAGCCGATCTGCGGGCTTTCGCCGCGATAAAGGTTCTCTTCCAGCTTTTCGAGATCGAGCGTGGCGATGAGATTTGCCATCGGGTCTGACGATTGCAAGGGATGCGACATTTTTTCGGCCTGCTCCGGCTGTAGGAAGACGTCACATGGTCTATAGTGCGCCGATGATGCGTGCACAAGATTTGAGGAGAAGCGCGATGCTGGACGTGGTAGTTGCAGGTGGCGGATATGTCGGTCTTTCCGCTGCTGTGGCAATCAAGCAGGCTGCTCCGCACCTCAATGTACAGGTGATTGAAGCCGCCCCTGATGATGTCTGGAAGAAGGACGTCCGCGCCTCCGCCGTCATTGCGGCGGCCACGCGCATGCTCGATGTTTTTGGCATATGGAACGAGATCGAGCCGGAGGCGCAGCCGATCCACAAGATGATCGTCACTGATTCGAAGACCGCCGATCCCGTCCGACCGGTCTTTCTCACCTTTGACGGCGCCGTGGAGGAAGGCAGGCCTTTCGCCCATATGGTTCCGAACGTTGCGATGGTGGGCGCGCTACGCGGTCTTTGCGAGCGTCTTGGTATTGAAATCCGTCACGGTCTCAGCGTTTCCGGTTTTGCCGTGGGGCCGCAATCGACAGTCATCACCCTTTCCGACGGTTCATCGCTGGAAGCGCGATTGCTCATTGCCTGCGACGGTGTTCGCTCGGCTCTGCGGGATATGGCTGGCATCAAGACGGTGCATTGGGCCTATGACCAGTCCGGTATCGTCACGACCGTGGAACACGAACGGCCGCATGAGGGGTGCGCGGAAGAGCATTTCCTTCCATCCGGCCCCTTTGCCATCCTGCCATTGAAGGGAAACCGCTCCTCGCTTGTCTGGACCGAGCGCACGGCCGATGCCGACAGGTTGGTCGCCTCCGACGATCTTGTATTCGAGGAAGAGCTGGAGCGCCGGTTTGGCCACAAGCTTGGTCCCGTCCGTCCCGTCGGTCCCCGGCGCGCCTTTCCGCTGGGGCTAACGCTGGCGCGCTCCTTCGTCGCGCCACGGTTTGCGCTTGCCGGCGACGCGGCGCACGGCATTCACCCGATCTCCGGACAGGGCCTCAATCTCGGCTTCAAGGATGTGGCGGCACTTGCCGAAACCGTGGTCGAGGCAGACCGTCTCGGTCTTGATATCGGCTCTCTCAATGTGCTCGAGCGATATCAATCCTGGCGGCGTTTCGACACGTTGCGCATGGGTGTAACGACGGATGTCCTGAACCGGCTTTTCTCCAACGATGTTGGCCCCATTCGCATCATGCGCGATTTCGGTCTCGGAGTTGTTGATCGTTTGCCGGGTCTCAAGTCCTATTTCATCGGTCAGGCCGCTGGCACGACGGATGCGAATGCGCCACGCCTTCTTGCTGGCGAGGCGCTTTGACCGAAACCCTTCACCAAGGGGTGAACATCACCCTCTGCAATTGCCGCTTGACAGTCCATTACGGTATTTCCCGATAGTGGAAAGCTGAATCCGGGCAAGGACTTACCCGGATTCACAATCTGGTATGCGTCGCGAATTCTCCAACCAGATGTTGCGGAGAACAAAAACAGAATCGCAACGAGTCAGCGATTCGTATTCGATTCGTTCGCAGACTGTTCCGTAACCGAATCGATTGCATTTTTGCCGGATTCTTTTTGGCGCCTCAAGTATCAGAATATTAATGGAAAATTCGCCTGATAAACCCACTTCCGCTACTTTGCGGGCGAGGCCTATTGCCTTTGTCGGCGGGCGTTGCCATGTGTGGTGCGTGTGCGGCCCTCATCAGGAATGGCGGGCGGTACAGCAAGCAGATGAAGTCGATTCGCGGATGCTACGTTGAATTTTCGCCCCATGATCCTGAGCGGCCGCGGTGTCACGGCCGTTCTCGGCCCCACCAATACCGGCAAGACCCATTACGCGATCGAGCGTATGGTCGCGCATGGCAGCGGTGTCATTGGCCTGCCGCTGCGTCTGCTGGCGCGGGAGGTCTATACCCGTCTGGTCGAAAAGGTGGGCGCGCCCAATGTGGCGCTGATAACAGGCGAAGAAAAAATTGCGCCTCCCAAGGCCAAATATTCCGTATGCACGGTCGAAGCCATGCCGCGCGAGACGATGGCCGCTTTCGTCGCGATCGATGAGGTGCAACTTGCCGGCGATCTTGAACGTGGCCATATCTTCACCGATAGGGTGCTTCATCTGCGCGGGCGGGAGGAAACGCTCCTGCTCGGCGCTGGCACGATGCGCCCTATCCTCGAAAAGCTGTTGCCGGGAATTACAGTGGTGGAGCGGCCGCGCCTGTCGCAGCTTTTTTATGCCGGCCAGAAGAAAATCACCCGCCTGCCGCAGCGAACCGCGATTGTCGCCTTTTCCGCAGACGAGGTTTATGCCATCGCCGAGCTCGTCCGGCGTCAACGCGGTGGTGCGGCCGTGGTGCTGGGCGCGCTTTCGCCGCGCACGCGCAATGCGCAGGTGGGTCTCTACCAGTCGGGCGATGTAGAATATCTTGTCGCGACTGATGCCATCGGCATGGGCCTCAACCTCGATGTCGATCACGTCGCCTTCGCGCAGGACCGCAAATTCGACGGTTACCAGTTCCGAAATCTCAATCCCGGTGAAATCGGCCAGATTGCCGGCCGCGCTGGCCGCCATCTTCGCGATGGTACGTTTGGCGTGACGGGGCGTGTCGATCCGTTCGACGACGAATTGGTGGAGCGGATCGAAACCCACCAGTTCGACGCGGTGAAGGTGCTGCAATGGCGAACGAAAAATTTCGATTTTTCCTCCATCGCCAATCTGCGCGCGAGCCTTGACGCCGCGCCGACGATCCAAGGGCTTTCGCGCGCTCTGCCGGCTATCGACCAGCAAGCGCTTGAATATCTGTCGCGGTATCCTGAAATCATCGACGTGACCACGACGGATGTGCGGGTAGAAAAACTCTGGGAAGCCTGCGCGCTGCCCGATTATCGCCGCATCGCCCCCGCACAGCATGCAGACCTCATTTCCACGCTCTATTTCGATCTCGTCAAGCGCGGGGCGGTGAACGAGGATTTCATGGCCGAGCAGGTGCGCCGCGCCGACCGCACGGATGGAGAAATCGATACCTTGTCTGCGAGGATTGCGCAGATCAGAACATGGACTTATGTATCGAACCGCCCAGGATGGCTTGCCGATCCGACACACTGGCAAGAAAAGACGCGGGAAATCGAGGATCGATTGTCCGATGCGCTACATGAAAGGTTGACGAAACGCTTTGTTGATCGCAGGACATCTGTGCTCATGAGGCGCCTGAGAGAGAATGCGATGCTTGAAGCTGAAATCAGTGTAAATGGTGATGTCTTCGTAGAAGGTCATCACGTCGGCCAATTGGCCGGATTCCGGTTCACGCCGGTGTCGGGAATGGAAGGGCCGGATCAGAAGGCCGTGCAGGCTGCGTCGCAGAAGGCGCTGGCGCTCGAATATGAGGCGCGCGCCGCGCGTCTGCATGCGAGTGGCAACGGCGATCTCGCTTTGAGCTCCGATGGTCTGGTTCGCTGGCTTGGCGAGCCGGTTGCCCGCCTTGCGGCTGGTGACAATATCATGAAGCCGCGGGTGATCATGCTTGCCGACGAGCAGTTGAGCGGTAATGCCCGTGATCACGCGCTCGCGCGGATCGAGCGTTTCGTCAATCATCAGATCGCGACCGTGCTAAAGCCGCTGGATGATATTTCCCGCGCCGAAGACCTTCAGGGTCTGGCGAAGGGTCTGGCCTTCCAGCTCGTCGAAAATCTTGGCGTCCTGTTTCGCCGCGACGTCGCCGAGGACGTGAAGTCTCTCGATCAGGATGCGCGTGCTTCCATGCGCCGTTATGGTGTGCGTTTTGGCGCCTATCATGTCTTCCTGCCTGCGCTTCTCAAGCCCGCTCCGGCGGAGCTCGTCACGCTGCTCTGGGCGCTGAAGAATGATGGCCTCGGCAAGCCGGGCTATGGCGATCTCATTCCGGTTCTGGCCGCAGGCCGCACCTCGGTCGTCACGGATGCCAGCTTCGAGCGGATGTTCTACAAGCTCGCCGGTTTCCGTTTCCTCGGAAAGCGCGCCGTGCGTATCGACATTCTCGAGCGCCTGGCCGATCTCATTCGTCCGCTGCTGCAGTGGAAGCCCGGCCAGCAGCCGCGTCCTGAAGGCGCTTATGACGGCCGCCGTTTTACCACGACGACCGCGATGCTTTCCATTCTTGGCGCGACGCTCGATGACATGGAGGAAATCCTCAAGGGCCTTGGTTACCGTGCCGACCAAGTGACGGCGGAAGAGGCGCAGGCCTTCCTTGCCAGCCACACAGGCGCTGCCGCTCCAGTCGCCGCAGAAGCGGTGACGGGCGAAGAGGAAAGCGCTGAGACCGAGCAGGATGAGTCGGCTTCCGAAGAGCAGGAAACGGTTGCTGTTGCCGAGGGCGACGCTTCTGAGGCGCCGGTTGTGGAAACTGTCGGTGAAGAGGTTGCCGCAGGCGAGAGCGTGACTGCCGAAGGTGTGGAGCCTTCGGAGCCGAAGCCGGTTCTTCTGTGGCGTCCGGGTGGTCGCAACGAAAATCAGCGTAGCGAAAACCGTCGTCCCGGCCATCGCGGTCCGGCTCGTGAAGGCGCACGCGAGCAGGGTGAGCGTCGTGGCGAAGGCCGTCGCGAAAATCGTGGCGGTGAAAATCGCGAAGCAGCCAATCGTGGCGGCGATGGCGAGCGCAAGCGTGACGGCGGTCGTCCTGATCGCGGCAACAACCGCAACAATGATCGTCACGATCGTGGGGAGCGCAAGGACCGGCCGGAGCGTAACGACCGTGGCGGCAAGCCGCAGGGTCAGCAGCGCTTCGAAGCCAAGCCGCCGCGCAAGGAGAAGCCGATGGATCCGGATTCGCCCTTCGCAAAGCTGGCTGCGCTCAAGGAGCAGCTGAAGAAGTAAGCCTATGGGAAGCAACGAACAGCCACTGGAAAGCACGCGTCAGCGTCTCGATAAGTGGCTGTTCTTTGCCCGCATGGCCAAGTCCCGATCGCTGGCCCAGAGTTACATCCAGTCGGGCCACGTAAGGGTCAATGGCGTTGCCATCCGCCAGCCCAGCCACATGCTGAAGGCGGGGGACAGGCTGGAGATCGGCTTTGAGCGGATGGACAAGGTGCTCGTCGTCAAATCCGGTGGAGTGCGACGCGGACCCTATGAAGAAGCCAGACTTCTTTATGACGACCAGACGCCGCCGCGGGGGCCTTCCGACAGGCTGACCCCTCTCGAGCAGGCGCTACGTGAGCCCGGTAGCGGGCGTCCCACCAAAAAGGAGCGCAGGGCGCTCGACAGGTTTCTGTCGGACAGTGATGGAAGCAAAGATTAGAATAAACCTCCGGGTCGCTCTCGTTTTTCAGAATTGTTATCCTTGCTATCTGCAGGCAAAGGCATTACGTCACTTGCGAAATTGCCCTGTCTGAATTCCGGGCGACGGCTTGTGTTCCGAAGCCCAAAGACCCGGCCTGCATATTCTGGAGTTCTTCATGACATATGTCGTGACCGACAATTGCATCCGCTGCAAATATACCGATTGCGTTGAGGTCTGCCCCGTCGACTGCTTTTACGAGGGTGAAAATTTCCTCGCCATCAATCCCGATGAATGCATCGATTGCGGTGTGTGTGAACCGGAATGTCCTGCTGAGGCCATCAAACCCGATACGGAGCCGGGTCTCGACAAGTGGCTGAAGCTCAATGCCGAATATGCGGCCATCTGGCCGAATATCACGATCAAGCGCGATCCGATGCCGGAAGCCAAGGAAATGGACGGCGTTGAAGGCAAGCTGGAGCTTTATTTCTCTGCTGATCCCGGCAAGGGCGACTGACCTCAGATTTACGAAGTCCTGGACCCATATTTGAAAAGCCCTCGTTGCATCAGCGCGAGGGCTTTTGTTTATCCACCGCGGCCGGACTGAAGTGTGGTCGACAGCAATGTCAGAAGCGCCACGCTTTCCTCCAGGCTTTGTCGCTGACGGCTTTGCAGGATGGCTGCCTGCAGTCGGTTCATCTCGCGGGCGATCGCCGCCGGCTGCCATGTGCGCAGCGCTCTTTCGATGATCGGCTTCCTGCGGAAGTGGATATGGCGTCCGAGCGTCTGCGTGACCTGACCGGCCTGCTGCTTTTTCTCATCCATCTCCGCGCGCATCTGATCGAGTAGCTGGAATTGCTTGAGGCACCCCTGAAGCACGAGGAAGATCGGCGTTTTCGATGAAATGATCTTCTGAGTGGCGTGGAAAAAGGCGTTCCTGTCGCCTTTCAGAATGGCGTCGACGGCATCGTCGGCGGAAACGGTACTGGCATCACCGATGATGGCCAGAACGTCATCTTCCTCGATCACGTCGGTCCCAAGGCCATAGAGCGCGAGCTTGCGGATCTCGTTGCGCGAAGCAATACGGTCGCCGCCGAGCTGCTCGATCAGCCTTTGCCGCGCAGCCGGTGCAATGCGCAGATTATTCACGGAGAGTTCCTGATCTATCAATGCATTCAGAGAGCGCGCATCGTCCGCATAACAGGGGATTGCGGCAATCGAGCGTGCCGGCTCCGCAATCTTGCGCAGTCCTGTCCACTTTTTGATGTCGCCCGCCTCGATGATCAGGAAGCTTCCTTCCGGCGGTGTGTCCGCCAGAATCTGGAGGGCATCTACCAGAGCCTTTTCGGCTGAGGCTCCTTTGACCCAGACAAGTTTCTCGCCGCCGAAAAGGCCGATGGCGTTTACTTCATCGAGCAGCCGGCCGGGGTCACCCTGCAGATCGGATGCGGTCAGTTTCAGCGATGCGAAAGCGTCATCGGGATCGATACCCGTCTTTTTGGCGATGACGCCTGCCCGCTCCGATACCAGACCACGATCCGGTCCGTAGAGTACAAAAACGCGAAAGCGCTCCGCCGGATTTTCGGCGAAGCGCTCGAACTCATGGGACTTTATCTCCGTCACGGCCGCCGCTCTCAGCGGCCGAGGGTGGCGGCGATATCGGTGCGGATGATTTCGGCAAGTTCGCGCGCCGCACGGTTTTCGGCGTCGCGGGTTGCCCGGATCTTGGCGAATTCCTGCTGCGGCAGATCCACCTGCGCCGTGACGCTGCGGCGCGCGGAGCGCAGGATCTGACCGTCGGAAATGCGCGTCAGCACGTATTGGCCGCTCATGATAACACGGCCCGGATACGGCCCGTCGTAATTGTTGTTCGTCCGTGTCGTCAGATCGTAGTTCTGCACCTCTGTCGAGGAAGCGCTCGAGCTGACCGAAACCTTGACGTTATATTGCGCCGTCGTCGGCTGTCCAGCGCCGCCGGCCAGAAGGAAAATCAGCTGGTTGCGAACTTCCTGTCCAACCCTGCCGCCGATATCGGAGACGCTGACGGCGGCAAGCCTTTCCTTGTTGCCGGAAGCCTCGCCATAGAGCGGGCGCACCTGGCAGCCCGCCAGAAGACCAGCCATCATCACGACGGAAATTGCTGCCGCGACGCGGCTCCATCTCGAAAAAACGTCAGACAACAATGTTCACAATCCTCTGCGGAACCACGATGACTTTCTTGGGCTCGCCGCCGGCAAGAAGAGATTTGACGGCATCCAGAGCAAGGGCAGCCGCGCGGACCGCATCTTGATCCGCATCGCGCGCGATTGTCAATTCGCCGCGCTTCTTGCCATTGACCTGCACGGGCATGACCACGTCGTTTTCCTCGACCAGCGATGGCACGAAAGTTGGCCATGGCGTCTCAGCCACCAGGCCTTCATTGCCCAGTGCCGCCCAGCATTCTTCCGCCAGATGTGGCGTCATGGGGGCGATGATGCGGATCAGGATTTCGACGGCGTCACGCGCTGCCGCCTTGACGTCATCGGACTTTCCGCCCGCAGCGACATCCGCAAGCGGACCGGCGAGTGCATTGACCAGTTCATAGATGCGGGCAATGGCCTTGTTGAAGGCGAGCTTGTCCAGATCTTCCTGAACGGCCTTCAGCGTCTTGTGAGCCGCCTTGGAGGCCGCCAGCCCTTCACCCTCGGTCGCCGGCTTCGGCTTCACGCCCTTCAGCTGTTCGGCAGCCTCGCCGATGATGCGCCAGACGCGCTGGACGAATCGGTTTGCGCCTTCTACGCCCGATTCGGACCAGATCACATCGCGATCGGGTGGAGAGTCCGACAGCACAAAGAACCGCGCGGTATCGGCGCCGTAGGATGCGATGATATCGTCAGGATCGACCACGTTCTTTTTCGACTTCGACATCTTCTCGATCGAGCCGATCTTCACCTCTTCGCCGGACGAGAGCAGGAAGGCGCGGCGTGTGCCGTCGGTTTCTTCAATCCGCAGGTCTGCAGGCGGCACCCACTCGCGCGCCGTGCCTTCACCGCGGCTGTAGGTCTCATGGACCACCATGCCCTGGGTGAACAGACCCTTGAAGGGTTCCTTGACGTCCACATGACCTGTTTCGCGCATCGCACGGGTGAAGAAGCGAGAATAGAGCAGATGCAGGATAGCGTGCTCGATGCCACCGATATATTGATCGACCGGCAGCCAGTGGTTGGCGACCTGCGGATCGGTCGGTGCGTCTTCCCACGGCGCGGTGAAGCGCGTGTAATACCAGCTGGAATCGACGAAGGTGTCCATCGTGTCGGTTTCGCGGCGCGCGTCATGGCCGCATTGCGGGCAGGAGACATGGCGCCAGGTAGGGTGCCGGTCCAGCGGGTTGCCGGGCACGTCGAACGTCACGTCGTCGGGCAGCTTGACCGGCAGGTCCTTTTTCGGAACCGGAACCACACCGCAGACTTCGCAATGGATGACCGGGATCGGGCAACCCCAATAACGCTGGCGGGAAATGCCCCAGTCGCGCAGGCGGAAATTGACCTTGCGCTCGGCCTGAGGCGCGTTGCCCAGCGTCTGTGCCGACAGCTTCTGCACGACTGCCTCGAAGGCATCCGTCGTTTTCATGCCATTCAGGAAGCCGGAGTTGATCATCACGCCGTCGTCGGTGTAGGCGGTGTCATCGACCGTGAAGGTCTCCGCATCAGGCCCTTCGGGGGCGACGACCGCCACGACCGGCAGACCGTATTTGCGCGCAAAGTCCAGGTCGCGCTGGTCGCCGGAGGGGCAACCGAAGATCGCGCCGGTGCCGTAATCCATCAACACGAAATTGGCGACGTAGACCGGCAATTCCCAGGTCGGATCCAGCGGATGGACGACCTTGACGCCGGTATCGATGCCCTTCTTTTCAGCCGTTTCCAGCGCGGCCAGAGACGTGCCATGGCGGCGGCATTCATCACAGAATTCGGCGATGGCGGGATTTTTTTCCGACAGCTCTTTCGCCAGCGGGTGGTCGGCGGCGATGGCCAGGAAGGAGGCGCCAAACAGCGTGTCGGGGCGCGTGGTATAGACTGTGATGTCAGAAAAGCCTTCCGGCGCCGTGTCCGCAACGGTCTGCCAGCGCAGCGACAGGCCTTCGGAGCGGCCGATCCAGTTCTTCTGCATCAGGCGCACTTTTTCCGGCCACTGATCCAGCGTGTCCAGCTCGTCCAGCAGGTCCTGGCTAAAATCGGTGATGCGGAAGAACCATTGCGTCAGCTCTCGCTGTTCGACCAGCGCGCCGGAGCGCCAGCCGCGGCCGTCGATGACCTGCTCGTTGGCCAGAACGGTATGGTCGACCGGGTCCCAATTGACCTTCGACTGCTTGCGGTAGACCAGACCCTTTTCCATGAAGTCCACGAAAAGCGCCTGCTGGCGATGATAATATTCCACATCGCAGGTCGCGAATTCGCGCGTCCAGTCGAGGGACAGGCCCATGGATTTCAGCTGACCACGCATGGTGGCGATATTCTGGTAGGTCCAATCCTTCGGGTGGACCTTGTTCTGCATGGCGGCGTTTTCGGCCGGCATGCCGAAAGCATCCCAACCCATCGGGTGCAGGACGTTAAAACCGCGGGCGCGCTTGTAGCGGGCGACGACGTCACCCATGGCATAGTTGCGGACATGGCCCATGTGGATGCGACCCGAAGGATAGGGAAACATCTCTAGAACGTAATATTTCTCACGCGGATCGCTGTTGTCTGTCACGAAGACCTTGTCTTCGTTCCATTTCTGCTGCCAGCGCGGCTCGGCGTCGCGAGGATTGTAACGTTCGATGGCCATTGTCTAAAATTCCGGGTATCGAGGGGAAAAATGTGCGCTGACCTTCACCATGAAACGACCGGGGCGTCAAGTTTGGCGGGGCGTTCGGCGGTGCAATCTTGGCCAGCGTGCCTCAAATGGTGCTAAAGGCGCTTGGCATCAAGGGATTCGGCGTCTAGTTAGCGGTTCGAACGGTTAAAAAAGGTCTTGTGATGGAAATCGAAGCACGTCTTCAGGATGTCAGGCAGCGCATTGCGGATGTGGCGGAAAAATCCGGCCGCAAGGCGGCAGATGTTGCCCTCGTCGCGGTATCGAAGACCTTCGAGGCGGAAGCGATCCAGCCGGTCATCGATGCCGGCCAGCGTGTGTTCGGGGAGAACCGCGTGCAGGAAGCGCAGGGCAAGTGGCCGGCACTGAAAGAGAAGACTGATGGCATAGAACTGCATCTGATCGGCCCGTTGCAGTCCAACAAGGCTGCGGACGCCGTGGCATTGTTTGATGTCGTCGAGAGCGTCGACCGCGAAAAGATCGCCCGCGCGCTTGCCGAGGAATGCGGCAAACAGGGCCGCAGCCTTCGTTTTTATGTGCAGGTCAATACCGGGCTTGAGCCGCAAAAGGCGGGCATCGATCCGCGTGAGACCGTCGCTTTCGTGGCTCTTTGCCGGGATGAGTTGAAATTGCCGGTCGAGGGGCTGATGTGCATTCCGCCGGCAGATGAAAATCCCGGTCCACATTTTGCGCTGCTGGCGAAGCTTGCCAAGCAATGTGGCCTGGAAAAACTCTCCATGGGCATGTCCGGTGATTTCGAAACGGCCGTCGAATTCGGCGCGACCAGTGTTCGTGTGGGCTCGGCGATCTTCGGCACGCGATAAGGCCATAAACAAAAAACCCGGCACTGAGGCCGGGTTTTAAGCATTCGAAAACGTCGATCAGTACTGATCGTCCTCGTCTTCGTCCTTCTGAGTGGATTTCAGCGAGGAGAGCTTCTTGAAGACCGCATCGGCGTCGATCTGGTCGTCTTCCTCACGCTGGAAGTTGTAATCCAGGCCTTCGGTGACGGCCGCGGGCTGCAGCGTGTTATCCAGTTCTTCGGCGGTCGGCAGCGGACGGCCGCGCGAGGCGCGCTCGACTTCGAGGTCGAGATCGATCTGGCTGCAGAGGCCGAGTGTGACCGGGTCCATCGGCGTCAGGTTGGCCGAGTTCCAGTGCGTGCGGTCGCGGATTTGCTCGATGGTCGACTTCGTGGTCCCGACGAGACGCGAAATCTGCGCATCCTTCAGTTCCGGGTGGTTGCGAACGAGCCACAGAATGGCGTTCGGACGATCCTGACGCTTGGAAACCGGCGTGTAACGCGGGCCGCGACGCTTGGATTCCGGCACGCGCACCTTCGGCTCGGAAAGCTTCAGCTTGTGGTTCGGGTTGCCTTCGGCGCGGGCGATTTCATCGCGGGAAAGCTGTCCGGTCGCGATCGGGTCAAGGCCCTTGATGCCCTGCGCGGCTTCACCGTCGGCAATTGCCTTGACTTCAAGCGGATGCAGTTTGCAGAACGTGGCGATCTGATCGAACGACAGCGCGGTGTTGTCAACCAGCCATACAGCCGTTGCCTTTGGCATGAGCAATTGTTGAGCCATAGATACAGTCCTTCTGTCCGTCCGCGCCGGTGTCGCGGGCGTGGTATCAACCACTGATTTCCGGGATATTGCCGCTCTATAACCGGATTGCATCATAATTGCAATTCTTTGCGAAACAAATGACCTTTGTCTAATTGCCGTGCGCAATTGACCTGCTATGAATTCAACACATGCCTGAGGTGGGAGTCTCGGGCCGCGTCAGAAGCCATACCCGGTTCCAGGAGGAGTTCATGTCTGCCAAAATCTACCCGGTGCTCAAGTCGGCGAAAGCCCGCACGCTCATCGACAATGAGCGTTACCAGAAATGGTACCAGGAGAGCGTCGAGGATCCTGAAAAGTTCTGGGACAAGCACGGCCGGCGGATTGACTGGTTCAAGCCCTATACCAAGGTCAAGAACACGTCCTTCAGGGGTAGGGTGCCGATCAAGTGGTTCGAGGATGGCCTGACCAACGTCTCCTACAACTGTATCGATCGCCATCTGAAGACGCATGGCGAGCGCACGGCCATCATCTGGGAAGGTGATAACCCCTACATCGACAAGAAGATCACCTATAACCAGCTTTATGATTATGTCTGCCGTCTGGCCAACGTGCTGAAAAAGCACGGAGTCAAAAAGGGTGATCGTGTCACCATCTACATGCCGATGATTCCCGAAGCGGCTTACGCGATGCTTGCCTGCGCGCGCATCGGCGCAGTGCATTCCGTCGTGTTTGGCGGCTTCTCGCCCGAAGCGCTGGCAGGCCGTATTGTCGACTGCGAATCGACCTTCGTCATCACCTGCGATGAAGGCGTACGTGGCGGCAAGCCTATCCCGCTCAAGGAAAACACCGACAAGGCGATCGATATCGCTGCCAAGCAATATGTCATCGTCAACAAGGTTCTGGTGGTGCGCCGCACCGGCGGCAAGACCGGCTGGGCGCCGGGCCGCGACATCTGGTACCATCAGGAAATCGCCACCGTGAAACCGGATTGCCCGCCGGTAAAGATGCGCGCGGAAGACCCGCTGTTCATCCTCTACACGTCGGGCTCGACCGGTAAGCCCAAGGGCGTGTTGCATACCACGGGCGGCTACCTCGTTTATACGTCTATGACGCACGAGTATGTCTTCGACTACAAGGACGGCGAGGTTTACTGGTGTACGGCCGACGTCGGCTGGGTCACCGGCCATTCCTACATCGTCTACGGGCCGCTCGCGAATTGCGCGACGACACTCATGTTCGAAGGCGTGCCCAACTTCCCGGATCAGGGCCGCTTCTGGGAAGTCATCGACAAACACAAGGTCAATATCTTCTATACGGCGCCGACAGCGCTCAGATCGTTGATGGGTGCTGGCGACCAGTTCGTGAAGCGCTCCTCGCGCAGCAGCCTGCGCCTGCTCGGCACGGTGGGTGAGCCGATCAATCCGGAAGCATGGGAATGGTATTACCATGTGGTCGGCGAGGACAAGAGCCCGATCGTCGACACATGGTGGCAGACGGAAACCGGCGGCATTCTCATCTCGCCGCTGCCGGGCGCGACCGATCTGAAACCCGGCTCGGCGACAAGGCCGTTCTTCGGTGTGCAGCCGCAGCTCGTCGATGCCGAAGGCAATGTGCTGGAGGGGCCGGCGGACGGCAACCTCTGCATCATCGACAGCTGGCCGGGCCAGTCGCGCTCGGTCTATGGCGATCATCAGCGCTTCATCGACACTTACTTCTCCACCTACAAGGGCAAGTACTTCACCGGCGATGGCTGCCGTCGTGATGAGGACGGTTATTACTGGATCACCGGCCGCGTCGATGACGTGCTGAACGTTTCCGGTCATCGTCTCGGCACGGCCGAGGTGGAATCGGCGCTGGTGTCGCATCATCAGGTCTCGGAAGCGGCTGTGGTCGGTTATCCGCATCCGATCAAGGGCCAGGGCATTTATTGTTATGTCACGCTGATGGCAGGCCAGAACGGAGACTATGCGCTGCGCGAAGAGTTGGTGAAACACGTGCGCAACGAAATCGGGCCGGTTGCGACACCTGACAAGATCCAGTTTGCGCCGGGCCTGCCCAAGACCCGTTCCGGCAAGATCATGCGGCGTATCCTGCGCAAGATCGCTGAGGACGACTTCGGCGCGCTGGGAGATACGTCAACGCTCGCCGATCCGGCTGTTGTCGACGACCTCATCGCCAACCGGCAGAACCGTACGGCGTGATCTTTTTAGAGGCTGCTTCGGCAGCCTTTTTCCTGTTGGCTGTTTTCCCAAACAAAAACACCCGGAGGCGGAACCTCCGGGTGTTTTTTAGTTCTATTCAGTAGGGCTTACTGGCCGCGGATTTTCTTCAGGTCCGCCAGAACGGCGTCAACGACGTCGGCGCCGATTTCAGCCTTGTGCTTTTCATAAACGACCATCGACTTTTCGCGGATACGTGCCTGCTCTTCAGGAGACAGCGTGTTCACTTCGAGGCCGGCAGCCTTGATCTTTTCCAGCGACTTCTGGTTCAGTTCGCGGATGACCTTGCGTTCTTCATCACGACCCACAACCGCGCATTCGCGCAGGGCTGCCTGTTCTTCCGGCGTGTAGCTGTCGAAGATCGGCTTGGAGAAGAGGAAGAGGAACGGCGTGTAGGCGTGGTTCGTCTCGGTGATGTACTTCTGCACCTCGTAGAACTTGGAGGTGTCGATCGTCACATAGGGGTTTTCCTGCGCGTCGATCGCGTTGGTTTCAAGCGCCGAGAACACTTCGCCGAAGGCCATCGGCGTCGCGTTGGCGCCGAGGTTCTGGAAGGTGTCGAGGAAGATGTTGTTCTGCATCACGCGGACCTTGAGGCCCGAGAAATCTTCCCACTTGTTGACGGCATGCTTGGAGTTCGACAGGTTGCGGAAGCCGTTTTCCCAGTAGGCCAGGTTTACGAGGCCCTGTTCTTCCAGCTTCTTGTTCATCATGTCGCCGAAAGCGCCGTCCATGACAGCGTCAGCTTCCTTGTCGTTCGCAAAGAGGAACGGCAGGTCGAAGACGCCGAGCGACGGGATGAGACCGACGAGCGGCGACGAGGACGTTACAACGGCTTCCTGAACGCCGGAGCGCAGTGCCTGTGTCGCCTGAAGGTCACCGCCGAGGGCGCCGCCCCAGAATGCCGTCAGCTTCAGCTTGCCGCCCGACTTGTCGTCGAGGCAGGCCTGCATGGCCTTGATGCCGTTGCCAACAGGGTGATCCTGGTTGATGCCGTTCGAAACGCGTATGTTGCGGCTGTTAAATTCGGCCATTGCCGGCGCTGCCGCGCTGACGGCGAAAGCGATTGCCGTGGTGGTCAGAAGAAGCTTTCTCATAATATCCTCCCTTGGATTGTGGTCGAGAAAAAGTTTCGATTAACGAAGGTACTGCAACGGTACGAGGACGATGTCCGGGAAAATCACCAGCAACGCCAGGACGATGGTTTCGGCAACGAGGAACGGCCAGACACCGATCGTGACCTTGCCGAGCGGGATGCGGCCGACGCCGCTGACAACGTTGAGCACCACGCCGACCGGCGGGGTAATCAGGCCGATGGCGTTGTTGATGATGAAGAGGACACCGAAATAGACCGGGTCGATGCCCGCCTGCTTGACGATCGGCATCAGGACAGGTGTCAGGATCAGGATGGTCGGCGTCAGGTCGAGCGCGGTGCCGACGACGAAGACCAGCACCATGATGACAGCCATCAGCAGCATCGGGCGGTCGATCAACGGCTCGATATAACCGGCAACTTCGTTCGGAATGTTCGCAGCTGTGATAAGCCATGCGGAGACGAGCGCCGCGCAGACCAGGAACATGATGATCGAGGTGCTTTTGGCGGCGCGCAGGAGCACGTGGAACAGGTCCGCCGGCTTCAGTTCGCGATAGATCACCATGCCGACGAAAAGGGCATAGGCGGCAGCCACGACGGCGGCTTCCGTCGGCGTCATGATGCCGGCCTTGATGCCGCCGAGGATGATGACGGGCATGCCGAGAGCCCAGCCGGCGCGAGCCGTGGCTGTAACGCGTTCCTTGGCCGTGGTTCTCGGCAGGGGCTTGACGTCATCCTTGCGCACCACGATCAGCCAGGCGACGATCAGCGAGATGCCCATCAGAATACCGGGTACGATACCGGCAAGGAAAAGCTGGGTGATCGAGACGTTAGCGGCGACACCGAAGACGATGAAGGCCATGGACGGCGGAATGACCGGGGCGATGATACCGCCAGCGGCGATCAGGCCGCCGGAGCGCGGAATATTGTAACCGGCCTTCGCCATCATCGGGATGAGGATTGCAGCAAGCGCTGCGGTATCGGCTGCGGCCGAGCCGGAAATACTGGCCATGATGATGGCAGCGACGATGGCCACGATGCCGAGGCCGCCCCTGATATGGCCGACCAGCGCGATCGCAAAGTCGATGATGCGGCGGGAAAGGCCGCCGGAATTCATCAGTTCGCCGGCCAGGATGAAGAAGGGGATGGCAAGCAGGGTGAAGGTGTCTGCGCCCGAGATCATGTTCTGCGCGATGATCGCGGTGTTGAACATGCCCATGTACCACATGAGCACGACGCCACAGAACATCAGCGAGAAAGCGACGGGAACGCCAATCGCCATGGCTCCCAGAAGAGAGCCGACAAAAACAAAAAGTGTCATGGTATCAGCGCTCCGAAAGCTGTTCGATCGTCAGATTCTCGCCCGCGAACTGGGCGATTTCGTCTTCCGTGACGCGGCCGGTCAATTGCCGGTAGAGACGTTCCAGCGCGATGACGAACATCAGGCCACCCGTGAACATGCCGATGCCATAGACCCAGATCATGGAGAGCTTGGTGACCGGCGCGTGCATGCTGGCGTTGATGCCGGACTGTTTCCATGTGCCCCAGAAGAAGATGGCGGAACAGGCCAGAATGATGATGTTCGAGATGATCATGCAGACGATGCGGGCGCGGCGCGACAGAAACATCACGAGCGTTTCAATGCCCATATGGCTGTTCTCGCGGAAGGTCAGCACGGCGCCCAGGAAGGTCAGCCATACGAAGAAGTAGCGTGACAGCTCTTCAGAGACATTGATGCCGGAATTCATCGTGTAACGCATGACGACGTTGACGAAGACCATGATCGACATGCCAGCAAGCAGCGCGACGAGAATGATTTCGAGAATCCGGTAAAAGAGATTGATAGTCTTTTGCATTTTCCCCTCCCGAAGAAATATCTAGAGCAGCCCTCGTTTCGCCAGGTTGCGCATCAGGGCCGCGGTGCCGAACGTCCATTCCGGGCATTCGTCAGTCGTCGTGACCCAGTTGATCAGCTTACCGAGCTTGGGCGTGGAGATTTCGACACGGTCACCCTTTGAATGGGTGAAACCGAGACCAGGGCCGTGGCGGTCCTTGACCGGCGCAAACATGGTGCCAAGGAAAAAGACCGCGCCGTCAGGATATTGATGGTTACGGTTCAAAAGCTGAGAGCTAAGATTTTCCGGCGTGCGGCTGATTGCTTCCATGGGGCTGACGCCCGTCATGGTGAAGCCGTCTTCGCCCTCGACCAGCAGCGAAATCTGCGACTTCTTCACATCCTCAAGGGTGAAGTTGCCGTCGAACAGGCGGATGAAAGGACCGATCGCGCAGGAGGCATTATTGTCCTTCGCCTTGCTGAGCAGCAGGGCGGAACGGCCTTCGAAGTCGCGCAGGTTGACGTCGTTGCCAAGCGTCGCGCCAACGATACGGCCGTCGGAGGTGATGGCCAGCACCACTTCCGGCTCCGGATTGTTCCATTGTGATTTCGGATGAACGCCGATCAGTGCGCCGCAGCCGACCGAGGCCATGGCCTGCGCCTTGGAGAAGATTTCCGCATCCGGGCCGATGCCCACTTCCAGATATTGCGACCAGAGGCCCATTTCCTGGAGCAGTTTCTTCACTTCGGCAGCTTTTTCGGAGCCGGCCTCAAGTCCTTTGAGATTGTCGCCGAGAACAGGCGCCAGCCGTCCGCGAATTTCCTGCGCACGCATCGGATCGCCTTTGGCCTGTTCCTCGATCACGCGTTCCAGCATGCTGTCGGCGAAGGTAACGCCGGCGGCCTTGACGGCCTGAATGTCATTGGGCGCAAGGAGTTCGCCGGCGGAACCGTCCAGAAACGCTTCGAGTGCTCCGAGTGCGACGAAGGTGCCGGTGTCAGCGAGCCGTTCGACCAGATCCGCCTTCTCCAGAAGTTCGGACATGATGGGGGAAATCGACGTAAGGTCATAAAGCACGCCGCCCTTGAGCAGCACGGGGCAGGGGCCGCCTTCGCTTTTCGACCAGACGCGGCCGACGAGCAGAGCGTTTTCGAAATCTTCAGGCAAAATTGCGATAGCGTCGATGGACCTTCTACCGGTCATGTAGTCCTCCCCTTCAGCACCCGACATACCGCCTCCTGCGGTCTTATTGTCTGGATGTCTGACAACCTAATCCCATTCTTCTTAGTATGACTTTTGCAGGGAGTCTAGCGGTACATTAGACAAAAATTCGCCTTATTCGCCATCGCCATCCAACAAATGCGGTCAAGCTGTCCTATAGCTTCAATACCCGACGGGAGCCGAAGATCAGAAGATGTCGAGATCGATGTTCAGCCGCCGAGCAGCGCCTAAAATGTGCTGGCGCATGGCATCTCGCGCCAGCGCAACGTTTCGCGATGCAATCGCGTCTCGCAGTACGACGTGCTCGTTGATGGTGATTTCCAGGATTTCGCCGTAAACGGCACGCGAAAAAGCGGTGTTGATTGCCGAACTGATGCGCTGGGCAATGAAGCCAAGAAAAATCAGGAAATATTCATTACCGGTGGCTTCCGCCATGGTGCGATGGAAATCGAGATCAGCCTCAACCCCGTCTTTGGACCATTCTATGGCGTTGCGCATGCCGTAGATGGCCTTGTCGAACTTTTCCAGATGTTCGGGTTTGTGATGCAACGCCGCAAGGCCGGCAGCATCGATCTCCAGCGACATTCGAAGCTGCATCAGATCCCTGAAGTTTTCGGGATCGTTGAGGGTGGATTGCTCGATCCGGATCGACAGTCGTTGCCGCGGATCGGTAACGAAGGCGCCTACGCCCTGCCGGGTTTCAACGAAACCTTCGTTGCGCAATTGCGCGATCGCCTCACGGATAACAGAGCGGCTGACGCCGAAGGTTTTCGCAAGAACATGTTCCGTCGGCAGCCTGTCGCCTGGCCCGAGTTTCGAATCATTGATCTCGCGAGCGATCTCCACGGCGATACGGCCGGGCAGATGATCGTTGCGATGTATCTGATTGAACTCCAACGTCATGATTGCTCCCGTTCCAAAGAAACGATTGGTTCGTTTTTCCGCGGCAACGACTTCCTCCTTCGCTGCCAGCGGGTTTTCAAAGGCGGTGTGTTCAACCGCCTTTGTCATTTCTCGATTAGCTATCCGCTTGCAGGCTTATCTGGCAACCGGGATTCATCCGCAAATCAGGGTCGAAGGTGTTTTTCAGGCCAGTGATCATCCGCCGCTGCACATCAGATAGCCGGCTTTCGAAATCGGAGCGTTTTAGGCGACCAATGCCGTGCTCGGCGCTGATGCTGCCGACGTAGCGGTCGATGACCTCGTTCACGAGTGTCTTGGACTTGTAGATGAAGGCCTCACGCTCTTCGGGTGTTGTGCCGTCGGGTGGCAGTACGTTGAGATGGACATTGCCGTCTCCGACATGGCCGTATGAAACCGCCAGGCATTGCGGCAGTTTTTCCGCCAGTTCGGCCTCGGCTTCGGCCACGAAGGCTGCGAGTTTTGACAGCGGCACGGAAATATCGGTGCGCATATGGCTGCCGCGCAGCGCCTGGCCTTCGTTCATGCCCTCGCGGAACAGCCATAGCGATTGCGCCTGCGCACGGGAGGAGGCGATGACGCCGTCCAGAACCAGCCCGTCTTCCATGACGCCTTCGAGGAAGCGCCCCATCAGGTCCGCCGTGTCGACCAGGCCGGAGCCTGAAATTTCCATCAGTACATAGGCCGGGTAATCACCGGCGATCGGCATTTTGAGATCGGGGATTGCCTCGATCGCCAGAGTGAAGGCGACCGGCGGCATGAATTCGAAGGCGGACATGAGGTCGCAGCATTCGCGGCGGGCGCGGCGGTAAAGCTTGATGGCATCATCAAGCGAATTAAGGCCGAGCAGGGCCGTTTCGACGTGCTCTGGATTGGGATAAAGCTTGACCGCAACGGCGGTAATGATGCCGAGTGTTCCTTCTGCACCGATGAAAAGCTGCTTCAGGTCGATGCCGCGATTATCCTTGCGCAGGGTCGACAGGCCGTTCCAGATGGTGCCATCTGGTAGAACCACTTCCAGACCCAGCACCAGTTCGCGGGTCATGCCATAACGCAGGACATTGATGCC
Organism: Agrobacterium sp. NPDC058088; assembly: GCF_042885035.1. Lineage (NCBI taxonomy): Bacteria > Pseudomonadati > Pseudomonadota > Alphaproteobacteria > Hyphomicrobiales > Rhizobiaceae > Agrobacterium > Agrobacterium sp. NPDC058088. Next base: position 21,222 of record NZ_JBHVSU010000011.1, on the reverse strand, counting down.
GCCGGCATTGGTGGACACATTGCCTCCGATGCGGCAGCTGCCCTGCGCGCCAAGCGACAGCGGGAAGAACATGCCCTTGTCCTGAACCGCATCCTTGAATTCCGAGAGGATACAGCCGGCTTCGACCACGGCTGAAAAATCGTCGCCATCGATGGTGCGGATCGCATTCATGCGCTCAAGGCTCAGCACAATCTGATGTTTGGGCGCATCGGGAATGCCGCCGAGCACAAGTCCGGTATTGCCACCCTGGGGGATGATGGCGAGGCCGAGTTCGGCGCAGGCGAGCACGGTATCGGACACTTCCTTGGTTGAGCGGGGGCGGACCACGGCTACGGCCGAGCTGGTAACGTCGCCGTGCCAGTCACGGCAATAACGCAGCATGTCTTCCTGCGATGTCAACAGCAGGCCCTCGCCCAGCCTGTTCTTCAGCGAAAACCGCAATTCCTCGATATCGTGTTCGCTCAATTCCACCCTCTCCGTCCAATCCGCCCTAAAATACCCGGGCAAGAGTCTTTCGCCCTTGCTTTTACCGGTTCTTGAAAAATAGTATTTTCAATTGGATCATATAAGGTTATCAGACAACCTTACAAGCTAATTTATCGGTCGGTTGGCCGATGATGTTTTTTCGGTCTCGGGAGAATGACCGGGACAAAGAGGAGGAAGACATGCATATCGCAATCATCGGTGCCGCTGGCATGGTGGGCCGCAAGCTGACACAGCGTCTCGTCAAGGATGGATCACTTGGCGGCAGGCCGGTTGAGAAGTTTACTCTTATCGACGTGTTCCAGCCTGAAGCTCCCACGGGTTTTTCCGGTGCAGTCGATGCGCGTGCGGCCGATCTCTCGGCGCCGGGCGAAGCCGAAAAGCTGGTCGAAGCCCGTCCGGACGTCATCTTCCACCTTGCGGCCATCGTCTCCGGCGAAGCCGAACTCGATTTCGACAAAGGGTACCGCATCAATCTCGACGGCACACGTTATCTCTTCGACGCCATCCGCATTGCCAACGGCAAGGATGGTTACAAGCCACGCGTGGTCTTTACCTCCTCGATTGCCGTCTTCGGCGCGCCGCTTCCCTATCCGATCCCGGATGAATTCCACACCACGCCGCTGACCAGCTACGGCACGCAGAAGGCGATCTGCGAGCTGCTGCTGTCCGATTATAGCCGTCGCGGTTTCTTCGACGGCATCGGCATTCGCCTGCCAACGATCTGCATTCGCCCCGGTAAGCCGAATGCAGCTGCCTCCGGCTTCTTCTCCAACATTCTGCGCGAGCCGCTGGTTGGGCAGGAAGCGGTTCTGCCGGTGCCGGAAAATATTCGCCACTGGCATGCCTCGCCGCGTTCCGCCGTCGGTTTCCTCATCCACGGCGCCACTATCGATGTCGAAAAGGTCGGTCCGCGCCGGAACCTGTCGATGCCGGGCCTCAGCGCCACCGTTGGCGAACAGATCGAAGCGCTGCGGAAGGTCGCGGGCGAAAAGGCCGTTGCCCTCATTCGCCGTGAGCCGAACGAGATGATCATGCGCATGTGCGAGGGTTGGGCACCCGGTTTCGAAGCGAAACGCGCCCGCGAGCTTGGCTTCACGGCCGAAAGCTCCTTCGAAGAGATCATTCAGGTTCACATCGAGGACGAGCTGGGAGGTTCCCTGAAATGAGTGTCAGCGGGGAGGAGAAGAAGCGGTCAATCGCCTTTATCGGCACCGGCCTGATGGGCGGGCCTATGGCGCGGCGTTTGCTCGGTGCCGGCTTTTTGGTGACGGTCTGGAACCGTAGCGCCGATAAGGCCGAAGCCCTTGTCGCTGACGGTGCGGTTGTCGCGGCATCTCCGGCAGAGGCCGCGAAGAATGCCGATATCGTCATCACCATGCTGAGCGACGGCAATGCTGTGGGCGAGGTGCTGTTTGAGGCGGGTGTAGCAGAGGCGCTTGCCAAGGGTGCCATCGTGATCGATAGCAGTTCGATTGCGCCGCCGATTGCGCGGGAGCATTCGTCGCGCCTCCAGGCGCTCGGCATTCATCATGTCGACGCACCGGTTTCTGGTGGTGTCCCCGGCGCAACGGCCGGGACGCTTGCCATCATGGCGGGTGGTGACGAGGCTCTGGTCGCCGGACTTGCGGATGTCTTCGCGCCGATGGGACGGTTGACTTATGTCGGCCCCTCGGGTGCGGGCCAGCTCTGCAAGCTCGCCAATCAGCAGATCGTCGCCATTACAATCGGCGCGGTTGCTGAAGCGATGATGTTGGTGGAAGCGGGAGGAGCCTCCCGCGAAGGTTTCCGCAACGCCATACGCGGCGGTTTTGCCGAAAGCCGGATTCTTGAACTGCATGGCGAGCGCATGGTGAACCGCAATTTCGTGCCGGGTGGTCCCTCCAAGTTCCAGCTCAAGGACCTGAACGGCGTGCTGGCAACGGCGAAGGATCTGTCGCTTAACCTGCCGCTTACCCAGCAGGTCACGCGGGAATTCGATGACTTCGTTGGCGACGGCGGGGCCGATATCGACCATAGCGGCATCCTGCTTTATCTCGAAAAACTCAACAACCGCGAACGGGGCTGAAGCGATCTCATGAGCGATAAGACACCCATACGCCGCCTGCGATCCCAGGACTGGTTCGACAATCCTGATCATCTCGACATGACGGCGCTCTATCTGGAGCGCTTCATGAATTATGGCGTGACCCCGGAAGAACTGCGGTCCGGCAAGCCGGTCATCGGCATCGCCCAGAGCGGCAGCGACCTGACGCCCTGTAACCGTGTCCATGTGGAACTGGTCAAGCGGGTGCGGGACGGCATCCGCGATGCGGGCGGTATTCCGATCGAGTTTCCGACGCATCCGATGTTCGAAAACTGCAAGCGCCCGACGGCGGCGCTTGACCGCAATCTCGCCTATCTCAGCCTCGTGGAGGTGCTTTACGGTTACCCCCTCGATGGTGTCGTTCTGACCACCGGTTGCGACAAGACCACGCCTTCGGCGCTGATGGCGGCGAGCACGGTCGATATTCCGGCCATCGTGCTTTCCGGCGGGCCTATGCTCGATGGTTATCATGACGGCGATCTGGTTGGTTCCGGCACCGTCATCTGGCGCATGCGCCGCAAATACGGTGCGGGCGAAATCACCCGTGAGGAGTTTTTGCAGGCAGCGCTGGAATCGGCTCCTTCGGTTGGCCACTGCAACACCATGGGCACGGCCTCCACCATGAATGCCATGGCGGAAGCGCTCGGCATGTCGCTCACCGGCTGCGGTGCGATCCCTGCGGCTTACCGCGAACGCGGTCAGATGGCCTATCGTACCGGCCGACGCGCCGTGGAACTGGTGATCGAGAATATCAAGCCTTCGGACATCATGACGCGCGAAGCCTTCCTGAACGCGATCCGCGTCAACTCGGCGATTGGCGGGTCCACCAATGCGCAGCCGCATCTGGCGGCCATGGCGAAACATGCGGGTGTCGAGCTTCGCGAAGAGGACTGGCATGCTCACGGCTACGATATTCCGCTGCTGGCGAATGTTCAGCCGGCCGGTAAGTGGCTGGGCGAAAAATATCATCGCGCCGGCGGAACGCCCGCCATCATGTGGGAGCTTCTGCAGGCCGGTAAGCTCGACGGCAGCTGTCCGACCGTGACCGGCAAGACGATGGCGGAAAATCTGGACGGGCGTGAATCGACCGACCGCAACGTGATCCTGCCCTATGACAAACCGCTCAAGGAACGGGCCGGTTTCCTGGTTCTCAAGGGCAATCTCTTCGATTTCGCCATCATGAAGACGAGCGTGATCTCGGCGGAATTCCGCCAGCGTTATCTCAGCGAGCCGGGCCGCGAGGGGATATTCGAGGGCAAGTGCGTCGTATTCGACGGTTCGGAGGATTATCACGCCCGTATCAACGATCCCTCACTTGATATTGATGAGCGCACCATTCTCGTCATTCGAGGTGCGGGGCCGCTCGGCTGGCCAGGTTCGGCCGAGGTCGTCAACATGCAGCCACCGGACGCGCTGTTGAAAAAAGGCATTACCAGCCTGCCGACGATCGGCGACGGCCGGCAATCGGGAACGGCGGATAGCCCGTCGATCCTCAACGCTTCCCCTGAAAGTGCGGCGGGTGGCGGTCTCGCATGGCTTCGCACCGGCGACGTCATCCGCATCGACTTCAACAAGGGGGAGTGCAACGCGCTGGTGCCGGATGAGGAGCTCAACGCCCGTAAGGCTGACGGCATTCCCGCCGTTCCTGCGGATGCGACACCCTGGCAACGCATCTATCGTCAATCGGTGACCCAGCTTTCGGATGGCGCGGTTCTAGAAGGGGCTGCGGATTTCCGCCGGATCGCCGAAAAGATGCCTCGGCACAATCATTGATCACATAGGACAAAATCCCCGCCACGTCCGGGGATTTTTCTTTTCCGGGCGGTTTCACAATTGATTGCAACCTCTTAATGTACCCGCAAATCCGCATCACAGGGGCACGACATGACAGATATTTCGATGATAGAGGCCGCGCGTGGGCGCATCGGCAGCCATGCGGTTCGCACACCGCTTCTCTCATCGCCTTTTCTGGACGAGATTGCCGGGCGGAAGCTGTTCGTAAAGGCCGAATGCCTGCAGAGAACGGGTTCCTTCAAGTTTCGCGGCGGCTGGTCGGCCGTCTCCGGCCTTCCGGCGGAGGTGCGCGCCAAGGGCGTGATCGCCTTTTCCTCCGGCAACCATGCGCAGGGCGTGGCGCTTGCCGCCCGGCTGCACAATGTTCCCGCCGTCATCATCATGCCGTCGGATGCGCCGAAGATCAAAATCGACAACACCCTGGCCTATGGCGCGGAGGTGGTGCTCTATGACCGTGCTAACGAAGATCGCGACGCCATCGGTGATCGCATTTCGCGTGAGCGTGGGCTGACGCTGATCAGGCCCTATGACGAACCGCTGGTCATTGCCGGGCAGGGGACAGTGGGGCTGGAGATTGCCGAACAGGGCGCGGAGCTGGGCATCGGTGGGGCCGAGGTTCTGGTGCCCTGCGGTGGCGGTGGCCTCACCTCCGGCATCTCCCTGGCACTCGCAGCAAAAGCGCCGAACTACAAGGTCAGGACGTCGGAACCGGCGCGGTTCGACGATGTGGCGCGCTCCCTTGCTGCGGGTAAGATCGAGCGTAACGCGACGACCTCGGGCTCGATCTGCGATGCGATCGTCACGCCGCAGCCCGGCAACATTACTTTCCCCATCATGGCCGGGCTCTGCGGAAAAGGCATTGCCGTGACCGAGGAGGAAGCGCTGCGGGCTATGGTTCTCGCTTTTAACCGGCTGAAGATCGTTGTCGAACCAGGCGGTGCGGTGGCGCTGGCGGCGGCCCTCTTCCACGGCGATGAACTGGAAAGCGGAACGGTGATCGCAGTCGCTTCCGGCGGCAATGTCGATCTGGAGATCATGGCCGGCGCCCTGTCCCGTTTCGGCTGAGGTTAAGGTTAGGCTTCTAGCCGTGCGGCAACCTCATCGGCAATTGCCAGCGAGGCGGTGAGGCCGGGGCTTTCTATGCCGAACAGATTGACGAGGCCGGCGAGGCCATGCATTTCCGGCCCATCAATGCGGAAGTCCATGGCCGGTTCGTCCGGGCCAGAAATCTTCGGCCGAATCCCGGAATAGGCTGGAATCAGCGCATGGTCCGGAAGGCCCGGCCAATAGCGTCTTATGGCGTCGCTGAAACCCTCCGTGCGGCGAGGATCGACGGCATAGTCGATGGTATCAACCCATTCCACATCCGGGCCGAACCGGGCCTGACCTGCGAGATCGAGCGTCAGGTGCACGCCAAGGCCGTGGGCGTGTGGTGCGGGATAGATCAACCGAGAAAAAGGCGATTTGCCTGTCAGTGAAAAATAGCTGCCCTTGGCGAAATGCGCCTGCGGGATCGACTCTGACGGCAGCCCTTCTATCATTGCTGCCACCATCGGCGCGACCAGGCCGGCGGAATTGACGAGCAGTCGGCATGTGAGGCTGACAGGCTCCTTTCCGCCGACATGAACTCGGAAACCGTCGCCCAGCGCTTCCGCCCTTTCGAATGGTGCGTCGAGCGCAAGGGCCGCGCCATGGTCCTCCGCCTCGCCCAGCAGCGCCAGCATATAGCCATGGCTGTCGATGATGCCCGTCGACGGCGAGAGCAGGGCTGAGCTGCAGGCGATGGCAGGCTCAAGTGAAAGTGCCTGTCGCTGGTCAATCAACTCCAGATCGTTGCAGCCATTGGCTTTGCCTTTTGCGCCAAGCGCAGCGAGCAGGGGTGTTTCGTTCTCGCATGTGGCGACGATGAGTTTACCGCAGCGGCGGTGCGCAACGCCGTGGCTCCGGCAGAATTCATAAAGCCGCTCCTTACCCTCGAAACAGAGCCTCGCCTTCAGGCTTCCGGCTGGATAATAGAGCCCCGCATGAATGACCTCGCTGTTGCGGGAAGAAGTTGCGGAGCCGAATTCCTTCTCGCTTTCCAGAACGATGACCAAGAGGCCGCGCATTGACAATTCGCGGGCCGTCGCAAGTCCGATCACGCCCGCTCCGATGATGATGGCGTCGATGTCAGTCATGTCTTCCTGTCCATGGAGAGGTCGTTTGAACAAACTCCGTCCCGCCGCGTTAATAGTCCGCGATGGGTAGATTGATGCTTGTTGGGAGGCAAGTGACGACCCCTATTTTTCCCAATTGGCGCCTCTTATGGAATTTTATCTCTACTGAAACAGTGGGGAATAAAGCTATTCTCTACTCGAAGTAAGCAATGCCCGTTTGAAGGGCCGAGCAGGAAGGGAGTGTACAATGTCTTATTCCAAGGCAGGAAAAGTAAAAGACTTTGTTTCGCAGCCCCAGTCGCCACGCAACTGGAAAGATTCGGTTCATGCGGCTCTTGTCGGCGTGTGCATGGCTTTCGTCGCTGCCGTCATATTTGGTCTCGTTCCCTGATCCTCCCGAATTTTCAGGCAACTTGAGAATAAAGGCCGGTCGCTCCTCCGACCGGCCTTTTTATGTTTATCACGCCTTCAGATAATCCTCTGCCAGATCCACCCAGAACGCGGTTCCGATCGGCAGGATTTCATCGTTGAAATCGAATTTCGGATGATGTAGCGGCGGGTCGTTTTCGGTGCGCGCCGTGCCGAGGAAGAAATAGCAGCCAGGCTGCTTCTCCAGCATATAGGCGAAATCTTCCGCGCCCATTGACGGGCGCTGCATCTCGGCCACCTTCTCCGGCCCGGCAAAACGGCGGGCGAGATCGGCGATATAATCCGTTTCCGCCTTGTGGTTTACAGTTGCGTTATAACCGCGCTCGTAATCGATGATGACACTCATGCCGTAGCTTGCCGCCTGGCCTTCGGCGATGGCCCGGATACGCTTTTCCAGCTCGTCACGCACGCCCGGATCGAAGGAGCGGATGGTCAGCAGCATCTCCGCCGTTTCGGGAATGACGTTGCTGGCAGCGCCAGCATGGAATGCACCCACGGTGACGACGGCCGACAGTTGCGGATGGATGTTGCGGGACACCACGGTCTGCAATGCCATGATGATGCTTGCGCCGGCAACGATGGGATCGGCGGCATCCTGCGGTTCGGCGCCGTGGCCCCCATAACCCTTGACGGTGATCCTGCATTCGTCGACGGCGGCAAGGATCGGCCCGTCGCGCAGCACGAATTGTCCGAAGGGCAGGCCGGGATCATTATGCAGAGCAAAGACCGCATCGCAGGGGAACCGCTCGAACAGGCCATCCTCGATCATGATGCGGGCGCCGCCGAAATTTTCCTCCGCAGGCTGGAAGATCAAATGCAGGGTCCCGTCGAAATTCCTGCGTTCGGCAATGATTTTCGCTGCTCCCAGCAGCATGGCGGTATGGCCGTCATGACCGCAGGCGTGCATCACGCCTTGATGGGTGCTTGCATAGTCCGCCCCGGTTTCTTCGTGGATCGGCAGCGCGTCAATGTCGGCGCGAATGCCGAGCGTGCGGCTGCTGTCACCATTTCGGAGCGTCGCCACAATGCCGGTTCCGGCGAGCCCGCGTGTCACCTCGTAGCCCATTTCCACCAGCTGTTCGGCAATGAAATCCGATGTCTTGAATTCCGATAGGCCGATCTCGGGATGACGATGCAGATGACGGCGGATCGCCACAACGTCAGGCATATGGTTGGCAAAGGAGGCGATGTTTGCGGTCTGTCTGGTCATTTTCGAAGTCCCTGGTTACGCCGCTTTTTTTCGGCGTCTTTTGCAAATGGCATAGCAGTATAAGTGCCCGCATGTAAGAGGTGTCGGGGGAGCCGGAAGCCCTTGAAATTCAGCGCTTGCATCGCATCGCGACAGGTGGCATGGAACTATTGACGTCCTGGGGCATTAGCTTCTTTCGGATGTAGCGCAGGCCCTGTCGGCCTCGCGTTGCCCTTCAGGTGTCAAGGGGGACGATCGGACGTTGCGCGAACAATTTTCGCCGTGGGGGAAGGTGAGACATCCGTTTGGAACGGCTTTGCCGGGCCGGAGGACAAAATTTTCCTGTCGTCGAAACCACCTTGCTCGCACCAATCTCCGGCTTCGCAAGGATATGCGGTGGACCGCGCCGCAAAATGCCATGCCCGAAGATATGCACCGTTTGACGATCCGCTTCCTGCGGCGGCTCACCCGGTTCACCGAAGGTTCAGGATAAGTCAGAAATATAGCGTGGCCCCATTTCGTGCGCGTTCCCGCCGTAAACGAAATGCCGGTCAAGTCGAACAGGTTTCCATACAGTTCAGAATACGAGCCCGATGTCATTTCATATCACCCCGACCGCCGCCGCCCGTGATTCCGAGACGAAGCAGATCGATCACAACGATTCGATCCGCTCGTCCTATATGACGATCGAGGAATTGCATGATGCCGGTGCCGCGCTTTCCCGCGATGGTGCCGACAGTCTTCCCGGCTTCATGGAATTCGATTTCTTCGAGCGCCACCGCGAGAATGAGAAGGAAATCTTGCGGGTCTACCGCACGACGGCTGTTGATGCGGAAAATGGCGCGACGATCACGCCGGCGGCGGAATGGCTGCTCGACAATCACTACGTCATCGAAGAGGCGATCCAGGAAGTCCGTCGCGATTTTCCGCGCAAGTTCTATCGCCAGCTGCCGACGATGACCGTGGGCGGGGTGACGATTCCGCGGGTCATGGCGCTCGGCTGGCTTTACGTCGCCCACACCCACAGCACGGTTTCGCGCGAGAACATGACGGCGCTGGTGGATGGCTACCAGACCTCGAAGACGCTGCAGATCGGCGAATTGTGGGCGCTGCCGTCGATCATCCGTTTCGTCCTCATCGAAAATCTCCGCCGCATCTCCATTCGCGTGGAGCGTTCGCGCCGCATGCGCCAGAAGGCGAATGAGGTCGTCGATGAGATCATCCGTCTCAACGATGCCGAAGCCTCGGCAGCACTGCTCAAGCAGGTCGATACGTTGGTTGACGATCCGACCTTTGCAACGCAGTTCCTCTACCGCCTCAGAAACGGCTCGCAGACATCGGGTTTTGCCGTGGCTTGGCTTGAAGAACGCCTGCATGCCGCCGGTACCGACGCTGAAAACGTCATGATGTCGGAACATAATCGCCTTGCCTCCGGCAACGTGACGATGGGCAACATCGTCAAGAGCCTGCGTGAAATCGATGACACCGAATGGTCGGTGTGGTTCGAGGAAGTCAGTCATATCGACAAGGTCCTGCGCGAAGAGACCGATTACGAAGTTCTCGATTTCGGTTCGCGCAACACCTATCGCAACACGATCGAGCTTCTGGCCCGCCGCTCGCCCAAAACCGAAGTGGAGGTGGCGCGTGCCGCCGTCGAAATGGCGCGGTCCGATCTGCCTGCGGGCACTGACGAAAATCATCGCGTCAATGTCGGCTCGGTGCTCGTCGGTCAGCGCCGCTTCGAGCTTGAAAAGACGCTTGGCTATCGACCGCTTGTATCGCAGCATATCGTCCGCTCGATGCGCAAGTTCAACTGGCTCGCAATCGCGGCGCCGGTGCTCCTTATTACGGCGGTCGCCATGCTCGCGGTCGGCTGGTTCCTGGCAAAAGCCGGCATGCCCTGGTATGTCGTGACCGCGTTCCTGCTGATGTTTGCATTGCCGGCCTCCGAGGGCGCGACCGGGCTTTTCAACACGCTCGTAACCTTCTTCGTGAAGCCGTTCCGGCTCGTTGGATACGAATTCAAGAACGGCATTCCTGAGGATGCCCGCACCCTGGTCGCCGTGCCCTGCATGCTGACCAGCCGCGACAGCGTCGATGAGATGATGCGCAATATCGAGGTGCATTATCTTGCTAACCCGCATGGCGAGATTTATTTCTCGCTGGTGAGCGACTGGCGTGATGCGCAGTATGAGCAGTCCGACGACGACCTTGAAATTCTCGACTATGCCAAGCGCGAGCTTGCAGCGCTGAACAGCCGTTATGCGTTTGACGGCAAGACGCGCTTTTACCTGCTGCATCGCCGCCGCATCTATAATCCGGCGGAAGGCTGCTGGATGGGCTGGGAGCGCAAGCGCGGCAAGCTGCATGAGTTGAACATGTTGCTGCGCGGCGACAAGGATACGACCTTCCTCGGCGGCGCGAACATCGTGCCGGCTGACGTCAAATATGTCATGACGCTGGATGCCGATACGCGCCTGATGCGTGATGCGGTCACCAAACTCGTCGGCAAGATGCACCACCCGATCAACCGCCCCAAGATCGATCCGGTATCCGGTCGTGTCGTGGAAGGTTACGGCCTTTTGCAGCCGCGTGTCACGCCTTCGCTGACGACCGGCAAGGACGCTTCCGTGTTCCAGCGCGTCTTTTCGATCAATCGCGGTATCGATCCCTACGTCTTCACCGTTTCCGACGTCTATCAGGACCTGACGTCTGAAGGCACCTTTACCGGCAAGGGTCTTTATGACGTGGATGCCTTTGAAGCGGCGCTGAAGGGCCGTATCGAAGAGAATTCCATCCTCAGCCACGATCTGCTCGAAGGCTCCTTCGCGCGCTGCGCGCTGGTGACCGATGTGGAACTGGTCGAGGATTTCCCGACCCGCTACGAGGTTGAAGTCTCGCGCCAGCATCGCTGGGCCCGTGGTGACTGGCAGCTGCTTCCCTTCATCCTTGACCGTGCCCGTGGCGTTACCGCTATCGGCCGCTGGAAGATGGTCGACAATCTGCGTCGTTCGCTGACGCCGATTGCCTGGTTCTTCGCCTCGATCCTCGGCTGGTATTTCATGGACCCGCTCGGCGCGCTGATCTGGCAGATCCTGCTGATCTTCTCGCTGTTCGTCGCGCCCACGCTTTCGTTGCTTTCCGGCCTCGTGCCGCGCTCCACCGACATTGTGCCGCAGGCGCATTTCCACACCATCTGGTCGGAAATCCGCGCCACCAATGCGCAGGTTGCACTGCGCATCGTCTTCATTGCCGATGCCGCCTGCATGATGACGGATGCGATTGTCCGTTCGCTTTATCGCCTGCTGGTCAGCCACAAGCTGATGCTGGAATGGCGCACGGCCGCCAGCATGCAGTCCAGCGCACAGGGCAGCATCATCGACTATTATCGCCAGATGTGGCATGCGCCCGTCGTGGCCATGCTTGGCCTGCTGTTTGCGGCGCTGCCGGGCGACAATGCTTTCCTGATCGGCATTCCCTTCACGCTGCTCTGGGTTCTGTCTCCCGCCGTCGCCTGGTATGTCAGTCAGTCGGCTGAAACCGAAGACCGGCTGTTCGTTTCCGAGCACGTTTCCTTCGAGTTGCGCAAGATCGCGCGCCGCACCTGGCGTTATTACGAGGCTTTCGTAACACCGCAGGAAAATCACCTGCCGCCGGACAATTTCCAGGAAACGCCGGAACCGATCGTGGCGTCGCGTACATCGCCGACCAATATCGGTGTCTATCTGCTCTCCGTCATCTCGGCGCGTCAGTTCGGCTGGATCAGCTTTGCCGATACGCTGGAGCGGATCGAGAACACGATCCAGACTGTCGAGAAGATGGAAAAATATCGTGGCCATCTCTACAACTGGTATCACACCGACACCTTGCAGACGCTTGGGCCGCGTTACGTTTCGGCGGTGGACAGCGGCAACCTCGCCGGCCATCTGATTGCGGTTTCGTCTGCCTGCCGTGACTGGGCGGAAGCGCCGTCGGCCCACCTTCAGGGCAATCTGGATGGTATCGGCGATGTCGCCGGTATTCTGCGCGAAACGCTGAAGGCGCTACCGGACAATCGCAAGAACCTCCGTCCGCTGCATCGCCGCCTCGAAGAGCGCATCATCGGCTTCTCGAACGCGCTCGCCTCCGTCAAGCGTGAGCACGAATTCGCCTCGATCCGTGTCATCAATCTCGCCGTGCTGGCACGCGATATCCAGAAGCTCGCAACCAATGTCGATCATGAGGTGAAGTCGGCGCAGAGCGCGGAAGTAACGCGTTGGGCGCAGTTGCTGGTGGAATCCTGCGAAGCGCATATTTCCGATAGCGCCATCGACCTCACAAACATGGAGCCGTTGCGCCAGCGTCTCGCATCCCTGCGTGATCGCAGCCGCAACCTCGCTTTCTCCATGGATTTCACCTTCCTTTACCGCAAGGATCGCCGTCTTCTGTCGATTGGCTATCGCGTCGAAAGCAAGGAGCTGGATGAGGCCTGCTATGACCTTCTGGCCTCTGAATGCCGCCTGACCAGCCTCTTCGCCATCGCCAAGGGCGATCTGCCGACCGAGCACTGGTACCGTCTCGGCCGCCAGGTCGTGCCGATCGGCGCGCAGGGTGCGCTGGTCTCGTGGTCGGGTTCGATGTTCGAATATCTGATGCCGCCGCTCGTCATGCAGGAGCGTCAGGGTGGCATTCTCAACCAGACCAACAATCTGATCGTCAAGGAACAGATGAACCACGGCCGCCGTCTCGGCACGCCATGGGGCATTTCCGAAGCGGCATTTAATGCCCGCGATCACAACATGAACTACCAGTACACCAACTTCGGTGTGCCGACCCTTGGCCTCAAGCGTGGCCTTGGCCAGAATGCGGTGATCGCACCCTACGCATCGATCCTCGCCAGCCAGTATGATCCGGACGGTGCACTCGAAAACCTCGACAAGCTGCGCAAGCTTGGCGCACTTGGTCAGTATGGTTTCCACGATGCGGTCGATTTCACGCCGACCCGTGTGCCTGACGGCAAGGTCTGCGCGGTGGTCTACAACTATTATGCTCACCATCACGGCATGTCGATTGCGGCTGTCGCCAACGTGGCTTTCGATGGCGTGTTGCGCGAACTCTTCCATTCCGATCCGGTGATCGAGGCGGCCGAATTGCTGCTGCAGGAAAAGGCGCCGCGCGAAGTGCCAGTCATGAGCGCCAAATACGAGCCGGAAACCCCCGGCAAGGAACAGGCCGATCTGCTACGTGCGGAAGTGCGCTCCATTGCCGATCCGGCGGTGCGAGATCGCGAAGTGGTTTTCCTCTCGAACGGCCACTATTCGACCATGCTCACTTCCACGGGCGCGGGTTATTCGAAGTGGAACGGGCAGGCGATTTCCCGCTGGAAGGCCGATCCGACCGACGACCGCTGGGGAACCTTCATCTTCCTGCGCGACACCACCAATGGACAATGGTGGAGTGCGACAGCGGAGCCGCGTGTCTTCGAGGGTGAAAAGACCAAGACGGTCTTCACCGATGACAAGGCCGAATTCCACAAGACGACAGGCGATCTGCAGAGCGTGGTCGAATGCATCGTCGCCACCGAGCACGATGCCGAAGGCCGCCGCGTCACCCTGCTCAATGTCGGTTCCGAGGATCGCTATATCGAAGTGACATCCTATATGGAGCCAGTCATCGCGTCTGAAGATGACGACAACGCCCATCCGCTCTTCTCGCGCATGTTCGTGCAGACGGAGATCGGCCGCCGCGGCGACGTCATCCGTGCGTGGCGCAACCGTCGCAGCCCGAATGAGCCGGGCACTGTCATTGCGCATCTGGCCGCCGACAATGCCGGCCCGTCGCGCCCGACGGAGTTCGAGACCGATCGCGCCAAGTTCATCGGTCGCGGACGGTCGCTGCGTGAAGCGGCGGCATTCGATGCCGGCGCGACGCTCTCCAGCACCGATGGTTTCACGCTTGATCCGATCCTGTCGCTGCGGCGTACCGTGCGCGTGCCGGCAGGCAAGAAGGTGAGCGTGATCTTCTGGACGATTGCTGCGCCAAGCCGTGAAGAAGTCGACAAGGCAATCGACCGTTATCGTCATCCGGATGCCTTCGCGCATGAACTCGTGCATGCTTGGACGCGTACGCAGGTACAGATGCGCCATGTGGGCGTTACCTCGCAGCAGGCGGCCGCCTTCCAGCATCTCGGTCGTTACCTGACCTACCCGGACATGCATCTGCGTGCGGATTCAGAAACGCTGAAAACGGGGCTGGCCTCGCAGCGCGCCTTGTGGCCGCTTGCGATTTCCGGCGATTTCCCGATCTTCAGCCTGCGCATCAACGACGACATGGACATGGATATCGCCCGCGAGGCGTTAAGTGCCCACGAATATCTGCGTTCGCGTGGCGTGATCTTCGATCTCGTCATTGTCAACGAAAGGGCTGCGTCCTATGCGCAGGATATGCAACATGCGCTCGATCATATTTCCGAGACGCAGCGCCGCATTAATCCTGCCGATGGCGGTCGCCCGCACGTCTTCTCCGTTCGCCGTGACCTGATGGACGAAGAGACCTGGAGCGCGCTTCTCGCCGCTTCCCGTGTCGTGCTGCACGTGCGCAACGGCAAGATTGTCGATCAGATCAACCGCGCGGTCTCGCTGTTTGCAGCCAATCGCGGTCCTGACGGCACTTCTGATGTTGCACAGGCCCGTCTGCCCGTGCCGGCCTTCCCGGTTGCGGAGCCGGTCGAGGATGCGGGCGATCTCGATTTCTGGAACGGTTTCGGCGGCTTTGCCAAAAACGGCCAGGAATATGTGGTGCGCCTGAATGGCGGGCAGTCCACGCCGCATCCATGGATCAACGTTATCTCGAACGAGAATTTCGGCTTCCATATTTCGGCCGAAGGCGCCGGTTTCAGCTGGAGCCGCAATTCGCGCGACTACCAGCTGACGCCCTGGACCAATGATCCCGTCATCAACCGGCCGGGTGAGGCCTTCTATGTCGCCGACGTGGAAACAGGAAAGCTCTATACGCCCTGTGCCGCGCTGTCGCGTGATCCAGACGCCATGTTCGAAACGCGCCATGGTCTTGGTTACTCCATCCTGACCGGCGTGGCGGATACGCTCGAAGTCGAACTGACCCAGACAGTTGACCGCGAAAAGCCGGTCAAGTTCTCGCAGGTCATCGTGCGCAACAAGGGTTCGAAAAGCCGTCGTCTCAAGGTCTATGCCTATGTGGAGTGGGTGCTCGGCAATAATGGCCAGAAATCCGCGCCGTTCATCCTGAGCAGGCATGATGCGGGCAACAACGCAATCTTCGCGTCGAACCCCTACAGCATCGACTACAGCGCCCGCACCTCGTTCCTGACGCTCGATAGTGAGGCCAGCGGCTTCACCACCAGCCGCCGGGAATTCATTGGCCGCTTCGGTTCAGCACAAGCCCCGCAGGGCCTCGTGTCCGGTGCGGCGCTTAGCGGCGGCACAGAGGTGGATGGTGATCCTTGCGCGGCGTTGATGCAGGAAATCCACCTGAAGCCCGGCGAAGAACGGCACATGACCTTCATTCTCGGCGATGCCGACAATGCGGAAGAAGCCGAGGCGCTGGTGAAAGATGCCCGCCAGGCGGACTTCCAGACGGTACTGGATGCGAGCAAGGCATTCTGGACGGGCTTTACCGGCCAGTTGCAGGTCTCCACGCCCGATGCCGGCTTCAACCATATGGTCAATAGCTGGCTGCCCTATCAGGCGCTGGCCTGCCGCATTCTGGCGCGTACCGCCTTTTACCAGTCGAGCGGCGCCTTCGGCTTCCGCGACCAGTTGCAGGATACGCTGGCCTTTCTGCTCTACCAGCCGGATCTCGCCCGCAAGCAGATCCTGCGCGCGGCTGGCCGCCAGTTTCCGGAAGGCGATGTGCAGCACTGGTGGCTGCCGCTGACGGGTGCTGGTGTCCGCACGACCATCTCGGACGACGTCGTCTGGCTCGCTTATGCGATCAACCAGTATGTCTCGGCCACGGGCGATGCCGCTATCCTCGATGAAAGCATTCCCTTCCTGAAGGGGCCGGCATTGATGCCCGGCCAGCATGATGCCTTCTTCCAGCCGGAGACGAGCGACAGGTCCGTCACACTTTACGAACATGCGGCGCTGGCGCTTGATCTCGCCATTCATCGCACCGGGGAGAACGGCCTGCCGCTCATCCTTGGCGGCGATTGGAACGATGGCATGAACCGCGTGGGCGTTGGTGGCAAGGGCACGAGTGTGTGGCTCGGCTGGTTCCTGTCAGGGGCCTTGCGCGATTTCATCGAGATTGCCGAGAAGCGTGGCGATACCGACCGGGTCGGCAAGTGGGCGGCGCATCGTGAAAAGCTGCGAAATGCTCTCGAAACAGCCGGCTGGGACGGCAGCTACTACCGTCGCGGTTACTTCGATGACGGCACACCGCTTGGTTCGGCCAGCAGCGAGGAATGCCAGATCGATTCGCTCGGCCAGAGCTGGAGCGTTCTCTCCGGCGAGGGTGAGGAAGGCCGATCGCGACAGGCTATGGATGCCGTCATGGAGCATCTGGTTGATGAAAAAACCGGTATCATCCGGCTGTTCACGCCGCCCTTCTCGCGTGCGCCGCACGATCCGGGTTACATCAAGGGATATCCGCCGGGTGTTCGCGAAAACGGCGGGCAATATACCCATGCTGCGACCTGGGTGGTTCTTGCGCTTGCCAAGCAGGGCCGTGCACAGGAAGCATGGAACTGCTTCCAGCTGCTCAACCCGGTCAACCATGCGCTGGATGCGGCATCGTCGGAAACCTATCGGGTTGAACCCTATGTGGTGACCGCGGATGTTTACGGTGAAGGCGCCTATGCGGGCCGCGGCGGCTGGAGCTGGTACACCGGCTCGGCCGGCTGGCTCTATCGTGCCGCCGTCGAGGGTATTCTCGGCATCACCCGCACCGATGGCAAGCTGCATATTTCGCCGTCGTTGCCGGAGGACTGGAGCGGTTTTTCGGTGAAGATCACGCTTGACGGTAAGGCAAGAGAGATTACCGTCAGCCGCAGGGCCGGCACGGCGGAAATTTCATTGTCCGTCGACGGCAAGGATCTGGCGGCCGGTGATGGGGTGATCCCCTTCGACTGAGACAGGCGGGCCTTCGGTTCGCTTTTTAAGTCGGGCTCCTGTGGTGACGCAGGGGCCCGAATTTCGTTGTGGGTTCTGCCCGCTTTCGATGCTTGTTTGGCGTCCTGGGTATGGCGCCTGTACAGCTATACAGAGCCAGCAAGAAAGCTCAACGCGCGGTCACTGAACGGTTAAGAATTTTTACCGTTATTGTTTTCGTAGCTGATCGGCGCTGACATGCTGAGAAGAATTGGGCTAATACGCCGTGCCAAGCGCATATTTGCAGCTGTTTTTGCGACGCAAATGGATGCTTCCGTTGGCGATCTTACGAAAAACGAATTGGTAAGAAATGAGCGGCGGAAGCAAGGGGACGATGGCAGCAAATCGAGACCGATAGACCATTTTGCATATTTTCCGACGCATGAAGGGCAGATGCAATACAGAGACTTCTTGGTCTCCCGTGGCTACAACATCACCCGTGAGGCGATGGATGCGTCGCAGAGAGCGCGGCGGGGCATAGAGTTTCCAAGCCGCTAGCTCCGAACGACATCGATAGAGAAATAGGGTTCGTCAGCACAACGGCTGCAAAATTCGGTGGTGAATATGACGGTTGGGGAACTGAGGCAGAAGGTTTGTGATGTCCCGACATTCTCGAAGCGAACGACGAAAAAGGGCGGACACGATAGTGCCCGCCCATTTTGCATTCCATTCGTTGAGCCTCAGGAGGCTATTGCTTTGGGCCGTGGCTGCTGGCCTTCGTCTTCCGTCAGCAGGCCGCTGGTGCGCAGCAGCGAGGTGAAGCGTCCGCCGCGCTGGCTCAGTTCGTCGAAGGTACCCTTTTCGATGATCCGGCCCTGATCGAGGAACAGGACGAGATCGGCATCGCGGACCGTGGAAAGGCGGTGGGCGATGATGAAGGTCGTGCGGTTCTTTCGCAGCGCGTCCACGGCGGCCTTCACGCGGGCTTCGGTTTCCACGTCAAGCGCACTTGTCGCCTCGTCGAGAACCAGAATGGGCGCGTTCTTCAGGATCGCACGGGCAATGGCGATACGCTGGCGCTCGCCGCCGGAGAGGCGGTTACCGCGCTCACCCACCTGCGTCAGGTAGCCGTTGATGCGGCTGTCGATGAAATCCGTCGCTGCCGCCGCCGCTGCTGCTTCCACCACTTCCGCATCGGTGGCCGATTCACGGCCGAGGCGGATGTTTTCGCGGATGGAGCGGTTCAGCAGGCCGGCGTCCTGGAACACGGTCGCGATGGAGTTGCGCAACGAGTTTTTCGTCACCGTCGAAATATCGGTGCCGTCGATCAGGATCTGCCCGGAATCAGGGTCGTAGACACGCTGCAGGAGGTTGATCAGCGTGGTCTTGCCGGCGCCGGTCGGTCCGACGATCGCGATTGTCTCGCCAGCCTTGGCTGTGAACGAGACGTCGTGAACGCCCTGCTTGGTGTTGGCGAAACCGAAATTGATGTTGCGGAACTCCACGGTGCCGGAGACATTCGACAATTCGCGGGCGTCGCCCGGTTCTTCCCGTTCCTTGACGGAATCCTCCAGAACGAAGAAATCCTCGAGCTTGGCGCGGGCTTCGAAAATCTGCGTCACGAATTGCCGCATCTGGTCCAGCCTGCCGATCAGGAGATTGGCGAAACCGATGAAGGCGATGACGTCACCGACGCGCAATTCGCCGTTCTTCACCAGCACTGTACCGATGACAAGAATGATCATCATCGAAACGGTGGAAGCCGTGCGATTGAGCGCGCTGGCGAAAGCCCACCAGTCGAGAACAGGATATTGGGCGCTCAGCAGTTTTTCGGTGAAGGATTTCAGCGCCTTCGTTTCCGCTTCGATACGGTTGTAGCTGTGCAGCACCGACACGTTGCTGATGGAATCGCTGACATGGGCAAAAACGCTGTGATAGTGCTCCTCGACCGAGGCCTGCCCATCCTTCGTGCGTCCCATCACCCACTTGCCGATGAACCAGTAGACGATGCCGAGGCCGATCAGCACGAAGCTGAGGCGCATATCCATAGACATCGCGGTCGGCACCAGCAAAACCAGTGCGACAAAGGTGGCCAGATGGGTGCGCATGAATTCCAGCCACAGGCCGAACAGAGTTTCGCTGGCGCGCAGCAAGGTGTGCAGGGCGTTGGACGTGCCGCGCGTATGATGCCATGAGAGCGGCATCGAAATGATGCGACCGAAGGCTTCCGTCAGCAGCGAAGCGCGCCGCCCATGCGCCAGCCGGTCAGCCTCACGGGCGACTGCGACATAAGCGACGGTGTTGAAGACGCCGAAGCCCGCCCACAGAATAAGGATGGGCGTAACATTGGTGCCGGAAGAAATGGCGTCGATGATACGGCCGAACAGTACGGGTTCGGCGATGGTGATCGCTGCAAGAATGACGTTGGCGATGACGACCACCGTCACCCGCCATTTATGAACGGTCAGATAGCGCAGAGCGCGTGTGTAAACCTGAAACAAGGTCAAATTTTCAATCCAGTCCGAGCGTCTTTATCGAGCGGTTGTTTGTTCGGCCTCAAGGCAAGTTATTTTAGCAAGGTTGCATGAGACGGCGAAATTTGTGTAATTATCGCTCTTTCTGTCTGAATGGCGGCTTAACAGATTAACCGCTCGTGCGAACCGAAAAACCGAACCCGATGTTTCCCGGGTGCCTGCCATCACTAGATTTCGCATCTTCGTTTCAGGGATTGCTAACGACGATATGTTCAATCTGAACCGACCGGCGCCCGAGTAACATGACGTCATTGCGGGACCATGTCCTTGTGTCATCCCCTCAAGCCAAGCCCGGATCCCCTGTCTTTATGCATGATATTCTTCACTTCATCTCTGCGTGTTCTCAAGCAGGAAGCGCCGACCGCGTTCGCTCAGAGTTTACCAAGCTCATTCGCGAATATGGCTTTGAATATTTTCTCGTCAGCAGGCGCATGACCGGGGAACTCGCCTTCGCCGGCCAGATTCTCGCCGAGCATCTTCCTGAAGGCTGGCTGGAGGTCTATAGGGCCAAGAAATACAATCTTGTTGATCCGGTCCGCAAGGTGATCGGCATGGTGCACAAGCCGTTTCAGTGGAAAGAAGCGCTTGATGGCCTGCCGCGTGCGATGCATCGAAAAAGAGCAAGCGTGTTTTTTCACGATGCCGGCCGATACGGTCTGCAGGGCGGTTATGCCTTTCCCGTGCATGGACGCGCGGGGTTCATCGGTGCGGTCTTCATTGGCGGCCAGGATCGGCAATTGCCCTCTTTGCAGGTCGAACTCCTCGATGCGGCCACCCGCGCCGTCTTCTGGCGGCTGCTCGATCTTTCCGGACAGGCCCACGGCTTCAGCAACGCACCTGATTTTTCCGCCCTCGAGCTCACGCGGCGCGAAATGGAGGTTCTGGCGCTGATGGCGGATGGCATGACCTCCACCGAAATCGGACGCCAGCTATCGATCTCGAACCATACGGTTGACTGGTACATCAACGGAATTCAGCGCCGCTTCAGTGCCAAGAACCGCCAGCACACTGTAGCACTTGCTTTTCGTCATGGCCTGTTAAGCTAACGCAAACAGGACAGTTCTCGCCGGAATTGCCCTTTCCAAGACTTGGTTTTGCTGCTTTATTCCGCACTGCAGCAGAATTTTGTTTTGGCGTGTGGGGAGACCGTCTTGAAGATATCGAAAATACTTGTTGCCAACCGTTCCGAAATTGCCATCCGCGTTTTCCGAGCAGCCAATGAGCTTGGTATCAAAACCGTTGCGATTTGGGCGGAGGAGGACAAGCTGTCCTTGCACCGTTTCAAGGCGGACGAATCCTATCAGGTTGGCAGGGGGCCGCATCTCGCCAAGGATATGGGGCCGATCGAGAGCTATCTTTCGATCGAGGAAGTTATTCGCGTGGCCAAGCTCTCCGGAGCGGACGCGATCCATCCCGGTTACGGTCTTCTGTCCGAAAGCCCTGAGTTCGTGGAGGCCTGCAACAAGGCCGGCATCACCTTCATCGGGCCGACGGCGGACACGAT
>NZ_JBHVSU010000010.1:0-186523 GCF_042885035.1 Agrobacterium sp. NPDC058088 | reverse complement strand
TTGGATGCTTCGTCATATGACTACTCCTAGTGTTACCACTAGGACTGGCAGTCAGCAGGCCGTCATCGCAAGACGGCCTTCACCGTGGGCTTACCTTCCGCGCCGAATGTCTGAATCAGCACTGGTTCCTGACCCTTGCGGATGCCCGCGAAAAGATGGAGGATTGGCGTATAGACTATAATGAGTTTCGGCCGCATGGTGCGATCGGCAATAAGGTACCGATCTCGCTGATGAAATCAGGAGGCTCAACCAGCCCGCCTCCCTGAATGAAGCCGGAAAACTCCAGCCTCAGCTGGTCCAATATTTGGGGGCGGTTCAAAACCGCCGAGGCTATAATCGCCGCCGGATGAAAGTTCAGTGGCAGGTCAACCAGTGTACAGGTTTCGAAGGCTATCGCCATACGCCTAACCCTACTCAGCATCTGACGCGCCAGATGGGGTCTCCTTGCCGCTTACAGTTCTTCGCCAGCTCTTCGAATTCCATGATAAAGGCATCAAGCTTGGCGTACATCTCGGCCAACTGGAATTGCACCTCGAAAATTGCTGACTTCTTCCAGTCTCTTATTATCGGCACTTGCTCCGCTACGCCGAGGACGTGCAAAGTATCAGAGAGCGCTACGATTGGCGTAAGGAGGCTCGTAAAGGCTTTATTGGTCTCGCGCAGGGCCGATTCGAGCAGATTAGAATGTTGATGCATTGCTCCGTCGAATAAGTCTTTAACATTTTGCATCTCATCTTTCGCCAAATCCCCAATAGCGAGTTGACAGTAAGCTTGCATAATCAGGAGCTTGGTCTTCATAGGCGCAGTGAAATCCTTGCCTTTCTCGAGCCTCTCCAACAATCCCTCGGGTGTCCAAGCTGCAAGGAAGGCCCGATGCTTTCGAAGAATATCAACGAAGGCGCAAGCCCTATCCAACCTCGACTTGTCTGGTTGTATCTTCTTTTCGAACATTCGCTTGTGTCGCTTCTGCTGGCGCTCGTCGATGATTCGCGATTGATCGCAATTACTTGGAAGCCAGAGAACTGGTCCGGACTCGCGCTCGACGCGCAAGTACCGTCGCAGTCAAGTTCCTAAGTTTCAGTAGCATTGGCTTCTCGATCATCACGTGGATTTGCAGTCCCACAACAGTGGGGACGACGATAGTCAAGGGGATCGCGAAAAGGGGATAGTTTTTCAGAATGATGCCGTTCCAAGCAAACGCTTCGCCCATAAATTGCATTATGGTTATGTGAGTTAAATATATGGCGTAGCTGGCGTCGCCTAATAAACTAATTAGACGCGAGTGAAGCCAACTTTTGTCCTCGAAGTGGATAAACCCAAATACCAATAGGGCCGCAGGTAATCCCCATTGCAGCTCTCTTGAATAGTCTGGTTGTGGCGTGATGACGAAAATCGCCACTGCGACCATTACGCACTTCGTAGCTAGATTTCTTGAAAGCCTTAGCCCTCGTTGATGAAACAGAGCAATAACGACCCCTGCCGCAAATTCGAGAACAATATTGTTTTCAAAGTAAATACCGGGTTCGCGAAACGGGACCGGAATTTTCGCTATAGCCAGGAATAGCATTATGAGTACTGAGGTGAATGCGACCTGTCGCACCTTCAAGGCGAGCAGAACGCCGAACACGACATAAAACAACAATTCGTAATATAGCGTCCACGCTGGGAAATACACTGGCTGGCGCTGGTATCCAAATTCAGGGATCAGGAAGACTGACCGTAGAAGGTTTTGCCAAGTCGGAATTGAATCCCAAGCGTACCATGTGAATAGAATGAAAAAAGCGGTGGCGAGCCAATAAAACGGATAAATCCTCGTAGCTCGCCTAGCTAAAAAGTAAGCAGCTGGCATTCCTTCTTTAGTTGAGAGTGTAATGACAACACCGCTTATTACGAAGAAAATATCGACTCCTGCGGCGCCAAGAACCCAGGTTTGGTTCGCGAAGTCCTGCGTGCTATGGTTCAAGACGACCAGAAAGGCGGCGATAAAACGTAGAAATTGGATTGAATAAAGCATGTCCACACTATGGTCGCATTTGGTCGGCTGCTCATTTCAAAGGAAAAGTGAATAATGTCAATGAAGAGACTGAGCAGGGTCGAAGCCGGTCAAAACTCTTGTAGAACATCTTGTGTGGACCGTGGCCCGATGGTGCGCCTTCCCGCTGCAACCCGTTACTGACGACACAGATGATGCCCCCCATCACGCACCCATTTTCGACCCGCACTTCGCCATGTCAAATCGGAAAACACGGCGATAGGCGCGCCATCTGATGCCCCCACAGCAAAAACAGATCGGCCATCAGATTCTCCTTCCAGAAAACGTGGATCACATCCCTTCAGAAATCAACAGATCCTGGCGCCAGTAGCTGCAGACCTGCGATCATTTTGATGAAAACGTAAAGTACTTATGCAGGAAGTAACTCATAGCTACTGGGCTTAAAACTCCGATGACATGCGCCACGGATTCTGGATGAAAATCGAAACCTGCAAGTGGGAACAACCATCGCGCCAAGCCGAGGCTTACAAGCCAGACCTGGGCTAACGCAACCATGTTCACCAAACCAAAGCGCAGATACTCCGCCTCAGGTCGGCGACCTGACTCCTCGAAAACGAATAGTTTCATAAGGCCATAGGCCGTTGTCATGCCGATGAGGTAGGCTATCACGATTGCAGCAGAATAGCTGGTGATTGTGGATAGCGCTGCCCGCGAAAGAACATTCACGCCGGCGGCTATACCGCCTGACACCACGAAGCGAACGAAAGGTGATGAGATCATTCCGGAAATCGATCTCATTTCGGGACGGCTTCAGCCATCGCTTTGCCAAGCCTCACGCTTTCCGCGATGCCCCGATCCTCAGGATAATAGTAGGAAGTGTCGGCAATCTGGAGCCCCGAAATGCGCGTCTGAACAGGCGGCAATTTATCGTAGAAATTTGGCTCGCAAACTGGCTGCGCATAGGCGAGCCGGCCAACTCTCGCTTCGATAACATCGTTGTCACTTACATCGGGATTTACTTTTTTAATGTATCCCAAAGCCTCATCGATGAACTGCTGGTCAGTCCAGCTCCATTTGTGATTCGTCGTCGGCATGTAATACGGCACATAAACGACAGTGTCGCTCACGGGGCGAAGATTGGAAAACTCAATTAGCCCGGGTATCTCGATGGTATCATCAACGATATTGATCCAGAAATGGCGGCTGATGGACTTCTTCAATTTGAAGAGAAGGCAAACCACGCCGATATTGCGAATATCATCGTATTTCTTTTTCGACGCTTCGGGGAGATCAGGCACCAAGCGGGAGACCAACGGCGTCGGCAGGGTGGAAATGACAGCATCGGCGGGAAAGAAACGCTCCTTCGTCCGAACTCCTGCAACCTTGCCATCCGCGCATTCTATCCGTTCGGCGGCAGCGCCGAGATGCAAGCGTCCGCCCTTTTCCGTATAGGCTTCAACAAGCGCATCGACCAAGACCTGGCTTCCACCGTCAATATAGCCAAGTTCCTCCTGAAATATCGAGCGCCGGGAGTTGCCGATACGACGCACGCGCGTTGCAATCCAGGAGGCGGAAATATCGTCGGCAAGCTCGTAGAACTTCAATTCCATCAAACGCTTCCAAAGTGTGCCATACACTTCTTTGCCGGAACCCTGTTCAAGCCACTGCCGCGCAGTCTTGTGTTCAACCTTGGAGAAGTCGCGCGCTTTCGTCGTCAGGAACATTTGAAGCCCCGTCCGGAATTTTGCGATCAAGCTCAGATGCGGGAACCGTAACAGGGAGATCGGATCGCCCCAGGGATGAATCTTCCCCTTCATGAAGTAACCCATTGACGTTCCACGCCACTTCATCCGGTCGGCGATGCCGAGTTCCCGCATCAGCGCAAAGGTTGGCTCGTCGGATTTACAGACAAAATGATAAAAACGTTCGATCGACAATCCGCCAAAATCAAAATGGGCGGCCATTCCACCGGCCACTGAGTCGCTTTCGATCAAATCGACCTCATGCCCCAAGCTTACGGCGCGATGCGCTGCGGCAAGCCCCATGGCCCCCGCCCCAATCACCACAATGCGGCTCATTGGTACTGTCTCCTAAAAATCCAACACAATCTTGCTGTATGTGGGGTGTAAATAGGTCTCGGTGATTGCGTTACGCAATGGAGTGGCCTCCACCCCAAAGACCGCCGGCCAATCAATGACTGGAAATGTTTCGGGTATCACGAGCGCCTCAAGTTGGCTCGTTGTGAAAGGTGGCTTGGAACTCAACTTTCCGTACACGAAAAGAAGCCACCAAAACACCGTGTAAGGGATATGAATGATCCGGGCTTTCGGCTTCACCGTGGTATGGATCAGATTAATCAGATCGCCATAATACACCTGCTCCAGCCCCGAAATATCGTAGGTACCTGTGGGCATTTTCTCCATGGACGAGATGATGATCGCTGCAAAATCCCCGACATACAAAGGCTGCCTGATGAACTTGCCGTCACCAGGAATCGGGAAGACCGGCACGCGATCCATGAACCGGCGAAGCCAACCCAGATGCTTACGATCAAACCAGCCGAACATCAGTGTAGGCCGCAAAATCACGTGCGGAATGTCCGTCACTGTGTCGATGAACTGTTCCTGCGCCGTCTTTGATCGCGTGTAGAAATCATCAGCCTTTGAATTCACCACCGAAGATGAGATATGCACGAAATAAGGCGTTTTGTGCTTGCGCATCGCCGCGACTATATTTTCCGTCGCGGTGACGTTGTTCTCTATGAACTCGCGTTCGTCCAGACCACCGATCTGTGCTTGATTTAGCAACACGGCGTCGACACCCCGGAACGCATCTTGCCATTCCCCAGGTCCGGCCAGATCGGCTTCTATGACTTCGATCTCAGGGTTCAACTGGCGAAGCAAAGCTGTGTTGCTGGGATGTTTGTCAATGCCGACGATCTCAAGCCCTTCGACACCCTTGAGGCGCGCAATTATATTTTGGCCGACCAGACCCGCAGCGCCCGTTACAAGAATCTTTCTCATTAAATCTCCATCCGATTGAAGATGCGGCTGGGGATATTGCGGATAATCAGCATAATGTAGCGCCAGAACCCCGGCGCATAAGCGATTGGCCCACCGCGAAGCGCGCTGGCATGAATCACCGCCGCAATCTGCTCCGGCCGCGCCCAAAGAAGGCCGTTCCTCTTCATGCCCTCTGTCATTGGCGTTATCGTCGGACCAGGTTTCACCAAGACAGCACGCGGCCCTTTGTTGGCGAAACGGTGTGCAATTCCTTGCACAAGCACGGCCAGTCCAGACTTTGCTGCGCCATAAACATAGTTGGCGCGCCGCCCGCGATCTCCCGCAACCGATCCGATAACTACCAGCGTGCCCCTAGCCTGTCGCTCGAGCAAATCTGCAGACGCCAGGCACCAGGTGGCAGCGGAATTGAAATTTACCCTCAATATCTCTTCCGCAATTTCTGCGTCGCGCTCAGCCTCATATTGATCACCCAGAATGCCATAGGCTAGGATGATGTGATCGACTCCGCCGATCTGGTCGGCGAAAGCCCGCAGTTGACCAGCAGCGTCATGCGGTGTTGCGAGATCGCAGGTAGCAATCTCAACCCGCCCTGCACCTCGGCTCCTCAAGTCGGCCGACGTTTGTTCCAAACGGCCCCTATCGCGACCGACAAGCACAATGGATGCGCCTTCGGCGGCATAAATACGCGCTGTCGCCATAGCGATCGAGGAAGTGGCTCCCAAGAGAATAATTCGCAATTTTTTTCCTTTAATCCTGAGTCACGCGCGTCCAAAAACCTGAACGAAATATCGGATCGATATGTTTTGAGAAGAGACGCCAGTCCGGATAGCCCGCCTGGAATATCCTGGCCGGCATTCTTCCGTCTTTGGCGGGATAAAGCCGTCCTTTAGCTTCCATTACAATAGCATCCAGCCGATCCATCAACTTCAGCGTCGTCTCTCCCCGATTCGGAAAATCCAACGCCAGAGTTGTCCCCTCGCGCGGGAACGAAAGAAGTCCGGGAGACTGGATTGAACCGAATGTCTTAAGGACAGCAAGAAACGAGCCCTGTCCACTCGCGGCAATCGTTTTCAACATCTCATTCGTCGCGTCTTCCTGGACAGATGGAGGGACAACGGATTGGTATTGATACATGCCCCTCTTGCCATACATGCGGTTCCAGCGGCCGATCGAGTCCAGCGGATAAAAAAAAGGATAGATACCCGTCCTGCTTTTCCCGCTTTTCTTGCTGCCACGGTAGAAGTAAGCGGCATTGAAGGCACGAATAGAATAGCTGTTCATAGCTGCAGCCGGCAAGCTAACGGGCATGGTGAGCGCAGTATTGCCGCTGTCCAGCAGACGGGAACCAAGTTTTGCGTGATTTCCACGCGTAAATATTCCCCGCCCCAGCCTGTCTCCGCCAGAAAGGCAGTCAATCCAGGAGACGCTATATTCGAAATCTACCTCGCTTTCCTCAGCAAGGTGAAAAAACTCTTTTGTATTACCAAATGGAACGTTTTCAACGTCGATGATAGCGCTCTGGATGGGTATTACCTCCAACTCGACCCATGTTATCAGCCCTGTCAGCCCTAATCCGCCTACGGTCGCGGCGAACAGCCCGGTCGCGTCGTCCGCAGCCAATTCGATTTCTTCTCCATCGGATCGCAACAAGCCAATGCGCCTTACCCAACGGCCTATAGTGCCGGTTCTGTGATGGTTTTTACCATGCACGTCGTTTGCGATAGCGCCGGCTATCGTTACAAAACGGGTGCCGGGGGTGACAGGTATAAAATACCCTTGATGAACAATGATCCTGAGGATGGTGTCGATGGACAAACCTGCCTCTGCACGCAGGAGCCTTGTTTCCGGATCGAAGTGAACCACTCTGTCAAGGGAAGTCATGTCGATCAACCCTCCGTTCGGGTTTAGTCCGCTATCGCCATAGGAACGGCGCAGACCACACGCTAACAAGGAAATATCTCGTTTAAGAGCCTCATTCATCAATGCCGGCAATTCGTCTCGCCAAGTCGGCCGCGACAGCATATGCTGGACCCTAAGCACGCCGCCCCACGAACTAACTCCAAAAGCGGACGCAAAACGGCTCATAACGCCACCAGAAAAACGATCGCAATGGCCGCTCCGAGACCGATACTTACATTGTCCCTGATGGCGAAACTGACGGGGTCGTCGTTCATCCTTCCCCTGTGAGCCAATATCCAAATACGGCCTAGCCATATCGACAACAGGACAGGAATTGCGGATAGAAATTCTGGACGCGCATAGTCATTGCCCGCCAGCATTTCCATCAGGATAAAAATAACCAGAACGACAAGCGACGCCATCGCCGCACTCACGCCGAGCGCAAGTGTGAGCGGCGCATCCCCTACCTCATAACCTCTGCTCTTAAGGCTCGCGGCGCCGCTGGTGGACGCACGAACAATCTCGGTATGGCGTTTCGCAACAGCGAGGGAAAAGAAAAGGAAAACAGCAAATGTCAGAAGCCAAGCCGGACGCGAATGCTCTAACAGAACAGCGCCCATCACCACACGGGATGTAAAGAGGAGACCGATTATCAGCGTATCGAGCAGAGGAATACGCTTAAGCCCGAGTGAATAGGTGCCTGTGACAACAAAGTAACCCAAAAGCACCGAAGCGAATTGCAACGAAAGCAGACCTGCCGCAAGAAAGCCAGCTAAAATAAGTGCTACCGAAAGCACGAAGCCCGATCTGATCGACAAGCGGCCGCTGGCCATAGCTCGGCTGCGTTTCGACCAATGCTGTCGATCTGCGTGCAGATCGGCAATATCGTTCAAGAGGTACGTACCGGATGTCACCGCCAGCAGACAGACAAATGCGAGTAGCGTTTCGACAATCAAAGATGCGTTTGACCATTGGTGAGCGAGAATTAGCGGAACAAAAATCAAAACGTTTTTTGTCCAGTGATGGACACGAATTGCCTTCAAAAACTCTTTTATACCTAGGGGCGCGGTGGAAAACTCGGCAATCACGGGCTTGTTCAGCTTCTTAGCCTTTGCAGCAACGCCGCTACTCGCGCCAGCCAAAACTATTGCATCCGCTGCATCCCAAACCGACAAATCTGCCTTGCTATCGCCGACATAGATGAACCCTTCTGGAAAACGCGAGGCCAGATAGTTCGCTTTTGCAGGGCCTTTCAGGTTGCTCTGGCTGGATCCAACTGCGGAATCAAATATT
This sequence comes from Agrobacterium sp. NPDC058088, assembly GCF_042885035.1. Classification (NCBI taxonomy): domain Bacteria; kingdom Pseudomonadati; phylum Pseudomonadota; class Alphaproteobacteria; order Hyphomicrobiales; family Rhizobiaceae; genus Agrobacterium; species Agrobacterium sp. NPDC058088. The sequence continues at coordinate 178,315 of NZ_JBHVSU010000010.1, read as the reverse complement.
CCAACCTTCGCTGCAACAACATCAACGATCGACTGGTCCGCAGCAGAACATAAATGGAGAGCGTGCCCCTCACCTGCTTTCTGGCGCAGCCAATTCACCAGATCTTCCCTGAATGGCAAAACAAGTGAAGTGAGATCCAAGTGTTTTGCGATGGAGGCTTTAAGGACATGGCGGCCACGTGAAAGGGTTGGCAGCGCCGATAGGAGAGCGAAAGGCTTCCGGAACAATGAGAGTGCCGCGGCCTCATAAAGCGTATCCGATAAAAGAAGCGTTCCATCCAAATCAACGACAATGGGTAAAGCGGGCCGGGCCTCGTCAGCTGTGGAACTCTGTCTCTCTGATGAAAGGTCTAAACTCATAATGCCCTTGCTCTCTCACGTCGCGTCGCTACAGCCTATACGAAAATAACTACCCCATTGCTATCCGCTCATTTGCAGAATTGGAAATGCGCCAGCCGACCATTTCCTGGTAACCCTGCGGGCGCGGATATGGCATTGCCAACCTGCAATCGACCGATCTCCAACCAGCTTGACAATTTTCGGCCTAAACCGGATAGCTCAGCGAGTTTGAAGCAGAGGCAGAAGTTTTATAATGAAATTCATCAATCAACGGCTGGTGCTAATAGCACTGGCCACGCTGTGTATATCTGCCTTCTTTTCTCTTTATTACTTAACGCAACAGCCGCTCGATATGTATGCGTTTCGTCAGACGCAGACCGCAATAACATCTTTCTGGATTATTAAGGAAGGATTCACTTTCGCTTATCAAACGCCGGTAGGTGGAAGACCCTGGGCCATACCGTTTGAGTTTCCGCTTTACCAAGGGATCGTGGCCGTTATAGCGAAAACATTTAACCTGTCGCTTGATGCTGTCGGGCGGCTGGTGAGTTACATATTTTTGCTAGCATGCCTCTGGCCTGCCGCTGGAATATTTAGAATATTTAAGCTTAAGTGCGAGACATTCTACATATTTTCGGCCTTACTATTATCATCCCCCTTATATTTGTACTGGGGGCGGTCTTTTATGATCGAGACAACGGCGCTTTTCTTCACCATCGCATTTCTATACTATTTTTCACTCGGCATGCGCGAGGGTTTTAGCATCCGTTGCAACGCATTTCTGCTTTTGTGTGCAACGCTCGCTTTGCTGCAGAAGTCGACTACAGCATTGCCCGTGATGATCGTGGCGGCGTTGATCTATGCCTATGTGACCCTCCGTCAGACGGAACAATTCAAATCGCTCTTCAAATTAAATGTACTTGCTGTCCCGATTTTCGGCTTCTTGTTTCCCGTCATAGTGGCTTACGTGTGGGTAAAATTTACCGACGATCAGAAATCGCTGAACATACTCGGCGAGTATCTGACATCCGATCGTCTGAACTCCTGGAACTGGGGCACGCTGGCTCAGAGATTTGAACCTACGATCTACGATAAAGTCATTCTATCGCGAATGTTCGTCGGAAATCTCGGTGCTGTCGTCGGAGTGGGCTTGTTCATCTTCTTTCCAATATGGTGCATGAAGAACGGTCGAAGAACCGAGCTGATGCTATTTTGCATCGCGCTTGCCCTGGGTTTCCTGCCGTTTTTGATGTTCCCGAATCTGCATATTGTTCATACCTACTATCAGGCGGCTAACCTTGCTTTCCTTCTATTTGCTGCAGCCTTGGCACTTGGAACATTCCACAATTCCGCTCCTAAAGGAGTGACGGGAATTCTCCTTTTTATCTTGGCATCAAACTACGTCTATTTCGGAATAAAATACTACCCGGCCATATCTCAGCAATTCAGCAGCTATGATCGCGACATCGCGGTTGGGAAATCGATTAAAAATGCCACAACAGAAGGCGGGCAGTTTATCGCATTGGGTAACGACTGGAGCTCGACATTTTCCTATTTCGCAGAGCGTAAATCTTTTACGATTCCCGACTGGCTCACGCAAACTGATGATGTTTTGGTGCATCCGGAAAAATACCTCGATGCAGACCAGCTTGGCGGTCTTGTCTTCTGCGGCAAAGATAATCTGGACCCTGCTATTTTCACTGATTTTGTAGTGCGGAAGCAATGGAATACTGCTACTGTTAATGCCTGCAAAATCGCTTTCCCGGGAACGGCTTTCAATGGTGACGGCGCTACTTCCATGGAATGCCACGGCGCGATTGATATCAACGAGATCACGGAGGAAAGTGGTGCTCGTTTTGCCCGGCTGGAGGGCTGGGTTATCCCGGTTGATGGTGACGAGAAAATTCGCGAGAGGGTTTACATTCAGCTCCCAGGATCCAATGGAAAGCCACAATATGTCGAAGCATTGAGAACACCTAGAGACGAGATTAATTCGCAATTGAAAATGCCGCCGGAAAATTTGAGCGGGTTTTCAGCCTTGGTTCCGCTTCAGCAAGAGCAGGAAACTGAAGATGTTGTGATCATTCGTTCGCGAGGAGATGTCAAAAACATCTGCCGCCTCACTCATTAAAAAAACTTCTAATATCGGTGACAGGCTGACGGAGCGATGTCTCACTGACCGCTGGACGTACGGCGCTTTTGGCGGTCGTCAAGCAGCATTAACAGCCAGTGTTGGTGTTGCGTCTTTGCCAGGAGGTCGCCACACAATACCACTCTGACAACGACGCAAATATTGGTAAGCCCCGTTTTGGTAGCACCTCGGTTTACGCTTGGCGGAATGGAGTGACGTTGTTCCCACGCATAAACGCTGGGGCACCGTCTGCCTCAATGGCTTTCACCGCTACGTCCCTCGCCTCTGCGTCGCTGACTGGCGAGCAAATGGCTCGTCTTCAAGCCCCAATGGCCATGGCCACCGGCGCGTCGATGATCAGCGTGTCCTGAGCGGCATCATCTTCGTGAACTGCAACGGTTTCAGGTGGCGCGATGCGCCGAATATGGCCCCTACAAAGCGCTTTATAATCGGTGGAAACACTGGGGCGACAAGGGCATCTTTCCCCAGATGATGGAAGGCTTGGCTGCGCCTGAAGCACCGAGCGCAAGACTATTAATCGACGCGACCTATCTTAAGGCTCACCGCGCGGCTTCCAGCCCGCGGGTAGAAAGGGGGGCGCGAGCCGCCTGATTGGACGCACGAAAGGCATGAAAACCAAGCTTCATGCCGTAACGGATGCGAACGGTCGCCCGATCAATTTCTTCCTAACGGCAGGCCAGGTAAGCGATTATACCAGTGCTGCCGCCTTGATTGACGAGCTTCCCAAAGCCAAACGGCTACTGACCGACCGTGGATACGATGCCGACTGGTTTCGTGACGCTTTACAGGCGAACGGGATCACGCCGCGCTTTCCGGGTGGGAAGTCGCGGAACAAGATCGTCAAATACGACAAGCGCCGCTACAACCAGCGCAACCGGATTGAGATCCTGTTCGGGCGCCTCAAAGACTGGCGGCATGTCGCTACGCGCTACGACAGATGCCCAATGGCCTTCCTCTCCGCAATCGCTCTCGCTGCAACCGTTATCTTCTCTCTCAGATCAACGAGACATGACCGCAACCAAGCATGACGGTATGATCGCGCACGGAGCCGAAGCGCTGATATTGACAGACAGAATGAGGAAGACTATTTCCTACGCACCAATGTGGGCGGCGCGTGGCTTAGAATGGGGACTTTGGTCCTCGTAAACGCATGTCGTTGCCGAACTATTTTGATCCGAGTTCCGTAAATCTCCCTGCAGTGCGGATGGATGGTGCAACAAGGTGAATACGAGTGACATGCTGACTAGGTGACACTACAATTACCTTTGCCATGAGGTGGTGAGCAGGTCTTGCTTCGGAACGATATTTATCTTGAATTCGCAAGGATATTGCAGTGATCGGATCATTTTTGTCGCCAGACGACAAAAAGCTGTTAACGCGGCTATTTAAAGAAAACTTCAAAAAACACGTCGGCTGGTATTCTGCGGCGATCGCAGCGATGCTCGTTGTCGCTGGCATGACATCTCTTAGCGCGTGGATAATGCGTGATATTGTCAACAGCGTCTACCTGAAGCAAGGATTCGATGTCGTCCTTGAGATTGCGTTTGCAGTTGCAGCTATCTTCATAGTGAAGGGTCTTGCTACCTTTGTTCAGAGCTACTACCTCAGCAAAGCGGGAAATAGCATCGTCGCCGAGCAGCAGCGCAAAATCTACGATAGGCTCCTCAAGCAAGGCGTATCTTTTTTCCAAAATTTGCCATCTTCCGAACTTCTGGTCCGCGTGACCTACAACGCCCAAGCTGCCCGCAGCGTCATCGACACAATCGTCACATCCTTCGTTCGAGACCTCTTCTCCCTCCTCGGCTTGATCATCGTGATGTTCGCCCAGAATTTCCTTCTGAGTGCGATTTCCATGATTATTGGTCCGTTGGCGATCGTCAGCGTTCGTCTCGTGCTGCGGCGCGTGCGAAAGATCATGGAGGCGGAACTTGCTTCGTTGAGCGAAATCGTCAACGTCGTCCAGGAAACCAGCATCGGCGTACGAGTCATCAAGGCTTTTTCTTTAGAGAAGCTGATGGCGCAACGCATGAACAAAGCGGTTTCCGATGTCGAGCAGCGAGCGAATGGCATAGCCAGACTGGAAGCCGCGACCAGCCCGATCATGGAAACCTTGTCTGGCCTTGCCATTGCAGTGGTAATTGCCGTCTCTGGCTACACTGTGCTTGAAAAAGGCGGTTCCCCCGGCGATCTGATGGCCTTTATCACGGCTCTTCTCCTTGCCTACGAGCCCGCCAAACGGCTTGCTCGCATGCGCGTGCAGATCGAGGGAGGGATGATAGGCGTGCGCATGATGTTTCAGGTGCTGGACGCGCCGCTAACGCTGACCGAAAAGAAGGACGCAGTCCCGCTTCCCAAGACGAGCGGCGATGTAGAACTTAAAAACGTAAGCTTCGAATATGTGCCCGGCCAGCCGGTTCTTAACGACGTTAGCGTCCTCTTCGAAGGCGGCAAGATGACGGCGCTTGTCGGCCCCTCTGGCAGTGGCAAGTCGACTATCATCAACCTCATGATGCGTCTTTACGACCCGCAGAACGGCTCCGTTGAAATCAACGGCACGGATCTGCGCGATGTTTCCTTCGCCAGCCTGCGCGAGCATGTTTCTTATGTCGGCCAGGAGACGTTCCTGTTCTCCGGAACGATCAAACACAACATCTCCGTCGGTCGCGACAATGCAACGGAGGAGGAGATCATCGCTGCAGCCAAGGCCGCAAATGCGCATGATTTCATCATGAAGATGCAGGACGGCTACGACACCAAGCTCGGTGAGAACGGCTCCGGTCTGTCGGGCGGTCAGCGCCAGCGCGTGGCCATTGCTCGCGCAATGCTTCGAGACGCGGATATTCTGATCCTCGACGAAGCGACGAGTGCACTGGATTCCGAATCCGAATCCCTCGTGCGCGATGCGCTCGAGCGTCTGACGCTCAACAAGACATCCATCGTCATCGCCCACCGCCTTTCCACCATTAACCGGGCCGATAAGATTGTCGTAATGGATAATGGTGAAGTGGTCGAACAGGGCAGCCGGCGTGAATTGTTGGCGAATGATGGTCTTTACAAGCGGCTTCACAGCATCCAGTTCGACGCCGACGTCGCTTGACACCATAATGAAATCGGGCGGCTCTGCCGCCCGAATTTGCTTTTCGGCTATCTTGAGCTTGGGCCCCAAAATAGCCGGATTAGCTACCAGGCGATTTCCATGTCACTCGCAGCCCTTGCCAGAAGCGGCAATATCTCCGCCACACGCTCATCCGTAAGACGAGTTAGCGGCGCCGCCACGCTCATGGTTCCCACGACCTCTTTCCCCTGGCGAATGGCGACAGCAATTGCCCCCACTCCCTCCTCGGCTTCGCCAACTGCGCGGCCGTAACCGAGACCTGCAACGGCATCGAGTTCCCGGTTTAGCGCTTCGATGGTATTGATGGCGTTTGCAGCCTGCTGGCCGGGTTGGCCGAGCCCGGCTTCAAGGGCGATCCTCAGCGCCCTCTCCCGCTCCAGGCTCGCCAGCCATATTTTACCGTTTGCCGTTGCATAGGGCACAATATCGGCGCTCATATCGGGTTCAAACACCAGGCCTGAGCGGCGACCGCGAGCGGAGCCGACCCAGACAAGCGTATTATTCTGCACAGCCGTCAAACGAACAAGTTCGCGGGTGCGTTCGGCGAGCGCATTCAGGATCGGTTGGCGCAAATCCGAGACTTGCAGTCGCGACAGTTGTTTCTGGCCCACCAGCGCCATGCGCATGGTTAGCGCGTAGCAATCGCTCTCGGGACTCTGCCAAGCCCAGCCATTCTCGATCAGGGAGGTGAGGATGCGATGACATGCGCTTTTCGGAATATCGAGTTGATGAGCCACATCGGATAGTTTGAGCGGCTCCTCGGCCAAGGCAAGGAGCTCCAGCATGGCGATCGTCCGCTCGACGCCGCCGCTTGGTACATTGGTCGTCCTGTCCATTTCATTCTCCGGTCCCATATGCGTCGCGATTTTCAATCAAAAGACAACGCTTCATCAGGAAGATGCAGGGCCTTTCGCGTCTTCCTCTTTGGATACGTGAAAGCTCCATTCGTTTCAGGCATGGCGTTGCAAAATGCCGCGCGAAAGGAAAATCTCGGTAATCTCCTCGGATTTCTCGATGAATTCCGGCTCCCGCCGCGCCGCCAGCCCACGCGGGCGAGGCATGTCGATATCCAATATCCTCTCTATTCTCCCGGGTCTCGGGGTCATGACGATGACGCGATCCGCAAGAAGAACCGCTTCATCGATGGAGTGTGTGATGAATACGACCGTCATTCGATTCTTAAGCCAGAGCGCTTCCAAATCGATACGCATCTGTTCACGTGTCAGCGCATCCAATGCCCCGAAGGGCTCATCCATCAACAACAGACGCGGTTGCAGGAGCAAAGCGCGGGCGATCGATGCGCGCTGCTTCATTCCGCCGGAAAGTTCATGCGGATACCTATCGGCGAAATCCTTCAAACCGACGGATTCGAGAAGCGCAAGCGCATGCGGCCGCAATTCTTCGCGGTTCCGCCCGGTCATTTCGGCTGGGAACAGCACATTGTCGATGATCGTTCGCCAAGCGAGAAGTACGTGATTCTGAAAAACGATGCTCATACCGGGCGGCGGTTCCTTGGAAACGTCGCCGAAAACGGAAATCTCTCCCGTGCTGGCGTGAGAAAGCCGAGAGATCAGCCGCATCATCGTCGATTTGCCGCAGCCGGATGGGCCGACAATCGCGACAAACTCTCCGTCACCAATCGTCAGGTCAAGTTTTTCCAATGCCACGACAGGTGTGTCCGCATGCCCGAAATATTTGCTGACACCCTTTAACAAGACGCCGGGTTCATAACCGGTCCTGTCGTTTTTCTTCTGCAACATGCATTCCTCCCGCTGCATTTCATTCCTTCACTGCCTCCGAAATAGCACTTGACGAAACATCAGTCCATATGGAACATTGTTCCAAAATGAAATTGTCCAGCAAAAAGCGGGCAATTCGGGAGGAAGCATGTTTTCGAAAGTCATTGGTGCCGTCAAAGGACAGGCCCACACGGTAGGCAGCCTCGCGGGTGCAGGCATTGTCTGGGAGATCGCGGTGCGTCTCTTGAATGTTCCGGAATATATCCTGCCGGCGCCAAGCAAGGTCTTTACGGACCTTTATAACAATGTGCCTATTGTCTTCACCGCATCGCTCTATACGCTGCAGCCCATGGTGCTCGGCTTCCTCGTGGCGGTCGTGATGGGAACGTTGCTTGCCTTGCTGGTCGTCTATTCACGTGCATTCGAGGCAATCTTTTATCCGCTGCTGGTGATCCTGCAGATCATCCCAAAGATCGCCATCGCACCGCTCTTCATTATCTGGGTCGGCTTCGGCCTGCCTTCGAAGATCCTGCTAGTCTTCCTGCTTTCCTTTTTTCCGATCGTGGTCAATTCCATCGTAGCGTTTAAGTCTATCGAACCTGACGTCTACGATCTCGCCAAGAGCTATCGCGCCGGACGACTGAAGATTTTCTGGAAGGTGGAACTACCTGGCGCCCTGCCCTCGCTTTTTGCCGGCTTCAAGGTGGCTGCAGCACTGTCTGCAACGGCGGCCGTGGTGGCGGAATTCGTTGCCTCCGACAACGGGCTTGGATACCTGCTGCTGAATTATAACGGCAACATGAATACCAGCATGACCTTCGCCGTCATCATCGTGCTCAGCCTTCTCGGCCTTCTTCTGTACGGCATCGTGGAAATGATCGAACGCTTCGCGATCCCCTGGCACGTTTCGCAGCGCCGTGACGATTTCACTGTCGGGAAAAGCGCGACCTGAATTCGGACTTCAATTAAAAACGGGAGGATAAAATGTTCAATATTATGAAAAAAACGCTTGCGGGCGGTGCGATCGCGCTCGCCGTTGGTCTGGCAGGAACTCAGTCAGCTGCGGCTGAAGACAAGGTCACACTCCGTCTCAATTTCCTTTTGAGTGGTGTCCACACCATCTTTTATTACGGCGCAGAAAAGGGTTTCTACAAGGAGGCGGGCATCGATCTTCAGATCGGCGAAGGCCAGGGCTCGGCGCGCACGGTCCAGTCGGTCGCAACTGGCGGCGATATGTTCGGCATCGCCGATGGTGGCAGCGTCATTGCCGGCGCTTCGAAAGGCGCACCGGTCAAATCCGTGCTCGGTCTGCTTAACACCTCACCCTATGCCATGACGTTTCGCGCGGATTCCGGCGTAAAATCCATCAAGGATGTGGAGGGCAAGACGGTTGCCGCCAGCGCCGGCGAGGCATCACTCGCCCTCCTGCCCGCTATCTGGAAAAAGAACGGCGTCGATGCGTCCAAGGTGAATATTCTGAATGTGGATGGACCCGGCAAGATCATCGCCATCATGCAGGATCGCGCCGCGGGCATTCTCGGCGGGCTTGAAAACCAGGTCGTGGTTCTCAATTCAAAGGGTCTGGAGCAGAAGGTATTTTCTTTTGCGGAGCTGGGCGTGAACACGCAGGGCCTGACGATCGTTACCAACACCAAGTTGATCGACAGCAATCAGGACCTGGTCAAGCGCTTCGTGGCGGCGTCGCTGAAATCCATAGAGGCAGCCAAGGCGGATCCTGACGCGGCAGTTGCTGCAGCCGTGAAGGAAAAACCGACCGGCGATCCCAAGCTTCTGAAAGAGCAGCTGGAAGTCTCGCTCAAACTTCTGCCGTCGCCATCTGCCCCATCTGCGCCGCTCGGCGAAATGGCTGCGGCAGACTGGCAGCAGACACTCGATCTGATGAAGGAATATCAGGACGTCAAGACCGATATGTCGGCAGACGCCTTCTTCACCAACAGCCTGATCGCAAAATAACTGCAGACGCCGAGAGCCCGGCATATCTGCCGGGCTCGATGCGGAACAATGGTTTCAAACATGTCCACACGCTATGATCTTGAAGGCCGGGTGGCGGTCGTTACAGGTGCTGCCGGCGGCTTCGGTGCCGCCATCAGCCGGCGGTTACAGGACTGCGGCGCCACGGTGGTTCACTGGGATCTGCCGACAGCTGTGAAAAGCGGTTACGTTGCCAACCTGCCCCATGCCGGCGTCGATATCACTGATGCACAAAGCATCGAAACCGCCACCAATGATCTGCAACAACGGTTCGGCAGGCTCGACATCCTCGTCAACAATGCCGGCATTGTCGGCAATGTCGCGCCCTTGTGGGAAATTCCGGTCGAGGAATTTCGCAGGATCATCGACGTCAATCTGTTCGGGTCGTTTCTTGTTTGCCGTGCGTTGGTGCCGTTGATGATCGAAACGGCGAAAGAACGCCATTTCGGCCGCATCGTCAACGTTGCCTCCATCCAGGCCAAGGAAGGCATGCATCAGGCTGCCGCCTACAGCGCCGCCAAGGCAGGGCTGGTGGCGATGACCAAAAGCCTCGGCAAGGAACTGGCAACGGCGGATATTCTCGTTAACGCCATTACGCCCGCGGCCTCCATGACGGCAATGAGTATCGATGCCCCGAGGGAACGACTGGACGATATTCTCTCCCGCATTCCCATGCGGCGTTTTCTCGACCCCGCCGAAGTCGCCAATATGGTGGCCTGGCTCTCTTCTTCCGAATGCAGCTTCTCGACCGGCGCGGTTTTCGACCTGTCCGGCGGTCGCGCAACATATTGAGGTAACCAATGTCTCTCTTGGGAAAGGCCGTCGTCGCCATATGGAACGACATCTTGCCGGAAGGCCGTGATAATTTCATCGAATGGCACAATCGCGAACATATTCCCGAACGGGTATCGATACCAGGTTTCATGCGCGGACGCCGTTATATTGCCAAGCAGGGATCACCTGAATATTTCACGCTCTATGAGGCAGCGGATGCGCAGGTGCTGGTCGACCAGCCCTATCTTGAGCGGCTGAACAATCCCACCCCCTGGACAAGGCGTTCCACCGCAGACTTCCGCAACACGACACGCGGTGTCTGCAACACCGACTATTCCCATGGCTGCGGTGACGGCGGCTTCATCGCCACTTTTCGTTTTGACGTTGCCGACAATGACAAGGCGACAATCCGATCCATGCTGACTGACGCTCTCTACAAAACCGGCAAGCTGAACGGCATCAGCGGCGCCCATCTGTGCATTGCAGACAGTGGCGCAAGCAGCCTCGAAACCGCCGAACGCAAGGGCCGTCAGGTTGGCGTGCCCAACTGGATCATCATGATCGAAGGCGGCTCGGCCTCCTCCGTGTCCGATGCCGCAGACGACCTGGCACGAAAACTCTCCAGCGCCGACCTTGTCGGACCCGTGGAAGTCGGACTTTATCGCCTTGAATTTGCGCTGGGCGAAAATGCTCTTCAGCAATCAGCCGCATAGGAAAACAGAATGAAACTTCTTCGTTACGGTCCCATCGGCCTAGAAAAGCCGGCAGCGCTCGACGCCGAGGGCATTATCCGCGATCTTTCTTCGATCGTCACCGACATAGCCGGGACAACCCTCTCGCGCAATTCCCTTGAAAAACTGACAAAAATCGATCTTTCTTCGCTCCCGGCTGTACCATCTGATGTGCGGATCGGTCCCTGCGTTGGTTCTGTCGGCAATTTTGTGGCGGTTGGCCTCAATTACATCGACCATGCGCTGGAAACGAATGCGCCGATCCCTGAAGAGCCTGTGCTTTTCAACAAACACACGTCATGCATTTCCGGCCCGAATGATCCGATCTGTCTTCTGAAGGATTCGGAAAAAACCGATTGGGAAGTCGAAATCGCCTTCGTTATCGGTGAGCCGGCCTATCATGTGCGGGAAGAGGATGCACTCTCCGTCATTGCGGGTTTCTGCGTCTGCCATGATGTCTCCGAACGCGCCTTCCAGATCGAACGCGGCGGCCAATGGACGAAAGGCAAAAGCGGACCGACATTCGGTCCTCTCGGACCATGGCTGGTGACGCCGGATGAAATCGGCGACGTGCAAAATCTCGACCTATGGCTGGACGTTAACGGCCAGCGCATGCAGACAGGCTCGACGTCCAAGATGATTTTCCCGATCGCAACGCTGGTTTCCTATATCAGCCGCTTCATGCGTCTGATGCCAGGCGATGTGATCACCACCGGCACGCCGCCCGGTGTGGGCCTCGGAATGAAACCGCCCGTCTTCCTTAAAGCCGGCGACGTGGTCGAACTCGGCATTGATGGCCTTGGCAGACAGCGCCAAATCGTGACAGCGTTCGGCGCGCGAGATCATCAGGAGACATGAGCGGAATGACGGCGATCGAAAAACTGGCGGAGCGTTTTGCAAAGGCAAGCTGGGAGGGTGATAGAATTGTTTTAGCTGAGCTGGAGGCGGAGGGCCTCGTTCCGGGCACGCTTGCAGAGGCGATGGCGGTTCAGCGAGACTTTGCAGGATATTTGGGAAAACCGATCGGCGGCTGGAAGCTGGCGATTCGCCCGGATGGCGAGGCGGTCGCGGCTCCCATGTTCGATTGCTGCCGGGTGAACGATGCCAATCTCGCTTCCTTCCCGTTAGATGGAACGGAGGGAATTGAAGTCGAGATATGCTTTACGCTCGCTGCCGATATTCCCGCCGCCGCTGAAAGGCAGCTCACCAAGGCGGATATGATGCAGTATATCGACAAGGTGCATCTTGGTGTCGAGCTTCTCCGATACAGGCTGGAAGAGAAAAATCAGGTTCCGTTTCCGCTCTTTCTGGCAGATCGCCTCGCCAACCACGGTTTCGCCCTCGGGCCGGAAGTGGACAAGCGCATCGTGGATGTTTTTGCGGCTAATAGCGATGACCTGCCGCTGCTCATCGTCACCGAAGGTCCAGTGCAGATCTTCAATGCCAAGGTAAAACACCCGAATATTGATCCGTTGGCGCCGCTTCTCGCCTTCGCCAACGCCGCACTCAACACAGGACATATGCTGAGAGCAGGCCAAGTGGTGACGACGGGCAGCCTCTGCGGTGCGTTGCCGAGTGCACTTTCTGGCGAGACCGGCATTATCCTGGAATCAGTTGGTGCTTTCACATTGTCAGGTCCGAAAGATTAAGCCGCCAGCCTAACGGATACAATCACACGCGCCCGATCCCCGGGCATGAGAAGCAAACAGGCGCCGTTTCCAACCGTTATCTGTTTGCGTCGTTTTATTTCACCCGCCCGTATTCACCCAGAAAATCGAGCAGCGCCCGGATGCGTGAGGGAAGCGGCCCGCGTTGGCCGACATAGACGGCATGAAACATCTCCGTTTCGCCCGTATCGAGATGATCGAGCACCGGGACCAGCTGGCCGGCGGCGATATCGTCTATCACGGTGAAAGAGGCAAGACGCACTAGCCCGACACCGGCAAGAGCAAGACGGCGAAGACCCTCGCCATCGCTTACCTGCACGCGTCCCGTTGCCGGGATCACGACGGTCTTGCCGTCGTCCCGCAACGGCCATCCGTCGACTGACCGGGCATAACCAAACCCTAGACGATTGTGATCTTCCAGATCGGTGATTGTTTGCGGCACACCGCAGCGCTCCAGATAGTCAGGGGCGGCGGCGATGATCATCCTTGTCTCGCCGAGTTTGCGGGCAACGAGGCTGGAGCTTTTCAGCGGCCCCGCCCTGACCGCGACATCCATACGCTCCGCAAGAAGATCGACCACGAGATCCGTCTGGACGATATCGAGCGTGATATTGGGATAAAGCGCCAGAAAGCGTGGCAGGATGGGCGCAAGAATATGCGTTGCATAGGATGCGCTGGTGTTGATTCGAACGCGGCCGACAGGCTGCTCGCCCAAGCCGGCGGCGCGTTCGGCCTCTTCGAGATCGGCGAGGATGCGAGTGGCCCTTTCATAGAAAGCGCAGCCCTCCGGCGTTATCTGAAGCTGGCGGGTGGACCGGATGAGCAGACGCGCGCCCAGCCGACCTTCCAACCGGGCGATGAGCTTGCTCACCGCCGAAGGCGTCATGTTAGCCGCAGCGGCCGCACGGGAAAAACCACCAAGCTCGATGACCCGTACGAAGATCTCCATCTCCCCTGCCCGGTTAATCTCCAGTCGCGCCATGATGACTTCACCTCACAAGTGATAGTATTTTCGGCATTCTATTTCATTGAAGGGTAAGCGTCTATCTTCTGGGGCGTCGCAACCCACCACGGAATGGATAAGTTCGACGCGGCAACATGCCTCGCTCGCCACCATCCCGAAGCAAGAAAGCAATACCCCAATGGAATATCGCTATCTCGGCAAATCCGGACTGAAAGTGCCTGTCCTGAGTTTCGGCACCGGAACCTTCGGCGGCTCCGGTCCGCTCTTCAGCAACTGGGGCACCTCTGATGCCACGGAGGCCCGTCGCCTTGTCGATATCTGCCTTGAGGCGGGCGTCAACCTGTTCGATACGGCTGATGTCTACTCCAATGGGGCATCGGAAGAGGTGCTCGGCGAGGCTCTCAAAGGCAGGCGCGATGGCGCTCTGATTTCAACCAAGACTAGCCTGCCAACGGGTGACGGGCCAAACGAGGCCGGCTCCTCCCGCTTCAGGCTGCTGCGCGCGGTGGATGATGCCTTGCGCCGTCTCCAGACCGACTATATCGATGTCCTTCAGCTCCACGGCTTCGATGCATTTACGCCGGCCGAGGAAGTGCTGTCGACGCTCGATACGCTCGTCCGGTCCGGCAAGGTGCGCTATACCGGCGTGTCGAACTTTTCAGGCTGGCAGATCATGAAATCGCTTGATGTCGCGGACAGATATGGCTGGCCGCGTTATGTGGTAAACCAGGTCTATTATTCCCTAGTTGGCCGCGACTACGAATGGGACCTGATGCCGCTCGGCGCGGATCAGGGTCTTGGCGCGATGGTCTGGAGCCCGCTTGGCTGGGGGCGGTTAACCGGAAAAATCCGCCGCGGCGCACCGCTGCCTGAGGGTAGCCGCCTGCACGAGACCGCGAGCTTCGGCCCACCCGTGGATGAAGACCGTCTCTACCGCGTGATCGATGCGCTCGACGCTGTCGCGCAAGAAACCGGCAGGACGGTGCCGCAGGTTGCCCTGAACTGGCTGCTCAGACGCCCCACTGTTTCCACGGTCATCATCGGCGCGCGCAATGAGGAACAGCTTCGCCAGAACCTCGATGCCGTGGGATGGGAACTGACGTCAACACAGATCGCGACGCTGGACGAGTCCAGCGAGACGACTGCTCCCTATCCGCATTTCCCGTATCAGCGCCAGGAGGGCTTTGCCCGGCTTAATCCACCGGCCGTAACACGTCGGACTATGCCGTTCTAAGGCTGGGTCAGGCCGCCTAAACTACAGGCGGCCTGACAAATGCGGAGCTTCAGGCGGTTTTGTCAGCGGAGCCTGCGTCCACCCGGCCCGAAAACCAGTTTGCCAGAATTGCACCGGAAATATTGTGCCAGACGCTGAAAATGGCGCTCGGAACGGCAGCGAGAGGCGAAAAATAGGCCGTGGCAAGTGCTGCACCAAGGCCCGAATTCTGCATGCCGACCTCAATCGCAATGGCCTTGCGCTTGGCAAGCGACAGGCCCGTTGCCTTTGCCGCGAGGTAACCGAGCAGATAGCCAAGGCCATTGTGTAGAACCACGACGGCAAAAATCATCATCCCGGACTGCGCGATGGACGCCTTCGATCCTCCCACCACCGCCGAAACGATGAGGACGATGCCGATGACGCTTACCAGCGGCAATGCCGGAACGGCGGTCTTGACGAGACCGGGCAGCAGCTTCTGCAGGGCGGCGCCGAGAGCGAGCGGAACCAGAACGACCTTGACGATGCTGAGGAACATGGCCCAGCCGTCAATCGGCAGGAACTGACTCGCGAACAGCCAAACGAGGAACGGCGTCACCAGCGGCGCGGCAAGCGTGGTGACCGAGGTGCAGGCAACGGACAAGGCGACATCGCCCTTGGAGAGATAGGTCATGACATTGGAAGAGGTGCCACCAGGGCAGCAGCCGACCAGAATGACGCCGGCAGCGACTTCCGGCGGCATGGGAATAATGCGGGTGAGCAGCGCCGCCAGAAGCGGCATGATGAGAAACTGGCCGAGCACGCCGATCGTCACATCGAATGGCCTTTTGACAACCTCCCTGAAATCATCGACCGAAAGTGTCAGGCCCATGCCAAACATAATGATCGACAGGAGCGTGACGATCCAGGGCGCGATTTGCTTGAAGGTTTCAGGAAAGAAAAAGCCGAGTACGGCGAACAGGATAACCCAGATGGCAAAAGTCTTGCCCACGAAAGCCGAAACGGCAGCCAGCGTTTTCATTTCCATACTCCCAAGATGATCAAGAAACCCCGTCTAGACTCCTATGGTGCCCTTTCAAGGTCATTACTCTGTTGCTAGAGCCCGCGGTCAAAAACGATCCCTCGGCTGGATGCCGCCGTCACCGCAGGACTGCAATTTAGATGAAGGCTCACTATCTGCTTCCCGTTGTGCCACAGGGAGCCTGAGGGCCACACATACAGGGCCCGTTCCAGATGCCGGACAGTCTTCACGTCACGCTTCCGTCAAGGTGGGTCGAACATCTCCCTGAACTCTCGATCGGCAAAATACGCAAGCTTCTCAGCAAATATTGGTCGTTGTCCGGCCAAGAACAGCAATTGTCCTTTTGCCGGCAGATTGCGTACCTCATCAGGAGTGAGTAGCGGCCGGCCGGTGTGCTGTTGGCTGTAGGAAATCCCGGTCTTATCGGAATCGAGCGCTCTTGCCATCGTCTGGAACACGACCGTTTCCTGTCCGAGCAAATCAGAGATGAGGCGGGCGCTGTCATGATCGTTGACGCCAAAAACCTGCAGCACGCCGGCGTTTGACAAAAAAGTTCCGGCACGGTGACCGTATGTGGCCCGCAGTTGATGGATATCCTGGAGGATCGGCCAGAGCTGGACACCATAACCCGCCATCAGGCCCATCGCGCGTTCGACTGGCGCCAAGTGCCCAAGAGATGCGAACTCATCAAGCAGATAGAGAACCGGTATCGCCGGCTTTGCCGGATCGCGGGCCATTTCGAGCAGGCTTTGTGAGACAAGCAGGCGCAGCCAGCGCGAATAGGTGGAGAGCCGATCAGGCGGAAGGACGAGAAACACCGTCATGTTGTTGCGCTTGAGATCGGCAAACCGGAAATCCGAGCGACTGAGGACGGTCGTCATGCGCGGTGAATCGAGGAAATGCGTATGACGCTGGGCTGCCGACAGAACGCCTGCGGCTTCGCGATCGGATTTTCCGAGGTGGCGGTTTGCGGCGCGCGCGACAAGACCTCTTGCCGCATCGCTCTCCTGCATACGCTTGAGCAGTGCTGCGAACTGTTCTGGCGCAAGGGTGAGATACTCGCGAAGCGTTGCAAGGTGCCGGCATCGCAAAGGCTCCGTCGAAACGATCTCGAGCAGCAATCCCGCAATCAGCGCTTTTGCCTCCTCGTTCCAATGCGCCTCGCCTGCCATTCCCGGCTCATCGAACACGAGAGCGTCAGCAAGAGCACTGGCATCTTCTGCGACATCAAGGTTTTGGGGATCAAGCATGGCCAGCGGATTGAAGGCGGCCGAGGGTCTCCCCGTAACTCCGAAAGGATCGAGCACATGAACCGGCCCGAATTTTTGACGAGCACGGCCGGTGATCCTCGCATTCTCGCCTTTTGGATCGACACAGATCACGGAACGGTCGGCGGTCAGCAGGTTTGGGATGATCGTGCCCACACCCTTGCCGGTACGGGTCGGTGCCATGGTGAGGAGATGGGCCGGGCCATCATAGCGCAGAGGCTTGGCCGTTTTCATATCACGACCGATCAGGAGGCCGGAGCCGGATGCGGTAAGAGCGGCTATCTCCTTGTCTGTCGCAGAGCGGGCGGAGCCATGGGTATCATCGTCATTCTCCCCGAAATGCAAAATCAATGGAGTGGTAATGAACCAGAAGGTGATAACGGCAAGCGCCAGCAGGGTTAAGAGACCTGGGATGATGTGGACAAGCGAGCCCCGCTCGAAACCCATTTGCTCGAGGAAATGACCGCCACCCATGCCGATCACAAAGGTGACGTTGAACAGGATGAACATAAATCCGAGAAGCCGTTTCCAGATCCGGAAGGGCATGGTGATCAAAGCGAGAAATGCCCAAAGCGGATCACGTGCTGCGGCTCGCATCATGTTCCTGAATGCGTCCCGAGAAAGTCGCAACCGGTTCATTGAGCGCCCTGCCCGCTGTCGCCACCCTCTCCCTTGTCGGTCAATCCTTGTCCGATCAGATCGACAAAGAGCGCCTTGTCATTATCGCGTGTCAGGAACCCTGGCAGTTCGCGGCGCAGCCAGTCACAGAGTTGTTCGCTGAAACTCGGATCATCCGAGGTTTCGAGGTGATGCAGGACGAGCGAGCCGATCAGGACCTTGCGGCGCATTTCGTTGTTGCGCTCGGTTTTCGAGAGACGGGCCTTGAGGGCGAACCGTTGCGCGTCCAGTTCAGCCAGGCGCTGTTCGATTGTTTTCCTTGCCACGATTGTTCCTTTCGATTGCGGTCGCACCGGAACTGCCGCTGTTGACTGCGGCTTTGCTCCTGGAAGACAGACCAGTTCTATGAGGAGATCGACAGAGCGATTGTGAGAGGAGGTTGGGCCCTGTGGTCAGGCTCAGCCGCTGGCGTTCGCGGCCTGTTTGAGCTTTTCGATGTGCTCGCGGCAAAGCGTCTCAACCAGCTTATGAAGTTCCGCGGTCCGCTCCTGAAGCCATGTGAGCGCCTCTTCGGAAACCTCGAAACGCTTCGAATAGCGCGCCTTGACGTAGGCCTCGTTCAGGATGTTGTACCACGTGGTAAATCGCTGACGATCACGCGGCCAGATGTCGATCAAACGGTGATCACGACCTTCCGAAAGCCCTCGCAGGAATTTGAGGTTGTGCGAAGCAGGCGAATAGTTTGTCAGTGTCAGGAGGTAGCAATTGTAGGCGCTCTCCACTGCCTGATGTAGATTAAACGCGGCTAGATGTAGGTTACCTTTCGCAACGAGATATTTTGCTACATCGGCGAAATCTCGGGCATCCGGGAAATGCCGCAGAAAATGATCTTCTGCCACCCTGAGTGCATCGGCAGGGCTGAGCGGTTTCGCTTCGGCCAGCGGCCGGTCGTCGAATTCGTAAAGAACAACACCTTCGCGGGCGAGGTCGACGAAGAAGTACTGGCCGTCATTTAGGAAATTGCTGATCTCGCGAGCGCCATGCACGATAAGCCCCACGGGTGTCTCGATCTCCTTGTCCCACATCAGCCGGTCAGTCGCCTTGTCCCAGTATTTGGGATCGGCCAGTTCCTTGTTGCTGACGATGACGAGAATGTCGAAATCCGAGCGGTAGCCTTTCGACGTATGCGGTTCATCCACCCAGGTGCCACGCGCGTAAGAACCGAACAGAATGATTTTGAAAATGCGTCCGTCTTTCTTGGCGTCAGACTTGGAGCGCTCGACCAGATCAGCAAACTCTTCCTGGATAATCCCGACGACGCGCGCGAGCTCGCGTTGCTTTCGTTCCGGCAAATGTTCAAGGCTGGTCTTCATGTCTGCTCCGTTTCTGGACGGTATCCTGTATGGTCCATTGTAAACTTCTTTGAAACTCCGATTTTTGGCAGCCGCCAATCAAATGCCTGTCTCCTGCACGCAAATTCTTCCGCCGGGTTGCCTGCGCCCTCTTCTGTTTGTCGAGCCGCGCCTGCAATATCTTCCTCCACTCTCCCAGCTCGCTTGTCCCTTGTCCTCTGTCCCTGATCCGTCGTGCGATCAGCCTGCGCCTATCGCCCTCCCCGCATCGATGCGTTTGTCTCCCTATTCAAACACGAGTAATTGCCACTTGGCGACTACTACTTTTAGTAGTCGAAATCGACGTTCGATGTTGCTAGCCTCGCCAGCGGTAAACAGACAAGGGCGCACTTACGACTTGCCACGCAGTTGAGCGCTGAATTTCCCCGTTTGCGGATCGGAGATTTCGGTTGGCGATTTATCATCTCAGCACCAAACCTGTCTCGCGCTCATCCGGCCGAAGCGCCGTCGCATCCGCTGCCTACCGTTGCGCGGTTCTCCTCACCAATCAGCGCGATGGCCTTGTTCATGACTTCACCCGCAAAGAGGGCGTGGAGCATATCGAGATCGTGCTGCCGGACGGTCTTTCTGCCGATTGGGCTCTGGATCGTTCGGCTTTGTGGAATGCTGCCGAGTTTGCAGAAAAGCGAAAAGACGCCCGCGTTGCCCGCGAATTCGAAATCGCCCTTCCGCATGAGCTGTCGCCGGAAGGGCGACTGAAAGCTGCACGCGCCTTTGCCCGGGATCTGGCAAACCGCTATGGCGCGGCCGTGGATTTTGCCATCCACTCGCCCAGCGAGCATGGTGATATCAGGAACTACCACGCGCATGTGCTGATGACGACGCGACAGCTTGGCAGAACAGGCCTTGGCGAGAAAACTTATCTCGAGCACAAGAACGCACGGCTGCTGGCAAATGGTATGGCGACAACCGACATGCAGCTGCGCGATATCCGGCAGTCATGGGAAGGCATCGCCAACCGTCAGCTTCAACACGAAGGTCTTGATGTTCGCATCGATCATCGCTCGCATGTGGAGCGCGGCCTCGAATTGTCGCCGACCGAGCACATGGGCGTGCATGCCTCGCAGATGCAACAGCAGGGAATGGCAGTTGAGCGCGGGAGGCTGGATGACGAGGCGGCACGGCAAAATGCCGAACTGATCCGGCAAAAACCGGAACAGGTTCTGACGCTGATCAGCAACGAGAAGAGCGTGTTCGATCGGCACGATATTGCCAAAACCTTGCATCGCTATATCAACGATGACGCCCAAAGATTCCGGAACGCCTTTGCCGCTGTTTTGGCGTCGCCAGCGCTGGTGGAACTCCAGGCTGAGCGCATCGATCCAGAGACGGGCGAGGTTTCCAGCGCGCGCTATTCGACGCGGGAGATGATCGACCTGGAACTCGCGATGGCGCGATCGGCGGAGCGGTTACATCAGGCGCAGTCCCACGGTGTCGATCCGCGCCATGTCGAGAGCGCGATAGAAAAACAGGATCACGCTCTTCGCAAACGCGCTGGCGGTATGGTGACCGCGAGCGATCCGTCTGCGGGATTGTCGGATGAACAGCGTCAGGCGATCACGCATATTACCGGGCGAGACCGCATCGCGGCTGTGGTCGGATTTGCAGGTGCGGGAAAGTCCACCATGCTCGCAGCCGCTCGTGAGGCCTGGGAGGCTCACGGCTATCAGGTCCATGGTGCGGCGCTTGCCGGAAAGGCAGCCGAGGGTCTTGAGGAGAGTTCCGGTATCGAGAGCCGCACGCTTGCGTCATGGTCATACAGCTGGGACCATGGCCGGGATCTGATCGGCCGACGTGACGTGTTCGTCATCGACGAGGCTGGCATGGTCGGAAGCCGGCAGCTTGCCCGGTTCATCGGCGAGGCGGAAGAGCGCGGCGCAAAGATTGTTCTTGTTGGTGACCACGAGCAGTTGCAGGCGATCGGCGCCGGCGCCCCCTTCAGGGCGATTGCCGAGCAGATTGGCCATGTCGAACTTTCCGACATTCGCCGCCAGCGCCATGATTGGCAGCGAGTAGCGTCGGTCGCCTTTGCGACCCACAAGACAGCGGAGGGCCTTGCCGCCTACCGCGATCACGGCGATATCCACTTTGCAGAAAACCGGGACGCAGCGATGGCGCAGATCGTGCGTGATTATGTAGCCGACAGTGCTGAGCATCCGGATGGCAGCCGGGTTGCCATGGCGCACCGCCGTGCCGATGTGCGCGCCCTCAATGCCGCTATCCGATCGGAGCTTCAGAACCGACAAAGGTTGGAGCGCAGCCACGGGCAGAACGCCGGTGGAGACCGTGGGGATGTTGAGGATCGTGGGAACAGTGGGGATGTTGGAGAACTCACTTTCCAGACCAGTAACGGCAAACGCGCCTTCGCTTCCGGTGACCGGATTATCTTCCTCGAGAACAACCGCGACCTCGGTGTGAAGAACGGCATGCTTGGCACGGTCGAGCATGTCGAGCCCAATAAGATCATCGCCCGGCTCGATGGTCGAGGTGGCGACAGTGTCAGCATTCTGACCGACAGCTATCAGGCGATCGACCACGGTTATGCGACGACGATCCATAAAAATCAGGGAGCGACGGTCGATCGCGCCTTTGTGCTCGCGTCCGGGACGATGGACCGGCATCTGGCCTATGTCGCCATGACCAGGCACCGCGACAGCGTGCAGCTCTATGCCGACATCACGGAGTTCACCAGTGCGGGCCGGGTGGTTGATCATGGCGTTGCGCCCTACGAGCATAATCCGCAATCACGCGACAGCTATTTTGTGACGCTGGAGAATGACAAGGGCGATCAGCGCACGGTGTGGGGCGTTGATCTCAAACGGGCCATGCGAGACGCATCACCCGCGATCGGTGACAGGATCGGACTGCAGCATGAAGGCGCCACGCCTGTCACGCTTCCGGACGGCACAAAGGCAGAGCGAAACGCATGGCGTGTCGTCAAGGGTGAGGAACTCGCCTACCAGAAGCTGGCTAGCCGCCTGTCGCGTTCCGGCGCCAAGGAAACCACGCTGGACTATGTCAGCGACTTTGCCGAGCGGCGCGGGATCGCAAGCGACCAAGGGATCGGGCAAGAGTTTGGGGTCAGGAGCGAGATCGAACTTGCTTCCCGCCAAAATGCGCGCCAAGAGGTCTTGTCCCGTGCGGCCCAGCTGCAATGGGAACAGCAGGATCGGCCATCCGAGCGTCAGCAGGTTGACGAGGAACGTGCCGGCGATCTGGCCGGTCCTGCTTACCGGGAAAATCCTCGCAATGAGTTTGCCCGAGTGGGCGATGACGGACGGCGCGACGACCGGACAGAGGACAATAAAGGATATCGCCGCATCCGGTGGTCCGACCTCATGTCGAAAGACAGCACCCTCCCTGCCCCAGCAGAAACTGTCGACCAGCAATCGTCGCTGGAAACGGGCAAGCCCACTCCGCTTGTGCCGGCGATTACCCGTTACGACCGCAGCGTCGAACAGGTGGCGCAGCAAAGGGCGTTGTCCGTTATCGAGCAGAGATTCGATACGGTGGAATCTCTGGTGCGGCACGTGTTCCGTGATCCGGCCGAGGTCGCCGCAAGACTGCGCGCCGCGATGACCGAGAAGGAAGGCAATGGAAAAATCATGGCGAAAGCCATGGCCGAGCAGCCAGAGCGGTTCGGGCAGCTACGCGGCAAGTCGGGTCTGTTCGGAAACAACAAGGAGCGCAAAGAGGCGCTGCAATATGCGAGATCTCTCTCCGCCCATATCGGTTATGTCTCCGAGGCATGGGAGCGCCGGCTCGGAGAAGAACGTCAGAGCGAACAATGGCAGCGGGAACAGCGTGACGTGATCGAAGTGCCCGGTCTCACCCCGCGCAGCGCCGAAATCCTTGCCAAGGTGGAGAAGATGCAGGTCGAGAGGCGAAGCAAGTTCATCAAAGAGCTGCGGTCGTCGCCTGAGGGGCAAGCCGCGCTCGATGAAGCCAGTCTGATAGCCGAAGCGCTTACGCGGCGCTTTGGTAGTTCTGATCCTCGCAGGTTCGCCGAAGAACTCCAGACACGGACCGAGCTCGCAAAGCAGGCCGAGCAGATCAGGACGATAGCCCGCATGGTGGATCGGGCACGCCATGCTGAGCTCAGCCATGACTATGCACTGAAACGGCAGCTTAACCTGTCACAAGGGCTTGGATTGAGTCGATAGGCCGGAGACTCTACCATCCGCGGGTCCAGAAACTTGGGGCGGTTCGCGCCGACAGTACGGAGGTCGACTTGGCGATAGCCTGAAACATGATATTGCCGGCGCTTCCGGCGCGGATCGTGCCTCATGCCTTGTTAGGACCGGCATCCTCGCAGAGCCCCCGATGCTACACTGGATGGAATTGCCGCTGGATATGATATTCGCCCCAGTTTCCTGAGGGGATCGGTTCATAGTTTAGGGAACAAAAGACCGGGGCCGACAGGGCAATAAACTACTCTCAAGAGCACAACCTATTGCAGTGGAAGGTATGTGTCGATAAAATTGCTTTTTATCGACATTAAATAGAAATATGTCGATTGCATCGACATATTAAATCCCGCATGTCGACCAAATAAGGAAACATCGACATGTCCTTCCGCGCTAATCGACCCTACAACGATCTCCCAGCACTTCCACCACGCAACGACGTCGAAACCAAGACGGTACTAAAGGCTTGCACCGCTGCGAGAGCCGCACTCGCAGAACTGCGGGTTTCCGGGCAACTCATTCCAAATCAATCAATCCTGATCAATTCGATCCCACTGCTTGAAGCACAGGCAAGCTCAGAGATCGAAAATATCGTCACCACGACGGACAAACTTTTCCGTTTTGCGAAGGAAGCTGGAAACCAAGCAGATCCGGCGACAAAGGAGGCCCTGCGCTATCGCACAGCTCTCAACGAAGGGTTTCAGTCTCTTAAAGACCGGCCAGTCTCGACATCAACGGCTGTAGCCGTGTGTAGAACGATCAAAGGCGTCAATCTCGACATTCGATCAACGCCGGGTACCGCGCTGATGAATGAGACAACTGGTACAGTGATTTACACACCGCCGGAAGGACAAGAACTGCTGCGGACAAAACTCGCCAATTGGGAACGCTATATTCATGAGGCAGAGGAAATCGACCCGCTGATCCGGCTTGCGGTAATGCACTACCAATTTGAGGCCATTCATCCCTTCACTGATGGTAATGGCCGCACCGGCCGCATCCTGAATCTGCTCTACCTGGTGGACAAGGGACTGCTCGATATTCCGGTACTTTATCTCAGCCGCTACATTATCGGTAACAAGCGCGCCTATTATGATAGGCTTCTTGCCGTGACGACTGACAGCGCTTGGGAAGATTGGATCATCTTCATGCTAGAAGCGGTGCGAGACACAGCCCAGTGGTCAACAGCCCGCATCCGTGCCATCCGCGATCTTTTGGATCAGACCGCCGAACGTATACGGCGCGATCTTCCAAAAATCTATTCACGAGAACTCGCCGAGGTGATCTTTGTGAACCCCTATTGCCGCATCGGTGACCTGGTAGAGGCCGGGATTGCCAAACGACAATCCGCATCTGCGTATCTCAAGGCACTGACCGAGAACGGTCTGCTCGATGAAATCAAAGCCGGTCGGGAAAATCTCTACATCAATCCGGCATTGTTAGCGCTCCTCAGCGACCGGCCAGCAAGATAATCTGGAATGCATCACCCTTACCGAAAGCAGAGAACTCGTGCTGCGCCTTCGGCAATCTGTCCAGCAGTGTTCGAAAACCGTAACACCGGCAAAGGTTTTCTCTTGCATCTCCTGATAATTGGTGCGGATTGCGCACCTGTTGGCAAGACCCAGAGGACGACCAAAATTAAGAGGAAGCTAAAATTGCTTCCCCAATAGGGGTATGCAAAGGCGATAAGATGACGCGAATCAATAACTAGAACCGGTACGTCAGCCCCAGTACAGGCCCGCTCAATCGGGAATCAAAAACATACCCGTCATTCGAGTAATCGACATCGAGCACCTTGTAGCCCGCCGAAACGGACAGTGTGTCCGTGAAGATGTAGTTCACCGTCGCCAAAGCGGACCAGGTGAGATCCGACCCCGCGCCGAAACCGCCAATATCCACCTGCCCCTGAACGGACAGCTTGTCCGTAAGGCTTAAAAAGGCGCGCGCGCCGATGACGGGATCTACCCAGCCGAAACTCTCGTTATGACTAGCGGAAACGCTGCCGATCAGGGGATGGCTCGCGGTGACCGCAACGTCATTGGAAATGTGCCAGAAGCGCGCGCCAGCAAGCGCATCAAGAGAAAATCCGTCCGCATCGATGACACGGTAACCCGCCTGGAGGGTAGCCATGAATTCCTGTGTGTCGACGGTCGCATCAATGGCGGCACCGGCCGGCAAGGTGGGCAAACCTGGAATTTGCAGCGCAGGCAGCGGACCGGCTGCCTTGCTGTCGGTGGTATCGACATACATCAAGTCGCCGGAAAGGACGAAACGGTCGTAACGCCCCCAGATGTTGAGAAATCCACCGAAGTTAAGATCATCCATGACATCTGAAAAGGATTTTTCCACATGGAGCGTCGGCGCACGTCGGAACGGCGAGACGTTGCCGTTCAAGCCAGTCGCCCAGAGGTAACCCGTGGCCTGAAATGCCCAGTCGGGCGCCACGTCAACCTTCGCGGGTGCGGCAACAACGTCGTCTGCAGCTGTGGCCACGGTTGCAGAAAGAGCCATAAGGGTCGCAAAAATTGATAATTTTAGCAATGCCTTCTCCCCAACTATTCGTCCGTAGCTAAGCCTATTTGACTTCCGGCAACAAGTCCGATTTTCTATCATACGCTGTATCTTGCGCCGCGAGCACCGGAGGCTTTCCCATGCGCCTGAAGACCTTGCCGATTTTTTCCGCCAGCACCGCCGCGATATTGTCTGTCGCAATACTGACCACATCGGTGGCCGAAGCCTGCACACGCTTCGTTTATCTGGGCGAAAATGATCAGGTGATGACGGCCCGGTCGATGGACTGGAAGACGGATGTCGGTACCAACATCTGGGTCTTCCCGCGCGGCATGGAGCGCTCCGGCGAGGCCGGACAAAATTCGATCAAATGGACCTCGAAATACGGCAGTGTCATTGCTTCCGGTTATGATATTTCGACGACCGACGGCATGAATGAGGCGGGGCTTGCCGCAAACGTTCTCTGGCTGGTCGAGTCAAGCTATCCTGCTTATGACGGGAAATCGCCGGGCCTCTCCATCGCCGCCTGGGCGCAATATGCGCTCGATAATTTCGCAACGGTGGACGAGGCCGTCAGCGCACTCGAGAAAAACCCTTTCACCATCGTCACCGACAATGTTCCGGGCGAAGAACGTCTCGCGACCTTACACCTCTCCCTTTCGGACGCGACTGGTGACAGCGCGATCGTCGAATATATCGACGGCAAGCAGGTCATCCATCACGGCCGTCAATATCAGGTGATGACCAATTCGCCGACCTTCGATCACCAGCTGGCGCTCAACGAGTATTGGAAGCAGATTGGCGGCACCGTCATGCTGCCGGGGACCAATCGCGCCTCGGACCGGTTCGCCCGGGCTTCTTTTTACGCAAACGCCATCCCAAAGAGCGAAAATCCGGTCGAGGCAATAGCCAGCGTCTTTAGCGTCATTCGCAATGTGTCCGTCCCCTACGGCATCACCACGCCGGACCAGCCGAACATTTCCTCCACCCGCTGGCGCACGGTGATAGACCACAAGCGCAAGCTCTATTTTTTCGAATCCGCGCTCACGCCGAATATTTTCTGGATCGACATGACGAAGCTCGATCTTTCGAAGGAGACCGGTGTGGTCAAGAAACTCGACCTCGGCCCCAATCAGATCCACATCTATTCAGGCATGGCGAATGAGAGCCTGAAGGACACCAAGCCTTTCAAGTTTCTCGGGCTTTAGGCCTCAAATCGCGCAAAAGGGCGGTTAGCCGTGGCGAGCCGTCTCCGCCGTTCCTTGCCACCCATCGTGGGAGGCGAGCCAAGAACATCACGAGAAGCGGTAGTGCAATCGAACGCAGCCCTTTTCGATTTCCGTTGCGCTGACGAGAGTGGGGCTTGCCCGATGACCGGTTAGAGGAAAGAGGGGTTCACCTGAACCGAGAATTTCCGGGATCACGTAAATTTCGATTTCATCCAGTGCGCCGCGCTCCAGAAAGGCCATCTGCAGCTTTCCGCCGCCCAGCATCCAGACATCGCCATCATCAAGCGCGCGTAACTCCTCGATCAGCGAGCCCACATCGCTGCGCACCTCTAGAATACCCTTGGACTCCTCGATCGGCCTTGAAGTGACGACGATGACGCGCTGATCTCCATAAGCCCAGGGCGATGGTTCGCTGGCAATGAAATCATAGGTCGCACGCCCCATGACCACAGTTCGAATTCCCTTGATAAAAAGCCGGTAATCGTGTTCGCCGAGGTCCATATCATCATATTTGTAGAGCCAGTCGAGCGAACCGTCTCCAGAAACGATCCGCCCGTCCAGGCTTGCCGCGATATATCCGCGAATGACCGCCATATCATCCTCCTTGATTTATAAATGAATATATGTTTATATATAGATCATGCCAAGATACAAGTCGATTTCAGATGATCAGGTGCTTGACGCACTGCTGCCCCTCATGTTGCAGACAGGCCCCGACGGGCTGACTTTTGCGGCAGCCGCAAAGGCCTGCTGCCTATCTGCCGCCACCCTGGTGCAACGTTACGGCAAGCGCGAAGACCTTGTCGAAACCGTGCTTCTGCGCGCCTGGCACAAGCTGCAGGCGGAAACCGAAACGGCCGATGAGGAGGAGCCATTGACGCCACAGGGCGCCATATCCCTTCTCATGCGCCTTATGCCCCCTGAGGCCGCAGAACAAAACGCCAGTGACGGACTGCTGCTGCTGAGAGAAGACATTCGCAATCCGAAGTTGCGGGCAAGAGGCGCCCTCTGGGGACGCACCCTCGCCCACGCGCTTGGCCGCCGTCTTGCCAGCGACGAGGAGAGAGCATTGCGGCTGGGATGGCAGATGGCCGCCGTCTGGCAGGGCGCACATACCTGGTGGGCGTTCACCCGCGGTGAAGATGCGGAATCGGCAATTCGGGCAGCGCTTCAGGACTGGGTGGACATGGTAGAACGGGCTGGGCGGTGAATAGACATCCTCATCGTTGCACCACCTATTTCGCCCCCAGATGGGGTAAAATCGACACGCTATCCGTAAATATCAAGATGCGCCTGTGATTTATTCAAGCAGAGGTTGACTCTCACTTCCAATCGTCCTTAGCAAAGTCCGGCATATTCGCACATTCTAATGCTGGGGGGGCATATGGGCAGCGGGCGTAGTTGGTGGAGTGACGTTACCCTTGGTGCGGCGTCGAGGTTTCACGCAATCTTGAGGGGGAGTTCGCTAGCTCTGGCGCTCGTCGCTGTTTCGGCAACGGCAAGCCTGGCCCAGTCTGTATCGGTTTCGGCATCACCAGCGACATTCAATGCCGAAGGTGACCCGATCCGTTTTGATTACGTCATCGACCCCGGTTCCTATACGATTACCAGCATCAATCCCACATCGACATTGATAAAGGGCGCAAGCGTTTCCTGTCCGACCTTGAGCCGCGGGCTCGAGTTTCCCAACAAATTGACGTGCACCGCGACCTATTCGGTGGATTCTCTCGATGTCATGTCAGGACAGTTCTCGGATTTTGCCGAGTTTACCGGCACGCGGGTCGGCGGCAGTTTCAACATCACCAGTAACACGGTCGTGGTACGTGCGGCCCAAGGTGGACCCGTCGTCATTTCCGTGACATCCTCGCCAAATCCCTCATTGCCCGGACAAGAAGTCGCCGTGACCGCGACGGTCTCCTCGATGGGCTGCAACGCCGGCCAATCACCTTCAGGCAGCGTCAACATTTCCATCGGTTCGCAATCTGCAAACCTCGGCCTGTCGCCGACAGGACCAGTCAGCCCGGCGTCTTCCGCCACATTTCGCACCTCCAGCCTTGCGTCCGGCACCTATCAGGTAAATGCATCCTATTCGGGCGGAGGCGGTTGCAGCACGGGTACAGGCTCCGGCTCGAGCCATACGGTGGACACTAATCCGAAGGTTACGATCAATCAGGCCGCCACTCAGGCAGATCCGACCTCTCGCTCTCCAATCCTGTTTGATGTTGTTTTTGATAAGCCGATCGTCGGTTTTTCCGCAGCCGACATTCAGCTTTCCGGTACCGCAGGAGCGACGAATGTCGCAATCACGGGCTCAGGCCCAAGTTACCGGGTTGCGGTAACTGGAATGAGCCGCGCCGGAACTGTCACTGCGGCAATTCCGGCCGGAAGCGTGATGACGCCGGCGGGTCTTCCAAACGAAGCGTCCACAAGTTCAGACAACAGCGTGACCTATGACCCGGTAATAATTACGCCGGTCACGATTTCAAACCCTGTTTATCAGCAGCCCTATGGGCCGATTGCCCTCGCTGCGGGGGGTGGCACCGCGCCACACACATTTGCGGTATCGGCAGGCTCGCTTCCCCCCGGTCTCTCTCTTACAACGAACGGTGAACTCAGCGGCACCCCTACCCGAAGCGGCAGTTTCCCATTTACAGTGACCGCAACGGATTCCACCGGCGGCACCGGCTCGCAATCCTATTCAATGGCAATCGACGCTCCCGTCATCGAAATCAATCCGACCAGTCTTCCCGCGGCTACCTACGATATCTCCTATAACCAGACACTGACGGTCTCGGGTGGCGCGCTCCCCCTAGTTTTTTCGGTGACCACGGGGACTCTCCCGTATGGTTTGACACTCTCGTCCGCTGGCGTGCTCTCCGGCACGCCTTTAGCAGCAGAGAACAAGGGTTTCACCATCACCGCGACAGATGCAAATGGCGAAACAGGTAGCCGGGCCTATTCCATCGACGTGGCCCCGACCATTCCCGATGCGCCGACAGGCATCTCCGCTACCGCTGGCGATACGCAGGCCTCGGTATCATTTCAGCCTCCGCAGAGAGCTGGCGGTACCTCTATTACGTCCTACACAGTAACTACGAGCCCTCCGGATGTCGCACCTGTAACGGGCCCAAGCAGTCCAATCATTGTTAACGGCCTGACAAACGGCCAAAGCTACACGTTTACGGTGACAGCCGAAAACAGTGTGGGTTCCGGCTCTCCCTCAACGGCATCGAATAGCGTTACGCCGCGTGCAGTCCAGACGATAACGTTCGCCAATCCCGGCACGCAGACATTCGGTACAACGCCCACGCTGACCGCGACAAGCGATTCCGGCCTTACGCCTATCTTCACATCCAGCACCACGACCGTCTGCACGGTTACAACCACCGGCCTCCTCGCATTCGTGTCGACCGGAACGTGCACGATCAACGCGGATCAGCCAGGTAATGACGATTATCTCGCCGCCACTCAGGTCTCACAGTCTTTTACGGTCAATCCAGCGGCGCCTATCGCAAACAATGTCGCGGTCACGATCCTTCCTGATTCGACCAGCAACGTTCTTCCTCTTAATGTGACGGGCGGCGCAGCGACGACTGTCGCGGTGGCGACTGCACCGACACACGGTACGTCAAACGCAAACGGAACCACGATCAGCTATACGCCGGCGCAGGGTTATAGTGGCCAGGACAGCTTTACCTATACTGCAACAAACGTCAGCGGCACGTCCGCGCCGGCAACGGTCAACATTCAGGTGACTGCAACGACACTGGTTTTCGCCCCTGCCCCGGGTAGGCTCGCAGATGCTTTCACCGCGGTGCCCTACCACGAGACCATTTCGATTTCAGGGGGGCGCGCTCCCTATCAATATACGATCAGCGGTTCGCTTCCGAGCGGCCTGAACTTCAATACGGCGACGGGCGTAATCACCGGGACGGCAACGACGCCAGGCGTCTCAAGCTTCAGTGTTACAGCGCGAGACGCAGATAATGTCACGGCGTCAGCGGTCTACAACATAGCCGTGCTGGCGCCGGCGCCGGTCGCAACTGACGGCGCAGTGACCGTGGCAGCCGACAGCAGCGGCAATCCTGTCCCGCTGAACCTGTCCGGTGGTCAGGCTGACACGATCATTGTTGTTTCAGGCCCATCGCACGGGACGGCAACGGTCACCGGCGTCGCGCTTACCTACAGCCCCGCCAGCGGCTATTTCGGTCCCGACAGCATCACCTATACGGCGAGCAACTCTACCGGCAGTTCCACTGCAACGATTACTGTCACGGTAGCACCGCCGCCGGGCGGGCTTTCCCTGTCACCCGCCGGCGGCGCGCTCAAAGACGCAATGGCCGGCGAAGCCTACAGCCAGGCGATTACGGCCTCCGGCGGCACCGCGCCGCTGATCTACAGTCTTGCGGGCGGAACATTGCCGCGCGGCATGGTGCTGAACCTCTCGACCGGCGAACTGACAGGACCGCTCGAAACCGAGACTGAAGGCGATTATAGCTTTACGGTCCAGGTTCGCGACGGCCGCGGCAGCACCCTTTCAGCCGCCTATACGCTGAAGGTGACCCGGCCCGAGGTGAATGTGACAGACAGGGAAATTTCCGTCGCCCCCGGCTCCACCCCGCCGAATGTCAATTTGGCCGCAGGCGCAACCGGCGGCCCGTTTACCGCTGCGGACCTGACCTTCGTAAGTCCGCCAAATGCGGGCAGGGCAAGCATCGTCAATGGCGAGTTCGCACAGGCAAGCGGCCCGCAGGCAATCGGCTTTTATCTGAATTTCATTCCGAATCCGGCATTTTCCGGCCAGGCCCGGGTTGGTTTTCGCCTCACCAGCGCCCTTGGTTCATCCAATCAAGGCACCATCACCTACAAGCTGGGTTATGACGCCGCTCAAGTAGCAAATGAGATAAACGACCTGGTGCATGGTTTCGTCAGCACGAGACAGAACCTCATCGCCTCAACCGTCAAGATACCCGGCCTTCTGGAGCGCCGGCAAATGGCCAATGCAACGGAGGCCGTGACCTCCAGTGCGACACCGTCGGGTGGCGGAATGGTGTTTGGTTTCTCGACCAGCCTCGCCCAGATCGAAGCTGCGCGCAACAAGGCCGACGGCGCGACGGAGAGCGAACTGCCGGAATTCAATGTCTGGCTTGACGGTACTTTCCTCGTCCACAATCGCGAGGAATCCGGGAGCAAATGGGGCAGTTTCGCCATGATTTCGGCCGGCGCGGACTACCTGATTTCCGACAAAGCCCTGCTTGGTTTCTCCTTCCATTTCGACCGGATGACCGACCCTACCGATGGCGACAACGAACTGACCGGCAACGGATGGCTCGTCGGACCCAATGCGTCACTGGAAATCGCAAAGGGAATCTTCTGGAACAGCAGCCTTCTCTACGGTGGCTCCGCGAATGACATTGATACGCCCTTCTGGGACGGCTCTTTCGACACCACGCGCTGGCTGTTCGACACATCGATTTCCGGACGCTTTGATATCGATGACGTCACGACCTTCACGCCAAAGCTTCGCGGCGTCTATTTTTCCGAGACCGTTGACGATTACGCCGTGGCGAATGGCGCCGGCGACAGGATAGACCTCGAGGGTTTCCGGGAGGAACAGCTGCGCGTCAGCCTCGGCGCGGAGGTCGCCCGTCAGATGGCGCTCGAGAACGGCTCGATCGTCACGCCGAAATTCGGCGGTACGGTTGGTGTTTCCGGTCTCGACGGAACCGGCGCGTTTGGCTCCATCACAACCGGCGTTTCCATGCAGACGGTGGAAAACTGGTCAGTTGATGCAGCATTGCTTCTCAACTTCGAGGGTAATGGGGAAACATCGGCCGGCGCGAAACTTGGCGTCAGCAAAAAGTTCTAGGGCGCTAAACCCAAGCCAAACCAAAGCCGCCACCCGCGGGCCGGAATGACGAAACCTGCCCGACGGCGCACCTCTCTCGACCGCGCAAAAAACGCTTGACCTCAACCATGGTTGAATTTCTAGACATATTGTCACCTTGTTTTCGCAAGCTTTTTACATTGCTCTTGAGCAAACAGTGACAAAGGAACACCCATGGCTTTCCAGCTTCCCGACCTCCCATACGCCCATGATGCGCTTGCCCACTCGGGCATGTCCGAGGAGACGCTGAAGTTCCATCACGATCTTCACCACAAGGCCTATGTCGATAATCTCAACAAGGCGATATCAGGCACCGAATGGGAAAACAGCAGCCTCGAAGAGATCGTCCGTGGCACCTATGAGAAGGGTGCGGTGGTACAGTCCGGCATCTTCAACAATGCCTCGCAGCACTGGAACCACAATCTCTTCTGGGAAATCATGGGGCCGGAAAATCATGCGATCCCCAAGGTGCTGGAAGAGGCCTTGACGCAGTCCTTCGGCTCGGTCGCGCTGTTCAAGCAGAATTTCGCCCTTGCCGGCGCCTCGCAATTCGGTTCGGGCTGGGCGTGGCTGGTGGTGGATACCGACGGTTCGCTGAAAATCTCCCGCACCGAAAACGGCGTCAACCCGCTGTGCTTCGGGCAAAAGGCGCTTCTTGGCTGCGATGTTTGGGAACACAGCTATTACATCGATTTCCGCAACAAGCGCCCCGCTTACCTTGAAAACTTCCTCGATAAATTGGTGAACTGGCAGGCGGTCGCCGCCCGCCTGTGATTTGAGCCCCACCGATCCGGCCGGTCCCGCTGCCCTTGAGCGGCCGGCCGGATCAGGCGCAGCCGGACAGCCGCCGTCCGGCTGCAACTCTCTTCGAGCATTACCATGCCCTATGTCGTCACCGAAAACTGCATCGCCTGCAAATTCATGGACTGCGTGGAAGTCTGTCCAGTCGAATGTTTTTATGAAGGCGAGAACATGCTCGTCATTCACCCCGATCAATGTATCGACTGCGGGATATGCGAGCGCGAGTGTCCCGCCGCCGCGATCCGGCCGGATACCGAGGCGGGACTGCATGTCTGGCTCGATCTCAATCGCCACTATTCCGGCATCTGGCCAAGAGTGCACCAGAAAAAGTCACCACCTGACAATGCCGATATCATGAATGGCGCTGCGGCGAAGATGTCCATTTTTTCGAAAAATCCGGGAGCGGGCGGTTAGCCCGGCACATCATGTCTCATAATCTCAGGCTGATCGATGGCGGTGTCGTCAATCACGCGCATGTTCCGCTGAAAGCTTGCGCCTCTCCGATGATCTCCCCGCGTGAATTCAAGGATGCAATGGCCGGCCTAACCTTCACCGTGGCGGTGGCCGCGGCCTGCCACGCCGGAGAGCGGGTTGGGCGCACAATCACCTCCTTCATGCCGCTCAGCGCGGAACCGCCGCTTCTGATGGTCTCCATCGACGCCAGCAGCCGCATGGTCGATCTCATCGCAGCGAGCCGACGCTTCTCCGTTGCGACACTGGCCAGAGGACAGGAGGAGATTGCCGATGTCTTTGCGGGCAAGGGAAATCACCCGGACCGATTTTCCCTGGGCGGGTGGGATGTCTGGCCTTCGGGAAGCCTAAGGCTTGCCGATGCGCTATTATCCATGGATTGCGAACTCGTTGGATCCATCGACGCGGCCGACCACATCCTCTTCGTTGGCGCCATCGTCGAAGCGACGTCCGATCCGTTGCGCAAGGCCCTGCTGTGGAACAAGCGCCACTATACCGGCACGAATGAAGGTGGCTGAGTTGCTCTCTATCCGTCGCCGGAAAAGGCTCTCATCATTGCCATGATGGCAACAACTAGAGGGAAACCGGAGAATTGTGGTGGCCGCCATTGTTTGCCCGGGCAAAGCTTCCCGGCGCAATGCCCATTCGCCTGCGGAAAGCGGTGCTGAATGCGCTGGCGGATTCATAACCGATTTCATCGGCAATATGATCGAGTGATTTTACGCCACGCATCAGCGCATCTCTGGCAAGCGCCATCCGCCACCGGGCCAGATATTCGATTGGCGCGCAGCCCACCATTTCAAGGAAACGCGCCGAGAATGCCGAGCGCGACATGCCAGCGATCCCTGCAAGCTCCGCAACCGTCCAGCTCTTCCGGACATCCGCATGCATGGCTGATAATGCGCGTGCAAGTCCGGGCAAACGCATTCCCTTAACCAGACCTGCTGGAATTGCTGCATTGCCAGCGCCCGGCCGGCGCAGCGCCTCGACCAGAAGAACCTCCAGCATGCGCCGGATGATCAGTTCCTTGCCCGGATCCTCACCCGAGCATTCCTCAGACAAAAGGTCGATCAGCCGCGCCAGCCGGGACGCCCCCTTTTCCGCTGCCGGCACGTAGATCAAGCCGGGCATGAGCGACAGGAGAAGCGACGCGTTGATACGTTCGAACGTGAAGCTCCCGCCCAGTGCGCGAAAATCGGGCATACCCTCCTGTTCGCCATGGCGGACGGCCCGATCTTGCGGTTCGACCGGGACACATTCGACGTCGGTCTCACTGCAAAGGGAAAAAGCCGGCGTTGTGGGCAAAAGCAGGAAATCACCACGTCCCAACCTGAGAGGATCGTGGCCTTCCATCATCACCCAAGCGGTACCAGCTAGAACGAGTGCAAAGCCGGGCGCATCATGCGCGGAATAGCGCACGCCCCATCTGCCTTTGCCGGAAATCGGCTTGGAGACGGCAGCGCTGGGTCGCAAAAGGTCGACGATATCGCTCAAAGGATCCATGCTGGACGATCAATAACAAATTATGGTCATTTGAGCATATATCATCCATCCCAGACCGTCTATCTCCTACCCATCAACAAAGGAGATTTACGATGACCAACACCATTCTCGTTACCGGCACGTCGTCCGGATATGGCAAAGCGATCGCCGAACTGTTCCTCGCACGCGGCTGGAACGTTATCGCGACAATGCGGCGCCCGGATGCTGCCCGCTTCACAGGCGATGCCAGCCGGTTGCGCGTGCTGCCGCTGGATGTGACGGACGAGGAGAGCATCGCAGCGGCGATCGAAGCCGCCGGACCGATTGACGTCCTGGTGAACAATGCCGGCATCGGCATGGTCGGTGCCTTTGAAGCAACGCCGATGTCGGCCATTCGCACGATCTTCGACACCAACAGCTTTGGTGTGATGGCCATGACGCAGGCTGTCATTCCGCAGATGAGAAAGCGCCAGTCCGGTACCATCATCAACGTCACGTCCACCGTTACCCTTGCTTCTTTCCCGCTTGCCGCCGCTTACACCGCCAGCAAGCAGGCAATCGAAGGTTTTACCGGTTCGCTCGCGCATGAACTGGGTCATTTCAACATCGGCGTGAAGTTGGTGGAGCCGGGTTATGCGCCCACAACCGGTTTCGCCGCCAACGCCATTTTGCCGCTGGAGCAACTGCTTCCTGATGACTACGCGGCTTTCGCAAGGCCGGTTCTTGAGGCGTTTGCCGCACCGGCCTTGACGACCCGTGAAACCGATGTTGCCGATGCGGTGTGGGGCGCAGTCCATGACACGTCAGGACAGCTCCACTTTCCAGCGGGCGCGGACGCCGTTGCTCTGTCGCGCAAACAATAAGGTTCAGAAAACAGCAAGATGCCGGGTGTCTCACGCGCACCCAGCATCTGCTTTTCAAGATGTTCACGCAGTTTCCGCCGGGACCTTTTCCATGACCTCCGGCCAGAGCCCCTCCGTCACCGCCATCAGCGCCGGTGTGGCGGCTGCGACCCAGGGGATGCCGCTGCCCGGGCGGGTTCCGATGCGAACATCAAGACCCGCTTCCCTTGCGAGCACGACACCGCCGGCGATGTCCCACATCGTCGTCAGCTTTTGCAGGTGGCCGTCGAAGATGCCGCGCGCGGCAAAGGCGAGACCGATCGATGTGGAGCGGATGGATTCCACAACCCAGCCTGCGTGCCTGAGCCCGACATTCAGGGCCGCGACTTCTTCCGCATCGGCAGCGGCGCTGTCGCCAAGCGACATGACCTGTACGTCCTTGAAAGGCACATGGCGGGCAAAAGGCAAGCCGTTCATGATGAGCCCGGTCCCGTCAGCCGCCGCATAGATATCCCCAAAGACCGGCATGGCGACGACGCCGAGTTCCGGTCGGCCGCTGCGCACGAAGCCTAGAGAGATGCCCCAGAGCGGCGAACCGCGCAGGAAATTGGTGGTGCCGTCGATCGGATCGATGATCCAGTAGGCGTCATCGGCCTCACCGCCCATTTCTTCGCCCAGCACGGTTTCTCCGGGAAAGGCAGCGGCCAGACGGTCGCGGACGAGCCTTTCAACCGTGGTATCGGCTTCCGAGACGAAATCCTGAAAGCCTTTCGTGCGGGTGGCGATGGCGTCGCGCGCCTCGAAAAAGCGAAGGGCAAGGCCCATCGCTTCCTCGATGATGGCGACGGCGCTTTCGAGACGCGCGTTCATCGTGCCCATGCCCTACCCGTCTCGCTGGCCCCCGTCTTCAGCCAACGGGTGAAGGCTTCGACTTCATCGGTCTGGATCGCACCAACGCCAGCTTCGGCAAGGGCACCCCAGACGGCCTCGGGATTTGAAAGCGCCCGCGTATCGTTGAAATCGAGGCAATGGGATACATCGAGCGAGTTAATCCACAGGCGGATGTTCTGGCGCTCCATTTCGGCCCGGCCTTCGGCAAGATCGGCGATATCGGTGAATTTCACCTCGATCATCGGCGCCTTCAACGCCTCGATGCGACGCAGATCCTCGGCAAACTTGCCCTTCCGGACCGGGAACATCGGCATATGGGGGATTTTGCCGAACCAGTCGGTATCCAGCACGTCAAAATGGCTGGCCTCAGGATCGACATCGGTCTTCACCAGCACCTGATCCTCGACGCCAAGCCGCAGCACGGTTTCCATCACCTGCGGCAGATCGCGGGTGAATTTGGTGTCGATATTGACGGTGATCCTGCCACGCGCCTCTTCCAGCAATTCTTCCAGCGTCGGCACGCATTCATCCGTCACGTCCGCTGCATCGCCGCCTGCGCCTGCCTTCAACTTCGATGCACGAACTACGTCGAAGGACAATTCGCTCACCGTCCCTTTGCCCGTCGTGGTGCGGTCGAGCGTTTCATCGTGAATAACAACCAGCCTGCCATCGGCCGTCGCCTGTGTATCGATCTCGATCATCTCGACGCCGGCCGCAACCGCGGCGCGGACAGAGGCGAGCGAGTTTTCCGCAGTCGCTGTCCAGAAGCCGCGATGGGCAATGGTCAGGATGGCGGGATTGTCGCGCGAGCTCAGCGCAAGCACATTGCAGGAATGGGAGGTCTTACGGGAGGCTGCAAGAGTTTGGTGCATGGTTTCCACTTTCGGACGTTGCAATTACCGGGTTTAGATGCCCCGGATCAGATTTTCCCCATGCCCGCCGCCATCAGATCGTCGCGCAGGATGCGGCCGGCGATGATGAAGACGATGAGTGCGGGAAGAAGCAGGATGAAGGAGACGATGGCGGCGAGCGGCAGCTGCATCGAATAGGGATCGAGATACATATATAGCTTGATCGGTAGGGTCTCGACGACGGGCGCACCGACGATGAAGGATTTGTCGAATTCCTCAAAGCTGCCGATGAAGGACATCAGCCCGCCGGCGAGAAGGCCGGGCACGGCCAGCGGCAATATGATGTGGAGAACGATGCCGACGGTGCCCGCGCCGAGCGAGCGCGCGGCATGGATGAGATCGTCGGGAATGGTCTCCAGCGCCGCCGTCATCAGCCGGATCATCAGCGGCAGGGTGCCGACAATCTGCACGAGAATGACCCCGGTCACCGAATAGGCGAGGCCGAACAGAAGAAACACCTGCCCGATGCCGACGGCGACGACCAGCCCCGGGATGATGATGGGTGCCAGAATGAAAATTTCCACCAGCCGTTTCAGCCGGAATGGGAAACGCGCCATGGCCCAGGCCGTCGGCAGCGCGATGGCCGCCGTCAGGAAGGTGACGACGAAGGCGATGACGATGCTGTTGATCGCCGCCCGGATGAGGCTTGCATCGCTGAGAATACCTGCCCAACGCGCCGTCGTGTAATCCTTCGGCACGATGAGCGGCGGCGACCAGCCATCGGCGATGCTCCAGAGAAACATCAGCGCCAACGGCACGGCGATGGCAAGCGTCAATGCTCCATAAAGCCCGATGGAAACGAATATCCTGTCTTCGGGTGTAAAGGCGCGGCGGCGTGCGATGGTGGCGGCTTCGATGGCAACAGCGCTCATCATGCGTCTCCTCGGGTTTGGCCGGGGCCGATGCGGGATGTCAGTGAATAATAAAGAATGAGCACGCAGATCGCGAAGAGGCTCAGTACCATGCCCATGGCATAAACCTGGTTGAAACGGCCCTGATTGAATTCCTGGATCATCAGCACCGAAAGCGGCCGGGCCGTGGGCGGGCCGACGATGTCGGGGATGGCGTAGGATCCCATGGAGCCGATGAAGGTAAGAAGAATCGCAGCGGTGATGCCAGGCATGGCGAGCGGCACTTCCACGAAGAAAAACGTCTTCAACCTCGACGCGCCGAGCGTGCGGGAGGCATAACGGATATCCTCGGGAATGGCGGCAAAGGCGCTGGTGATGATGAGCGTCATGAAGGGTATCTGTTTCCAGACACTGGCGAGAATGACGCCGATACCCCAGTCGTCACGCACCAGCTTGGGCAGTTCGAGCCCCAGTGGTGCCACCAGCCGGTCAAGGAACCCGCCTCTTTCGAAAACGACGATCACCATCAGACCGACAATGATCCCGGGCACCGCCATCGGCAGCTTGTAAAGGCCGCTGAACAGCTTGCGCCCGAGAAAGCTCTTGCGGATCAAAAGTGCCAGCGGCACCGAGGCCGCAAGCGAGACGATGACAGGCATGACGCCGTAATAGATGGAGGTCGTCAGACCACGGATCATCGACGGGCGGGTAAAAATCCGCTGGTAGAACATCAGCGTGAAGCTGCCGTCCTCCTGCCTGAAACTACCCATCAGCGCCGAGATGAGCGGCCCGCCAAAGAAGACCAAAAGATAACCTACCCCCGGCAAAAGCAGGAAAAGAAGCTGCACGCGCCTGTTACGAAGGAGCCCGGCCATTACTCCGCCTCCCCCGCCATCCTGTCATCGAGAAGGTGGGCCGAGCCGGGAAACTGCAGGGCGACCCTTTGGCCGGCATCGATCAGAGTTTCCGCGCCGGACTGGCTGACCTTTATCTGTCGCCCGCCAATCTCCACTGTATAGAGCGCATTGGCGCCCATGAAGGAAATGGCGGTGACCGTACCGACACCGGCCTGATCGGCGCGGATGTTGATATTTTCGGGTCGAACCGAAATCTGGACGGTCCCGGCGGCTGCCCGATCCAGCGTCACCGACTGACCCCAGGGCAATTGCGCCTGCTCGCCTTCGGCCGAGACCGGCAGAAGATTTGTCTGGCCGAGGAAGCCGGCGGTAAAGGCGTGTTTGGGCGCGCGGTAAAGCTCGAGTGGCGTGCCGATCTCGACAACCCGGCCGGCGTTCATGACGACGATCCTATCCGACATCGCCATCGCCTCGGCCTGATCATGCGTCACATAAAGGCTGGTCGCGCCAATGCGGCGGTGAAGCTCGGTCAGCTCATGACGCAGCGTATCGCGCAGCTTGGCGTCGAGGTTGGAGAGCGGCTCGTCGAACAGAAGCAGGCTCGGCTGCATGACGATCGCGCGTGCCAAAGCAACACGTTGCTGCTGTCCGCCGGACAATTGTCGCGGCATGCGATCCACCAGAGCGGTGAGATTGCAAATCTCCAGCGCATGGGCGATGCGCCGCGCCCGCTCATCCTTCGCAACCTTCTTCATCTTCAGGCCGAAACCGAGATTTTTGGCGACCGACATATGAGGGAAAAGCGCATAGGACTGGAACACCATGGCGATATCACGCGCTTCCGGCGGCGCCTGATCGATGCGCTTGCCACCAAGCCGGATTTCGCCGCCCGAAGGCTGGCTGATGCCGGTGAGGATGCGCAAAAGCGTGGACTTGCCGCAACCCGAGGGCCCGAGGATGGTGACGAATTCGCCCCGCTCCACGGTGATCGATACGGGATGAAGCGCCCGGCTTGCCCCGTAATCCTTGCTGATATTGCTGATTTCGAGTTCACTCATGGCGAGCCTCCCTCATATTTTTTGACCAAGGCTTGCCGGGCCGTGCATGCCGCTTGCGGCCGCACGGCCAGGCGATCCTGATGGCGTTACTGGTTGAGGACTTTTTCATCGAGCGCTTCGGCAAGCGCGGTCGACATGTCCCAGAAAGCCGGCAGCGACAGGCGCGGATAGACACTCTGCGGCAACACATGGTCCTGCACGGCCTTCGGCATCAGATCATTGGTGACATCGGCGCGCGGAGAGCGGGAAGCCTTGTTTTCCAGCTTCCAGAGCTGGAATTCCTTGCTCATCGCCATGTCGATCAGCAGCAGCGCGGCGGCAACGTTCTTTGCATTGGCCGGCACGAAAATGGCGTCGCCCGAGCCGACCTGGCCTTTTTCGAGCAGTGTGACGCGGAAGCTGTCGGGCAGTTGCTTGGTGCCTAGGAAGCTCATCACCTGGTCTTCCCAGACCGTGCCCATGTAAAGCTGCTGGTTGTTGATGAGGTTGAGCGTGTCGGCGTTGCCGTTGGTCAGTTCGGCCACGGCCAGAAGACGGCGGTAATAGTCCCAGACAGGCGCGAGGCACTCGGATTCCATTGCCCAGTCTTCGGCCTGCTGCAGCGTCTGGTTATAATCCGTCAGCTGCTTGCGGCAGTCGCCGGTCAGATAGTTAAGTGCCACGGAATAGATGAAACCGCCGCCCGAGCCGCCCTTGGCCGGCAAGGTGACGCCTAGCCGCTTGGGGTTTTTTTCAGCCCAGACGAGAAGGTCCTCGAAGCTCTTCGGCACGTCTTCGGCCTTCACGAAGGCGGAGTCATAACCGATCGCGGTCTGGTTGAGGTGCACCAGTGGAAAGCTGCCGCCATGCGCTTTGCCGAAGATGGTTTCAGCCATTTCCGGATTGTAATTGGCCATGTTCGGCAGGATTTTCGTAAGCGCAATATTGCCGACGACACCCTTGGCAGACAGCAGCGGATAGCTGCCACCACCGGCGAAATAGGCGTCGACAGGCGAATCCTGCCCTGCCGCCTGCACCGCGATCAGCTGCTGGTTCGCCTGATCGCCCTTCACGTCGCTATAGGCAACCTTGATGCCATATTTGGCTTCGAAACGGCTAATCAGTTCCTTCCACGTATCGGCAAAACTGCCGGCAAAATTATACATCGTTACCGTGCCTTCGGCTTTCGCGGCAGGAACGACGATGTCGTAAAAATTGTCGCGCGTGACCTTGGACAGATCGACGTCGAGGTTCTTCATGTTGCTGCCAGCCGATAGGCACGGCGCTGCCGTCGTCGCCAGCGCAAGCGCGGCGATCGCAAGAAATTTCATGCGCATTGAATGGTTCCTCCTCGGGAGCCGTTGTTGACCGACCCCTTATTAATACACTCTAAGTGTAATATTTGTGACAGTCCAGTGAAAAATGCGAGCGCGACCGGATGCTTCATGTTGCCGCCGCCTCGCACAGACGCTATCCAAAAGGTCATGACAACAGATCAGACGCCGCACCAAACCTTCGACCGTCAGCCGCTTGCCAGCGAGAATGAGCGTCTCATTCTGGATATCGTGCGTCGCCAGGGGCCCATTGCGCGCGCCTCGATCACCGGTCACACGAACCTCACGCAACAATCCGTACACCGGCTGATCGACGGCCTGCTGGAGCGCGGGCTTCTGCGCACCGGCGCACCGCTCAAGGGCACGCGCGGCCAGCCTAGCCCCACCATCGAACTGGTACCGGAAGCGGCTTATTCGCTTGGCATTTCCATCAACACCGACTCCGTGGTGATTTGCATCGCGGATTTCCGCTGCGATGTGATTGTCGAGGAAAAGCTGAAGATGCTT
Source organism: Agrobacterium sp. NPDC058088 (assembly GCF_042885035.1). Classification (NCBI taxonomy): domain Bacteria; kingdom Pseudomonadati; phylum Pseudomonadota; class Alphaproteobacteria; order Hyphomicrobiales; family Rhizobiaceae; genus Agrobacterium; species Agrobacterium sp. NPDC058088. The sequence continues at coordinate 135,513 of NZ_JBHVSU010000010.1, read as the reverse complement.
CCGGAGGACAGGGAAAAAACCCTGGCCGCATTGTCGCTGGCCCTCGAACGGCTGCTGGCGGAACACGGCATTCCGCGCGAGCGCCTGCTTGGTCTCGGTTTTTCCATGTCGGGCTTCTTTGTGTCGGAAGACCGCGCGTTTAATGCGCCCGAACCCCTGCGCGACTGGTCGCTGATGGACCTGAAGCCTATCCTTGAGAAACGGTTCCAACTGCCTGTCTGGCTGGAGAACAACGCCACCACGGGCGCGATCGGCGAAAGCCTTCGCGGTGTCGGCTCCTGGTGTCAGACCTTCGCCTATCTGTCCTTCAATTACGGCTTCGGCGGCGGCTTGATCCTGGGCGGGCAACCTTTCCACGGCTTCCATGGCAATGCCGGCGAATTCAGCGGCATATACAGCCCGGATGAATCGCCCAAACGACCGGCCCTGCAATATCTGATCGCCACCCTGCAGAAAAACGGTGTCGACATTCATTCGATCGAACCGCTCTATCAGCAGTTCGATCCCGCGTGGCCGGGCGTCGAGGAATGGCTGAACGAGACCATGCCGCAGGTGGACAGGTTGGTGGCAAGCCTGATCGCAGTCCTCGATCCGCAGGCCATCGTTTTCGGCGGACAATTGCCGCGCGCACTTGGCCAGATGATGATCGAGCGCGCCCATATGCCTTCCCAGCGCGAGCACCGGTATGGCGTCGGCCCGAAGGAGGCCAAGCTGGTTCTGAGCGAAACGGTCGGTGATCCCTCCGCAATCGGCGCAGCACTGCTGCCGCTCAGGGTCCGTTACTTCCTATAAGGCGGCCAGATCGACCCGGTGCCCAGACGGCATGTTAAATGGCGGTTAAGGGGCGCGGCCGCTTGGGCTGCGCCCTGCAATATTTTGCGTTGGCTTACTCAACAACCACAGACAGTGACGAGCCGGTATAGACCGGTCGTACCTTCACATTCCCCGCATCAATCGCAGCGAATGTGCCGGTCAGGCCATTGGCGGCAATCACATCGAACCGCGTACCGGCAGCCGGTGCGCTGCCATCGAAGGTGAGCTTTAGCGTCGCGCCGTCCAGCACCACATTGCCCTTGATGCGCAGAGCAATCTTTTGCGGATCAAGTGCCAGCGTGCCGCCGGATTGCTCATAATCGCCGCCGATGGCGACATCCTTGCCCGCCGCAAGCGAGAGCGTGCCACCCGCGACCAGCACGCCACCGGTTCCAAGCGCATCGGCAGAAGACGCAACCAAGGTTCCATCCCTGACAATCGTGCCGCCGGTATAGCTGTTGTTGCCGCTGAGCGTCAGTGCCCCGCTACCGGATTTGGCGAGACGCCCTGCCCCGGCAATATCATTCGTCCAGCGGTCTGCCGCATTGAAGCCACCAGCCGCGGCGTCCATCGTCACCTCGACGTCGCCGTCAAATGCGCCGTAACCACCGGCAGCGGCGACCAGATTGATGCGTCCCCAGCCGTTGCTGTCATCGAGCAGCGGATAACCGGCCTCGATGCCGGTGGAAAACAGCACGGCGCGACGTTGTGCGGCATCAAGATACGGCAGGCGTGTTTCGAGCAGAACCTCGGCGCCCTTCGGCACCACCATGGGGACATTGCCCACAGCCGTATTGCGGCTGAAGGAATAGGTCATGCGCCGGCGATAATCGGCCTGGTTTTTCGCCGCATCGGCATAGGGGTCATTTTCCAAACCCGCGCTATGGGCGAACTGGATCAGAGACTGGCCCTGCGGCAGGCGTTTTGCGAAATAGGCCTGCAGGTCATTATGAGCTGCCTTTTTGACCTCTGCGTTCTTAGGATCCTGCAGGACGGCAGCGGCGATCGCGGTTGCCGTTATGCGGCCACCGATCACATCGACTGGGGAATGCATGCCGGCAACGATGCGGCTTTCACCCAGTTGCGAAGCCGCCGTCAGCAACTCGGAAAAACGCTCCGGCACGGCATAGGCATAGGCAATCGCAGCAAGATAGGCGGCGTTGGTGTGCCCGCTCGGAAAACCGCCATCCTTGCCGCGGCCGCGATTTTCACGCGCATATTTCAGCGCCGGCACAACAACGCCGGCATCGGATTCGTAGCCTTCGAAGGTACGATCGCCGATGGTCTCGGTGCCCTTTTCGACGACCTCACCCTTATCGTTCATCCGCCAGGGGCGCGGAGAAGAATAGAAATATTTCGCTGGCGATGTCGTAGCTTCCGGTCCGCGGATCGCCTTCATCAAGGCCACGACGCTCTTCAACTCGGACTCGGTCGTTCCGGCTTCAGTACCCTTGTCCTCTTCCTTGCGGGTGATGACCTCGTTGGGATCGAAGTCTGCAAGTGTATGGTTGATCGTGGTTGTCGCTCCAGAACCCTCGCGATACCAATCCGCAAGCGGTCCCATGCCGTTGATCATGCTGTAGCTCTGCGAGCGCCGATCATTCATATAGGCATCGAATGCGGCGGCGGTCGTGCGGTTTTCCCCGGTCACAGACAGCACATAGCGCATGTTTTCCTGCCAGATCGTGGGATTAACGGCCTTTGCACGGCTGAAATCTGTCGAACCATCGCCGTTGGCGGCACCATCGGCCCATTTTTCATCGCCAAGCGTCCAGACGCGGTTGAAGCCTGCGAGGATTTTGATGACGGGATTGTCGCGGTCGTCATAAGCGCGAACATCCTCGCCCTTCTCATTCTTGCCCGTCTGATTGCGATAATTATCGGCAAGCGGCAGCGGATAGGCCGCAGTCGGCTCCGGCACCGTGACGGCATAACCCCGGCCCGCCGATGCATTGTTATCGAATGCTTCGGCGCTCGAAACGAGCACCAGCAACGCAACGGAGGCAAGCAGGGCCGAGCGTGCGGCAGGAATGGACGACATCTTCAGTTTGGCCATGACGGAGAATCCTGTGATTTGACGCGTGACGAAAGAGGTGCGCGCAAAGGCTCGGCGCACCGCACCGTCAGCTTTAAGCCGGGCATATGGCAGTTTTTTTTCGGCATGCTGAATAAGATCGTTCGCATGTAAAAGAACGGCCGGCAGATGGCGGCGCGATCGGCCCGAAGGATCACTTCGGGCCGATCGACCTTTTATCTCGAAGCGGCGCTTTTATTTCTTGACCGCGACAGCCTCGTTGATCTTGGCAACGTCATCTTCCAGAACCTTGTAAGTCTGGTCGAGCGTCAATTCGCCGACGATCAGCTGGCTCATGCGCTGCACGATCTGTTGGTACATGGCGCTGCCACCCTTGGCCCGTTCGAAATCACGCGCAGCCTGCGGCACGTTCTTTTTGTTATCGAGGAAGACCTGCATCGCCGCCTTGGCGTTTTCGCTCTTCAGCTTGTATTGCGGATTGGCGATCTCCGCACCCGTCAGAATGACGTAGTTTTCAGCAATTTCCCGCTGCACCTTCTCCGAGCCGAGGAACTCGATGAAATGGGCCACATCTTCAGGGTATTTGGTGCGTTTGAAGCCAACGATCGCGGTGCCACCAGGCATCGCGTAGCATCCCGCCTCTCCGCAGGGAGCATTGATCGCGGTCCATTCGAAGGTGTCACCGATCTTGTTCTGAAACGGATTGACCATCCAGTTACCGGCAAGATACGTCACGACGTTACCGTTGACGAACTCGTCACCCATGTTCTTGTACTGCGAACCGCCCGCGGCACCCCACATTTCCTTGGGGAAGCTGCCGTTTTGCATCCATGAAAACAGATCGGCGATGTATTTTTTCGCCGGATCATCCGGGAAACTGAACTTGCCGTCCTTTACATAGGTGGAGCCGTAAGAGAAGGCGCCGCCGGAGAAACGGTGGCCGGACCGGTCCATGGTGAAGGGGATCTGCACGCCCGTCGCCTTGGCGACGCGGGCGGATGCCTCAACGATCTCGCTGAATTTGGCGGTCGGGCCGGGCAAGGGTTCGCCGGCCTGCTCGAACAGCGTCTTGTTGACAAAGGGCAGGTTCAGCGTCTGCGACGCCATGTAGCCATTGATCGACTTCGGATCGTTGACATTGGGCAGGCGAAGCTGGTCGAGGCTTGCACCATGCAGTTTCGCGAAGGCGTCCGCATCCTTCATGTAAGGCCGCATGTCGAGATAATAGGGTGCCAGCTGCCAGTCGGTGATCTTGGCGATATCAGGGCCCTCGCCCACCGCCAGCTGCACCGGCAGCTGCTTGGAAACGGCATCATAACCCGACGATACGAAATTGATCGTCACGCCGGGATTGGCCGTCTCGAACTCCTTGCTGAGCGCGGCCATGCGCTGCACGTAACCCTGATCGTCATCGGTAAAAAGAAACGTAATCGTGCGTGTCTCGGCCTGCGCGGCCGAAAGACCGGCGACGGAGGCAAATACCAGGGCACTAACGCCCGAAAACAATTTCATCATGCTCATCCTCCCAATGAAAACATTTTCATAAATCGAATAAAAGCTCCTCTGCTTTGTTCGATTTGTGATGTTTTGCGGCTTGACAGAATAAACGTCAAGCTGTTTGTTTTGGCGAAATTGCACAAATCGACGCCCAAAAGCAAAAACTCGTTTGTGAAAATAATTTCATTATCGATCGACGGGAGGCGATCCATTATGACGGATGGACCATTTACGGCGAACACGTCGGAGCCCACATATACCGTCACGGACGGGGACACGGTAACCGCTTGGATCGTCTCCGATCTCGTGGAGACATCGTTTCCGGGCACGCCAGCACCGGCGGAAGATCGGGTCAACTACCGTTTCATCAACGGCTTCGTCGATGTCGGCGACCTTCCCTGCCGCAAGGCCTTCCAGCAGACCATGATTGGCCGCAGCATAGCCCCCGATACCGGCTGGCCAGTCTCCCACCTAAACCTGCCCGGCTCCAATCGCCGCGTTGAATTCACCGGTTTCTGGCATGTTCCGACCCATGTGCAGCGCTGGCTGAAGGGCACGTTTCGCAGCGAGACCGCACGTAGAGCGCATTTCCGGCTGCGAACCTGTGGCGGCGTTCGCATCTGGGTAGGCGGCGTCGAGAAGGTCCGTTTCGAACCCTTTATCCGCAATGTCGAAAGCAGCCGTGACATCGCGCTCGATCTGGCGGCCGGTGACAACGAGGTCCTGCTTCTCTGCGAGGATCTGGCGGAGCGCGACATCCTCTGGTTCTTCGAACTTGAGGTCATCGACACCGCGCCGCTCACCGTCGTGTTGCCGGTGCCACTCGACCGGGAAGAAACGAAGCGCCTGGCCGCGCTGGTGCGTGACGTGCACCCTGCCCGCGACGTGTTTTCTGGCAGCGCCCTCGAGCTCGTCTTTGGCGCGGCGCCGACAAGCGATCTGCCGGTGCACATCGCCGTCAAAAGCCATGGCCACGAACGCGCCGCGCTTGCGGAAGTGGATACGGTACTGAGGGCCGGACAGTCCTCGCTGACAATCCCGGAAACGCTTGGCATTGCCGACGGGTATCACGGCGTCAGGATCACCCTCGGATCGGGTTCCGGCACCGTCACCCGCGTCATCGACGCCGCCTTCATGCGTGATATCGCGCCGGAAGCATCCTCTAACGACATCAATGAACGGAAGAAGGCGGCTCTTTCGTTCAGCGCCCGTTTCGGCGCATGGCGCGTCGGCCGCGCGCTTGCCATGGTCGCCACCGGCAGCGATGACATCGAGACGATCGGCGGCATCATCGATGCAACGCTGCATTCTATCGACCGGCGCGAAGACTGCTCCGATTTCATCATGATCCCACTGCTGTGGCTGGTGCGCGCCCATGGGGACCAGCTGCCGGCAGATATGCGGGCACGGATCGATGCCTCGATCCTTGGTTATCGTTACTGGGTGGACGAGCCGGGCAATGACGTCATGTGGTTCTGGAGCGAAAACCACGTCCTTTGCTTCCACACCAGCCAGTTGCTGGCCGGCGACTATCTGCCAGACGCCACCTTCACCGCGTCCGGTCGTACCGGGCGCCAGCAGGCCGCGCTGGCAGCTGAGCGGCTCGAGCGCTGGTTTGACAGCGTCGAGGCGCATGGGTTGGCCGAGTGGAATTCGGCCGCCTATTACCCCGTCGATTTCATCGGCCTTCTCGCCATCGAACATTGGGCGGGGCCGGAACTTGCCGCCCGCGCCCGCCACCAGCTCGATCTCATTTTCGAAATGATCGCGTTGCATACACTCGGCGGCGTCCCCTCCGGTTCGCAAGGCCGAGCCTATGACAAGGAGCTGCGCGCCGGGCCGCTGACAGAACTGGCACCGTTTGCGCAGGTCGCGTTCGGCAAGGGCTGGCTCAACAACGGCGTCGCCTCGCTGCCGATGTTCTGCTGCGGCAACTACCTGCCGCCGGCGCATCTTGCTGCCCTCTCCCAGCTGGAAAGCGGCCGTGTGGTCGAAGCGCGTTATGCGCAGGGGCTGGAGCCTGGCAAGCTCGTACTGTTCAAGAACGAGGCCGCCCAGCTGTCCACCGTTGTCGATCACAAGACCGGCCGCAAGGGCCACCAGCAGCACGTCACTGATATCAAGCTTGCCGGCCACCCGATGGCGCGGCTCTGGGTCAATCATCCCGGTGAAGACGATCCGTGGGGCAGCCAGCGCCCGTCCTATTGGGCGGGAAGCGGCATCCTGCCGCGCGTAGCACACCACCGCGATCTGGCGATGCTGATCTTTGATACCGAAGATCACCGCAATAACTGGACCCACGCCTATCTCGGCCGCGACGGACTGGATGAAGTGCTGATTGAAGGCAACCGGCTCATCACCCGTTCCGGCCGAGGCTTTGCCGCCCTTTACGCGACGAACGGACTCGAACCCGTCACGTCTGGAGCAACCGCCAACCGCGAAATCAGATCGCCCGGCCGCCGTGCCGGCTGGATCGGCGTTATCGGCTGCGGCGACGCGCAAGCCTTCGCCGGTTTCCGCGAGAAAATTCTCGCCACACGGGTCACCTTCGATGCCGAAAGCCGGCTGCTCGCAGTGACGCCACCCGGCGGGCCAGAACTTACGCTCAACTGGGACGGCACCTTCACCATCGGCGGACAGGCCATGGCCTTCGACCATGACCAGCCGCAACCAAATATCACCTTCGACAGCGCCGACCCAGCTTCGGGCAGCGCTGCAAAACCCTTCTACTCCTAAGCGGAATTGACAGATGAACCAGCCAAGCATGGAAAAAGACACTCTCAGGACGACCATCGACAATGTCGCCGCCGCCTTCAGCCGCCTCAAAGGCATCCAGGAAGGCCTGGTCAGCGGCAGTTCCGATGGCAAGATCCAGTTCGATGAATGGGATTGGGAGGTGGGTGTTGGCCTCTATGGTTTCCTGCGCCGGGCGCTCGCCGCCAATGACCAGAAGGCATTGGATGACCTCGTGACATGGTACGGCTGGCAGATCGACCGTGGCCTGCCGCCGCGCCAGATCAACAGCTCCGCGCCGATGCTGCCGCTCGTCATCCTGACAGAACATGTCGACCGGCCGGATTTCCGCGCGCTGGTGGAGGACTGGGCCGACTGGCTGGTGCATGAATTGCCAAAAACCGAAGATGGCGGTTTTCAGCATGTCGTGAAGGAACGGCTGAACGAGGGGGAGCTCTGGGACGACACGCTGTTCATGGCCTGTCTGTTCCTAGCCCGCGCCGGCGTTGTCTGCAAACGGCAGGACTGGATCGACGAGGCCATCTACCAGTTCATGATCCATGCGCGCTATCTCTCCGACCCCGTCACAGGGCTCTGGTATCACGGCTGGACCTTCAACGGTCGCCACAATTTCGCGGACGCTTTCTGGGCGCGCGGCAATTCATGGATCACCGTCGCCATTCCCGAGCTTTTCGAACTGGTACCGACACTCTCTGGAAAGGACAAACGTTTCCTCGCCAATGTGCTTTCAAGCCAGGTGCGGTCGCTGAGAAAATATCAACGTGAAGACGGCATGTTCCATACGCTGCTGGATGACCCGACCTCGCCGGTCGAGACATCGGCAACGGCCGGCATCGCCTATGGCATTCTGCGCGGTATCGAGGCCGGCATTCTCGGTGAAGAGAACCGTCCGCATGCGGACCGTGCGCTGAAAGCCGTGCTCGGCAATATCGATGACGAAGGCGTCGTTCACGGCGTCTCCGACGGCACGCCGATGGGCCACGATCTCGATTTCTATCGCCGCATTCCCAACCTGCCCACACCCTACGGGCAGGCACTGACGATGCTGCTTTTGATCGACGTTTTCTCGAAAAGGCCAAAGGCATCGTGAGCATCATGAACATCAGACAAGACATCACAGTTGCGGCCAGTAGCCTCGACGCCACGGCGACCATCCAGCAGGCTATCGATGCCGCGTCATCAGCAGGCGGCGGGCGCGTATCTCTTTCGGCGGGACAACATGTCAGCGCCGGTCTCCAGCTCAAAAGCGGCGTAGAACTACACCTTGCCGAAGGCGCGGTACTTGCTCCCGTTTCCGATTACGAGGCTTACGCGCTGACCCGGGTTTCGGTGATTGCCGAAGACTCCGATCGCGGCATGATCACCGCCAAGGGCGCAAGCAATATCGCCGTGACCGGTCCAGGCCGCATCGAGGCCGGTGGTGAAAACTTCATCATTGGCGATGATACGGCCATGGGAACCTATATCCCGGCGAAAAAACGCCCGCGCGTGATGGTGCTGGAAGCCTGCCGGAACGTGCACCTTGAAAACCTGAACGTCAGTGGCTCCCCCATGTGGACGCTGCATATGGTCGATTGCGAGGACCTCCATTTCAGCAATCTGCGCATCGAAAACGACCGCCGCCTGCCCAATACGGATGGTATCGTGCTGGATGCCTGCCGTCGTGCGCTGATCGAGGATTGCTTCATCTCGACTGCGGATGACGGCATCTGCCTCAAGACCAGTGCCGGGCCGGATGGCAAGGCAGTGGGCGTGTGCGCCGATATCACGGTTCGCCGCTGTACTGTTTCCAGCATGAGCTGCGCGCTGAAGCTGGGCACCGAATCCTTCGGCGATTTCACCAATGTGGTGTTCGAGGATTGCAAGGTGGTGCAGTCAAATCGTGGCATGGGGCTTTTCTCCCGTGATGGCGGCGCCATGCGCAACATCCGCTTTTCACGGATCGAGGCCGAGTGCCATGAAACGCCGGGTGGCTTCTGGGGCTCCGGCGAAGCTGTCACTGTCACTGTCGTCGACCGCCGCCCGGAACGGCAGGCCGGCAGGGTGGAAAACCTTGTTATCGAAGATTTGAGCGGTTCGATGGAGGGAGCGATCAACCTCGTCTCCACCTCGGCAGCCGGCATTCACAATGTGAGGCTCGAGCGCATTACACTTGCGCAGGAGCCCGGCAGGCTCGGTACCGGCCTGCAATATGACCTGCGCCCCACCAATGCCGATATAGCGCCAAGCGCCGATGCGGCCGGCCGCGCGAATGCCTGGACGCAGGATGCTGAGGGCCGGATTGTCGGCATGGAGGATTATCCGGGCGGTATGCCCGCGATCTACCTCAAGGGCGTTCACGGTTTTTCGGCTGGTGATGTCGCCATCAAAAGAGCAATGCCCTTGCCCGAGGGCTGGAACAGCCAAGAGATCGTCGCGACGGCGAGCTCGGTTGAAGGGAGCAGGTGATGGGAAGTCTGAAACTCAAAAACCTCAACAAGGCGTTCGGCGCCGTTCATGTGCTGCATGATATCGATCTTCAGATCGAGAACGGCGAATTCGTCGTCTTCGTCGGCCCTTCGGGCTGCGGAAAATCGACGCTGCTGCGCATCATCGCCGGTCTCGAGGACGTCACCTCCGGCACCATCGGCATTGGCGGGCGCGATGTCAGCGCGCTGTCACCCGCCGAGCGCAAGATCGCCATGGTCTTCCAGTCCTATGCGCTTTATCCGCATATGAGCGTGCGCAAGAACCTCGCCTTCGGCCTGGAAAACCTGCGTTTCAAGCGGGCGGAGATCGAAAGCCGCATCAACGAGGCGGCGCGGATGCTTGCCATCGAGCCCTATCTGGACCGCAAGCCGAAACAGCTTTCCGGCGGCCAGCGCCAGCGCGTCGCCATCGGCCGCGCCATCGTGCGCGAACCTGACATCTTCCTGTTCGATGAGCCGTTGTCGAACCTTGATGCGGCACTGCGCGTGCAGACGCGCGCAGAAATCACCCGGCTACATCGCGATATCAAGACAACGATGATCTATGTCACCCATGATCAGGTGGAAGCCATGACCATGGCCGACAAGATCGTCGTGCTGCGCGCCGGGCGCATCGAGCAGGTGGGCAGCCCGCTTGAGCTTTTCGATAATCCGCGCAACCTCTTCGTCGCCGGCTTCCTCGGCTCGCCGCGAATGAACATGCTGAAGGGCATCATCACCAAGGACGAGGACGGCAGCATTGCCATCGATGCCGGCCATGGCGTGGCGCTCCCCTGCCTTGTCGATCCCGCAACCGTCAGTCCCGGACAGGCGGTTCTGGCGGGCATCCGACCCTCACATTTCACCATCGCGGATGCCGGTCTGCCCTTCGAGGTGCAATACCACGAAAGCCTCGGCACCGAGACCTATCTCTACGGCAATATCACGGGTGAGAAGGACCAGATCATCGTACATCAGGCTGGCCATTTCGCGCCCGCCTCCGGCTCGGTGCTCAAAATCATGCCTGCGCGTGAGAAGGTCCATGTCTTCGATCCCGCCAACGAACTGGCGCTGCCGCGCCTTGCGGGCGAAGGGAGGGGGTAAGCATGGCAAATCCAAAGCTTGCGAGACTGTCCGACCGCGCGCTCGACGCCGTGATGGCGGTTGCCGAAGTGCCGCTCAACTTCATCGAGCGGCTGATCGGCAAAAGGCGCATGCCCTATATCTTCCTGATGCCGAACCTCATTCTTTTCGGCATCTTCACCTTCCTGCCGATTGCCATCGCCGTCGGTTACGCCTTTACCGGTGGCACTGAACTTTTGATCACCGACCGCCCCTTCGTCGGTTTGGAGAATTTCGGCAAGCTGCTGGATTGCCAGAGCTATATGGACCCCGGCAGCTGCCGGGAATCTCTGTTCTGGACGGCAATCTGGAACACGCTCTGGTTCGTCGCTTTCAACGTCATCGCCACGCTGCTTGTGGCGCTCATAACCGCTCTCATCCTCAACAGGGCGATTGCCGCGCGCGGTTTCTTCCGCGCCATGTTCTTTTATCCCGTCCTGCTGTCGCCCGTCGTCATCGGCCTCATCTGGAAATGGTTTCTGGACCGCAACGGCCTGCTCAACGCCTTCTTCCAGATGCTGGGCGTGCCGCCGGAAATCTTCCTGTTGGATGTCGGCTGGTCGCGCTTTTTCGTGGTGGTCGTTTCGGTCTGGTTCCACATGGGCTTTTATACGCTGATCCTGCTCGCAGGCCTTCAGGCCATCCCGAAGGACCTCTATGAAGCCGCCGCCATCGATGCCGCCTCGCCCCGACGCACGCTTTTGCGCATCACCCTGCCGCTTCTTGGCCCGAACCTGCTTGTTGTGCTCATCCTGTTGATGATCCGCTCCGTGCAGATTTTTGATGAGGCGTGGGTTTTGACCAATGGCGGCGGGCCGGGCACGGCCAATACGTTTGTGGTGCAATATATCTACCAGATGGCTTTTGGCAGCGACCTGAGGCTGTTTGGCCTCGCATCCGCCGCCTCGGTTCTGATGGGCCTTGTGCTTCTCGCACTCACCCTCGTGCAATTGCGTCTCGGCAAAAAGATGGAGTCCTGACCATGTCCAATGCCGTCTCTTTCCTCACGCGCACCCGCCGTCCTGGCCGGATCGGCCTCACCGATATCCTCTCCTGGGTCTGGCTCATCGGCGGCACACTCGCCGTCCTCATCCCGGTTGTCTGGGCCGCCATGTCATCGCTGAAACCGGAAGCCGAAATCACGCGGTTTCCGCCAAGTCTCCTGCCGCGCGCTGCCGTGCAAGTGGAGGTTCAGGGCTACGACAGGCCGCTCAGCCTGTGGAAGGCCACCGTCGATGGCGCAGAGCGTGAGATGGCCATGGTCCGCCGCATCGGCCTCAAAGCCCAGATGGTGGACCCTGCCAATCCGGGCCCGCCCATTAGTGTCAACACACGGGAAATAACGCCGGTTCAGAAGCTGACCATCGCGACGGAGAATTTTACCGATCCGCTGACACAGTTCAGCTTCCTGACCTTCCTCAAGAACTCGGTCTTCGTCACCGTCGTCGCAACGGTCCTGACGCTGATCGTCAACGCGATGGCAGCCTTTGCCCTCTCCAAATACCGTTTCCGTGGCGAGAAGGCGATCTTCGTGCTGATCATCTCCACCTTGATGATCCCGCTCACCGTCGTCATGGTGCCTGCCTATCTCGTCATCGTCGGTGTCGGTCTCGTCGATAATCTCTGGGGCGTCATCATTCCCACCGTCGCGACGCCGACAGGCGTCTTTCTGCTCCGGCAATATATGCTGACCATCCCCGATGAGCTGATCGAGGCGGCGCGTGTCGATGCCGCCAGCGAATTCCGCATCTTCTGGCGCATCATCCTGCCGCTGACGGCCCCGGCGCTCGCGGTTCTCGCCATCTTCTCGGTGCTGTGGCGCTGGAACGACTTCCTCTGGCCGCTGATCGTTCTCAGCAGCCGTGAAAACTTCACGCTGCAGGTGGGCCTCAATGCCTTCCAGGGCGAGTTCTCGGTGCAATGGCATTATATTCTCGCCATGACCTTCCTCAGTCTCGCACCCGTCACCGTCGTCTTCCTGTTCCTGCAGCGCTACATCACGACAGGGATTGCCGGCACGGGCATGAAATAAAACCACAAATCATTTGGGGGGCGGCGCGATGCTGCCCCTCAACACCAGCCGGCAACCAAGTTCCAGCCGGTGCGCCGGGCGCGTCGGGTCGGCCGCCACAAGCCGCTGCTCCAGCAGCGAAAGGGCTGCACCGCCCAGCCGATCAGCCGGCAACTGAATAGTGCTGAGCGGCGGCGCGCTGAAGGCCGCCGGCATGATATCGTCGAAACCCAGCACCGAGACATCGTCCGGCACCCGGATACCAGCCTCCGTCAGCGCTTTCAGACAGCCAAGCGCCAGATTGTCTGCCGCGCAGAAGATCGCGGTGGCATTTCTGAGCGGCTTTTCTTCGGCCAGCAGCCGGCGAATGGCGGCCTCGCCCCATTGCGGCTCATAGCTGTCGACCTCGACCACCATATCCGCAGGCACGGCAAGGCCCGCTGCGAGATACGCGTCGCTAAAACCATCGTAACGGCGCCGGATCGTCGTGCGGCCCTTCCAGGTGATATGCAGAATATTGCGATGCCCGAGCGACAGCAGATGCTCGATGCCTAGCCGCGCGCCAAAACGGTTTTCAGCCGTTACCGTATCGACGATCATCGCCGGGTCTTCACCATTGATCAGCACGACCGGTCGCCCAAGCGCCGAGAGCGCCGCGACCAGCTGCGGCCTGTCATCATTGAGAACCACGATACCATCGACATTGTCGGCATCCGCAGCAGCAGCCACAGAGAGCGGATCAATGCGGCTTGTCGCGCTGACATAAGGAACGATGCGAATGCCACGCCGCTCACACTCACGACGAAAGCCGTTCAGCATCGTCCAGCTGACCATGTTGAGGTCGCTCTGAGGGGCGGCATCATTGGTCATCGCCAGAAGCACCACACGCAGGGTGGCGATCGTCGCCTTCTGCCGGCGGTTTTCGAGATAACCGAGCGTACGCGCCGCCTGCAGCACCCGTTCGCGAACCTGCGTGGTCAACGGAGCGGTGCCATTGATGGCATGCGAAGCCGTGCTCAGCGAAACATTCGCCTCCCGCGCCACGTCCTTAAGCGTCGTTTTCCGGTCTATTTTCATAAAGGGGAAATCCAACCACTTTTCTTCGGACGGTGCGAACAGAAAGCCTGCCCCACGCAGTCGATCTGAAGAATAGCCGTGCCTGTTTGCTGCGCTCTAGTCGCTGGAAGACTACAGCATCATGCGTAAACGCGGAATTGATTTCTTTGGTTTTTCTGACGCCTACCAAGTTCGCGCCGAGTGAATTTTGTAATCATCCTTCTCTCATAGCCTCAGATGTAACGTCTGCCCGCGGCCGGCAGGGGCGAATAGCCGTCAGAGAATATTTCAATGCAAAATAGCTCGTCTTTTGCGATGCGAAGGTCAACCGTACACCGCCTCGGCATGGCGGTCGCTCGGCAAACACCTGGCGTCCATCAAACCGTAAGGTTTGAATCAACGGACTCGCCCTGAACCAAAATCGTCGTCGTGCGTTAAATGGCGGTTTTTATGGAGTGGCAAACATGAAGAAGCCGACGTTAAACGTGCTTGCCGCTCCCCGCGGCCTTGTGCTGTTCGGTGTTTCGACAGCGTTCCTTTCGATCGTTCCAGTCGTTGCGTCCGCCGATGAGGTCCGCGCGGTGCCCATCACCGCCGTGACTGTGCACACGGAAACCATCCCACGCGTCATCAACGGCATCGGCACGGTTGCCGCACTGCAGTCCGTGGTCGTCCGGCCCCGTATCGATGGCCAGGTCACCGGGATTTCCTTTGTCGAAGGTCAGGTTGTTAACAAGGGTGACGTGCTGATGACGCTCGACGATCGAGAGTTGACGTCCACGCTTGCGTCAGCAAGGGCCAAGAAGGCGCAGGACGAGGCACAGTTGAACAGCGCGCGAACCGACGCGCAACGCTATACAAGCCTTGCCGAAAAAGGAATAGCGTCGGCGGCCACCCTCGAACAGAAGACCGCATCAAGCGAACAATACGCCGCAGCCGTTCAATACGATGACGCGATGATTAAAAACGCCGAAACACAACTCGGCTTTGCGAAGATCACGGCGCCGCTTTCAGGGCGAACGGGCTTTAAACAGGTCGATGTCGGCAGCGTCATCAGCGCGAGTTCGACTGAGGGCATCGTCACGATCACGCAGATGGACCCGATCGGGATTTCGTTCGTCGCCCCCGGCGACAGGTTCGGTGACATCAGGCAAGCGATGAGCGAGGGCGTGGCCGAGGTGACGCTTGTGACGACCGACGGGTCTCGCACGCTCGCCACGGGCCGCTTGACGACGATGGACAATGCTGTCGACGGATCAAACGGGTCGATCCACCTCAAGGCCACTTTCGACAACAAGGCGGGTGCTCTGTGGCCGGGCCTCCCCGTCGCGACAATTTTGACCGTCGAGAAGCGGAAAGGCGTGGTCGTGCCGGACAAGGCACTGGCTCGCGGCCGGGACGGGCTCTACGCCTACGTCGTCGGCCCGGACGGCAAGGTCGCAAAACACGCGGTCAAGACGGCCTTCGTGACGGACGCCCGGGCGCTGGTCACGGAGGGCATCGCTGACGGCGATCAGGTCGTCATGGATGGCCAGTCACGCATCGGCGACGGTGACAAGGTCGAGGTCACGCCATGGACAGGCTCGGCGACAGGTGAATTAGCCGGGAATGCAACGCCATGAGCGAGGATGTCCGAGGCACAAAACAGTCGTCGGCATCCGGCTTCTTCGATTTCTTCATCATGCACCCGGTCGCCACCGGGTTGATCATGGCCGGTATCTTTCTTGTCGGGGCGATCTGCTATCCTTTCATGCCGGTGTCGGCGTTGCCGCAGATCGATTTTCCAACCGTCCAGATCGCCGCCAGTCTCCCCGGCGCTTCCCCCGAAACCATGGCGTCAAGCGTCGCGCAACCGATCGAGGAAGCTCTGTCCCGTGTCAGCGGCATTTCGGAGATGACATCGAACAGCTCGCTCGGCACCACCTCGATCACCGTGCAGTTCGGTCTCGACCAGGATATCCAGACGGCGGCGAGTGACGTGCAGACTGCCATAAGCGAAGCGGCGGGAAAGCTTCCGAAGGACATGACCACACTCCCGACCGTCAGGAAGGTCAATCCAGCTGATGCGCCGATCATGCAGCTTTCGGCAACCTCCGATACCCTGACGCTTCCGCAACTTGACGAATATATAGAGCGCAACGTCGCCTCCAAGATCGGGCAGGTCTCCGGCGTCGCGTATGTCAACATCGGTGGGAAGCAGAAACCCGCCATCCGCATTGCCGTTGATCCTGGTCGGCTTGCACAGGCTGATGTCACACTCGAGGATGTCAGGTCGGCCATTGGCGGCCTGAGCATCAGCGCGCCAAAGGGTAATATAGACGACCCGACCCGGACCTTCCCCATCTATACCAACGACCAGATCGGCAGCAGTGCCGAATGGAACGACGCGGTCATTGCCTATCGCAATGGCGGTCCGGTGCGCATCCGCGATATCGGCCAGGCGGTCGATGGTGCGGAAGACAACAAGATGGCGCACTGGACGAATGGTGAGCGGGGGATAGCGCTCGACGTCTTCCGCCAGCCCGGCGCAAACGTCATCGCGGTCGTTGAGGCGGTGAAGGAGCAGCTTCCCGCCCTACAGGCGTCACTACCGAAATCCATCAAGCTTGAACTCGTCACAGACCGGACGACGACGATCCGCGCATCCGTCACCGATATCCAGTTTACCTTGATGCTGACGATCGGGCTGGTCGTCGTCGTGATCTTTCTTTTCCTGCGAAACCTGCGCGCTACGATCATTCCTGTGTTGACGCTGCCGATCGCGCTCGCAGGTTCGCTTGCGCCGATGTGGGTTCTTGGCTTCAGCCTCGATAATCTGTCGCTCATGGCCCTTGTTGTGGCGGTCGGCTTCGTTGTCGATGACGCAATCGTCATGCTGGAAAATATCACCCGTCATATCGAGAATGGTGTGGAACCGCTGCAGGCGGCGCGCACCGGAGCCAACGAAATCGGCTTCACGATCGTCTCCATCAGCCTATCGCTGATTGCCGTCCTTATCCCCATCCTCCTCATGGGCGGGATTGTCGGGCGAATGTTTCGCGAGTTCGCAGTCACGTTGACGGTCGCGATCATCATTTCCGCCGTCGTTTCTCTGACCCTTACCCCGATGCTGTCATCGCGCTTCATCCGCAATGTCGACGAGACGAGCCACGGCCGCTTCTACAAGGCGGGTGAAGCGTTTTTCGAGTGGATCACGAACCTCTATATTCGCAGTCTGGCACCCGTGATCCGCTTCAAATATCTAACCCTCGCATTCTTTCTCGGAACGGTCGCAGCGACCGCGTATCTGTTCATCGTCATCCCCAAAGGCTTCTTCCCGGAGCAGGATACCGGGTTTATCGGCGGGCTGTCTCAGGCGTCGCCGGATATTTCGTTTACGGAAATGGCGAAGCTTCAGGAGCGGGTCAGCGCGATCATCATGAAGGACCCCGCAGTTTACAGCGTCTTCATGGACATTGGCGGCGGCAATGGCGGCAACGCGATGAACCAGGGCCACGTCAATATCACCCTGAAACCGCTTGAAGAACGCGACGTCAGCGCCAAAGAGGTAATTGCAAGGTTGAGCACCGCGCTCAATGCCCAGCAAGGCATCAAACTCTTCATGCAGTCGGCACAGGATATCAACATCGGAGCCCGACCGGCAAAGACACAATACCAGTTCACGCTACAGGACGCTAACATCAAGGAACTGGGCGACTGGGCGACGAAGATCACCAGCAAGCTGCAAGGCCTGCCCACGCTGCGGGACGTCGGCAGCGACCAACAGGCCGAAGCCCCCAACCTGTTCGTCAAGATTGATCGTGCCGCTGCGACGCTCTATGGCGTTCTGCCGTCGACAATCGATGACACGCTCTACGATGCATTCGGCCAGCGCCAGGTGGCTTCTTATTCGACGCAGACAGACACCTTCAGGGTGATTCTGGAGGTGTTGCCAAACCTGCAGCGCGATCTTTCGACGCTCGACAGGCTTTCGGTCAGGGCGACGAACGGAACGCTTGTGCCTTTGTCGGTTGTCGCGAAGTGGTCGACGGATGGCGTCGCTCCCGTTTCGATCTCCCATCAGGGCCAATCGCCGGCAGTGACCGTCTCTTTCAACCTTTCGCCATCGGTTGCACTCGGGCAAGCGACCGCAGCAATCGAGAGCGCAGTTGCCGAGATGCATCCGCCGGGCTCCTTGCAGACGAACTTCTCCGGCAGCGCCAAGGCATTCAAGGATTCGCTGTCCACGATACCATTGCTCATCCTTGCGTCCCTCGTTGTCGTCTACATCATTCTCGGCGTCCTCTACGAAAGCCTTGTTCACCCGCTGACCATTCTCTCCACCCTGCCCTCGGCTGGTCTGGGCGCATTGCTCGCTTTGGAATTTGCCGGCTTCGACTTCGGACTTGTGGCGATGATCGGCGTCATCCTGTTGATCGGTATCGTCAAGAAGAATGGCATTATGCTCGTCGATTTCGCGATACAGGCAGAGCGCGAAGACGGCCTCAGCAGCGAGGAGGCCATCCTGAAGGCGGCACGGATGCGGTTCCGCCCAATCCTGATGACAACGATGGCGGCGCTCCTCGGAGGCCTTCCGCTCGCCATTGGTCATGGATCGGGGTCGGAACTGCGCCAGCCTCTCGGCTACGCCATCGTTGGTGGACTACTGGTCAGCCAGTTGTTGACGCTTTATACGACGCCAGTCATCTACCTGCTGCTGGACAAGGTGCGCGGGAAGCGTGGCCATGCTCGGCAATCATTTGCTCAAGGTCACGCGAGCTGACGCCGCCTCCCAAGTCTCGTGGCTTCGAAATGACCGTTGCGAGCTTGCGAAACAGCGACCGTATTTCGAGGCGGCCCATGCCGGTTAAGATGATCGTCGCACAGCCCCATCTCATCAACCGGTTTGGCACCTAAGACATCGAGCCCGACACCAGCGCGGAATATCTGATCGAGCCGCTCAAGGCACCGGGTTACGAGACAAAGCCAAGTGAGATGAACTGCGGTTTACAGGCTATCGAGATCATTTCCCAAGGCTTGGCCGGCAGCGCCGATCCACCACGCGAGGGAATTTCTTCGGGAGAGTGAGCGGCTACGCTGCCAAAAGCCGGAAAGCCCAGTGGATAGGATAAGCAGCAGCCCCCTTGAAACGACGGTTGAAATCTATGCCGCGAGGGCACCGATAACACCGCATTGCTCCGCACGATGGGCTCTTTGGGAAGGCTTTCGTTACGCTATTGTCACCAGGCAAAGAAACTGACACTATCATCGCTTAGGCCCCAATGGGCCGCTGATATTCCATGAGCAGGGTAGCTCTCGACCGGCAACGGGCGGGAGCTTTTTTATTTTTTGGTGGCGATGATGACTTCAGAAAGCTGGCGCGTCGGTGTGCTGTTCTCCGAAACAGGCGTAACCGGAGCCGTGGAACAAACCCAGAGAGCGGCCACGTTGCTGGCGATCGATGAAATCAATGCAGCCGGCGGCGTCCTTGGCCGGGCAATCGAGCCTGTGGCCTACGACCCGCGATCAACTCCCAATCTCTATAAGGAACTTGCGGTCAGGCTTTGTGATGAAGATCGTGTTCGGGTTGTTTTTGGCTGCCACATGTCGAGCACCCGTAAAGCCGTTCTGCCCGTCATCGAGGCTCGCGACGCGTTGCTGTTTTATCCGACGTTATACGAGGGGTTCGAATATTCCCGGCATTGTATTTATACCGGTGCAGCTCCCAATCAAAACTCCGTCCAACTGGTTGATTTCCTGACCAAGCACTATGGAAAGCGGGTTTTCCTGGTGGGGTCAAACTACGTCTACCCCTATGAATCGAACCGGACGATCAGCGACCTTTTCCTGCAACTCGGCGGGCAGGTTCTGGACGAAATCTATGTTCCACTGAACCTCAAAACCGAGGACGTCGCCAAGATCATCCGGCACATTCGAGCGGCACAGCCGGATGTCATCTATTCGACGATCGTTGGCGATGGTATCATTCCCTTCTACACTGCATTCAGGGACGCAGGTTTTGATGCAGCGAAGATGCCGATCGCCAGTCAATCGACAAGCGAGGCAGACGTGATCCGTATGCGGCCGGAAGTTGCCGAGGGGCATATAACGGCGGCCCCGTTTTTCGCCTCTCTGAATACACCCCGCGCTCGAGCCTTCGTTTCGGCTTACCAAAAGCGTTATGGCGTGCAGATGCTACCAACCGCTCCGGCCGAAGCGGCCTATTTCCAGGTCTATCTCTATGCGGCGGCGTTGCAGCGGGCCGGTAGCGATGGGCTAGAGCAGCTTCTGCCAGCACTCTATGAGGTCGAATACGATGCCCCACAGGGCGCTGTGAAGATAGACAGGATGACAAACCACACGCATCTGTGGCCAAGAGTGGCGAGGGTCAATGCGCAGGGCAGCTACGAGATCGTCTACGATCCTTCTCTGCGGGTGGCGCCGGATCCGTTCATGCGAGAATATCGCCCGGATTTGGCGCAGACTTTACCACATCGCGTTAAGGTCTGAGAGGAAGTGACGATGTCTTTCGCCCTTCTCAGAGATTTGCGGGATCTCAAGGTTCTGGTCATACATCCCCGGACATCCGAAGGAGAGTTTCTCGTCGACCACCTGCGCCGTATCGGCTGCACCGTCAGTTGCCTCTGGCCAGTGCCTGCAGAATTGCCCCACGGCACGGACGTCGTGTTCCTTGCCATGGAAGATGAGGCACGGCCGGAAATTGAACGCCTGCTGAAGTGTCTTCCCAATCCTGCTCCAACCATGCTTGCCATCGTGGGCTACGAAAACCCCTCGACGTTGCAGATCGTTCTGGAAAGCGGCGCGCTCGCCATTGTCGAAAGGCCGATCAAACCGTTCGGCCTGCTCACCAATCTCGCTATCGCCCGCAGTCTCTGGCTCGAGCGCCAAAAGCTCATCAAGGAGGCGCGCAAATATAAGCGCAAGGTATTGGGAGACCAAAAGCTCGCCCGGGCGAAGGCCATTTTGATGGCCAATCGCGGTACGAGCGAGAATGAAGCGTATCGCGAAATGCGCGAGCAAGCGATGGCACGACGCGTGCCGATCGATGAAATCGCCAATTCGATTATCAACGCTGAACAGCTCTTGCGCCCTTCCCAAAAACATGATTAGTTTTTGATGTGTTCCAGATGAACACCTCCGGCACATCCCTTCTTTTATCGAAGCCATGTGTCGCTGTTGCACGCGGCGCAGCCGTGATGCGGTGATGGCAAGGGTGCCCGCAGGCTTTAACAAGCCTCGCGGGTTTTTTGTTGTCTGCTGACAGTGACGTCAGCCTTCCTACACTTTTTTCGGCATGAAGCCTCGCCATGGAGCCGGGCAGTGCCACCGCGTGCGCCAATCAAAAAAGGGGAACCAAGATGGTGTTCAACAGACGTGAATTTCTCAAAACCGCAGCCACCGCTTCCGCCGCACTTGCCCTGCCCGCGCTGGGCGGTCGGGCCTTCGCAGCCGATGCGATCAAGGTCGGTGCACTCTATTCCCAGACGGGTGGGCTTTCCGTCGCCGAAAAGCTTCTGGCCAACGGTGTCATGATGGCCGTTTCCGAAATCAACGCCGCCGGCGGCGTTCTGGGCCGCCCGGTCGAAGTCGTCGTGGAAGATGGGGCCTCCGACCCGAAAACCTTCAGCGAAAAAGCGTCGAAACTAATCCTCAAGGACAAGATTTCCACCGTCTTCGGTTGCCACACTTCTGCCAGCCGCAAGGCCGTGCTGCCGATCTTTGAACGACGCGGCGCGATGCTGTTCTATCAGACGCACTATGAAGGCTTCGAATGCTCACGCAACGTCGTCTATTCCGGCGCTGTTCCAAACCAGCAACTCTCCAATTACATTCCATGGATCGTCGAAAAGCTGGGCAAGAAGAAGTTCTTCATCGTCGGCTCGAACTACGTCTACCCGCGTGAAATGGCCAAGGTTTCCAAGAAACTGATTGAAGCGGCCGGCGCTGAATGGGTCGCAGACGAATATCTGGAACTTGGCCACTCTGAGTGGGCGGTCATGGTCAGCAAGATCAAGGAATCCGGCGCGGACGTCGTTCTTTCCAACGTGGTCGGAGACTCGATCATCGCCTTCTACCGCGAATTCAAGAATCAGGGTCTTTCGCAGGAGGTTATCCCGATCTGCGCGACGGTGACGTCCGAAATCGAGATTGCGGCCATGGGCGCCGAATATGCGGCAGGCAGCTACACCTCATTCCCCTATTTCATGTCGATAGAAACGCCAGCGAACAAGAGCTTCATCGAACGCTTCAGGACATTCGTCAACGATCCCAAAGCCGTGACGTACCATTCGCTTGAGGCGGCCTATTTCCAGGTGTTCCTCTGGAAGCAGGCAGTCGAAAAATCCGGCGACCTGTCTGCCGACGCGATCCGGGCCGGCATTCGCGGCCAGACCTACGAAGCACCTGGTGGCAAGGTGACGACCGACCCCGACAACCTGCATTGCTGGCTGACGCCGCGCATCGGACAGTGGCAGTCGGATGGCCAGAGTAAGGTTGTCAACGCCTACCCGGCACCAATCAAGCCGTTGCCCTATTCGGCCTATGGTGAGACGGAAAGCAATCTGTTCTGCACCAGCAACGGTCTCGACGCAGCAAAGCTCAAGGGCTGACCCCTGCCCGCTTTGTCCCGCCAACCTGGTTGGCGGGACCATGTCTCGGCAAGGCGGATCTGCGTTTTTTCTTTGCTCATTGCCAATCCGCGTTCAGCATTGGCAAGTGAAAGGAGACCTCTGATCCGCCCTTCTTACGAACGGTGGCGTTATGCTCGATATTCTCTTCATCGGCCTCAGTCTGGGCTCGATCCTTCTTTTGGTGGCACTCGGTCTCGCCATCACCTACGGCGCAATGGGCGTCATCAATATGGCCCACGGCGAAATGGTCATGATCGGCGCCTATGTCGCCGTGCTCTCGGGCATCTGGCTGAAGGCAAGCCTTCTGCTCGCCATCCCGCTGGCCTTCGTCATAACTGCAGTGCTCGGCCTGTTGATCGAACGAGTAGTCGTTCGGCGGCTCTACGGCCGTCTGCTCGACACGCTTCTGGCCACCTGGGGCATCGCCATTCTTTTACAACAAGCCGTAAGGCTCGAGTTAGGCCTCACATTTTTCGGCATTCACATCGAAGGCCTTGGCGCCGGATTGCAAAATGTCGCGGTGCCTTCCTATCTTCAAGGCACGTTCAGGCTCGCCGGTGCCGACATCAACGCCTATCGCACCTTCATCATCGCGGTGACAGCCGCGCTGACGCTGGCGACATGGTTCATTCTCTACCGTACGGCAGCGGGCATGCAGGTGCGGGCCATCATCCGCAATCCGAAAATGGCTGCCGCTTGCGGCATCGATGTGAAACGCATCAATGCCCTGACCTTCGCCTTCGGTTCCGGTCTTGCCGGTGTCGCCGGCGTGATGATGTCCGGCTTCAAGACCGTTTTCCCTGACATGGGGACGACGATGGTCGTCGACGGTTTCATGGTCGTGGTGACCGGCGGCGTCGGCAGCCTTTTCGGCACGGCGCTGTCTTCGGGTCTTCTGGGTGAAATCAACGCGCTGGTGGCCATCGGCACGAACGACATTCTGGCACGCGCCGTCGTGTTCGGGGTCGTCATTGTCGTCATTCTCGTCAAGCCCAGCGGGCTGTTCTCGTTCAAGGGGCGCTGATATGAGCATCGAACGAAAATTCCAGATCGCCGCCTACGCCATTTTTATCGCGCTGATCTTTGCAGCGCCTGTTTTTGGCGACGAATTCTGGCTGAACCGTATTTCTAAATATCTGGTCTACGGCATGCTCGGCGTCGCCATTGCGCTGACATGGGGATATGCGGGCATTCTCAATCTTGGCCAGGGACTGTTCTTTGGTCTTGGCGCCTATATGCTCGCCATGTCCCTGAAGCTGTCGAGCATGACCAGCCTGCAACAGGGCTCCGACAAGCCGGTCCCGGATTTCATGCTCTGGAATGCCGAACCCGGCGCGCCGACGGAACTCTGCTGCATCAACAAGGGCTCCTTCCTCTGGCTTCCCTTTCAAAGCCAATCGGTCGGTCTCGTGCTCGGCATCCTGCTTCCCGTGGTGATAGCCGGCGCACTCGGCATGCTCGTTTTTCGCAAACGGATTTCCGGTGTCTTCGTCTCGATCATTACATTGGCGCTGGTCCTGCTCGTGCGTCTGGTGATGGTTGATGCTCAACCGGTGACGAACGGCTTTAACGGCCTGACGGATCTCGGCTGGCTGACGATCGGCGGCATTGAATTCGACCCTTACAGCCGGGCAACCTATTATCTGTGTGCCATATGCCTGTCGTTAACGCTCATCGGTGCGCGTCTTGTCGTGGAAACCCGTGCCGGCATGATCCTCCAGGCGATCCGCGATGATCAGGTTCGCGCCCGCTATCTCGGTTTCGACGTCTCGCTCTACCAGGTGTTCTTCTTTGCCATTTCAGCCGGAATAGCTGGCGTTGCCGGTATGCTCTACGTCGTCGTTGCGGAGTTCGCCTCGCCGACCTTCATGGATCTTTCCTTCTCCGTGACGATGGTGGTTTGGGCTGCCGTCGGCGGCCGCTCCTCCCTGCTCGGTGCCTGCATCGGCGCGATCCTCATCAACATGATCGAGGCTGAGGTCAGCGAAACCGAAGCACTGGTCGAGGCGTGGAAAGCGATCATCGGCCTCATCTTCGTTCTCGTCGTCCTGTTCATGCCGCGTGGCCTTGGTGGCGTGGCGCATGATGTGCTGCGGCAGTTCATCCGCCGGGTCAAACCGGCTGCGGCATCGTCATCGTTGCATCAACAGAGCGAGGCATTGTGATATGAGTGCAATCGCATTGACCGTTGACGGTCTCAGCGTCGATTTCGGCGGTTTCAGAGCCGTCAACAATGTCAGCATCACCGTCGGCGATGGCGAGCTGCGGGTTTTGCTCGGCGCAAATGGCGCCGGCAAGACGACCCTGATGGATCTGATCAGCGGCAAGACGCGCAGTACCCAGGGTAAGGTCTTCGTCTACGACACGGACATCACAAACTGGCCGGAACACAAAATCGCCCGTGCAGGGATTGGCCGAAAATTCCAGATTCCCAGCATTTTTCGGGATCTTACCGTGCGACAGAATCTGGAGGTGGCGAATTGCCGAAATCCCTCTGTTTTTGCCAACCTCCGGTTTGGATTTTCGCGTGCGGAAGCCAAACGCGTCGATGAGGTGCTCGCCCTTACCGGCCTCGAAGCAGAAAAGGATATGACGGCGGCGTATCTCAGCCATGGCCAGACGCAATGGCTGGAACTCGGCATGCTCATCGTCCAGGATCCAAAGGTCGTTCTACTGGACGAACCGACAGCCGGCATGACCCAGGCCGAGACCCGCAAGACGGCGCAGATCATCAAAAGCCTCAAAGGCCGCCACACCATCCTCGTCGTCGAGCACGACATGGGGTTCGTGCGTGAAATTGCCGAGCGTATCACCGTTCTCCATCTGGGAGAGGTTCTGGCAGAAGGAAGCGTCGGGGATATCGAGAACAATCCGAAAGTCCGCGAAGCCTATCTCGGTTCAAAAGGAATATCCTGATGCTGAATTTGAAAAACGTGGACAGCTATTATGGCCGCAGCCACATCCTGCACGGCGTCACGCTTGATGTTCCAACCGGCAAGGTGACGAGCATTCTCGGCCGCAACGGCACTGGCAAAACGACCCTGTTGAAAACGCTGATGGCGCTGACCGACCGCATGACGGGCGAAATGCACCTGCAGGGAAAAGACATCGCCTCCTCCCCGACGCATAAGCGAGCGCGCGCCGGTATCGCCTATGTCCCCCAGGGCAGGGAAATCATTCCCGATTTCACCATTCGCGAGAACATCCTGATGGGCGCATTCGCGCGGGCCGATGGCAAACGCGAAATTCCAGCACTGGTGCCGGAGCTCTTTCCTTACCTGATGGCCAATCTTGATAGACCGGGAGGCGTGCTTTCAGGCGGCCAGCAACAGCAGCTCGCCATCGCCCGGGCTCTCGCTGCAGATCCGAAGGTTCTGCTCCTCGACGAACCCAACGAGGGCATCCAGCCCTCGATCGTCGAGGAGATCGAAAAGATCATCATCCGGCTCAATCGCGAGATCGGCATGACGATCATCCTCGTTGAGCAGAACGTCGCATTCGCACGGCACGCATCTCATCATTTCGCCATGCTGGAGAAGGGAAGCGTGGTTGCGGCCGGCGCCATCGACATGCTCTCCGACGCGCTCGTTCATCGGCATATGGCTGTCTGAACAAGACAAATCCTTCAATAAAGACAATGGGACCAATCATGACATCGATAAAGAGCTACACCGCCGCCGCCATCCAGTTCGAACCGACCATGTTTGAAAAAGAACGCAATATCACCCGGCTCAAAGCCCTTTGCGAGGAAGCGGCGGAGGCGGGCGCGCGCCTGATCGTCACGCCAGAAATGGGCACGACTGGTTATTGCTGGTTCGACAGGGCGGAAGTCAAACCGTTCGTTGAAACGATCCCCGGACCGACCACGGATGTTTTTCAGGCCATTGCCAGCAAACACCGCTGCTATATCGTGGTCGGCATGCCGGAAGTCGATCCGGCAAGCGATCTCTATTACAATACGGCCGTTCTCATCGGTCCCGAGGGCGTTGTTGGCAGGCATCGCAAATCGCATCCCTATATCGCCGAGCCGAAATGGGCTGCGAATGGCGATATCGTACACGAGGTCTTCGAAACGGAAATCGGCCGGATTTCGATGCTGGTCTGCATGGATTTGCACTTCTTCGAAACGGCGCGGCTGGAGGCCTTGGGGGGGGCCGACATCATCTGCCACATCTCCAACTGGCTGCAGGAACGTGCACCCGCACCCTACTGGATCAACCGCGCCTTTGAAAACGCCTGCTACGTCATCGAAAGCAACCGGTGGGGCCTGGAAAGAACCGTGCAGTTTTCCGGAGGGAGCTGCCTGATCGAACCCGACGGGACGGTTGCCGCATCCATCGACACAGGCGACGGGATTGTCTATGGCACGGTCGATCTTGCCCGTGCGCGCCGCCGCGAAGTCTTGAGCGAACCGGTCTTCAGGTCGCGCCGGCCCGAGCTTTACATGAACATGATGACCAACAGCTTCACTTGGAATCCGGGCGACTACTTCCGCCTTTATGGCTATCAACCCATCCCGCGCGGGCGCAAATCACGTGCGGCCGTTGCCCAGTTTTCCCCCTCCACCGTGGTCGCAGACAACATTGCCCGCATCACCGCGCTCGCCACCGAGGCAAAGGTGACGACCGCGCCGGACATTCTGGTTTTCCCGGAACTGTCGCTGACCGGGCTTGAGGCTCCCCACACCCGGGCGGAACCGCTTTCGGGCCCGGCGGTCTCCGCCTTCGTGCGCCTGGCCATGAAGCTTGGCTTTTATCTCGTTGCCGGATTTGCTGAAGCGGATGGAGACAAAATCTATAATACCGCAGTGCTCGCCGGCCCCGAGGGGCTGGTAGGGAGCTATCGCAAGACGCATCTGGGCATTGCCGATAGCTGGGCGACGGCCGGCGACGAATGGAAAATATACGATCTTGCCGTCGGCCGCGTAGGCCTCGCCATTGGCCACGACGCCCTTTATCCGGAAGCCATTCGTTCGCTCTCGCTTATGGGATGCGATCTGGTGGCCTGCCCCTCGGCAATTGCCGGCACTTTCACCGGCAGCCACGCGGGAACGAAAATCCCGCACAACTATCCCATCCCGAAGGGCGCCGACCCCTTTCATTGGCATGCCCTGCGGGTCCGCGGCGGCGAGAACAACGTCTATTTCGCTTTCGCCAATGTACTCGATGAGGCGCGGGGATATCTGGGCAAGAGCGCCGTGTTCGGGCCGGACTCCTTTGCCTTTCCGCGCCAGGAATCGGCGATATTGGAGGAGGAAGGAATTGCCGGTGCGACCGTCGACACCAGCAATCTCGATACGCCCTATCCGACCAACATCGTCCGGCGAAAAGACCTTGTTGTGATGCGCCAGCCGCATCATTATCAGCCTCTCGTTAAATGGCATCAGTGAGAGATCGGCAGCATGTCCGCATTCACATTCGCTACTGTCCCGCAGATCATTGCGGGACCGGGCTGTATAGCAAGGCTTTCGGAGCTGAAGACCCGACTGGGTCCGCGCGTTCTGGTGATTTCAGACGAAGGGGTCGTAAAGGCGGGGCTGGTTCAGCCGGCCCTCGCCAGCCTTAGAGAAGCCGGCGCCGAAACATCGATCTTCACCGGCGTTGTCGCTGATCCACCGGAAACCATTGTAAATACAGCTGTCGCAATGGCGGTGGATTTTGGTGCAACCGGTGTGCTGGGGATTGGCGGTGGCTCGTCGCTCGATGTCGCAAAACTGGTGGCGCTCATTGCCAAAAGCGGCGAAGCGCTCGGTAATATCTACGGGGTCGGAAATGTGACGGGAGAGCGTCTGCCGCTGGTGCTCGTGCCGACAACGGCCGGCACCGGATCGGAAGTCACACCGATTTCGATCATCACCACGGGCGAGCATCAGAAAAAAGGCGTCGTTTCGCCGGTCCTGCTGCCGGACGCCGCTATTCTGGACGCTAAGCTGACGATTGGCTTACCGCCAGCCGTGACAGCGGCGACCGGGATTGACGCAATGGTCCACGCCATCGAGGCTTTCACCTCCACAAGTGTCAACAACAATCCGGTTTCCCGTGCCCTCGCCAAAGAAGCGCTCCGGCTTCTAGGGGCGAATATCGAGATCGCCGTCAATAACGGAACCGACCTCCCCGCCAGACAGGGGATGCTGCTCGGGGCGATGCTGGCCGGCCAGGCCTTCGCCAATTCGCCCGTCGCTGCCGTCCATGCGCTCGCCTATCCGATCGGTGGCCGCTATCACGTGCCGCATGGCCTTTCCAATAGTCTTGTCCTGCCGCATGTGTTGCGCTTCAACGCCACGGTATGCGGCGATGCCTACGCGGAATTGGCGCCGTGCCTCTTTCCTCATCTGGCGCATGCCGATCAGAAAGAACGGCTCTCCGGCCTTCTGGAAGGGCTGGCATTACTTCCCGTACGTCTGAACCTGCCCGTAAGACTGCGGGATGTCGGAATCCCCAGAACCGGGCTATCCCTACTGGCGGAAAATGCAATGGAGCAGACCCGCCTGCTGGTCAACAATCCACGTCTGGTGTCGCTGTCGGATGCTGCCAAAATCTACGAAGAGGCGTGGTAAGGAAACAGCCCAGTTTGCCGCATCAATCCGAAACTCACTGCGCCACCTCGACCTCGCTTGAAGTATCGTTATAACGCCACCGACGACCGCTTCGGCGGTGACGTTGAACTGCTCAAAACGAAGCTTACCGCCGACCCTACGGTTAACTCGCTTACAGAGCTCGGGAAATCTGATCCATGCTGTCCTTAACGGCAGCGGCGGGATCCCTCAGCGCGTGCACTTCCGTCGCAAAGGGCTCAAAGCTGTAAGGCCCCTTGTAACCGGCAGCCTCCAGCGCCCTGATCTGCGCAATATTTTCCAGCCGGTCGTTGCCGTCCACCAGAACGCGGTGGGCGTCCAGCATGTCGGCGACGGAGACCGCGGGGTCGGTTACGCCGGAAATGTGAACAAGGCCCGTGCGTTCGGGGAAGAACACCGTCTCGCCCGCGAGGTGGTGGTGGAAGGTGTCGTGCACCAGCCTGTAAACGTCGCCGCCGCCCGCCGCATCGATGGCTCTCACGGCCTCGGCCTTGGTGCGCAGCGAGGAGACCGGAAAACCGAGCGGCTCGACAAGGCCGGTCAGCCCGCGTTCCTCTAGAATCGGCTTCATGGCCTTCAGCGCCGTCACAAGATCGTCGAAAGATACAGAAGTACCGTCATTGAGCGGACACATGACCAGCGCTTTCGCGCCGCCCGCCGCAGCATAATCGGCCATGGCAACGGCCCGTGCGGGCAGGTCACCCGACCAGACGTTGAAGGGATAAAGTGCGTTGATGGAGATGATCGTCACGCCGGCCTTTTCAGCCGCCGCCTTCACGGCAGCCGGCTCCACCGTACCGACGATATCAGGCAAGTCGTTGCGGATTTCGACTTCGGTGATACCGAGTTCGCGGGCCGTTGCGAAGAACTCATCAAGCGAGAGCTTCGGGGTGGTAATGTGGTTGATGGCAAAACGCATGAAAGACCTCAGTGATAAAGGGCGGGACGGATGGGAAGCTTAATGGCGACGGCTGCCCCGTCTGTTTCCTGCGCGGCAACGCAGGCATCCGAGGTGATGGCGGCCACGTAGCCATCCCAGGAATTGGGACCTAAGGCCGTTCCCTTCGCCGCCGCATGGATGAAGTCCTGCAATTCGACATCGTAGCTGGCGATGAAGCGGTATTTCCAGTCGGTCAGGATATCATTCTGCAGCTTGGCGCCCAGGCGCGTCTGCACCGACATCGGCTCCGGCAGGCTGGCAATGCCGTCCTCACCCACCACCTGGCACTGGATATCGTAACCATAGTGGCAATTGACGAAGATTTCGACGTCGATGATCGTGCCCTTCGCCGTCTCCAGAATGACGATCTGGGGGTCCTTCAGCCGCGCATGACTTCTGGCCGCCGAACGGGGAAAGAGAACCCGCGCCGAAACATAGTCATCGTCAAGCAGCCAGCGCAGCACGTCGATCTCATGGATCATTGTGTCATGGATCGCCATCGGGGTGACATATTGCTCCGGAACCGCCGGGTTGCGGTGGGCGGCGTGCACCATGATCGGCGCGCCGATCCTGCTATCGACGGCCTGTTTCAGCGCCACGTAACCGGCGTCATATCGGCGCATGAAGCCCACCTGAACCAGCCGCCTGCCATGCGCCACCTCGGCGTCGACGATGCGTCTTGCGCCTTCCGCCGTTGTTGCGAGCGGCTTTTCGCAAAAGCACGGCTTGCCGGCGGCGATGGCCGCCAGCACATATTGCTCATGGGTTGCGCCCCAGGAGGTGACGAGCACGGCATCCACATCCGGCGATGCGATCAGCTCTTCACCGGTGGCGAAAACGACGGCATCCGGGGCGATGTCGTTTTTGACCGCCTCGGCGGAGGCGCGGTTGACGTCGCTCAGCGCAACGATCTTCGCGCCGCCCAGAACCTTGTTGATACGGCGGGCATGATCACGCCCGATTGCGCCGGTGCCGACGACACCAATTCTGACAGTCATTTGAAAAACCTCATTTCCAGTATTTGGCGACGTATCGCCGGGTTTCGCTGAGCATGAACCGCGCGCTTTCATCGACACGGTCTTCCCAGGCAAACACGCAGTTCGAGAGCACACCGTCGAATTTCATGTCGGCGAGCGTCGCAAATAAGGTTTCCCAGTCGATCTCGCCCTGGCCGAAATCGGTGTGCTGGTGCACCCTGACCTTGGAACCGGGGGGATTGACGATGTAGCGCAGCTGCGACGACTTGTTGTGGTCATAGGTATCGGCAAGGCGCACATGCACCAGATGGCCCTCGGTGGCACGCAGGTTAGCCACCATGTCCGGCCCGTAAAAGAACGTGTGCGGCGCGATGAAGGAGGCCTTTACCGCCTTGGAATTGATGGTCTTGATGATGTCGATGGCAGGCGCGATCTCCTCGATCCAGTCTTCGGGATGGGCCTCCAGCGACAGTACCAGACCTTCCCGTTCAAGGATCGGCACCAGAATATCCATGGCGCGGAAGAACTGCGCTTCGCAGGTTTCCGGCCGATGCAGACCGGAACGGTCGTTAAGGCTGCGATCCGGCGAACCGCCGCGGCCGAATTCCGAAACGAACATCGGGCATTCCATTTCGACCGCTATCTCGATGGCGCGTTTCCAGTTATCGATCGCCACCTCCCATTCGTCCGGATAGGGGCTTGCCCAGCGATACATGGGCTGCAGCGTCGCAAGGCCGACATCATGGTCCTTCAGCGCCTTTTTGAATTCGGCGACGCGTTCGGGATAGACCTTCGGTCGGGTCCACCAGGAAAGAAAATCCGGACGGGGTGAAAGTTCGACGTAATCATAACCGAGTTCGGCAACCTTGCGGCAGGTCTCGGCCAGCGAAAGTTGTCGGAACATGTGGGGGTCGAGCGTATGTTTCATGGCTGTTTCCAGTGGAGTGATAGATGGACCGGGTCGAAGCCGCCGCTTATTTGGCGTAGGCGGACATGTTCTCCGGGGTCACGAGTTCAAAGGGCACCCAAAGCGTCTTCTCAGTGCCTTGCCCGGCAGTGGCCTTCACCGCCGTCTGAACCGAGACCTCGCCCTGCTTCGTCGCATTCTGGTAGACGGTAATGTCGAGGTCGCCGGCCTGCATGGCGGCAAGGCCGTCCGGCGTGGCGTCGATACCGGCGATGACCACATCCTTCATGGAAACGCCCGCCGCCTTCAGCGCCTGCGCGGCACCTATCGCCATTTCATCATTATTGGCGATGACGGCATCGAACTGGATGCCCGCCGTCAGCCAGGAGGAAACGAGGTCCTGCGCCTGCGTGCGGCTCCAGTTCGCAGTCTGCTTTTCGAGGATTTCGATCTTGCAGTCCGGCCGGGCAAACACCGTTTCCACATCCTTGGTGCGCACCAGCGCCGCATGGTTTTCCAAAGGTCCCATCAGGATGACGGCCTTGCCCTTGCCGCCCATCAGCTTGCAGGCGGCTTCCGCCTCCATGGTGCCGGAATCGAGTTCGTTGGAACCGACGAAGGCCGTGCCATCAGGCAGGCCGGTTTCCAGTTCTGCCGGCGGGTGATTGACATAGACGAGCGGGATTTTTGCGGCGGATGCGGCCTTGGTGATCGCCGAGGTGGCATCGCCATCCACGGCATTGACGATGATCGCATCGACACCGTTGGCGATGAAATTCTGCACCTGATTGAGCTGTTTCGAAGGATCGAGCTGGGCGTCCTCCACCAGAAGCTCGATGTTCTTGTCACCCCCGGCCTCAGCCCTGATGCCGTTCAGCAAAATCGTCAGAAACGGATTGTCGAACGATGTCATGGAGACCGCAACACGGGTCTCGGCAAGGGCAGGCGTTGCGAAAATGCAGAGCGCAGTCGCCATCAACAGGTTTTTCAAAGTCTTTCCTCCCGCGGAAAACCTCCGCTGGTTCAATCGCACTGATATCGCTGAAGCCGGAATATCCTCCCCCCGCCTCCAGCGTCTTCGGTCTGTCACGTCGTTTTCAGGCCCGAACGGGTCTCAGTTCTTGGCCTGATAGTCCTTGAGGTTTGGGGGTGTGACCAGTTCGAAGGGTACGAAAACCTTCTTGTCCACCGCATCCCCCTTTGCCAGTTTCAGCGCCGTATCAACCGCGCCCTTGCCCTGGCCGGCGGCATTCTGGAAAACGCTCACATCCAGCTCACCCGCCGCCATGGCGGCAAGCGCGTCCTGCGTGGCGTCGATGCCGGCGATGATGACGCTGTCCATCGACCGGCCTGCCGCCTTCAGCGACTGGATGGCGCCGATGGCCATTTCGTCATTGTTGGAAATGACGGCATCGAACTCAACGCCGGCTGAAAGCCAGTTGGTCATCAGGTCCGAGCCTTGCGTGCGCGACCAGTTGGCGGATTGTTCCTCGACAAGCTTGATGAAGCTGCAATCGGGCGTCGCCACCACATCCTTGATATCCTGCGTGCGCATGCGGGCCGCCTGGTTGGAAAGCTCGCCCATCATCACCACCGCCTTCGCTTCCGCCTTGCCGGCCGCCTTCAGCAGGCGGCAGACTTCCTGCGTCTGCAGGGTGCCGGACTGCTTTTCATCGGAGGCAACGAAGGCCTGTTTTTCCGGCAGGCTGTCGAGGTTGACCGGCTGGCGGTTGACATAAACGAGCGGAATGCCGGCGGCAGCGGCAGCCTGCGAAAGCGCCACGGTCGCATCCGTATCCACCGGGTTGACAATAATGGCGTCGACACCGGCGGCGACGAAGTTCTGCACCTGGCTCAACTGCTTGCCGACATCGTTCTGCGCATCCTCGATCTGCAGCGAGACGCCGCTCATGCCCTTGGAATAATCGATCATGCCGTTACGCAGCACGGTCAGGAAATTATCGTCGAACAGGGCCATCGAAACACCGATGGTTTCCGCCGAGGCGGTCGTCGCCAGCATGGTGGCGAGCGCTGCAATCGCGAAATGTCTTTTCATGTCGTTCTCCTCCAAAACCCTTGAAAAGAACCGGTTGCACGGTCCAGCGCCCATCGCGCCGCCACCATTTCCCGGCAAAAAATACCCGTCGCCGCGAAGACAAGTCCGCAGCCTGAAGCAATCCGAAACATCGTTATTATCGTGGATCAGCCTCCTGCCCGCTCCACACGCAGGCAAGATTTCCCAGTCCCGGCCCGGCGTCAACGGGTCAGCGGCAGCCCAAACCATCAAGGCTGATAGAAAGAGACGCCGAATTTATGATAGAATCTATCAAACCATCAAAGGCTTTCAGGAACCCACAGATGGGCGGGTACAAACCGCTGCCCCGGCGTTTCCGCCATGCCATGTTCGATGCTGTGAACCATGGTGGCGATAAGGTCGGTGCATAATTCACGGAGCGGCGTCTGGAATATGCCGCTGATACGCTTTTCCAGCAGCGCCTGACGGGATTCGGGCGTCAGTTCATTCACAAGACAGACGATAGCCTCCTGCCGGTTTTCCTGCTGCAGGGCCTCGATGACGCCTTCCATGCCGCCGCCGATGCAATAGATGCCGACCAGATCCTTGTGCTTGGCGATGGTGTCCATCACCAGCTCATAGGTCAGCCGCCGGGTTTCCAGCGTAATCAGCGCATCCATCACCTCGAATTCCGGCGCATATTCCCGCATATAGCTGCGAAAGCCGGTTTCGCGCAGCGAATGACCGTGAAAACGGTGGCCGCCAAGCAGCAAAAGCACCTTGCCCCTGCTGCGCGCCAGCCGCGAGATCATCCAGGCCGCCGTGCGCCCGACTTTCATGTTGTTGGCGCCGAGATATGCTTCCCGCACCCCCTGCGCGAAATCCGAAAGCAACGAAAATGTCGGAATGCCCTTCGCCTTCAGGGCCTCGACGGCGGCGGTGACATCGTGATGGTCCGGCCCGGTGGCCGCCACGGCCTGCACGCGACCCTTCATACCCGTCAGAAGGGCCGCAAGCTCGCTCGGCTCGCCCGACTGGGCAAATTCAATGCGCAGATTGAGATGGCGATCCCGGACGTTGCGCGCCGCAAGCTCCAGCTCGTCGGCAAAGGTCTGGTAGAAGGCGTGCCGTTCCTTGCGCAGGATGATGCCGAGACTATAGGACGGCAGATCGGCCAGCATGCGCTGGCGAATGATGTTGGTGGCATGGAAACCGATCTTTTCCGCCGCGTCGCACACTCGCCGCGTGGTTTCCTCCCGCACCGGCAGGCGGCCATTCAGCACCCGGTCGACGGTGGCGACGCTGACGCCGGCGGCTGTCGCAACATCTGTGATGGTCGGACGTCTCATGCGGGCACCCCGTAGACGGAAAGATTCCTGTCATATCTCGCAAAACATGTCACGGATCGCGATGGAATCCAACATGCGTGAAGGGATATGGCATGGAGTGCGTCATCAGAAAATAGTCAGGCCAGAGCTGCACCGCAGGCCCCACTTGCCTAGTCCAGCACGCCTCCTCCCTTCATCTCTGTGCTTGTCACAGAGATCCAGCCAGCCCAAGTCGTTGGGCTGAAAAGGCTCCCTGCGCCGCGCAGACGCGCGTCGACTGTATTCCTGTGACAAGGACTAGAATGAGGGAGGTACCAAGGCGAGAGAATCGCCAACCGAGTGCCGGACGAGCAGAAGTCGCTCAAGAAGAAATCGAGGCAGCGGCATTCGCACCGTTTTGGCGATGTCGAATGCCGCCGGACAATCAGACCCGCTCAAGCGCCACGGCAATACCCTGCCCGACACCGATGCACATGGTGGCGAGCGCAAGCCGCTTGCCGGTCAGCGAAAGTTCAAGCGCCGCCGTGCCAGCGATGCGGGCGCCCGACATGCCAAGCGGATGGCCAAGCGCGATCGCACCGCCATTCGCATTCACCCGCGCGTCGTCATCGGCAATGCCGAGCTGGCGCAGCGTTGCAAGGCCCTGGCTGGCGAAAGCCTCGTTCAGCTCGATCACATCGAGCTGCTCCTGTTTCAAGCCGAGCCGCGCCAGAAGTTTGGCCGAGGCGGGCGCCGGACCGATGCCCATGACGCGCGGCGGCACACCGGCGGCGGCACCGCCGAGAACGCGGGCGATGGGGGTGAGACCATATTTTCTCGCGGCTTCTGCGGAAGCGATGATAAGCGCGGCCGCGCCATCATTGACGCCAGACGCATTGCCCGCCGTTACGGTGGCGCCATCGCGTTTGTTCACCGGCTTCAGCTTCGCCAGCGCTTCGAGGCTTGTGGTCCGCGGATGTTCGTCTCTGGAGACGACAAGCGGATCGCCCTTGCGCTGCGGGATCGTTACCGAGACGATCTCCTTGTCGAGACGGCCATTGGCTTGCGCATCAGCTGCCTTCTGCTGACTGCGCACGGCGAAGGCATCCTGATCTTCCCGCGACACCTGATAATCGACGGCGACATTGTCACCTGTTTCCGGCATGGAATCGACGCCATATTGCGCCTTCATCAGTGTGTTCACGAAACGCCAGCCGATGGTGGTGTCATAGATTTCGGCGTTACGGGAAAAGGCGCTTTCCGCCTTTGGCATAACGAAGGGCGCGCGGCTCATGCTTTCGACGCCGCCGGCGATCATCAGTTCAGCCTCGCCCGACTTGACGGCGCGGGCGGCTGCAATGACCGCATCCATGCCTGAGCCGCACAGCCGGTTGATCGTCGTTCCCGTCACGGAAACCGGCAGGCCGGCAAGCAGCAGCGACATGCGCGCGATGTTACGATTATCCTCGCCTGCCTGATTGGCGCAGCCGAAGATCACATCCTCGACGGCTTCCCAGTCGATGGAAGGATTGCGTTCCATCAGCGCCTTCAGCGGCACTGCGCCTAGATCGTCGGCACGGACGGAGGAAAGCGCACCACCAAAACGGCCGATGGGCGTGCGGATGTAATCGCAGATATAGGCTTCGGTCATCGGTGTTTCCTCACAGTTCCGGTGCAACGAGATCGGCAACCGTGCCATCCACATGAAGCGGCGCGCCAGTCATGGCCTGTAGCTCTTCAAACGTCATTGCCGGCAATTTTTCACGCAGCACGAAACGACCATCGACCACGTCAATCACCGCATGGCTGGTATAGATGCGGGTGATGCAGCCGACACCGGTCAGCGGGAAGGCGCATTTCTCCACCAGTTTCGGCTCACCATTCTTGGTCACATGTTCGGTGATGACGAAGACCTGCTTGGCGCCATGCACCAGATCCATGGCCCCGCCGACGGCCGGCACACCCTTGGAGCCGACGCGCCAATTGGCGAGATCGCCATTCTGGGCCACCTGATAGGCCCCGAGGATCGCCACGTCCAGATGTCCGCCGCGCACCATGGCGAAGCTATCGGCATGGTGGAAGAAGGCGGCGCCCGGCTTTAGCGTCACGGCTTTTTTGCCGGCATTGATGAGGTTCCAGTCCTCCTCGCCCTCCGGCGGCGCTTCACCGAAATTCAGGATGCCATTTTCGGTGTGGAAGATCGCCTGACGGCCGGGCGGCTGATAGCGCGCCACCATTTCCGGAAAACCAATGCCGAGATTGACGTAGGCGCCGTCCTCGATGTCCTGCGCCGCACGCCAGGCGATCTGGGCGTTGGAAAGCTTGATGTCTTCGCGGGTGTCGATGGTCTGGGTCATGCGTAGGCTACTCCCGCGCGAATGAGGACTTCTTCCTGTTGCGGATCGGGAATTTCCACGACGCCGTTTACGAAAATACCCGGCGTCACGACATGCTCCGGATCGATCTCGCCGGCGGCGACGATCTTCGAGACCTGCGCAATGGTGGTCTTCGCGGCCATGCACATCAGCGGGTTAAAATTGCGCCCTGCCTTGTTGTAGGTGAGGTTGCCATAGGTGTCGCCAAGCTCGGCCTTGACGATGGCAAAGTCGGCCTTCAACCAGCGCTCCTGCACATAGGAGCGGCCGTCAAATTCCGCGATAACCTTCCCTTGCGCCAGGTCAGTGCCAAAGCCGGTCGGGGTGTAGAAAGCCGGAATACCGGAACCGCCAGCGCGGATACGCTCGGCAAGCGTGCCCTGCGGCACCAGTTCCAGCTCGATTTCGCCGGCGAGATACCGGTCGGTGAAGGCGCGCGGATCCGAAGAGCGCGGGAAGGAGCAGATCATCTTCTTGACCATGCCCGCATCGATCATCGCGGCGATGCCAATACGGCCATTGCCTGCATTGTTGTTGATAACGGTCAGGTTCTTCGGGCCCTTATCGATCAGCGCGTGGATCAGCTCGATCGGCGCGCCGGAGCCGCCGAAACCGCCGATCATGATCGTCGCACCGTCACTGACGCCGGAAAGCGCATCTTCGGCGCTCTTGATTGTCTTGTCCATTCTCAAAACCTCCATCCAGCCGAGCGGATGGACCGGCAAGGCTGCGTGGCCATGAGGTAATGCCGAAATTGCCTCGACGGCAAGGATTTTGTGCGTTATATGATTTTTGTTCGTATATCGCACAAATGGAGCTCCGAAATGGCCGTCAGCGAGAGAGACATGATGGGCGGTCTCGCCAAGGGATTGCGGGTGATCGAAGCTTTCAGCTCCGAGAGGCCGCGTCTTTCCATCTCTGATGCCGCCGAGATCGCCGGGCTGGACCGCGCCACGACGCGCCGCTGCCTGCTCACGCTTTCGGAGCTTGGTTATGCCGCATATGACGGCAAGTTCTTTACCGTCACGCCGAAGGTGCTGCGGCTCGGCACCGGCTGCCTCGCCACCATGCCGCTGCCGAAAATCGTACAACCGCTCATCGACCATCTCTCGGAGGTGATCGGTCAGAGCACCTCCGTCTCTATCCTGGACGAAACCGAAATTGTTTATGTTGCCCGCGCCGCCCAGCAGCGGGTCATGTCCATTGCGCTGATGCCAGGGTCGCGCCTGCCCGCCTATTGCACCTCCATGGGCCGCGTTCTTCTTTCCGCTCAGCCGCCCGAACGCCAGCGCGACATTCTCGAAGCCTCCCGGCTGGTTACCCGCACGGAAAAGACCATCACCGATATTCAAGCCTTACTCACCGAAATCGAGGTGACTGGCCATCGCG
This sequence comes from Agrobacterium sp. NPDC058088, assembly GCF_042885035.1. Taxonomy (NCBI): domain Bacteria; kingdom Pseudomonadati; phylum Pseudomonadota; class Alphaproteobacteria; order Hyphomicrobiales; family Rhizobiaceae; genus Agrobacterium; species Agrobacterium sp. NPDC058088. The sequence continues at coordinate 96,665 of NZ_JBHVSU010000010.1, read as the reverse complement.
GTTATGCGTTGATCGATCAGGAAGTCGAAATCGGCCTGCGCTCCATCGCCGTGCCGCTGAAAAGCGTGCGCGGCCAGACGGTCGCTGCGCTGAATGTCGGGCTCGCCGCCTCGGTCGCATCGATGGAGGATCTGGTGGAGCGTTACCTGCCGGCGCTTCTTTCCGTTCAGCGTGAACTGGCGAGAATGCTGGTCTGAGGCTGAGGCAGGACCTGCCGCGTGCCGGTATCGCCCATTTTGCGCTGTTCTGCCAGACGCCAGGCGCGCGGTGTCATGCCGGTCTCGCGCCTGAAAAAGCGGTTGAAATAGGCGGGATCGGCAAAACCAAGCCCTTCGGCGATCATCTGGACGCTGGAGACGGTGAAGACCAGTTCCTGCTGGGCGATTTCGATCTGACGCTTGGCAATCAGCCGCTGCAGGCTGAGGCCGGAGACCGAACGGACAAGCCGGTTGAGATGGGTCTCGGACAGACCGAGCTTCCCTGCATAAAACCCGGCTTTCCGCGGCTCGCGGATATGGCGGGCAATCAGCGACAGCAACCGTTCGAAACGCTGCTCGGCAAGGCCTTCGCCGCTCGTTTCCAGAAGCGGCCGCGCTGCCCGAGAAAGAAGCGTGACCACGGTGGCGAGCTGGCCTTCGATCATTGCGTCGCGACCAATCTCGCGCGCCTCATATTCCGCGGAAATCCGTTCGAACCCGCTGCGCAGGCACTCTCCCTCGGCAAAATCCCGCAAGGGCAGAAGCACCGGCTGCTGAAAATTTCGCAGCAACAACGCCTGCACCGATGCCGGCAGCGCGCCCGGCAGCATGGTGACGATCACGCCTCCGATATCGCGTGAAAAACGAAAGCCATGTTCGAAACCCGGCGGCACGATGATGGCCACCGGCGGCCGGATGGGCTCGATACTGCCTTCCAGCAACGCATCCCCTTCGCCACCAAAAATGTACAAGATTTGCAAAAAAGCGGCATGGCGGTGCATGCCGATTTCAAAGCGGTGCAGGCTGCTCCGAGAAAAAAGCGTCTCGCAATGGAAGCGAAAATCGCTGCCCTGTGCGGTTTCCTCGCCATAAAGCCCTTCATTGGCAGTCACCCGCATCTCATCCCCCTTCTACGCTTGATGGTCGGATTGTGCAATTTACGGATCAGAAAGTCCATTGAGCTTCCGGCAACGCTTGGTCAATTTCTTGACCGGAGAGAAGTTCGGGAGGAAACAATGCGTACACAGGTCGTCATCATCGGTTCGGGCCCATCGGGGCTGCTGCTTGGCCAGCTTCTGGCGAGAGCCGGCGTCGAGACCGTCATTCTCGATCGGGTCAGCAAGGACTATATCCTTGGCCGTGTTCGCGCCGGCGTGCTGGAAGAAGGCACCGTGCAGCTTATGGAAAAGGTCGGCGCGGATAAGCGCTTGCGCCGCGAGGGCCTGCCGCATGAGGGTTTTTCGCTGACCTTCGACGGTCGAGACCACCGCATCGATCTCTTCGATCTCACCGGCGGCAGCCAGGTCATGGTCTATGGCCAGACCGAGGTGACCCATGATCTGATGGATGTGCGTGAGGCGGCAAACCTTGTGACCATCTACGACGCTGCCAATGTCGAACCGCATGATTTTGATGGCGCAAGTCCCTATGTCACCTATCAGAAAGACGGCGTAAGCCACCGGATCGATTGCGATTTCATTGCCGGCTGCGATGGTTTTCACGGGGTGAGCCGCAAATCCGTGCCCCAAGGCGCGATCAAGGAATTCGAAAAGGTCTACCCCTTTGGCTGGCTCGGCATTCTGGCCGAAGTGCCGCCGGTCAACCACGAACTCATCTATGCCAACCATCCGCGCGGTTTTGCGCTCTGCTCCATGCGCTCGCACACGCGCAGCCGCTATTACATTCAATGTTCGCTGGAGGATCGGCCGGAAGACTGGAGCGACGAGCGCTTCTGGGATGAAATCCGCCGGCGCCTGCCGGAAAACCATGCGGATGTCATGGTGACCGGCCCATCCTTCGAAAAATCGATCGCGCCGCTCCGATCCTTCGTCAGCGAGCCGATGCGGTTTGGACGGCTGTTTTTAGCGGGGGACGCCGCCCATATCGTACCGCCGACGGGCGCCAAGGGCCTTAACCTTGCCGCCAGCGACGTCCACTACCTGAGCGAAGCACTGATCGAATTTTATCACGACAGGTCCAAAGCCGGCATCGATGCCTATTCGCAGAAGGCGCTTTCCCGCGTCTGGAAGGCTGTGCGCTTCTCCTGGTGGATGACGACGATGATGCATCGTTTTCCCGATACCGACGATTTCGGCCAGCGCATTCAGGAAGCGGAACTGGCTTATCTCGTGCAATCACGCGCCGCCTCGACGGCGCTTGCGGAAAATTACGTGGGGCTTCCCTATTAGGGGCCACGCCATTTGCGTCGACGTCGTCCTCGTACCTATTGTAAAGGCCCAAGACGACGTCGCACGTGTGTTCACCCTTCAGTCTTCCCATCCAGCAACTCGCCCGCCGCCTCACGTATGGCCTGCATCAGCAGCGAGAGCGGCAACGAGGGCTGCGTATCGGCCCGGACCGTCAGCCCCACCGGACCGCTGGTATCGCCGGTTTCGACCGGCAGGATGGCCAGAATGCCATCGGCCACATCCGCCGCCACGACGCCCTCCGAGATGATCCAGATCGCATCGCTGGTGCGCAGGAAAGCGCGGCCGAAGGCGTCGGACACGGTTTCGATGCGGATCGGCAGAGCCGGAACGCCGTTGGCGATCAGGAACTGCTCGACGACGGGGCCGATGACGGATTGTCTTGTCGGCATCAGCACCGGATATTCATGCAGATGATCGAACACCGAAACACCGGGTGAGAGAAGCGGGTGGCCCGCGCGCACCACGAAGCGCACCCTTTCCGAATAGAGATGCTCGAAGGAAAACCCGGCCATCTTCTGCGGCGCCGCCAGACGTCCGACGACGAGATCGAGATCGCCGACACGCAGTTGCTCCAGCAGAACGGCGTTCTCGCCCGTCACGATCTTCACCGGGCTGCCGGTCTTTTCCGCCAGAAAACCGGCCATCGCCTTCGGCATGATCCGGACCGAAACCGTAGGCAAAGCCCCTACCCGCACCGGCGGGCCGGCGCGCGCCGCCTCCTGTGACACCGAATCGACCGCCTGACGCAGCGCCGTCATCGTCGCGCCGGCGTGGCGCAGGAACACCTCGCCATAGCGGCTGATGCGAATGCCACGTCCTTCCCGGTCAAACAGCGAAACGCCGAGAATCTCCTCGAGCTCGCGAATGGTCTTCGTCACCGCCGGCTGGCTGACATGCAGGATTTCCGCAGCGCGGATGACGCTTTTTTGCCGCGCCACCTCCACGAAAGTCTGCAGGTGCCGGAATTTGATACGCTGATCGACCATCGCTCGTATAATCTCCAGGTTATGATTTTCATCTATAATGTCATTTTACTTAACCGGAACGCGCTTGCAATATCCTTCGCAGGAGGAGCATGCCATGCATTTTCTGCGCTGCGGCGAGACTGTGATCCATTATCGCGTCAAGGGATTGGACAGCGGCAAACCAGTCATCGCCTTCATCAACTCGCTCGGTACGGATTTCCGCATCTGGGATGCGGTCATCGAGGTGCTGGGCGACGACTATGCTTACGTCCTGCACGACAAGCGTGGTCACGGGCTTTCCGATGTCGGGCGTGCCCCCTATTCGATAGACGATCATGCCGGCGACCTGATTGCGCTCCTCGATCATCTTGGCGTCAAAAACGCCGTCATCTGGGGATTGTCGGTCGGCGGTCTCATTGCGCAGGGCCTTTATGCGCGCCGGCCGGATCTCGTACGCGCATTGGTGCTCAGCAATACCGCGCATAAGATCGGCACAGCCGAAATGTGGAATGCCCGCGTCCATAAGATCGCCGCCGATGGCCTTGCCTCGCTGGTGGATCCCGTCATGGAGCGCTGGTTCACGCCCGCCTTCCGCCGTCGGGACAATGCCGCCTATGCCGGTGCCTGCAACATGCTTTCCCAGCAGCCCGAGGCCGGTTACAGCGGCACCTGTGCTGCCATTCGTGACGCGGATTTCACCGAAGAGGCAGGCCGCATCGCCGTGCCGACGCTTTGTGTTGCGGGCGATCAGGACGGCTCGACCCCACCGGAACTGGTGCAATCGCTGGCGGCTCTCATCCCCGCGAGCCGCTTCCACACCGTCGCCGGCTGCGGCCACATCCCCTGCCTTGAACAGCCGCTTGCCTACACGCAGGCAGTTTGCATTTTTCTGAAGACCTTGCCGGAGCACTGACCGATGGCGGACCATATCAACAAGAACGAACGTTTCGAACAGGGCATGAAAACCCGCCGCTCGGTGCTGGGTGACGCCCATGTCGACCGCGCGCAGACCTTGACGACTGCTTTCGACCAGCCCTTCCAGCAGCTTATCACCGAAGGGGCATGGGGCACGGTCTGGTCCGGCACCCACTTCACGAAGCGTGAGCGCTCGATCGTCACCATCGCCCTGCTGGCGGCACTGGGGCAGGATGAGGAGCTTGCCATGCATGTGCGCGCCACCGTCAATACCGGCGCCACGGAAGCGGATATTCGCGAAGCGCTGATGCATGTGGCGATCTATGCCGGCGTGCCCGCTTCCAACCATGCTTTCAAGATTGCCAAGCTTGCTCTGGCGGGTATGAAAGCTGATAGTTCCAGTGAGGAGGAGACGAAATGAGCAACCAGCCGCCCGAAACGGGACCGTTCTTCGCACGTAACCGCGATATTCACCCGCTGGCCTATGCGCCCGGCTACAAGACCTCGATCCTGCGCTCGCCGCAGCGGGCACTGATTTCGCTTGAGGGCACCAAGAGCGAGATCACCGGACCGGTCTTCGGCCACGGCATGCTGAACCCGCTGGATAACGACCTTATCCTCAACTATGCCCGTCCCGGCGAAATGCCGGTCGGTCCACGTATTCTCGTTCACGGCCGGGTGCTGGACGAGCGTGGCTGCGGCGTCGATGGCGCATTGGTAGAGTTCTGGCAGGCCAATGCCGGAGGTCGTTACCGCCACAAGAAGGAAAGCTATCTCGCCGCCATCGATCCGAATTTCGGCGGCGTCGGCCGCACCATCACGGATGAGAACGGTTATTACTGGTTCAAGACCATCCAGCCGGGCGCATATCCCTGGCCAAATGGCGTCAATGACTGGCGGCCGGCCCACATCCATTTCTCGGTCTTCGGCCATGGTTTCGCCCAGCGGCTGATTACCCAGATGTATTTCGAAGGCGATCCGCTGATCTGGAAATGTCCGATCGTCAAGACCATCCCGGATGAGGATGCCATCAAGCGGTTGATCGCACCGCTGGATATGAATGCCACACTGCCGATGGACATGTTGGCCTACAAGTTCGATATCGTGCTGCGCGGCCGCCGCTCCACCCTTTTCGAAAACCGCATGGAGGGCAACTGACCATGGTTCAGCCGCTCAACTATTTCAAGGAAACCGCCTCGCAGACGGCAGGCCCCTATGTGCATATCGGCTGCACACCCAATTTCGTCGGCATCGAAGGCGTGTTCGAAAAGGATCTCGGTTCCGGTCCGCTTTATAACGACAAGGCCCGCGGCGAACGCATCAGCGTGCGCGGGACGGTTTATGATGGCGCCGGAATGGCATTGAAGGACGCGCTGATCGAAATCTGGCAGGCCGATACCGACGGTTATTACAACAGCCCAAGCGAAACACGCGGCAAGGCCGACCCGAACTTCGTCGGCTGGGGCCGCTCGCCCGGAGACATGGATACCGGCGAATTCGTCTTCGAGACCATCAAGCCCGGCTCAGTGCCGTTCCGCGATGGCCGTCCGATGGCGCCGCACATCACCTTCTGGATCGTCGCGCGCGGCATCAATATCGGCCTGCAGACCCGCATGTATTTCCCGGAAGAACAGGAGGCGAATGCCGCCGATCCGGTTCTTGCCCGCATCGAGCAGAAAAGCCGCATCGCCACGCTCGTCGCCAAAAAAGAGGAAGGCAACGTCTATCGTTTCGATATCCGCCTTCAGGGCGAAGGCGAAACCGTGTTTTTCGATATCTGACGCATATCGCGCAAAAGTGTGCAGCGGTTTTGCAACAACGATATGCGCAAAAGAAAGCGAGCCGGACGATGAGCCTTTCCCCCTTCGAGCATCCGTTCCTGTCAGGCCTTTTCGGCGATAGCGAAATCGTCGAACTGTTCTCGGCAAGGGCTGATATTGACGCCATGGTCCGTTTCGAGACGGCTCTGGCGCAGGCGCAAGCGGAGACTGGCATCATCTCCGAGGATGTGGCGGAGGCAATCGTCTCCGGGCTTTCGGACTTCGCCGCCGATTTGACCGCCCTTCGTCATGGCGTCGCGAAAGACGGCGTGGTGGTGCCTGAACTCGTGCGGCAGATGCGGGCAGCCGTCGCCGGCAAGGCGGCGGACAAGGTTCATTTCGGCGCAACCAGCCAGGATGTCATCGATACCAGCCTGATGCTCCGGCTGAAGGCTGCGGTCGAGATCATCGCCGCCCGGCTCGGCCACCTCATTGACACCCTGGGCGACCTGGCCTCCCGCGATGGCCACAACTCCTTGACGGGTTATACCCGTATGCAGGCCGCCATCGGCATCACGGTGGCCGAGCGCGCGGCAAGCTGGATCGCGCCGCTTGAGCGCCATCTGCTCAGGCTCGAAACCTTCGCGCAGAGCGGTTTTGCCCTGCAATTCGGCGGCGCCGCCGGTACGCTGGAAAAGCTCGGCGACAATGCCGCAACGGTGCGCGCCGACCTTGCAAAACGGCTGGGCCTTGCTGGCAGACAGCAATGGCAGAGCCAGCGCGACGGCATCGCCGAATTCGGCAATATTCTCTCGCTCGTGACAGGCTCACTCGGCAAGTTCGGGCAGGATATCGCGCTGATGGCCGAACTCGGCACAGAGATCCGTCTCTCCGGCGGCGGCGGTTCTTCGGCCATGCCGCACAAGCAAAACCCCGTCAATGCCGAAACGCTGGTGGCGCTCGCCCGCTTTAACGCCGTGCAAATCTCCGCACTGCACCAGTCGCTCGTGCATGAACAGGAACGCTCCGGCGCAAGCTGGATGCTGGAATGGCTATCGCTTCCGCAGATGGTGACGGCGACCGGCGCTTCGCTGTTAATAGCCGATCGTCTGGCGGCGCAGATAGACCAGCTGGGGACGAGCAAAGACTAGCCGGACCTGCTTTGGCCTGCTCTTTAAGGTGAAGTTTAAGCGGCGAGCCGCTGCTCTATCGCAGATCAGGCTCGTGACAACGAGCAAGTGGAAGTGCACCACTTTAGTTATTGATAATAAACGACTTATTTGCCGGTCAATAATATTTGAAAAACAGTTTCAGGACTGCTTTTTCATCGCATGTACGACTTGACACCAAAATGAACTAACTGGTACAAACATTATCAGCAAGCCCATACCCGGACGAGGAATGAGAGTTCCGGGATGAGCAGAACCGGGTGGAGGGCTTCGACGCGAAAAAGGTCGTCGAAGCATTACGGACAGGAAAATTACCTGTCCGAGCCCGGATGGGTTGGAGGAAGAATGTCTTACAGTCTCGATTTTTCGGCGGTCATCGAGCGTCTGCCCGAGCTGCTTTTGGCCTGTCTGGCGACAATCGGCCTGGCGATTGCCGGCATGTCGCTTGCTACCGTCATTGGCGTTCTGGGCGTCGTCGCCCGCCGTTCTCGCTTTAAGCTGCTGCGCGGGCTCGTCATCGGTTTTGTCGAAGTCATCCGCAACACGCCGTTTCTTGTGCAGATTTTCTTCATCTTCTTCGCCCTGCCGCAGATCGGTGTCAAACTTAACCCGACGGCCACGGCGATCATTGCGCTTGCCCTGAACGGCGGCGCCTATGCGATTGAAATCATTCGAGGTGGCGTCGATTCCATTCCAAAGGGCCAGGTGGAGGCAGGCCTTGCGCTGGGTCTTCATCGCGCGCAGATCTTCCGCCATATCATCCTTAAACCGGCTCTCCGGGCCGTGTATCCCTCGCTCACAAGCCAGTTCATCATGCTGACGCTGACCACGTCGGTCTGCACCTCGATTGCCGCCTATGAACTGACCTCGGTCGCTCAGAAAATCGAGGCGGATACGTTCCGGTCCTTTGAAGTCTATTTCTCGATCACGCTACTTTATCTGATCATTTCCTCGCTGATGATGGGCATTTTCGCACTCATCTCGCGCACATCCTTCAGCTATCCGGTCAAGTGAGGAGAAGACAATGGCATCCATCGGCCCCAACGAACTCTTCTTCCTCATGCAGGGTCTCAAATGGACCCTCGCGCTGACCCTCATCGGATTCATCGGCGGCGGCATCTTCGGTCTCTGCGTGGCGCTTGCCCGTGTGGCCGACAGGCCGGCAGTCCAGCGGGCAAGTGCCGCATTCATCGCCGTGTTCCAGGGCACGCCGCTCCTGATGCAGCTCTTCGTCGTCTATTACGGCGTGGCGCTTGCCGGACTCAATGTGGATGCGTGGATCGCGGTGGCCATCGCCTTCACCCTGCATGCCAGTGCTTTTCTGGGTGAAATCTGGCGCGGCGGCATCCAGGCGGTGCCAAAGGGTCAGACGGAGGCAGCCAACGCACTCGGTCTTCATTATGTGTCTCGAATGAAAGACGTGGTGCTGCCGCAGGCCTTCAAGATTTCGCTGCCGGCCACCATTGGTTTCCTGGTGCAGCTCATCAAGGGCACCTCGCTTGCCGCGATTGTCGGCTTCGTGGAGCTCTCCCGTGCGGGCCAGATCGTCTCCAACCAGACGTTCCGCCCCCTCACCGTCTTTGCCATCGTCGGCATCATCTATTTCCTGATCTGCTGGCCGCTTTCCCTGTGGGGCGCCGGTGTTGAAAAGCGGCTGCAGGCCGCGTCCCGTTAATCATCAAAAATCATCTCATCAGCTTTGTAAGGAGGAGCAAAAGATGAACACCACCACTATGAAATTCTCACGTCGTGCGATGCTCGCACTCGCTGCGGCAACGGTCGCCCTGCCTTTCGTGGCGCCGGTCGATGCCTTTGCCGGCACCGTGGAAGAAGCCAAGGCCAAGGGCAAGGTCGTGATCGGCATTCAGGGCGACAATTCGCCGTGGGGCTTCGTCAATTCCAGCGGCGTTCAGGACGGTCTCGATGCCGATATCGGCAAGGCTTTCGCCGACTATCTTGGCGTGAAGGTTGAGTTCGTACCGCTCGCTGTCGCCAACCGCATTCCGGCACTTTTGACCGGGAAAGTAGATGTCCTCTTCGCAACCATGGGCATGACTGCAGAACGCGCCAAGACCATCCAGTATTCCAAGCCCTATGCCGGTAACGTGCTCTCCGTCTACGGTCCCAAGGACAAGAAGATTGCTGGTTACGACGATCTGACCGGCGTTGCCGTCGGCGTTCCGAAGTCGAGCGCCATGGATACGGCTATCACTGCCGGCGCCGGCTCCAAGGCCAATATTCTGCGTTTTGACGATGACGCCGCCAATATCCAGGCGCTGATTTCCGGCCAGGTTGAAGTCGTTGGCGGCAACCAATTCTACGGTGACCGCCTGAACAAGGCTGCTGATGGAAAATACGAATCGAAGTTCGACCTGACGACGCTTTACAATGGCGCCGGCACCCGCCCAGGCGAAAAGGACTGGAACGAAACCATCAACGCCTTCCTCGACAAGATCAAGTCGGATGGCCAGCTCGCCAAAATCTACGACAAGTGGATGAAGCGCGAAGTGCCTGCCTTCCCGGAAAGCCTGCCTGATATCCCGTTCACCGTGAAGTGACCCTTCACCCGCGGTGCAAGATCGAAATATCGGGAAACCGATGGGATTCTTCAGACAAAAGACAGCATGCGTACTGCGCTTGCCGTCGGATTGGCAGCTTGCTGCCAATCCTGACGCCTGCGGGTGCAAGTGCCAGAACATTTGAAGAAGACGTCCCCTGCATCGTCAACTGAAACTCCTGCTTAGCATGAAGGAACGTTCCATGCCGCAATCTGCCGAACAGGCTCCGCTGATCGCCCTCGAAGGGGTTGGAAAGTGGTATGGAGCCTTCCACGCGCTGAAAAACGTCAACATCACCGTTCGCAAAGGCGAGAAGATTGTGCTTTGCGGGCCCTCCGGCTCGGGAAAATCAACGCTCATCCGCTGCATCAATCACCTGGAAGAGATCCAGGAAGGCAAGATTACGGTCGAGGGCACAACGCTGTCGGATTCGAGCCGCGCCATCGATGCGGTTCGCCGCGAGGTGGGGATGGTCTTCCAGAGCTTTAATCTTTTTCCGCACAAGACCATCATGGAAAACTGTACGCTTGCCCCGATGCGGGTAAAGGGCGTCTCGAAAGCCGACGCCGAGGCGACGGCGCGCAAATATCTGGAGCGCGTGCGGATACTTAATCAGGCAGACAAATACCCGGCCCAGCTGTCCGGTGGCCAGCAGCAGCGTGCGGCGATCGCGCGTGCGCTCTGCATGGAACCGAAGGCCATGCTGTTTGATGAGCCGACGTCGGCTCTCGACCCGGAAATGGTCAAAGAGGTGCTCGACACCATGATCGGTCTTGCCCGCGACGGCATGACGATGATCTGCGTGACCCATGAAATGGGTTTCGCCCGGCAGGTTGCCGATAGAGTGATCTTCATGTCGGAAGGCGAGATCATCGAAGAAGGTCCGCCGGACGAATTTTTCCGCGACCCCAAGCACCAGCGCACGCGCACGTTCCTCGGTGAAATTCTCGCCCACCACTGAGGTTCGCGCGCTCTTAAGGCGGGCGGGCACCGTCCCGCCTCTCCCACACCGTCCGACGAGCGACACCTGATCATGACAGAAAAAACATCCTTCAAGGTCGGCCTGATAGGCGCCGACATCCAGCTATCGAAATCGCCTGCTCTGCATATGCGCGAGGGGGCGGCCCATGGTCTCGATTATTCCTATGAGCTTGTGGATGTCACCGCCCGCAAACTGCCGGAAACGGCGCTTCCGGAGCTTCTTTCCGAGCTCGAAGCACGCGGGTTTGCCGGCACCAACATTACCCATCCGTTCAAGCAGGCGGTCATCCCGCATCTGCATGAACTGTCGGACGACGCCCGGATGCTGGGCGCGGTCAATACGGTGGTTTTTCGCGATGGGCGACGGATCGGCCATAATACGGACTGGTATGGCTTTCACGAAAGCTTCGTCCGTGGCCTGCCGGATGCAAAACGGGATCGGGCACTGTTGGTCGGCGCGGGTGGCGCGGGGGTCGCCGTCGCACACGCGGCGTTGAAGCTCGATATTGCCCGCCTTGATATTTTGGATCGGGATATGGCAAGGGCCGAGCGCTTGGCGCAGGATCTCAACGGCCGTTTTGGTGAGGGGCGCGCCTTTGCGGTGAATGACCCGGCTGCGTCCCTGCCCTATGCAGATGGCCTGATCCACGCCACCCCGATGGGCATGCCAGCGCATCCGGGCATGCCTGTTGCCGCCGATCTCATAGAACAGCGACATTGGGTGGCCGACATTGTCTACATGCCGCTTGTGACAGAGCTTTTGGCCACAGCGGCACAGAAGGGTTGCCGCACCTTGCCAGGCGGCGGCATGACCGTGTTCCAGGCCGTTGGCGCCTTCCGGCTGTTCTGCGGACGCGAGCCGGACGCCGAGCGCATGACGGCGCATTTCACCGAACTATGCATGGCGGAGGGCGTAGCATGAGCCTCTTTACGGTCCTCAACGGTCCCAATCTCAACCTGCTTGGCCAGCGCCAGCCGGAAATCTATGGCTATGAAACGCTTGCCGACGTCGAAGCAAACTGCCGCGCCATCGCCGACGCTGCCGGCCACACGCTTTTTTTTGCCCAGAGCAACCGGGAATATGAGATCATCGACTGGATCCATGAAGCCCGCGGCAAGTCCGCGGGCATCGTCATCAATCCCGGCGCGTTCACACACACCTCTGTGGCAATCCTCGATGCCTTGAATACCTTCGAGGCTCCCGTCATCGAGGTGCACATCTCGAACATTCACAAGCGCGAGGCCTTCCGGCACCACTCCTACATTTCACCCCGTGCAGAGGGCGTGATCGCTGGGTTGGGTATCGAAGGATACGAGGTGGCTCTCAGCCACCTTATCAAGCGTCTTTCACGATCTTCGTGAGATGGGCGGGCGCCAGCACATAACGCAGCACCATGTCGCTGGCGTGCCGCGACAAGGTCTCCTGGCCATCATCGGTAAACAGGCTGTCGCCAAAGATAAACGAGAACGTCGCGACATTAGAGACGTTGAAAAACGACAGGGCGCTGATCTGCCAGTGCAATTCCAAGGCGTCGATGCCCTGCCGAAAGATGCCGCTCTGCTGGCCGCGAACCAGCACGCTCTCCAGCGCCTCGATGGCGGTGCGGTTCAACTCGCGTATGGTCCCGGAAGACTGCATGTGCCGCCCGTGGTGAATATTCTCGATCATCACCATTCGGATGAAGGCCGGATTACGCCGGTGGTGATCGAACGTGAACCGACAGAGCTTCTCGAGTGCCGCCACAGGTTCCAGCTCATCCAGGCTCAGATCGCTTTCCCCTCCGCGTACCTTGGCATATGCCTCTTCCAGCACATGCTGATAAAGGCTCTCCTTGTCGGTGAAGTAATAATAGATCATGCGCTTGGACGTCCGCGTGCGCGCGGCGATCTCGTCGATCCGCGCTCCCGACAGACCGTTTTGCGAAAATTCCTCCATCGCCACGGACAGAATATCGCGCCGCACACCCTCCGGGTCCCGTTTCGCCGGGCGAGTTTCTGCTGTGCCTTTGGAAGTCGCGGTTTTCGTCATGGTCGATCAATCCACCCTTGGGCTTGCGGTTACCGCCCACGCCCGTATTATTAACCAATCAGTACATAAGGCTGAAAAGGAAGGCAATATGGCGAGCTATGACACAGCAGGACACGGCATGCCAATGCGCACATCCATTGCAACCGTATCGATCAGTGGCGAATTCCCAGAAAAACTGGCGGCGATTGCCAAGGCAGGTTTTTCGGGCGTTGAGATTTTTGAAAACGATTTCCTGACCTATGATGCTTCGCCGCGCGAGGTGAAGGCGCTGGCCGCCGATCACGGCCTTGAGATTACCCTCTTCCAGCCCTTCCGCGACTTCGAGGGCATGCCGGAACCCCACCGCGCCCGCGCCTTCGAGCGTGCTCAGCGCAAATTCGACATCATGGGCGAACTCGGCACCGATCTGATGTTGATCTGCTCGAATGTCTCACCGGTCTCGCTCGGCGGCATCGACCGGGCCGCGGCCGATTTCCATCAGCTGGGTGAGCTTGCTGCAAAACATGGCGTTCGCGTGGGGTACGAGGCGCTGGCCTGGGGTCGCCATATCAGCGATCACCGCGACGCCTGGGAGGTGGTGCGCCGCGCCGACCACGCCAGTGTCGGCATCATTCTCGACAGTTTCCACACGCTGTCGCGCAAGATCGATCCAAATTCCATCCGCTCCATTCCCGGCGACAAGATCTTCATTGTTCAGCTGGCCGATGCACCGCTGATCGACATGGACCTGCTCTACTGGAGCCGACATTTCCGCAATATGCCGGGAGAAGGCGATCTGCCTGTCGTAGACTTCATGAGGGCCGTGGCGGCAACAGGCTATAGTGGGCCGCTTTCGCTTGAAATCTTCAACGACCAGTTTCGTGGCGGCTCGGCCCGGCTGCTTGCCGAAGATGGCCATCGCTCGCTGATCAACCTCATGGACCAGGTGCGGCGTCTCGAACCCGATATTCGCATCGACGTACCAGCGATGCCGGAACGAGTTGAGACGCAGGGCGTCGAATTCGTCGAATTCACCACGGCACCGGAAGAAAAGGCCAATCTGGAGGCGTTGCTCGCCACGCTCGGCTTTGAGAAATCGGCGCAGCACCGCAACCGCACGGTCGATCTCTATACGCAGGGCGACATCCGCATCGTCATCAATACCAGCGATGATGGCGACAGCTTCGCCGGTGCCTCCTATTCGATCCACGGCACCAATGCCTATGCCTTCGGACTGAAGGTCGATGATGCCAAGGCGGCACTGGCGCGGGCAGAAGCGCTCGGTGCTCCGACCTTTGCCGAACCGCGCAAGACAGGTGAAGTCTCGGTTCCCGCCATTCAGGGCGTGGGCAACGGCGTCATCTATTTCCTTGATGACACCCCCGCACTCGCCTCCATCTGGGACAAGGAATTCGTGCCGATACAGGGGCACAAGACGACCAGCGATGCCGGTCTGACACGTATCGATCATCTCGCGCAAACAACGCATTATGATGAAATGCTGACCTGGCTTCTGTTTTACATCTCGCTGTTTTCCTCCCGCCGCACACCGATGATCGATGTGGTCGATCCGGGCGGGCTGGTGCGCAGCCAGGCGATTGAAAGCGTACCCTCGCCGCATTTTCGCCTGACCATGAACGGTGCCGACAATCGCAAGACCTTCGCCGGCAAATTCTTGGCTGAAGGTTTCGGCACCAGCATCCAGCACATCGCCTTCGCCACCCACGATATTTTCGCAACGGCCAAGGCGATGCAGGCGCGCGGTTTTCAGGCCCTGCCGATCTCGCGCAATTATTACGACGATCTGGAAGCCCGTTTCGGTCTGGAACCGGAACTTTCCGATGCGCTCAGAGCGGCGAGCATCCTTTATGACCGCGACGACAACGGCGAATATTTCCAGATTTACAGCCGCACCTTCGGCGAAGGTTTCTTCTTCGAAATCGTCGAAAGGCGCGGGGCTTACGGCGGTTATGGCGCAATGAACGCCCCCTTCCGCATCGCCGCGCAACGACGGCTTGCGCCGCCGGTTGGCATGCCGAAGGAATAGGTCTCGGCAGCGAAATCCCAACAGGCCGCAGCCGGCAGGAATGCCGCTGCGGCCTGTTCTCATTTATTCCAATGTCGTTATCTCGTAATCGCGTGGAATGGCGGAGGTCGCCATAAACCACTCCGACGCCCGCGTCCGACGCTGATGAAAATCAAAGGCGGCACGATCAGCAAAAAGCTCCTCAACCCGCCAGATCAGGAGATCGTCTGTCTCGGATACCTCAAAGGAAATGCAGCCGGGTTCCTCTCTCGTCAGACGAAGATGTTCAGGAAGGTGGCGCCGGACCAGTTCGACATCATCCCTGGATAAGCATCGTAGAAAACCCCTCAGCCTGACTGCGCCTGCACTATTGTTCACGCTCGGCATTCCCATTCCTTTTGGTTCTTCTCAGCGTTTTTAGTGACACTCAAGGCGGAATACACGCCTCTTTGCGCAGCATTCGGCAGGAGCTCGCGCTCAAAATCGGTGCATATGCGCATTTGTAGAGCAGTACAGAAAAATTGTTCAACACTATGGACATGATTGTTCTGTTTTGTTAGCTTTTTCTATAAAACAAAGGTGGGGGAGAATAAGGTTTCATGCGCATTGTCGAATTGGCGTCCGGCGTTTCGCGTCGGGCGGTGGCCATCGATGTAACCGGCACGGCTGCGGCGGCACTACGGCTACTAATCTGGGGCATCGCTTGTCGTGCGGCCCCTTGTGAAAAAACATCCTGAAGATGCGATCTCACCCGACATTTTCGACATTTCCGTCCGGCGTTGCGCGAAGCTCGCCTGCCCATCACCCTTTTCTTTTTCCTGATCACCGCGCCCCTTCACCGGCGCAGGCCACGCCGGAGACGCTGATATGACCGCCGCAAACGCAAACGCCCTCCTGTCCGTCGAAGGCCTGAGCGTCGAGTTCGGTCATAGCCGCGTCGTGGACGATATTTCCTTCAGCGTCGAGCCCGGCCGCACGGTGGCGATCGTCGGCGAATCCGGTTCGGGAAAGTCGGTCACGTCGCTCTCCACCATGCGCCTTGCGGACATGATGGGCGCGACCTACCCCACCGGCAAAATCCTGTTTAAAGGCAGGGACTTGCTGAAGGCCTCTCAGAAAGAAATGCGCTCGATCCGCGGCAAGGAGATCGCCATGATCTTCCAGGAGCCGATGACCTCGCTCAACCCCGTCTTCACCATCGGCGACCAGATCTGCGAAGTGCTTGTCCTGCATGAGAAGATGGGTAAACAGGCGGCGATGGCGGAAGCACAGAAGCTGCTTGAAATGGTGCGCCTGCCCGATGCCGCCGAGCTTCTGAAGCGATACCCGCACCAGCTTTCCGGCGGCATGCGCCAGCGCGTGATGATTGCCATGGCGCTCGCCTGTCGCCCCAAGCTTCTGATCGCCGACGAACCGACGACGGCGCTCGACGTGACCATTCAGGCGCAGATCCTCAACATCATGCGCGATCTTCAGAAAAAGCTCGGCATGGGCATGGTCTTCATCACCCATGATATGGGCGTGGTGGCGGAAATGGCCGATGACGTCGTCGTCATGTGGAAGGGCAAGAAGGTCGAGGAAGGCCCGGTCAAGGATATCTTCGCCAATCCGCAGCACCCTTACACGCGCGCCCTGCTTTCCGCCGTTCCCCGCCTTGGCAGCATGGAAGGTGAAGCCTTCCCGAAGCGCCTGCCGCTCACCGTGCTGCAGGATGGCCAGCCGGTCGTGATCGGTGAAGAGCGCGTGCAAAATACCGCGAAATACGACCAGAAGCCGCTTCTGTCAGTCAAGGATCTGTTCGTTCGCTTCGATATCCGCAAGAACCTCTTCGGCAAGGCAACGCACCGGTGCAGCGCCGTGCAGAAGGTCAGTTTCGATATTCATGCCGGCGAAACGCTGGCGCTGGTGGGCGAATCCGGCTCGGGCAAATCCACCATCGGCCGCACCATCCAGCAGTTGCAGTCGGCCATCTCGGGCGAAATAACCTTCAACGGCCGCAGCTTTGCACAGATGTCGGCGGCGGAACGCTTCCGCATGCGTCAGGAAGTGCAATATATCTTCCAGGACCCCTTCGCCTCGCTCGATCCGCGCAAGACTGTTGGTTTCTCGATTGCCGAGCCGATCAACACCCATGGTTTGATCAATGATCAGAAGGCCGTAAAGCGGCGGGTGGATGAATTGCTGGAGCGTGTGGGCCTCTCCTCCGAGCACGCCGCGCGGTATCCGCACGAGTTTTCCGGCGGTCAGCGCCAGCGCGTCTGCATTGCCCGGGCGCTTGCCTCCAATCCGAAGCTCATCATTGCCGACGAGGCTCTGTCGGCGCTAGATGTCTCCATTCAGGCGCAGATCATCAATCTGTTCATGGATTTGCAGGCCGAGCGCGGGCTCGCCTATCTTTTCATCAGCCACGACATGGCTGTCGTGGAAAAGATGAGCCACCGCGTCGCCGTGCTTTATCTTGGCCAGATCATGGAAATGGGCAGCCGCCGGCAGGTGTTCGAAACACCGACGCATGATTACACCCGCCGCCTGCTATCAG
Source organism: Agrobacterium sp. NPDC058088 (assembly GCF_042885035.1). Lineage (NCBI taxonomy): Bacteria > Pseudomonadati > Pseudomonadota > Alphaproteobacteria > Hyphomicrobiales > Rhizobiaceae > Agrobacterium > Agrobacterium sp. NPDC058088. The sequence continues at coordinate 79,337 of NZ_JBHVSU010000010.1, read as the reverse complement.
CCGTGCCGGTGGCTGATCCGACCATAGAGCGCCGCATCGCCATGATCGAGGGGGAGATTCCAAACCCCGTGCGCCGTGTCGGCGATGAGCCGGCCATTCTCGCCCATGAGGAAATCAATCCGGGCCACTTCATCGCGAAGAGCGCCTGAATAACAACCAGAACCACAACCATCTGAAGAGGAACAGGTAGATGACAATAATCAAGAAGGGGATGACGACAACGTTCGTCGCGCTTGCCATGGCCGCCACGGCCTTGACCGCCGCACCGGCTCTTGCCGCCGGCAAGATGACCATTTCCAGCCCGCAGGATCCGGGCAGCTGGGATCCGATCGACACCTTCCTCGTGCAATGGGCGGCTGTCGCCACCAACATTTTCGATGGCCTCACCTATCGCGGACCGGACCTGAAACTTGTGCCCGGCCTTGCCGAATCCTGGGAAGAGCTGGATGAGGGCAAGCGCATCCGCTTCAAGCTGCGCCAGAACGTCAAGTTCCACAATGGCGAGCCCTTCAACGCCACCGCCGTCAAGTTCACCTTCGAGCGCCTTCTCGGCGAACAGGGTGCTAAGGGCCCGCAGCGCTCCAACTATGTTTCCATCGAAAGCGTTGATGTCATCGACGATTACACCGTCGACATGAAGCTGAAGGCGCCGGATCCGGTGCTTCTGACCAAGCTTGCCGGTTATGGCGGCATGATCGTGCCGCCGAAATACATTCAGGAAAAGGGTGAGGACAACTTCAACCTCAATCCGGTCGGCACCGGCGCGTTCAAATTCGTATCCTATGCGCCGAAGACCAACATCAAGCTTGAAGCCAACCCGGATTATTGGGGCGGTGCGCCGAAGCTTTCCGAACTGGAATACCGCTTCATCTCCGAGCCGGCGACCGCCGTTGCCGAATTGCAGGCAGGCCGCGTCGATCTCGTCATTCCGCCCACCATTCCGATTGGCATGATCCCGGTCATCGAAGGCGATTCCAAGCTTCAGATCGTCAGCGTTCCCGGCCCGACGGTGGATGCGTTGCGTTTCAACACCCGTGACGGCATCACCGCCGATCCGAAGGTGCGCAAGGCCATCATCATGGCGGTCGACCGCGGCACGATCGTCAAGTCGATCCTCGCCGGTCAGGCATCGGAAATCGCCAGCTTCCAGAGTGCGCTGTCCTTCGGTTACGACGCCGATCTGAAACCGCTGCCCTACGATCCGGCAGGCGCCAAGAAGCTTCTCGCGGAAGCCGGCGTCAAGCCGGGTGCGGCGCTCCAGATCGATATCCGCGGCAACGATGCGACGATGAACGAGGTGGCGCAGGTCATCTCCAGCTACCTCTCCATGGTCGGCATCACCGCCACCATCAAGCCCTATGAAACCAACGTTCTCCTGAACGACATCATTCCGCAGGGCAAGACCGGCGCGATGTTCCAGCAGAAATGGGGCGGCTGGACCTTCGATTACGACAACACCGCCTATTCCATGTATCACTCCGGTGAAAAGTGGAACCCTTACGACAAGGACGAAAAGCTGGACAAGCTCCTGGAATCCCAGCGTCCGCTGACCGACCGTGCCGAGCGCGAAAAGATCCTCAAGGAAATCGGCAGCTACACCGCCGAACGCGCGCTGGAAATCCCTCTTTACAACACCAATGCCATTTACGGCATCAACAAGCGGGTCAAGGGTTTCGTCGCACCGCCGGATAACCGCCTGAAGCTGACCGACGTCACCGTCGAATAATCAGGCTGGTTTCTGATCAACACCTTGCCCGCCGAATGCGGGCAAGGCCGGATCTCTCTTCAAGGTAAAAAACGTGGCCGGTTTCCTCATCAAGCGATTGCTGCAGGCGATTTTTGTCGTCATCGCCATCACCCTTCTCGTTTCCTTCGCAATCCGCCTGACGGGTGACCCCGCCGTCACCATGTTCCAGGGCGGCGGCAGCATGACGGAAGATGATCTGGCGCGCATCCGTGCGGCGCTCGGCACCGACCGGCCGTTCTTCGTGCAATATTTCAGCTTCCTGAAGGGCCTCGTGACGCTCGATTTCGGCCGCAGCTTCACGGGCAGCACGCCGGTCTCGCGCCTCATTGCCGATGCCCTGCCCGCAACGCTGCTTCTCGCCTTCATCTCCATGGCGGTGTCAATTGCGCTTTCCATTCCGCTCGGCATCAAGGCGGCGACCTCGCGCGGCAAGACGGCCGATCAGGTGATCCGCATCTTCTCGCTCGTCGGCCTGTCCTTCCCGAATTTCTGGCTGGCCACCATGCTGGTGCTGTTGTTCTCCATCACGCTCGGCTGGCTGCCGCCAAGCGGCATGGGTGGTTTTGCGAGCTACATCATGCCCGCCGTCACCATGGGCGTCATCCTCACCGCCACCAATGTGCGCCTGGTGCGAACCGCAATGCTCGATACGCTGCGCTCGCAATATGTCATGGTGGCACGCGCCAAGGGGCTCAGTGAAAGCAAGGTTCTCTACAAACACGCGCTGCGCAACTGCGCCATTCCGCTGATTACCTATTTCGGCCTGCAATTCGGCGGGCTGCTCGGCGGCATCGTCGTCATCGAGCGCGTCTTCAACTGGCCGGGCCTCGGCACGCTGGCCTTCGACGCGGTCGGCGCGCGTGACTATCCTGTGCTTCAAGCCGTTATCACCGTGCTGTCGCTGATGATCGTCGGCATCAACCTTCTGGTCGATATCGCCTATGGCCTTGTCGATCCGCGCATCCGCACGGAGTAAGTGACGATGTCTGCCAAAACCTCGCGTCTCGCGCGCTTCACCAATCTCGAATTCGTCCTCGGCGCGTCGCTGACAACAATCATCTGCCTTGCCGTCGTCTTTTCCGATGTGCTGTTTCCGGGCGGTGCGGACAAGATCGACCTGATGGCGCGCCTTGCTAAACCCTTCGCCAATGCCGCCCATCCGCTCGGCACCGATCCGCTCGGGCGTGACGTTCTCGCCCGTGTCGTCGCTGGCGGCAAGATTTCGCTGCTGGTCGGTTTCACCTCGGTCATCGGCGCTGTCATCTTCGGCGTCGTGGTTGGCCTGGTGGCGGGTTATTATCGCGGCTTCTGGGATATGCTGGTCATGCGCTTTGCCGATATCCAGCTCGCCATGCCCTTCATCCTGCTCGCCATTACCTTCATAGCGATCGTCGGCGGCAGCCTTACCAACACCATCATCCTGCTGATCGTCTCGCAATGGGTGCAATATGCGCGTCTCGTGCGCGGCTCGGTGCTGACGCTCAGGGAGCGGGAATTCATCCTTTCGGCCCGCGCCATCGGCGTAAAGGACTGGCGCATCATCCTTCAGCACCTGCTGCCAAACCTCATCGGCCCGGTCATCGTGCTGATGACGCTGAATGTCGCTAACAACATCCTGCTGGAAAGCAGCCTCACCTTCCTTGGTCTCGGCGTTGATCCGACAATTCCAAGCTGGGGCGGCATGCTGGCGGATGGGCGTACCTATCTGCAGACGGCATGGTGGGTTAGCGTCTTTCCAGGCCTTGCTATCCTTCTCACCGTGCTTGGCCTTAACCTTCTCGGCGACTGGCTGCGCGACAGCCTTGACCCAACAGGCAGAACCTCGAGGTAACCCATGAGCCAGATTTTCGACCAGACTTTCGCGCGCACTCTGGATACGCTGGTCGCCCGCGCCGAGCCCGGCCAGTCCTTCGAGGCATGGACCTTCGATGATGCCAAGAGTCGCCGCGAGGCTGAAAACAGGCTGAAGAAAAAGGGGGTCAGCGCCCGCATCCGCAACGCCTACAAGCCGCTTCTCTTCACCTTTCTGGAAGAGATCAATTTCGATGGCGTTGACGCCATCGAGGTGCATTACCCGGTGCACGAGAACGCCCCCGCCAACCGTTTCCGGCTGGAGGCCTATCCGCTGGCGGCGCTGGTGGGCGATGCCAAGCTGGATTTCATCGCCCGCGAGGACGACGCCTTCCATTATGACGTTACGCTGAGCCGCAACGGCAAAACGGAAACTCTCAAGGTTCTCGCTCCAAACCGGGTCCATACCGATATCGTGGGTGAAACCAATGTCTCTCCCACCGGCTGGTTCCGGCTTGCCGGTGATGCCTTGGGCGAACGGCTGGAGACAGAATACGAACAGCTTTTCCATGCGGCAATCAACGCCGTCGCCAATCACGACTGGGGCAATGACGAGCCCTATTTCGAGGAGCTGAACATCCGCGTCGCGCATCCGGCTGAGGACTTGGCCCTCTCCGTTGGTGATGAGGTCGTCAGCCTGCGCGAGGCGCTGCATGAGGATTTTTACTTCTCGCTCCTGGAGTTCTTCCAGAAAAAGTCAGGCCGTCCCTTGGGTGACAGGGGCCTGAAACCCGGCCAGATCGTGCCGGAAATCGTGAAAAGTGAAGGCGAAGTCTCCGTTCGCATCGAGACACGGCCGCTCACCACAGCCTTCCTTGATGGCGGCGAACAGCTGATCGATGAGGCACGCGAACCGATCGCTGCGGGCCAGATCGCAAAACTGCTCTCAGGCATCGCCGGCGAGGCTTTCGAGGCGCGTTCCCGCTCCGGCCGCACCCTTGCCGCCCGATATGTTACCGGCAGCGATGCTGCCGTGATGATCAGCGGTGGCCAGCATCCGAACGAAACCACAGGCGTCGTCGGCGCGATCCGCGCGGCCCGCAAACTCGTCGCACACAAGGGCGCGCATTTCACGATTTCTCCGCTGGAAAACCCTGACGGTTATGCCCTGCACCAGCGCCTGCGCGTCGACAATCCGCGGCATATGCACCATGCCGCGCGCTATACGGCACTCGGCGATGACCTCGAATATCGCACGCTGGAAAATTCAGGTAGCCATCTCAACGAGAAGGAAATCCGCTTCAAGGCGCAGGAGATAAGTGGCGCGAAGCTGCATGTGAACCTGCACGGTTATCCCTCGCATGAGTGGACCCGACCTCTATCCGGTTATGTGCCGCGCAATTTCGCCATGTGGACGCTGCCGAAGGGTTTCTTCCTCATCATCCGCCACCATGCGGATTGGGAAGAGCGGGCCGAAGCCCTGCTCGACCGGGTGACCCGTCATCTCGGCGCCATTCCCGGCCTGCTCGATTACAATAACCGACAGATCGCGCTCTATGAAATCCATGCCGGAGAAACCGGTTTCCGCATCATCAACGGCTTCCCGTGCCTGTCTTCCGTCGACGACCGCCACACCGTGCCGATGACGCTGATCACCGAATATCCCGACGAGACGATCTACGGCAACGACTTCATCACCGGCCACACCGCACAGATGGAAACGGTTCTATCGGCCTATGATGCCTGGCAGGAGATTCTCGTCGGGGAACTGGCCTGATATTGCGGCCGCCCTCGATGGGCGGCCTATTTTCCCGCCGAACCGGCGAGTTTTTGGTCCCGCTGCTTCTGCAACAGCCTCTTGCCCTTGCTTAGAATATGCATATTAGCGGCATCAAGCTTGTTGTACCCGGCCTGAATAATATCAAGATCGGCAACGTGACCGATTGCTGCCAGCTCATGCATCACGTCGCCAATAGCGACATCGACACTCGGCTTTTGCAGGTTGACCACATCCTCCACAGCAGCGTGCATGCCTTGCGCGTCTCCGCCCATGACGTGATACAGCGCCAGCGCCTTGCGAAGAAATGCTTCGCGGCGCTCGATCTTGTTGTTGAGTATACTTTCGCCAACGCGATCTCGCATCAACTCAACAACTCTATTTTGATATTCGCCCATCAGACACCAAATAAAGTTCACAATATGCTTCGCGAGGCTACAAACAATCCCCTTAGAACTGGTTAAGGCACGAGGCTTGCGCGGGTATGACCGTCATTGTCGAAACAGCACAAAAGCTGGTTTTCATGAGGAAGCATTTCGATACCACGTGCCGTAAAAACACCGGTCGTGATGGCTGCCGCGGCGCTATATAGTGAGAATCACGGGACGATCACTATTGTGCGATCTTGCATGAGACAAACCCTGCGGGACGGATATTGATAACCGTCAGGTTATTTATCACCCCCCTTATTTCATTTTACTTTGGCTACCGCACTCATCAATCTGGCAGCCTGGATCGGTGGATGGGAGCCACGGATCAATTGGGAGGAATTCATGAAATTACGGATCACCGCCGCCATCGCGGCCATCTGCTTCAGTACTGCCGCTTATGCCGAGACCATCAAGGTCGGCGTGGTCGGTCCGTTCTCCGGCCCGTTCGCGCTGCAGGGCAAAAACTTCAAGGCAGGTATTGATGCCTGGTTTGCCCTTCACGGCAACAAAGTGGGCAATGACACGGTAGAAGTCGTTTATCGCGATGTGCCACAGGCCGATCCCGCGCAATCCAAGGCGCTGGCGCAGGAGCTGGTGGTGAAGGAAGGCGTGCAATATCTCGCCGGCTTCTATTTTACCCCCGACGCCATGGCCGTCACGCCGCTCTTAAAGCAGGGCAACGTGCCGATGGTCATCATGAATGCCGCCACTTCGGCCATCGTGACCAAGAGCCCTTATGTGGTGCGCACCTCGTTCACCACCTGGCAGACCTCCACCCCCATCGCCAAGGTGGCCTTTGATGGCGGCGTGAAGAAGGTCATCTCGCTGGTCAGCGATTACGGGCCGGGCGTCGATGCCGAGAACGCCTTCAAGGCGGCCTTCACCGCCGCCGGCGGCGAGGTTGTCGAAAGCATCCGCATGCCGCTTTCGACCAACGATTTCAGCCCCATCATGCAGCGCGTGAAGGATTCCGGCGCGCAGGGCGTATTCGCCTTCCTGCCGTCGGGCCCAACGACGCTCGGTTTCGTAAAGGCCTTTAACGACAACGGGCTGAAATCATCGGGCATCAAGCTTTTCGCACCGGGTGATCTGACGCAGGAGTCCGATCTGCCGGCGCTCGGTGAAGCGGCGCTTGGCATGCAGACGACCTTCCACTACGCCGTCTCGCATGATTCGCCTGAAAACAAGACTTTCGTGGAAGCCGCGACCAAGGCCATCGGCAACCCCAAGGAACTCTCCTTCCCGGCAGTCGGCGCCTTTGACGGCATGTATGTCATCAGCAAGATGATAGAGGCCACCGGCGGCAAACAGGATGCGGAAAAGGCGGTGTCGGCTGTGAAGGGTCTTTCCTGGACAAGCCCGCGCGGCCCTGTCAGCATCGATCCGGAAAGCCGACACATCACGCAGAACATCTATCTGCGCGAAGTGGCCAAGGCAGATGACGGCAGCTACTACAACAAGGAAGTCCAGACGTTCGAAAAACAGGGCGATCCGGGCCTCGCCGCAGCAAAATAACAGCGGCCATTCAAAGCGGGTCGAACCGTCCTTGCGGCGGTTCGGTTCCGGCCCGGTTCGGGCATTGCAGCACCGGGAGGAGCTTTTTCAGCATGCAGACGGTCTTCAGCATCCTTATCGATGCGCTTGCCTATGGCATGGTCCTTTTTATCATCTCTATCGGCCTTTCGGTGACGATGGGGCTGATGCGCGTGGTCAACCTCGCGCATGGCGCATTCGCCATGATCGGCGGTTATCTCGCCTCCTATGCCGCCCACGGCCTCGGTCTCGGTTATGCGGCAGCGATCCTCGTCGCCATCGTCGGCACCATCATCATCGCCATACCGCTTGAGCGTTTTCTCTATCGCCGCATCTATGGCGCTCCGGAGCTGACGCAGGTGCTGATGACCATCGGCATCACATTCTGCATCATCGGCATCGCCAATTTCGTCTTCGGCCCGACGCTGAAGACCATTCCGCTGCCGCAGCAGCTGGCCGGCCCCACCGATCTCGGCTTCCGCACCATCGCCACCCACCGCATCTTCGCCATTGCCTGCGGTCTGGCCGTAGCAGGCGCATTGTGGTTCACCTTCGAAAAGACCGCCTTCGGCATCAAGCTGCGGGCGGCAGTGGACAATGCCGCCATGGCGGCGGCACTCGGCGTGCGTACCGAAGTCATCTATGCCGTCAGCTTCGCCATCGCCGTCGGGCTTGCCGCCATGGGCGGCGTCATCGGCGCGGAACTGCTGCCGGTGGAGCCCTATTATGCGCTGCGCTACATGGTCACCTTCCTCGTGGTAGTCTCGGTCGGCGGCGCGGGCTCCATTCCCGGTGCGCTCATCGCTTGCCTGCTGCTCGGCGCCATCGATACGACGGGGCGGTATCTTGCGCCCGAATACGGCGAATTCTTCTTTTATCTGGCGGTCATCGTGATCATCACGCTGTTCCCGCGCGGCCTTCTCGGAAGGACGAAATGAGATGGCGGTGCTCATGAACGACGTAACCGAAAAGGCCAGGATCCCGAAGGCGCGCTCGCCGCTGCGCGCGTTGGGCGGGCCCCTTGTCATCATCGCCGCCGCCATCATCGGTTATTTCCTGTTTCCGGATAATCTGGCGCTTCTGACGCGCATCATCGCGATTGCGCTTCTGGTGCTGTCGATCGATCTCGTCACCGGTTATTGCGGCGTCGCCACGCTCGGCCACGCCGCGCTGTTCGGCGCAGGTGCCTATGCATCCGGTATTGCCGCTGCTCATTTCAACATCACCGATCCGCTGCTGATGACCGCCATCGGCGCGGCTGCGGGCGGCCTGGCCGGGTTGCTGTCAGGCACGGTTCTGCTGCGCGCACATGGCCTGCCGCAACTGGTGCTCTCCATCGCCGTCATCCATCTGTTCCATGAGGCGGCCAACAAGGCGTCGAACTGGACCGGCGGCAGCGACGGCCTGTCAGGCGTGTCACCCGATGCGCTGTTCGGCACCTTCGAATTCGATCTTTATGGCCGCACCGCCTATATCTATGGCGTCTGCCTGCTGCTTGTCGTTTTTCTGGCGCTTCGGGTCGTTGTCAATTCGCCCTTCGGCATGTTGTGCCGTGGCGTCAAGCAGGACAGCATCCGCATTCAAGCCATGGGCGGCGCCGTCAATGGCACAATCCTGAAGATGTTCGTTATTTCAGGCATCGTCGCCGGCATCGGTGGCGCGCTCAACGCCATTTCCACGCAGGTCGTCGGCCTGGACAGCCTCAGCTTCACCCTATCGGCCGAGGGTCTTGTCATGCTGGTGCTCGGCGGCGCGGGCTCGCTTTACGGCGCGCTAATCGGCACCGTCACCTTCATGTGGTTCGAGGATGTCGTTTCCGCCGCCAATCCGTTCCATTGGCTCACCATCGTCGGTCTGCTGCTGATTGCCGTCGTGCTTTTTGCGCCACGCGGACTTTATGGCGCGGGTGAGCAGATCATCGCGCGTCTGCGGGGAGATCGCAAATGAGCGCCATTTTCGAAGTGACCGGCCTGCAGAAGAATTTCGGCGGCCTTATCGTCACCAACAATGTGTCGCTGTCGCTTTCGCCGGGGGACCGTACCGTGCTGATCGGCCCCAATGGCGCTGGCAAGACGACCTTCGTCAATCTCGTCACCGGCAATATCAAACCCTCGGCCGGCACGGTACGCATCGCGGGCGAGGACGTCACAAGCCTCAGCGCCAGCCAGCGCGTAAAACGAGGCCTCGTGCGGTCCTTCCAGGTTACACGGCTGTTTCAGGACATGACGCCGGAGGAACACGTGGCGCTTGCCATTCTCCAGCGGGAAGGCAAGACGGGACGGATCTTCGGGCGTTATCGCGCCATGCCCTCCGTCATGAGCGAAGCCCGCGATATCATGGGCACGCTCGGCCTTCTGACGCTCGCCGAAACCCGGGTGCGTGAAATCGCCTATGGCCAGCAGCGACTGATCGAAATTGCGCTTGCCATGGCGCTTCGCCCGAAAATCCTGCTGCTCGATGAGCCCGCCGCAGGCGTGCCCTCCACGGAAACGGCGCGCATCGAACAGGCGCTCGACCGGCTGCCCGCCGACCTCGCCATCCTGATGATCGAGCACGACATGGATCTGGTCTTCCGTTTTGCCAAACGTGTGGTGGTGCTTGCTGCAGGTGCGGTGATCTTTGATGGTTCACCTGAAGACGTCACCAGCAATGCGGAAGTCCGCCAAGCCTATCTGGGAAGTTACGCCGATGCCCGCAGCGCCGCTTGAAATCGTCAACCTCACCGCCGGTTACGGCCCGACAAGGGTCATTGAGGGCCTGTCGCTTTCCGTACCGTCGGGCTCGCGTTTCGCCGTGCTCGGCCGCAACGGCGTCGGCAAGACAAGCCTCTTCGCCACGCTGGCTGGACAGACGAAACGTTTTTCCGGCGATATCAGCATCGGCGGGCAGGACATTACCGCCCTCCCGAGTGCGGCGCGCGCCCACGCCGGTCTCGGATACGTGCCGCAGACGCGTGACGTGTTTCCGACGCTGACAGTGGAGGAAAACCTGTTCGTCGGCCTCAAGGGACGACCAAAATCGGCCATCGAGGAAGCCTACACGCTGTTTCCACGCCTGAAGGAAAGGCGCCGCAATTTAGGCTCGCAACTGTCAGGCGGTGAGCAGCAGATGCTATCCACCGCCCGCACCATTCTCGGAAAGCCACGGGTGCTGCTTCTCGATGAACCGCTCGAAGGCCTTGCCCCCGTCATCTGCGAAGAACTGATGGCCGCCTTTTCCAAACTGGCACAGTCAGGCGAAATGACCATTCTTCTCGTTGAACAACGCATCCAGATGGCCATCGATTTCGCAGACCACGCCATCATCATGGAACGCGGCCGCATCGTCTGGAATGGGCCGTCGAGCGAACTGACGGCAAATCCGGATATTATCGATACGCATCTCGGGGTGGGTGGGCTGCACTGAGTCCACCCCACCACCCTCATTCCTGTGCTTGTCACAGGAATCCAGCCAGCCCAAGTCCTTGGGCTGGAAGGACTCTCTCGCCGCGCAGACGCGCCTCAGCTGGATCTCTGTGACAAGCACAGGGATGAGGAGAATATGCTGGTCCCTCCTGCCCCTGGTCCCGTCCATCACTCCTACCTCTAAAAAACCCAATGGAATAAAAATTCCATTGCAGTTACAGTGCGCGGGATTCAATCTGCATAAGGGAACGACAATGACGGCAATCGAGGCGCCAGAATCCGTAAAGGCATTTGAGGAGCGGTTGCTCCATGTCGCGGAAGGCTTGCCGAAACGATTGCGTCAATGCGCGGATTATGTCGCATCCAATCAGGATCGCATTGCCGTCTCCACCGTCGCCGAAATGGCTGAGGGTGCAGGTGTGCAGCCTTCGGCCTTTATGCGTTTCTGCCAGATCATGGGCTTTTCCGGCTTTTCGGAGATGCAGCGCCTGTTTCGCGATTCGTATGTTGGCGGCTGGCCCGACTATACCACACGGCTCGACCATCTGCGTGAGAAAGGGGATGAAAGCGCCTCCGGCTTACTTGCGGAATTTGTCGAGGCCGGCCGTTCCTCGCTGGAAATGCTGCTGAAATCGGTCGATACACGGCAGTTGGACGAGGCCGTTTCGATACTGGCAAAGGCGCGCACCGTGCACATCGTCGGTTTACGGCGCTCTTTTCCCATTGCCAGCTATCTGGCCTATGCCTTCGAAAAAATGAAGGTGCCCGCGGTTCTGCACAGCGCTGTTGGCGGACTTGGCAATATCAGCGCCATCTCCAGTGACGACGCGCTGATCGCCATCACATTTTCCCCCTACTCCGCAGAAACGCTGGAACTGGCGGGGAATGCCCGCGCCAGCGGCATTCCGGTCGTTGCGCTTTCGGATTCTGCGGTCAATCCGCTGCGCAAGTCCGGCGCGACGCTTCTGACCGTCACCGAGATCGATTTCGGCGCTTTCCGCTCCCTTTCCGCCACGCTCTGTCTCGCCATCACGCTGGCCGTGGCTGTGGGAACACGCAAGACGGCCTGAATATTTTTATTGAAAACGGAAAAAATAGAATTTATGATCCAAATCCATGAAACGGACATTCCACGACGGTCCTTCTCGTGACGGACAAGTGAGCGGAGGAGGCTCACCGGAGCGGGGATGGCAATAGCTGGCGGCATGGTTGCCTGATCCGCTCGACACACATGAGGCAGACCGCGCCAGCGTGCGGTGCTAAGGAGGAACCTTTTGAAAAAACTTGATCTCATCACGATCGGGCGCTCGTCTGTTGACCTTTATGGGTCGCAGGTTGGTGGCCGTCTGGAGGACATGGCCTCCTTTGCCAAATATATTGGCGGCTCTCCCACCAACATCGCAGCGGGTGCTGCGCGGCTTGGCCTCAACAGCGCCGTCATCACTCGCGTCGGCGACGAGCACATGGGCCGCTTCATCCGCGAACAGCTCGTGCGCGAAGGCGTTGACGTGCGAGGCTTGAAAACCGACCCGGAGCGCCTGACGGCGCTGGTGCTGCTCGGGATTCGTGACCAGAACCAGTTTCCGCTGATTTTCTACCGCGAAAACTGTGCCGACATGGCGCTCAGCGAAGACGATATCGATCCCGCTTTCATCTCCGAGGCGGCTTGCGTCTGCGCCACCGGCACACATCTGTCGCATCCGAAGACGGAAGCGGCGGTGCTGAAGGCGCTGAAACTCGCCCGCGAAAATGGTGCAAAGACCGCGCTCGACATCGATTACCGCCCCAATCTCTGGGGTGTGGCCGGCCATGGCGATGGCGAAAGCCGTTTCGTGGAATCGCAGAAGGTAACCGCCAAGCTGCAATCCACCCTGCATCTCTTCGATCTGATCGTCGGCACGGAAGAGGAGTTCCACATTGCCGGCGGCTCGACCGATACACTGACCGCGCTGAACGCCGTCCGCAAGGTTTCGAATGCAACTCTGGTGTGCAAGCGCGGCCCGATGGGTGCTTCGGTCTTCACCGGCAACATTCCCGCAAGCCTGGATGACGGGCAGACGGGCGAAGGTTTCCCGATCGAGGTCTTCAACGTTCTGGGCGCTGGTGACGGTTTCATGGCCGGGCTGTTCCGCGGCTGGCTGCGCGGCGAAGACTGGCCGACAACACTGAAATACGCCAATGCCTGCGGCGCCTTTGCCGTCTCCCGCCATGGCTGCACGCCTGCCTATCCAAGCTGGGAAGAGCTGCAATATTTCTTTAAAGCCGGCATTCGCAACAAGGCGCTGCGCAAGGACGAGGCGCTGGAGCAGGTGCACTGGTCCACCAACCGCAAGGGCGATTGGGAAACCATGCGCGTCTTTGCTTTCGACCATCGCATGCAGCTGGAAGCGATCGCCGACGAGCTTGGCGTCAAGCACGAGCAGATCGGCGCTTTCAAGAAGCTTTGCCTTCAAGCTGCGCAAAAAGTTTCCGGTGGGGAAACGGGTTATGGCATTCTCTGCGACGGACGCCTTGGACGTGACGCGTTGTTTGCCGCCAGCGGCTCCGGTCTCTGGATCGGCCGTCCGGTGGAATGGCCGGGCTCGCGCCCGCTGACGCTGGAACCGGAACTGGGCAAGGATTTTGGCGGGCTCTCCGAATGGCCGCTCGAAAATGTCGTCAAGGTTCTGTGTTTTTATCACCCTGACGACACCGATGAGATGCGCGCCGCGCAGGAAGAGACCGTGATACGGCTGTTTGAGGCAGCACGCCGCAACCGGCTGGAAATGCTGCTCGAGGTCATACCCTCCAAGGTCGGCCCGACCGACGATCTGACCGCCGCCCGTATCATCGAGCGCTTTTACGAGATTGGCGTTTACCCCGACTGGTGGAAGCTGGAGCCGATGAAAACCACGGCGGCATGGAAAAATGCCTGCGACGCCGTGCATCGCAACGACCCTTACGTGCGGGGCATCGTCGTTCTCGGTCTCGACGCACCGCAGAGCGAGCTGGAAGAAAGCTTCCGTCTTGCGGCCGGTTTCGATCTGGTCAAAGGTTTCGCCGTTGGCCGCACGATTTTTGCCGACGCCGCCCGCGGCTGGCTCTCGGGCAAGATGACCGACGAGGAAGCGGTCAAGGATATGGCGCAGCGTTACACCAGCCTGTGCCGTATATGGGATGAGGCGCGCGCCAAAAAGGGAGAGGCAGCGTGAAGACAGTAAGATTGACGGCTGCGCAGGCCATGGTTCGTTACCTGGCAGCGCAGATGAATGAACATGGCGAAACCTATATTGCCGGCATGTGGGCAATTTTCGGCCATGGCAATGTCGCCGGCATCGGCGAAGCGCTGTATGGCATCCGCGACGAGCTGCCGACCTATCGCGGCCAGAACGAGCAGTCCATGGCCCATGCGGCCATCGCCTATTCCAAGCAGCTGCGCCGCCGCCGCGCCATGGCGGTCACCTCTTCCATCGGCCCCGGTGCTGCCAACATGGTAACGGCGGCAGCGCTGGCGCATGTCAACCGCCTGCCCGTTCTGCTCATTCCCGGCGATGTCTTCGCCAATCGTGGCCCGGACCCAGTGCTGCAACAGCTCGAAGATTTCGGCGACGGCACGATGACGGTGAATGACTGCTTCCGCCCCGTCAGCCGCTATTTCGACCGCATCATGCGGCCGGAACAATTGCTGACCGCCCTTCCCCGCGCCATGCGCACCATGACGGACCCGGCCGATTGCGGCCCCGTCACGCTCGCCTTCTGCCAGGATGTGCAGGCGGAGGCCTATGATTATCCCGAAAGCTTCTTCGAAAAGCGGGTCTGGCGCCAGCGCCGTCCTGAGCCCGATGTTGTGGAATTCGAAGAGGCCGTCGCTGCGCTGAAGGCCGCGAAGAACCCCATCATCGTTGCTGGTGGCGGCGTTCATTTCGCCGGTGCGACGGAGACGCTGAAACGCTTTGCCGAAACCCATTCCATCCCCGTTGTTGAAACACAGGCCGGCAAATCGGCATTGGCTTGGGATCATGATCTGAATTTCGGCCCCGTTGGCGTTACCGGTGCGGAAAGCGCCAATATCATCAGCGAAAAGGCCGATCTGGTCTTTGGTGTCGGCACGCGTTTTCAGGATTTCACCACGGGTTCCTGGGCACTGTTCAAAAACCAGAACCGCAAGATCCTGGCGCTCAACGTCCAGCCCTATGATAGCGCCAAGCACGATGCAATCAGCCTGACGGCGGATGCCAAAATCGGGCTTGAAAAACTCTCCGCAGCCCTCGGCAGCCATCGCTTTGCAGCGCCGAATGCCGGTCTTAAGGCAGCGTGGTTCGAAAAAGCCGATGCCGATACGGCGGCGCCGGGCGAAGAGCACGCAAACAGCCTGCCCACCGATATGCAGGTCATTGGTGCTGTCCAGCGCCAGTCGCGCGACAATACCGTCGTCATGTGCGCGGCGGGCACGATGCCGGGCGAGTTGCACCAGCTGTGGAAATCCAAGCTGCCGCTCTCCTATCACATGGAATACGGCTTCTCCTGCATGGGTTACGAGGTCGCCGGCGGCCTCGGCATCAAGATGGCGGAACCGGACCGGGACGTGATCGTCATGGTCGGCGATGGCTCCTACATGATGATGAATTCCGAGCTTGCGACATCGGTCGCCATGGGCGTGAAGATCACCCTCGTCATCACCGACAACAGGGGTTACGGCTGCATCAACCGCCTGCAGATGGAAACCGGCGGCGCGGAGTTCAACAACCTTTACGCCCATACCAACGTCAATCCGATCGCCATCGACTTCGTTGCCCATTCCGGCTCGATGGGCGCGGATGCACGCAAGGTTTCCACCATAACCGAGCTGGAAGAGGCCCTCGCCGCCGCCCGTGCCTCCAGCCGCACGACCGTCATCGTCATCGATACCGACCCCTATCCGACCCCGCAGGCCGGTGGCCACTGGTGGGATGTCGCGGTGCCTGAAGTCTCAGACCGCGCCGAAATCGGCCCGGCCCGCGCCCGTTATGAAAACCATGTCAAGGAAAGACAGTAAGATGATCCGTTACGGCACCAACCCCATCGCCTGGTCCAATGACGACGACCGCACGCTGGGCGCCCATATCAGCCTGGAGCAATGCCTTGATGAAACCGCCAAGATCGGTTTCGACGGCATCGAAAAGGGTCACAAATTCCCGACCGACCCGGAAGGTCTGAAGGGCGTGCTTTCGCCACGCGGCCTCTCCTTTGTCTCGGGCTGGCATTCGCTGAACCTTGTGACGGACAGTATCGAATCTGAAAAGAAAGCAATGCAGCCGGCGCTCGATCTCCTGAAAGCCATGGGCTCCAAGGTCATCATCGTCTGCGAGACGTCCAACGCCATCCACGGCGCAGACGACACGGCGCTGGTCGACCGTCCGCGCCTTGCGGCCGAGGACTGGGCATCGTTCGGAGCAGGCGTGGAAGCGCTGGCCGCCTTCGCCGCAGAACAGGGCATCACCCTCGTTTATCACCACCACATGGGAACGGTGGTCGAAAGCGAAGACGAGATCGACCTCCTGATGCAGCACACCGGTCCGAAGACGCATCTGCTGCTCGATACCGGCCATTGCCTGTTCGGCGGCGGCGACCCTGTTCGCGTTGCGCAGAAATACATGGACCGCGTTGGCCATATTCATGCCAAGAACGTGCGCCCGGTCATTGCCGATCAGGTCCGCAACGAGCGGCTCTCCTTCCTCGAAGGCGTTCGCCGCGGCGTCTTCACCGTGCCTGGCGATAACGAAGGCGGTGTAAACTTCCCGCCCGTGCTGAAAGTGGCGGCCGAGCATGGTTACAGTGGCTGGTTGGTGATCGAGGCCGAGCAGGATCCTGACGTGCGCAACCCGTTCGAATATCAGAGCCTCGGGCTGAAATCGCTGAAGGCCTTCGCGCGGCAAGTGGGGCTGGATAAGGCTGAGGCTGCTTGAAGCGTCGGGGTAGCACCAGTGTATACGTCGTCTAAGGATCGCATACTCCGGCGCAACCCTCTCCCCCTCATTCCTGTGCTTGTCACAGGAATCCAGCCGATGCGCGTCGGCGCGGCGGGAAGACTCCTCTCAGCCCAAGGACTTGGGCTGGCTGGATCCCTGTGACGAGCACAGGGATGAGGGAAACGCGGGAATAGCCGCTCAATGAATTGAACTGCTCACAAAAAGGAACACCACCATGACCTCACTTCTGCGCAAGCCGGTCGCGACCAGCGGCAAGGTGCACGATATCACGCCCCAAAGCGCGGATTGGGGTTATGTCGGTTTCGGCCTTTACCGACTGAAGCCGGGCGAGACGGCAGCGGAAAACACTGGCGACACGGAAGTCATCCTCGTGCTGGTCGAAGGCAAGGCGACGATTTCCGCAGGGGGTAAAGACTTCGGAGAACTCGGTGACCGCATGAATGTGTTCGAGCGCAAGCCGCCGCATTGCGTTTATGTTCCTGCCGGTTCCGAATGGTCGCTGACCGCCACAACGGATTGCACCGTTGGCGTCTGCACCGCACCCGGCGAAAAAGGCAGCCGCGAGGCGCAGCAGATCGGGCCTAACGGTGTGCAACTGACCGAGCGTGGCAAGGGCGCCAATACGCGCTACATCTTCCCAATCGCGATGGAAGAACGCGATGTGGCCGACAGCCTGCTGGTCACGGAAGTCTTCACGCCCTCCGGCAACTGGTCGTCCTATCCGCCGCACCGGCATGACGAGGATAACTACCCCGACATGACCTATCTGGAAGAGACCTATTACCACCGGCTCAACCCGGCGCAGGGTTTCGGTTTCCAGCGCGTCTTTACCGAGGACGGGTCGCTGGACGAGACCATGGCTGTATCGGACGGGGATGTCGTGCTGGTGCCAAAGGGCCATCACCCCTGCGGCGCGCCCTATGGTTATGAGATGTATTATCTGAACGTGATGGCCGGGCCGATGCGCAAATGGCGCTTCAAGAACCACCCGGACCACGACTGGATTTTCAAGCGCGATAATCCGTAAGGCATTTCAGGCAAACATCGCCGCCTCCTCATCCCTGTGCCTGTCACAGGGATCCAGCCAGCCCAAGTCCTTGGGCTGAAAGGAGTCTTTCCGTCGCGCAGACGCGCGTCGGCTGGATTCCTGTGACAGGCACAGGAATGAGGGAGTGCGCGAAGACACGTCTTGAGATTGTCTTGGCACACAACAAACGCAATTAACGAATTGTATTAATTCCAATAATTTCGGGAGGAGAATACCATGACCGCTCTTGGCGTGGGCCTTATCGGCACCGGTTACATGGGCAAGTGCCACGCTTTGGCGTGGAACAACGTCACGAGCGTCTTCGGGGATGTGGAACGCCCCCGCCTTGTGACGCTTGCGGAAGTCAACCCCGAGCTGGCCGCGAAGAAGGCCGCCGAGTTCGGTTTTGTCCGCTCGACAGGCAACTGGCGCGACCTGCTATCCGATCCCGAAATCGACGTCATCTCGGTCACCACACCCAATGCCTTTCACCCCGAAATGGCGATTGCCGCGCTGGAGGCCGGCAAGCATGTCTGGTGCGAAAAACCGATGGCGCCCGCCTTTGCTGACGCGGTGAAGATGCGCGATGCCGCCCGCCGGTCCGGCAAGGCAGCGGCGATGGGTTACAACTATATCCAGAACCCCGTCATCCGCCACATCCGCCGCCTGATCGACGACGGCGCGATCGGCAAGGTCTATCATGTGCGTGCCGAAATGGACGAGGACTTTATGGCCGATGCCACCCAGCCCTTCTACTGGAAGAGTGAGGCGTCCTCCGGTTACGGCGCACTGGATGATTTCGCCGTGCACCCGCTATCGCTGCTTTACGCCCTCTTCGGCCACGCAGAAAGCGCCATTACCGATATGGTCAAACCTTACGAGACCCGTCCGCTTGCCGGCGGCGGCGAGCGGGCCGTCGAAACGCATGATCTTGCCAGCGTTCTCCTGAAGCTCGAAGGCGGCATTTCCGCCGTGCTCATCGCCAACCGCTCCGCCTGGGGCCGCAAGGGGCGCATCGCCATCCAGATATATGGCTCCACCGGCTCGATCCTGTTCGATCAGGAGCGGATGAACGAGTTCCAGCTCTACACCACGGATGGACGCCCGGAAGAGCAGGGTTTCAGAACGATCCTTACCGCCCCGCATCACAAGCCCTATGACCGCTTCATCCCTGCCCCCGGCCACGGCCTCGGTTTCAACGATCTGAAGGTGATCGAATGCCGGGAACTGATCGCGGCCATTGACGGCAAGAAGGCCCATATCATCGATTTCGAGGAAGGGTTGAAGATCGAGCGCAGCATTCACGCCATGGCGCGATCTTTTGCCGAAGGGCGCTGGGTGGGAAGCGCGGAGATCGTGGAATAGAACGCCCACAACGGGCGAAAACGTCTCCTCCGTCATGCCGGACTTGATCCGGCATCCAGCCACGGCGCGTCTGCGCCGTGAGAGGAGCCTTTCGCGATCAAAGACTTGATCGCGCTGGACCCCGGATCAAGTCCGGGGTGACGGTGCGTGGAGGTTCCGACCTTACTCCTTAACCGGCGTTTCCGGCACCGGCGTCAGCACCTTGCCGTCCCGGAACCAGCCGAGAATATTGTCAGCCACCAGATCAGCCATCGCATTGCGCGTCGGGATGGACGCAGAAGCGACATGCGGCAACAGAGAGACATTCGGCAGCGACAGGAAGGCTTCCGGCACCTTCGGTTCGGCATAAAACACGTCGAGACCGGCAGCACCCAGCGCACCGCTTTTGAGCGCCGCAAGAAGCGCTTCCTCATCGACGCTGGAACCGCGACCGACATTGATGAACACGCCCTCAGGCCCGAGCGCGGTCAGGATTTCGGCATTGATAGCCTTGTGCGTCTCCGGAGTACCCGGCACGATACAGATCAGCGTATCGACGGCCTCAGCCATCTCCTTCAGCGAAGCGTAATAGGTGTAGGAGAGTTCGTCGCGCTTGCTGCGGGTGTGATAGCCGATCTCCACCTTGAAGGGTTCAAGGCGCTTGGCGATTTCCTGGCCGATGCGGCCCATGCCGAACAGGCCGACCTTGCGGCCGCGCAGCGAAAACGGCGACAGCGCGAACGGGCCTTCGCCAACCCATTTGCCATCCCGCAGCCACGTCTCGGCCTGATAGAGACGGCGCACGGTGTTGATCAACAGTGCGATCGTCGTATCGGCCACTTCGTCATTCAGCACATCAGGCGTATTCGTCACCACGATGCCACGCGTGGCAGCGTGTTTGGCGTCGACACCATCATAACCCACGCCGAAATTGGCGATGATCTCGAGCTTTGGCAGCGGATCGATCCATTTGGCGTTGACGGCGCCGGAAACAGCAATGGCATTGATGCGCCCGGCCGCACCCTCAGGCAAAACCAGCTCGGCACCGGCAGGCACTGCCACAATCTCAACCTTGCCTTCGAGGCGTTCGAGAACGCGCGGGTTTATCTTGCCGGGAACGAGAACGACGGCCTTTTTGTCAGACATGAGCGGATATTCCTCCAGATAACATTCCGATATCAGAAGTGGTCGTCAGGCGAACCGCTTGCCATCCCACTCCTCAGGGCGGCGATCCTTTCAAACAACGGCGGCCGTGAAAAGGCCAATAAGGAGATGTTATGGGGACAGAGGGCAGTTTCTTGCCGATTTTTTGGCGCATGCGCTTGCGTCATGCTGCTTTTCTGCAGCACTTGCAAGGTCGTCATGCCGGACTTGATCCGGCATCCAGTCAGCCCAAAACCTTGGGCTGAGAGAGTCTTTTTCACCGCGCAGACACGCAGTGACTGGTTTCCGGCTCAAGGCCGGAATGACGGAAGAAGTGAACGTCGCGAACAACCAAGAACAGGCAGCCTGCCGCATCCATGCTCCCGGGCGATATGCTCACACGCGCGGCCGCACCGGCCCGGTCGATTGCCGAATACGCATTTCCGGTTTGATGAGGTGAATTCCGTCAGGCTCATGGCTGCCCGCCAGCCTGTCAAGCAGTGCGCGGGCCGCCAGGCGCCCGACCTCGGCCTGACCGTTAGAAACGGTGGTGAGCGCCGGGGTGGCGATGGCAGCTTCTTCCAGATCGTCGTAGCCTGTTACCGAGATATCGACACCCGGCACCAGACCGGCGCGGGAAATACCGTTCATGAGGCCGATGGCAACGAGATCGTTCCAGCACACGGCGGCGGTCGGCTTCTGCGGCAGCGACAGGAAATGCACCGCCGCCTCGAAACCGCCCTGTTTGGAGCGTGGGCCGGGAATGCGCAGGTTCGGATCAACCTCGATGCCCGCCTTGCGCAGCGCATTGACGTAACCCTGGTAACGGTCACGTCCCGTCGAGGTCTGGTCGGTGCCGCCAACCATGGCAATGGTGCGGTGACCGAGGCTGATGAGGTGGTTGGTGGCGAGCGAAATGCCGTAGCTGTCATCGCCGCGATAGGTCGGCATGTCGACGCCATCCATCGAACGGGCCACCAGAATGGCCGGCATGCCGTTTTCTTCGGCGAGCGTCATGTCCTCGATCGGCGTGCCGATGGCGGGCGACATGATGATGCCGTCGGAGCCGAGCTGCAGCAGCGTTTCGATGAAGGTGCGCTGCTTTTCAACCGAATCATAATGGTTGGACAGGATGAAGGTCTGGCGGCTGCGGTCCAGCTCGCTTTCAATGGCTTTCAGGATCTCGCCATAGAAGGGGTTCATCACATCGTGGAACACCACGCCCACAATGCCGGAGCGCGAGGTGCGCAGACTGGCGGCGCGCCGGTTATAGATATAACCCAGTGCCCGCGCCTGTTCCTTGATCTTGTCACGCGTGTCGGAGGCAACCAGCGGACTGTCGCGCAATGCCAGTGAAATCGTGGCGGTCGAAAGACCGAGGCTTTCGGCAATCGTCGACAGTTTAACTTTTTGTGCCATGGCATTCCTCCCCAAACGCATGTCAGCGACGGATGTCCCTGTTTAAATCGCAATTAAACAATTTAAACAAAATCCGCAACCCGTTTAAGGAATACCCATAAAACAAAGGGCGCACTTTAAAAATTTCAACAAATTATTGAAGATTGGCGTCGATTGCCTTGAGAAGTTTAACAACGTTGCGAATATCCTTGGCGGAAAGCCCCTCTATGGCCCTCGCCCCGCAATCCGCTATCGATGTGTTGATGTGCTCGACGCTCTTTAGGCCCGCTTCCGTCAGCTTCACCAGCGTCACACGACCGTCTTCGTCATCGCCGCTGCGTTCCACGAAACCCTGGGCTTCCATGCGGCCGATGGTGCGGGTCATGGTTGGGGCTTTCACGCCGAGTTTCTGGGCGATCTGGCCGGGTGTCAGGCTGCCTTCCTGCGCCAGCGCCAGAATGACGCCGTCCTGGCCCGCATAAAGGCCGCTTTCGGCAAGGCTGTGGCTCAGCGCCGTGCGCATGGAGCGGGCGGCCTGGGTAATGGATTGCGCCAGTTCCTCGGGGTTGAAATTCTCATCCCTCTTTTTGACGTCCTTTACCTTCTTGCTGCCCTTTTCCTTCTTGGCGCTTTTGTCCTTATGCCCGGATTTGTCCTTGCTCATATGCGAGTGCCTTTTACCCTGTGGCGGAACCGATATATGTTGCTGGAAATCCTTACCGAATGCTCGCGCGGACTGCCAGATGCCAAACTCATACACGCATTATCACGACGAAAACGTAACAGACCCTCATCTTCGCGCAACAGGTGCAATTTCCGTGCTGCCGCTCGGCGCGCACGAGCAGCACGGCCCCCACCTGCCCTTCGAGACCGATACGCTGATTGCGGCGGGCATCGTCTCCCGCCTCGCCGCCGTTTTGCCTGCTCATCTGCGGGTCAGCCTCCTGCCGGTGGAGCCCGTCGGTTATTCCATCGAACACATGAATGTGCCTGGCACCAAGACGCTGCGTTATGAGGAGGCTGTAGAACGCTGGCTCGGCATTGCGAAAGCCGAATATGAAAAGGGTGTACGCAAATTCGTGATGCTGAACGCCCATGGCGGCAATTCACCGCTGATGACCATCGTCGCCACCGAGGCGCGCGCCCGTTTCGGCATGCTGGCGGTCGCGACAAGCTGGACCCGTTTTGGCGTGCCGGCCGATATCGTGAAGCCGGAGGACAAGGCGGTCGATATTCACGGTGGCGATATCGAGACATCCGTCATGCTGGCGCTTCATCCCGAACGAGTGGCAATGGAAAAGGCCGCAAACTTCCCCTCGCGCCAGAGCGATTTCACTAGCCGCTTCAAACACCTGCGCGCCTATGGCCCGCACGCATTCGGCTGGCTGATGAGCGATCTCAACTCTCATGGCGTTGCCGGAAACGCCGCCGCTGCCTCTGCGGAAAAGGGCGAAAGGCTGATTTCCCATGCGGTCAACGGCCTGCTCGAACTGCTTGAAGATGTCCACGCTTTTGACATAACGTTATTTCATAACAAAATTTGAAAAACTCAGCCGAAAGCGGCCAGAATCCCTTTGAACTGCCCGAACGTCGCGCCTATATGGACGACGACACTTCTCCTTAAGGCCGCAACCGGCCTTGCTCCATACGAGGTTTCCATGACCGAAACAGCAACAGCCAAGCCCATTCCAGTCACCGTCCTGACGGGATATCTCGGCGCCGGCAAGACGACGCTTCTCAACCGCATTCTCTCCGAGAACCACGGCAAGAAATACGCTGTCATCGTCAATGAATTCGGCGAGATCGGCATCGACAACGATCTGATCGTCGAATCCGACGAGGAAATCTACGAAATGAACAATGGCTGCGTGTGCTGCACGGTGCGTGGTGACCTCATCCGCGTCGTGGAAGGCCTGATGCGCCGCCCCGGCCGCTTCGACGGTATCATCGTCGAGACGACTGGCCTCGCCGACCCTGTGCCCGTCGCCCAGACCTTCTTCATGGATGACGACGTGCGCGCCAAGACCGAGCTCGATGCTGTCGTTGCCCTGGTTGACGCCAAGCATCTGCCGCTACGCCTGAAGGACAGCCGCGAGGCCGAAGACCAGATCGCCTTTGCCGATGTCGTTGTTGTCAACAAGACCGATCTCGTTTCGCCGGAGGAAGTTGCCCGCATCGAAGATATCGTGCGCGCCATCAATCCTTCCGCCCGCATCTACAAGACCACCCGTTCCGGCGTCGATCTCGCCCGGGTTCTCGATCAGGGCGCCTTCAACCTGGAACGCGCGCTGGAAAACGACCCGCATTTCCTCGAGCACGGCCATGACGACCACGTTTGCGGCCCTGATTGCGATCATCATCACGATCACGATCATCATGACCATGACCATGACCACGGGCATCATGACCATGGGCACGACCATGGCCACGATCATCACCACCATGGCGCGGTATCCCCGATCCATGACGTGACGGTACAGTCGGTTTCGCTACGCGGCGGCGAGATGAATCCCGAGCGGTTCTTCCCGTGGATCCAGAAGGTCACCCAGACCGATGGCCCGAACATTCTGCGCCTCAAGGGCATCATCGCCTTCAAGGGCGATGCCGAGCGTTACGTGGTCCAAGGCGTGCACATGATCATCGAGGGCGATCACCAGCGCCCGTGGAAGGAAGATGAAAAGCGCGAAAGCCGTCTCGTCTTCATCGGACGCAAACTGGACCGCGAGAAGCTGGAGAAAAGCTTTAACGCCTGCCTCGCCACCGCCTGATCCTTATCCCTCCGTCACCCCGGTCCTGAGCCGGGGTACGGCTGCGTTCCCGACGCACGTTCTTCGACACCGTACACGGCAGTTGAAAATCATTGACGCTCCGGTGCTCTCGGCTCACCCCCCTCTGTCCTGCCGGACATCTCCCCCTCAAGGGGGGAGATCGGCAAGGCGCTCTCTCGTCACTTAATTCTCGACGCACGAGAGACGCTAAACCTAGCCACGGAACGATCTCCCCCCTTGAGGGGGAGATGCCCGGCAGGACAGAGGGGGGTGAGCCCGGAGCGCAGAACATCAATGATTTTCAACCGCTGTGCCGGGGGTGATTCCTCTACCACAAAGAATTCTATCTCCTTGATTTCGCGAATCGTCCGAACGTAAAAGCGGTTCCGCTTTTGCCGGAAATGCTCTAGAACCATGCCAGCCAGCGGGAATGACGCTCCCGCCAATCAGACACAGATACGAAAGACCGATGCCCCATGCCGACTGTTGCCCCGCTTGATATCGAAGGCCACGTGGTCTCGACCCATTTTCTCGGCGACATTCCCCTGTTTGCCACCGCCGCCGGCACCATTCACCGGCTCGATGGCGGCGAGAAGGTGACTGAGGCGCATGACGGGCTTTTGACCTGCATTCGTGACCCCTACAGCGCCACGCTGCTTTCCGGCGGCGAAGACGGGCGTGTGCTGCGTATAGGCCATGATGGCAGCATCAGCGAGATCGCCAATGTACCGCGCAAATGGGTAGGCGTCGTTGCCGGCGGCCCGCAGAAGGCGGTTGCTTATGGCGTCGGCAAATCCAGCTTTGTCCGGCTGTCGGACGGCACGGTCAAGGAATTCAAGGAAGAACGCACGGTTGAGGCGATCGCCTTTGCACCGAAGGGCCTGCGCATTGCCGTTGCCCGTTATAACGGCGTGACGCTGCATTGGGTGGCGACGGCAGGCGACCCCGTCGATCTGGAGTGGAAAGGCGCGCATACCGGCGTCACCTTCTCGCCCGATGGCAAGTTCCTCGTGACCACCATGCAGGAAAACGCCCTGCATGGCTGGAAGATGGAAGCCACCAAAGGCGGCATGGAAGCCCGCCACATGCGCATGACGGGTTATCCCGCCAAGGTCAAATCCGTGTCATGGTCGGCAAAGGGCAAATGGCTCGCCTCATCGGGCGCACCGGCCGCCATCGTCTGGCCCTTCTCCGGCAAGGACGGCCCGATGGGCAAGGCCCCGGAAGAACTCGGCAGCCGCGCCAACATCATGGCCACCAATGTCGCCTTCCACCCCGTGGAAGATGTTCTCGCCATCGGCTTCATCGACGGCATGATCCTCGGCGTGCGCCTCGCCGACGGCAAGGAAGCCCTGCTGCGCCGCCCCGGCAAGGGTGCGATCACATCCATGGACTGGAGCGCCACCGGCAAACTGCTCGCCTTTGCTTCGGAAGCGGGTGATTGCGGGATTATCGATATTTCTGCGTGAGGGATGATCGGGCCGCAAGGCCATATGAAATCCTCCCCTGCTATCACCGGAACACCCTATTCCGCCACCTGCCGCCTCGTGAGAAACAACAGCAGCAGCGCCGCACCCGCCCCGACTGAAGCAAGGCGAATAGAGGTGCCGAAGCTGGCATATTGCGATACGAACCCCATCAGCGGCACTGCAAACAGCGCGGCGAGAAAAATCGAATTCATATAGAGCGCCGTTGCCCGCGCCGTGCGTCCGCGGGCAAAGCCCTGCACGAAGGTGAGACAGGTGCCGGCGAAAAGGCCGTAATAGGCCCCCTCCATCGCAGCCCCCACCAGCATTGCGGGCAGGGTCGTGACCGAAGCGATGATGTTGAAGGCGATTATCGCCGTTATCGCCGCGCCACTCAGCAGCAGCCGTGCACTGATCCGGCGCATGATGCGCGGCGCAAGAAGAATAAGCAGGACTTCCATGGCGCATTTGACGCTGAGCGACAGGCCCGGCGCATAGTCCGGCAACCCCACTTCACGCACCAGAAACACCGGCAGTGCCGAAGCGCAGAGCGCATGGGCGAAAGACATGCAGAAACTCGCCGCCGCCGCCATCAGCAGCGGCAGGTTGCGTCCCACCTCGCCGGCGCCCTCATTCCGCCGCTCCATCGGGCAGGTCTGGCCACGGGGCACGATTGTAAACGCAAGCGCCCCCCATGTCGCCGCCATCAGCATCGCGTTCACGAAGACGGCTTTTGCACCGGCAAGATCGACGATCAGAAAAGCGGCAGCCGGCAACAGCATCCATGCCAGCGATACCATCATCCTGAGGAAAGCATTATAAGCAACGGTGTCGAGCGCTGAGATCCGGCCATGATAACGGCCATAACTGAAGACAAGGGTGGTGGCCGCGTTGGAAAGCCCCATGCCCGTCGCCGTTATCGCGACCAGCAGCGCCAGATGCCCGAAACTCGCAGCGGCCGCCGCCACGAAGGCGCCTGCGACGGACAGCAGCAGCAACGGCCTGACCCGCACGCCGGCATCCACCCGCTCGCCATAGATGCGACTGGCGACGATGGAGGCAAGCGCCGCCGTCACACTGTAAAGTCCGAGCGTGGCCGGCGGGTGGCCAAGCACCTGAATGATATAGAACCCGATAAACGGCACGATGGCGGCATTGGTGCTGCCGGCGATGAAAACCAGCAACGCGATCAAATAGGCCTGACGATCAAAAGCGCCCGGCGGAGTGCTTTTCTGTAGCATGGGAATCGACTGGAGACTGGCAGGTGCGAGTGGATTGGAACCCACCATCCCATCAAAAGGGTGCGCTGTTCAAGCCTGCGCGAAAGGCAATGTGCGTTTTCGTTTCCGGCAGAATAGCTTCAAGGTTCGCCGGATCGATGCCAGGGCCGCCGCATGAGGTAGGTGGGGCGTCGCAACGGTGCGGCGCCCCCTGTCGAAAACGAAATATAGGTCAGAACTTCACGCCAAGGCCAACCTTGACGACGTGTTCGCTGACATCACCGGTCGAGGTGATCGGGCCGGTATGGTAGGTTTCCTTGCCGAAGTCGTTGTAACGATATTCGACACGTCCAAACAGGTTGTTGGTGAACGCGTAGTCTACGCCTGCACCAACGGTCCAACCGTGCAATACCTTGCTGTCCTCACCAAACGGTGCCTTAACCTTGCTGTCCGTCGCGGTATAACCGGCGGCCGTGTAGATCAGTGCGCGGTCGATCGCATAACCGGCGCGCAGGCGCGCAGAGCCGTTCAGGCCTGCCGAAACCTCGCTGGTGACGATGGTCTTGTCGCCCCAGGCGTAACCAAGATCACCCTCGACGCCGAGAACGACAGAGGGGGCAACCTCGGCATTATAGCCTGCGAAACCGGAAAAACGGCCGCCGTCAAATTCATGCTTCGTGGTGACGCCGAAAGTCGTCGATTTGACCCGGTTCCAGCCGTAACCCGCAGACGCGCCTAGATAAACGCCATCCCAGGAAAAAGCGGGCGCGACGTCGTTGACGACAGGCGCGGACGGAATGTCGCTGACCGCGTCGGCAGCAGCAGCAGCAGTGGCGAGACCGCCGAGCAGGCCGAGCGCGAGAAGAGATTGTTTCAACATGCGATAGCTCCTTGAAAGTAACATCCCGTCACCTGCGGGCTGCGAGTATTTCGCGACCAGAAGCGCAGCATCTTGACGGGGTTAGCGCACCCCCAGATTGAAGAACATCGTGGTTAAAATCGCGTAAATGACCTTGATAAAAAGGTCGCGATGGAACGTATTCCTATTAGGATTTTCAATATTTAACTAATATAAAAAGAATTCGCACCGGTATCGACAGATCGTTCGCACCCACTCAAAAGCAGCTCTGATCACACCAGAAAACCATCATGGGTAGTGGACATTCGGCATCCTTGTGCACGTGTTCACGCAAGCAACCCAGGCAAAAAAAGAGGGCCGCAGGCCCCCTTCCAGTCATGCGATGCGCCGTTTGTTCTTGCCGGAAACGCCTTGCGTCAAACGGACGCAACTCGAGGCCCATTTCCGACTTTATGCGCTTTGCGCATCGTCTGCGTCGAAAATCCCTGATGATTTTCGAGCTGTCCCGTGAGAGCGGGATGGCGAAAGACAATGGTTTCGCCATCCCTTTCTTCATTCCTTAGTGCCGACGCTTCTTGCCGCCGTCATTCTTGTTGTCGATGACATCGACTGACGTCTTGTTGCCGTTCAGCACGCCGTTCAGGATGCCGGTCTTGTTGCCATTCAGAATCCCGTTATTGGACAGGATGCCGTTGACACCGAGATCGATGCTCGGCGAGACCACGACAAGGGCGCCGCCCTTGTTGCTGTTGCCGGACAGGATGCCACCCAAAAGACCGCCCGCATTGGCCTGACCAACGGAAGCGACAGTAAGAATAGCGGCTACACAAGCGAACTTAGCAATCATTTCTCTCTCCTCTTATTGTTTGATCACGCCATGTGGCGTAACTGAACTGTATATTTAGAGGATTCTAATTCAAGCAAAGGCTAATATTACAATAAACAGTTAACTTTAATACTGGTGATTTTAATAGAATTTTACAGATCTTCTTACAGGACCTGCCCGCGATTATTTTGGTATTGGCGTCCTGGATTTTGGGTACACCAGTAAAATGGCGCAGGAGACTTTATTAACCATCCAAATATAAGATATTGCTTAATTAGAGACCGGAGATGCGAATGCGGCTGGGGGGATATATCGCGCTTGTTCTCGGGCTTGCCTGCGCCGCCGGTGCGCGGGCAGGTGAAAACGCCGATGAGCATAATGTCACCTACAAGTCCGGGATCGCCTATGACAGCAATTATTTCGCCGATACCAACAGGCTGAGCGCCATTTCGCTGCGCGCTGGCTTAGGGCTTAACGGCAAGGTCATTCTTGACGGCGCGGAACTGCGTTACTCCCTCGAGCATGAAGAGGTCCGCCTCCCCCGCTACAGCTTCGCCAATGAGCATAACACCATCGCCGCATTGGGGCTGACGAAGCGCTTTTCTGACAAGCTGGAATGGGCAATCGAGCTGCGCGGCACCCGTAGCGATGCCGGCGATATCTTCCTGCATCTGCCGGAAGAAGACATCGGGTACCGGCGGCTCGATCACAAACTGGAAGCCTCTTCTCAGCTCGGCATCCTCGCTCTCGGCGGCAAGAACACGCTGACGGCAAGTTTTGCCAGCCTGATGAAGGGCAAGGCAAGGTTCCGCCCGGCCTATTTCATGCCCACCCGACTGGAGGCCAACGAGGCGCTTTTATCCCTGAAGGCCGAACACGCGCGCCCGCTTGCCGGCGGCGAGGCGGGGCTGACCGTTGCCTATGACCGCATTCTTGTGCCGGAAGGGCAGCAGGAAAAATACGAGCGCTTCCAGGCCAATACGCTGCGCGGTTCGCTCGCCTATGGCTACAAGTTCTCCGAACGTTTTGCGGTTCTGGCCGAAGCGGGTCTCACCACCATTTCCGGCGACGAGATCAGCGACAAGGTGAAACGCACCCGGCCCTATTTGCGCGCCGAAGCCGAGATGAAGGCCTCCGAGCGCCTCGCCTTCGGTATCGGCTATTCGCAGGACTATACGCTCTTCGATCCGGATGACCCGATTGCCGAATTCCATCGCCGCTGGCAATTCGTCGTCAAAAGTAAACTCTCCGAAAAGGTCGGGCTCGATCTTGCGCTTCACCAGGTCCATAAGGACTGGATTTATTACAACTACGACAGCAGCGAGCGCAGGTTGGTGGCCACGCTGTCGTTAGATACCGGCAAGAACAGCAAGCTGGAACTGGAATTCAACCGCCTGCTGCACGGCGAGCGCGATACTGACCTTGCTTACGACGGTTCCAGCATCACTTCCCGTTTCACGGGCACCTTCTGACGTCGCTTTGAAAGCCGCGGTGGATCAGGTCGAAATTCGGTCCCAATTTCTGCTAGAGTCGGGCCTTCGAGATTCGACGTCAGGACAGACCGTATAATGAACAGACGACTATTGCTTCTTGCGGCTGGCCTGACCTCCATTCCCGTTGCGGCGTCGGCGCACCCGCACATCTTCGCGGAAGCCCGCATGGAAATCGTCGAGGGGCCGAATGGCACCATCCAGGAAGTGCGCAACATCTGGCGTTTCGACGAGATGTTTTCGGCAAGCGTGGTGATGGATTACGACAAGAACAGCGACCTGAAGCTGGACAAGGACGAGCTGGCCGAGATCGGCAATACGGTCAAGG
Organism: Agrobacterium sp. NPDC058088; assembly: GCF_042885035.1. Taxonomy (NCBI): domain Bacteria; kingdom Pseudomonadati; phylum Pseudomonadota; class Alphaproteobacteria; order Hyphomicrobiales; family Rhizobiaceae; genus Agrobacterium; species Agrobacterium sp. NPDC058088. The sequence goes on along the minus strand of NZ_JBHVSU010000010.1, from coordinate 48,837 downwards.
AATCGCTTGCAGAATATTCCTATTACACCTTCATCACCGACAACGGGAAACCGGTGGAATTTTCCAAGCCTGACACCATTCATGTAGACTACAAGGACCAGCAGATCCTGATGTTCTTCTCGGTGAAGCCGGTGAAACCGCTCGCCGTCAAGGGCAAGCTCAGTTTCGGCGCCTGGGATCCGACCATGTATACGGCGATCGACTTCGCCAAGGACAGCGATATCGCCACACAGGGCAAGGATTTGAATGCCTGCAAGCATCATATCGTTCGCCCTGACCCCGACGAAGTAATCTCGCAGAACCAGAGTTCGCTCACCGACGCCTTCTTCAACGACCCGACGGGCACCGACATGACCAAGCTCTTCGCCACCCGGCTGGAGATATCATGCTGAGCCGCAGGGCAGGCCTTGCCGCCGTCGCCATCGGCCTCCTTGCCGTGGCGAGCGCTGCCCATGCGCAATCGCCGCTCGGCATCGGCTCGGCCGAGCCTTCCTTTTCCGTCGGCGGGCCGTTTGCGCCGCTGATGCAATGGATCAACGTGCACCAGCAGATGTTTTACCGGGCGCTGACCGGCGCACTGAAGGCAATGCGCGAGGATGGCTGGGCGCTCGGCTCGCTGATCGGCCTTTCCTTTGCTTATGGCGTTTTCCATGCCGCCGGCCCCGGCCACGGCAAGGCGGTCATTTCGTCCTACATGATCGCCAATGAAACCCAGCTGAAACGCGGCATTCTCATTTCTTTCGTCTCGGCGCTCATTCAGGGCTTGATGGCCATCGGCCTCGTTGGTGCTGCCTGGCTGGTGCTGCGCGGCACCTCCATCACCATGACCAAGGCAACGCAGGCGATGGAGATCGCCAGCTTTGCCATGGTGGCACTGTTCGGGGCCTGGCTGCTCGTGCGCAAGCTCTGGTCGCTGCGTATCCGGCGCGAACCGGTTCCCGTTTTCGTCACAGCGGGCGAGTCACCTGCGGCCAGAACCACCGGCATGGGCACGGGGCTGCGGTTTCAGGGCAAGCCGGTCTTTGCAGATCACGACCACAACGGCACGGGCGATCTCTGCAACGCCTGCGGTAAATCTCATGCGCCCGATCCGATGCTGTTGAAGAGCAAGAATTTCAGCCTGCACGAGGCGTGGTCGGCCATCATCGCCGTGGGGCTCCGGCCCTGCTCGGGTGCGATCATCGTCATGAGCTTTGCGCTTCTGAACGGTCTTTATCTCGGCGGCGTGCTTTCCGTGCTCGCCATGTCGCTCGGCACCGCCATCACGGTATCGGCCCTCGCCATCATGGCCGTCTCGGCCAAGGGCCTCGCCGTGCGCTTCGCTGGCCCCGGCAGCCGCAAGGCGGCCGGCATCAGCCACGCGATCGAAATCGCCGGCGCGCTGTTCGTGCTGATCATGGGATTATTGCTGCTCGGCGCGTCGCTTCAGTTCTGATGATCGCGGCGGCGCTGGTAGCGGGCGCGCAGCCAGAACAGCAGGAAGAAACACAGGACCGCAACCGCGCCGAAGGCGGCGGCGAGCCAGGGCGAATAGTCGCCCAGCCAGAGCATGATCTTCGGCATGACGAAGAACACGATCCCGAAACCGACGATGATAAGGGCGGCGGCGATGGCCGGCGACCTGTCCTTTTTCTCAGATGTCGGCGTATCAGGCATTGGCAAGCTCCGCGCGAATATCCTCAAGCTTGCGCTTCTGGTTGCCATCGGCCTCGAAATTGTCAGGCGAAAGCCAGGCTTCGAAGGCCCTGCCGATCAGCGGCCATTCGCTATCGATCATCGAAAACCATGCTGTATCGCGGTTCTGGCCCTTCGCGACCATGTGCTGGCGGAAAACGCCTTCGAAGGTGAAACCATACCGTTTCGCGGTGGTCTTGGAGGGCTCGTTTTCGTTGTGGCATTTCCACTCGTAACGGCGATACCCCAGATCCTCAAACACATGTTTCGCCATCAGGTAATGCGCCTCGGTGGCAAGCGGCGAGCGCTTCATCTTTGCACCATGGGCGACGGAGCCGACCTCGACCACACCATTGGCTGGATCAGGCCGCATGTAGCTCGCCATGCCGACAACGTCGCCGGTGGCGTTTTCAACGAAGATCAGCGTGATCCAGTTGAGTTTTTCGCCCGAGCCGACAAGCCAGTCACCAAAGGCATCGGCATCGGGAAAGGCGCTTTGCGGGAAGTATCTGAGCAGCGCATTCACGCCCTCGCCGCCAAGGGCGTCCCAGAGCCTTGTGAGGTGTTTTTGGCGACCGAACGGTTCAGCGGTCACATAACGACCCTTCAGCACCACCGGCTGCGGTGCCGGACATCCCTTGAAATCACTCAGATCGCGCATTCTCTTCCCCATTTTTCTGGGAGAAGGATTAGGGCAAGCGGGGCGGGATGACAACAGTGGATGTGGGGGGAGTGTGGAGTGGAGCGGCGGTCTTGGCGGGCGTGGTTCACCCCCCTCTGCCCTGCCGGGCATCTCCCCCACAAGGGGGGAGATCGGCTCGAGGCGACGTCCCGCCTATCTCAACATTCAAGAAAGAAGTGGCGAAAGAGCGTCTTGCCGATCTCCCCACCTGTGGGGGAGATGCCCGGCAGGGCAGAGGGGGGGTGAGCCACACGCCCAAACCTTCATGCCCAAGCCAAATAACGCCAACCTCAAACCTTCGCCGCCACCACCGTCGCCTCGATGTGATCCACCAGCGCATCCGGCAACCCAAGCCGCCCGGCAAGGAGATCGAGATACCCCCGCTCCGCACGCGTATCCGCCTCGATGGCGAGCCGTGAGGCGGTGTAAAGCTCCACCTTCTGCTCTTCCGTCCGGGCAGCGGCCACCAGCGCGTCGATGTCGAGCGGATCGGCCAGTTCCTTTTCAAGGAACCGCTCGGCTTCATCATCGAGGCCGGAGACCTGCACCTTATCCATGATGTTGGCGCGTTCCTTGTCATCGATATGACCGTCGGCCTTGGCGGCGGCGATCATCGCCTGGATGAGTTTCAGCGCGAAATCATTGGAAAGAGCTGGCGATTGCGGGTGGAAGGCGGAATCGGCCGGCGGTGCAAGAAGCTCCGGTTCGGGCTTCGGCGCAACGTCCGGAGCCTGTCCGGACTTGTAATTCTTGTAAGCGAGATAACCAAGGCCGGCGATGGCGGCCACGCCGCCAATGGTGGCGACATTGCCGGCAAGCTTGCGGCCGGTTTTGGTGCCGAGAATGGCGGCGGCGAGCGCGCCGGCCTTGAGGGGATTGTTCTTGGCGATATCGGCGGCCTGCCCGGCTCTGTCACGGACGCTTCCCGAAAGGCCCGGCACCTGGGAGCCGAGGAATTGTTCAAGAAGCTTCTTGGCGTCGAACATCAAAATCTCCTGTAGAGGTCAAATCTACAGGGGGAGATAGGAAGCCGTGGGCCGAATACAAATGTCAAACCCGCTCACGCCTTCGTGAACGGGTTTGACAGGAGACAAATCAGCCGCGCAGCGCAGCCGCTTCGGCGGCAAGCTTGGTGATGCCCGCCCAGTCGCCGGTTGCCACCAGTTCGCGTGGAGCAACCCAGGAACCGCCGACGCAGACCACATTCGGCAGCGACAGATAGTCGTTGGCATTCTTTAAGGACACGCTGCCGGTCGGGCAGAAGACCGTGCCGGCGAGCGGCGAAGACAGCGCCTTGAGGTAAGGTGCGCCGCCAGCCTGTTCGGCCGGGAAGAACTTCAGCACCTTATAGCCCTCGTCGCGCAGCGCCATGACTTCGCTGGCGGTGGCAGCGCCCGGAAGCAGCGGCACCTTGGAGCCACGCGCGGCTTCCAGCACGCTCTTATTGATGCCGGGGCTGACGATGAAGGTGGAGCCTGCTTCAGCGGCCGCTTCGAAATCCTTCGCATTGAGAATGGTGCCGGCACCCACATGGGCACCTTCCACTTCCGCGGCAACTGCACGGATGGCGTCGAGTGCTGCTGGCGTGCGCATGGTGATCTCGATTGCCTTCAGGCCGCCTGCGACCAAAGCGCGCGCCAAATGCACGGCGGAAGCGGCATCATCCACGATCAGCACCGGCACGACCGGCTGCAATTTGAGGATGGAGAGAAGTTTTTCGGAATCCTGGGCCAAGACGAGCCTCCTTGCGCGATTGAAACGATTGAAATCCCGTTTATCGATTAGCCTGCCCCGGCTTTGATGTCGAGGCATGGCAGGGCCATTTTTATCCAGATACTTCAATCAATTCGCTTCGTCATGCGGCCCACTTGCGATAATCTGGCCCCCCAGTTTGCGGAGACAGCATGGCCAAGGAAATCGAACGGAAGTTTCTTGTAGCAGATGGTGAATGGCGCAATGAGGTGACGCATAGCATGGCTTTTCGGCAGGCATATGTCGCTTCGATGGAAAACCGTTCAGTCCGCGTGAGGATCATCGACCGCCGTGAAGCAACCCTGACCATCAAGATCGGCGCAAGCGCGCTTGTCCGCGATGAATATGAATATTCCATCCCCCTCGAAGACGCCGAAGAGCTGATGGCAAGCGCGCCGGGCGTGGTGATCGAGAAGACCCGCCACACGGTGGACCATGGCGGCTTCACCTGGGAAGTCGATGTTTTCGAGGGAAAATATCGCGGGCTGGTCGTGGCCGAAGTCGAAATGAATGACGAGAATGCCAATCCCGATCTGCCATCCTGGCTGGGCAGGGAAGTCACGGGGGACAAACGCTTCTCCAACCAGTGGCTCGCCATGGACTGTCCGGATGGAGACCTGTCGGATGCCCTTCAGAATTGATCCGAAAAAGCCTTTCGGCGATGAAATTCGCCGGGCCGGGCTGGAGTTGATCGACGATACGATTACCATCCTTCGCGACCAGCCGTCTGGATCGCATGAGGCAGTGCACGAGGCCCGCAAGCGCCTCAAGCGGCTGCGGGCGCTCTACCGTCTGGTCCGCAAGGTGGCGTCCGATTTCGCCCGCGAGGAAAATATCCGCCTCCGCGATATCGCCCGCTCGCTCGCCTTTGCGCGCGATGCGACGGCGCTCGTGGAAACCGCGGAATATCTCGAAGCCTTTGCGCTTTCCGATACGCAGGGCGAGGCATTGCGGTCGATCACCGTCATGTTGCGTGAGCGCCGCGACGAAGCCCTTGACCACGAAGCCGGTCTTGATGAGGCGATAGCCGCGGCCATCGTGGGCTGCAAGACGGGACGCGAAAGGCTGGAGGCCCTCTCCCTGCCGGATGACCTGAAGAAGACCTCAAAGCTGGTGAGAACCGGCTGGGCGAAACAGAGGGTCAAAGCACGCCAGGCACTCTCTTCCTGTCGCGAACAGGCGGACGTCGAACATTTCCACGATTTGCGCAAGGCCGGCCAGACCTACTGGATGCATCTTGGCCTCATGCGCCGCCTCTGGCCCTCCGCGATGCGCGCCAAACGCGCCGACACCAAGCGGCTGGTTGATATTCTCGGCCATGAGCATGATCTCTCCATCCTCGCCGCCGTCGCCGATCGGGAACCGGATCGTTTCGGCAATGGCGAGCGACTGGCCCTGCTTCTCGACGCCATCATCGAACGGCAGCAGGCGCTGCGTGCCGAAGCCCTTGAACTGGCCGACGAGGTATTTTCCGAATCCGCCGGCACCGAAAGCCGCATCGTCGGGCAGCTGTGGCGGCAGGCGGCGAAGTAGGCCGAAGACGGTGGAGGGAAATACCGCCGCACTCGACGTCATCCTCGGGCTTGTCCCGAGGATCTGCAACGTTACGATCTTGCGCGACGTGATTAGATCCTTGGGACAAGCCCAAGGATGACGCAAGCGAGGTGTTGCCCTCTCGCCCCTCCCGGATTTGAGGCACGGACCGCCCGCCATTCGCCCTTCTCTCTCGGATATTTGACGATTTCCAAAATACCGCTCCCCGCTGATAAATATTGCTTTGCGACCGCCGTCGCTGTATTTCAGCGCCCATGACCGACACGACCATTCTCCCCCGCCCGGAAGTCTCTGGTGATTTCCTTGTGGCTGCGCTTTACCATTTCGCCCGCCTGCCGCGGTTCGAGAGCCTGCGCGAGCAGCTGTTCGAGCTCTGCCAGAAAAACGGCGTCAAGGGCACGCTGCTACTTGCCGCCGAAGGCATCAACGGCACCATTGCCGGGCCTGACGCAGGCGTTCACGCCGTGCTCTCTTTCCTGCGCGCCCAGCCGGAATTCGCCGCGCTGGAACACAAGGAAAGCCGCGCTTCGCACATGCCTTTCGTGCGGCTGAAGGTGAAGCTCAAGAAAGAAATCGTGACCATGGGCGTGCCGGATATCGATCCGAACCGGATCGTCGGCACCTATGTCGAAGCGCGCGACTGGAACGAGCTGATCTCCGACCCGGATACGATCGTCATCGATACCCGCAACGATTACGAGACCGCCATCGGCGTCTTCAAGGGTGCGGTCGATCCGAAGACGAAGACCTTCCGCGAGTTTCCCGACTGGGTGAAAAATAACCTCGGTCTGCACAACAAGCCGAAGATCGCCATGTATTGCACGGGCGGCATCCGTTGCGAAAAGGCAACCGCCTTCATGAAGGAACAGGGTTTCGATGAGGTCTATCACCTCAAGGGCGGTATCCTGAAATATCTGGAAGAGGTGCCGGAAGAAGAGAGCCTGTGGGAAGGCGCCTGCTTCGTCTTTGACGAGCGCGTCTCCGTTGTCCACGGCCTTGCCGAAGGCGACCATCAGCTCTGCCACGCCTGCCGCAACCCGATCACGCCGGAAGTGCGCCTGTCATCCAAATTCGAGGAAGGCGTATCCTGCCCGAGCTGTTATGATGAGCGCAGCGAAGAGGACCGCCAGCGCTTCCGCGATCGGCAGCAGCAGATCGAACTGGCAAAGAAGCGCGGCGAGCGGCATCTGGGGCGGTAAGCCCGGGCGGCTCTCGGACTCTATTTGCATTTGGATAGAGCGGGTGCCGCGTGTTTCTTCTTCACTGCGGTGAGAAGAAATGGGTCGCACCCTCAGGTGATCAAGAGGCGGTGGAAATAATAAGCCTCACGCCCCTGCCCGCAGCGCAAAGAGCGGCGCATCCTGCCCGTCCAGCATGGCGGTGATCTCTTCCGCCGCAACCGGTTTCGAGAACAGGTAGCCCTGCAATTCGTCGCAGCCGCACAGGTGCAGGATGGCCGCCTGCTCTTCCGTTTCCACGCCTTCGGCCGTCACCGGAATATCGAGCGACTTTGCCAGCGCCACGGTGGCCTGCAGCATTTCCAGCGAGCGGCCGCCCTTGTCGAGCGCCATGATGAGCGAACGGTCGATCTTCATCCGGTCGAAACCGAAGCGGCGCAGATATCCGACGCTGGCAAAGCCGGCACCGAAATCGTCGAGCGCGATGTGCAGGCCGAGCTGTTTCAGCTTTTCGATCGCCGCACTCGCCCGCTCGGGATGCTGGATGAAATACCCTTCCGTCATCTCCAGCCGCAGCCTTTCGGACGGCGTCTGCGTCACATCGAGAATATCCGCCACATGGCCGGAAAACGCCGGATTGCGGAATTGTACGGGGGAAATATTCACAGATAGCTTGATGGACGGCCATTGCCGGGCAGTCTCGCAGGCCTTGTGCAGCACCAGAAGGCCAAGCCGGTCAATCAGGCCGCTGGTTTCGGCGGCGGCGATAAAAATATCCGGCGGCACGAAACCGTAACCCGGCCTTTGCCAGCGGGCCAGTGCCTCCACGCCGGTAATGCAGCGCGTGGCGGCGTTGACGACCGGCTGGTACACCACCTGTATCTCGTCGTTTAGGATGGCGGAGCGCAAGTCTGCTTCCAGCTGCAGCTTTTCCTCGCGCAACGCATCCATCTTCAGTTCGTAGGAAACGTAACGGCCGCGTCCATTCTCCTTGGCCTGATACATGGCCATGTCGGCACGGCGCAACAGTTCCTCGCCATTGATATCGCCGGCGCGGGAGACGGAGGTGCCGATGCTGCAACCGATGCTCGCCACCCTTTCGCCGATGCTGAAAGGCTCGGTGAAGAGTTCGAGAAGCGAAAGGCAAAGCTTGCGGCCTTCCGCCCAGACATCGTTGCCCTGAATGGCGATGGCGAATTCATCGCCGCCGAGCCGCGCCAGCACGGCACCTTCCGGCACCAGCACCCTGAGCGCCGCCGCCACGCCCTTGATCAGCCGGTCACCGGCGGCATGGCCATAGGAATCATTGATTTCCTTGAAGCCGTCGAGATCGAGATAAAGCAGTTTGATATCGGACTTGTCCTGGCGGGCCTTGCCGACCATGCGGTTGAGTTGGGCAAAGAGCCCGGTGCGATTGTCGAGTCCGCTTAACCGGTCGCGCAGCGCTTCTTCCCGTGCCGCCGCCTCATCGGCCTTTAGCCTATCGAGCGTGGCAGAGCCGATGATGAGAAGCACCAGGAAAAACGTGCCGGCAATGCCGAGTGCGGTGAACACCACCGGCCGCGCCTCATGAAAGCTGACATCTCCCGGCAAATGCGAACGCCAGACGAGATGCGCCAGCACCTGCCCCATCGGGTTGACGATATCGATATGATTGGCAGCGGGCTCCTCGCCATAGCGTAGCTCAAGACCCTCGATAACATAGTTTCGGGCGAGCTTGTCCACTGTCGCCTGCTTGAGGTGACGGGCAAGAACCAGGTAGCGCCGCTCTGTACCCACCGGCGGCAGCGCTCCGGACTTCAGCCGCACGAGTGCAACGCCGGCAGCGGCAATGCCATCGCCGGTTTTAACGAAACCCGTGACCTGCGACGTGATGCCGGGCCGCATGGTCTGCACCCGCTCGATCATTTCCCGAAGGCCGCCGGCAAAATAGGCGTCAGGCTGCCATGCCACGGGCCTGCCGTTCTGATAGGCCATGCGGACCTTGTCATCCTCGTCGATGATCACGGCCGTATCGAAAAGATCGTTATTGACCGTCATCTCGCCATAATTGCTTGCCACCCAATCAAAACGATCCGGGGCATAGACGTGCACGGCGGCATCATCCCAGGCGGCGTAGTCATTCAGCGTCGCACCGAGCTGCTCGCGGAACGTGACGAGAGCGCCCGCCGTCGTTTCGCGTGAACGGGCATTGTCGAGCAGATTGGCCTTTTCGCGGACCTGGCTAAGGGCGGAAAGGACGAGAGCGGTGACGATGAGCAGCACCAGCGCGAAGGTGGACAATACAACGCCGACGGCGGTTCTACGCCCGACCGGCAAATAGTCCCCAATGTTGCGCGGCGCAATCCGCATAAAATCCCCTTCGAAAGCATCATCTTGCGAAGGAAACATTCAAAAGCCGTTAAACAGCCGCGTAATGCCTACCCAAAAAACAACGGGTAGAAACCCATAGTTCGAGCGAGCGACTGAAAAATCTTTCCATGAATTAGTGGGGGTTTTTCATGGAAACCAGCTTATTACCGTTCCGCAGACAAAAAACCTCCCCCGCGTACGGGAGAGGTCCTCATTTTCGAAATGCGGTAGTTTCTTACCAGGACGGGATGACCGTGCCGTTGTACTTTTCCAGAATGAAGGCCTTCACTTCCGGGCTGTGGTAGGATTCGACCAGCGTCTTCACCCAAGGCTTGTCCTTGTCCTGCGTGCGAACGGCAATGACATTCGCGTAAGGGGACTTTTCGCTTTCGATGGCGATGGAGTCCTTCTTGGGGTTCAGGCCGGCAGCCGTCGCATAGTTGGTGTTGATCACCGAAGCGTCGGTATCGTCAAGCGAGCGCGGCAGCTGTGCAGCGTCGAGCTCAACGATCTGGATGTTCTTCGGGTTTTCGGTGATGTCGGCAGGCGTTACCTTGAGGCCAGCTTCTTCCTTGACCTTGATCAGGCCCTTGGAAGCGAGAACCAGAAGCGCGCGGCCGCCATTGGTGGGATCGTTCGGAATACCGACCGTCGCGCCATCCTTCAGCTCGTCAAGGCTCTTCACCTTCTTGGAATAAACGCCCATCGGGGTGGTGATGGTGGTGCCGACGCTGACGAGATCGAACTTGCGGTCAGCGATCTGGTTGTCGAGGTAAGGCTGGTGCTGGAAGGAGTTGGCCTGCAACTCGCCATCGTTCAGCGCCTGGTTCGGCACGACATAATCGGAGAATTCGACGATATCGATATCGAGACCCTTGGCGGCGGCGATCTTCTTCACCTGTTCCATGATCTGCGCGTGTTCGGCGGGGGTGACGCCGATCTTGATGGTCTCTGCCAGCGCCTGACCGGCGGTGAAGAGAGCGGCGAGCGAGGCCGCGAGGATGAGTTTCTTCATGGGTGTCTCCTTGGGTTGTTATTATAAACGCTGTTAATTCTTGCGGGTCCGCTTGTCGAAGCTGCGCGCCAGCCGGTCGCCGGCGCTCTGCACCAGCTGCACCAGCACGATCAACACCAGAACCACGGCCAACATCACATCCGGCATGAAGCGCTGGTAACCGTAGCGGATGCCGAGATCGCCCAGCCCGCCGCCGCCGACCGCGCCCACCATGGCCGAATAACCGATGAGGCTGACCAGCGTGAGCGTGAGCGCCAGCGTGATGCCGGGCTTGGCCTCAGCCAGCAGAACCTTGGTGACGATTTGCAGCGGCGTCGCACCCATGGCGCGGGCGGCCTCGATCAGCCCCTTGTCCACCTCGCGGATCGCCGCTTCCACCAGCCTTGCGATGAAGGGCACGGTCGCAACCGTCAGCGGCACAATGGCGGCATTGGTGCCGATCGACGTGCCCGCCACCAGCCGGGTGAAGGGAATGATCGCCACGACAAGAATGATGAAGGGCGTGGAGCGCGCCGCATTCACGATGAGGCCGAGGATGCGATTGGTCATTGGCGCTGGAAACAGTTCGCCCTTGCCGCTGGTGGCAAGGAAAACGCCCATCGGCACGCCGATGATGGATCCAACGATGCCGGCAACGGCAACCATGTGCAGGGTTTGCAGCAGGCCCTTCAGCAGAAGGTTGAAGATCATATCAGGCGACATAACCGAGCACCTCCGTGTGAAGACCGGTCTCAGTGTAAAAGCGGGTGGCGCGGGCGGTGATTTCCGCCGAGGCCGGATAGGAGACGACCAGCGAACCGAAGGGTTGGCCGGAAATTTCCTCTATGGTGCCGGCGAGGATGTTCAAATCAGGGCCGATTTCGGCAACGAGGCGAGCGGTGAGCGGCTGGAAGGCCGTTTCGCCGAAGAACACCAGACGCACCAGAACACGGTCGCCTTCCGTGGCTTCAGGCTTCAGCCCTGAGGTAACCCAGTGCGGCAGCTTCACCCCGACAGACGACGACAGCAGGCTGCGGGTCGTCTCGTGTTGCGGGGCGGTGAAGATGTCGAAGGTCGTGCCTTTCTCGACAATCAGCCCCCTGTCGATGACGGCCACCTGCGAGGCGATGGTCTTCACCACCTCCATCTCATGGGTAATGAGCAGGACGGTGAGGCCAAGCTCGGCATTGATGCGCTTCAGCAATTCGAGAATGGATTGCGTCGTTTCGGGGTCGAGCGCAGAAGTCGCTTCGTCGGAAAGAAGCAGCTTCGGCTGGGTGGCGAGCGCGCGGGCAATGCCGACACGTTGCTTCTGGCCGCCGGAAAGCTCCGCCGGGTAACGTCTCGCCTTGTCGGAAAGGCCAACGAGATCGAGCAGCGGCGCAACCCGGGTCTCGATCTCCTTCTTACCCAGGCCGGCGATTTCGAGCGGCAGGGCCACATTATCGAAAGCGGTGCGCGAGGAGAGGAGATTGAAATGCTGGAAGATCATGCCGACGGATCGGCGCAGCGTGCGCAGGCTCTTTTCATCAAGCGCCGCAACATCGACGCCATCAACGATCACACGACCGGTCGAAGGCTTTTCAAGGCCGTTGGCGAGGCGGATGAGCGTGGACTTGCCCGCACCCGAGCGGCCGATGATGCCGGTGATGGAGCCTTTCGGCACGGTATAATCGACACCGGCAAGGGCTGCGAAGCCCGGCTTGCCGTCTGTGCCGCCAAAGGTCTTGGTCACGCCTTCAAACGTGACCATCGGCTCCTGTGCCGCCCCTTGCGGGACTGCCTGCTCTTGGCGCGCGGGCGAGGCCGCACTGGATAGAAAACTCATTGTGAACTCTGGGAATGCGTGACGGATCGGGTCTCAAAAAATCCTGTTGCGGTGCTGAACCGCTCTCTCATGCGGCCTTGCGGCACATTCGATGACAGCTGATTTTCCGGTTCATTTCGTCAGGCTTTCACTCAGAAATGCCGGGAATCGGCAATTCGATGGCGCATACATGCCCGCACACACCACCTTTTAACAGGGATGCTTTTTCAATTATCTGAAAAGAGAGGAAAAATCTACCGCAAAGCCGCCTAGGCGGCCTTGCGGTAGTCTGGAGCGCTTTTGCGTTCTTCGAATCGCAAAAACGCTCCAGCTCTTTGTGTGCCGCATTTCCGGACGGAAAACCGGATTCCACTTTTCCTGGAAATGCTTTAGCTTTCGCGATTGGGAGAAATCAGACGCGGCTGACGAATTCTTCGACTGGGCGGCGTACCTTCTTCAGGTTCACCAGCCAGTCGCCTTCCGGCTGGCGATAGCCGAGCGGCAGGATGGTGACAGAGCGCAGGCCCTTTTCGCGAAGGCCGAGGATTTCATCAAGCTTTGCCGGGTCGAAGCCTTCCATCGGGGTGGAATCAACGCCCTCAAAGGCGGCCTGCGCCACGGCCATGCCGAAGCCGATATAGGCCTGACGGGCGGCGTGCTCGAAATTCACCTGCTGCTCGCGCCGCGGATAGGTGGACAGCAACATCTGGCGATAGGCTTCCCAGCCTTCATTCTTGATGCCGCGTTCTTCGTTGACCAGATCGAACATGTGGTTGATCCGCTCTTCGGTGTAATTATCCCACGCCGCAAAGACCAGCAGATGCGAGCCTTCGGTCACCTGCGCCTGGTTCCAGGCGATCTCGCGGATCTTGGCGCGCACTTCCGGATCGGTGACGACGATGACTTCAAAGGGCTGAAGACCGCTGGAGGTGGGCGCAAGCCGCGCTGCCTCGACAATACGCTCGACCTTGTCTTCCGACACAGCCTTGGAAGGATCCATTTTCTTGGTGGCGTAACGCCAGTTGAGTTTTTCGATAAGCATGTTCGTTTTCCCTGGGAGGACCAGCCCGCCCTGCCCCTTGACGGCAGAATGGGCGCTACGCTTTGTAGCCCGTCTCACATAGGAGGCGGGGCGGCGGGCGCAAGCAGGCACCGTGGGGTAACCGATAAAAAAGTTTGGAAAACTGATAATAAGGGGGGAGAACTTTATTGCGGCGGGCGCTGACACGTCGCTTGCTACCGGATGCGGCGCGTAAAGTTCATGCACGGCCGTCCCCCAACCATCATTCCTGTGCTTGTCACAGGAACCCAGCCGACACGCGTCTGCGTGGCGGAAAGACTCTTTTCAGCCAAAGGACTTGGGCTGGCTGGATCCCTTTGACGAGCACAGGGATGAGGGAGGTGACCGTTACGGCTTCACCACCCCGTGGTTCCCCTTCGGAAAACCCGAAGCCAGCGTGCTGTACCATTTTCCGCTGTTCTTCAGCGTGCGCACCTGCGTGTCATAATCCACATGCACCAGCCCGAAGCGCATGCGGTAACCCTCGGCCCATTCGAAATTATCCATCAGGCTCCAGGCGAAATAACCGCGCATCGGATAACCGTCGCGGATGAGATCGGCGACGATGCCGAGGTGTTCGGCATAATAATCGAGACGCGGCTGGTCATTTACCTCACCGTTTTCGACGCCCATATTGTAGCAGGCGCCGTTTTCGGTGATGTAGCAATCCGGCAGATCGTAACGCTTGTAGAGCGTCTCAACCAACGACTTCAGAGCCGGAGCGTAAACCTCCCAGCCGATATCGGTCTTCACGTCGCTGACCGCCGGTGCGGGCGTGGTCGCGGGGAATTCCGCGCCCGGTGTTGCGTCGTCGGCAACCCGCATTGGCGTGTAATAATTCAGGCCCCACCAGTCGAGCTTCTGGCTGATGATGCCGAGGTCTTCCGCCTCCACGACGGGCATGCGATCACCCAGCGATTCCATCATTTCGGCGGGATATTCGCCCTTGAAGACCGGGTCGAAAAACGCGCCATTGTGGAACTGGAAGGCCCGCTCAGCCGCCTTCAGATCGGCTTCGCTATCGGAAGCGGGAATGACGGAATGCGCGTTCAGCACCAGCCCCACTGGCACTTTCGGCGCGACATGGCGGGAAGCCTCCACGCCAAAACCATGGGCGAGGTTCATGTGGTGCATGGCGGCAAGCGCCGCTTCCATGTTGCGTTCGCCCGGCGCGTGGATGCCATAGAGATGGCTGAGCCAGACGGCGCACCAGGGCTCGTTGAAGGTCGCAACCGCATCCAGCCGGTCGCCGAGGCGAGCCATCACGGTCTTGGCATAACGCTGGAAGGCGTGCGCGGTCGAGCGCGAGGCCCAGCCGCCATCTCCCATCAGGGTGAGCGGCAGGTCCCAATGGTAAAGCGTCGCATAGGTCTTGATGCCGCGCGCCTTGCAGCCATCAACGAGGCGGTCGTAGAAATCCAGACCCTTCTCATTGATCGGCCCGAAACCATCGGGAATGATGCGCGGCCAGGCGATCGAGAAACGATAGGCCTCCACCCCCATCTCCTTGATAAGATCGAGGTCTTCCTCCCAGCGATTGTAATGATCGCAGGCGATATCGCCATTGTGACGCCCGAAGACATGGCCCGGCATGTTGCAGAAGGCATCCCAGATGGAGGGCTTGCGACCATCCGCCTTGGTGGAACCTTCGATCTGGAACGAGGCAGTCGCGACGCCGAACAGGAAGTCGCCGGGGAAACGGGCTGCAAGCGTTTTGGGATCGGTCATCGGAGAAGCCCTTGTCGTCCATCGGGTGAGAAAAGATCAGCAGCGGTTTAGACCATGTCGCTTGCGAGGTACAGCCGGGCTCGGCAGAATCTACAACGTTTCAGGATGCGCGGTTAACAAGTCCAAAGCGCTTTGCATGCGCAAACGTCGCCGCAGCGCTTGGCCGGCGGCGTGGAAGGCAGGCCCGGTGAATGCGGGTGGAATAGGTAGTGGTGGAAGTATTTGCATGCACCGGGCCGCATTATGGAGACCATAATCATGGCCTCTCACTTACGGCCTTTTCACGACATCTATCCGATCAGCCCTTCCCGCCTCTGGCCGTGCGGGACGCCTCTCCGAAACACGGTCTACCAGAACCATGCTTGTCGATGCCGGCAGCCAGTTCGCAAAAGGCGCCGCGCGTATCGCCCTTCCGTTCCGGTTGCGGGAGGAATGATGCAGCCAACGGAGGCGATGGGGATGGAAGAGGAAGGATTTTTTCGGAAGTGACTGAAAAGGAAGGAGGGGTGGCGCGGAGTTGTCCTCGCCTTTAAAAGCCTGCCGGAGAGCGAGCCACCGGATCAGGCGTTTCAACCTTCTTCCTCCGACTGTGGAATGGTATCTGCAGCATCAGGGCCGAAGACTGCATAAGCGGCATCCCGCATATTCGACGTCATCCTCGGGCTCGTCCCGAGGATCCAACCACCTCTCAATCAATTGAGACGTTGCAGATGCTCGGGACAGGCCCGAGCATGACGGAAGCAAGGTCTTGCAGCTTAATCGAGCCTGTGAATGGGGGGAGGTTCCCCCATCCACCGTCTTTGAACAAACCAACCCGTCAAACGTAACGATTGACCACGTTTTCGAGATATTCCTGACGACCCGATTTTGGCTCAGGATTGATATCCTCGCGCTCGACCAATGCCGCAATCTCGTCGAGCTTCAGCTCGCCGCGCAGCATCTTCTGGGCTTCCGGCGAATCCCACTTGGCGTAGCGCTCCTTAAGCGGCTTCGACAATGCGCCGTCCTCGATCATTTTCGCCGCCGCCTTCAGGCCCCGGGCGCAGCAATCCATGCCACCGATATGGCCGATCAGCAGATCCTGCGGATCGAGCGACTGGCGACGCAGCTTGGAATCGAAGTTGGTGCCGCCATTCTTGAAACCGCCGCCGGCGAGAACATGGTAATAGGCCAGCGCCATTTCCGGCACGTTGTTGGGGAACTGGTCGGTATCCCAGCCGGACTGGTAATCGTTGCGGTTCATATCGATGGAGCCGAAGATGCCGAAGGCGTTAGCCATGGCAAGCTCGTGCTCGAAGGAATGGCCGGCGAGGATCGCATGGCCCTGCTCGATATTGACCTTCACTTCCTTGTCGAGACCGTTTTTCTGCAGGAAGGCATAAACGGTGGCGACGTCGTAGTCGTACTGATGCTTGGTCGGCTCCTGCGGCTTTGGCTCGATCAGGATCGTGCCTTCAAAGCCGATCTTGTATTTGTATTCCACCACCAGATTGAGGAAGCGGCCAAGCTGGTCGAGCTCGCGGGACAGATCGGTGTTGAGCAGCGTTTCGTAACCTTCACGGCCGCCCCACAGAACGTAGTTCGCGCCGCCAAGCTTCTTGGTGGCGTCCATGCAGGTCTTCACCGTTGCGGCGGAGAAGGCGAAGACGTCAGGATCCGGATTGGTCGCAGCACCCGACATGAAGCGGCGGTTGGAGAACAGGTTGGCCGTGCCCCACAGAAGCTTCACGCCGGTATCGGCCTGCTTCTGCGCAAAATAATCGACGATCTCGTTGAGGTTCTTCGTGTTTTCGGCGAAGTTCTTGCCTTCCGGGCGCACGTCCGCATCGTGGAAGCAGTAGAACGGCGAACCGAGCAGCGAGAAGAATTCGAATGCCACGTCGGCCTTCAGTTTCGCGGCCTGCATGCTGTCTTCGAACCACGGACGCTCGAACGTCTGTCCACCGAAGGGGTCGCCACCCGGCCAGGTGAAGGTGTGCCAGTAGGCCACTGCAAAACGCAGATGGTCTTCCATGCGCTTGCCCGCGACGATTTCATCCGGGTTATAATGGCGGAAGGCCAGCGGATTGGTGCTGTCGGGGCCTTCATATTTGATCTTGGCGATATCGCCGAAGAAGCCTGTGCTCATTGGGTGGTTCCTCCTTGGTGGGTTGGGTGGTGTTTGAATTTCGAGGTTGGAGGGCGGGGTTTACCCCCCTCTGTCCTGCCGGACATCCCCCCCTCAAGGGGGGAGATCGACTCGTGGTTAGGTCTTCACCTCTTGCAAGGCTGGAGATGAAGCGAGGTATCCGCCGCTTGCCGATCTCCCCCCTCGAGGAGGAGATGCCCGGCAGGGCAGAGGGGGGTAAACCGCACCCTCAACACCTCACTGCGAAAGCCCCCTGATCGCCGGATAAACCGCATGATACCGCCGGTAAGCCTCCTCATAAGCACCAGCCAGATCGGCCACCGGCTCAATCGTCCGGGCCGTCTCCGGTTGCGAGCACACCGCCACCGGGTCGGCACCAGTCGCAGCAATCAGGCCGAGACGCGCAGCACCGAAGGCCGCACCGAAATCGCCTTCCGCCGGAATATCGACGGGCACGCCAAGCGACGTGGCGATCGAGGCCAGCCAATAGGCCGAGCGTGAACCGCCGCCGATGGCGGTGACGCGGGAAATGGAGGTGCCGGCGG
Source organism: Agrobacterium sp. NPDC058088 (assembly GCF_042885035.1). Classification (NCBI taxonomy): domain Bacteria; kingdom Pseudomonadati; phylum Pseudomonadota; class Alphaproteobacteria; order Hyphomicrobiales; family Rhizobiaceae; genus Agrobacterium; species Agrobacterium sp. NPDC058088. Next base: position 31,383 of record NZ_JBHVSU010000010.1, on the reverse strand, counting down.
ATTTCAGCGCTTCGAGATTGTCCCTGATCGCGAAGGTCACACCCTCAAGCACGGCCTGCGTCAGCGCCTTGCGGTCGCTTTCATGCGAAAGGCCGATGAAGGAGCCGCGGATGGCGGCGTCGTTGTGCGGTGTGCGCTCACCGGAAAGATAGGGCGCGAAGGTAACACCGGTCGGGGCAAGCAGCGTTTCGCCCAGCTCTCCGGTCAGATCGGCGGCGGACTGGCCTGTCAGGCGCGAATACCAGTTCAGCGCGTCCGTGGCGGACAGGATGACGCCCATCTGGTGCCAGGTGTTGGGCAGCGCGTGGCAGAAGGCGTGTACGGCGCTTTCCGGCTTGGGCAGATAGGAGGCGTTGGCGGCGAAAAGCACGCCCGATGTGCCAAGCGAGACGAAGGCATGGCCTTCCTTTACCGTGCCCATGCCGCAGGCCGAGGCGGCATTATCGCCCGCCCCACCGGCAACGACGGTGCGGCCGGTAATGCCCCATTCAGATGCCAGTTCGGCACGCAGAACGCCCGCCTCATCCGTGCCTTCGACCAGCGACGGCATGTGTTTTTCATCGAGCCCCGTCGCGGCAAGCAGGTCGGAAGACCATTTGCGCGCGCCGGTATCGAGCCAGGAGGTGCCGGCGGAATCGGACATTTCCGAGATATATTCGCCGGTCAGCCAGAGACGCAGATAATCCTTCGGCAGCAGCACCTTGGCGACTTTCGCGAATATCTCGGGTTCATTCTTCGCGACCCAGGCAAGCTTCGGGGCGGTGAAGCCGGGGAAGACGATATTGCCTGTTATCTTGCGGAAACGAGGATCGGCATCCAGTGCTGCGGCCTCGGCATGGGAGCGGGTGTCGTTCCACAGGATGCAGGGGCGCAGCACCTTGCCGTCGGCATCGACAAGTGTGGCGCCGTGCATCTGGCCTGACAGGCCGATGCCTTTGACGGCAGCAAGTTCTTTCGCAAACTTCTGCTTCAGGCCGGCAACGGCGGTTTTTGTCGCGGCAATCCAATCCGCCGGATCCTGTTCCGACCAGCCATGATGCGGGCGCGAGACATCCAGCGAGCCGTTGGCCGAGCCGATGATTTTCTGATCGCCGTCCATCAGCAGGGCTTTGACGCCTGATGTGCCAAGATCGAGACCGAGATACATGTATTTCTCCATTCCGGCGCGCCATGCGCCGCTTTCAGCAGTTTTATTCAGGGAAGATTGTCCCTGAGGAAGATGTCGATACGAATACGTTCCTGCGCCGCGATGACGGGCAGGCCATCGGCGCGCGCCTTCAACACGCGTATGGCGCTGCGCACCTCATGGCCGGCATCCTGGTTGAGCACGGCATCGAGCAGCCCTTGCCGCAGCGCGTTGGCAGTGTTTTCCGTCAGCTCATGGGCGATGACCGCAAGCGCTCTTTCGCCATCGGCGGCGCCAAGCGCCTTGATGAGACCGCGATTACCTGCGCCGAGACTGTAGACGCCTGCCAGTGCGGCATTGCCAAGCGCCTCGCGAATCAGCGCCTCGACGGTCAGCGGATCGTCCCTGCCCTCCAGCACCGGCAGCAGCCGTACCTGCGGAAATTCGGTTTCGATGACGGCGCGAAAACCGTCCAGACGCTCGCGATGGTCACGCACCAGCATGGAGCCGGCGACAACAGCGACATCGCCGCTGCGCCCGGAAAGGAAACGGCCCATCAGGCTCGCCGCCGTGCGTCCGGCCGCGACGTTGTCCACACCGGCATAATGATCACGCCGCGAGCGCGAGAGATCGGAGACCAAGGTCACGGTAGCGATGCCGTCTTCCGCCAGCCGATCGGCGGCCTGCGCCACATCTTCGGAATCGGTGGCGACGAAGGCCACGCCGGATGGTTTTTCCCGCCGCGCAACCTCGAGAGCTTCCGTGAGCGCCGCCGCATTAAACGGCGGCACCTCGATGACACGGATCGCCGTGCGCTCCAGATGGGAGCGGCTGGCGGCGGCCCGCACTTCGGCGCGCAGGGTCGCCATGAATGAATTGTCGTTGCCCGGCAGGATGAAGATCATCGAATAATTGCGGCTCTTTGCCAGGTTGGCGGCCGCGATATCGCGCACGTAACCCAGCTCGGCAATGGCGGCTTCCACCCGCGCCCGCGTCGCCGCATGCACGCCGGGGCGCATGTTCAGCACCCGGTCAATAGTGGCGAGGCTGACGCCCGCCCGCTCGGCGATATCGTGAACTGTCGGCTTCATGGCTCCTCCCTCCCCTTCCATATCCAGCTTTGCCGCCGTCGTAAATCGAAAAATGATGTACGTACCTCATATTTCATTAAATGGCTGCGGAATATCAATCCCGGCATGGACTGAGGCTAATAGAGGGTCCGCCGGTAGTCCTGCTCCAGCTGCTCGTCCATCTTTTGCATCTCGTCTCCGTTCGTCGGCGCTCCCGTTGTCTCATCGAGAATGATCTTGATAAGCGAGGGCATTTCCGACCTCACCTGCAAATGCGCGGGATCCCACAGGTGGGAGCGCCGAAATGCCTTGGCGCAATGCATGAAAACCTCATCAACCTTCACGACGATGGCGAGTTTGGGGATACGATCCGCAACGCTCATGAGCTTCAGCAGTTCGGGATCGTTGCTCAGTGTCGCACGCCCGTTGACCCGCAACGTGTCGTCGAAACCGGGCACGATGAACAACAGACCGACAATAGGGTTGGCGATGATATTGCTGAGCGTATCAAGGCGATTATTGCCCGGCCGGTCCGGGATCGCCAGCATGCGCACGTCGAGAACCTTTACAAAGCCCGGCGGATCGCCGCGGGGGCTGACATCGGCCTTTCCCTCAAGGTTCTGGGTGCCGATGCAGAGAAATGGCGAACGCCTTATGAACTCCTGCGCATGTTCGCCGAGCCTGTCCTGACACTTCTGCAGCGCGAGGGCATGTGTCGGCTCGAACAGGCTGCGAAGCGCCGGTTCATCGGTGATTGCAAAATCTGGATTGAGTTCCAAGGCTGCCATGATCTCCCCCTCTGAACTGCCCCTGCCCAAGGAGCTAAAATCCGGGTCAGCCGTCCTCCCGGCCCCGTTTTCGCTACCTTGAACTTTTTTTGAGGTACGTACGTCAATGGCTGATATATATGGCTTGCCCGCTGCGATCAACAGCTGAAATCGGCCACTAGACGAAATCGAGATTTTGGCCGGATGCAAAAAAGGGGCCGTCATTTCCGACGGCCCCAGCTCTGCGGTGGATGGGAGGGGATTGTTATCAGTGCGCCGCGTCTGGTGGCGGCGCTGCCTTGGGTTTCTGGATCAGGATCGTCATGAAGATCAGGCTGGAGAACAGAATCGTCAATGCGAAGAACACATCCGCGAAGGCCAGAATCCATGCCTGCTGCGAGACCACGCCAACCATTTTCTTGACCGCGACGGAGGCCCCGTCCAGGCCGTAGGAATCATAGTTGGCGCCGACACTGTTCAGCCATTCCAGCGCCTGCGGGTTGGAATAGCTGATATGTTCTGCCAGCCGCACATAATGGTCGTCCGTGCGCTGCGACAGCATGGTGTTGATGATGGCAAGACCAACCGCGCCGCCGAGGTTACGTGTGAGGTTGAACAGGCCGGACGCGTTGCGAATACGAGCTGGCGGAAGCGTGCCGAGCGCGATGTTGTTGATCGGCACCATGCACATCATCAGGCCGAAACCGCGCAATATCTGCGGGATCAGCAGCTCGTAGAAGTCCCAGTCGGTCGTCACATGCGTCATGATCCAGGTGCCACAGCCGAAGCTGATGAAGCCGATGGCCATCATCGCCCGCGGATCGAGCTTGGTGGAGACCTTGCCGGCGATGGGCGCGGTGAAGAACATGGCAAGACCGGACACGAACATGGTTTCGCCAATCATCAGCGCATCATATCCCCTCACCCGCCCGAGATAGAGCGGGTAGAGATAGGTCAGGCCATAAAGGCCAATGCCCATGACGAAGGAAAACAGCGAGCCGATCGAGAAGTTGCGGTCCGCGAAGGCGCGGATGTCAACCACGGGGAATTCCACCTTGAAGGCGCGCCAGAAGAACACGACGGCACCGATGACCATGGCGACCGAGCCCAGCACGATGCGCTCGTCGTTGAACCAGTCCTTGTTGTTGCCCTCTTCCAGCACATATTCCAGCGAGCCGAGGAAGACCGCCATGGAGATCAGCCCCCACCAGTCGAACTTCTTCCAGAGCGACCGCTCCGGCTTGTCGAAATCGATCAGGCTCCAGGTCAGGATGGTGACGATGATGCCGGGGATGATGTTGACGAGGAACAGCCAGTGCCAGGAAAAGGCATTGGAGAGATAACCGCCGACAGTCGGGCCGATGGTGGGTGCAAGCGTGGCGACGAGACCGATGATCGGCGAGACGACAGAACGCTTCGACGGCGGGAAGATGGTGAAGGCGGCCGCAAAGACCGACGGGATCATACCACCGCCGATAAAGCCCTGGATCGCGCGATAGACGATCATCTGGTCGATATTGGTGGCGGTGGCGCAAAGCGCGCTCGAGATCGTGAAGCCCGCAGCACAGGTGGCGAAGAGGACGCGCGTGGAGAGAATGCGCGCCAGCGTGCCCGACAGCGGGATCATAATCACTTCCGCGATCAGATAGGAAGTCTGCACCCAGGCGATCTCATCCGAGCCGGCGCCGAGGCCGGCCTGGATTTCCGCAAGCGAGGCGGACACGATCTGAATGTCGAGAATGGACATGAACATGCCGAAGACCATCGCGAAGAATGCGATGAGCCTGCGCCTGTCCATCGGGGGATCGGCGGGGATGGACGCCCCGCCCGTACCGACAACCGTAGCCGCCATGATCTTGACCTCAACGGCGCATCAGCGATGCGCCTTACTTGGCTTCCGGGTTAACTTGCGCCGTTCTGGTGCCTTCCGGCGCCGTGCGGGTATCCACGTCGACAACGACGCTGAGGCCGGCGCGCAGATTGTGCTTTGCAAGGTCTTCCTTGGAGAAGACGATACGAACCGGGACGCGCTGGATCACCTTGGTGAAGTTGCCCGTCGCATTTTCCGGCGGCAGCATGGAGAAGACCGAGCCCGAACCAGGCGAGATCGACTGCACGGTGCCTTCAATCGTCGCATCATCAAAGGCATCGACATGCACGCGCACCTTCGAACCGGGCACGACGCGGGCAAGCTGCGTTTCCTTGAAATTGGCGTCGATATAAAGCTCGTTCATCGGCACCAGCGACGCCAGACGCTTGCCGACGGACACCAGATCGCCATTCTGCACGGCGAGATTGCCGATGACGCCGTCATAGGGCGCCTTGAGAACCGTGAAGGAGAGATCGCGGGCTGCCTTGTCCTTGGAAAGCTGCAACGAACGGATCGTGCTTTCGGCTTCCTCGCGCTGGGCGCGCAAAAGTTCCACATTGGCCTTGGCCGAAGAGATGGCGGCGTCACCGGCCACGACATTCGCCTTGGCCTGATCAAGTGCTACCTGCGCATTGTCGGAAGCGGCAACCGTGCCGACATCCTTGGCCTGCAGTTCGCTCGCGCGCTTCTGGGTGATTTCGGCGCCGCGAAGTGCAGCATCCAGCGCGCCCTTCTGGGCGACGGCCTGTTCCAGCGAAGCTTCGCCGCCAATGATCTGCGCATCGATACGCTTCAGCGACAGCTGCTCGGTGCGGATCTGGGCGTCTGCCTGTTCGAGCGCGATGCGGTAATCGCCATCGTCGAGCGTCACCAGCGGATCGCCTGCCTTGACTTCCTGGTTCTCAACCACGTTCACCTTGGCGACGTAACCGGAAACCTTCGGTGCGATGACCGCGATATCACCTTCTATATAGGCGTCATCCGTCGACACCAGGAAGCGGCCGTCGATCCACCAGTTGTAACCATACCAGCCCGCACCGGCCAAAAGGGCGATCGCTATGATGGGAAGAAGCTTGGAGCGCTTCTTCTGTTTCGGCGCAGCCGTCGTCTGAGCAGGCGGCGCAGCCGGAGCCTCCGCCGGCTTTGCGGGAGAGGTCTCGGCCTTGGCGGAGATATCCGCCTCTTCCGCATCATTAGCGGCGCGAACCGCGCTATTCTTCTGGGCCGACATGAGAGTGTACCGTGATAGATTGAAGAAAGTTTTTTCGAACTGAACCGTTCGGTTCGATTGACATAATCTCTTTCCTGACACATATCAAGTGTTATCGAACCGATTGGTTCGACGTTCGGTTAATTTTTTTTACGTCATACCGATGCTAAGGGGCATTAGCGATGACAGTTGAAGACAGGGATATGGAGACGGAAACGGAGACGGTCTGTCCGGGCAACACCGCCGGGCGTTTCGCGGCGGGCGAAGATCCTGCCAAACGCGACCAGATTCTGGCTGGCGCGTGGCGCGTGTTCAAGCTCAAGGGTTTCGACGCGGCCAGCATGAACGACATCACGCGGGAAGCCGGCGTTTCCAAAGGCACGATCTACGTCTATTTCTCCAACAAGGAGGATTTGTTCGCCGCCCTTGTCGACCATCACCGCCAGGAATTCGCCACCTCCATGCGTAATATTCTGGCTGGCACCGAAGAGGTGCGCAAAGGCCTCGAGCAATTCGGCAAGGCTTTCGCCAACAAGATGATCTGCTCCGATATGATCCCCGCCATGCGCTCGGTGATCGGCGTCATCGATCGTATGCCCAAGCTCGCCCAGCGCTTTTTCATCGCAGCGCCCAACAATGTCCGCACCGTGCTTCAGGATTTCATTGAGCACCATGTCGCTCTCGGCCACCTGAAAGTAGACGATGTCGAACTGGCAGCGCGGCAATTTATCGAGCTTTCCACTGGCACGTTCTTCAAGCTGCGCCTGTTCGGGGAGATCGACGGACCGGTTCCCGAGGAGGAACTGGACCGGGTGATCGGCAGCGCCATCAAGGTATTCATGGCGGCCTACGGAACCGACAAGGCCTGAGATCATTCAGCAACGGCGAAAGCGCCGATACGCGGACTGCGCGAAATTTCGATGAAATTATGCGCATCGGAGACGCGATCTCCTTGTTTCTCGCGTATTGCGCTATAAGTTCCACCCACCGACTATTCGGTTGGCCTTGTTGCTGAAAGGAAAATTTCCCTGATGGAGTCCGTTCTCCCTCTCCTGTCCGATCCCGCCGCCTGGGTGGCGCTCGTCACGCTGATCGTCATGGAGGTCGTGCTCGGCATCGACAACCTGATCTTCATCTCCATTCTCACCAACAAGCTGCCGCCCGAACAGCGCGAAAAAGCCCGCAAGATCGGTATTGGCCTTGCGCTCGTCATGCGTCTCGGCCTGCTCGGCACCGTCGCATGGATCGTGCAGCTCACCACGCCGGTCTTCGAAGCCTTCGGCCACCCCTTCTCGTGGAAAGACATGATCCTCATAGCGGGTGGTCTCTTCCTGGTATGGAAGGCGACCAAGGAAATTCACCACAATGTCGACCCGGAAGATCACAAGGAAGACATGGTGGGTGGCCCGGCCGCGATGAATTTCGGCGCCGCCATCGGCCAGATCCTGCTGCTCGACCTCGTTTTCTCGGTGGACAGCATCATCACCGCCGTCGGCATGACACCGCATCTGCCGATCATGATCGTCGCCGTCGTCGTCGCTGTGACCGTCATGCTGCTCGCCGCAACGCCGCTGGCCAACTTCATCGAGCGCAACCCCACCATCGTCATGCTGGCGCTCGCCTTCCTGATGATGATCGGCACGACGCTGATCGCCGAAGGCATGGGCTTCCACGTTCCCAAGGGCTACGTTTATGCCGCCATGGCGTTCTCGGCGCTGGTGGAACTGCTCAACATGCTCGCGCGCAATGCGCGACGAAACAAAAAACAACCGCACTGACGGGCGGCTGCAACGACTGGCGTGGCCCGCTTCAAGCGGGCTGCGCATCGCCGGAGCCGGACCAAGCGTGCTGACACCCATAGCCGTCCGAATGTAAGAACATGGCTTTTGTCATCAAGGCAGAAATCTCTGATCCAGACGCGGAAACTTTCGCATTCACCGCGCAGAAAACCATGTATGGCGGCAAGACCATCATGGTGGGCGATACTGTTTTTCTGTTTGCCAGCGAAAATGAGGGCGGGCACGGACTCATTGCGAGCGGCATCGTGACAGGCGCCCAGGCTGTCGCCCGTAAACCCGGCATCGCGCGCCAGACGCCCCGGGTCGATCTCGCCATAAAACGAACAGCAACCGCCTTGCGCCCGCTGGGTCGTGCACAGCTCTGTGACTTCCGTGACTGGGACGATGGCCAGCCCGGGACCGAACTCAATTTCAAGCTTTACCGCCAAGCGACAGACAAAATCGTCGGCATCTCCGAAGAGGCAGCACGCTTCATCGCCGCTTTTTTTCAAACAATGAAATGATATCCGCCGGCGCGAGGAACTCCCGTCCCACACCTGCGTTGATGGATACGATCCCACCTCCCCGCATGCGAAAGTAACCCGCAGAGATGACGACAGACCAGATTCTCGCCTTCGTCGTCATCGCCGGCATGATGGTGGCCTTCATCTGGGACAGGTTTCGTTATGATGTGGTGGCGTGCAGCGCGCTGCTGGTGGCGATTGCGCTGGGCGTCGTCCCGTTCGACAAAGCCTTTTCGGGTTTTTCGGATGATATCGTCATCATCGTCGGTAGCGCGCTGGTCGTCAGTTCGGCAGTGGCGCGCTCGGGCATCGTCGATATGACGATCAAGAAATATTTCCCCGAGATGCACTCCAAGGGACTACAGCTTGCCTTTCTGATGATCGTCGTTGCCGTCATGTCGGCCTTCATCAAGAATATCGGCGCTCTCGCCATCATGATGCCGGTCGCATTCCAGTTTGCCCGCAAGTCCGGCAGCCCCGTCTCCTATTATCTGATGCCCATGGCCTTTGCGGCGCTCCTGGGCGGGCTGATGACGCAGATCGGGACGTCGCCGAACATCGTCGTTTCGCGCCTGCGTGAGGAGATGACCGGCCAAAGCTTCTCCATGTTCGATTTTACGCCTGTCGGGGCCGGCCTCACCGTCATCGGCATCATCTTTCTGACCTTCGGCTACCGGTTGCTGCCGGTGCGCAACCGGGAAACGGCCTCAGTCGAGGATATTCTCGACCAGTCCGCCTATACCGCCGAAGCGACGCTGCCCGCAGACAGCAGCTTTTCGCAAAGGCCGCTGCGCGAGCTTCTCAAGCAGGCGGATGGCGATGTCATTGCCAGCACCATCCTGCGCGGCCCTAGACGCATTTCCCCCTTTCCCGACGTGACGCTGAAGGCCGGAGACACGGTTCTGCTCGAAGGCAGCCCGGAAGGGCTCGACCGCATCGTCTGCCAGGCAAAGTTGCTGCTTTCCGGCAAGCCCCTGATGGAGAACGGCCAGAAAACCGCCGATCTCATTTCCATGGAAGCCGTTATCAGCAACGAATCCGTTCTGAACGGCATTTCGGCGCGAGAACTCGCGCTCTCCTATACGCGCGGCGTCAATCTCATCGCAGTCAGCCGGCGCGGCCAGCGTGTCAGCCAGCGGCTCTCGGAACTGACATTGCAGGCGGGTGACGTCATCCTTTTACAGGGCAGCCGGAAAAACCTGCCGCAAGTCTTGCAGGAATTTTCGCTGCTGCCGCTGGCGCAGCGGGAAATCCTGCTCGGCGTTCAGCGCCGGGCATTTCTGCCGGTCATCGTGCTTGCCGCCGCCATGCTGGCGGCTGGCAGCGGTCTGGTCCCGGTCTCCGTCGCTTTTTTTGCGGCCGCCTTCCTGATGATCGTGGTCGGCGCCATTCCACTGACCGAGGTCTATAAATCCGTCGATGGGCCGATCCTCGTGATGCTCGCCGCCCTCATTCCTGTCAGCGACAGTCTGCGCACCAGCGGCGCAAGCGAGTTGATCGCTGGCTGGCTCGGGCATGCGGCGCAGGGTTTGCCGCCTTTTGCGGCACTCGGCATGATCCTGCTCACCGCCATGGCCGTGACACCCTTCCTTAATAATGCCGCCACCGTGCTGGTCATGGCCCCCATCGCCGCCGGTTTTGCCACCACGCTTGGCTTCAGGCCCGAGGCCTTCCTGATGGCGGTGGCGATCGGCGCGGGGTGCGATTTCCTTACCCCCATCGGCCACCAGTGCAACACGCTGGTCATGGGTCCGGGCGGTTATCGTTTCAGCGACTACCCTCGCCTTGGCCTGCCATTGTCGATCATGATCGTCATCGTCAGCATCCCGATGCTGCTCTATGTCTGGCCGGTCAATTAGGGCCGGGTGGGACTGTCCGGCAACGGTTCCGATTCCATATTTCCTTGACGCCTGCGGCAGAATATGGCCTAAGCCGAAGCCTAACGGGAATATGAAAAAGGCGCTTTCCTTTCGCCTTTCGACATGATGTCCTGCCGCATCCAAACGAAAACTCCGTGATGTCAGGGTAAAACGCTCCGATGTCACTGCCACGTCACGACGAGTGAATTTCATGACCACTTCCGGCGTTCGCGTCCGCATAGCACCTTCCCCCACCGGCGAGCCGCATGTCGGCACCGCCTATATCGCGCTGTTCAACTATCTCTTCGCCAAGAAACACGGTGGCGAGTTCATCCTGCGCATCGAGGATACCGACGCCACCCGCTCGACCCTTGAATATGAGCAGAAGGTGCTGGAAGCGCTGCGCTGGACCGGCCTCACCTGGTCGGAAGGTCCCGATGTGGGCGGGCCTTACGGTCCTTACCGCCAGTCCGAACGCAAGGCCATGTACTGGCCTTATGCTGAAGAGCTTCTCGAAAAAGGCCATGGCTTCCGCTGTTTCTGCACGCCCGAGCGGCTGGAGCAGATGCGCGAGGCCCAGCGAGCCGCCGGCAAGCCGCCGAAATATGATGGCCACTGCCTCAACCTGAAGGCTGAAGAAGTCACCGCCCGCGTTGCCGCCGGTGAAGCGAACGTCGTGCGCATGAAAATTCCGACCGAAGGGTCATGCGATTTCCATGACGGCGTTTATGGCGACGTATCGATCCCTTGGGATTCCGTCGACATGCAGGTGCTGATCAAGGCCGACGGCATGCCGACCTATCACATGGCCAACGTCATCGACGACCATCTGATGAAGATCACCCATGTGGCGCGCGGCGAAGAATGGCTGGCTTCGGTGCCGAAGCACATCCTGCTTTACCGTTATTTCGGCTGGCAGGAGCCGGTGTTCATGCATCTTTCACTGATGCGCAACGCTGACAAGTCCAAGCTTTCCAAGCGCAAGAACCCGACCTCGATCTCCTATTATTCCGCGCTCGGTTACCTGCCGGAAGCGCTGATGAACTTCCTCGGCCTGTTCTTCATCCAGATCGCAGAGGGCGAAGAGCTCCTGACCATGGACGAGCTGGCTGCAAAGTTCGACCCGGAAGCGCTCTCCAAGGCCGGCGCCATTTTCGACATCCAGAAGCTGGACTGGCTGAACGGTCGCTGGCTCCGCGAAAAGCTTTCGCCGGAAGAGTTCATTGCCCGCACACTCGAATGGGCGATGGAGAATTCCCGCCTGACCGAGGGCCTGAAGCTTGCGCAGAGCCGCATTTCCAAGCTCGGCGAGCTGCCGAACCTTGCCGGCTTCCTGCTCGCAAGCGATGCTGGCCTCACGCCCGCTTCCTTTGCCGGCCTGAAGAGCAAGCCGGAGGAAATCCACGAAATCCTCACCACCGTTGCAGCAGACCTCGAAAAGATGCCTGACTGGAACGTGGAAGCCATCGAGGCCGAGCTGCGCGACGTGGCCGAACGCACTGGCAAGAAGCTGCGCGTCGTCACGCCGCCGCTGTTCGTCGCCATGTCCGGATCGTCGCGCTCGCTGCCGCTGTTTGACTCGATGGCGCTGCTTGGCCGCTCCGTCGTGCGCCAGCGCCTGAAGGCTGCGATTACCGTTGTGGCCACGATGGTTGGCAGCGGAAGCTGATGATGACGTGCTGGCGGTGACGGCAGCATTTTAGAATACGCCCTTTGCCTGGGGCTCACCCCCCTCTGCCCTGCCGGGCATCTCCCCCTCAAGGGGGAGATCGACAAGCGGCTGACACCTTGCCCATGGAACGGGCGGGCGCGGCATCTGATCTCCCCCCTTGAGGGGGAGATATCCGGCAGGACAGAGGGGGGTGAGCCCAGCGCACAAAGGCCACCCGCAACGAACAAGCCCGCTAAAGGCGAACACAATGACCGACACCAAGACCGAGACCACCGCCCTTTCCTCCGACGCGACAGAAGTGCGCCGCCAGAAACTTGCGCTGCTGCGCGAGCAGATCGGCGACGTCTATCCGGCGCATTTCCATCGCACGATGAGCAATGCCGAGCTCGCGGAAAAATACGCCGATATCGAAGCCGACGTCGAAACCGGCGATACGGTGACGGTGGCGGGCCGCGTTTATTCCTCGCGCAATTCCGGCATGTTCATGGACATCCATGACGCCTCGGGCAAGGTGCAGATCTTCTCCCATAAGGATACGACGCCGGAAGCGGCGCGCAACCTGCTGCCGATGATCGACATCGGCGATATCATCGGTGTGACAGGCAAGGTTCGCCGTACCAAGCGCGGCGAGCTGACGATCAACGCCGAAGAGATCACCATGCTGACGAAGTCGCTGCTGCCGATGCCCGAGAAGTGGCACGGCGTCTCCGACATCGAGCTGCGTTACCGCAAGCGCCACCTCGACATCCTCTCCAATGAGGAATCCAAGCTGCGCTTCCTGCAACGCTCGAAGATTCTTTCCGGCATCCGCCGCTTCATGGAGGCGGAAGGCTTCCTCGAAGTCGAGACGCCGATGCTGCAGACCGTCTATGGCGGCGCGACGGCCGATCCGTTCAAGACCTTTCACAACACGCTGAAGATGGACATGTATCTGCGCATCGCGCCGGAACTGTTCCTGAAGCGCACGCTGGTGTCGGGCCTTTCCGACAAGGTCTTCGAGATCAACCGCAACTTCCGCAATGAAGGCGTGTCCACACGGCACAATCCTGAATTCACCATGATGGAGTGCTACTGGGCCTATGCCGACTACGAGGACATCATGGGTCTCGTGGAGCGGCTGTTCGAGACGCTGGCGATCTCGCTGCATGGCACAACCGAGGTGGAATTCCAGGGCCAGACGATTTCCTTCAAGGGTCCGTTCAAGCGCGTGCCGATGCCTGATGCGGTGAAGGAAGCAACCGGTATCGACTTCCTCGCCATCAAGACCGACGAAGAAGCCCGCGCCGCTGCCAAGGCCGCCGGTTTTGCCGTCGAGAAGGACTGGACCTGGGGCGAATGCCTTGCCTTCATCTTCGAAGAGAAGGTGGAAGGCACGCTGATCCAGCCGAGCCACGTCACGCACTTTCCGAAGGACATCTCGCCCTTCGCCAAGGAAGTGCCGGGCGAACCGCGCCTCGTCGAGCGTTTCGAAAGCTATTGCAACGCCTGGGAAGTTGGCAATGCTTTCTCGGAACTCAACGATCCGGAAGAACAGCGCCGCCGCATGGTGGAACAGCTGGAACAGGCGCATGCCCGCGGCGAAAAGGACAAGCAGCTGGACGACGAGTTCCTCGACGCCATCGACCAGGGCATGCCACCCGCCGGCGGCCTCGGCATCGGCGTCGACCGCCTGATCATGCTGCTCACCAACGCCCCGTCGATCCGCGACGTCATCCTCTTCCCGGCCCGCCGCAACAAGGCGGATTGAGGCACGAGGAGCGCTGCCCGGTTCGAATTTCCGGGCAAGCTGCAATCCCTTTAAGTTGGTGCTGAAGGGTGAATATCCACTCAACGTCATCCTCGGGCTAGTCCCGAGGATCTGCTAACGTAGCAATTTTGTTGACGTGATTAGATCCCTGGGGCAAGCCCAAGGATGACGTCGCGCAAGCATAACAAGGCAGTGTCGGCTGAGCATGCCGCCGGCATGAAACAGGAACGCCTCGGCAAAAGCCGAATCCCTCTCAATGCCCCGTTTTGGCCTTTTCGCCAGCAGCTTCCTCCGCCACCGCTGCCTCTCCGTCCGCCGGTTTTTTCTCCGCTGCCTGCGCGGTGGTCGTGCCTTTTCCGAAGATTAGTGACTTCAGATAGGACAGGCTGAAGATGCTGCTGCCCTCGGCTTCCGGTGTCGAGGTCAGAAGCTCGTCGGTGACGGTCTCACCATGCGCTTCGGGAGACGGCGTTTCGCCATTGGCTTCCGGACTGGTTTCGCCGTGGCCGCTCTCTGCCGGAGCAGCGCCATGTTCGCCGCTGGCCTCGCCCTTGTCTTTGCCATGACCTTTCGCGGCCTTGCCCTCATGCTCTTCCGAGCTGGCATCCGAGGCCGGGGTGGCGCAATCAGCGAAATCGCTCAGGCTTGCCGCCATGGCTTCGGCATCTTCGAGCGGCAGATCGATGCGCAGGCCGTAAAACTGGCCGCTGCCATTGGCCGCGCCATCGTAATAAAAGGCGGAATAACGATGGGCATTCGCGCCTTCGGGAATCTTTGCCAGATCGGGAATGAAGACCACCTGCGCGGCAATGGCGCGACCGCGCATTTCCGAGCGCAGCTGCGGGCCGTTACTGTCCAGCACGGAAACCTGAACCAGATCGGGCTTCTGTTTGTCGTAAACCGCTTTTGCAACACGAAGGGCAGTCTTCAGCCGCTCTGGGCCGTCGCCGCCTCCAGTGCGGATGAATTTGCGCACCCATAGGGCGCCGTTCTTGCGGATGTTGACCGTCTGGACCGCGTCGCAGGAAAGCCCGTTGGTGGAGGCATAGGATGGGCCAAGCAGCCGATCGCTGCCGATGAACACGGCCGCAGAACCGGTCGCACCCGCCAAAAGCAGGATCCCGCCTCCAATCATAACGAGCTTGCGCGAAAACCGCATTCGTCCGAATACAGCTTTCACCCGCAACATCCTGACATCAAGTACCCCGTCTTACGCCCTCACCCCGAAACGTGGCTCGATGGATGAGGAACACACGCGGGACAAGCTACGGACTACGCTGTCCGAGCCTTGCGATAGTGCCGCTTTCTCATTGAAAAAAGTTTAACCCGGCCGTCGCCGAGCGGGCAAAAGCGCACCAATATCGGACATTTCTGAAATCAACTAAATTGCGAATGATTTGCAATAGCGTTGACAAGCGTGATTCTATAACAGATGGTATTGCGAGTTAATCGCAACAAAATTGGTGACAGACGTGAAACTCGATAAAATCCGCCATGCGCTTTTTGCTTTTTCGCTTTTCCTGCCGACTGTGGCCGTCGCGCAGGAAAAACCAAAGGTCGTCACCACCTTCACCATCATCGCCGATATGGCGCGTAACGTGGCGGGGGACGCGGCGGATGTGGAGAGCATCACCAAGCCCGGCGCGGAAATTCACAACTACCAGCCGACGCCGCGCGATATTCTCAAGGCCCGCAAGGCCGATCTTGTGCTGCGCAACGGCCTCAATCTGGAATTGTGGTTCGAGAAATTCCTGGCCAACCTTTCCGGCGTGCCAGATGTGACGGTGAGCGACGGCGTGGAGCCCATGGCGATCAACGGCGGGGCGTATCAGGGGAAACCCAATCCGCACGCCTGGATGTCACCCGATAACGCCCTGATCTACGTGGAAAATATTCGCAAGGGCCTGACCGAGATCGACCCTGCCCATGCCGACGTCTATGCGGCCAACGCGAAAGCCTATTCGGACAGGATCAAGGCCACCGTGCAGCCGATCCGCGACACGCTTTCCGTTCTGCCAGAAAACAAGCGCTGGTTGGTAACGAGTGAAGGCGCATTTTCTTATCTCGCCCGCGATTTCGGCCTGAAGGAACTGTTCTTGTGGCCGGTCAATGCCGATAGCCAGGGCACACCACAGCAGGTGCGCGGCGTGATCGACGCCATGCGCGCGCACAATATCAACGTCATCTTCAGCGAAAGCACCGTTTCCGCCGATCCCGCCCAGCAGGTGGCCAAGGAAACGGGCGCGGCCTATGGCGGCATTCTTTATGTGGATTCGCTGAGCGAGGCTGATGGTCCGGTCCCGACCTATCTGGACCTGCTGCGTGTGACGAGCGAAACCATCGCCAAGGGACTGTCTTCATGAGAATGGGAAGTAAAAAATCAGGCGGCGGCCTGACGGTTCAAAATGCGACAGTGACCTATCGAAACGGCCACACCGCATTAAGAGATGCCAGCTTTTCCATCCCCCGCGGAACGATCACGGCACTTGTCGGCGTCAATGGCGCCGGCAAGTCCACGATTTTCAAGGCGATCATGGGTTTCGTGCCTTTGGCCGCCGGTTCAGTCTCGATCTTCGACCTGCCGGTAAAGGAGGCGCTGAAGAAAAACCTCGTCGCTTACGTGCCGCAGGCCGAAGAGGTCGACTGGAGCTTTCCGGTGCTGGTGGAAGACGTGGTGATGATGGGCCGTTATGGCCACATGAATTTCCTGCGCATTCCCGCAAAACGCGACCACCAGATGGTGGAAGAGGCGCTGAAACGCGTCAACATGCTAGATTATCGCAAGCGCCAGATCGGTGAGCTCTCCGGCGGGCAGAAGAAGCGGGTGTTTCTCGCCCGCGCACTGGCGCAGGAAGGACAGGTGATCCTGCTGGACGAGCCTTTCACCGGTGTCGACGTGACCACGGAAGAGCAGATCGTCGCCCTTCTGAAAGCGCTGCGCGACGAGGGCCGCGTCATGCTGGTTTCCACCCATAATCTCGGCAGCGTACCGGAGTTCTGTGACCGCGCCGTCTTCGTCAAGGGCACGGTTCTGGCATCGGGCAAGACGGCGGACACCTTCAACGAGGAGAACCTGCAAAAGGCCTTCGGCGGTAGCCTGCGCCACTTCGTTCTTGGCGGGACGGACCTGCATGACGACGCCGATCCGCGCCGGGTAAAGGTCATTACCGATGACGAGCGGCCCTTCGTGATCTACGGCAAGAACGGCCAACAGGACGCCTATCCACGCGCTTCGAAAGACAGGGCTGATGATAAACAGTCTTCTTGAGCCCTTCACTTATGGTTATATGCTGAACGCCATATGGGTCAGCGCACTGGTGGGCGGTGTCTGCGGTTTTCTCTCCGCCTATCTGATGCTGAAGGGCTGGTCGCTGATCGGCGACGCGCTGTCCCACGCCATCGTTCCCGGTGTGGCGGGCGCCTATATGCTGGGCCTGCCCTTTTCGCTGGGTGCTTTTCTCTCCGGCGGGCTGGCGGCCGGTTCCATGCTGTTTCTGAACCAGAAAACGCGGCTCAAGGAAGACGCGATCATCGGGCTGATCTTCACCTCATTCTTTGGGCTCGGGCTTTTCATGGTCTCGCTCTCGCCTACCTCCGTGAACATCCAGACCATCGTGCTCGGCAATATTCTCGCAATCACCACCGAAGACACCATCCAGCTGGCTTTGATCGGCGGCATCAGCCTCCTCGTGCTGGCGGTAAAATGGCGCGACTTCATGGTGGTGTTCTTCGATGAGAACCACGCCCGCACCGTTGGGCTGAAACCGGAAGTGCTGAAGGCGATCTTCTTCACCCTGCTGGCCGCCTCCACCGTTGCCGCATTGCAGACGGTCGGGGCTTTCCTGGTCGTTGCCATGGTGGTGACGCCGGGTGCCACCGCCTATCTGCTGACCGACCGTTTCGAGCGGCTGATCCTGATGAGCCTCATCATCGGCGCGGCCACCAGCTTCGTCGGCGCCTATCTCAGCTATTTCCTCGACGGCGCGACGGGTGGCGTGATCGTCGTGCTGCAAACGGCAATCTTCCTTGCCGCCTTTGTCTTTGCGCCGAAACATGGCCTGCTCGCGTCGCGCGCCAAGGCCCGCAGGGCGCTGGAGGAAACGCCATGAGCGACTATCTCGAACTCGCTATCCTGCCGTTTCAGTTGCCCTTCATGCAATACGCCTTCGTCATCACCCTGATGATCGCGGTGCCGATGGCGATGCTGTCGTGTTTTCTGGTGCTGAAGGGCTGGTCGCTGATGGGGGATGCGGTTTCCCATGCCGTGCTGCCCGGCGTGGTGGTGGCCTATATCGTTGGCATCCCGCTTTCCATCGGAGCCTTCATCGCGGGGATGATCTGTGCCCTCGGCACCGGTTTCATCAAAGAAAACAGCCGTATCAAGGAAGATACGGTGCTCGGCATCGTCTTTTCCGGCATGTTCGGGTTGGGGCTGGTGCTTTACGTGAAGGTGCAGAGCGATGTGCATCTCGACCACATCCTCTTCGGCGACATGCTGGGCATTGCGCCCTTGGACATGCTGGAGACCGGGCTGATTGCGCTGTTCGCCACGCTGTTCCTCGGCGCCCTTCGCAAGGACCTGCTGGTCAACGCCTTCGATGCGCAGCATGCAAGAGCCATCGGCCTGCCGGTGCGCCTGCTGCACTACGGTCTCTTGATGGTTCTATCGCTCACCGTAGTCGGCGCGCTAAAGGCGGTGGGCATCATTCTCTCGGTCGCCATGCTCGTCGCACCGGGCGCAATCGCCTTCCTGCTGACCCGGCGTTTTTCCGCCATGCTGCTGGTGGCCATTGCGGTGGCGGTCGCCTCATCGCTTGCGGGCATATGGCTGAGTTTCCTGATCGATAGCGCCCCCGCCCCGACGATAGTGCTGTTCATGAGCCTCACTTTCATCGCGACGTTCATCCGCACCATCTGGAAAGCCCACCGCACCGACACGGCCCAGGAGACAGGCTTCTAAAAAAACGATTTTTGCGGGCGCGTGGAACATTTTCCCCTTTTGCGCGTCATTTTGCTGAGCCTGTCGCGGGGCGGCGGGCTTGGCAAATTATGCAAAAGGGGAAGCGCCATGCTGAAATGGGCTCTTATTTTCTTCGTTATTTCTTTGATCGCAGGCGTATTCGGCTTTACCGGCATTTCCGCGGCGGCGTCTGGCATCGCCCGTATCCTGTTCTTTATCGCCGTGGTGATCTTCCTGGTCTTCCTCGTGCTTGCACTGATGGCCGGAAGCGCCATCGTCTGAACGAAAAAGGCGACCGGTTCTCACCGGTCGCCTCTCTTCATTCCCGTCTCAATAATCAGCCCGTCCAGCCGCCATCGATCACATGGATCTGGCCGGTGGTGAAACCTGCCTCGTCAGAAGCCAAATAGGTGACGAGCGCTGCGATTTCTTCCGGCGTGGCGATGCGGCCCATCGGCTGGCGGGCGATAAAATCGGCCAGCGCCTGTTCGTAATTGCCGGTGGCGCGCAGGCGGTCATGCAGGGACGGGCTATCGACCGTGCCGGGGCAGATGGCGTTGCAACGGATGCCCTTGGTAACGAAATCGGCAGCAATGGCCTTGGTAAGACCCACGACAGCAGCCTTGGAAGCCGTATAGGCAAAACGGTTCGGTACGCCCTTCACGCTTGAAGCAACCGAGGACATGTTGACGATCGCGCCCTTGCCCTTTTCTAGCATGCCGGGCAGGAAGGCGCGGCACGTGCGGTACATGGCCTTGGCATTGAGATCAAAAGAGAAGTCCCAGTCCTTTTCCTCGCAATCGAGAATGGTGCCGGAATGCACGAAGCCGGCGCAGTTGAACAACACATCCGCATGGCCGATATCTGCCGCGAAATCCTTGACGCCATCGCCGTCAAGCACGTTCAAAACCCGGGTTTCCGCACCTTTCAGGGTCGAAAGCGCCTGCTCATTGATATCGGTGGCGATGACGCGCGCGCCGAGCGAGATGAAGCGCTCCGCCGTCGCTCGGCCGATACCCTGACCGGCTGCGGTGATCACCACTGTCCGGCCGTTAAAATCCTGCACCATCAATAGCCTCCCGCTAAGGCGCGCCCATCCTTCGTGGACTGGACCGCTGAATTTCAATGATCTCAAATATGGATCGACAATTCATATGTAAACGGGGTATTCATATGGCGTCAAGCAAACTTGCGCGGATGCGGCGTATAGGGCAACCATATTTTATGGCACCTCTGCCGGGCATCCATGCAAAACACCATCGAGGCCAGATGACTGACGAAGACAGCGAAAGATATCGCGCCCCCGCCCTCGACAAGGGTCTGGACATTCTCGAGCTTCTGGCACGCACCGATGGCGGACTGACGCAGATCGAGATCGCCAAATCGATCGGAAAGAGCCCCAACGAGCTGTACCGCATGCTGGATCGTCTCGTGCGCCGGGGTTATGTGCAGCGGCTTGACGGCGACCGGTTTTCGCTGACGCTCAAAATGTTCGGGCTGGCGCATTTCCATGCGCCAATCCGTCGGCTGGTCTCCTTCGCCGCGCCTGTCATGCGTGATTTCTCCGCAAGCGCCGAACAGGCCTGTCATCTCGCCGTTTATGATCGCGGCAGCGTCGTCGTCATCGCCCAGCAGGAATCCGCCACTTATTGGGCCATGTCCATGCGGGTCGGCGCGCAGATGAGCCTGTTCCACACAGGCTCCGGCCATGTCCTTCTGGCCTTCCAAACGGAAGCGCAACGCGAGATCATGATAACCGAACAGGTGCGCGGCAGCGGCGAAACCGTGCCGTCGGACCTTGCCGAGAGGCTGGCGGTGGTGCGCAAGAACGGTTTCGAATCGATGGACAGCCTCCAGACCGCCGGCGTGCGTAATATTTCCGCGCCGGTGCTGACGCTCGATGGCACGGCGCTCGCCGTCATCACCTGCCCCTATATCACCCCGCTTGGCGGCAAGGCGCCGACACGCGAGGCCTGCGAGGTGCTGATCCGAGAGGCGGCAAAGCGTATTTCCGAAGTGGCGACAGGGATTGGCAATTCCTGAAACGCACAAAAAAACGCGACCGGCAGGGACCCGATCGCGTTTTGAGTGACTGGAGATTTATATCTCTTAAACGTGGGGAGAATGTGGATGGTTCCCCCCTTTATGCCTCAGGCCGCAGCCAGCGTCAGTTCCTTGCGGACCATTTCACGCAGCGTCACCAGATCCTTTGCGAAGAGGCGGATGCCTTCCGAAAGCTTCTCGGTTGCCATGGCGTCTTCGTTCAGCGCCCAGCGGAATGCCTTCTCGTCGAGCGACTGCAGCGGTTCGGCCTTGACGTTGTCTGCCGAGAGCTTGCGCTCCAGCTTGCCGGTGTCCTTGTCCAGTTCTTCCAGCAGGGCCGGGCTGATCGTCAGGCGGTCGCAACCGGCGAGCGCTTCGATTTCGCCGACATTGCGGAAGGAGGCGCCCATAACGACGGTGCTGATGCCGTTGGCCTTGTAGTAGTTGTAGATGCTGCGAACCGAAACGACGCCCGGATCGGTTTCGGCGGTGTAGGTCTCGCCGGTCGACTTCTTGTACCAGTCAAGGATACGGCCGACGAAGGGCGAGATGAGGAAGGCTTTTGCTTCCGCGCAGGCAATCGCCTGGGCCTGGGAGAAGAGAAGCGTCAGGTTGCAGTCAATGCCTTCGGACTGCAGCACTTCGGCGGCCTTGATGCCTTCCCAGGTGGAAGCAAGCTTGATGAGGATGCGTTCACGCTCGATGCCGCGCTCCTTATAGGCGGCGATGATGTGGCGCGCCTTGGTAACAGAGGCCTGCGTATCGAAAGAAAGGTCGGCATCGACTTCTGTCGACACACGGCCGGGAACGAGGCCGGCAAGGGCTGCGCCCACGGAAATGGCAAGACGGTCGGCAACGGCGGCGACGACAGCGTCGGACTGGCCGCCCTGCTTCTTGCCCCAGGCCACGGCTTCCTTCACTGCGTCAGCAAAAGCGGGCGTGCCGAGGGCCTTTAGAACGATTGTCGGATTGGTGGTGCAATCCACCGGCTTCAGGCGTGCAACCGCCTCGATGTCACCGGTATCGGCAACAACTGTGGTGATGGCGCGAAGTTGTTCGAGTTTGGACGTCATGGCGAATGATCCTTCATGATCTCTGGTAAACTTGCTCAGCCGTCTTTTCGTTCCCGCACCAGGGTGCGCCCAAGGCCGAAATCACGGTTCTGTCCGGCTCCGACTATCGCAAGCGCGGCGGCCGAAAGTCAAGACATTTGCGCATCGCAATTGACATAAGTTTCATGCCTGCGATACTCGACCGCATATAAGCAATGGCGGAAACCGTGGCGAAACTGAGAAGAGAAACCCATACGGCCTATTCGGAAGCGGCTTCGCTGAGGCTGCGTGCGGCGTGGCTTTATTACAATCAGGGCATGACGCAGAAGGATGTCGCCGAGAAACTGGGCATCAGCCGCTCCACCGTGATCCGTCTGTTGGACGAGGCGATGAAACGCTCGGAAGTGCAGATATGGATCAACGAGGGCATCGAGGATTTCGTTTCGCTGGCTGGCCAGCTGGAGGCCGCCTACGGGCTGGACGAGGCAGTGATCATCCCCTCCCCCGGCCAATCTCCCGACAGGGTGAATGCCGAAGGCACGGCGAAGGCGGTGGGGCTGGCGCTCGGTCAGTTCCTCTCCGAAGCGGTGCCGAACGACGCCACCATCGGCGTCGGCTGGGGCCGCACCATGACCGCTTCGCTTTCCAGCTTCCGCCCTCCGCGCCGGGAAAACTGCAAGGTCGTGTCGCTGCTCGGCGGCATCGTCGCCGTGCACCAGACCAATCCGCTCGATTACACCTGGCGGCTGGCAAGTGCGCTTGGCGCGGAATGTTACATGTTTCTTGCGCCGCTGCTGGTGGATTCCGTCGAGACCAAACGGGCGCTGATCGAAAAATGCGGGCTTGCGACGCTCTACGAGCTTGCCGAAACGCTTGATCTCGCCATCGTTTCCTGCGGCGATATCGGCCCGCACTCCACCTCGCTGTCTGAAGGTTTCATCTCGAAAGAGACGTTGCGCGAACTCGTCGATGCCGGCTGCGTCTGCGACACCATGTTCAATTTCATCGATGCCGAAGGCCGCTCCGTCGATCATCCCATCAACCAGCGCGCCATGGCGATCGATCTCGACACGCTGCGCAAGGCCAAACACATCGTGCTGGCCTCCGGCGGCGCCCACCGCGCCATCGCCATCCGCGCGACGATCAAGCGGATCGGCTGCAATACGCTGATAACCGACGAAGCGGCGGCGCGGGCGTTGATGGAGCTGGTTTAGGCGTAGAAAGCCTCACACCTTCCCCGTTTCCCAACCGAGCATCGCCCGCTTGCGAGTGAGGCCCCAATGGTAACCCGTCAGAGCCCCGCTTTTGCCAACAGCGCGATGGCAGGGAACCACGAAAGACACCGGGTTTGCCCCGACTGCGGCGCCCACAGCACGCGACGCGGTGGGCTGGCCTATATCGCAGGCGATATGCGAATAGGTAACCGCGCGGCCCATCGGAATTTTGAGGAGGCTTTCCCAGACCCGCACCTGAAAATCCGTGCCAAGCAGCACAACGCGTAGTGGCCTGTCCGCCGACCACATGGATGGATCGAAGATGCGGGCCGCGTAGGGCGCGGTCGCTTCGCGATCCTCGACATAGTCAGCATTCGGCCAGCGGCCGGCCATGTCCTCGAAACAGGCCCTTTCCTCGCCCGGATCGGCAAAGGCGCAACCGGCAAGGCCGCGATCGGTCACCATGACCAGCGCAAGACCGAAGGGCGAGGTGTGAAAGCCGTAACGGATCGTCAGCCCGCCGCCCTTGGCCTTCCATTCACCGGGCGACATGGCCTCATGGGTGACGAACAGATCGTGCAGGCGGCCGGGTCCTGACATGCCGACCTCGATGGAGGTTTCCAGCAGCGGTAAATCCTCTTCGCGCAACAGCCGCTTGGCGTGATCGAGCGTCACGGCCTGCAGAAATGCCTTGGGTGAAAGGCCGGCCCAGCGGGTGAAGGTCTTCTGCAATTGCGTCGGCGACTGGCCGAGCCTTGCCGCAATGGCTTCGAGGGAGGGCTGCTCGCGATAATCCAGCGTCAAAAGCTCGATGACGCCGCGCACCGTGTCGTAATCGGATCCGATGGGGGTGATGTCTTCGTTCAGCATTATATTGGCGTTCATCGCAAATCTCCTAACGGGTAAGAGAAAACCATTAAAGCGACTGCGTCTCCACCCGTTTCTTGCGCGGCATCACGATACGCAAGGAATGTTCGTTAGCCGGAACACTCACTCACCCTCATTCCTGTGCTTATCACAGGAATCCAGGAGACACGCGTCCGCGTGGGAAAGGACTCTTTTCAGCCCAAAGACTTGGGCTGGCTGGATCCCTGTGACGAGCACAGGGATGAGGGAAAGAGACTACAGCGCTACGACAACCTTTTGATCCGCTCACATCCGCCGCCGCACAGTCGCGAGCGCGCCGCCAAACGCCTTGGCGAAACTTTCACGGTCATCCGGGTTAAGAAACGAACCGATATCGGTCGCCCGGCCTTCACCCGTCACATGCATGGAGACGATGCCGATCTCGTCATGCCGCCTCACCCTGAAACGGGCCCAGAAGGGATTGAAGCGATGCTCCACCATCCGCCCGGCGGGAGAAAATTTGCGGATAGACAGGCTGGTGCGCGATACGCTGACCTCTTCCCGCGCTTTCGCCGCCCGGTAATTGGCGCGGAAAGCAATATAAAGCAGCAGAAAATCCAGTCCAAAGAACAGGCCGATCGGCCATGCGCCGGTGGCAAGGAAAAAACCGCCATAGACAAGGCAGGCCAGCCCGGAAATCAGCAGGAGCAGCCGGAAACCGCGCCGGCCAAGCGAGCGGTGCGGAACGAGTTCCGCCGCGAAAATCGGCTGGTCGTTGAGCGTATCCACGTTGCTTTCCTTTGGGCTGGCTGGCTATAGATAGTCCATGACAGTGGCCAAGAAACGATCCAGCACCCAAACATTGAAAAAGTCAAATCCGGCATCCGCACGCAAACCGGCGCGGGTGAAAACGGCCTATTCGAAGGACGAGCTCACCGAGATCTTCCGGCGCTTTTCCATTCAGCGGCCGGAGCCAAAAGGTGAGCTGGAACACACCAATCCCTTCACCCTGCTGGTGGCCGTGGCGCTCTCAGCGCAGGCGACCGACGTGGGTGTGAACCGTGCCACCCGGGCGCTGTTCAAGGTGGCCGATACGCCTGAAAAAATGCTGGCGCTCGGCGAGGAAGAACTGATCGGCCATATCAAGACCATCGGGCTTTACCGTAACAAGGCGAAAAACGTCATCGCCCTGTCGCAGATGCTGATCGACAATTTCGGCGGCGGGGTGCCGAAAACCCGCGAGGAACTGGTGACCCTGCCGGGTGTTGGCCGAAAGACGGCCAATGTGGTGATGTCGATGGCGTTCGGCGTGCCCACGCTTGCGGTGGACACGCATGTGTTCCGCATTGCCAATCGGCTCTGTCTTGCGCCGGGCAAAACCCCTGACGAGGTTGAAGACCGGCTTCTCCGCATCATTCCCGAAGAATATCTGTTCCATGCGCACCACTGGCTGATCTTGCACGGGCGTTATTGCTGCAAGGCGCGCAAGCCGGAATGCGAGCGCTGCGTGATTGCCGATATCTGCAAATCACCGGAAAAGACCTTTGATATTCCAGCCCCGCTGGTGGAATTACCCGCGCAGCTGTTCGGTGCGACCGCTAGCGAATAAGGGGTCGCGCCGGCTGACGGCCTTGTGCAGATGCACCATCATCGAGGCGGCGAAAAGCGGCGTGAGCAGATTGAGGAACGGCACCGCCAGGAATGCGGCGATTACCAATCCGGCCATGAATACCGTCGCGCGGTGCTTCACCCGGAACTGCCGGGCTTCGGCGGGCGGTCGGAAACGCATCGCTGCGAATTCGAAGAATTCCCGCCCGAGCAGATAACCATTCACGACAAAAAACGCGATGAGATTGACGCCCGGCACCAGGAGCAGCAACAAAGCGATGAGGTTGCCGGCAATGACAACGCCGAAAAACTTGATCGACGACAGCACGGCTTCGCCGATCGGCATTGCCTTGCCGGGCGGATCATCCGGATAGCTCTTTTTTTCAACCACTTCGGCGACATCATCGAGAAACAGGCCGGCGATGACGGCCGTAACCGGAGAAATGAGCAGCGCCAGCGCCAAGGCGAGCCCGATGCCGGCGAAAATGGCAAAAACGAAGGTCAGCCACCCGGCCCAATCCGGCACGCCGGGGATCAGCGTATCCACCCATGGCAGGGCGAAATAGATGAAAATGGAGCGGATGGCGAACCATAGCGCCACCAGCACCAGAAGCGTCAGCCCCAGCACTTTCCAGAACACCGACCGGGTCTCGGCAGCAAAGAGATTGTGGAATGCCAGCCGCGCCGCATCAAGAATCATTCGGAACTCCCTTGACGCCTTTCGCGTCTAAACCCTCTGATCCACGAGATAGGGGCTCACCCTCCGCTGCGCAAGACGGGTGCAAAGACGGCAAGCTGTTGAGAATTAAACCGCAGATGGAATTTCCCTTGAATAAAAGATATCCCTAAAATATAATAAACCATCTACGATAATTCGCATTTCGATCCGGTGGAGGACATGGCCGGGAAAGCTCGCCCCCACCGCCAAATCGCGGTTCGCACGCTTGCACGGGCGCGCGAAAGCATCATCGTTCAATAACTAAAAAATAAACGAGGCGTTGGTGGAAAAGCTGCTGTTGAACCTTACGCGCGCCATGAAGGCAGGCACCCCTTCCGAGCGCAAGATTGCCAAATATCTGATCGAGCATCTGGACGAGTTGCCGTTTGAAACGGCGCAGACGCTGGCCGCCAAGCTCAGCCTCAGCCCGATGACGGTCGGCCGATTCCTGCGTTCTCTGGGTTACCGGCAATTCAGCGATATCCGCGCCGACCTGCGCCATGCGGAAGAAACCGTCAGCATAGGCCAGCCCGCGACGACCGAAGCCGGAGAACGGAATTCCAACCCGTTTTCTCAGCTTCTGTCACAGCAGATTCAGGCCATCCAGACCGCCTTCGACATGACCACCCAGACGATCTGGCGCCTTGCGATGAACGAGATAACCTCGGCGGGCGATGTCTTTCTGGCGACCTCTCCGGAAGGCCTCGATGCCAGCAGGCATTTTTACGGGCGGCTTCTGGAGGCCCGGGGCCACGTTCATTATCTCGGCAGCGATAATGCGACCTATGTCGCTCTGTGGGATTTCGATCCCGAACGCACGCTCCTCGTCATCATGGATTGCGGCGGCAACCTCGCGCCCCTGCAACGCCTGTCGGCCACGGCCCGCAAGGGCGGTTACAGGACGCTTTTGATCACCACGCGGTTTTACGAATGGGGACCGGAAAGCGTCGATCTCTGTCTTGCCATGCCGCAGAGTCAGAACAGCGGCCAGGGCCTGCTGCAACTGGTCTCCCTGCTGGAATTCACCCTCTGCGCGCTGAGCGCCGGGGCGGATGATGCAGCAAAAACGCGGGCGAAAAACTTTGCCGCGTTGAAGCGCTCGCTGCGCGGCTGATTGCGCTTGGAAGCAATACACTAACAGTCAACGCCAGCTATTACCTTGAAAAGTCAAAGGCTTTCCAGTTCCTGACGATGCCGGTACATGGCGAGGAAACGGCGATAGTCCCGTTCGTAATGCGCAGCAAGCGCCGGATTGCCCGAGATTTCCGCATTGCCCGGATACATGGAGGCCCCTGCTGCCGCGAGGCTTACATGCACGCCACCGGCCGTTGCCGCCGTCATGGCCGTGCCGAGCAGGACCGCGTCGGCGGTGGCGGGAACCACGATGCGCTTGCCCGTCACGTCGGCGTAAAGCTCCATCAACAGCGGGTTCTTCACATGCCCGCCAGTGACATGCAGGGTCTCCACCGCATAACCGAAACGCTCCATGGCGTCGAGCACGTGACGCGCGCCGAGTGCAATCGCGACCGCGGTGCGCCAATAAAGGCGGCAGAGGCTGTCGAATGAGGTATCGAGCGTCAGCCCGCTGATGACGCCCACCGCATGCGGGTCGGCAAGCGGCGAGCGGTTGCCGTGGAAATCCGGCAGAACATGCAGCCGGTCCGCAAAGGCTTCGCCTTCCAGCTCGCGCAATTCGGTGACGCGCGCAACGATGCGGGCATGCAACGCCGTGTCCGGTTCGCCGCCCGCCGCATGCATACGCACGATATGGTCGAGCAGTGCGCCCGTGGCCGATTGCCCACCCTCCACCAGCCAGTGGCCGGGCAGCACCGCCTGCCAGTAGGGTCCCCACAGGCTGTGGCCCGGCATGGGCCGCGCGGACATGGCGACAAGGCAGCTGGACGTGCCAGCGATCAGCGCGACATGTTTGCCGACATCTTCCGAAAGGCAACCGCCCAGCGCCCCGAGCGCGCCGGCATAGGCATCGATCATGCCCGCCGCCACCTGGCAGCCGGTATCGAGACCGAGCTCTGCGGCCGCCTCGGGTGAAAGCGGGCCAATGGCCGCCCCCGGCATGACTGTGGTTTCGGGCAGGCCGGCACGCTCCTTCAGATCGGCAAGTCCGGCAAAGGCCAGATAATCCGCCTGCCAGCCGGGGCTTTCCTGCGCCAGAAAATTCCATTTTGCCGTCTGCGTGCAATTGGAGCGCCTTGTCGAGCCGGTCGCCTTCCAGGTCAGGAAATCCGCAAGGTCGAAGGCGAAGGCCATGCGCGACCAGCTTTGAGGCATATGCGTCTTCAGCCACATTAGCTTCGGCATCTGCATTTCCGGCGAAACGCTGTTGCCGGCGAAATCGAGCACCCGATGGCCCGAGGCCGTCAACCGGTCCGCCTCGTTGATGGCGCGGTGGTCGAGCCAGACGATGGTGTCAAAACGGTCTTCACCGGTCGTGGAAACCGACACCGGCTCACCCCGCCCGTTACGGATGACAAGCGAGCAGGTGGCGTCGAAACCAATGGCGGCAATGCTCTGCGGCAGCACGCCTGCATCGGCAAGCGCCGCCTTCACGGCGATGCAGACGGCATTCCATATATCGGTGGAATCGTGCTCTGCGTGATTTTCACGGGGCCGCTGCATGAGGATGGGATGGGTGGAACGCGCAAGCAGCCGGCCTGCCGGATCGAAAATCCCGGCCCGGGCGCTTGCCGTACCGACATCGACAGCGACGAGATTTTGACGCATCAAGACTGCAATTCCAACCCTGGCGCAACGACCCGGCGGCAGCAGGCAAGATCAGATTCAGCCTGCGTCACGTTCCACCTGGCCGTCAAAACCGCCCCTCCCCACATAGCTGCCGACAAGTTGGACCAAATCCGGCATCGCGTCAAACACGGCGTCTGCGCCCAGACCGGCGATCTTTTCGCGAAATGCGGGAAAACGTGCATGCGATCCGCCGGTAAAGGCAAAAACGCCCATGCCGGCTGCCCTTGCGGCGGCAATACCGGCCGGGCTGTCCTCGATCACGATACAGTGACGCGGCTCGACGCCCATTGCGTGCGCCGCATGCAGGAAGAGATCGGGAGCCGGCTTGCCGTTCTTCACCATGGTGGCACTGAAGACATGTGGCTCAAATTTGTCGATCAGACCCGTCAGCCCAAGTGAATACCGGATACGCTCCGGCTGGCTGGAAGAGGCGACGCAGCGCTTCAGGCCCACAAGCCGGTCCAGCGTCTCGGCAATGCCGTCGATCGGCTTCAGTTCGGTGCGGAAGCGCTCGAACAGCGTCGCCCGCATATGGTCGAGAAAATCGATGTCGGTTTCCACACCGTAATCCTCGAACAAGGTTGCCGTCATGCTGGCAACGCTGCGGCCGAGAAAGCGCTCATAAGCCTCCTCCTCCCCCATCGTTACGCCGAGATGGGAGAGCATGTCGAGAAGCACCGCAATCGAGACCGGTTCGCTGTCGACGAGAACGCCGTCGCAATCGAAAATCAGCAGGGGCCCGGTCCGGTCGTCCATCTCATGGTCACTTTTCAGCCAGCTTGTCATCCAGATAAAGCTGCAAGGTCTTTGCCGTGCCGTCTTGCCACAGCGTCTTCAATGCATGGGCGAAGCGTTTACGGAAAAGCGCCGATTCGGCAACTGCTCCGAAGATGTCGTCAAGCGCGAGGAAGGCCATCGGGTCATCCTTGGCCTTGATGGCCGCGGCCTGCAGTCGCTCGGCGCTGGCATCGTTGAAGGTGATTTCCTTGCCGCTATCGGAAGTGCCGTAGAAATAACGGCACCAGAGCGCCGAAACCAGCGACAGGCCGATGATGTCTTCACCGCGCGACAGTCGGTCGGCGGTCGACGGCAGGATGAATTTCGGCTGACGGTTGGAGCCATCTTGCGCCAGACGCGGAATGGTGTCGCCAATTTTCGGGTTAAGGAAACGCCGCTCGATCAACGCGAAGTACTCGTTGAGATCGGTATCGGGCACCGGCGGAATGACCGGGATGATCTCGTCCTTTTCGAGTTTTGCGAGAAACGCCCGGATCAGCGGATGCTCCATCGCCTCATGCACGAAATGGATGTCGAGCAGCGCCGCAGGATAGGCGATTGCCGCATGGCCGCCATTGAGGATGCGGATTTTCATATGCTCATAGGGCGCGACGTCCTTGACGAACTGCACGCCAGCCTTTTCCAGTGCGGGCCGTCCGGCTGGGAAGTTGTCCTCCATCACCCATTGCTTGAATTCTTCGCAAAAGACCGGCCAGTTGTCTTCGATGTCGAAGTCATCCCGGGCGATGTTGCGTTCGCGCTCGCCGGTGGCAGGCGTGATGCGGTCGACCATGGAATTCGGAAAGGCGACGTTTTCGCTGATCCAGTTGGCAAAGGCCGGGTCGGAGAGCGCTGCCAGACCGACCACAGCATTTTTCGTGACCTTGCCATTATGGGGGATGTTGTCGCAGGACATGACGGTGAAAGGCTGCACGCCCCTGTCGCGCCGCGCCTTCAGCCCGGCGACAATGAAACCGAACACGGTTTTCGGCGAAGACGGGTTCTTTCCGTCTTCGGCAATGGCCGGGTGCTGCGGATTGAAAGAGCCGGAGGCATCGATGAAATAGCCGCCTTCGGTAATCGTCATCGAAACGATACGGATCTTCGGATCGGCAAGCGTATCGATGATGGCGCTGATATCGCCGACCTTCAAAATGTCGATCATCGGCCCGGTCACGCGCGCGCCGGTGCGGTTATTGTCCTGCTCCACGACAGTGGTCAGGAAATCCTGCACCGCAAGCTTTTCGCGCATTACGGCGTCAGAGGGCAGAACACCGGCGCCGATGATGGCGAAGTCATGATCCGTGCCGGTGTTGAACAGGTCATCAAGATAGACGGCCTGATGGGCGCGGTGGAAATTGCCGACGCCGAAATGCACGATGCCGGCGGATAGATCGTCCCGGGAATAGGCCGGAACCGCCGCCGTCTTTCTGGCTTCGTCAAGCGTTGCGAGGGAGAGTTTGCATGTCATGTCACGATCCTCGAAGGGAAAACGGTGGTCTTGCCAATTGCCCTGTCGCGGGCATTCGGACTATCTGCAAACGGCCGCCACCAAATAGCGAGCCGCTGCGTCGTTAGGGCCAGCCCCGCCTAGATTGCTTTGCCCTTGTCATCGAACCTGTGGATTTTGCTATCGTCGGGCGTGATGAAGACAGTGTCGCCGTGCTTGCAGGCGAATTCACCGTCGGCGCGGGCGGTAATCGGGCCGATGCCTGGGACATCGATATGCAGAAAAGTGTCGGAGCCGAGATGTTCGGCGACCGTGACCTTGCCCTGCCA
>NZ_JBHVSU010000009.1:0-193682 GCF_042885035.1 Agrobacterium sp. NPDC058088 | reverse complement strand
ATCAGCTCATCATCTTGATTTATTTAGAACGAAAGACTTCGTCGCCAGCAGCGCCGCCGCCCTCGTTCAGTGAGCGGACTTATAAGAGAACCTCAGCAAACAAGTCAACACACCTCCCGTCAAAAAACTGACATTTTTCGTAAGTTATTGGTATTTAACGATAGTTTCGTGGAGGGCGCCAAAACCGACCCCAACATCTCCTTTATGTGGCGACTGGCCCTGTTCCGGGAAACATGCAATAGGAACGGACAAGAGTTTCAGCCAGACCGGGGCACCCGACGCCCCTTATAAGCCCAAGAGTTGGAGACCCCGTGCGCATTCTCGATGAAGCCGTCATTCCCGAGCTGCCGAATTACTACCGTGGCAAGGTGCGGGAAAACTATGATCTGCCTGATGGTAACCGTATTATAATCTCCACCGACCGCCTCAGCGCCTTCGATCGTATCCTCACATGCATTCCTTATAAGGGACAGGTGCTCACCCAGACGGCACGCTACTGGTTCGAGCATACCAAGGATATCTGCCCCAACCATGTGGTCAGCTATCCCGACCCGAATGTCGTCATCGGCAAGAGGCTCGACATATTGCCGGTCGAAGTCGTGGTTCGCGGCTATCTGGCCGGCACGACAGGCACCTCAATCCTCACCCTCTATAAAAAGGGCGAACGGCAGATGTACGGCATGAGCCTGCCTGACGGGATGAAGGACAACCAGATTCTGCCCGAACCGGTGATCACACCCACAAGCAAGGCCTTTCACGGCGGTCATGATGAACCATTGACGCCCGCAGAGATCGTCGAGAAGAAACTCCTGACGCGGGAGCAATGGGACACGCTGTCCCATTATGCGCTGGCGCTGTTCAAGCGGGGGCAGGAAATTGCCGCAAAGCAGGGGCTCATTCTCGTTGACACAAAATATGAATTTGGGACGGACGAGAACGGTACGATCATCCTGGCTGACGAAATCCACACGCCGGACAGCAGCCGTTACTGGATGGCCGACAGCTACGAGGAAAGCTTCCGCAACGGCACACGGCCGGCGAGCTTCGACAAGGATTTCGTCAGAGCCTGGGTTGCCGAACGTTGCGACCCCTATAAGGACGACGTACCAGAAATTCCGCAGGATCTCGTCCTGCAGACCTCCAAGGTCTATATTGATGCTTATGAACGCATCACCGGACAGCGCTTCGTTCCCGACGATAGCGGCGAGACGCCGCTTGCAAGAGTACGCCGGAATCTGGAGCCGTTCTTCCCCGGAGTCTGACCCTTGAGCAAAACGATTGACCAGGCGAGAAGCGGCGACAGGAAGAAAGACCTTCCTGTGCGCCGCCGGCCTCGCCGTTCCGCCGAGGAAACCCGGCGGGACATTCTTGCCAAAGCCGAGGAGCTTTTCCGCCAGCGCGGTTTCAATGCGGTGGCGATTGCGGATATCGCCGCAGCGCTGAACATGTCTCCCGCCAATGTCTTCAAGAATTTCAGTTCCAAGAATGCCCTCGTCGATGCCATCGGCTTCGAACAGATCGGCATTTTCGAACGGCAGATCTGTCCGCTCGACAAAAGCCATGCGCCGCTTGAAAGGTTGCGTCATCTCGCGCGCAACCTGATGGAGCAGCACCACCAGGATCTCAATAAAAATCCATATGTCTTCGAAATGATCCTCATGACCGCCAAGCAGGACATGAAATGCGGAGACTACTATAAATCCGTCATCGCGAAATTGCTGGCGGACATCATTCGGGATGGCGTCGAGGCCGGATTCTATACCGCCACTGATATTCCCGTGCTGGCGGAAACCGTGCTCCATGCCCTGACGAGCGTCATTCACCCCGTCCTGATCGCACGGGAAGATATCGGCAATTTAGCAACACGTTGTGATCAACTCGTCGATCTGATCGATGCGGGATTACGCAATCCGCTTGCTAAGTGACGATTCCCAATTTACGTCACCTTCTCGCAATTGCTTGCGAAGCGCATTAGCCTGCGCTTCTATGCGCTTGGCGGTCCGGACAGAATGAGCGAACAGGGTTCCTTCAAAGGCCTTAACCTGTCGTGTCTGTTGCCGGACGCGCATCCGCCGAGCGACATTGCGCTTATAGTTGAATGCGACCAAGACGCAGGGAAGAACGATGAGCCGACGTATTTTACCTCTATTTGCTTCTCTGTGTGTCACCGCAGTTTTGGCCGGATGCAGCGATGGCGGCGAGAGTAACCAGGCGGCCGGCCAGGGTGCCGCGCGGCCACCATCTCCAGTCAGCATCATCGTGATGAAAAACAGCGAATACCCGCTGACCACGGTTCTTCCCGGCCGCGCCAGCGCGTTCCAGACCGCCGAGATTCGGCCGCGCGTGACCGGCATCATCCGCGAAATTCCTTTCAAGGAAGGCAGTGAGGTCAAGCAGGGCGATATTCTCTACCAGATCGAAGACAATACCTATCTGGCGGAAGTGGCGCAAGCCAAGGCCAACGTCGCGAAGGCCGAAGCAAGCATTCCGAGCGCCGAGGCCAACCTTGCGCGCTACGAGCGGCTGGTCAACAGCGGCGCGACGCAGATCGAATATGAAAACGCCAAGGTAACGCTGCTTCAGGCGCAGGCCGATGTGGCCCAGACCAAGGCGGCGCTGGAAACGGCTGAGATCAATCTCGATCTCACCAAGGTCCGTGCACCTTTCGACGGCATCACCAGTGCGACAGCCTTCAGCATCGGCAACGTGGTGACGGCGAATCAGACGACGGCCTTGACGACGCTGCGCCGCATCGATCCGATCTATATCGATCTTATGGAGTCCAGCACCAATCTACTGCGTCTGAAAAAGGCGATCTCGTCCGGTCAGCTCGGTGGCGACACGAAGGAGACCGGCATCCATCTGACACTGGAAGACGGCACCGAATACAAGCATGACGGCAAGATCGACATGTCCGATATGGCGGTCAGCGAAACGACGGGTACCTTCTCCATCCGCGCCCTCTTCGACAACCCTGATGACCTTCTGCTTCCCGGCACCTATGTCCGCGCCACTCTGACGATCGGCAAGGAAAATGGTTTCCGCGTTCCGCAGCGCGCCGCGAGCCGCAACGCCAGTGGCGAACTGACCGCGAAATTCGTGACGGCGGAAAACAAGGTGGAAACCCGCACCTTCCCTTCCAGCCAGCAGTCGGGCAATGCCTGGCTGGTGACGGAAAACGTCAAGGATGGCGACAAGCTCATCGTCGACGGTTTCCAGTGGATTGCCGACGGTGCAACGGTCGCACCGGTTGAAGTGACCATCGACGATCGCGGTATCGTCGTTCTGCCGCAGCAAGCTCCGCCTGCCGCTGCCCCCACGAAATAAGCATGAGCACGAAACCCTCGGTCGAAGCTCGTTAAAGGTAAGGCAGGACTGCCATGGCCCATTTCTTCATCCGGCGCCCCGTTTTTGCATGGGTTATCGCCATTGTCATCATGCTGGGCGGCGCGCTTGCGATCTGGACACTGTCCATTTCGCAGTATCCGGATATTGCGCCAACCACGGTGCGTGTCAGCGCGACCTATAATGGCGCCAGCGCCGAAACCGTCGAGAAATCGGTGACAACAATCATCGAGGACGGCATGACTGGCCTCGACGACCTCACCTATATGACCTCGTCGTCTTCGACGGGCAGCGCCGAAGTGACATTGACCTTCGGCAACAGTATCATGCCTGACATCGCGCAGGTTCAGGTGCAGAACAAGCTGCAGCTCGTGCAGTCACAATTGCCCGACACCGTCCAGCAACGCGGTATTCAGGTCAGTCGCTCCACATCGAGCATTCTAATGGTAGGAGCGCTGATCTCCACCGATGGCAAGCGAAATTCGGCCGATCTCGGCGACGTGTTCTCCTCGCGCGTCGAAGACCAGATCAAGCGTCTCGAAGGTGTGGGCAGCATCAACGTCTTCGGTTCTGAATATGCGATGCGCATCTGGCTGGATCCGTTCAAGCTCAACAAATACCAGCTGACGACAGCCGACGTCACCGGCGCCATCGAAAGCCAGAACACCCAGGTTTCGGTCGGCTCGCTGGGCGCCGTGCCCGCGGTCAAGGGCCAGCAGCTGAATGTGACGGTGACGGCACAGAGCCAGCTCACTACTGTGGCCGATTTTGAAAAGGTCATCCTGAAGGTCGAAAAGGATGGTTCGACCGTTCGCCTCAGCGACGTGGCACGCATCGAGATCGGCCAGGAAACCTATGGCGGCGATTCCCGCTCCAACGGCCGTCCTTCTGCCGGTTTCGCGGTCAACCTTGCCACGGGGGCCAATGCGCTCGATACGGCGGCGCGGGTGAAAGCGGCGCTGACAAATGTCGAGGGTTCGCTGCCTGAGGGTGTCTCGATCGAGTATCCCTATGACACGACGCCCTTCGTCAAACTCTCCATCGAGAAGGTCGTACACACGCTGATCGAAGCGATCATCCTCGTTTTCGTCGTGCTTCTGGTGTTCCTGCAGAACCTTAGAGCCACCTTCATTCCGATGATCGCCGTGCCCGTGGTTCTCTTGGGCACATTCGGCGTGCTTGCGTTGACAGGCTATTCTATCAATACGCTGACCATGTTCGCAATGGTGCTTGCCATCGGCCTTCTCGTAGACGACGCCATCGTTGTCGTTGAAAACGTCGAGCGAATCATGTCGGAAGAAGGCCTGTCGCCGGTCGAGGCGACCGAGAAATCGATGGGCGAAATCACCGGCGCGATCATCGGCATTGCACTCGTTCTGACCGCCGTGTTTATTCCGATGGCATTCTTCGGCGGGTCGACAGGCATCATTTATCGTCAGTTCTCGATCACCATCGTGTCGGCCATGCTGCTTTCGGCCGTTGTCGCCATCGTGCTGACGCCGGCGCTTTGCGCCACGATGCTGAAGCCGATCGACCATCACAAGAAGCAGCGCGGACCGGGCGCGTGGTTCAACCGCGGCTTCGGCAAGACGACGGATGGCTATGTGTCCTCCATCGGCTATCTGCTGAAGCGCCCGCTGCGTGTGATGATCATTTTCGCGGTCGTCATCGGTGGCTGCGTCTGGTTCTTCAGCAAGCTCCCGAGCTCATTCCTGCCGCAGGAAGACCAGGGTGTGCTTCTGACGATCATTCAGACACCGACCGGTTCGAATATCGAACGGACCAACGAGGTGGTGAAACAGGTCGAAAACTACTTCCGCGAAAAAGAAGCCAACAATGTCGAATCGGTTTTCGGTGTTCTCGGCTTCAGCTTCAGCGGTTCGGGCCAGAACAACGCCATCGTCTTCACCAAGCTCAAGGATTTCTCGGAACGAACCGCGCCCGATCAACATGCCGGTGCCATCGTGCAGCGTGCCATGGGCACCTTCTTCGGCTTCCGCGATGCGCAGGTGTTCCCGCTTCTGCCACCGGCCATTCAGGGCATGGGCACATCGAGCGGCTTCTCGATGTATCTCGTGGATAGCGGCCGCAACGGCACCGATGCTCTCACCGCCTCATCGAAGGAACTGATCGCGCTTGCGACGGGCAATCCGAAGATCAGCTCGCTGCGAAGCGACAGCCAGGACAACGAGACGCAGATGAAGATCGTTCTCGATCAGGAAAAAATGGGCGCCATGGGGGTCGATCTTGCCTCCGTGAACCTCATGCTGTCGACGATCTTTGCCGGCCGGGATGTCAACGACTTCACCCTGAACGGCGAACTGAAGCCGGTCTATGTCCAGGGGGATGCGCCCTATCGCATGCAGCCCGATGATCTGAAGTTCTGGTATGCCCGCAACACCAACGGCGAGATGGTGCCTTTCTCCTCCTTCAGCGAGGTGAAATGGATCAACGCTCCGCCGTCTCTTGCCCGCTTCAACGGCACGGGCGCGATCTCGCTTGAAGGCACCGCCGGTGCAGGCGTCGCTTCCGGCGAGGCTATGAACGAGATGGAACGCCTGACGGCAAGCCTGCCGGGCGGCTACACCGTGGCGTGGCAGGGCATTTCCTATCAGGAACGGCTTTCCGGCTCTCAGGCGCCGATGCTCTACGCGCTGTCGGTACTGATCGTCTTCCTGTGCCTTGCCGCTCTCTATGAAAGCTGGTCGATCCCCTTCTCGGTCATTCTGGCCGTTCCGGTGGGTGTCCTCGGCGCCTTGACTGCGGCCCATTTCTTCGGCCAGACGAATGACGTCTACTTCAAGGTGGGCCTGCTGACGACCATCGGCCTTGCTGCGAAAAACGCGATCCTGATCGTCGAATTCGCCAAGGAAAGGCAGGAGCACGGGTTGAGTCTGGTGGAAGCGGCACTGGAGGCAGCCAAGCTGCGTCTGCGTCCGATCATCATGACGTCGCTCGCCTTCATCCTGGGTGTCGTGCCTCTCGCAATAGCAACCGGAGCGGGTTCCGCCGCGCAAAATGCAATCGGTATCGGCGTCCTGGGTGGTATGCTTTCTGCAACACTGCTCGGAATTTTCTTCGTTCCGTCCTTTTTCGTCATCATTCGTCGCCTTTCAAGGCGTTAACAAAACAAAAATGGGCTGTGCCAACCGTTAATACGCTGCTAGAAATATTGCCGATTTGGCAAGTGCACGTTTCTACGGCATATCGACCGCGCAGCCCATTTGTCAGCAAGCCGCGCTCGGTAAGCCAACCTAAGAATTGGGAAAATTACATGCTGTCTATTCGCGCTATCGCTCCCCTGACAATGCTGCTGCTCTCAGGCTGCGTTGTCGGGCCAGACCATCAGGCCCCGGAAATTCAATTGCCTGGCAAGTTTGCAGAAGCCGGAAAAGCCAGTAACGGCGACATCAGCACCGTGGCATGGTGGAATGCATTCAACGACAGCCGCCTCAACGGATACGTTTCCACGGGCCTCACGCAGAACCTCACGGTTCTCCAGGCGATCGAGCGCATCAATCAGGCTCAGTCCAACATCACAGTTGCCGGCGCCGGCTCTCTGCCGAGCCTGACCTCCACATTCCGTCACCAGACGCAGGGCAGCGGCGGAAGCCTGCCGTCCAGTAATGACAATGTCACCAACACGACGAGCAATGCTTTTAACGTCGGCTGGCTGCTGGACCTGTTCGGCCAATATCGTCGCGCTCAGGAAAGTGCAGGGGCATCGCTCGATGCTGCCTATGCAACGGCCAACGTTCAGCGCCTCACTCTGATCTCAGCCGTCACGTCTGCCTACATCGACGTGCGCTATTATCAGGAGCGTCTCGCAATCGCCCGTCAGAACCTCGGTTCTCGTCGTGAGACACTCAGCCTGACGAAGTTGCAGCTGGACGCCGGCGCGGCTTCCCGCCTGGATGTCGTTCAGTCCGAGGGTCTGGTAAACTCCACTCTGGCGCAGATGCCCGCTCTGGAGACGAATTTCCGCCGCGCTGCACACCGTATCGCAACCCTCCTCGGCATGCCGGCCGACTCGCTTGTGATGGAGCTTCAAAGAGGCGCCCGTCAGCCCGTTGCCCGCACCATTCCGCGCACGGGTATTCCGGCCGACCTTATCCGCAACAGACCGGATATCCGCGTTGCGGAACGCCAGCTCGCCGCTGCGGTGGCCGATATTGGTGTTGCCGAAGCACAGCTCTATCCGAGCATCACGCTGAGCGGTTCGATTACGCCGAGCTTCACCAACATCAGCAATGGTGCGAGGGGCACGTCCAATGGCTGGGGCTTTGGCCCTTCGATCACGCTGCCAATCCTTGATGGCGGAAGACTGCGCGCTGGCGTCGATATTCAGAAGTCCGTTGCGCGTGAACAGTACCTTGCCTGGAAGGCAACCGTTCTGAATGCGGTGGAAGAAGTCGAAAACGCCCTGACTGCGCTTAATCGCGACCAGCAGACGGTTAGCGCCTATCGCAGAACCGTTTCTTCCTATCAGGAAGCGCTCTCGCTCGCGACGGCCAGCTATCGTGACGGTGCGTCCTCGCTCCTCGACGTTCTCGATGCCCAGCGCAACGTCTCCGACGCCCAGTCGCAGCTTGCAACGGCGATCCAGCAGGCGGCACAGGATTACGTGGCATTGAGCGTTGCGCTCGGTGGCGGTTACGCTGTCGGCCAGACGGCTACATCGAAGGGTGGTCCGACGATCGCTGCTGCTGTTGCTGCCAAGCGCATGTAATCAGCGCAAACAGACAAACAAAAAGCCCGCGTCTCGACGCGGGCTTTTTTATTGTTGCGGACATAAAAAAGCACCGGTCGCCCGGTGCTTTTCGTTTACGCAGCCGTCAGGCTCAGTTCTTGGCGCGCTCGACGTAGGAATTGTCTTCCGTCGCGATGACAACGCGGATGCCGGCATCGATATGCGGCGGCACCATGGTGCGGATGCCGTTGGAGAGGATTGCCGGCTTGTAGGAAGAAGAAGCCGTCTGGCCCTTCACAACCGGTTCCGTTTCCATGATTTCCAGCGTGACGTGACGCGGCAGTTCAACGGCCAGCGGATTGCCTTCATGGATAGAAAGAACGCAGGTCATGCCTTCCTGAAGATAGGCCTTCTGGTCACCCATGGTCTCGACGTCGACCACGACCTGATCGTAATTCTCAGGATTCATGAAGTGGAAGCCTTCGCCATCTTCATAGAGAAACTGGAAGTTCAGGTCTTCAACGAAAGCACGCTCGACCTGCTCGGTGGTGCGCCAGCGCTCGGAGACCTTCACGCCATCAACGATGCGGCGCATGTCCACCTGGGTAACCGGTGTGCCCTTGCCGGGATGGAAGTTCTGCGCGGTGAGAACGACGTAAAGCTTGCCGTCCACGTCGAGAACATTGCCCTTGCGGACGGATGAGGCGATAACCTTGACCATATGACTTCCTTGTAACTCGATGAAATGCGTCGTAAAGGACTGCGCGGCAGCACCGGCCCCGACAGACGTTTTGTCTTTTTTCTGGGGCGCAACTACCTTAAATCCGCACGAATTGCCAGCCTTCTACAGCAATTCCCGGAAGAGTGCCTAGCGGTTTTCCGCCCGGAATTGCTTTAAATGATGCGATCAGGCGTTTTGCGGACGGTTTATCCGCCATCGGACGCCGCAGAGAAGACGGAAAAGAAGAGACGATGCGCGCAAGCAAAGAGACAATGTCGCCATGGTGGACCCCTGATGTCCACGCCGACCGCCGCGCGTTTCTCCTTGGCCGTAACGCGATCCAGTCGGCTTTTCGCAGCTACTTCGCCAATGCGGATTTTCTTGAGGTCGATACCGCGACACTGCAGATATCCCCCGGCAACGAGGCGCATCTGCATGCTTTCGCCACGCAGGGCCTGACACCGGCCGGCGAGGCCGTGCCGCTCTATCTGCACACGTCGCCAGAGTTCGCCTGTAAGAAACTGTTAGCCGCCGGTGAAAAACGCATCACCTGTTTTGCGCATGTTTACAGAAACCGGGAAAGAGGCCCCCTGCACCACCCGGAATTCACCATGCTTGAATGGTATAGGGTCGGCGAAACCTATGAGAGCCTGATGAAGGACAGCGCCAATCTTCTGGCGCTGGCGGCTGAAACCGCCAAAACGAAACATTTCACCTATCGCGGCCGCAGCGTCGATCCCTTCCTCGAACCGGAACGTCTGAGCGTTGCCGAGGCCTTCGAGCGCTATGCCGGAATTGACCTGCTGGCCACCATCAGCAGCAATGGCGAAACGGATGAGCGCCACCTTGCTGCGAGCCTCACCAATGCCGGCATCCGCGTGGCCGATGACGATACCTGGGCAGATATGTTCAGCCGCGTCATCGTCGAGCGCGTCGAGCCGGAGCTCGGCTTCGGCCGCGCAACCATTCTTGATGAATATCCCACCAGCGAAGCGGCCCTTGCTCGCAAATCGCCAGCAGATGCAAGGGTGGCGGAACGCTTCGAGCTTTACGCCTGCGGTGTGGAACTTGCCAATGCCTTCGGCGAACTGACCGATGCTGCAGAGCAGAGACGGCGTTTCGACATGGAGATGGCCGAAAAGCAGCGGGTTTATGGCGAGACCTATCCGCT
Source organism: Agrobacterium sp. NPDC058088 (assembly GCF_042885035.1). NCBI lineage: Bacteria > Pseudomonadati > Pseudomonadota > Alphaproteobacteria > Hyphomicrobiales > Rhizobiaceae > Agrobacterium > Agrobacterium sp. NPDC058088. Next base: position 183,755 of record NZ_JBHVSU010000009.1, on the reverse strand, counting down.
GGACGATGACTTCCTGGCGGCTCTTGCCATCATGCCGCCGGCAAGTGGCATAGCGCTCGGTTTCGACCGGCTGGTGATGCTGGCAACGGGTGCGCCGCGCATCGATCTCGTCATATGGGCGCCGGTTGCGGAATATGGACGATGACAAGGCTTGAAACGATCAAGACACCGGAAGCGCTGCTTGAAGCGGGGCTGATCGAAGTTGAGGCGCTCGAGGACCTGCGCGCAGTGACGCAGCGTTACGCGCTCGCCATAACACCAACGGTTGCCGGGCTGATGGACAGCGACGATCCGCAGGATCCGATAGCCCTGCAGTTCGTGCCTGATCTAGCCGAACTCGTCCATCTCCCCGAAGAACGCGACGACCCGATCGGCGATGACGCCCATAGCCCCGTTCACGGCATCGTTCACCGTTATCCCGACCGCGTGCTCTTGAAGGCGGTGCATATCTGCCCGGTCTATTGCCGGTTCTGTTTCCGCCGCGAAATGGTCGGCCCGCAGGGCAACGGCATGATGAGTGCGCAAGAGCTGGACGCCGCATTCGCCTATATCAAAGCCAACCCGGCCATATGGGAGGTCATCTTCACTGGCGGCGATCCTCTGGTGCTTTCGCCGCGGCGATTGTCAGACCTGATGAAACGTCTGAAGGACATACCCCACGTCAAGATCGTCCGTTTCCATACCCGCGTGCCGGTTGTCGATCCCGACCGCATCGACGCCGCGTTGATCGAGGCACTGAAGGAGAGCGGCAAGACCACTTATATTGCCCTGCACGCCAATCACGCCCGCGAACTCGGCGACGCAGCCAAAGCCGCCTGCGCGCGGTTGATCGATGCCGGCATCGCCATGGTTAGCCAGACCGTGCTTTTGAAGGGCATCAACGACGATCCGGCTGTTCTTGCCGAGCTGATGCGCAGCTTTGTCGAAAACCGTATCAAGCCCTATTACCTGCACCATCCCGATCTTGCCCCGGGCACAAGCCATTTCCGGCTGACGATCGAAGAAGGACAGCGAATCGTTTCCGCCTTGCGGGGGCACGTCTCGGGCCTCTGCCAGCCGACCTATGTCCTCGACATTCCCGGCGGTCACGGCAAGGCCACGATCGGCCGAAATGCGGCCGAAAAGACCCGCGATGGCTGTTACTCCGTCTCCGACTTCAATGGAAACGATCATATTTACCCGCCGACGACACCCGGCAGCGATTAAAAAAATACATAAAAGGCCCGCTACGCCGGGCTTTTCGGGACGGCTTCGGACAGAAACAAAAATTTCACAATTCCGCCCCTCTCCTGTCATCATAAAGAAAAATATTCTACCTATAACAATCAGCATTGATTTTAGTGCTGGTCTGGATTATCAGTGTGGAACTGGAGAGCGAGTCTCCTGATTCTGGGCCAACACCAATACAGGGAGTGTGTCATGTCAAACCATATCAACATTAACGCAATCCTTGGTCTTGTGTCCTGGAATGCTGGATTTAAATCCACGTGTTCCCGCTGCTGTCGAATGTGACCTGACGGTCTCAATTTTCTGAAAATCAGTTCGACAACATGCTGTGTAAATAAGCCACAGCGGGAGTATACCTATGCAAAAGCAAGTTATTGAATTCGCTGGCGAACCCGTCGGCATCGTCGTCCCGGACAACGACCGGCTGAAGTTCATCGCGGTGAAGTTCCACGTTCACGACCTGGACGAACAGAAGTTCGACAGCGCCGATGACGTACGGATCGCCATCCGCAATCTCGTGCGTAACCGGAACCTGGCCGCGGCCTGATGCGGGAAACCCGTCATCCTGTCACTGCGTCGTCCCCATCTAAACCAAAGCGCGCCCAATATCGTATCCCGAACACCGGGCCGATGGCGCGCTTTTATTTTGTATAACAATTCATCTGCCGGTGCGGCTGCAAGCCATTCTGGACGTATCAAAAGCTCTGATCCGTCGAACTGAAAAAGCCCCTGCAAGTCATGGCAGAGCGCCACGCGCTACGCCATACAGCCTTCCTCACACTCCCAACTTCCCTCGTTCCTCTTCTTCGCAACACGCCCAGCGGGGCGACCTGCCACAAAGTCCTTCAGCTGGACGGACTTTCCCCTCCGCATGATGCACGGCCGAAGGCTGGAAAGGCAGTCAGAATGCGGTAAAGGTCAGCGTCGTCAGCGAGCGGACGATGCCGGGAATATTGACGATATTCTCATTGATGAATTTGCCGATATCCTCCTCCTGCGGGAGATAGATTTTCAGCATCAGATCATATTCGCCACTGGTGGAGTAGAGCTCCGAAACGAGCTCCGTTTTATAGATGGCATCGGCGACATCATAGGTCTTGCCGGGCTCGCATTGAAGCTGAACAAAAATGGGCTTCACGGACATCTCCCGTATTGGAACTTGCGGTGCGTGGCGCCGTCCGCCACACGTCATGGCGCACTATTGGCTTAGCCGTGTCGCTCTTGCAAGACCGACCTCCGGTTTACGCCGAAAAGTCTTCAACGCCGGCGCCTCTGCCGATTGCGGCTTGAGAAACGATCCAGCTTCGGAAATTTTCGAGTGGCGGATAGCTGGCCCGGTCTGGCATGCAGGCAAGATAATAGGCCTCGTCGCTTTCCACTTCCCCCGCGACGGCCGCGACCAGACGACCGCTTTTCAATTCCTCCTCGATCATGAAGGACGGCACGAGCGAAGCCCCGACGCCGGCACTCGCCGCCTCGGCAATCGTCGTGAACTGATCGAACAACATGCCGTGCACATTGTCGAAACGCACATCATGACTGCGAAACCATTGCTCCCAGGCGTCGGGCCGGGTTGTCATGTGCAGGAGGGGCACATGCAGCAGATCATCTGGCCGATAAAGTCGATAAAGTTCCTTGAAAGCCGGGCTGCAGACCGGAACGACTTTTTCATGCATCAGGAAAACCAGCTCAGTGCCCGGCCAATGCGGCAAACCGAAATGGATCGCCGCATCGACGGTATCGGTGCGGAAATCGAACAGCGACGACCGGGTCAGAAGATTGACCGAAACGCCGGGATACCGCGCAATGAAATCCGGAAGACGCGGCACCAGCCAGCGCGTGCCGAAGCTGGGCAGAACGCCGAGATTGAGCGTGCCGCCATCCGGGTTGGCGCGCAGATTAAGCGACGCCGTCGAAATACGCCGCAAAGCCTCGCGGATTTCCCGCGCATAACCTTCCCCTGCCCGGGTCAACCGGATGGTCTGCCGTTCACGCAGAAACAGCGCCACGCCAAGCTGCTCTTCAAGCGCCAGAATCTGACGGCTGACGGCTCCCTGTGTCAGGCCGAGCTCCCTTGCCGCAGCGGTAACGCTACCCGAGCGCGAAGCGGCCTCGAAAGCCGCGAGCAGCGAAAGCGACGGCAGAAAACGGCGCGGCGGCAGAACCATATTCCCTCACGGAATGAACTCTTGACGATATGTCGATATTCAACAGACGGAGTGGCTTGTAAAGTCTTATAAACAAGGGCTTGTCACTCATACGCAAACCAAATGAACTCGCCCGCAACATGGTGGAACGATGTATAACGACCCCCGCTCGCATGGCCTCTGGGAAAAGACCGCGCCACAGCCGCCCGCAGCGCCTGCGCTGCAAGGGGCTGCGGTTGCCGATGTCGTGATCGTCGGCGGTGGCTTCACCGGGCAGTCCGCCGCGTTGCATCTTGCCGAGCGCGGTGTGGACGTCGTTTTGCTGGAAGCAAAAGAAATCGGTTTCGGCGGCGCGGGGCGTAATGTCGGCCTCATCAACGGCGGCATGTGGGTCATGCCCAAAGAACTTCCCAATGTGCTGGGCGAGACTTACGGCGAACGGCTTCTCGATCTTCTCGGCAATGCGCCGCTTCTCGTTCGCGCGTTGGTGGAAGAATACGGCATTCCCTGCGAGATCGAGACGAACGGGACGCTGCATTGCGCCGTTGGTGAAAAAGGGCTCGCCGAAATCCGCGAACGCTGCACACAATGGTCGGCAAGGGGCGCGCCCGTTCGTGTTCTCGACGCCGAAGAGACGGCGAGTCATATAGGCAGCACCGTCTATTCCGGTGCGCTTCTGGACAGGCGCGCCGGCACGATCCAGCCGCTGGCCTATGTTCGTGGCCTTGCCGGTGCAGCACAAAAGGCCGGCGTCCGGCTGCATACGGCAAGCCCCGTCATCGAAACCCAGCGTAAAGGCGCAGAATGGGTGGTGAAAACTCCTCAAGGGTCGGTGACGGCAAAATGGATTGTCGTCGCAACCGAAGCCTACAGCACCGGCCCGTGGCGGATCATCCGCGAGGAGCAGGTTTACCTGCCCTATTTCAATTTCGCGACCCGGCCGCTCAGCGACAATTTGCAGAAAAGCATCCTGCCGGGCCGGCAAGGTTGCTGGGATACGAAGGAAATCCTCTCTTCCTTCCGCATGGACAAGGCCGGCCGATTGGTCTTCGGCAGTGTCGGTGCGCTGCGTGGCACCGGCGCCGCCATTCATCGCGCCTGGGCGAAACGCTCGTTGAAGCGGCTTTTCCCGCAGCTGGGCGATACGGAATTCGAATGCGAGTGGTACGGCCAGATCGGCATGACGGACAATGCCGTGCCGCGTTTCCACAAATTTGCGGATAATGTCGTCGGCTTCTCGGGTTACAACGGTCGCGGCATTGCGCCGGGGACGGCTTTCGGCAAGGTGATCGCACAGCATATTGTCAGTGAAATCGCCGAAGCCGATCTACCCCTGCCGGTGACGGAGCCGAAAGCGCAGGCTTTCCGTGCATTGAAGGAAGCCTACTACGAGGCCGGCGCCCAGATCGCCCATTTCGCGGGCGAACGTTATTGATCAGGCAGAGTGGGCAGCCTTGGCAGGGATAAACCTGCCCTCAAACTCGACGTCATCTTTGGGCTCGTCCCAAGGATCTAATCACGCTAAATAAAATCGAGACGTTGCAGATGCTCGCGACAGGCCCGAGCATGACGGAGAGAGCTTTTCGAGCCTAGCCCCCCTCTGGCACACACACCCGGAGCAATCTCATTTCCCCGGCCCATCGATATATCCTTGAAAATATAATGATTGCCCTATAGGCCTATCGTTATATTCATCTGAATATATCTAACTCGGGGGACATCATGAGACTTATGCGCCGCAGCTTCTTCAAAACCATCGCCGCCGCCTCATCGTTCTGGATGGCGGCCTCCTTCGTGGCTGTTCCGGCCCATGCCGCAGAAAAGGTTACGGTCTTTGCCGCCGCGAGCATGAAAAACGCGCTCGACGCCATCAACGCGGAATGGGCCAAGGAAAGCGGCAACGAGGCGACGGTTTCTTATGCCGCGAGCTCCGCGCTCGCCAAGCAGATCGAACAGGGCGCGCCGGCGGATATCTTCATCTCCGCCGACCTCGCATGGATGGACTATGTCGCTGACAAGAAGCTGATCAATGCCGAGAGCCGCTCCAACCTTCTCGGCAACCGCATCGTTCTCGTCGCTCCTGCCGACAAGGCAAAGCCGGTGGATATCAAGCAGGGATTCGATCTCGCGGCGCTCGTGGGTGATGGCCGTCTTGCCATGGGTGCGGTCGATTCCGTTCCCGCGGGTAAATACGGCAAGGCGGCGCTGGAAAAACTGGGTGTCTGGTCCTCAGTCGAACAGAAAGTCGCCGGTGCTGAAAGCGTGCGCGCCGCCCTGCTGCTCGTCTCGCGCGGCGAAGCGCCCTATGGCATCGTTTACCAGACTGACGCCGCCGCCGATCCCGGCGTGAAGATCGTCGGCACCTTCCCGGAAGACAGCCATCCACCAATCATCTATCCGGTCGCAATTCTTTCGGAAGCAAAATCGCCGGCAGCGAAATCCTATCTGGATTTCCTCAAGTCCTCGAAGGCGACACCCTTCTTCGAAAAGCAAGGCTTTACCGTTTTGAAATAAGCTCGCCTCAGGCCCACCTCCCGGCGGGCCGTGAACCTTGACGATTTCAGGATATGGCATTGCATTGGTGGACACTCAGCTCTGAGGAATGGACGGCGATCAGGCTCAGCCTGTGGGTTTCGTCCATCGCCATGCTTGCCAGCCTGCCCTTCGGCATTGCGGTCGCCGTAGCGCTGGCACGAGGCCGGTTCTGGGGCAAATCGCTCCTCAATGGCATCGTCTACCTGCCGCTCATTCTTCCGCCCGTCGTCACCGGCTTTCTGCTTCTCGTCCTCTTCGGCCGCAGAGGCGTCATCGGGCAATTTCTTGATAGTTGGTTCGGCATTGTCTTTTCCTTTCGCTGGACAGGGGCGGCGCTTGCCTGCGCCGTCATGGCCTTCCCGCTGATGGTGCGGTCCATCCGCCTCTCCATCGAGGCGGTGGACCGCAAGCTGGAAGAGGCCGCGGGCACCCTCGGGGCAAGCCCGCTCTGGGTATTCCTCACCGTCACGCTACCCTTGACGCTGCCCGGCATCATCGCCGGCATGATCCTCGCTTTTGCCAAGGCCATGGGCGAATTCGGTGCAACCATCACCTTCGTTTCAAACATTCCGGGCGAGACCCAGACGCTTTCCGCCGCCATCTACACTTTTACGCAGGTGCCCGGCGGTGATGCCGGTGCTTTGCGCCTCACCATCGTTTCGGTCGTAATTTCCATGCTGGCCCTGCTCGTCTCGGAGTTTCTGGCTCGCATCATCGGCAAACGGGTGAGCATGGAATGACGCTTTCAGTCTCTGCCCGTCACCGCCTCGGCGCCTTCGAACTCGACGTGTCCTTCACCTCTGAAGGCGGCGTCACCGCCCTTTTTGGGCGTTCGGGCTCCGGCAAGACATCGATGATCCGCATCATTGCCGGCCTGCTGCGGCCGGATGAAGGAAAAGTCTCGCTCGACGGCGAAGTATTGGCCGATAGCGGAAGCCGGCTGTTCCTCCCGGCCCATAAACGCCGCTTCGGTTATGTCTTTCAGGAAGCAAGGCTCTTCCCGCATCTCAGCGTGGCACAGAACCTGCGATACAGCAGATGGTTCACCTCGGACAAAACGAAGGTCGTACAGGATGACCGTATCGTAGAAATGCTTGGCATCGGCCACCTCTTGCAGCGCCGTCCGAACAAACTCTCGGGCGGCGAAAAACAGCGCGTTGCCATTGGCCGCGCGTTGCTTTCCTCCCCAAGACTGCTGCTGATGGACGAACCGCTCGCCTCGCTGGACGAACAGCGCAAGGCCGAGATCATTCCCTACCTCGAACGGTTGCGCGACGAGACGAAAATTCCGATCGTCTATGTCAGCCATTCCATCCAGGAAGTCGCCCGCCTTGCCGACCGCATCGTGGTGATGAAAGACGGCAGGGTGGAGGCTGAAGGAAATGCGGCCGAGGTGCTGTCCAGACGCGATTTCAGTACCCATCTCGAGCGGCGCGAGGCGGGCAGCATCCTTTCAGGAAACATCGAAAGCTTCGATGAAAGGCACGGGCTTGCCGCTGTCAGGCTCAATGTCGCACTCCTGCAGGTTCCGGCAAAGAAGGCAACAGCCGGCATCCCTGCACGGGTGCTGATACCTGCACGCGATGTCATGCTGGCTCTGGTAAAGCCGGAAGGTCTCAGTGCGCTCAACATTCTCGAAGGCCACGTCGCCGATATCTCGGAGAGCGGGGACGGAATGGTGACGATCCAGGTGGATTGCGGCGGCGATATCATCCAGTCGCGCATCACCGACCTGTCCCGCGAGCGGTTGCAACTGGAACCCGGAAAACCGGTGCATGCGATCATAAAGTCTGCGGCTCTCGATCCCTATTGAGCGCATCTTCGGCATTGCGGTTGGCCTCCAGCCAGTCGATATCCGCGCGCAGGGCCTCGTTCATCCGCTTTTCCATGCTTCGATAGCGCTCCAGCAATTCCGCGCCAAAGGCGGTGAGCGCTGCGCCGCCGCCCTGTTTGCCGCCGCGCTGCGATTCAATAACCGGTTGCCTGAACATGTGGTTCAGCGCATCCACCAGTAGCCATGCGCGCCGATAGGACATGTCCATCGCCCGCCCCGCAGCCGAGATCGAACCCGTCTCGACAATCAGTTCCATCAGTTCGATCTTGCCGTGGCCCAGACGCTCGCCCGGCGGAAAGTCGATCCGCAGGACGGGCTTCAGCAAGGGGCGCGTCTCACTCATGGTCAGGCGCCCCGGCCATGAATGTCACGATAGGCCTGCTGCGCCCCCTCCACCGGCAGCGCCGTTGCCTCATAGACCCCACGCGCCACGGCCCGCGCCATCACCGTTGTGGCGAGATAGCAAAGCTCGGCAAAATGAGTACCGCCCTGAAGCGGCCTTTCGCCCGTCGCTGCCGCAAACATGGTATCGCCGTCGCTCGGCAAATGGGCGGGAAGCACCGCGCGCGTCAGCCCATCATGCGCCATGATGGAGAGGCGATGGACCTGCGCCTTCGTCAATACGGCATCGGTGACCACCGCACCGATGGTCGTCGCGGTGAGATTGACACCCTTGAGACGCAGCGCGGTATCGTCAGCTGTAAAACGGTCCGGAAAACCGCAACTGCCGAATTCACCCTCTACCTCGAACGGTGCGGACCAGAAATGGCGGCTCATGCCGATGGTGGCGGAGCCAAGCGCGTTGACGGCGACGATTGCCGCCACTTTATATCCACCGGAACTGACGGCACTTGCAGAACCAAGCCCACCTTTGAAAGTGGCGGTGGTCGCTCCCGTTCCGGCACCGACCGTCCCTAACAAAAAGGGAGCGCGGCCCGCCGCTTTGAAGGCCGCATATCCCATCTCGCGATAGGGCGAATGCAGCCCCCAGTCCTTGTTCCCGCCATTCAGCAGATCCATCAGGATCGCCTGCGGCACGATGGGCACGCGGGTGGAACCCACCTGCAACCCACGACCGATCTCCCGCAGCCCGGCCTGAACGCCGCCCGCCGCATCCAGCCCGAAGGCTGAACCTCCTGACAATACCAAGGCATCCACGGTTTCAACCGTCATGGCGGGATCGAGGAGAGCGGTATCGCGCCCACCCGGCGCTCCGCCAAGAACCGAGCCGGAAGCGATGGCGGGCTTTTCAAAAACAATCGCCGTGACGCCGGAGCCGAGGGAGAGATCGGTAACATTGCCGACCGACACGCCGTCAATATCCGTCATAAGATTGTTACCTGCCGCCATGCCGTTCCCCTTTTCTTTCGGTATCCCGCCGCCGCAGCGTACTGTCAACGCAAAAGGTGCCGTCCCCGCCTCTGGCGAAAAGCCGCCCTCAGGAGAAAACCGCCGTTCCGATCACGGGTGTCGAAGGCACAGCCATATCCCTCGGTTCCAGTGGCCCGGACCTGAAGGCCTGATGACCGGCCTCAATGGCTTGGGCGAAAGCCGTCGCCATGCCGACCGGGTCGCCCGCGCCCGCAACCGCCGTGTTGAGCAGAACGGCATCATAACCAAGCTCCATCACGGTCAACGCATGGGACGGACGGCCGATACCGGCATCGACGATGAGCGGCACGTCGGGAAACCGTGCCCGCATCGATTTCAGCGCGGTCAGATTGAGCGGCCCCATGGCGCTGCCGATCGGCGCGCACCAGGGCATCAGCACCCTGCAGCCGGCCTCCAGCAGCTTTTCGGCGACGACGAGATCATCCGTCATATAGGGAAAGACCTCAAACCCCTGGTCACAAAGTATTTTAGCCGCCTCGACAAGCGCGAAGACATCGGGCTGCAACGTATCATGATGACCGATGACCTCCAGCTTGATCCAGTTGGTGCGAAAAACCTCTCGCGCCATCTTCGCGGTCAGCACCGCTTCCTTGACGGTATGACAACCGGCGGTATTGGGCAGGATGTGGCGGTCCAGCTCGCGAATCAGCTCGAAGAACTGGCCGCCTTTCTTGCCGCCTGCCATCTCCCGGCGCAGCGAAATCGTCAGAATATCCGTATCGCTCGCCCGCACCGCATCCGCGAGCACGGCAGGGGATGGATAACGCGCCGTGCCAAGCAGAAGACGGGACGAGACCTCGCGACCATAAAGCGTCAGCATGGGCTCAGCCTCCCTGCATCGGCGAGAGGATTTCGACACGGTCGAAAGCCTTCAGCACGTAATCGGCGCGTTCTTCCGAATGCACGAGATCGCCATTGACCGCCGTCGCCAGCCAGTCGCCCTCGTAATCGAGGCTGGCGAGCAGCCCAGCCAGCGTTTCAGTGGCGAGATCAAGCTCGTCGCCATTGACAAGAAGTTTCATGATCCTGTTCCTTTTGAGATAGATTTTGGCAAATAATCCGCACCGCCTGCCGCGCCATGGATGGCGAGAGCAAAAAGCCGTGCCGGTGCGCACCGTTGATGAAGATGGTCCGACCATCCTCCGTGACTTTTGGCAGATTGTCGGGATAGGCAGGACGTCGGCCCGTGCCGGTTTCGATGATTTCCGCTTCCGCGAAGGCAGGGTGCACGGCATAGGCGGCATTCAGGAACTCCATCATCGAGCGGGCGGAAATGGCGCTGGCATAGTCAGTCTCGATCATAGTCGCGCCCACCATGAAGCGGCCGGGCTCGCGCGGCACGATATAGAGCGGAATGCGTGGATGCAGCAGCCGGATGGGACGGGAGAGGGAAACTTCCGACGTGGCGAGGTAAAGCATCTCTCCCCGAACCCCGCGAAGGTTGGGAATTTCTCCCACTGCCGCAGGTCCGGTGCAATCGACCACCCGGTCGAACCGCTGTTCGTCCACCGAAACGCCCATATGAAACCGCACACCCATGCCGCAAAGCCGCTCATAAAGTGACTTCAGTGCAAGGCGCGGATCGAGATGTCCCTCATCCGCAAAATAGAGCCCGGAGCGGAAGCGACCGGCAAGGTCGGGCTCCAGAGCGGCGATTCCAGCCTCATCCACCCAGCGATAGCCGCTTGTCCGCGATGCGAAACGCGACAGCTCCACCTTGTCGCGGGCGGGCGCCACGACCAGCGTGCCGTTGCGAACCACAAGGCCGGGAGTTGCGTCATCCCACCAGTCAAGCGCCACCTTGCCGAGTGTCAGAACCGCCTCTTCCGCGCTTTCACGCTCGCACCAGGGCGCCAGCATGCCGCCTGCATAGAACGACGCCCCACGAGAAGGCTCAGAATTGCGCTCCGAGATCTCGACGGCAACGCCACTCCGCGCCAGTTCGAAGGCCGCCGTCAGTCCGGCGACCCCCGTTCCCTTGATCAGAACACGCATCCTATTCGGCGCTCGCGGGCGTCGGAAGCGGCATGTAAAGCTCGCCGCCTTCCTTAAAGCGCGCCGCCATGGCCTCGAGCCCCTCCTTCTGCGCCTCGGCACGGATATCGTGGGAAATCCGCATTGAGCAGAATTTCGGCCCGCACATGGAGCAGAAATGCGCGACCTTGTGCGCCTCCTTCGGCAACGTCTCGTCGTGGAAGGACCGCGCCGTGTCCGGGTCGAGCGACAGGTTGAACTGATCCTCCCAGCGGAACTCGAACCTTGCACGTGACAAGGCGTCGTCACGCACCTGTGCAGCGGGATGGCCTTTGGCAAGATCGGCGGCATGGGCGGCAATCTTGTAGGTAATAACGCCCACCTTCACGTCGTTGCGGTCAGGCAGGCCAAGATGTTCCTTGGGCGTCACGTAACAAAGCATGGCGGTGCCGAACCAGCCGATCATTGCCGCGCCAATACCCGAGGTAATGTGGTCGTAACCCGGCGCAATGTCCGTGGTCAGCGGCCCCAGCGTATAGAAAGGCGCCTCACCGCAGGTCTTCAGCTGCTTGTCCATGTTTTCCTTGATCTTATGCATCGGCACATGGCCGGGGCCTTCGATCATCACCTGGCAATCCTTTGCCCAGGCGATCTGCGTCAGTTCACCCAGCGTTTCCAGTTCCGCGAACTGCGCCGCATCATTGGCGTCGGCAATAGACCCGGGCCGCAAACCGTCACCCAAGGAGAAGGAGACATCGTAAGCGCGGCAAATGTCACAAATCTCCTCGAAATGCTCATAGAGAAAACTTTCCTTATGGTGATGCAGACACCACTTGGCCATGATGGAGCCGCCGCGCGAAACGATGCCGGTGACGCGGTTGACGGTGAGTGGGATGTAATGCAGCCTGACGCCTGCATGGATGGTGAAATAATCCACCCCCTGCTCCGCCTGTTCGATCAACGTATCACGGAACACTTCCCAATTGAGGTCTTCGGCAATGCCGTTGACCTTCTCCAGAGCCTGATAAAGCGGCACGGTACCGATCGGCACCGGCGAATTGCGGATGATCCATTCGCGGATATTGTGAATGTTGCGGCCGGTCGAAAGGTCCATGACGGTATCCGCACCCCAGCGGATCGCCCAAACCATCTTCTCAACCTCTTCCGCCATGGAGGAGGTGACGGCGGAATTGCCGATATTGGCGTTGATCTTCACCAGAAAATTACGGCCGATGATCATCGGCTCAAGTTCCGGATGGTTGATATTGGCGGGAATGATGGCGCGACCGGCCGCCACTTCCTGACGCACGAATTCCGCCGTGACATAATCAGGAATATGCGCACCAAAGCTTTCGCCGTCACGCACGAGCTTTTCTTTTGCGGCCTCGCGACCGAGATTTTCGCGGATGGCGATGAATTCCATTTCCGGCGTGATGATACCGGCGCGTGCATAGGCAAGCTGCGTCACGGCCTTGTCAGCCGTCGCTTTCAAAGGCTGATTGCGCACTCCGAATTCTGGTGTCAGGCGCTCACCCGTGGCGAAGCCATTATCTTCCGGTTTGACATGCCGTCCCTCATAGGCCTCAACATCGCCGCGCGCGACGATCCACTCGTGACGCAGACGCGGCAGACCCTTTTCGATCAGGACTGTATGAGCAGGATCGGTATAAGGGCCGGAGGAATCATAGACCGTCACCGGCGGCTCGCCCGCCGTCGGGTGCACCGCGATCTCGCGCATCGGCACGCGGATATTCGGATGCAAAATTCCGGGCTTATGGATTTTCGTGGAGGCGGCATGCGGTCCGGTGGTGACCGTAAGCGGGATAGTCTTGGCAGCGATATTCATCTTGAGGCTCCAAAGTTTGACAGTGGAGACCCAGTTCGAGCCGGAATGATGGAAAATACCCGTGCGCCGATACGAAACGCCATGCGCCCGCCCGACATCAGGTCTTTGCACCGTCCCTACGCCAGTATGAACTGGATCAGGTTCAACGGGTCACTGCGCATGAAAGCAGAATCTCAGCCCCTTGACGGGACACCCCTGGTGAATGGCCACAGGAAAAGACACCGCCCGCATTTTGTCAAGGCCGCCTATCAAAGCTTGGCAAAGGTGCGGGAATGGCGCATGCTGCCGTTAGTTGTAATTAACCTAACGGTTTAGGTGAATATTATCGTTTGCGGCATAACGATAAGCACAAACCTTCCTAATGTTGATTTCATTGGAGATACGTCGGAATGAATGCGACTATTCGTGAAATACTAGCAAAATTCGGCCAGCTTCCCACCCCCGTAGATACGATTGCAGACGAAGCCGATCTTTATGCAGCGGGCCTTTCTTCCTTCGCATCGGTGCAATTGATGCTGGGAATCGAAGAAGCTTTCGACATCGAGTTTCCAGATAACCTGCTGAACCGCAAGTCCTTCGCCAGCATCAAGGCCATCGAAGACACCGTTAAGCTCATCCTGGATGGTAAAGAGGCAGCCTGATGAACATGACCGTTGCGCCGCAGGATGAAACGCTGTCCGCGCGCGCGGGCCGTGTCGCGATCATTGCCGCCAAACATGCCGACGAGGTGGATGTCACCGGCCGCTTCCCACAGGAAGCCGTCGACGCCCTGCGGCAGGAACGCCTGCTGGGAATTCAGGTACCCGCCTCGCTCGGCGGCGAAGGCGCTTCCGTTCAGGAGATTGCCGACATTTGCGCCCGGCTCGGCCAAGCCTGTTCGGCAACGGCGATGATTTTCGCCATGCATCACATCAAGCTGTCCAGCCTGGTGGAACACGGCGTGGAAAGCGAATGGCATGCGGGCTTCATGCGCCGCGTTGCCAACGAACAGCTTCTGCTCGGCTCCGCTACCACTGAAGGCGGCATCGGCGGCAATCTGCGCAACTCCATCTGCGCGATCGAAGTCGAAGGGGAAAGCTGCCGGCTGGAAAAGGACGCCACCGTTATTTCCTATGGCAGCAATGCCGATGCGATCCTCATCACCTCGCGCGCCCACAAGGATGCCGCGCCCGCCGATCAGGTGATGACCGTATTTCTAAAAAACCAATACACGCTTGAGAAGACCCATGTCTGGGATACGCTCGGCATGCGTGGCACCTGTTCGGATGGCTTCCTGTTCCGAGGCGAAGCGCCGGCGGTGCAGATTTTCCCAAAGCCTTTCGCGGAAATCGCTGCACAATCCATGCTTGCAAGCTCGCATCTGCTGTGGAGCGCCGTCTGGTATGGCATCGCGTCGGATGCGGTGTTGCGCGCCCAGTCCTTTGTCAGAACCGCGGCCCGCAAATCGCCCGGAACGGCTCCTCCCGGCGCGATCCGCCTTGCCGAGGTTTCCACCAAGCTGCAGGTGGTGAAATCCAACATCATAGCCGGTATCAAGGCTTACGAAGAGACCAAGAGCGACGCCGAAAAACTGATGTCGATGGCGTTTGCGGTGGCCATGAACAATGTGAAGATCTGCTCTTCGGAAACCATTCTCGAGATCATCGACCACGCCATGCTGGTCTGCGGCATCATGGGCTACAAGAACGGCACGCCCTACAGCCTCGGCCGACACCTGCGCGACGCGCATTCCGCCCGCCTGATGATTTCCAACGATCGCATTCTCGGCAATTCCGCCAATCTCCTGCTGGTTCACAGGCAGGACACCAGCCTCTTGGGATAAGACCATGGACATGCAAACATCGTTCCTCGATCGACTGTTCGAAGAAGGCCTGCTGATTGAAACGGGTGTGGACGGTCTTTATGGACGCAGCGGCCAGTTCGAGGACGTGATTGCCGCATTCGAGCGACTGATCGACCGCACGGGCTGTGGCGATGGCGCCGAGGCGATCCGTTTTCCGCCCGGCATCAACCGCGCCTATTTCGAAAAGAGCGGTTACATGAAGAGCTTCCCGCAGCTTGCTGGCACGGTCCATTCCTTCTGCGGCTGCGAGCTAGACCATGTCAGCCTGCTGAAAACCATGGATGAGGGCGGCGACTGGACCAAGGACCAGAAAGCCACCGACATCGTGCTGACGCCGGCGGCCTGCTATCCGCTTTATCCGACGATCGCCAAGCGCGGCGCGCTGCCTGCCGGCGGCGGTCTCTATGACATCCAGTCCTATTGCTTCCGCCACGAACCCTCCAAGGACCCAGCACGCCAGCAGCTGTTCCGCATGCGCGAATATGTCTGCATGGGTACCGAGGCCAATGTCACCGAATTCCGCCAGACCTGGATGGATCGCGGCGTCGAGATGATGAAAGCGGTCGGACTCGATGTCACCATCGATGTCGCCAACGATCCTTTCTTCGGCCGCGCGGGCAAGATGCTCGCCAACAACCAGCGCGATCAGAACCTGAAGTTCGAACTGTTGATCCCGGTAACGTCAACAACAAACCCGACAGCCTGCATGAGCTTTAACTACCATCAGGATGCCTTCGGCCAGAAATGGGGTCTGAACCTCGATAATGGCGATGTCGCGCACACCGCCTGCGTCGGTTTCGGCCTTGAACGTATCGCGCTGGCGCTGTTTGCGCATCATGGCCTCGACGTCAAGAAATGGCCTGCGAAAGTCGTGGAAACACTCTGGGGCTGATTATCCATGCGGCAGATTTTTCCCGGTCTCGATCCCAAAAACTATGTGCAGCATCCGCTTCATTCCTCCGAAAGAATGTGGCCGGAGACCAATTGCTACATTGATTTATGGATCGAGGTGCTGGCCTCGAAAGGCTTATCCCCGGAAGCCATGTTCGGTTTCACGCTGACGCAGGAGTTCGAAGGCGACCAGTTCACCTTCTTCAAGGTGCCGCTGGAAGACCTCGAGGCGCTTTATGGGATCCGCGCCACCGAGCTTGCGATCTTCGACAGGGTGGAAAACCACATCGAGACGCAGTTGGAACGCGGCCGCATCTGCCTGATCGAGATGGACAGCTTCTATATGCCCGATACCCATGGGGTGGGCTACCGGAAGGAACACGGCAAGACCACCATCGCCATCAACCGGCTCGATCTCGACAAGCGGGAACTGGACTATTTCCATAATGCCGGCTTCTTCCATCTCTCCGGCAATGACTTTGACGGGCTCTTCCAGCATCATCTGGCTGAAACCGACCCGCCTTTCCTGCCCTATACGGAATTTGCGAAATTCGCGGACGGCAATCCTTCGCCGGCGCATGTTCGCAAGACCGCCGAACGGCTCCTGAAGTTTCATTTTTCCCGGCGACCTTCCACCAACCCGGTCCGGGCCTTTGCAAAGGTGTTTCCGGCGCAGGTGGAAAAGGTTGCAGACCGGCCCTTCGGATTTTTCCACAAATACGCGTTCAATACGCTGCGCCAGCTCGGTGCCAATTTCGAACTGGCGGCAAGCCACTTCGAATGGTTGGACGCGGATGGTTTTTCTGAGGCAAAGAACCACGCCCTAAAAATTTCCGAAGTTGCCAAAACTGTGCAGTTCCAACTCGCCCGCGCAGTCGCCCGCCGAAAATTCGATGCGCTGACCACCGTGCTCGATCCGGCCGCGGACGCGTGGGATGGATTGATGGAAAGCCTTGGCGAAAAACTATCTGATGCCAGCGAGGCCGCGTGAGGACCTATCTTCCGGGCGAAAGCGAAGAAGTGCTGAGTGAAGGCTGGACGCTGACACTGACGCCTGCCGATGCCTTTGAGACCCCATCCGATATTCCGGCATCACTTGAAAGCCTGCATGTCTCCGTTCCCGGCACTGTGGCGCAGGCTCTGGAAACGGCCGGAAAATTCGATCGCCTGGCCCCCGTCGCCCTCAATGACAGGGACGCATGGTACCGGTTGACGATGATTTCAGATGCCCGGGAGCGGGCCATCCTGCGCTTCGATGGTCTTTCCACCATTGCCGAAATCTTCTTCAACGGCGAACTGATTGCCGCGAGCCAAAGCATGTTCGAAAGACTGGAAGTGCCTGTTGCACTGACGGGTGCGGACGAGCTTTCGATCTGCTTTCGGGCACTCGGCCCTCGGCTCGAAAAAACCGGTCCCCGCGCCCGCTGGCGGCCGCAAATGATGAATACGCAGGGGCTGCGGCTGATCCGCACCACGGCGCTGGGCTATATGCCCGGCTGGTGCCCGGAAATCCACGCCGCCGGCCCATGGCGGCCCATCAGCCTCATCAGACAGGACGGGGTGCTATGCACGCTCCGGTCGTCGCTGGGCGAGGATGGAACGGGAACCGTCAGCATCGTGCTGGAAACCGAACAGCCCATAAAATCGGCAAGGCTTGGCTGCGCCGGTTACAGCACCGATCTGGCTCCGGACGAAAGCGGCAAGCTTTCCGGTGAACTGCACATATCGCATGTTGAACAATGGTGGCCGCACACGCATGGCAGGCCGGCTCTGCACGAGGTCGTCCTCGAAGTTGACGGCACTCAACATCACCTTGCGCGCACTGGCTTCCGTCGGATCGAGGTCGATCATGGCGAGGACGGCAACGGTTTCGGCCTCAAGGTGAACGGTCAGCCGGTCTTCTGCCGCGGCGCGGTCTGGACGACAGCCGATATTGTGCGTCTGCCGGGGACGAGGCCGGATTATGAGCCCTGGCTGCGAAAAGCCGCAGAAGCCGGCATGAACATGATCCGCATCGGCGGCACGATGGCCTATGAGACGCCGGCATTCTTCGCGCTTTGCGATGAACTCGGCATCATGGTCTGGCAGGATGCCATGCTCGCCAATTTTGATTACCCGGCAAAAGATGACGGCCTGCGCGAGCATATCATTGCGGAAATCTCGGAGTTCCTTGAAGCGACGGCGCTTTCTCCATCGCTTGCGATTTTCTGCGGCGGCAGTGAAATGTACCAACAGGGCGCGATGCTCGGCCTGCCGGAACAGATATGGAAGGGAACGCTGACCGAGGAGATCCTGCCGGAACTGGTCGCCGAAAAGCGACCCGATGCCGCCTATGTTGCCAATTCTCCTTCCGGCGGCGCATTGCCGTTTTTTCCCAATGCCGGCATTGGCCATTATTACGGTGTGGGCGCCTATTGCCGGCCACTGGAAGATGCCCGCCGGGCCGATCTACGTTTCGCGGCCGAATGTCTCGCCTTTGCCAATATTCCCGAACAGGAAACGCTGGACAAATATCTTCCCGGCGTGGCCGTTCACGATCCGCGCTGGAAAGCGCGAACACCGCGTGACCGCGGTGCCTCCTGGGACTTCGAGGACGTCCGCGATCATTATCTGAAGCTGCTTTACGAGGTCGAACCGGATGTTCTGCGACGGGAAGATGGCGGCCTTTATCTCGACATGTCGCGCGCCGCGACGGCAGAGGTGATGGAAGCGACTTTCGCCGAATGGCGGCGCAATGGCTCCTCCTGTCAGGGGGCTTTGGTTTGGACGCTGCAGGACCTCATTCCCGGCGCGGGCTGGGGTATCATCGATGCCGCCGGCAGGCCCAAATCAGTCTGGCATGCGCTGAAAAGAGCATTCCGCCCCGTTCAGATCAGCCTGTCCGACGAAGGTACCAACGGGCTCGACATTCACGTCCTCAACGAGACCGGCGACAGCCTGGACGCCATGCTGGAGCTGACCTGCCTGCGCGAAGGCACGCAGCCCGTCGTTCACGCCAAACGGCCACTCACGCTCTTGCCCCGACAGGGCCAGACGATTGCCGCAACCGACCTGTTCGGCGCTTTTTTCGATACGACCTACGCCTATCGCTTCGGCCCGCCATCCCATGACGTAACGATCGCCCGCCTTCGGGACATTGCGACCGGGCATGTTATTGCCGACGCCTTCCTTTTCCCGCTTGGCCGGAAAAAGGCGCTGCATGCCGCAAACCTTCAGGTCGCAGTTAGCGAAACGAACGGCAGCTGGGCCCTCGAAATCGGCACGGATCGGCTAGCGCAATCGGTCTACATCACGGCAGAGGGCTACCGCGCCAGCGAAAGCTGGTTCCATCTCGGGCCCGGCGAGACCAGAAAAATCGGTCTTTCCCCGGAGACCGCCACAACCGAAGCTCCTCCCTCCGGAGAGGTCGTGTCACTGGGCTCCAGCCGTCGATTTACCTTTTAGAGCCAGTCGCTTTACCGTCTCGATGTAGATTTTCTTCGCTTCCGGCGTTGAGAGATTGTGATCGGCATCGGGAATGATCGTCAGCGACACGTTGCGATAGGCCGCCAGCCCCTCACCGTTGGCATCGAAATAGTACTGGAAATGCTCGAGGCCATCGTCGTTGTCGCTGTAAAGTAGATGGACGGTAGTATTCTTCGCTTTCAGCTTGTCGAAAGCCCCAAAGATCGCCCGCCCTTCCTCGCTGCCTCTGCGAAACAGCCTTGCCGTTTTTGTCGAAAGCCGCTTCATCGTCGCCTTGAGGATGTTCAGCCCGGCGCTTGCTACATCGACATCACCGCTGATGAGGCGCTTGAACGTCGCGCCCTGCCGAAAACGCTGGCTGTATTCCCCAAAGGAACGAGGCCGTTTATGGAGTGCCTCATCCACCGAGCGCCCCTTGCGCCAGTGGAAAACAACCGGATTGACCGCAACCACGGCATCGATCCGGTCATCGGCAAGCGCACCATTAAAAGCGAGATAGGCGCCGCTGCACCGACCGGCCGCAATCAAAGGCCCCTTGCCGCGCGAGCCGAGAAAATCGAGCGCAGCGGCCACATCATCATTCTGAACGGCATCGTAAAGAACCTGATCGGGCGCGTTTTCGACAGGCGGACTATCGGCAATATTAGCCGCGTCAAAGCGAAGCGACATAACGCCTTCACGCGCCAGGGCACGGGCCATCTGCACGGAAAGCCTGCCCCACCCCGCATGCCGATCGTAGGCGGCGCCAAGCAGGAGAACGGACGACACCGCCTCCTGGTCGTCCGGACCGCAAAACACACCAAAAAGCCGCCCGCCTTCACCAAACTGCACCGGCTGTTCGATGAAACCACGGCCGTACTGCGGAGGATTGAGGACGATATCCTCGTCAGTATTGGCAGAGATCTCGGCATGGGTCTGAGACAGAACCCACTCCACCAGCCGTTTCACCACATCTCCTGAAATTTTCGAGAGCGTGGGGCTGGAAACGAGATCGTCATAGCCGGAAAACTCCACCTCCTTCACCTGACCGCCGATTGCGGCGAGATGTTTGGCGAAATCGGCATCGGTGACGCGATCAGGTCGCGACAGGACCAGAATGGTACGGGCCGGAGCGACAGCGAGATTGGCAAGATTGGTCTTCTTGATCGCGTCGGCAACACCTTCAGGCATGGTCATGCCCGCGATCGCTCCCGCCGCCGCGAGACGTTGACCCGGCCGGAGGCCGAGGCCGTCATCGATCATGGATGACCACATCGCCAGCTCGCGCAGATAGGCGCGGCCGGAAACGACAGGCGCCAGAAACGCCATGGAACCGGCACCCGCCACATCGGCAAGCGCCTGCGCCGCCATCATGCAACCAAGCCCCTGCGCGACGACAACCACTTCCCCGCATCCGGAAAGGCGCTTCAGATAAGCGAAAGCCGCGTGCGTGTCGGAAAGCCAGTCTGCCGCGCGGCCCGCATCTTCAGGCTCGAAGGCATCACCAACGCCAAGATAGTCAAATCGCAGGCTCGCAACGCCCCGGGCCGCCAGTCGCTCGGCCAAGATCCGCTGAAACTTGCGGCTGCACAGCTCCTCCATGCCCCATGGGCTGACGAAAAGAACGGCATGGGCCTGCCTCACACCCCTGCGTGCGGGATGGAAAATTCCGGTCAACCCATCGAAAGAGACGGGATGCGCGACCGCACCATCCTGGCCAACGCCGGAAAGCGACAATACATCAAGAGAGGGATCGCCGCCTGTACGCTCTGAAATATCTATCGCCATCGACCTTGCCATCATTGCGCCAGTGCACGGCCCAACCATTACGGGATCATTATATCGAAGCGCCTTAACGCCTGTTCTACAATAAAAACAACAATATTAGAGAACCCTAAAAATATAGTCGTATTTATATAGCCCGCCACCCGCACATTGCAAAAACAATCGCCATGGTAACGGACACGCCTCGACAGGCCCGCTATTTTGCTCGAAACCGCTTGAATATACTGATAAATAGCGAGTCCCATACCTATTTGCAGGAGGAGGTTGCGCCGCCCGGCCACCGGATCGTCTAGACACCGCGCAAACCAACACGCCGGGCCTCGCCCGCCAGGTCATAGAAGTTTTATATGGAACAAAGCCTTACGCGTTATATCTGGTCGCACACGAGGCGGCAGCAGCTTTTCATTCTGCTGATCGTGGCCTTGTCGATGATCCCCTATTTCCTCGCCTTCGATCTGCCCAAGCAGATCGTCAACGGCCCAATTCAGGGGGATGGGTTCGAAGGGGCGAATGCGACGCAGCTTTTCATGCATCTCACGGTCGATATTCCCTATTGGGGCACCGTGACATTGTTCCCCGGGCTTGAGCTCAACCGTATGTCGATGTTGATGGGACTGAGCCTGACATTTCTGGCGCTTGTCATCATCAACGGGCTCTTCAAATATTACATCAATACCTACAAGGGCCGCCTTGGCGAGCGGCTTCTGCGGCGTATCCGCTTCGAGCTCATCGACAAGATCCTGCGGTTCCCACCCTCGCATTTCAAGCGTGTCAAAGGTGCGGAAATCTCCAGCATGGTGAAGGACGAGGTTGAGCCGCTCGGCGGATTTACCGGCGACGCCTTCGTGCAGCCGGCACTTCTCGGCGGCCAGGCACTCTCCGCGCTCTTTTTCATTCTCGTGCAGAATTTCTGGCTCGGCTTGATCGCGGCTTTCATGGCGGCGATCCAGGTGGGCATCATTCCGAAGATGCGTCGCCGCCTCATCGAACTCGGTCGCCAGCGGCAGCTGAGCGCCCGCCAGCTTGCCGGACGCATCGGCGAAATGGTCGATGGCATCGGCACGATCCATGCCTATGACACCTCCAACTACGAACGCGCCGATGCCTCGCACCGGCTCGGCGACATCTTCAAAATCCGTTACGATCTCTACCAGTGGAAGTTTCTGGTCAAATTCATCAATAACTTCCTCGCGCAGCTCACACCCTTCTTCTTTTATGCGCTCGGCGGATATCTAACCCTGAAGGGCAGCCTTGACGTCGGCCAGCTGGTCGCCGTCATCAACGCCTATAAGGAACTGCCCGGACCATTGAAGGAACTGATCGACTGGGATCAGGCACGTCAGGACGTGCAGGTGAAATATGAGCAGGTCTTCGAGCAGTTCAACACTCCGAACATGATCGACGAAAAGGTGCAGAAACTCTCTCCCGGCGCCGTTTCGCCCATCGCCGCACCGCTCGTCATTGCCAATCTGACCCTCGAAGATGACAGCGGCAGCCGGCTTCTGGAGCAGGCATCGTTGAAGATCGAGCCGGGCGAGGTGATCGCCATCGTCGGCGGCTCGGGAGCCGAAGCGCTGGCGGATGCGATCGGCCGTACGCTCTGGCCAATCTCGGGCAAGGTCAGCATCAACGATGTCGACATATTGGAACTGCCGGAATCGCTGACCGGGCGACGCATTTCCTATGTCTCCTCGGACAGTTATTTCTTCCACGCCAGTCTGAAGGACAATCTGCTTTACGGCCTGAAGCACGCCCCGCTCGCAGACAAGAACTACGAGGGCGCTGCGCTGGAGCACCGCAAGTGGGAAATCCGCGAAGCCAAGATGGCGGGCAATCCGCTGATCGACATCAACAGCGAATGGATCGATTACGCTTCAAGCCCGGCCGGCGACGGCAGGCCGGAAAATCTCATTCAGGCCATTCTGGACGTGCTAGACAGCGTGGAACTCTCCCAGGATATTCTGGAGTTCGCGCTACGCTCGTCGATCGATCCTTTGAGCGATCTACACCTTGCCGCCCGTATCGTGGAACTGCGGCATGTGCTGCGCGCCGAACTGGAAAAGGAAAATCTGAGCGGCCTCATCGCTCCCTTCGAACTGGAGAGCTACAATAGCGAGGCGACAGTTGGCGAAAACCTGTTGTTCGGCACCATGCGCGACTCGTCGCAATCCATCAGAACCGTCATCGAAAGCGACTATTTCCGCTCGCTCATGCGCGAAACCGGCCTCGTCAAAACCCTATTCGAAATGGGTTACACGATCGCTGAAAACATCGTGGAAATCTTCGCCGACCTGCCAGGAGACCACCCCTTTTTCCAGCAGCTTACCTTCATGACGCCGGATGACATTCCGGTCTATCAGCAGATGCTGCAGCGGCTTCAGAGCCGGAGTTTCGACGAGGCCAATGAAAACGAAAAGCGCGCAATGCTGCGGCTCAGCTTCTTCTACATCGAGCCTCGCCAGCGTTTTGGTCTTCTCACGCCAGAGATAATGAACCGGATCGTCGAGGTCCGCCACATGTTCCACGAGAAGCTGCCCGACAGCTTGAAAAACGTGATCGAAATCTATGACCCGACCAAGTACATGAGCGCCACCAGCCTTCTGGATAACATCCTCTTCGGCAAGGTGAGCCATCGTTATACCGACGCCTCACGGCGCATTACCCGCATCGTCGCGGATGTCATGCGCAAGCAGGGCGTTTACGAGCGGGTGCTGGCCGTGGGGCTGGATTTCAACCTGGGTGCCGGCGGCAAGCGGCTTGGCCCGCTGCAGCGCCAAAAGCTCAATCTCGCGCGGGCGCTGATCCGCAAATCCGACTATTACGTCTTTAACCGCCCTCTTCCCGGCCTCGATCCCCGACAGCAGGAAGAAATTGTCGAACGGGTCATCACACTTCTGAAACAGAACAACACTAACCCCTCGATCGTGTGGGTTCTCTCGAATGCACACCTCTCGCGCATGTTCGAGCGGGTGATCGTCGTTCATCAAGGCCTGATCACGGCTGACGGAAGTTACGAGACTCTCGCCGAGGAAAACGGTACATTCAAGGAAATGGTCGCGACATAACACCAAGAATGTGACCGAGGTGGAACAAGAACAGGATAGGGCAATGCTGTTTAAAGACGAAATTCAGATGCTGAAAAGGGTCCCGTTTTTTTCGGAAATGGAACCGTCAAAACTCAAGCTGCTCGCATTCGCGTCCGATCGGGTATCCTATCACGCCGGGGATGTGCTGTTCCGGCAGGGAGATGTCGGCGACGCGGCCTATGTCCTCTTGACCGGAAAAGTCGATGTTCTGGTCGATTCCCCTTCGGGCACGCTTAAAGTGGCGGAAATGACCGGTAATGCCATTGTCGGTGAAATCGCAATTCTCTGTGACAGCGTTAGAACCGCGACCGTCCGCGCCTCCACCAATGTGGAAGCCCTGCGTATCGGCAAGGAACAGTTCTTCAAGCTCATGTCCGATTTCCCCGACATTACTATCAAAGTCATGCGGGTTCTCGCCGAACGCCTTACCCAGACGACGACTGAGCTGAGCAAAGCTCGCGCGGGCACCAGGACATAAACGACAATTCCTTGCTACCTTGAATGGCGATATTGGAAAAATAAATGTCGTACTATTGCAATATAAATGAAATGCTGACTGAATAAGGGGTAAAGGCAGCCGCTCCAACGAGGGCGGATATAAGAATCTATAGAGACAACGGGCTTCATGGGAGGAAGCGTGCAAGATTCCGTTGTTATTGGGGTGTGCTATGGCGTTCAATTCCGACACAACACGTCGGGAAAGTAATAGAAATTTTCGGGTAAAGATCTGGGGTGCGCGGGGAACGCTTCCCGTTTCAGGTGAAAACTTCCGAAAATACGGCGGGAATACAATCTGCATCGAGGTAAGGTGCGGCGATCACGTTCTTTTGTTCGATGCCGGCTCCGGCCTGCACCCCGCTGGCCTTGCCTTGCGGGCGGAAGGCGTTACCGACGTCAACCTTTTCTTCTCGCACTGTCACTACGACCACATTGTCGGCTTCCCCTATTTCAAGCCCTTTTATAACAGCGCCAACGATGTCGCCATCTGGTCGGGCCACCTTGCCGGAAGCATGACTACCCGGGAAATGCTCAAGGATTTCATGAGCCCTCCCTGGTTCCCGGTGCCCCTTGAAATTTGCTGCGCAAAGATCGCGACGCGGGATTTCAAGGCGGGTGACGTGCTCGATGTGCATCCCGGCCTGTCGATCAGAACCGGAATGCTCAACCATCCCGGCAACGCCATCGGATACAGGCTGGATTGGGAAGGTAAGTCGCTCGCCATCATCACCGACACCGAACATGAGCCCGGAAACATCGACGAAACCGTGCTTGATCTCATCAGGGATGTCGATCTTTTCCTCTATGACGCCATGTTCACCGACGAGGAAATGGGCCTTTACCGCGGTTATGGCCATTCTTCCTGGCAGCAGGCGATCCGCCTCGCCAAGCTCGCCGACGCGAAAAATGTCGGCTTCATCCACCACGCCCCAAGCCGCACAGACGAGGAACTGGACGATATCGAAAAACAGGCGAAAGCCGAGTTCAACGGTGCGTTCGCGGCGATGGACGGACAGATTATCGAACTCTGATCGCAACCCGGCGTCCGCCGGGCTTCGACGTTCGACCGCTTTTCGACATCCTCACGGAACACCCTTCTCAAGGCGTGCATTGCGAACACGCACAATTGACCAGTTCCGATCAATTGCTCCATGATATTGCCACGAGGCCATCTGCATTTGGGGTATTTCCAAGGAAGGCGAACCCCGGTTTCCCGTCCCGAAATTCGACAAAACGGTCTAAGAGATCGCCACCATATATTGCACGATGATTCTATGCCGAACGGCCATCTGATGGGATTTGCATGATCCGTTTCTTTTCGGAGACCAATTTAAGACGTGCCCGGATTTCATCCGGCCTCATCATATTCGCTTTCGTTTTTTCCCACCTCGCCAATCATTCCCTTGCACTCATTTCCATCGACACGGCCGAACGGGCGCGCAAATGGTTCAGCCTGATATGGCTCAATCCGGTCAGCAGCGCACTTTTTTACGGGTCGGTCGTGGTGCATGTCTGTCTCGTCCTGCGTTCGCTCTATCTGCGTAGGACGCTGCGCATGCCGCTGCGGGAGGCGCTTCAGGTCATATTCGGCTTGTCGATCCCGTTTCTGATCATCGGCCACGCCGTCAATATCCGCGTCTCGCATATGCTTTATGGCATCGACGTCGGTTATTATTCCGTGATCCGCAGGCTGTGGATTAACAACCCCATCGGGGGTGCGTGGCAAAGCATCGCATTAATTGTCATCTGGACCCATGGATGCATCGGCCTCTATTTCTGGCTGCGATACCGCGACTGGTATCCGAAAATCGCCGGGCTGTTCATGACTGTCGTGGTGATGTTGCCGCTTCTGGCATTGCTGGGCTTCAGCGATGCAGGCCGCTGGCTGGAAGAAGTCGATCGGAAATATGCGCTTCCTCCCGGGCTTTCGGATAACACTATCCAGAGAGACGAATTCCCGCTGCAAAGGGAGATGGAAACGCGAATTCGGTTCATCACCAGCACAACCGAAGCTCTTTTTGCCGGCGCGATCGTGCTTGTCTTCGTCTTACGCGGTGTGCGGAGCTTCCGGCAACGGCTGACCGCGATTGAAATCCACTATGAACAGGGCGCGCAAGCCCGTATCCCGGCCGGGTTCAGCATTCTCGAAGCGAGCCGCCTCGCGAGCATCCCGCATTACTCCGTCTGCGGCGGCAAGGGGCGCTGTTCCACCTGTCGTGTCAAGGTTTTAAACAGCAAGGGCCCGCTTCCACCACCCGGCGATATCGAGCAGACGACGTTGAGGCGTATCCACGCCGATTCGGACGTGCGGCTCGGCTGTCAACTACGGCCCACCAGCGATCTCGACATCGCGCTTCTCGTTTCTCCACCCCGAGAGAGCGATCTGCCGGCAGATGCCGAACCGGCGCGCCCCGGTCGGGAAGAGGAAATCGCCATCCTCTTCTGCGATCTGCGGAATTTCACCACGCTGTCCGAAGCGAAGCTGCCCTATGATGTGGTCTTCCTTCTCAACCGCTACTTCACCATCGTCGGTCAGGCCGTCGAACAGGCCGGTGGCCATCTCGATAAATTCATCGGCGATGGCGCCATGGCTCTTTTTGGACTCGGCGAGGATACGGACCGGGCCTGTCGCAACGCCATGAAGGCAGCCGCCACCATATTGCGGGATATCGCAATCCTGAACGAGGGGTTGGAAAAACAATTCGCCGTCCGTCTGGAAGTGGTGGTCGGCATTCACGCCGGCCCCAGCATCGTGGGCGTGATGGGATATGGCGCGGCAAAAACCCTGACGGCCATAGGCGATACCGTGAACGTGGCAAGCCGGCTCGAATCCAAAGCTAAAGAATTCGGCGCCGCCATCGTCATTTCCGAACCGGCCCTCATTCAGGCGGGGCAGGATATTGCTGACCTCAGAAGCGAAAAAATCGCCATTCGCGGACGAAACTCGCAGATGAGAGTGTATCTGCTCTCAAGAGAAGAGAGCGAGCGTTATCTCTGAGGCAGCCACGACGCTTCCCGCATCGGGCTGCCCAACATCAAATTTTACGATAGAGAAAATAGCGATCCGTCGGCACAGTTTCCGGCACCGGCAGCGGTTTCAGCATGGCATGATCGAGCGGCAGGCCGCTGATGGCGATACCGCCTTTCGCCAGCATGCCCGCGGCAAGATCGGGCAACCACGTCAGGGTGACTGCATCCTTTTCCGGATAGCCCGTTCCGATATCGGCATGCACCATCGCCGCATCCGTGCCGATGAAGGCTGGGGCGGTTTGCGAGATCTCACCGATCACAAGATCCTCTTCTGCCGGAACGGAAGAGGCATGGGCACCCATGGCCCTGTCAAAAGCGATGATGCGGCGGTTGGGAAACAGTTCCCGCAGATGATTGAAAGTACGCCCGTTTCCAAGCCCGATTTCCATGAGCGCGCCCTGCTCAGGCAGATCGAGATCGGCCTCGACATGGTTGAGGATGTCGCGCTGCGCGGTCAACCGACGAATGAAGCTGTCCAGTCTGCTCATGTTATCAGGCCTTGATGATGTGTTTTGCGGCGATATCCCGACGCGCGAAGACATTTCGTGTATCGACGATCAGCGGCGCCCAGTCGCTGAGCGCCGCATAATCGACATTGTCGTGATCCGTCGCGACAAGAACGGCGTCGAAGCCGCCAATGGTCTCACTGTCCCATGATACGGATTTCATGCCCATCAGGTGGCTATATTCCCGGGTTTTCGGAATTTCCGCCACATAAGGATCGAAATAGGCCGCTTCGCCGCCGCGCTCCCGAATTAGCTCCAAGAGCTTCAGCGATGGGCTTTCGCGAATATCGGGCACGTTTTTCTTGTAAGCGAGACCGACAACCAGCACCTTCGCGCGGCTGAGCGCCTTGCCGGAATGAACATCAAGCGCTTCGGCAACCCGTCCGACGACATGGCGCGGCATGCCGGTATTGATCTCGCCGGCAAGCTCGATGAACCGGGTCGGCAGTTCATATTCGCGCGATTTCCAGGTGAGATAAAACGGGTCGATCGGTATGCAATGGCCGCCGAGACCCGGTCCGGGATAAAAGGGCATGAAGCCGAAGGGCTTGGTTTTCGCCGCATCGATAACTTCCCATATGTCGATACCCATCGCCTCGTAGACGACCTTGAGTTCGTTGACGAGCGCGATATTGACGGCACGGAACACGTTTTCGGTGATTTTCACCGCCTCAGCCGTGGCATTGGTGGAAACCGGAACAATCTTCTTCACCACCGAGCCGTAAAAGGCGGCCATCAGCTTTCCGGCAGCTTCGCCGTCACCGGCAACGACCTTCGGAATGGTCGAGGTCTCGAAATCACGATTGCCCGGATCTTCCCGCTCCGGCGAAAAGCCGATGAAGAAATCGACGCCGGAGACGAGGCCAGTACTCTCCAGAATGGTCTTCACCACCCCGTCGGTCGTACCGGGATAAGTGGTCGATTCCAGCACCACGAGCTGCCCCTTGCGCAGATGGGTTGCAATCTCCCGGCAGGTCTTTTCAACGTAGGAAAGGTCAGGCTCGCGATATTTCGTCAGCGGCGTCGGCACGCAGATGGCAATCACATCGCATTCGGCCAATCTGGAGAAATCGCTGGTAGCAACGAAACCGTCATCCGGCCGAACACTTGCCAGCACTTCATCCGAAACCGCCTCGATGTAACTGCGGCCCGCTTCGATCGCGGTAATTTTGCCGGGGTCAATGTCGAAACCGACGACTTTGAAACCAGCTTTGGCAACCGTCATGGCAAGCGGCAGGCCGACATAGCCGAGGCCGATCACCCCCGCTTTAGCGCTTCTGTTTTCGATGCCGGAAAGCAGGGTCTGGGAAATGTCTGGAGAAGTCAAAGCGTGTCACGCTCCGCGCATGTGCAAAAGATGCCTTTCAGTTGGGCAAGAATGACCGACCTGTCAAGGCTCGGCCCTTTCAAATTCCGGTTGACGCCCAAGCCGTCGGCAACGCACAACCATCGCCATGAAGATCGCCTTTTATTCGCCGCTCAAATCGCCCAACCATCCCGTTCCCTCCGGCGACCGGCTCATGGCCCGACTTCTGATGAAGGCGATGACGATGGGAGGCCATGACGTTTTCGTCGCCTCGGAGCTGCGCAGCTTTCTGAAACAACCGGACGATCCGGCGCGGCCATCGCTCGCCGATGAGGCCAGGCTCGAAATCGAAACGATCGCGGAGCTATGGCGTCAGGACGGCGCACCGGACCTCTGGTTTTGTTATCACCCCTACTACAAGGCCCCGGATCTGCTCGGCCCGGAACTGGTGAAGCGTTTCGGCATCCCCTATGTGACCGCCGAGGCATCCTATTCGCCGAAACGCAACAATATGGGCTGGCAGGCGGTTCAGGACGCTCTGCTCGCCGCATTGAACGGGGCCGCGGTCAATATCTGCTTCACCGCGCGGGATCGCGAAGGGCTTGTCCGCGCTTCCCCTAGCCTGCAATGGGCCATGTTACCGCCCTTCATCGACGCCGAGGCGTTTCTCGCAAACGGACCCCGACCCCAGCCATCAAGGCTCATTACCGTCGCCATGATGCGGGCGGGCGACAAGCTATCGAGCTATCGTAGCCTGTCCGAAGCGCTCGCTTTATTGCCTGAAACTCTCGGCTGGACGCTGGATATCGTCGGCGACGGCCCGGAGCGCGCGGCCGTGGAGGCCATTTTCAGCGCGTTTCCCGATCACCGCCTCGTCTGGCACGGGGAAAAAAGCCCGACAGACATCGCGGCGCTTCTTTCAAGAGCATCCCTCTACGTCTGGCCGGGCCATGGCGAGGCCTATGGTCTCGCCTATCTAGAAGCGCAGGCTGCCGGCCTGCCCGTTGTGGCGGAAAAAGTTGCCGGTGTTCCCGAGGTGGTAAAATCCGGTACCACAGGATTACTGACACCGGAAAATGATACAGCCGCTTATGCCGAGGCGATCAAGACCCTGCTCGGCGATGACAGGCAGCGTGAGGAACTGGCAAAAGCGGCCCGCCAATTCATCATCAATGAACGATCTCTGGAAAACGCCGCAACGAAGCTGAACCATATCCTTTTGCAGGCAAAGGCACGATGATCATGAGTCTGGAAAAACTCAATGCGGCACTGGATGAATGCAGCCGACGCGGCATGAAGGCCGATCTTTGGCTCCGGGATGACGATGCGGTGGAACCGACAGCGGCTCTCGATGCGTTTCTTGATCTTTGCAGCAGCTTTTCCGTCCCGGCCACGCTCGCGGTCATTCCCGGAATGACAACGGAGAAGCTCGCAACACATCTGGATGCCTCTGACATTGCGGAGGTCGCCGTCCACGGCTGGTCCCATACGAACTACGCCAGCGCCAATGAAAAGAAACAGGAACTCGGGCCGCATCGCGACCCGGCCGTCGTGCTTGATGAATTGCAATCCGGACTGGAGAAGCTTCATGACCTGCATGGCAGGCGTCTGGTGCCGATGCTGGTGCCACCGTGGAACCGCATCGACGCCGGTATGGTGAAGGGTCTGGCGGATATCGGATATCGCGCTTTATCCGTCTTCGGACCTGAAAAAGATACGATCCCGCCTTGCCTTAACACCCATGTCGATGTCATCGACTGGCACGGCAGCCGCGGCGGCCGGGAAGACGACATCCTGTTTTCCGAGACCGCCGCCCGCATCCTGCGCACCGCCGACGAGGGCGGGACGACCGGCTTGCTCACCCATCATCTCGTGCATGACGACAATGTCTGGCGCTTTCTGCGGCGACTTTTCGAGGTAACCACCGGGCATCCCGCCGCCCGCTGGCGTTCCTCGCAGGACCTCGTCAACGAGATATCACCATGATTTCCAGGCGATCAGCATCCCGCTGTCCTGCAGGGCGAGTTTCTGCCTGATCTCTTCTACCGCCTCCAGCGGCGCACGGTCGGCAAGAACCGCGGCGACAAACGACGCCGGCGCAAGACTGATACTTCCCGCCCGGGCGATGATGGTGAAGATAAGTGGACCGGTAGACCACCAGGCCGGCGCACGCGGCATTTCGTCGATGATCCCGGGAAAAGCCTCGAGCATCTTGCGGAAGACCGGATGCCCGGCCGGGGCGGCAATGAAGGAATTGGCAAGCAGCATGCTGCCCTGCCCCGTATCGCGCGGCGTTTTCTCGTCAAACGCCGTCAGTCCTGTCAAAGGCACGAAGGCATCGAAACTCATGTCATCACGCGCCGGATACCAGTCGCAGTCGAGATAGATCCCGCCAAAACGCTCCAGCAGGATGTAACGGGCCACATCCACAGCACCTGGATAATCGCCTTCGCCAAGCATCCTGTTAAAGATGCTGTTCGAAAACACGCCCTCCCGCTCAAGATCGGCCTCCCGCCAAAGGCGATACTCATAACCATGCTGTTCGGCATGGTTGGCCCAGGCCTTGACCGATACCGGCGGCGCTTTTTCCCCAATCCATATCTGATGAATGAGCCGCGGCACATCCTCTCGGCTTTTGAGACTGATCACGCGCCGTTCTTCGGGGGAAAACCGGGCATATTTTGCGAGCGTTTGTGGCGGCGGAACCAGCGTGTATTGATAACCGATCCGAGCGACGAGATCGCCTTCGGCCTTGGCCAGACGCAGCCGTGCGGCATGCAGCCGGCGTGGCAGGCCGAGCACGGTTCGCTCACCCATCAGATGCCCGTCTTTTGCTGCAACCAGCGATAAGAGAAGCGCATTGGCTTCCGCATATTGGCCGCGATTTTGCAACTGTCGGGCTTTATCCAACTGGGCGTCATAATATTTCTTGTCGGACATGGATCCTCGTTCCAAAGCGTCCGTTAACATATCACCAAACAAAGGCGTTCAGGCAAGCAGCCACATTTAGGAAGCCGGCTTTGAATTTGCTAAACAATTCGATGTTTCAGAGGCATAGACAGACAACAAACCCTGCGATAACGTGAATTTAAGCCCTCCTGAACAATTGTCACAAGGCAACGATAAAGAGACGGCAAGGAACCTTTTGGCATGAGCGCTGGCGCAGATTTGCTCCGTATTGAAAATCTGCGGGTCTCTTTTTCTCTCATGGGCGGCACCATTGATGCCGTCAGGGGCGCAAGTCTCCGTATTCTTCCAGGAAAGGTGACTGCTCTTGTTGGCGAGTCCGGCTCGGGAAAGTCCGTCATCGGCCAAACCATCATGGGTATTCATCCCAAGACGGCGCGCGTGAACGGCCGCGTGCTGTTTACCGATCCTGTAAATGCCGCAGCCGGCCCCATCGATCTGCTGCAATTGCCGAAGGACGGGAGGGAAATCCGCTCAATACGTGGAAACCGCATCGGCCTGATTTTTCAGGAACCGATGACCTCCTTTTCGCCGCTGCACACGATCGGTAACCAGATCGATGAAGCGCTGCGCATCCACAGCATTCTGTCACCGGCGGAACGTGCGGAAAAAATACATGAGACGCTCGACCTCGTAGGGTTTCCCAAACCCAAAAAGGTCGTGAACATGTATCCCTTCGAATTGTCGGGCGGCATGCGCCAGCGCGCCATGATCGCCATGGCGCTGATCTGTCGCCCCGCGCTGCTCATCGCCGACGAGCCGACCACGGCGCTTGATGTGACGATACAGGCGCAAATCCTCAAGCTTCTGCGCGACCTCCAGAGCCGGCTCAACATGAGCATGCTGCTCATTACCCACGATCTCGGTGTGGTCGCCAATATCGCCGACGAAGTGGCCGTGATCTATCAGGGCGAGATCATGGAAGCGGGTACGGTCGATGACATTTTCAAGGCACCGGCCCATCCCTATCTCAAGGGCCTGATGGCCGCCGTGCCGCATTTCGACATGAAGCCCGGCGAAAGGCTGAAGGCCCTGCGCGAAATCAAGGTGGACCACGAAAGCCTCGTGGGCAAGAAGACCGCCGCGATCAACAAAACCCCCGGCCCGCTCCTGACCGTAGACAATATCAGCAAGACCTTCACAACACGAAAGTCCAGTTGGTTCCGCAAAGGCGACGCCAACGCGACGAAAGCGGTCAACAGCGTCAGTTTTGACATCCGTCGCGGTGAATGCCTCGGGCTGGTCGGCGAAAGCGGCAGCGGCAAGACCACCGTCAGCAAGATCCTGATGCGCGCGGTTCGCCCGGATGAAGGCGCGGTGACCTTCCACCGGCAGGGGGGCGATATCGACGTGCTCAATGCCAAGGATGGCGAACTGAAGGAACTGCGATCGAAGATCCAGATGGTCTTTCAGGACCCGATTTCCTCGCTATCGCCGCGCATGACGGTCGGCAACATCCTGAGCGAACCGCTGGAAATTCACGGACGCGGGGATGCCAAATACCGGGCGGAGAAAGTCCGTGGACTTGTGAGGGCAATAGGGCTGGGCGAAAGCGCACTGAACCGTTACCCCCACAGTTTTTCCGGCGGCCAGAGGCAGCGTATCGGTATTGCAAGAGCACTGGCGCTCGGCCCGGAACTCTTGATCTGTGATGAACCCGTTTCTGCCCTGGATGTGTCCGTTCAGGCGCAAATTCTCAATCTTCTGAAGGATTTGCAGCAGGACCTCGGGCTGACCTATCTGTTCATCTCGCACAATCTCGCGGTCGTGGATTATATGGCCGACCGCGTGGCTGTCATGTGCGAGGGCCGCATCGTGGAACTGGCACCGCGGGAAATTCTGATGCGCTCTCCGGTTCACCCCTACACAAAATCCCTTTTGGCCGCCGTGCCTTTCCCGGACCTTGACCGCCCGCTCGATTTCCACACCATCGGCAAGATCAGCGCGACGGGCAAATTCGACTGGGGCAAGCAGTTTCGCGATGAGGGTGATGGCGAGATGATATCAGCCGATCTCGGCGAAGGCCATTTCGTCCTCGCCAACGGCAATGCCGACATCCGGGAGCTTCGCCCTTGATCACGCGTCGCACCACCCTTGCCCTCTTGGCCTCCGTTTTCCTGCCGGCCTATGCGCGCGCCGCCTATGTCGACCCTACCTATTTCAAGGAAAAACGCGAAAAGGGCGAATTGCCCGACGTGGCCGAACGCCTGCCGAAAAACCCGCGCATCATCGATATGAAAGCGCTTGGCCGTGAGCCGGGAAAACATGGCGGCTCGGTACGTATGCTCATTGGCGGCCAGCGTGATATCAGGCTTATGCCGATCAGCAACTATGCCCGCCTGGTCGGTTACGACGAAAAATTCGAGCTGCATCCTGATATCCTGGAAAGCTACGACGTCCAGGAAGAACGCATCTTCACCTTCAAGCTGCGTGAGGGCCACAAGTGGTCCGATGGCAGCGATTTGACGTCTGAAGATTTCCGCTATTTCTGGGAGGATGTCGCCCTCAACAAGGAAATCCACAAGGGCGGTCCTCCGATCGAACTTCTGGTCAACAACAAGCCGCCGCTGATCGAGGTCATTGATCTGCTGACGGTGCGTTACACCTGGGACGGCCCCAACCCGGATTTTCTGGCGAAGCTCGCCGCCGCCTCGCCGGCACGGCTGTTTTTGCCGGCGGCCTATATGAAACAGTTCCACGTCAAATATCAGACGCCGGAAAAGCTTGCGAAGCTCATCAAGAAAAACAAGGCGGACGACTGGAGCGGCCTGCACATCAAGATGTCACGGCAGGTTCGTCCAGAAAATCCTGATCTGCCAACGCTCGATGCCTGGCGCAACACCACTGCGCCGCCCGCCGAACAGTTCGTGTTCGAACGCAATCCCTATTATCATCGTGTCGATGAAAACGGGCT
The DNA here is from genome assembly GCF_042885035.1 of Agrobacterium sp. NPDC058088. Lineage (NCBI taxonomy): Bacteria > Pseudomonadati > Pseudomonadota > Alphaproteobacteria > Hyphomicrobiales > Rhizobiaceae > Agrobacterium > Agrobacterium sp. NPDC058088. The sequence continues at coordinate 148,530 of NZ_JBHVSU010000009.1, read as the reverse complement.
GCAACTGCCCTATCTCGACCGCTTCCTGCTGAACGTCACCTCGTCCGACATCATCTCGGCCAAGACGGCCTCCGGCGACAGCGACCTGCAATATTTCGGCCTCGACTTCGCCGACTACACCTTCTTGAAGGACGCTGAAAAGCGTTTCCCGCTGAAGGTCAATCTCTACAAGCGCTCCCAGGGCTCACGCATAGCGCTGCTGCCCAATCTCAATTGTGCCGACGCGGTCTGGCGCAGCGCTTTTCAGGATGTACGCGTCCGCCGGGCGCTGTCGCTCGCGATCAACCGGCACGAAATAAACATGGTCTGTTTTTACGGACTGGCAAAGGAAAGCGCCGATACCGTTCTGCCGGAAAGCCCGCTTTACCGGCAGGAATTTGCGGACGCCTGGAGCGCCTTCGACCGCGCAACGGCCAATAAGCTGCTCGATGAAGCGGGTCTCGACAAGCGCGACAATGCCGGACTTCGGCTGCTGCCGGATGGTCGACCCGCCTATATCATCGTCGAGACGACGGGCGAAAGCACGCTCGAAACGGACGTGATGGAGCTGGTGACGGATCACTGGCGGCATATCGGCATTGCCGTTTCCGTCCGCCCCACCCAGCGCGATGTCTTCCGCAAGCGCGCTATGGGCGGTGAGGTGCTGATGTCGGTGTGGATGGGCATGGACAATGGCGTGCCGACGCCCGACATGCTGCCTTCCGGCCTTGCGCCCACGGGGGATGACCAGTTGCAATGGCCGGTCTGGGGCATTCATTATCTTTCCGGCGGCCGCGAGGGCAAGGAGCCCGATCTGCCGGAGGCAGCCCATTTGCTTGATCTTCTGAAAAAATGGCGCAGAAGCGTCACCGAGGAAGAACGTGAGGCGATCTGGCTGGAAATGCTTGGCATCTATACGCAGCAGGTATTTTCCATCGGCATCGTCAACGGCGCGCTGCAACCCGTCGTCCATGTCAAACGCATGCGAAATGTGCCGGAGAAGGCGCTCTTCGGCTTTGAACCCACATCCTATCTCGGCGTCTATATGCCGGATGCCTTCTGGTATGACGGAGACGCCTGATATGCTGCGGTATATAATCAAGCGCATCCTCGTCATGATCCCCACGCTGATCCTCATCTCGATGCTGGTCTTCACCATCATCGAACTGCCGCCGGGCGATTATTTCGAAAGTTATGTCGCCGAGCTTCGCGCCATGGGCGAAACCGCAAACCTTGCCGAAATCGAGGAACTGCGTACCCGTTACGGTTTCGACCAGCCGGCACCGATCCGCTATTTCCGCTGGGCGACCGGCATGCTGGTCGGCGATTTCGGTTATTCCTTCGAATATCAGCTGCCGGTCAGCGACGTGGTGGGAGACCGCCTGTGGCTGACGGTTCTGGTTTCGTTTGTCACCATCATCGTCACCTGGCTGCTTGCTTTTCCGATCGGCATCTATTCCGCCACGCATAAATACAGCTGGGGCGATTACGGGCTTACCTTCCTCGGCCTGCTCGGCATTGCCATCCCCAATTTCATGTTGGCTTTGATCCTGATGTATTTCGCCAACATCTGGTTCGGCATCTCCATCGGCCATCTGATGGACCGGGAGTACCTCAATCAGGCGATGAGCTGGGCGAAGTTTAAGTCGATCCTCGAACATATCTGGATACCCGTCCTCATCATCGGAACGGCGGGAACGGCTGGCATGATCCGTCGCCTGCGCGCCAACCTGCTCGACGAATTGCAGAAACAATATGTCGTGACCGCCCGCGCCAAGGGTCTGCACCCATTCAAGGTGCTGATCAAATATCCGCTGCGTATGGCGTTGAATTTCTTCATCTCGGATATCGGCTCGATCCTGCCCGCCATCATATCAGGCGCGGAAATCACCGCCGTCGTCCTATCGCTCGAAACCACCGGCCCGATGCTCATCCGCGCGTTACAAAGCCAAGATATGTATCTGGCCGGTTCGTTCCTGATGTTCCTCGCTTTCCTGACGGTGATCGGCGTGCTGGTCTCGGATATCGCCCTTGCCATACTCGACCCGAGAATCCGCTTCGGAGGTGGTAACGTCAAATGACTTCATCCATTCCGAACCCAGGCGAAGCCCTGCCCCATTACGTCTCGACCGCGCCTTTTGACCCCTCGCTGATCGAACCCAACACGTCGGGCATGGCGGCCTTCAGCAAAGCGTCGCAACTGAAGCTCATGTGGTGGCAGTTCCGCCAGCACAAGATCGCGGTGTGGTCCGGTGCTTTTCTGGTAGTACTTTACCTTTCGATCCTGATCAGCGAGTTCCTGGCGCCCTACAATCTCCATACCCGCAATATCGAGCATATCTACGCGCCACCGCAGGCCATTCACCTCTTCAATGACGGCAAATTTGTCGGCCCCTTCGTGTATGGCCGGGAAATGACGCTCGACATGGACAATCTGCGCCGCGTCTACCGCGATGTGCCGACGGATGTTCAGCCGCTGCGTTTCTTCTGCAAGGGCGATACCTATCACTTCTGGGGCATGTTCGAGGGCAGAACCCATCTCGTCTGCCCGGCAGAAGGCGGTGAATTGTTCCTGCTTGGCACAGATCGGCTCGGCCGTGACGTGCTGTCCCGCATCATCTACGGTGCCCGCATTTCGTTGACCATCGGCCTTCTTGGCGTCGCCATGAGCTTTGTTCTCGGCATTGTGATCGGTGGTTTAGCGGGTTATCGCGGCGGCACGTTCGATCTGATTGTTCAACGCATCATCGAGGTCCTGCAATCCATTCCAAGCATTCCGCTGTGGCTGGCGCTTGCCGCCATCATGCCGGTGACCTGGAGCCCGATCCTCGTCTATCTCGGCATCACCATCATTCTCGGCATGCTGGACTGGACGGGGCTCGCACGCGCCGTGCGCTCTAAATTGCTGGCGCTTCGCGAAGAAGACTATGTTTTGTCTGCGCAATTGATGGGTGCGGGTACGCCGCGCATCATCGGCAGACACCTTATTCCCGGCTTCATGTCACACTTGATCGCGTCGGCAACGCTAACGATACCAGGCATGATTCTCGGCGAGACCGCGCTCAGCTTCCTCGGGCTTGGTCTCAGGCCTCCGATCACAAGTTGGGGAATTCTGCTCACGGAGGCGCGCAGCGTCAGCGTCATTGCGCTATATCCGTGGCTTCTCATTCCGACGATCCCGGTCGTTCTCGTCATTCTGGCCTTTAATTTCTTCGGCGACGGACTACGTGATGCTGCGGACCCCTTCAAATAAAATGGAATACGCCTTGATACACTGCCCTTCCGAAGCCGCCTTCATCGTGAAAGGCAAAAAGAGGTGTGGCCCATGAGCTCCCGTTTGAACGACGCGCGCATTCTCATGTACAGCCATGATTCCTTCGGTCTCGGTCACCTGCGACGGTGTCGCACCATCGCGCATGCACTGGTGGAGGATTATCGCGGACTCAACGTCCTCATCATTTCAGGCGCGACCATTGCCGGTGCCTTCGATTACCGCGCCCGCGTCGATTTCGTGAAAATCCCAAGCGTCATCAAGCTGCGCAACGGCGAATACACCTCGATGGACAGGCATATCGATCTTCAGGAAACTCTGAAGATGCGCCGCTCCATTATCTATCATACCGCCGAGAGCTTCCAGCCAGATATCTTCATCGTCGACAAGGAGCCCATGGGCCTGCGCGGTGAGGTGGAAGAGACGCTCGCCTATCTCAAGGGACAGGGCACCAAGCTCGTCATCGGCCTACGCGACGTCATGGACGCGCCGCAGCTGCTGGAGGCTGAGTGGAAGCGCAACAATGTCATGACCAAGATCGGGAAGTTTTATGATCACGTCTGGGTCTACGGTCCGCCGGATTTTCACGATCCTCTGACGGGGCTCGATGTTCCGTCAACCGTGCGCGAAAAAATGGATTTCGTGGGCTTCCTGCAACGATCCAAGACGCAGGCCGAGACCGTGGCGCATCGGCCGGAAGGCGATTATCTCCTCATCACCACCGGCGGCGGTGGCGACGGCAGTGAATTGATCGACGACGTCATCAACGCTTATCGCCACGACCCGGACCTGACACACAAGGCACTTGTTGTGCTCGGCCCCTACATGCCAGCGGATCAGCGCCTGCGCTTCATGAGCAGCGTGGCCGATATCCCGCATATCGAGATCATCGAATTCGACAACCGCATGGAAGACCTCGTCGCCGGCGCGCAGGCCGTCGTCTCCATGGGCGGCTATAATACGGTCTGCGAGATATTGTCCTTCGACAAGCCCGCCCTCGTCGTACCCCGCACTGTGCCGCGTGAAGAGCAGCTCATCCGCGCCAGCCGTGCATCGGAGCTTGGTCTTTTTGACATGCTTCTGCCGGAAGACGCGGAGAACCCCGCAAAAATGGCAGCGGCCCTCAAAGCCTTGCCGAACCGTGCGCCCCCTTCCGTCAACTCGCAAAATCTGAAACTCGACGGTCTGGAAAACATATCGCGCCGGATCGCCGAGTGGCTGCCGCCCGAAGGCGAAAAGACGCCGATCACGCTCACCGCGTGAGAGTCTTCCCAACCAACTCCGCTTCAGAAGAGACACGCGCAACGTGACCGACACAAAAAAAATCGTGGTGCTCCTCAAGGGCTATCCGCGTCTGTCCGAGACTTTCATTGCCCAGGAGCTTCTGGGGCTTGAGAAGGCCGGACTGAAACTCGAGCTCATGTCCATGCGCCGTCCGACCGACAAGAAGCGCCACCCCGTTCACGATGAGATACGCGCACCTGTTACATACCTGCCGGAATATCTGCATGAAGAGCCCTTGCGGGTTCTGAAGGCGCTATGGGCCTGCCGTAAAAAGCCCGGCTTCACCAAGGCGCTTCGCCGGTTTTTCAGCGATCTGCCGCATGATTTCAGCCGCAACCGCTTTCGCCGTTTTGGGCAGGCCGCCGTGCTCGCCCATGAATGGCCTGCGGATGCGGATTGGTTGCATGTCCACTTCATCCACACCCCTGCCTCGGTCGCCGCCTATACCCATCTGATCACTGGCATACCCTGGACGATCTCGGCACATGCCAAGGACATCTGGACCTCGAACGACCGTGACCTCGCCGCCAAGCTGCAAAGCGCCCGCTGGGCCGTGACCTGTACTGCCGGTGGTTTCCAGCACCTGCAGGCGCTCTCAGGGGCAAAACGGAACGTGCACCTCAGCTATCACGGGCTCGATCTCACCCGTTTCCCGCATTTCGATGGACCACGCCCCGCCAGGGATGGATCAACCGCCGACGATCCGGTCAGGATTTTAAGCGTCGGGCGAGCAGTCAAGAAAAAGGGCATCGATATACTGCTGCGGGCGCTCGCCTCGCTTCCCGAAAGCATTCATTGGCGCTTCACCCATATCGGCGGTGGTGACGAGCTGACCGCGCTGAAAAAACTGGCCGACGAACTCGGCATTGCCGACAGGATCGTCTGGACCGGCGCCATGGACCAGAAGCAGGTGCTGGAAAATTACCGCGCGGCGGATCTCTTTGCCCTCGCCTGCCGCATCACCAGCGATGGCGACCGAGATGGACTTCCCAATGTACTGGTCGAGGCCGCAAGCCAGGCGCTGACCTGCATTTCCACCAATATATCGGGCATCCCGGAGTTCTTCTTCAATGGCGAAAACGGTTTGCTGACGGAGCCGGAAAATCCGGCAGCCTTTGCGGAAGCATTGCGTATCGCGATCACCGATCCGCAATTGCGCCAGCGTCTGGGGGCGGCTGCCGAAAATCGTGTACGAACCGCCTTTGATCATCGCACCAGCATCGCGGAATTGAAGGCTCTGTTCGAGACCGAGTGGGAAAAGACACCATGACCGAGATGGAAAAGCGCCCTTGCGTTTTCTTTTACGTCCAGCATCTTCTCGGCATCGGCCATATTGCCCGCGCCAGCCGCGTTGCCAATGCCCTGCAGGCGGATGGTTTCGATGTCGTTCTGGTCACCGGCGGCACCCCGGTTCCGGGCTTTCCGGGCGACGGCATCCGCCACGTCGAACTGCCGCCGATCGCCGTTAGCGACGGCAGCTTTTCCGGCCTGGTCGACAGCGCCGGCAAACCGGTAGACGAGGCCTTCAAGAACCTCAGAACCGACATGCTGATCGGCGCCTATCACGGCGCGAAACCCGATATCGTCATCATCGAGGCTTTCCCCTTCGGCCGCAGACAGGTGCGCTTCGAATTGCTGCCGCTGCTGGACGAGATCGAAGACAGCGAACCACGCCCGCTCGTCATGACATCCCTGCGTGATATCCTGCAGGAAAAGACCAAGCCGGGCCGGGACGAAGAGACCGTTTCCCTGGTGAAGAAACATTTCGACGCGGTGCTGGTGCACGGTGATCCCGATTTCGCCCGGCTGGAAGACACTTTTCCCCTCGCCGACGAGATCAGCCAGCGCATTGTCTATACGGGGCTCGTCGCCCCGCTGCCACCGCCGGAGCCGGTGGAAAAATTCGATATCGTCGTTTCCGCCGGTGGTGGTGCTGTCGGTGCAGCCCTCATACGGGCGGCGCTTGAGGCGGCCCCGTTGCTCCCAAGCATCAAAAGCTGGTGTCTCGTCACCGGTCCGAACATGCCTCAGATGGATTTCGATGCGATCTCCGCTGAAGCGCCGGACAATGTCTCCGTCTTCCGTTTCCGCAAGGATTTCGCCAGCCTTCTGGCAGGCGCGCGGCTTTCGGTCTCGCAGGCGGGCTACAACACCGTCTGCGATATTCTCCAGGCGAAATGCCGCTCGCTTCTTATCCCCTTCGCGGCCGGTGGCGAGACGGAGCAGAGCGCCCGCGCGGAACGGCTGGCGCGGCTTGGGCTGGCGCAGGTGCTGGAGGAAAAATACATCTCCGCACAATCCATGGCCGAGGCCATCCAGGCGGCTTTGGCGCTGCCGGAACCGGGCAAGATCCACCTCGATCTCGATGGCGCTGCAGGCACCGCTAGAGCGCTGCGCCGCCTTTATGATGAGCGCTGAGGATCGTCTTCAACTCACGAACCGCCGCCTCATCCGTTGCCTTGCGCCCCGCGCCGGTGAAACCGAGCTTCGCCACCATGCTTTCCGGATCATAAAACGGAACGGCGGAACAAGAAGCATGGATTTCCGTGATCGGAAAGCGGTCCAGCAAAGTCTGGACGCTCTGCGGGCGTACGCCGGCTCCGGGCATGATGACGATCCGGCCTTTGGCAATCTCCGACAGATGTGCCAGGGCCTCGGCACCCTCAAGCGCCGAGCGCGCGCCGCCGGAGGTCAGGATGCGTGGAAAACCAAGCGAAACGGCAGCCTCCAGAGCCTCTTCCATATCCGGTACGACATCAAACGCCCGGTGCAGCGTCGCATCCATTCCGTCGGCGTGACGGCGCAACTCTTCGAGCAAAGCCATATCGAGCGAGCCATCGCCGCGCGATGCGCCGAGCACCACGCCGGAAAGCCCGGCCGCACGCGCCGCATCGATATCGCGCTTCATCACGTCGGCCTCGTCGCGCGTAAACACGAAATCGCCGGCACGCGGCCTGATCATGACGCTCACCGGCAGTCCATAGGTCGCCGCCCGCTGCATGAACCCCGCCGATGGCGTCACGCCGCCGCCGGACAGCGCTGCACAAAGCTCGATCCGATCGGCTCCGCCCCGGACCGCCGCTTCCAGACCAGCCACATCGTCCACGCAAATTTCGAGTATCATTCTAACCTCTTTTGTCTGGCTGCGGTCTGCTAACGCGCTCGATCATCCGAAAACCGCCCACACTTTTGGCCGACGCTCTACCTGCGGCGACCCGTCCCATCAAGCGCATACAACATATAGACCCCGCCAAGACCCACGATCGCTCCCAATATGGAGGTTCCCGAGTAGCTGGAGACCAGGGTTCCAACGGCAAAAATCAGCGCCCCAAGGCCTGCGCCGAGGAAGATATTGACCGCGATCAGCGAGCTTCCGAGCCCCGGCCGGTCGGCGATCAATTCCTGCAGATAGGTGATGGGAATGCTGATGATGGCGGCAGCGCCAAGCGCGCTGATGACAGTCTGTGCATAAATGTGCCATGGCGCGGAAGCGAGCCCCTGCAAGATGAGATAGATGGCATAAAGCACCGCGCCCGCCGCCAGCGTCAGCGTTTGCGGCACTTTCTTTTCGATCCAGCCCCACAGGAGAATGAAAACGATTTCCAGCGCGGCGACGATCCCCGCGACGATACCGATATCTGCAACCGTGCCCTTTGCCTGTCCGGTTATGATGAGCGAGCGGATGGAATCATTCAGATGCAACATGGAGCAAATCAGCGCGATGGCGATGATGCGCAAAAGCACCCGCCGCGATCCGATTTCCGCGAGGGAAGCCACAAGGCCGAAGCGCGCTTCATTATTGACGACCGCCGGTGTCGCCGCGCGCGGCAGGCAGAAAGCGACCAGCAGGAAACAGATGAGCGCACAAATACCTGAGAACAGGAAGGCCAAAAGCATATTGCCGGAATTCACCAGAAAAATGCCGACAATGCCGGGCACCAGCACCCAGGACAGCGAAATGGTGGCCCGCATGATCGAATTCACGGCGATCATGTCGCCTGTCGAAAGATTGCGCGCATCGGCCCGCACATGCGCGAAGATCAGTGAGTTCATCGCCCCGAAAATCGGCAGCAGAAGGAGCTTGGCGCTGACGAAAGCCGTGGCATTACCCACCAGATAAACCAGCAGATAACCGCTGACGCCGAAGAGCGCGATGAGCAGCATTGGCTTGCGATATTCGCCCAGCCTGTCGGCAACGATGCCCATCAGGACGCTGGCGCTGACATTGATGACGGCGGCAAACAGCATCAGCAGGGAATAAACACTGTTGCTCAACCCGATTTCACGAATACCGATGACCGCTTGATAGGGCGCAGTCGCCGCGTTCGAAAACCCGAAAAACAGGATGGCGAGCGCGCCGATGCGGATCGACGGATTGTTGATGACGATGGAAAGAGCCGACGGCATGGATATTCGCCTGAAATGATCCGGCAAGGCCGGATCGCTGGGTAAAACCTGTCAGACCGCTGTCATCGCCAGCGGGCCGAAAGGATGGGTTCGGGTGTATAATCGAAATCCCGCTTCCATGGGTAAAAATCGCCGGACCGGCGATGATTGGGAAGGTTTTCGATATCCTGATTGATAACCCCGTCCGTCAGCGCCATGAGGTTGGGATTGGCGATCGGCGCGAGCTCCGGCGAAAGATAACCCGATTTGACGACCAGCAGCCTGACCTCCTTCGGATCGAAGCCCAGACGGGTGAAATCCGAAATCATGTGATAGGGCCTGCGCCGCGCCGCCAGGATGACCGTGATGCCACCGATCGTGACCACTGCCTGCCGCTGATCGGCGGCACCGGGATCGTCCAGTTTCAGAACCTGGGCTTCGACGCTGACGGACGGGCTTTGCGGATCGAGACTACCGCCGATCTTCAGGGAAAGGCGCGCGCCCTCGCCAGCCGCGAAACAGGCTTCGACTGCTGGCCGGTCGGTGATGCCGCCCAGCAATGCGCCCTGCCAGTTGCGCGCAATCAACGCTGCCAGAACGTCGGCACGGTCACCCACCCCGCCGCCGGTCGGGTTGTCGCCCGAGTCAGCGAGAATGATAGGCAGGGTAACCGTCTTTTCCGCGATATCCATGATAGCATCGAGCGGCTCCGTCACGGGCCCGAAACGGAAATCCTGCCGGGCATTCCAGTAGGATTGAGCGATCTCGGTGGCGACAATTTGCGCGGCGGCTTTGTCGGTTCCCGTCACCACCGCGCAGGCCGTCGCCCGGGGTTCATCGGCCCAGACGTAACCGATCATGAAATTCGCATCCCATATGCCGGACCGCGCATCGTAATCCGGCAACACGGCATAGAGACTTTTGGCGGGCTCGTCTTCCGTCGAGGTCTTTTCGCCGGGCAGCAGAACGGGGATTTTCGCCCACGCGACGCCGGGTTTTTCTCCCGACTTCAGAGCCTTGAGCAACATCGTCCATGCCCGCACCATCGTCTCGCGCACATCGATATGCGGCGCGGTTCGGTAGCCAGCAAAGATATCCAGCTGATCGATAATGGTCTGGCTGACATTGCCATGCAGGTCATAGCTCGCAGCGACAACAACATCCGGCCCGACCACGGCACGGGCACTGGAAATCCAGTCACCTTCCGCATCGTCCATGCCTTCGACATTCATCGCACCATGCATGGCGAGGTAAAGCCCGTCCAACGGCAACGACGCCTTCAGGCGTTCGAGGAATTCCTGCTTGAACGCATCATAGGCGACCCGTGACACCGGGCCACCTGGCACCGCCCGCGCATGCAGAAGCGGCAACACCTCCGCCCCACCCTCACCGAGAAAATTGAAATACTCGGCCTCCAGAAGTTCGGAGCCGCGAAAGACGCGAAAGTCGTTCTGCTCCATCAGCACCGGAGAATAGGTGCTGCATTCGGTATGTATTCCACCAACGGCAATACGCATCTCGCCTTCCCCTCAATAAACCGGGTTCAAGGGGACGATGGCGGAAAAACGCAGCCAGTCCTTTTGCGCTTTTGGTGTCCATGCTGCTTCGGCAATGGCTGGCAGACGGGGAAAAACCAGATGGTTGAAGTAGGCCCGGTTGAGGAAATGTTCAGACCAGATGCAGGCCTGAACGCCCTTCATCCGCTCCTTCAATTCCTCCGGGAAATCGCCGACAGCCTCATAGGCGTAGGTATGCGAAGGCGGGACGGTGCCAGCCCAGCTTGCGCCCGGCTCCTGCCAGGCTTCATCCTGAACCATATCGAGATAATAGGCCTGACCCGGCGTCATCACGACGTCATAACCCTGCTTTGCGAGCTCAAGTCCAACTTCAGGCTTCTGCCAGGCCATCAGCAATGTTCCCGAGGGATCAACGCCGCCGCCATGGGAAACCTCGTCCCAGCCAGCGAGCTGGCGGCCGCGCTCATGCAGCATGCCCTGAATACGTTTCATGAAATAGGACTGGATACCGAAGGTGCCCTCCAGCCCTTCCTTTTCCATCAATGCCTTGGCAAGCGGGGAAGCCAGCCACGACCCATCCGCAACTTCGTCACCGCCGATATGGATCAGCCGCGATGGGAAGAGTTCAACCATCTCGTCGAAGATCTTGCCAAGAAATTCATAGGTCGGCTCGATCGCCGGGTTGAGCGCGTTATTGGGATATCCCTGCACCGAACGGTAGCTGTCCGGCGCTTCCTGCCCGTCCGCAAGTTCCGGATAGGCGACAAGCGCCGCCGTGCTGTGGCCGGGAATATCCACCTCCGGCACGATTTCGACATTCAACGCCGCCGCATGCGCCACCACCAGATGCACGTCATCCTGCGTGTAATAACCGGAAACCGGTTCCGCGCCATTGCCCAGCTGCGGCAGAAGCGGTGCATCCGGGCCGCGCGTCGCGCCGACGGTGGTCAGCAGCGGATAGGCCTTGATTTCCAGACGCCACGCTTCGTCATCCGTCAGGTGCCAATGGAAGTGGTTCATGCGAAGCCATGCAAGAATATCGATCAGCCGCACGACATCGCCTGTCGGATAGAATTGCCGCGAAACATCGAGATGGCAGCCCCGCCAGCTATAACGCGGCGCATCGCTGATAGTGCCGGACGCCGGGAAACGGAATTTCGGATCGATGCGCGCGCCATGCAGCAGCTGCGCCAGAACCGTCAGACCATATTGCAGGCCGGCAACGGCTGAATATTCGACAGTAACGACTTCCTTGGAAAAGCTAAGGCGATAACCTTCCGCTTCCAGCCCGCTATGTTGCTTGAAACGCAGCGGTTTTCCCTCATGAACCGGCGCAAGGCTGAAGGGCACATGCCCGACGGCAAAAAGCCGGCGGAACAGCGACAGCACGGTTTCCACCGCAAGCACTTCTTCGGCTCCCGCATCTTCCGCCGGGAAGAGCGCGACGGGAAAACCTTCACCCGGTTCTGCATCGATTTCGGCGGGCCAGGGCTGGATGGCGAAGGGCAGATCGAGCTTGCCTTCTGGAAGCAGCACCGGCGCTGGCTCGCTGTGGCGTCCGTCCAGCATCAGGTCACCGACATCAACGGCGCGATGTGTGCCATCGGCAAAGCTGATATAGGCGGATTTCGCGCCGTCCGTGCGATGCCTTGCGGGTCGCAGCAGGCCATCGACGGTGAAGCGCCAGGATTTTCCCGGCTCCAGTACAAAGCCCGGCGGCGGTGCAAACTCATGGAAATTGGCGTTCCGGCGCAGGTAAACGGCGTTGCCGCAGACCGGCTTGTCCACCGTCCGCGTCAGCGACGTATAGACGATGCGGAAGTCCTTCAGCGGCGCGCCGGACAGATTGACGAGGGTAAAGGTAAAGCCGCCGGATGCGGACTCTGCGAGCGGATGCCAAGAATTTTCAAGACGATATTGTGCGAGCGCCATGATGCTCCCCTTTATTGCGCATTGAACCCTTAAGAGGGCTTTGGTCAGTAATGTTCGGATTGCGAAAAAGTCCGGGCGAGCGGCGCTTGCCCTGCCGTGAGACCACAATCGACCGGCAGGCAAACGCCGCTGATGGCGGCGGCCTGCGGGCCGGCGAGAAAAGCAACCGCATTGGCCACGTCCTCAGGTTTCACGATGCGTTGCAGCGGATACCAATGCTTTGCTTCCTCAAAGACCTGAGGATTGCTTGCAGCCCGCGCTTCCCACGCCTGCGTGCGCACGGTGCCGGGCGCCACGGCGTTGGCGCGAATGCCGAATTTGCCGTATTCGACGGCGATCAGCTTGGTCAGATGGATCAGGCCAGCCTTTGCCGCGCTATAGGCAGGATGCCCGAAGACCGCCATGCCATTGACGGAGGTGATATTAACCACCGACCCCTGGGTTTTCTTCAACGCCTCTTCGAAAGCCCTGAAGCAGAGGAACGGCGCTTCCAGATTAAGTGCATTGTCTTTGCGCCATATATCGGCGGTCGTGTCATGCAGGCTGACCGCCCTTGCGGCGCCCGCATTGTTGACGAGGGTAGCAACATCGCCGAGTTCCGCAATCTCAGCGGCAAGCCTCGCGAGGTCCTGCGGATCAGTGACATCACAGGTTTTCGCAACAAAGCGAGGATCGGCAAGCAGGGAAAGCGCGCTTGAAAGGGCGTCGGGGTCGATATCCACCAACACAACCTTTGCATGGCTTTCAGCGAGAGCCGCGGCAATTGCCCGGCCAATATCACCTGCCGCGCCGGTAACAACGGCGAGCTGCTCTTTCCTGTCGTTCATCTCCTACAACTCCCTTGAAGCTATCCAACCCGGCACAAAGCCGGGTCTCAGGCAAAGCAGCCTGTGTTTTTCGTCAGCCCGCCTCAATCGCCGAGCAATTGCTTGTCATCCGGGTCACGATGTTCCACGAGCTGCTGCTTGATGTGACGCAAGGTCACCATCGATCGTTGCCGTTGGTGATAGGCAGCAAGCGTCGCCAAGACATCGACGGCTGCCAGATAGGCGTAGCGTGATGAGGTGGGGCGGAAGATATTGTTTCCTTCAGGCACATTGACGGCCACCACCATATCGGCGGCGGCGGCAACGGGCGTGTCGCTCTGGGTCAGCGCAATAGTGGTTACCCCCATTTCCCGCGCCAGCCTGAAACATTTCACCAGCTCCATGTTTCGGCCGGAGAAGGACGAACCGATAATGACGTCTTCCTTACGCGCCGCAGCGGTCATCATCAGTTGCATGCTGTGGTCGGCGCTGGTGGAAACGCGCAACCCAAGGCGAAACAGCCGGTTCTGGATTTCCGAAGCTATCATCGATGAATTTCCGCCCGCGCCAAAAGCATAGATCATGCCGCTATTGGCGATCCTGGTCGCAGCTGCATCTGCAAGGGCGGGATCGAGCGTTTTGTGCAGCAGGAAAAGCGCTTCCTGGGCCTTGGCAAGCACCTCTTCCGCAACATCGGAGGGGCCGGTGCTGGAGGGTTCGGAGGTAAGATAGCGGATACCCACATAGGCGGTCTTGGCGAGGCTGACCTTGAAATCCGAAAAGCTCTGGCATCCCAGCCGCCGGCAGAACCGCGTAACGGTCGGGGGAGACACTTCGGCGCGGGCCGCAAGCTCGATAATCGAAGCATTGACGGCGAATTCGAAGTCCGAAACCAGAATATCAGCAATCCGCCGTTCCGATTGCGAGAACTGCCCCCTGCCTTCCTGTATCCTTGCAAAAATATCCATGCTCACCGGTCTCCGTTCCGCCAAAACTTAAAGCCTGGCCCCGTTTCCGATGCACCCTAATAAGGCGCGCCCGTCAACCATATTAACCTCTGAATCGAGCATGTTTCGTCCGTTTGACGCCACCACCGATACCTTTGATCTGAAAATTATTTTCTCTGTTGATTGAGAGATGAGCATATGCCAACAATATTCACCAGAGAAATATCCAAATCTTGAAAATAATTTCAACAACGGACTGAAACGATGCGCGATCCCTTCAAAAATCCCTTTCCAGAAACAGACAGCGCCCGCCACTCCATCTGGGAGATGTTGGTGACGCGGGACATTGACGCCTTCCTTGCCGCAGACTGGTCGAAAGTCGCGGACGATTTCGTCGAGGATGGCTTTCTCGGCATCAACGCCAACCGCGATGCCAACCCGGACAACTGGCGCCTCTCCTTCCCTTCGCTTATCGCCTATCGCGACGAGTGGCTGCGGCAGGCGCAGGATTTCCAGACCCAGAAATTCGCGGAAGATCCGCGCCATGCGATTTTCAAGACGACCACGCTCGAAGAGATCGAAGTCGAGGGCGAAACCGCGCTGGTGCGCAAGAAGTTTGACGGCGGGCTTCGCAAGGCAGATGGCAGCTTCGACGTGATGAAATGGCAGACGCTCTATTATTGCCGGCTGCACGAGGGACGCTGGAAGATCAGTGGGTTTACCGGCTACATGCCCAACCCCATGCCTTGAACAGACAAGCCTCCGATAAGGATTTGAACGCCGGGCCCAACACCCGGCGTTATTTTTTCGTCTGGAGGCAGAAAACTGCCGGAGACGGGTCGTGTCAGAAACAGCCGGGCATGGGGAAACAAATGTCATGGCCCGGTCCCTGCCTCTATTGTATCAGCTTGAGAACGGAGAGATCGACGCGACGCTCCAGAGCGATGCCGCTCTCATCGAACAGATGGCAGTCTGATGCTTTGATGCCAGTAACGACGGGTTCATCCACGACCACAGGAGCCGAGCCGGGAAGCAGGGCGCAATAATTCTCACCGGTCGGGGCAACGCCGTAAGCGATGGTATTGACCCCCAGCCGCTCGATTACGCTCGGCGCGACCTTGATGTTGAGATCGGCCGCTTCGAGACCGGTATGTTCCGGGCGAATGCCTAGCGTCAGCTGCTTACCCTCAAGACCGGCACGGGGCTCCACCGGCACGGTGATCGTCTGGCCCTCATATTCCACCGTCACGCCCTCGGGGCTGACCGACTTGCAGGTGACCTTCAGGAAGTTCATTTTGGGGTTGCCGATAAAACCGGCCACAAACAGGTTGGCCGGCTTGTGGTAAAGCTCGAGCGGCGCACCGACCTGGGCGATTTCGCCGGCATTCAGCACCACGATGCGGTCAGCCATGGTCATGGCTTCCACCTGATCGTGGGTGACATAGATCATCGTCGCCTTCAGCGTCTTGTGAAGATTGGTAAGCTCGATGCGCATGTCGGCGCGAAGGGCGGCATCCAGGTTGGAAAGCGGCTCGTCGAACAGGAATATCTTCGGCTCGCGCACGATGGCACGGCCGATCGCGACGCGCTGGCGCTGGCCGCCGGACAACATGCCGGGACGCTGCTGCAGGCGCTGTTCGAGCTGGAGGATTTTCGCGACGCCTTCGACCTTCTGCTTGATCTTCTCCTCGCTCATCTTTTCGACGCGGAGCGGAAAGGCGATGTTTTCAAAAACACTCATATGCGGGTAGAGCGCATAGGACTGGAACACCATGGCGATGCCGCGCTTGACCGGTGGCAATTCATTGACCTTGACGCCGTTAATGACGACGTCACCGGTGGTAATCTCCTCAAGGCCGGCAATCATGCGCAGCAATGTGGATTTACCGCATCCCGAAGGGCCGACAAAAACGACGAACTCGCCATCCCTGATGTCGAGCTGAACGCCCTTGATGACTTCGAAATGTCCATAGTTCTTGCGGACGTTGTTGAGATAAAGCTGACCCAAAACTTGCCTCTCCCGTCACCAGCCGACATCAGGCTGCGTTCAGAGACGTTCCGAAACAGGGACAAAACAGCGCTGGATCGGAACCGTTGAAAAACATGGGAAGGAGCGTCCAAAATGGGCGCTGGAATTCCCGCGGCGAAACTGAACGGATGCGGGCGGTCTTTCGCCCGCATCCCCTAGTCAGGAGGTCTTATTTGTACTGCTCGAGAGCACCGGATGCCTTCTTTGCGGCATCTTCCGGAGTTGCTTTGCCTGTCACGACAGACTGCACCATCTCGATCATCACGTCCTGGAAACCCTTGTAGTCTGTGAAGAGCGGCTCAGGACCACCATAGGCGATACCGTCGATCAGCGGCTTCCAGAAGGGATCCTTTGCAACGAATTCATCGACCTTGGCGGACGGGCGCAGCGGGGTCAGGCCAGCGCCGCCCTGCAGCTCGTATTCACCCTGCGGACCGGGGGACGTGATGAACTTGGCGAATTCGGTCGCCTTTTCTTCCACGCCGGTTCCCTTGAAGATCGCAAGGCTGTCGGTGATGAGCAGCGTGCCGGGACCTTTGGCTTCAGGGCCAAGCGGCAGGGTTGCGATGCCCCAGTTGATCTTGGTTGCCTGCAGACGGGTTGCAGCACCCGAACCGGCCTGGATCATACCGACCTTGCCATCAAGGAAGATGGCGCGGATTTCGTTCTGCTCATAGGCCGTCGGGCCTTCGACGGAATAGGGCGTGATGTCCTTATAGGCCTTGAGAGCTTCGAGCACCTGGGGGCTGTCGACGGTAATCTTGTCGCCATCGATCACCTTGCCATTATTGGTGTAAACCCAATGCATGAACTGGTGCATGGTGTTGTCGAAGGTCTTGGCCGGCAGGCCGTAACCGGCAATACCGGTCTTTTCCTTGATCTGCTTGGCAAAGGCGATCTCTTCAGCCCAAGTCTTCGGCGGCACTTCCGGATCGAGGCCAGCCTTCTTGAACAGATCCTTGTTCCAGTAGAGCGCCTTGGTCGAGAAAGCGACCGGCACGCCCCACTGCGTGTCTTCGAAGGTGACCGTGTCGACGATGTTGGGATAGTAGGTCTTCTTTTCGTCTTCCGTCATCGGCACTGGAACGATCAGATCGTTCTGGGCGAACTGCTTCAGCGTGCGCGAGCCGACATAGGCCATGGCGACCGGCGTGCCGGCGGCAGCGAGCGTAGTGGCCTTGTCCTGGCACTGTTCCCAGCCGACGACCTCAGGCACGACCTTCCAGCCGGCATTCTTGCCTTCCCATTCCTTGATGTATTTCTCGTGGATCGGGTCCATCTTGTCGCCGCAGTAGATCCAGCTGATCTCCTTGTCGGCGGCATGTGCCGTCACCGTGCCAAGGGCGGTGGAACCGGCAAATGCGAAGGCGCAGAGCGCCAAACCGTAATGTTTCAGTGCCATTGTAGTCTCCCGTTTTGGTGGTCGTTCCGGTTATTGCTTTATTTCACCGCGCCGGCGGTCAGCCCGCCGACGAGATATCGTTGCATCAGGAAAATCGCGATCATTGCTGGCGCGATGCCGACGAAGCTCGCCGCCATCAACTCGTTCCACACCACTTCCTGCCGGCCAAAATAGGCAAACAGGCCCACCGGCAACGGCATATATTCGGTCTTGGAATTGAAGGTCAGGGCATAGATGAACTGCTGGGCATAGGCCTCGATGAAGGACGAGATGGCGACGACAGCGATGCCCGGCGTTGCTATCGGCAGGACCACGCGGCGCAGCGTGTAGAGCCGGCTCGCGCCATCCACATAGGCAGCCTCTTCCAGTTCGCGCGGTATGCGGCGCATATAGGTTACGAGAAGCAGGATGCCCGTCGGGATGATGAAGGCGACGCCGGGGATGATCATCGCGAAATAGGTGTTCAAAACCCCGATGGATCGCATCAGCCGGAAAAGCGGTATGAGCAGCACCGCGCCAGAGAACATCTTCACCGCCAGGAATATGCCCAGCAACAGACCGGCTCCCTTGAACTCGAAACGCGCGAAAGCGTAGGAGGCAGGAATCACCAGCACGAGTACGATCAGCGTGATGCTGCCGGCGATAAAGAAGGAATTGAAGATATAAATCGCAAAGCCGGGAACGCTGACCCACATCGTCCGGTAGGCCTCAAACGAACCATTCTCGGGCCAGAATTTGTAAGGCGACGAGAAAAGCAGGCTGAGCGGCTTCAGGGAAACCAGAAAACCTTCCACAAAGGGGGCCAGAACGAAGGTCAGGAACACGGCAACGCCGCAATAAATCCCGACCATTTCATACCAGGTGTAGCGGTTGATCCTCGCATGTTTGTCGGTCATCGGGTGGCCTCCTGCGAGAAACGGCTGGTGATGCGGAAATAGAAGAAGGTGAAGATCGACAGGAAGATACAGATCAGCACGGCGCGCGCGGCACCTTCGCCATATTTGTAGGCCCCGATCGCCGTCTTATAGGTGTCGATGATCATCGTCGTGGTTTCGCCATTCGGACCACCGCGCGTCAGAATCCAGATGATATCGAAGGAATTGAACGTCGAAATCAATGACAGGACGGACATGGTGATCATGGCCGGCAACATCAGCGGCAAGGTGATGCGGCGGAAGCGATAGGCGCGGCTTGCGCCATCTGTCCAGGCCGCTTCGTAGAGGTCCTGCGGAATGGATTGGATGGCGGCCAGCAGATAAAGCGTCACCATCGGCACGCCGATCCACACATCGGTCACGATCGTCGCCCAGAAGGCGGTTCTGCCATAGGCAAGGAAGGCGACGGGGCCATCCACCAGGCCGAGATTCTGCAACACCCCGGAAATCATGCCGAACTGGCCATTATACATCCAGCCCCACATGAAGATGCCGATAGCCATCGGCACGATCCATGGCGGCATGGTCAGGATGCGGAAAATCGCACGGCCGGGGACGGCCGAATTCAACAGCACTGCACCGAATGTGCCGATGATCATCTTTATCGAGACGGAAAAGAACGTCCAGATAAAGGTCCGCGTGATGACATCGGCAAAAGTCGCGTTGAAAATCTTCTCGTAATTGATGAAGCCAACCCAGTTCGTCACTTTCTTGAGCGACGCGTCGGTGAACGACAGGATGAATGTGTCCACCAGCGGGTAAGCAACGATAAGCGTGATGTATAAAAGCGCCGGGACGAGAAGAAGCCAGGCGAAAATGACTGCGCTGCGTTTGGCATCCATCGCGCAGTCCCCCTCAAGCCGATTTCGCGGTGGGGGAATGCGTCTGACCGTGCAGCGCCAGATCGTACTCCTCCCAGACCGGTTTCAGATCGACCACTTTGCGGCCATGGCGCGCCTCATCCATGGCAAGCGCCAGAATGCCGGCCTCGATCGCATCGAGGGCGGAAACCGGCAAGGGCGTACCCTTGACGATATGGGCGATGACGTCCTCTGCCATCTGCTCGTCCGCGCCATAATGCTGCGAGAGCGTGGTCGCCGCAGAATAGGTCTTGGCGACCGTCTTCTCGTTGGTACGGGCATTGTGCACGTTGAGGAAACCGCGCACAAAATCGCCTTCCGCCATGCCCTTGGCGCCGATCACGCAGAAGCGGCGGAAATCATCGGGAACGTTCAGATTGGTATGGAAGGCGAGCGATGCGCCATTTTCATATTCTACGATCGCCGTCTGGTAATCGATGATATCGCCATCACTGTCAAAGACCTTGTCGGACCCCATCCAGCCACTCGGCTTGCGATGGTAGACCTCCATGTCGTTGATGCCGTCATTCTGCGGCGCGTTTGCGGGCGTGAAACTCTTGCGACCGCCGAAGCTCGAGACGAAACGCGGCCGCGCGCCGACAACACCATTGTAAAGATCGAGATCGTGGCAGCATTTCTCCAGCATGAAGGAACCGGAATAGTGCTCGTAACGCCGCCAGTCGCGCATGAAGAACGCGCCGTGATAGGGCGGAATATGTTCGGAAGCCTCGATGGAAACGACATCGCCAAGCTTGCCTTCCGCCTGCGCGGCGCGCAGGTCGCGGTAAAGCGGCGAGTATCTGAGCACGAGACCGACCAGCAGCCGCTCATGACCATGCTTGTTGAGCAGCCGGGCGAGCTCAAGGCTTTCCTCGATGCTGACGACGATTGGCTTTTCGGAGAAGATGGTGCAGCCGGCCTCGAGACCGAGACGAATGTGGTCCAGATGCATGTGGTTCGGCGAGCCGATCATCAGGAGATCGAATTTCTCATTGGCGATCAAGGCCTCGGGGGTGTCATAAGCCTTTCCGGCCGAGATGCCCTTCTCCTGCAAACCAGGCAGGCCTGCCGGCGCCGGATCGACATAACCGACGATCTCGAAATCCTTGTCGATCTCATGAAAAACGTAGCCCAGATAACCGAGACGGAATCCGAGTCCGATAATTCCCACCTTCATTAACTTTGTTCCCTGCTCATTCGTAAATAATTTTCGCAGAAGCAGCCGTTTCTACGTCGGCCATTCAGTTATCTGCGATAATTTCCAACCATGATGAAATTAGTTTTCAAAACGGTCAAGCAAAATTCGATTTACTCTGGCAAGTCACGGATAAGAAACCGATTCTTCCAGGCCAGCGGGATGCGCAACAGCTATTCACCGGCAACCGATGCCAAAACAATACCAAAAAAATGCCAATCGTCCAGAGCAATTACAGCGATGGGAAAATTTTTTTGGTTAATGCGAAAATTTCGGTCATATGGCCTTAATTTAAGGCACAGGAACGAAAAAAGCTCCGATCAACCATACAAGTTCGCTAATGGTTCTATTTTGGTATTGCTGATCGCGCCTTCTGTGATATAGCCACAGGCAGCCATATCGGATTGTGACAGAGGTTATGGATGAACGGGGCAGCGCTAAATCTGGACGACCTGCAATCAGGCGGTGGCCCGCTTTACCTGAAACTGCGCCAGACGATTGAAGACGCCATCAATGCCGGTCGCCTGAAACATGGCGACGCCTTGCCGCCGGAGCGCGATATTGCCGAAAGCGCCTGCGTCAGCCGTGTGACGGTCCGCAAGGCTGTGGACGACCTCGTCCGCGACGGCCTTCTCGTCCGCCGGCATGGTTCGGGCACGTTTGTCGTCAAGCCGATCACCCGCATGCAGCAGCCCCTGACCAAGCTTACCTCGTTTACGGAGGATATGCGAAGGCGCGGCATGACAGCGAGCACCCGCTGGCTGGACAGGGGCCTCTTCCACCCGACCGGCGACGAGATGATGGCGCTCGGCCTTTCCCAATCCGCCATGGTGGCAAGGCTTACGCGTCTGCGCCTTGCCAATGACCAACCGATCGCACTGGAAGTCACCAGCCTGCCGGGTGATATTCTGCCCGATCCGCAACTGGTGGAAAACTCCCTCTATCTGGAGCTTGAGAAAAGCGGCATTCGCCCTGTGCGCGCCATTCAGCGCATCTCCGCCCGCAATCTCACGGATGAGGAAACCCTGCTGCTTGGGGTTCCGCTTGGCTCGGCAGCGCTCTCCGTTCAGCGCATGGCCTATCTGGAAAGCGGGCGCCTCATGGAAATATCCCGCGCACTTTACCGCAGTGATGCCTATGACCTCGTCGCCGAACTGACGATGGGTCCAGAGTGAAACATTGACCAAGGACACGAAACAATGACAACCCTGATGCGCCAGGAAATCGATGAGATTCCCGATGCTGTCGCCCGCCTGCTGGACAATGCCAATGCCGACTTTCACGAAGCCGGCGCCAAACTGAAAGCCCGTGACCCGGCCGTTATCGTCACCATCGCGCGCGGCTCGTCGGACCACGCCGCACATTTCCTTAAATATGCCATCGAATTGCAGACCGGTTTGCCAGTCGCTTCGCTCGGTCCCTCGCTCGCCTCCATCTATCAGACAAGGCTGCGGCTGGACCGCGCGGCTGCCTTTGCCGTCTCTCAATCAGGCAAGAGCCCCGACATCGTTGCCCTCGCGCAAAGCGCCCGCAAGGGCGGCGCGCTCACCTTCTCGCTCGTCAATACTTTGCCTTCTCCTCTGGGTGAGGCAGCCGATCATGCCATCAATATCCAGGCGGGACCGGAGAAAGCCGTGGCGGCGACCAAATCCTTCGTCAACTCCATCGTCGCTGGCCTCGCAATCCTTGCCGAATGGACGGAAGACAGCCTGCTTGCCAAGGCCGTCAGCGCCCTGCCGAAGAATTTCGCCAAGGCCATCGCGCTTGACTGGAGCCATATCGGCGAGGCCGTGAAGGGCGAAGAATCGCTTTACATGCTGGGCCGCGGTCCGGCGCTGGCCATTGCCGCGGAAGCTGCGCTGAAATGCAAGGAAACCTGCGAGCTGCATGCCGAAGCCTATTCCTCGGCGGAAGTCATGCATGGCCCGGTCTCGCTGGTGGCGCCGCAATTCCCCGTCATCGCCTTCGCCGCCCGCGATCGTGCCGAAGCTTCAGTCACGGATATCGCCGCAGGTCTTGCTCATAAGGGCGCGAATGTATTCGTCACATCCACAAAGGGTGGCCCGGCCAAACCCCTGCCCTTCGTGGAGACCAACCACCCGCTGACCGATGCATTGCTGCTGATTGCGCCGTTTTACGGGTTCATCGAACAATTGTCCCGCGCACGCGGCTTCAACCCGGATGCACCCGTGGCGCTGAAGAAGGTAACGGAAACCCAATGAGCGGCATCAAGGCATTTGTCGGCGCCCGCATTTTCGATGGCGCCGCATGGCACGACGGCAAGGTGCTCGTGGTCGGCGATGGGCACATTGCTGCCGTCTCGGACGGCGTGCCGGCCGAAGCCGAGATGATCGATGTGAAGGGACTGCTCATCGCGCCCGGCTTCATCGACCTTCAGGTCAATGGCGGCGGCGGGGTGATGTTCAACAACCAGCCTGACGTCGAAGGTATTGCCCGCATCTGTTCCGCTCATGCCAGGTTCGGCACGACGGCGCTGATGGTCACGCTCATTACCGACCGGCCGGATGTGACCTCGAAAGCGGCAAAGGCGGGTGTTGCCGCCGGCCAGAAGCAGGTGCCGGGCTTTCTGGGCCTGCATTTCGAAGGGCCGCATCTTTCCATCGCACGCAAGGGAACGCATGACCCGGCGCTGATCCGCAGGATGGAAACGGCCGATCTTGCCGTTCTGACCGGCTGCAAGATGGAGCTTGCCTTCGTGATGACGACGATTGCCCCTGAAAACGTGACCGAGGAGCAGGTCGCAGCACTCAGAAAAGCCGGCATCACCGTCAGCCTCGGCCATACCGATACCGGCCTCGATGTTGCAACGGCCTATACTGAGGCCGGCGCTTCCATGGTGACACATCTTTTCAACGCGATGAGCCCGCTTGGCCATCGCGAACCGGGTCTGGTCGGCGCCGCCCTTTCGAACGGCCGGCTGGATTGCGGGCTGATCGCTGATGGATTTCACGTCGATCCTGCTGCCATTGGCATCTCGCTCCGCGCCAAGAACGGCCCCGGCCGGATTTTCCTCGTCACCGACGCCATGTCGACGATCGGCACGGATGATGATGGTTTCGAACTGAACGGCCGACGCGTCTATCGCAATGGCGGCCGGCTGACGCTTGAAGACGGCACGCTGGCGGGGGCGGATATAGACATGCTTTCCTGCGTCCGCTTCATGCATGAAAAACTGGAAACGCCATTGGAAGAAGCTTTGAGGATGGCATCCGCTTATCCTGCGCAGGCCGTCGGCGCATCGGATAAGGGAAAACTCCTGCCCGGTTTTGATGCCGATTTCGTTGTGCTGACGCCCGACCTCCAGATGCATTCAACCTGGATCGGTGGAAAGAAGATTTACGATGCCGCGCATTCCGGAGTGTGAACCATGATCGTTTGTTTCGATATTGGCGGAACGACCATCAAGGGCGCTATTGCCCATGCACCGGACGATATTCGCCCCGTGCCACGCATACCGACGCCTAAGACCAGTTTTGAAGACTTCGCCGCCGGCCTCAAATCCGTCATCGATGTGAGCGGCGGCACACCCGGCTGCGTGTCGTTATCGATTGCCGGCGTGCTCGATCCCGACACCGGCCAAGCTACCGTTGCCAATATTCCGAGCATTCATCGCCGGGTCTTGAAGGACGAGCTGGAAAAAGCCCTCAACCTACCCGTCATCGTGTCGAACGACGCGGATTGCTTCGTGATCGCCGAATCGGAAATCGGCTCGGGTCAGGGCCACCGCGTGGTTTTCGGGGTTATCCTCGGAACGGGTGTCGGCGGCGGCCTGGCAATCGACGGCAAACTCATCAACAGCCATGGCGGTTTTGCCGGCGAATGGGGACACGGCCCCGTGGCCGCGACACTGGCCGGAAATCCACCGGTCTCGCTGCCCCGCTTCGAATGCGGCTGTGGCCTTACCGGCTGCGTCGACGCCATCGGCAGCGCCCGCGGCATGGAAAAGCTGCACGTGCATCTGCACCGGCAGGAGAAGACCAGCGAGGACATTATCGACGCCTGGCAGGCGGGCGACGCAAAAGCCGCCAGAACCATCGACGTTCTCATCGATATTCTCGCCTCGCCGCTGGCGATGATGATCAATGTGACCGGCGCGACCATCGTGCCGGTGGGCGGCGGGCTTTCGAATTCGCGGGAGCTTCTCGCCGCATTGGATGAAGCGGTCAGGGCTCGCATCCTCAGACGTTTCGACCGCCCGCTGGTCGTGCCTGCCATCTGCCGCATTGAGCCGGGGCTGATCGGATCAGCCGTTATCGGGTTGAAATATGCGCAGGAGATCGCACGCTCGTCCTGATGGCCTCACGGTGTCTCGATCTTTTCCCGCCGGAAACCCAACCCCACCAGCCGCCCCGTCAGGTGGGAAAGAAGCGGAAACCGCATGATCGCCCGCACGAAGGCAGGAGGGCCTTTGGGCCTCTCCGCTCTTTCCTCGTGCCCTTTCTTGCGACCGATACGCATCATGCGCTGCAGAAACTGCGTGGCCTTGGTCGGAAAAGACCGCCGCTTTTCGATTGCGGCAAGATCATCGTCACGAATGGAACGGCCGGACAGCAGCACCGGCACCAATATATTGGCAGCGGCAACCGCATCCTGAATGGCCAGATTGACGCCGACGCCGCCGACCGGCGACATGGCATGGGCCGCATCACCGATGCAGATCAGGCCAGGTTTCCACCAGCGTTTCAGACGGTCGATACGAACGGTCAGGAGATGCACGTCGTCCCAGCTCTTGATCTCCTCAAGCCTTTCGCGGGGGAAAGGGCAGATTTCCGCGACCCGGTCCCGGAAAGCTTCGAGCCCCTCCAACTTTATGTCGGCAAAAAATCCCTTTCGCACCACATAACCGCATTGCCAGTAGTCACCGCGGTTGATCATCACGAAGCCCTGCCGCGAACCGGCGTGGCCCATGGTTTCGGTCGGATCGCCAGGCTGTTTTGAAAGGCGCAGCCACAGCACCTCGGTCGGAATTCCAAAGCGCTGGACCTCGAGCCCCGCCGCCTCGCGGACGATGGAGTTGCGGCCATCCGCACCCACCACCAGATCGGCAGCGATCTCGACCACGCCATCAGGCGTTTCGAGGGTGAGACCACCGACGCGCCCACCGTGTTCAATAAGGCCCGTGACCGGCGCGTTCATCAGCAGGCGAAAATTTTCATATTGGCCTGCCTTGCCGACGATGAAATTGAGAAAATCCCACTGCGGCATGAAGGCGATGAAACGATGCCGGACGGGCAGACGGGAAAAATCCGCAATCGTGACGCGTTCGCCGCCAATAACCGCGTTCAAACGCGGCGCGCGCGTATGCGGAAGGCTCAGAAACTCATCGATGAAGCCGAGGTGTTCCATCAGTTCAAGCGTGGAAGGATGGATCGTGTCGCCGCGAAAATCGCGCAGAAAATCGCCGTGTTTCTCGACGACGACAACATCGATACCGCTGCGGGCAAGCAGCAGGCCGAGCATCATGCCTGCCGGTCCACCACCGGCCACGGCAATGCGGGTGCGGATGTTCCGAACGGCCTTGCCGTCCCTTTCACGCAAGACCTCTTCGCTTTCCATTACCGTCCCCCGTCACGTCCCGTTAAAGGCCTCTATCTTACGTCCGCCGCGGGAAGGGTCGCATTTTTCGGCTGCGGCCAGCCCTGTGCATCGAAGCGAAACAGCATTTCGGACCGTGCGAAGATAAAGGCGAATGCCATGGCCGTCCACATGCCGAGAAACAACCCGGCCGCGACGTCGCTTGGGTAATGGGCACCGACAATGACACGCGAAACACCGATCACGAGGGCAAGCAGGAGAAATGCCCAGCGGAAGCGCGGCATCAGCATGGCGAAAACACCAAAAAACGCCCCGGCAGCCGTCGAATGGCCGGAAGGGAAACTCTCATACAGATTATCGCCGGTAAAAGGCGTGAGGCTGTAGGCGCCCATTTCCAGAAAAAGCTCAGGCCGCGCCCGCCCGATCAGAAATTTCAGGGTATGGACAAGAATACTCGCAGTGCCGATCGTCAGGAAAAAATAGGCGAGAAGTCGCCATGCCGTTCGCAACCGCCCTGAATAGGTCTGCGCCTGCAGGACACGCGCGGCGACATAAGCGAGAATAGCGAGCGCACCCGTGGAATAAAGCATCCAGCGGAAAGTTCCGAAATCGGTAATCGCTCGATTGAAAGTAACTACTCGGCCGGGCAAGGCCTGCGCAGTTTCGGAAAGGCGCGGATCGAAAGGAATGAAAACCAGAACCAGCACAAGGCTTGCCACAAAAATCCAGCCGCTGGAAACCACGAAACGTCGCATCGACATCCTCTTATCATTTTCTTGCATATGGCTTTGCGCCTCGCAAAAACAATAGCCTGGGCTTTGTCCTTGTTATGGCGGGTTTTCGCGGGTAGAGCCTAAATCTGCCAAATAAACCGACGGGCTGAAAATGACGAATGCCAGTGAACTGCCACGCAAGCTGACCATATTGGGTTCGACGGGTTCGATCGGCACCAATACGCTGGATGTCGTGCGTCAGCTGGGCGGCCGCGATGGGTTTGAGATCATGGCTCTGACCGGCGCGGGAAACATCGCGCTTCTGGCGGAACAGGCGCGGGAATTTGGTGCACAGCTCGCGGTCACGGCCGAAGATGACAAATACGAAGAACTGAAATCAGCCCTTGTCGGCACTGGCATCAAGGTCGCGGCGGGCAAGGCCGGCCTTGAAGAGGCCGCTTCGATGGCGGCCGACTGGGTCATGGCGGCAATCGCCGGCACTCCCGGCCTCGCGCCCACATTGACTGCCGCCCGGCGTGGTGCCGATATTGCACTCGCCAACAAGGAATGCCTGGTTTCGGCTGGCGATGTTTTTCTGCGCACGATCAAACAGGGTGGCGGCAGGCTGATCCCGGTCGACAGCGAACACAGTGCGATATTCCAGTGCCTGACGGGTGAACACAAACAAGCCGTGGAGCGCATCGTGCTAACGGCCTCCGGCGGGCCGTTCCGTACCTGGTCGCGGGACGAGATGGCCAACGTGACGGCCGATATCGCCCGCGCCCATCCTAACTGGTCGATGGGGCTAAAAGTTTCGATTGGCAGCGCCTCCATGTTCAACAAGGGGCTGGAAATGATCGAGGCGAAATATCTCTTCGATCTCAGGCCAGATCAGGTAGAGGTGATCGTCCATCCGCAGTCGATCATTCATTCGATGGTGGGCTACACCGACGGTTCCTATATCGCCCAGCTCGGCGCGCCGGACATGCGCACAGCAATCTCTTATGCCCTCACCTATCCGCACCGCGGCAATCTGAATGTCGAGCGGCTGGATTTCGCAAAACTGGCGCGGCTCGATTTCGAAGCGCCGGATGAAGCCCGTTTCCCGGCGATTCGACTGGCCCGCACGGCGCTGGAGCGCGGTGGTCTACAAGGTGCGGCCCTGAATGCCGCTGAAGAAACTGCATTTCACGCCTTCGTTGGAGGCAATATCGGCTTTCTCGATATGGCCGAGATCGTCGAAACGGTCATGGACCGCCTGCATGACGGCCGGTCTGCGACGACGATTGAAGACGTGTTCGCAGCGGACGAGGAAGCCCGTCGTCATGCACTGGAAATCATCACCACAAAAGAAAAGGCCGCGTAAACGCGGCCCGGTCTCCCCAATCTGAACGACGGCCTTACGCCACCGCACGCGCCAGTGCGCAATGCGACCAGAGCTGATGCAGCGCGCCGACGAGATGTTCGATATCGGCATCGGTATGCAGCGGGGTCGGGGTAATGCGCAGGCGCTCGGTCTTGCGCGGCACCGTCGGGTAATTGATCGGCTGCACATAGACGCCGTGATTATCCAGCAGGATATCCGAAATCCATTTGCACTTGGCGGCATCGCCCACCATGACCGGCACGATGTGGCTTGGATTGTCCATATGCGGAATACCGCGCGCATCGAGAAGGCCGCGCAGCTTGCGCACCCGGTCCTGATGGCGGGCGCGCTCAAAGGGGCTGGCCTTCAGATGCTGGATCGAGGCAATGGCACCGGCGGCAAGCGACGGCGGCAGGGCCGTCGTGAAGATGAAGCCGGAGGCAAAAGAACGGATGAAATCGCAGACCGCTGTGGAGCCGGCAATATAACCGCCCATCACGCCGAAGGCCTTGCCGAGCGTACCCTCGATGATCGTCAGGCGATCCATAAGGCCTTCGCGCTCGGCAATGCCGCCGCCGCGCGGCCCATACATGCCAACGGCATGAACTTCGTCGAGATAGGTCATGGCGCCGTAACGGTCGGCAAGATCGCAAATTTCCTTGATCGGCGCGATATCGCCATCCATGGAATAGACGGATTCGAAGGCGATCAGCTTCGGCGCGTTCGGATCGGCAGCCTTGAGCTTCGCCTCGAGATCTTCAAGGTCATTGTGCTTCCAGATCACCCGCTCGCAACGACCGTAACGGATGCCCTCGATCATCGATGCATGGTTGAGCGCATCCGAGAAGATGATGAGCCCCGGAATTTTCTGGCCGAGCGTGCCGAGTGTCGCCCAGTTGGACACGTAACCCGAGGTGAAGATCAGCGCCGATTCCTTACCGTGCAGATCGGCAAGTTCCTGTTCAAGAAGGACATGATAATGGTTGGTGCCAGAAATATTCCGGGTGCCTCCCGCACCCGCGCCACAGTGATCGATGGCGGCCTTCATGGCTTGGATGACTTTCGGGTTCTGGCCCATGCCGAGATAGTCGTTGGAGCACCAGACCGTGACGTCCTTGCGCTCGCCATTGGCGTTGTACCGTGTCGCGCGGGGGAAATTGCCCTGCTGGCGTTCGATATCTGCAAAAACGCGATAGCGCCCCTCAGAATGCAGGCTCTGCAGTTCCGTCGTGAAAAATGCCTCGAAGTCCATGCCATGCTCCAGAATTGACCAGACCGTTTTCTGCCCCGGCACCGGGACCGTCAACCCTTTGGGCCCACTTTAACCGTGTCTGCGTCAATTCGCCGTTGTTTTGAACCATTCCAATAAACCGTTTATAGACACTGATGAAAAGCACAAAATTGATTCACATCAAAAAACCGGAATTTTGGAACCTTTTTCGCGCCGCGCCGTTGTTTGGGGCACAATCGATTTACGCTCGCAGGAATGCCTCAAGTCTAGGCTTCCCTAAACGATATCGAATTGTTAGTTATCTGTGGCGGTCGGAGGTAGCAGTCGCCGCAGATAAATATGGGACGCCTACCGAGCCAAAGAGCTCATTGTAACGTTGGAGAGAGTTTCATGAAAAAGGCAATCATATTTGCGCTGGTCGGCCTGTCGCTCGCAAGCTGCACGCAGACTGAAAAGGGTGCTTCGATTGGTGCCGTTTCCGGCGCCGTTATCGGTGGCGCGGTCACTGGCAACGTTCGTGGTGCAGCTGTTGGCGCAGCGATCGGTGGCGTCGGTGGTGCTTTGATTGGCAACGCTTCCGAGCCGGGCTACTGCTATTATCGCGACCAGTACGGTCAGCGTTACACGGCACGTTGCCGCTAATCGCATCGCGAAATACCGTTGCACAGAAGCCCCGGTCACCCGGGGCTTTTTGCGTTATGGGCATCAAAACGCAGGTCAAAGGGTGCTCAACGCCGTTTATTTATGATTAAATTGCAATGTTAACGGAGAGGAAACGGGTTAGGGCGACAATAAATGCTCAACCATAAAGCAGCTTATGCGAAGAACACGGACTAACCCGAAGACAGGTATTGCGTATCGGAAAGCTGGCACCGCTCTTGCGGTTGCTGTGACGCTCGCCCTGTATCCGGCGTTTGCCCGTGATGCCTTTGCCTTCAAACTGTTCGGTGTGCGCCTCTGGGGTTCGGAAGAACCGGAGGTCGAGGTTATCAACCCGGTCAAATATGCTGTCACGCTTGACGCTGCCGACGCCGACAAGTCCCTCAGGGATAGTCTGGAAAATAGCTCGCTTCTTCTGGCCGACAAGGACAAACCTGCCTCCGGCGATCTCGGCCTTCTGATAAAGGCGCGGGATGACAGGGACAGGCTGATCGCGGCACTTTATGAAAACGCCCGTTACGGCGGCATCGTCAATGTCACCGTGGCCGGGAAAAACGTTGACGACCTGCCTCCCAATCCGGTTTTCGATCACAGCGCGCCCGTACCCGTGGTCATAACGGTGACGCCGGGCCCGAAATTCACGCTCGGCAACGTCCGCCTTGAGGGTGATGTAACGGGCCGAAATCTTGAGGAATACGGCCTGATCAACGGCGGCGATGCCGGATCGCTGGCAATCATCCGCGCCGGCAACAAGTTGATCGATGATCTGAAGGCGGAAGGCCGGCCGCTCGCGAAACTGACGAAACGCGAGGCCGTCGCAAACCATGCGACGAATACCGTCGACATTACGATGGCGGCCGAAGGTGGACCCATTGCGCCGCTCGGTGCAGTCACCGTCACGGGTGAAAAAACCGTCGATGGCGACTTCATCCGCCGTTATTCACGCCTCAATGGCGGCGAGCCCTATTCCCCGGAAAAGCTGCGCAAGGCCGCCGACCGCCTGCGCCAGCTCGGCGTCTTTTCCAGCCTGACGATCAAGGAAGCTGGAACGCTCGCCCGCGACGGCTCCATCCCGCTCACCATCGAAGTGTCCGAAGGCAAGCACCGTTATTTCGGTGTCGGCGCGCAATATTCCACCACGGAAGGCATCGGCCTCCAGGGGTATTGGGGCCACAGGAACCTCTTCGGACAGGCGGAATCGCTACGTATCGAAGGCTCGGTCTCGCGCATCGCCGAGGCATCGAGCATTGACGGCATGGATTATTCGGCGGGCATCACCTTCACCAAGCCCGGCATGTTCAACCCGCGCACCACATTCAAGACCAGCCTGATTGCCAAGACCGAGCATCCCGATACCTATGAAGCCAAGACGCTGACGGGCACGGCCGGTTTCGCCTATGAGCTGAACGACACCGATACGGCTGCGGCCGGCCTCGAGGTGCAATGGGCCAACACCGACGACGCTTTCGGCAAGAACGAATATCTGACCACATCGATACCGCTTGAATTCGTTCGCGATACACGCGACGACAAGCTGAATCCCACCGAAGGTTTTCGGGCATCTCTTGCCGCCAAGCCGAGCTATGAGGCGCTGAACGGTACGTTCTTCTCCTCCTTCGAGGGCTCCATCACCGGTTACAAGGGGCTTGGTGCAGAAGACAGGCTGATCATGGCCGGAAAGCTCTCTGGTGGCGTTCTGGTGGGTGGCAGCGATCTGCAGGACATTCCGACCACACGGCGCTTTTACGCCGGTGGCGGCGGATCGGTGCGCGGCTACAGCTACCAGGAAATTTCGCCCTATAATGCAGCGGGTGACGCGACCGGCGGTCGTTCTTATGTGGTCGGCTCCGTTGAGGCCCGCATCAAGGTCACCGATACGATCGGCATCGTGCCCTTCATTGATGCCGGTGTGGTTTCGGATGAAGTAACTCCCGATTTTTCCGATATCCGGGCTGGTGCCGGTATCGGTCTGCGTTACGTGACGCCCTTCGGGCCTCTGCGTCTCGATGTCGCCATGCCGCTTGAAAAATACGACGGCGGCAACAATTTCGGCATTTATGCTGGCATCGGCCAGTCTTTTTAAACGCCGCAGTCGAACACCCTTGCAACAGAGTGTAGTTTACCCTTGATGAAAACGTTGATTCGATTGCTGAGATGGCTGGGTTACGCTGCACTGTTATGCGTGGTGCTGGTGTTGCTTGCGGCGCTGTTCGTCGGTTTTACGCCGATGGGCGCCCGGATTGCCGCAAAGCAGATTGCATCACTCGTATCGACACCCGATCAGACAATCGAGATTTCTCCTCCGGCCGGCCTTCTGACCGGCCGGCTGCGGCTTGATAATGTCACCCTTTCCGACCGGCAGGGCCCTTATGCTCGCGTGAACCAGATCGCCGTCGACTGGTCGCCGCTGTCGCTGCTTGCCGGCACCTTCCATGCCGATCGCGTCTCGGCTGCATCGGTCGATGTCGAGCGCCAACCATTGCCCGCTCAGCAGACGACCAGCAAAAACTCCGGCAATTCTTCGCTTCCTGTTGAAATCGTCATCGATAATTTCAACTTTCCGAATATCAGCCTTGGGCAATCACTTCTCGGCCGCCCCTTCGATCTGACGGTGGAAGGCAACCTCAAGGCCGCCCAGGACGACATGCGGCTTTCACTGACCGCTCACAGGCGCAATGCCGTGGATGCGGAGATCAATGCCGACGTTGCTTTCCTGCCGAATGAGAACGTGCTGAAGCTGAAAGCGGAGATGAAGGAACCCGAAGGCGGCCTGCTCGCTACGCTGCTTTCGCTTCCCGGCACGCCTGCGGTGGCGATAGACCTCAATGGCGAAGGCCCGCTTTCCAACTGGACGGGCACGCTGCGCGGCAATGTCGCCGGCAATGCGGTGCTCAACGTCACCGGTCGTCATCTCCTTGGTGATGACGGAACGCGCCGTATCGAGATTGCGGGCGGCGGTAAGCCCGATCTGCTGCTGCCGCCTGCCTTCCGCCAGCTTTTTGCCGGTGAGACGAAGCTTGATGCGAATGCCACACTCTCCCCGCAGGGCCGCATCGAAATCGGCAGCAGTACGCTTGAGACCGGCACGCTGCTGCTGACGGCATGGGGCACCGTCGATCCGAACGGCCAGAACGATCTTGCCGCCAATCTCATCGGCACCGCCGGCCCCGTGGATTTCCGCTGGCCGCTCGGCAATGGTGAAATCCAGGCCCTCATCAACGGCCTTGATCTTTCCCTGAAGGGTGGCGCAGACGCCGCTCACCTCAACACCACCGTTTCCCTGCGCAGCCTTGCGCTACCACAGGGTCGGCTTGGCGATGTCAAACTGACCGCAGAGAGCACCGATCTCAATATCGCCAACCGCAGCGGCACGATCGCCACCGTCCTGTCGGTGGCGCAATCATCCTTTGTCAGTCCCGATATCGACCGGCTGGTACGTGCACCTCTCACCATCAAGGCACCGCTCAGCCTCACCTCGTCCGCCATCGCTTTTAACGGCGCGACGCTGGAAAGTGCGAGTGTCGGCGGCACACTGAACGGCAATTTCGATCTCGCCGACAACCACCTGACCTCAAGCGTTCAACTCTTTGCGCTGCCCGCCACGCTTCCGCCCTCGCTCGCGGAAAAATTCGACACAACCATCGCCCTCCAGGGGGATATCGACCTGATTATCGGCGGACGCATCAGCGTCGAGAACCTCGTCATCAAGTCCGGTACGATCGAGGCGGCAGGGAATGTCAGCCTCGAAAATGAGGAACTGAAAGCCGATCTCACAGGTAAGTTCCCCGCGCTCGAAAAGCTGACGCCGCAGGCGAAGGGCCTCGCCGATTTTGCGATCGAGGCCAGCGGCGCGCTTGCCGCACCCGATTTTAACGTGACCCTGAGTTCTGAAAGTGCCGTCCTTGCCGGGCGAAAACTCGAAGCACTGAAGGTCAATGCCGCCGGCAAGGCCGACCCGGCCGCACCGCAGGCAAAGCTGACGGCCAGCGGCAGCCTCGACCGGCAGAAGATCGACGCCAACGCCAATGTGGTGCAGACCGAAAATGGCACGGCAATACCCGAACTTCATATCGCGGTGGGTCGCAACATCTTGGACGGGAAGCTGCAATTTTCGCAGCAGTTCCTGCCGACGGGCAATCTCTCCTTCAATTTCCCCGATCTCGCCCTGTTGGCCGCACTCGCCGCCCAGCAGGCGGATGGCGATATTGCCGGCGATATCGCGCTGAGCAACGCCAATGGCAAGATCGCAGCAACGATAAAGGCAAATGGCGGCAGCATCCGCCAAGGCACGACGACGATTTCAAAGCTGGCCGCCGATATTTCCATCGATGACCTTCAGGCGCTCGCCATCAATGGCAAGGTCAGCGCCGACAGCGTCAATACCGGAACGGCTGCGATTTCAGGCCTGAATGCCACCATCGGACATTCCGGCACGATGACCGCGTTCGATGTCACGGGCCGTTATGACAATGCGCCGCTGGTGGTGAAAGGCAGCGCGGATACTGGTGGATCACCGATGACGGTGCGGGTCGACGCCTTTTCGGCAGCACCCAGGGGAATTGCGGTGCGGCTTGAAAAACCAAGCACCATCGCCGTCCAGAACGGCACGGCTCGAATCGCCGATCTGACCATCATCACGGGAGATGGGCGTGTGGTGGTCAACGGTACCGCCGGCTCGACCCTTGATATCAAGGCCGATATCCGCTCGCTTCCCGCGAACCTGGCAAACGCCTTTGCTGCCGGGCTGGATGCAGCAGGCAGCATATCCGGCACGGTCAGCGCCAAGGGTGCGGCATCCGACCCCTCGGTTGATTATGATTTGAACTGGGCCAATGCCGAGGTCGCGCAGACCCGCGCCTCGGGGCTCGCGGCACTCGGCATCAAGGCGAACGGCCGGTTTGCCGGCGGCAGCCTGCAGATCGAAACCAACGTGAGCGGTCAGGGCGGCATGTCCCTTTCCGGCGGCGGCTCGCTTGGCATCGCCGGCAATCGCCCGCTTTCCATGGCTTTTTCCGGTCGGCTGCCTTTCACCGCAGTTGCCGCGCAAACCGCAGCACAGGGCCTGGATGTGGACGGTACCGCCGCCATCGACGTCAAGATCTCCGGCACCGCTTCCGCACCTGTCGTGACCGGCAGCATCACCACCGATGGCACACGCCTGACAGATGTGCGCCGGAACCTGACGATCAATGGCCTGGGCGCAACGGTCACCTTCGATCGCGACCGTGCCGTCATTTCCAGATTGACGGGCAAGCTCGCCGGTGGCGGAACGATCTCGGGCACCGGCAACATCGGCATAACCGGCGGCTCTGGTTTTCCCGCCGATATTTCCATCACGCTGGATCGCGCCGGTTATAACGACGGCACGCTGGTGACGACGGTGGTGAGCGGCACGCTGACTCTGAAAGGGCCGCTGCTGAATTCGCCAATACTTGGTGGCAACCTCACTCTCGACAGAAGCGCCATCACCATTCCTGAGAAACTTCCGGCCTCGCTGACGGAGATCGATGTCAAGCACAAGAACGCGCCGCCAAAAGTGCGCGCCCAGGCCAAGGCACTCGGAGCGGACCAGGGCGGAAGCGGCAGTTCCTCCACCATCAATCTCGATCTCAAGGTAAATGCGCCGAGCGGCATCTTCGTGCGCGGGCGAGGCATCGATGCCGAACTGACCGGCAATCTGACCATCCGCGGCACCGCCGCCGTTCCCGTCATCTCGGGCGGCTTTGAAATGCGCCGAGGCCGGTTGGAAATCCTTACCCGCCGGCTGGATTTCACAACGGGCAATATCACCTTTGGTGGCGGCCTCGTCCCGGTTCTCGATATGAAGGCAGACTCGGCGGTCGGTTCGACCACGGTCACCGTATCTGTTTCCGGCAACGCCAACGACCCGACCTTTGCCTTCTCCTCCGCCCCTGCCCTGCCGCAGGACGAGGTGATGGCACAGCTGATTTTCGGACAGTCGATGTCGAAACTCTCTGCCCTGCAGATCGCGCGTCTGGCCGATGCCGCCGCCCAGCTGGCCGGTGGACGCTCCACCTCGCTGTTCGACAAGCTTAGAAGCAATCTCGGCGTCGACGATCTCGATATTTCCACGGATTCCGAGGGACAGGCCCGTGTTTCCGCTGGTAAGTATCTCAATGAAAGAACCTATCTCGAGCTGCAGCAGAGCGGCGACTCCGGCGCAAAAGCGATCATCAACCTCGATGTCGGGCGCGGCGTGAAGCTGCGCGGCGAAGCAGGCGGCAATGGCGAAGGCGCGGCCGGGATATTTTACGAGAAGGAATATTGAGACGGCTTCGCATTTAGGTTTGCGAAACCATCTCGTGGTACGACTCTTCCATTGAAGACGGAAATAGTATTTCCGGCTGTTCAGGCACCAGGCAGAACGCCAAACCCGCATATGCAAGTGTCGGTGCACTTGCGCCGGCCTCCACAGCGAGCATTGGGAAGAATTCTGATGGCAATGATTAACTCTACCAATTTTGGCGGTGAGACGCTCGAAATCATCGCATTCCGCCTGCATGATCAGGAGTTCTGCGTGAAGACGACGACCATTCGCGAAATTCGCGGCTGGGCGCCTTCCACGCCCATTCCCCACGCACCGAAAGATGTCATCGGTGTCATGAACCTGCGCGGCTCGGTCATTCCGATCATCGATCTGGCTCACAAGCTCGGCATGAAGAGCACCGTCGCCAATGAACGAAGCGCCATCGTGGTGGCGGAAGTGCACAACATGGTTATCGGCATGCTTGTTGACCGCGTTTCCGATATCCTCACGATCCCGGCAAACCAGGTGCAGCCCGTTCCGGAAATCTCCGCCTCTTTCGACAAGTCCTATTCCGAAGGCATCATCGCCAACGAACACGGTATGATCTGCTTCCTGAACCTCGCTAAGATGTTCAAGGGAACCGAAGCCGAAGACCTTGCCGCCTGATCAGGTGACTACAGTCTGAAGCAAGTGTTTCACAGCTGTCATCGACAACAGAACCAGACCGCCGGGCCCTCCGGCGGTTTTTTTGTTTTGTCGTTCATCTTACAACTTAAATAAGAACATTTTAATATTATAGATATCTAATATTAAAAGCCGGCGAACAGTACCTCACCCACATCATATTCACCCGGGTTCGATAGCTGACGAAGGCCACAAAAGTCGCAAGTGCCTGCATTGCCGCCCGTGGCGGCAAAACCTGTCCGTTGTTCAACATGATACGGCGTGGACCACACCTTGGGTGCTGCGAGCCGCTCCGTCGACCGATATTTGGGGGACGTTAATGCTGGGGTTAGGGAAAAGCGCAGATAACCGAAATATGCTCGATGCGATATCCAGATCGCAGGCGGTCATAGAATTCGATCTCAAAGGTAATATTCTCACCGCAAACCGGAATTTCTGCATGACGCTGGGTTACGATCTCGCAGAAATCGTCGGCAAGCACCATCGCATGTTCTGCGACAGGGAGATTGCCGCATCGCACGCCTATCAAGAATTCTGGGAATCTCTTGCGCGCGGTGAATTTCAGGCGAGCGAGTATCGCCGTATTCGCAAGGATGGATCAGCCATCTGGATTGAAGCCTCCTATAACCCCGTCTTCCGTTCGGGCAAGCCCTACAAAGTCGTCAAGATCGCGACTGACATCACCGCCAAGAGGATCAAGGCCATAGAAGACGCAGGCAAGCTGGAAGCGCTATCGCGCTCTCAGGCGACCATCGAGTTTTTCCCTGACGGCACGATCATCACCGCCAACCCGAATTTCTGTGCAACGGTGAACTACGATCTGAAGGAGATCGAGGGCAAGCACCATCGCATGTTCTGCGATCCGGCCTATACGGCATCCCCCACTTACGCCAATTTCTGGCAGCGACTGGCATCGGGAGAATTCATTTCGGACGAATTTGTCCGCTATGGCAAGAACGGCAAGGAAATATGGATCCAGGCCGCCTACAACCCGGTCCTGGATGAGGCCGGAAAAGTCGTGAAAGTGGTAAAATTCGCCACCGACGTCACGCCGCGCATGAGCGCCATCACCGTGCTTGCCAACGCCCTGCGCGCACTCGCCGAGGGCGACCTTGTGCAGCGCCTCGACACCGGTTTCGTCCCCAGCATGGAGAAACTGCGGGCGGACTTCAATGAGGTCGTCGGCAAGCTGCAGGCCACCATGCAGACGATATCTCACAATGCCTCGACCATCGCCTCCGGCTCCGGCGAAATCCGCATCGCCGCCGATCAGCTTTCGCAACGAACGGAACAACAGGCGGCCTCGCTGGAGGAAACTGCCGCTGCACTGGAGGAAATCACCACCACCGTGACCGATGCCAGCCGTCGCGCCGGTGAGGCTGGCAAGCTGGTGCTGCGGACGAGAGAACATGCCGAACATTCCGGCGATGTCGTTCAGCAGGCAATTTCCGCCATGGATGCGATTTCGCGTTCTTCCGGCGAAATCACCAACATCATTGGCGTAATCGACGACATCGCCTTCCAGACCAACCTCCTGGCGCTGAACGCCGGGGTAGAAGCCGCCCGCGCCGGGGAGGCCGGCAAGGGTTTCGCCGTCGTGGCGCAGGAAGTGCGCGAGCTGGCCCAACGCTCCGCCGTGGCAGCCAAGGAGATCAAGTCGCTGATCAACACCTCCCGCGAACAGGTCGCCAATGGCGTCGATCTTGTCGGCAGAACCGGTGAGGCCTTGCGGGATATTCAGTCGCAGATGGGTGAAATCGACGTCAATGTCTCGGCGATCGTCGAAGCATCGCGCGAACAGGCGAACGGGCTGAGGGAAATCAACCAGGCCGTCAACGTCATGGATCAGGCGACCCAGAAAAACGCCGCCATGGTGGAAGAAACCACTGCCGCCAGCCACGGTCTCGCCAGTGAGGCCGACAACCTCTACGAATTGCTGCGACAGTTCAGAATATCCGGCGAGGCACAGCTAGCACCCGCCCAGCCCATCGATAAAAAACCCGCCAGCATAACCCGGCTGCCGACACCTCAGCCGCGATATGCCACAGCAAGGGCGCCCGGTAACATGGCGGCGGAATGGGCGGAATTCTAAATCCGCATATGCCGAAGCCCCATGCCGGGGTTACAGGCTAATACGGTCCGCACGGGTGAAGATTTCGAAGTCTTCACCCCGGACCAAAGCAACGAGTGTAATGCCCGCCTTATCGGCAGTTTCGATCGCAAGCGCCGTGGGTGCGGAGATCGCCGCGAGAACCGGGCAGCCGAGAATCGCCGTCTTCTGCACCATCTCCACCGACAGGCGGCTGGTAACGGCCACAATACCCGTCTGCGCGGAAAAGCCCGCATTCACGACCGCGCCGGCCAATTTATCCAGCGCATTGTGACGGCCGACATCTTCGCGTACCGCCAAAAGCCCCTCACGCGGACTATAAAACCCTGCGCCGTGAACGGCCCTTGTTTCACGATTGAGGGTTTGCCCATCGTTCAGCGCCTTCACAGCCGCAACCACATCATTGCCGTGGACCGACGATTTCAAGCCGCTCAAATCCGGCACGACACGCACCGCCTGTTCTATCGACTCAATGCCGCAGAGACCGCAGCCCACCGGACCTGCCATATGCCGTCGTCTCGCCCGCAGGGCATCGGCCTCGGCATCCGTCAAATCCACCTGGACATCGTAACCCTGTCCCGCTTCAATCACTTCGATAGCCTGAATGTCGGAACGCATCGATATGATGCCCTCGGTAAGGCTGAAGCCGACGGCAAAATCGACGAGATCGGCAGGGCTGGCCATCATCACGGCATGGGTGCTACCGCCATAAGAAAAAGCAACCGGGATTTCTTCCGGCACGGCACGCTCACCTGTGGCAAGTGCGCCCTCCCGCAATGCGGTTCTGGCAACCCTTCGATAACTTGCTTCCACCGACACGACGATCATTCCTCCATGACGGGAAACGCACCACCATATCGGTCTGTGATGGATAAAGCGACATTCCCTTCCCTTTCACATCTAGCCTATCACCCACAAAATCGGAATCGATTTCGGCAGATGCGAGCCAATTCCCCGTAATGAGCCTGGCAAGGCGACGACCCGATAGGGCTCTAGCAACAGAAGCGGGAGAGACAGCTAAAAACAAAAAAGCGACCGAAACGGCCGCTTTCTGCTTCTAGTTTTTTGTGGGCAGTCATTCTTTCGAACCCGCCCGGTACTTTCAAGCAGCGACGAGAACCTCATGCAGGTTCGTCAGCTCATAGAGGTGCTTTTCAAGCTTGGTCAGATGTTCGTGGTGATGATTGCCTTCCTGGATTTCGGCCTTGGCCGCATCGATGCGCTTCTGAAGCGTATCGGGAGACATATCGTCAGCCGAAACAGCGGATTCCGCGAGAAGCGTGCAGCCGGTCGGCAGAATATCGGCAAAACCGCCAAACACGACGTATTTGTGTGTTTCGCCAGAGGCAAATTTCACCGTCACAAGACCCGGCTTGATCGTGGTCATCGTCGGCGCATGATTGGCCAGAACCGTCATTTCACCCAGCGTAGCCGGGATGACGACTTCCGTAACCGTTTCGGAAACGAGCAGACGCTCCGGGGAAACGAGATCGAATTTGAAACTGTCAGCCATGGCTATTCACTTCTTTTCAATTACGCGGGCGTCACGAATTATTCGTTACAACGCCGGCATCACCATTCGGGTTTCGCCGCCATTGCCAGCGAGGCGCGCGGTTAAACCACGCGCCCGCCAATTCATCATCAAGCAGCTTCGCCAGCCAGCTTCTTTGCCTTTTCGATGGCTTCTTCCATCGAACCGACCATGTAGAAGGCGGCTTCCGGCAGATTGTCGTATTCGCCGTTGACGAGGCCCTTGAAGCCCTTGATCGTGTCTTCGAGAGCAACCAGCTTGCCCGGCGAACCGGTGAAGACTTCAGCAACAAAGAACGGCTGCGACAGGAAGCGCTCGATCTTGCGGGCGCGGGCAACCGTCAGCTTGTCTTCTTCCGACAGTTCGTCCATGCCGAGGATGGCAATGATGTCCTGAAGAGACTTGTAGCGCTGCAGGGTAGACTGAACCTTACGAGCCACTTCGTAGTGTTCTTCGCCGACGATCATCGGGTCGAGCATACGCGAGGTGGAGTCGAGCGGGTCAACAGCCGGGTAGATGCCCTTTTCAGCGATCGAACGAGACAGAACCGTCGTTGCGTCCAGGTGGGCGAACGAGGTGGCCGGAGCCGGGTCGGTCAAGTCGTCGGCGGGAACGTAAATAGCCTGAACCGAGGTGATCGAACCCTTGGTCGTGGTGGTGATGCGTTCCTGCATCTGACCCATGTCGGTTGCGAGCGTCGGCTGATAACCCACGGCCGAAGGAATACGACCGAGAAGAGCCGACACTTCCGAACCAGCCTGCGTGAAGCGGAAGATGTTGTCCACGAAGAACAGAACGTCCTGGCCTTCGTCGCGGAAGTTCTCAGCGATCGTCAGACCGGTCAGAGCGACGCGAGCGCGAGCGCCCGGCGGCTCGTTCATCTGGCCGTAAACCAGCGCAGCCTTGGAGCCTTCGCCGCCGCCGAGCTTGTTGACGTTCGATTCGATCATTTCGTGGTAGAGGTCGTTACCTTCACGGGTACGCTCACCAACGCCGGCGAATACCGAGTAACCGCCATGTGCCTTAGCAACGTTGTTGATGAGTTCCATGATGAGAACGGTCTTGCCAACGCCGGCGCCGCCGAACAGGCCGATCTTACCGCCCTTGGCGTAAGGAGCCAGAAGGTCGACGACCTTGATGCCGGTGACGAGGATCTGCGCTTCGGTCGACTGTTCGACGTAAGCAGGAGCGTCCTGGTGGATGGCGCGCTTGGAGGCGGTCA
The DNA here is from genome assembly GCF_042885035.1 of Agrobacterium sp. NPDC058088. Lineage (NCBI taxonomy): Bacteria > Pseudomonadati > Pseudomonadota > Alphaproteobacteria > Hyphomicrobiales > Rhizobiaceae > Agrobacterium > Agrobacterium sp. NPDC058088. The sequence continues at coordinate 106,646 of NZ_JBHVSU010000009.1, read as the reverse complement.
CGATCGGACCAGCTTCGTCAACCGGCTCGCCGATGACGTTCATGATACGGCCGAGCGTTTCCGGACCAACCGGAACGGAGATCGGAGCGCCGGTGTTCGAAACGAACTGACCACGAACCAGACCTTCGGTCGAGTCCATGGCGATCGTGCGAACGACGTTTTCACCGAGGTGCTGCGCGACTTCCAGAACCAGACGGTTGCCGTTGTTCTCGGTTTCGAGCGCGTTCAGGATCGGAGGCAGTTCGCCTTCGAACGCCACGTCGACAACAGCGCCGATAACCTGGGTAACCTTGCCCGCGCCGTTCACCGCTGCGGTTTTCTTGGGGGTAGCTGCCTTAGCCATTATCCTTACCCTCTTTCCTTACCTCAGAGCGCTTCCGCGCCCGAAATGATTTCAATGAGTTCCTTGGTGATCTGAGCCTGACGCTGACGGTTGTAGGACAGCGTCAGCTTGTTGATCATTTCACCGGCATTGCGCGTTGCGTTATCCATCGCGCTCATCTTGGCGCCCATTTCACCGGCAACGTTTTCGAGCAGAGCCCGGAAAACCTGAACCGAAATGTTGCGCGGAATAAGGTCTTCCAGAATAGAAGCCGCATCCGGCTCATATTCGTAGACGGCGTTCTGCGTCGCGGCATCCTCTTCCACAACAGGCGTTGCGGCCGGAATGAGCTGCAGGCCGGTCGGGATCTGGCTGATGACGGACTTGAATTCCGAATAGATCAGCGTGCAGACATCGAACTCGCCGGCGTTGAAGAGCGAGATCACCTTCTTGGCGATCTGGTCGGCATTTTCAAAACCGACCTTCTTCACGTCGCGCAGTTCGATGCGCTCGATAATGTTGGCTGCAAATTCGCGACGCAGGGCGTCGTAACCCTTCTTGCCGACCGTGATGATCTTGACCGTCTTGCCTTCCGAAATCAGCTTGCGGGCGTGATCGCGGGCAAAACGGGCGATTTGCGAGTTGAAACCGCCGCAAAGACCACGCTCAGCCGTGCAGACGACGAGCAGATGCACGTCGTCCTTGCCGGTGCCGGTCATCAGCGCCGGAGCAACGTCCGCCTCGACCGCATTCGCGATGTTGGCAAGAACGGCGCTCATGCGCTGAGAATAAGGCCGGGCGGCCTCCGCAGCTTCCTGGGCGCGCCGAAGCTTCGCCGCGGCGACCATTTTCATCGCCTTGGTAATCTTCTGCGTCGCCTTAACAGAGGCAATGCGGTTTTTCAGATCCTTTAGTGAAGGCATCCGTTATCCGTCCGAGTAAAAGAGCCCTGATTTAAGAGAAAGACTTGGCGAAGGTATCAAGAGCGCCCTTGAGCTTGCCCTTGGTATCGTCGCTGATAGCCTTTTCCGTGCGGATGGTGTCGAGGATCGCCTTACCTTCCGAGCGGAGGTAGGAGAGGAAACCCTGCTCGAACTTGCCGACCTGTGCGACCGGGATCTTGTCGAGGTAGCCGTTGACACCAGCGAAGATCACCGCAACCTGTTCTTCCGTCTTGAGCGGCGAGAACTGCGGTTGCTTCAGAAGCTCGGTCAGGCGAGCACCGCGGTTAAGCAGGCGCTGCGTGGAAGCATCGAGGTCCGAGCCGAACTGGGCAAAAGCGGCCATTTCGCGATACTGGGCGAGTTCACCCTTGATCGAGCCGGCAACCTGCTTCATCGCCTTGATCTGAGCGGCGGAGCCAACGCGCGAAACCGACAGACCGACGTTAACAGCCGGGCGGATACCCTGATAGAACAGGTCGGTTTCGAGGAAGATCTGGCCGTCAGTGATCGAGATCACGTTGGTCGGAATAAAGGCCGAAACGTCGTTACCCTGGGTTTCGATGACAGGCAGAGCCGTCAGCGAGCCAGCGCCCATTTCGTCGGAGAGCTTTGCAGCGCGCTCGAGAAGACGGGAGTGGAGGTAGAAAACGTCGCCCGGATAAGCTTCGCGGCCCGGAGGACGGCGCAGCAGAAGCGACATCTGACGATAGGCAACGGCCTGCTTGGAAAGGTCGTCGTAACCGATAAGAGCATGCTTGCCGTTGTCACGGAAGTATTCGCCCATGGCGCAACCGGCGAACGGTGCGAGGTATTGCATCGGAGCCGGATCGGAAGCGGTCGCAGCAACGATGATCGAATACTGCAGTGCGCCGCGCTCTTCCAGAACCTTCACGAACTGGGCAACGGTCGAACGCTTCTGACCGATAGCGACGTAGACGCAATAAAGCTTGTCGCCGTCAGGACCATTGTCGTGAATGGCCTTCTGGTTCAGAATCGTGTCGAGAATGATCGCGGTCTTGCCGGTTTGGCGGTCGCCGATCACAAGCTCGCGCTGGCCGCGGCCAACCGGGATGAGCGCGTCGATGGCCTTGAGGCCGGTCGACATCGGCTCATGAACCGACTTGCGCGGAATGATGCCAGGAGCCTTGACGTCAACGCGCGAACGCTTGACGGCATTGATCGGGCCCTTGCCGTCGATCGGGTTGCCGAGCGCGTCAACGACGCGGCCGAGCAGTTCCGGACCCACGGGAACGTCAACGATAGCGCCAGTCCGCTTTACGGTGTCGCCTTCCTTGATGTCACGGTCGGAACCGAAGATAACCACGCCGACATTGTCGGCTTCGAGGTTGAGCGCCATGCCGCGGATGCCGCCCGGAAACTCGACCATTTCGCCAGCCTGAACATTGTCGAGACCGTAAACGCGAGCAATACCGTCACCGACGGAAAGCACCTGGCCGACTTCCGAGACTTCCGCCTCGTTGCCGAAATTTTTGATTTGATCTTTCAGAATTGCGGAAATTTCCGCGGCGCGGATATCCATCAGCCAACCTCTTTCAGTGCAAGCTTAAGGGTGGAAAGTTTGGTGCGAAGAGACGTATCGATCTGGCGGGAGCCGACCTTGACGATCAGACCACCGAGGATCGACGGGTCGACGGTAACGGAAATCGTCACATCCTTGCCGGTAACGCTCTTCAGCGCCGCTTTCAGTTCAGTTTCCTGCGCCTCGTCGAGCGCATGTGCCGAGGTGACCTCGGCGGTGATTTCGCCGCGATGGGCGGCAGCGATGGTGCGGTAGGCGCGGATCATGCCGGGAACGGCGAAGAGACGGCGGTTATTCGCAACAACCTTGAGGAAATTCAGAGCGAGACCGGAGATACCGGCCTTTTCGCAGATAGCGGTGATTGCCTTGAACTGATCCTCGGCGGAAAACACCGGGCTCGCAACCAGACGCTTTAAATCGTCGCTTTCGTCGAGAAGTGCGCCAAACTTGTCCAGTTCGGCCTGAACCGCTTCGACCGTACCCGCTTCCAAAGCAAGCTCGAAAAGCGACGACGCATACCTTTCCGCTACACCGGATGTTCCCTGGGAGGTGTCTGCCACGGGCACTTTTTCCCTGCTAATCGTCCAAGACCCTCAGCGATGGGGCTCCACCGCATCAAATTCTTGAAATCGTTTCAATTTCCCCGAAAAAGACCGGAATTCCCCCCTGCCTTTTCCCAATTTCGCGGTCCGTCTAGCATAGGACGCCGGGACTCGCAACACGCGTAATAGCGGAAAGCGCCGTTTGGGCAAGGGGGAATGCGTTTAAATTTTCCGTTTTCGCTCAGGATGCGGCGCATCTGCGGCACAAAAGCCCAAAAGCCCGCTTCAGACCAGCCCGAAGACATAGCTCAACGCGAGTGCGGAGAGCAGAAAGTGCACAACCAGAAGTAAGAAATTCCGCATGGTTGCGCCACCATCCGAGAGGATGGAAAGAATGCCGCCGAACACGCTGAGGCCGAATGCCGCACCGAAGGCGAGATAGACCATCGGCTGTGCGAGAAGCAGGGCGGCAGCGCCCAGACCGAGATAGAACCCCGCCAGCGACGACCGCACGAGCACATAACCGTCCCTGCGCTCGCCAGCCGGCTGCAAACCGAAGGCGCGCAGCGTGACGCCCGGTGCAAACATGAAAAAAAGGCCCATCACGACCGATACCACCGCTGCGCCGAAAGCCAGCTGCTCGCCAAACTCGGCGGGAAAATAAAACTCCATCTCGTTCCCCAAATCATCTTTGATTGCCTGCTGCGTTATGACACGGTCATGACAGCGGGAAAACGCCCGTTGGCGAGTTTCAAAGGAAACTTTGCGGATCTATATCGAGCTGCACGTGGACGCTGCCGCGCTCTTTCGGGCCATTGGCCAGCAATGTGCGAAGGAAGGTCTGCATGTCGGAATTGCGCCGCCCGTGCGCGAGAAGGCGGAAACGGTGACGGCCGCGGATCAACGCCAAGGGTGCCTCCGCCGGGCCGAGCAGCATGATGCCGGTAACCTGCGGGGCGGCCGCCCTCAGACCTCGCGCATGGGTTTCGGCTTCTCCGCGCGTATCGGCCGAAACGATGATTGAGGCAAGCCGTCCGAAGGGCGGTAGCACGGCCTTTTCGCGCTCCACGATCTCCCTTTCGTAAAAGGCAGAAGCATCACCCGAAACGATGGCCTGCATGACCGGGTGCTGCGGCTGATAGGTCTGGAGCAGGCCATGGCTCTTACGCCCCGTTCGTCCGGCTCGCCCCGTCACCTGCGAAAGCAGCTGGAAAGTTCGCTCCGCCGCCCGCGGATCGCCGTTGGCCAGGCCTAGATCGGCATCGACGATGCCGACGAGCGTCATCAGCGGGAAGTTATGCCCCTTGGCGACGAGCTGCGTGCCGATGACGATATCCGCCTCCCCTTTGACGATCGCCTCCAGTTCCAGCCGCAGCCGCTTGACGCCCATGAGATCGGAAGAGAGTACAATGGTGCGGGCATCGGGGAAGTGTTTCTCCACCTCTTCGGCGATGCGCTCCACCCCCGGACCGCAGGCCACCAGATGATCGAAGGTGCCACATTCCGGGCAATGGTCGGGGGTGGGCTCGCTGTGGCCGCACTGATGGCACTGCAACTGATTGCGGAACCGGTGCTCCACCAGCCAGCTGGAACATTGCGGGCACTGAAAGCGATGGCCGCAGACGCGGCAGAGCGTCAGCGGCGCATAACCGCGTCGATTGAGAAACAGCAGCGCCTGTTCACCCTTTTCGATCGTCTTGCCGATCCCGCGCAGCAGAACGGGAGATAGAAAACCTCCCCGCTCTGGCGGATGGCGACGCATATCGACAAGATGCAGGTCAGGCATCGCCGCATCGCCGAAACGCGTATGCAGGTGAATAGTGTTGTAACGCCCCGAGCTGCCGTTGACCTGGCTTTCCACCGAAGGCGTGGCCGAAACCAGCACGACCGGGAATTCGGCGATCCGCGCCCTCACCACCGCCATGTCGCGGGCATTATAGAAGACGCGATCTTCCTGCTTGTAAGCGGGGTCGTGCTCTTCATCGACAATAATAAGACCAAGATTGTCGAACGGCAGGAAAAGCGCCGAACGCGCTCCGGCCACCACCTTCACCTCGCCGGTCACCGCCTGCCGCCAGACCTTTTCGCGCATCCGCGGCGACAGGTCCGAATGCCATTCGGCCGGTTTCGCGCCGAAACGATCCTGAAAACGCTCCAGAAACGCCGCCGTCAACGCGATTTCGGGCAGCAGGATGAGGACCTGCCTGCCTTGCCTGAGCGTTTCGGCCACGGCCTCAAAATAGACCTCGGTCTTGCCAGAGCCGGTCACGCCATCAACGAGCGAGACGTGAAAACCGCCCTTGCGCACATCTTCGAGTATCTCCGAAGCGGCCTGTTTCTGCGGTCCTTCCAGACGCGGCTCGACATAATCAGGGTCAGGCTCGGGCACCACTGGCGGCGCGGGCAGGAAGATCGTCTCGAACACGCCCTGTTTCACAAGCCCGTCAATAACGCTGGTTGAAACACCGGCAGCATGGGCAAGCCCGCTCTTCGTCCAGCCGTGCCCTTCGGCCGCCAGCTCCATCACCCTCTCGCGGGCCGGGGTCAGGCGCTCCGGCCTGCCCTCGGTCAGCCGCAGCCCCTCGATCATCGGTTCGGGATCGAAAGCGGCGGGCGCCCGCAATGCCATGCGCGCCACGAGGCCGGGCGGAGAAAGCGTGTAGGCGGCGACCCAATCCACAAAGCGGCGCATTTCCGCCTTCAGCGGCGGGCACTCGAAACTCTTGGTGATGGGCCGCAGCTTTTTGGGGTCAACACCCTTTTCGCCAGTATCGTCCCACACCACCCCGAACACCTGCCGGGGACCAAGTGGCACCTGAACGACGGAACCAGTTTCCACCACCATATCTTCAGGCACAGCGTAGCTATAGGGCCCGGGCGCCGGCATGGGCACAAGAACGGGCACCGTGCGCGTGGGCGACGGCGGGTCGAACAGAGCCCCAAACAGATCGGACGAATCTTTTGCCATGATGTGGCGACCATGCCCCGGCGACAGGAAAAAGGAAACCGCCCGGATGTAGTGGGCGCGCCCCGCAAAGTCCACCTCTTAACCAAATGCTGACCATAAGCGCTTAGTTTCGAATCGTGGAATGGAGCGCCGCGTGACCGAAATCCTGACATTTGCCGAACCCGATCTGCTCGCCGAGCGCCAAGCCTGGCTGACGGCGCTTGCAGGCGAGCGCCGCCTCTCCGACAACACCGTGGAAGCCTATGAGCGCGATACGCGGCAATTTCTGACGTTCCTGACCGGCTACATCGGCAAACCAGCCTCCATAGTCGATATTGCCGATCTGCGCCCCGTTGATCTTCGCGCCTTTCTGGCCAACAGACGAAAGGAGGGCGCCGGCGCGCGGTCGCTTGGGCGGCATCTGGCGGGTCTGCGCTCGCTGCTGCACCACCTGCAGAAAAAGGGACTCGTCAATGCGGCCGGCGCCACTGCAATGCGCGCGCCAAAACAGCCGAAATCCCTGCCGAAGCCGCTGACCGACCGTCAGGCGCTTAAAATCACCACGGCCGAGGCACAGTTGAACGAAGAACCCTGGATCGCAGCCCGCAACGCTGCGGTCCTGTCGCTGCTTTATGGCTGCGGTCTTCGCATTTCCGAGGCGCTGGGTCTTACCCCGGCCGATTTCCCACCCGGAGCGCGGAGCCTGCGCATCACCGGCAAGGGCAACAAGACGCGGATCGTGCCGCTGCTCGCAGTGGTGACGGAAGCGGTCGATACATACAAAAAGCTCTGCCCCTTTGCCCTGTCGGCCGACGAACCGATGTTCCTCGGGGCACGCGGCGGCAAGCTTCAGCCTGCGATCATCCAGCGTGAAATGCAGAAGCTGCGCGGCGCTTTCGGCCTGCCGGAAAACGCCACCCCGCATGCGTTGCGCCATTCCTTCGCCACCCATCTTTTGGCCGGCGGTGGGGATCTGCGCACCATTCAGGAACTGCTCGGCCATGCCAGCCTCTCCACCACCCAGGTCTATACCGGTGTCGATACTGCAAGATTGCTGGAAATCTACGACAACGCGCACCCTCGCGCATGAAGCAGGAAATGGTTAACCATAGATATTAACCAGACGTCCAAACCGCCGTTCTATAAGCGAACAAGAACCGGATTGGACCGATGAACAGCCTGATAAAACCTCAAAATCTCACCGCCACCCTGATGGGCAAGACAGGCGACGCCCTGCTCTGGCTGCTGGCCGCCCTCCATGTTACCGCCGTTGCCATCCTGCTCATGACCTTGCTGTCACTCAGTGAAGCGGGGGCCACAGAGCGGAAGATCACCTGCACGGGCAGCGATATTCTCGTGGAGATGCGCAAGACCGATCCGCAAGCTTTCGCAAAGATCGAACAGGAAGCAGCCGCGATCCCGAACGGCAAGGGCAATTTCTGGCGCATCGAAAAGGCCGGCACGGCCCCATCCTATCTTCTTGGCACCATGCATGTCACCGATCCGCGTGTTCTGGAGATGCCTGCGGCCGCCAGCCCCGCCTTCGAGAAAGCCACGACCGTTATCGTGGAGTCGGACGAAATCGTTGACGATAAGAAGGTCGCGACCTCGCTGCTGAGCAAGCCCGAACTCACCATGTTTCTGGATGGCAAATCGATTACCGACATCCTGTCGCCCGATAATGTTGCGCGCCTCGAAAAAGGCCTGAAGGAGCGCGGCATTCCGCTGAATGCGGTCTCGCGCATGAAGCCCTGGATGCTCTCAAGCTTCGTTGCCCTTCCCGCCTGCGAGTTTGCCCGCAAGGCAACGGGTCTTTCCTTTCTCGACAAAAAGCTGGCCGAAGACGCGATTGCCGACGGAAAGCGTCTCGTCGGGCTGGAGACCATGGTCGAACAATTGACAGCCATGTCTGAACTGCCGATGGAATTTCATTTGCAGGCGCTGATCGAGACGCTCGAACTGGGCGACCGCATGGATGACGTAATGACGACCATGACCGATCTCTACGTCGCCGGCGATATTGGCATGACCATGCCCATGCTGAAAAGCCTGGACCCCAAGAAGGCAGCGGCAGAAAACGAACAGGGCTATGCCGCCTTCGAACAACGCATCATCACCGACCGCAATCATGTCATGGCTGACAGGGCCACACCAGAACTTGCCAAGGGCGATGTCTTCATGGCCGTCGGCGCGCTGCATCTCCCGGGCGAGGAAGGCCTAGTCGAACTGTTGCGCGCAAAGGGTTTCACACTCACGCGGGTTGACTGAACCACTCAGTTTCCTGTGCTGACAGGCCGGACATTGGCGCAGAACGGCCGCATCGTCGCCGGCACGATACGGCGGTGAAACGGCCCGACGGCAAGAAGATAGAGCCGCCCGAACAAGTTCTTGCGCCGGACGATGGTGGTGACATTCACCAGCTGGTGGCTACCTTTTCTTCGAGATCAACGACGATCCGGAAATCGAGATGACGGTCATCGAAACCCAGCACTGTCCGCTCCCGGCTTGACGACAGAACCGGAAATCCACCCGCCGAAGCGCCGGCCACCAACTCGACCGTTTTTAAGCCGAAAAGCGAGACGACAGGGTTTCGAAGTGCCATCAGCGCGCTAATCCATGCCGGAGGATGATCGAGGAGAAGCCTGCTCACATCGAGCGAGGTCGCTCCCGGCGTCATCATGTCCCCCTGAAAGCGATCGCACCAGTCGGCGCCCGGCAATACATCTTCGATGTTTCGCATCCCTGAACCCCAGCCGCACGCTGCGACAGGGACCACCATCTTCTTTTTCCGTCGAACAGAAAACGCGACAAACCGCCGCTCAACCGTGGGTCATGCGCTTTAGAACATTGGTGCGCCAGTAGAACTGGTGAACCAGAACGGCGGCGACATGGCCCGCAATCAGCACCCACATCACAGCCTTGAAGGGACCCGAATGCAACTCTCCTGCCGTTGCAATACCAAAGTAATAAGCAGCAATGCCGGAAAGGGGCAGAATGAAGAACAGGACATAGAAGGTGAAATGCGCCACCTTGGCGGCAATCTTAAACGGTCGCGGTTCTTCAGCTGGATGCGGCGGCACACCTTGGAAGAAACGCAGACAGAGGCGCAGAACCGCGAGCAGCAGGACTGCAAAGCCGACATAGGCGTGAATATTAGCCGAGGAAATCTGATCCGACGTCAATGTTTCACCCCGCCGCATCTGCCGGTAGGCATGGGCCATGGCGTCAGGAAACAAAAGGTTGAAGAAGATCAGAAGCGCCATTGCCCAATGAATGACACGCTGCGGAATGGAGAAGGAAACTTGAGTAGGATGCGCCATTTTATTGCCTTTTATCAAAAGGTTAGACAGGCCGTAGCGCGAGTATGGGAAACCCCGGCCTGCATGGCAAGCCGGGGTTCAGCAGATGACAGAAATTTAATATTCGAGCGTCGGGCTTAAACGCCGATCACATGTGGATCGGCTTGAAGAAGGTCGCGAGCGCTGCTTCCTTCACCGCTTCCGACATGGTCGGATGCGCATGGCAGGTGCGGCCGAGATCTTCCGAAGAACCGCCGAATTCCATCAGCACCGTGATTTCGTGGATCATTTCGCCGGCACCGAAACCAACGATATGACCACCGAGAACCCGGTCGGTTTCCTTGTCGGCAAGGATCTTCACGAAACCATCCGTAACCTGCATGGCGCGGGCGCGGCCATTGGCGGTGAAGGGGAACTTTCCGACCTTATAGGCGATGCCGGCCGCCTTAAGTTCTTCTTCAGTCTTGCCGACGGAAGCCACTTCCGGCTGCGTATAAACGACGGCCGGAATGACATCGTAATTGACGTGGCCGTGCTGGCCCGCGAGGATTTCAGCAAGCGCAACGCCTTCGTCTTCCGCCTTGTGCGCCAGCATCGGGCCCTTCACCACGTCACCGATGGCGTAGATGCCGTCTACATTGGTCTTGAAGTGGCCGTCGATTTCGACGCGGCCGCGGCTGTCGAGAACGACGCCAGCTTCCGCGAGGCCGAGGCCTTCGGTGTAGGGCTTGCGGCCGGTGGAGATGAGTACAACGTTTGCTTCCAGCGTCTCGGCAGCGCCGCCCTTGACCGGCTCAAACACTACCTTCGCGCTAGCGGCGGTCTTTTCAACACCCGTCACCTTGGCGCCAAGCTTGAAATCGAGGCCCTGCTTGGCGAGCAGACGCTGCGCCTGCTTGGAAACTTCACCATCCATGCCGCCGAGAATGTTGTCGAGATATTCGACAACGGTCACCTTGGCGCCAAGACGCGACCAGACCGAACCGAGTTCGAGGCCGATCACACCGCCGCCGACGACGATCAGCTTTTCCGGAACCTTGGAGAGAGCGATTGCGCCGGTAGACGACACGATGACGCTTTCATCGATATCGACCTGCACACCGGGAATGCCGGCAACGTCAGAACCCGTTGCGATGACGATGTTCTTCGCTTCGATTTCCTGTGTCTCGCCCTTCTCGTTGGTGACAGAAACCTTGCCGGCGGAAACCACCTTGCCGGTACCCTGGAACGCATCGATCTTGTTCTTCTTGAACAGGAAGGCAACGCCATCGACATTGGCCTTCACCACGCCGTCCTTATGGCCCATCATCTTTTCAAGATTAAGCTTAGGCGCAGCAACTTCGATACCGAGCGAATCGACGCCGTGGGCGACATGCGCGAAGGTTTCGGAAGCATGCAGCAGCGCCTTGGAGGGAATGCAGCCGACATTGAGGCAGGTGCCGCCATAGGTCGCGCGCTTTTCGATGACAGCGACCTTCAGGCCGAGCTGTGCCGCCTTGACCGCGCAAACATAACCGCCGGGGCCTGTGCCGATTACAACTACATCATATGCCATATCTTTGTTCCTGATTGATATCGGGCAGGATTTTGAACCGCCCTGCTTCCGTTTGACCTGAAACTCAGGCCGCTTTTTCAGTTGCGAGTTTTATACCGAGAGCGATGAAGACCACACCGCTGGTGCGGTCGATCCATTGGCTGGCGCGCTGAAATGCAGCACGCATGCGCGGCGTCGTCATGAACAGGCTGACGCCGACGAACCACAGGATAAGGCAGCTTGCCATGACGAGCCCGTATCCGAACTTGATGCCAACAGGCGTATGCGCGTGAACCACCGTCGAAAAGATCGACAGGAAGAAAAACACCGGCTTGGGATTGAGCGCATTGGCGGCAAAACCGAGCGTGAAAGCCTTGAGGGCCGTCTGGCTGCTTTTCGTCTGAACGCCCTCAGCTTCAGCGGCGGGCAATTCGGTCTTGCCGGCGCGCAGCGCCTTGATGCCGATGTAAATCAGATAGGCAACGCCGAGCCATTTGACGATGTTGAAGAGATAGATCGACTGGGAAATGATGAGGCCAAGTCCGAGGATCGTATAGGTGACGTGGAACATCAGCGATGTTCCCACGCCGAAGCTGGTAATGATGGCCTGCTTGCGCCCGTGTACCATCGCCTGGCGCATAACCATCGCCAGATCTGCGCCCGGCGATACGATTGCAAAAGCGAAGATCGCCATCAGGGATGCAAGTTCGACAATATATTGATGCATCACGAGCCGCCTTCAGAACATCAGCACGATAAACATGAGCGCCAGACCAAGCATGGAGCCCAGCCAGACGAACGAGCGGATATAAGGAACGCCCGTGAGATAAAGCGGGATATAGACAACACGGCAGATCAGCCACAGCCAGGCACCGATAAGCGCTAGCCCGGATGGGTCACCCGCCATGATAACGCCGAAGGCGAGTGCCACAAAAGCCGGATAGGTCTCCCGGAAATTCGCCGATGCGCGCGAAGCGCGACCGGAGAGCTTGCCCTGTGGCTTCTGCTCACCGTCTCTAGGACCGGCATTCCATTCGCGCCCCAGTTCTTTGGTCGCCGTCATCCCCTGTAACAGGACATGCACGACGAGAAGAAGAACGCTTAGACCGATAAGCGGTAAAAAAGGCGAAGCGGCAAGAAATGTCGGCTGCACGTCTGCTCTCCCAGGTGGTCTTTCAGCGGGGCTTCACTTGAAACCCCGCTGAAACGAAAAGCAAGACCGATTAAAGATCGAGAACCAGACGTTCCGGATCTTCGAGGCTCTCCTTGACGCGAACGAGGAAGGTCACGGCTTCCTTGCCGTCAACGATACGGTGATCGTAGGAGAGCGCCAGATACATCATCGGACGGATGACGACCTGACCGCCGATGGCGACCGGACGCTCCTGGATCTTGTGCATGCCAAGAATGCCCGACTGCGGCGCATTGAGGATCGGCGACGACATCAGCGAACCATAGACACCACCATTGGTGATGGTGAAGGTGCCGCCCTGCATGTCGGCCATGCCGAGCGAACCGTCACGCGCAGCCTTGGCAAGACGACCGAGTTCCTTTTCGACGCCAGCGATGGACAGCTGGTCTGCATCGCGGATGACAGGGACAACGAGGCCTTTGTCGGTGCCGACAGCCATGCCGACGTGACAATAGTTCTTGTAGATGATGTCAGTGCCGTCGATTTCAGCGTTGACGGCAGGCAGTTCCTTCAGCGCGTGGGTCACGGCCTTGGTGAAGAAGCCCATGAAGCCGAGCTTGACGCCATGCTTCTTCTCGAACACGTCCTTGTAACGGTTGCGCAGGTCCATGACCGCGCTCATGTCCACCTCATTATAGGTGGTCAGCATGGCGGCAGTGTTCTGGGCGTCCTTCAGGCGACGAGCGATTGTCTGGCGCAGGCGGGTCATCTTCACGCGCTCTTCGCGAACCTGATCCTGCTCGGCGGAAACCGGACGGGGAGCGGCAGCAACCGGAGCCGGAGCGGCGGCGGGCGCCGAAACGCCCTTGGCGACAGCAGCGAGCACATCGCCCTTCAGCACCTGACCACGCTTGCCCGAACCATCGACCTGATCGGCAGACAGGTTGTTTTCAGCAAGCAGCTTGCCAGCGGCAGGTGCCGGCGGCATGGCGCTGGCGGCAGAAGCAGCGGGAGCCGGAGCGGCGGCCGCGGCAGCAGCAGGCTTTGCCGGTTCGGCAGCCGGTGCAGAAGTTGCAGCGCCGGCGGCACCTTCGGCGATCTGGCCGAGAAGCGCGTCGAGACCGACGGTTTCGCCGTTCTGCGCAACGATTTCGGTGAGAACGCCGGACGCAGGCGCCGGGACTTCGACGGTAACCTTGTCGGTTTCCAGTTCAACGAGAGGTTCGTCGGCCTTGACGGTGTCGCCGACCTTCTTGAACCAGGTGCCGACGGTCGCTTCGCTGACGGATTCGCCGAGGGTTGGTACGCGGATTTCAGTGGCCATGATCTAGTTCCGTTATTCGGGTGTCTTTTGTGCGGGGCGATGCGGGAGAGTTCTCACTCTCCCAGCGCGTCTTCCAGGAACGCAGCAAGCTGCGCCAGATGCTTGGACATCAGGCCGGTCGCCGGAGAGGCGGCAGCCGGACGGCCCGTGTAACGGACCTTCTGGTATTTGGCGTCGATATGCGCCAGGACCCATTCCAGGTAAGGATCGATGAACGACCACGCACCCATGTTCTTGGGCTCTTCCTGGCACCAGACCATCTCCGCATTGCGGAAACGCGACAGCTCGTTGATGAGCGCTTTGGCCGGGAACGGATAGAGCTGTTCGACGCGCAGCAGGTAGATATCGTCGATACCGCGCTTTTCGCGCTCTTCGAGCAGATCATAATAGACCTTGCCCGTGCACATGACGACGCGACGGATTTTCGAATCCTTCTGCAGCTTGATCGGGCCGTCCTTGATGACCTCGGCATCGTCCCACAGGAGACGGTGGAAGGAGGACTCGCCTGCAAGCTCGGCCAGCGAAGAGGTGGCGCGCTTGTGGCGCAGCAGCGACTTCGGCGTCATCAGGATCAGCGGCTTGCGGAAGTCGCGCTTCACCTGGCGGCGCAGGATGTGGAAGTAGTTTGCCGGCGTCGTGCAGTTGGCAACCTGCATGTTGTCTTCGGCGCACATTTGCAGCCAACGCTCCAGACGGGCGGAAGAGTGTTCCGGACCCTGACCTTCGTAACCATGCGGCAGAAGGCAGACCAGACCGGACATGCGCAGCCACTTGCGTTCACCCGACGAGATGAACTGGTCGAACACGACCTGTGCACCGTTGGCGAAGTCGCCGAACTGGGCTTCCCAGAGCGTCAGCGCATTCGGGCGGGCAAGCGAATAGCCATATTCGAAACCGAGAACGGCTTCTTCCGAAAGCATCGAATTGATGACTTCGTAACGGGCCTGTGTCGGCGCAAGGTTTGCCAGCGGGATGTAGCGTTCTTCGGTTTCCTGATCGTAGAGAACCGAGTGACGCTGCGAGAAGGTGCCGCGTTCGCAATCCTGACCGGAAAGGCGGATCTTGTGGCCGTCGACGACGAGCGAACCGAAAGCGAGCGCTTCCGCCATTGCCCAGTCGATGCCTTCGCCTGTCTCGACCATCTGCGAGCGGTTTTCCATGAAACGCTGGATCGTGCGGTGAGCGCTGAAGCCTTCCGGGATGGTCGACAGCTTCTTGCCGATCTCCTTCAGCTGCTTCATCGGCACGCCGGTCTTGCCGCGACGCTGCTCATCGGCATTGTCGGCAGCGCGCAGACCCGACCACTGGCCATCCAGCCAGTCGGCCTTGTTCGGCTTGTAGGACTGGCCCGCTTCGAATTCCTGCTCGAGATGAGCGCGCCAGTCGGCCTTCATCTTCTCGAATTCGCCTTCGTTCATCAGGCCTTCGGCGATCAGACGGTCGGCATAGATGCGCGCGACGGTCTTGTGGCCACGGATGACCTTGTACATCTTCGGCTGCGTGAACGCCGGCTCATCGCCTTCGTTATGGCCGAAGCGGCGATAGCAGAACATGTCGATGACGACAGGCTTGTGGAACTTCATACGGTATTCAGTGGCAACCTTGGCCGCATAGGTCACAGCTTCCGGATCGTCACCGTTGACGTGGAAGATCGGCGCTTCGATCATCTTGGCAACGTCCGACGGATAAGGCGACGAACGCGAGAAGGCCGGGTTCGTCGTAAAGCCGATCTGGTTGTTGATGATGAAGTGCATCGTGCCGGCAACGCGGTGACCGCGCAGACCGGAAAGACCAAGAATTTCAGCAACCACGCCCTGACCCGCAAAAGCGGCATCGCCATGCAGAAGCAGCGGCAGAACCTTGGCGCGCTCGGAAAGCGGAATGATGTCGCCGTCCCACTGCTTGGCCAGCTGGTCCTGCTTTGCACGGGCCTTGCCCATGACGACAGGGTTGACGATTTCAAGGTGCGACGGGTTGGCCGTCAGCGACAGGTGAACCTTGTTGCCATCGAATTCGCGGTCGGAGGAGGCGCCAAGGTGATACTTCACGTCGCCCGAACCTTCGACATCGTCAGGCTTGAACGAGCCGCCCTTGAACTCGTGGAACACGGCGCGGTGCGGCTTGCCCATGACGTTCGTCAGAACGTTCAGGCGGCCGCGGTGAGCCATGCCGAGCACGACTTCTTCCAGACCTTCCTGGCCGCCGCGCTTGATGATCTGCTCCAGCGCCGGGATGAGCGATTCACCGCCATCGAGACCGAAACGCTTGGTCCCCTTGAAACGCACGTCGAGGAACTGTTCGTAACCTTCGGCTTCGACCAGCTTCGACAGGATTGCCTTCTTGCCTTCGGCCGTGAAGGCAACGCCCTTATCCGGACCTTCGATACGCTCCTGGATCCAGGCCTTCTCTTCCGGGCTGGACATGTGCATGAATTCGACGCCGATGGTGGAGCAGTAGGTGCGCTCCAGAATATCGATCATCTCGCGCACGGTCGCATATTCGAGGCCGAGCACGTTATCGATGAAAATCTTACGGTCGTAATCGCTTTCCTCGAAGCCGTAGGACTTCGGCGAAAGCTCGTTATAGTCCTCGACGGCAACGGCAATGCCGAGCGGATCGAGCTTGGCATGCAGATGGCCGCGCATGCGGTAGGCGCGGATCATCATGATGGCGCGAACGCTATCACGGGTCGCCTGCAGCACTTCCGCCGGGCTGACAGCCTTGCCAGTATCCGCGCTCTTGGCTTCCGCCTTGGCCTGAACCTTCTTTTCGATGGCCTTTTCGACCGTGGCCCAGTTGCCATCAAGCGCGGAAACCAGGTCGCCATTCGCCGGGATAGGCCAGTTGGCGCGCTTCCAGGAGGCGCCCTTGGCCGCCTTCTTCACATCTTCCGGATTATCGGACAGTGCCTTGAAGAAGCTCTGCCACTCCGGCGACACGGAAGAGGGGTCCTCTTCGTACCGGGCATAGAGCTGCTCGATATAGGCTGCATTCGCGCCGTCCAGAAACGACGTGATCTGAAACTGCTCGTTCGCTTCTTGCCTTGCCATTGTGTTCTTGCGGACTTATCCGTCCGCCTCCTCGATGCCGTTAGGGCCGTTCGACCGGCCTGCCGCTTTGATTATTGCTATCTGCCGCCTGGGCGGTATGCCGTCTGTTGTCGTTCTTGCGGCATCGGGCAGCGCGAGCTTGAAGCCGCGCCGCCCGTTACCGTTTCATGTGGTCTCAGCCCTTGAGGACTTCAACCAGTGTCTTGCCAAGGCGCGCCGGGGAAGGCGATACCTTGATGCCCGCTGCTTCCATGGCAGCAATCTTGGATTCCGCATCGCCCTTGCCGCCGGAAACGACAGCGCCGGCGTGGCCCATGGTGCGGCCCTTCGGAGCCGTACGGCCCGCGATGAAGCCGGCCATCGGCTTCTTGCGGCCCTTCTTGGCTTCGTCGATCAGGAACTGCGCCGCATCTTCTTCAGCCGAACCGCCGATTTCGCCGATCATGATGATCGACTGCGTAGCGTCGTCAGCGAGGAACATTTCCAGGACGTCGATGAACTCGGTACCCTTGACCGGGTCGCCGCCGATGCCGACAGCCGTCGTCTGGCCGAGGCCTTCGTTGGATGTCTGGAACACGGCTTCATAGGTCAGCGTGCCGGAGCGCGATACGATACCGACCGAACCCTTGCGGAAGATGGAGCCCGGCATGATGCCGATCTTGCATTCTTCCGGCGTCAGGATACCGGGGCAGTTCGGGCCGAGCAGGCGGGACTTGGAGCGGTCGAGGCGAGCCTTTACGCGAACCATGTCCATGACCGGGATGCCTTCGGTGATGCAGGTGATGAACGGAATTTCCGCATCGATGGCTTCGATGATCGCGTCTGCTGCACCGGCCGGCGGAACATAGATCACGGATGCGTCTGCACCGGTCTTTTCCTTGGCTTCGGCAACCGTTGCGAAGATCGGCAGGGTTTCGCCCTTGGAACCGGTCCAGGTTTCCCCACCCTTCTTCGGATGAATACCGCCGACCATCTGCGTGCCGTAATAGGCAAGTGCCTGTTCGGTGTGGAAGGTGCCGGTCTTGCCGGTCAGACCCTGAACGAGGATCTTGGTGTCTTTATTAACGAGAATAGACATTATTTCCGGTCCCTCAATTAGCCGTTGATCGCCGCGACGATCTTCTTGGCTGCGTCGTCCAGATCGTCAGCAGCCGTAATCGCAAGGCCCGATTCGTTCAGAAGCTTCTTGCCGAGCTCGACGTTGGTGCCTTCGAGGCGAACAACGAGCGGAACCTGCAAACCGACTTCCTTCACCGCGGCGATGACGCCTTCGGCGATAACGTCGCACTTCATGATGCCGCCGAAGATGTTGACGAGGATACCCTCGACCTTCGGGTCGGCAGTGATGATCTTGAAAGCTGCCGCAACCTTCTCCTTGCCGGCGCCGCCGCCGACGTCGCAGAAGTTAGCCGGCTCCTTGCCGTAAAGCTTGATGATGTCCATGGTCGCCATGGCAAGGCCAGCGCCGTTGACCATGCAACCGATGTTGCCGTCGAGCGCGACATAAGCGAGGTCCCACTTGGAGGCTTCGATTTCCTTGGCGTCTTCTTCGGTCTCGTCGCGCAGCGCCTTGACGTCGTCATGGCGGAACATGGCGTTGCCATCGAAGGAAACCTTGGCGTCGAGAACGCGCAGATGGCCATTTTCCATGACGATCAACGGGTTGATCTCGAGAAGAGCCATGTCCTTCTCGCTGAAGGCCTTGTAGAGGATCGGGAAGAGCGACTTGGCGTCTTCAGCTGCAACGCCGTCAAGCTCAAGCGCCTTGGAGATCGCAGCAACGTCGGCATCGGAAACGCCCTTTTCAGGGTTGATGGCGATGGTGTGGATCTTCTCAGGCGTGTCGTGAGCGACAGCTTCGATGTCCATGCCGCCTTCGGTAGAAACCACGAAAGCAACCTGGCCGACCGAACGGTCAACCAGCAGCGAGCAATAGAGTTCGCGGGCAATGTCAGCGCCGTCTTCGATGTAGAGGCGGTTGACCTGCTTGCCGGCATCGCCCGTCTGGGCCGTTACCAGCGTGTTGCCGAGCATGTCCTTGGAATGGGAAACGACTTCCTCGATCGACTTCGCCAGACGAACGCCGCCCTTGGCGTCGGGGCCGAGTTCCTTGAACTTGCCTTTGCCGCGACCACCAGCATGGATCTGGCTTTTGACGACGTAGAGCGGGCCGGGAAGCTGCTTTGCAGCAGCTTCGGCCTCTTCGACCTTGAGGATGGCGACGCCTTCAGCAACCGGCGCGCCGTAGCCCTTCAGAAGAGCCTTGGCCTGATATTCATGGATATTCATCTTAGCTTCCTAGCTTTCTGATATCGTCCGTTACGTAGATTTGATGGATATTCAATTCATCTAAACCCGAATTACTCAACCCAATATCCTCTCTCATGGAGAGGAGAAGTCGACCAACAAGTTTCATAACATCAAGCTTGTCAGCCGACCCAACTTTAAATTGTGAGAATGCTCTCACAACTTTAGGGGACCCGTAAAAAAGAACACCCTTCGATATTGAAAACCACGTTTTCTGAAAATCTTCGTCACCTTCAAGTTCCCTGATATCGCCCTTCTTCGATTTATGAGGAAGATCAAACATCATGTCGTAGAACTCAGCGTACACTTCGATTTTCTTATCTCTGTGTGCTTCCTTTATTGAGCGGCTCCGCTCCTTCCAGTAAGTAAATGCGACAGTAAAAATACCTACTATCGCAGCGATCACCGCCGCTTGAATTGACTTGTCTGCGCCATAGATTGCGCTCCAAAATATCGACATCAGCCATATGACGCACACTCCTAAAAGTGCGGTCATAACAAAAGCCAAAACAAGCTTCGATTTTTCAGAGCGCAAAACGTCCTCGATTACTTCAGCGACGGAGCAATGTTGACGCAGGCTTCGCAAAGACCGGCAACAGCGCCGACGGACTTCTGGAAGGCGGCTTCTTCTTCCTTGTTGAGTTCGATCTCGATGATGCGCTCGATACCGCCTGCACCGATGATGGTGGGAACGCCGACATACATGTCGTCCACGCCATACTGACCCGACAGATGGGCAGCGGCGGGCAGAACACGCTTCTTGTCCTTGAGGTAGGATTCAGCCATTTCGATTGCCGAGGCAGCCGGAGCATAATAGGCCGAGCCGGTCTTCAAGAGGCCAACGATTTCCGCACCGCCGTCACGGGTGCGCTGGATGATCTGCTCAAGACGCTCGGCGGTCAGCCAGCCCATTTTGACGAGATCGGTCAGCGGAACGCCGGCAACGGTGGAATAGCGGGCGAGCGGCACCATGGTGTCGCCATGACCGCCGAGAACGAAGGCGGTGACGTCTTCGACCGAAACGTTGAATTCTTCGGCGAGGAAGAGGCGGAAACGCGCGCTGTCGAGAACGCCGGCCATGCCGACGACCTTGTTCTTCGGCAGGCCGGAGAACTTCTGCAGCGCCCAGACCATGGCGTCGAGCGGGTTGGTGATGCAGATGACGAATGCGTTCGGGGCATACTTCTTGATGCCGGCGCCGACCTGTTCCATGACCTTGAGGTTGATGCCGAGAAGATCGTCACGGCTCATGCCAGGCTTGCGGGCAACGCCAGCGGTGACGATGCAGACGTCCGCGCCTTCGATGGCAGCGTAATCGGATGCGCCGGTGAGCTTTGCATTGAAGCCTTCAACCGGGCCGGACTGGGCAATATCCAGGCCTTTGCCCTGCGGGATGCCGTCAGCAATATCGAAGAGGACGATATCGCCCAGTTCCTTCAGGCTGGCGAGATGCGCCAGCGTGCCGCCGATCATGCCAGAACCAATAAGTGCAATCTTTTTGCGAGCCATCGAATGCTTCCTCTTGAGCTTCAATTCAATTTCACCGCGCCAAACCGGCAGCCAAATTGTCGCACTCCGATTAGACCCATTGGCCAAAATAGGCAACAGATTCTTTTGTGGTGAATATTTTCAATCGTTTAGATCATTATTTTCTTACGTAAACGTAAGAAAATGCGTCACGAAAGTGTCAAACTTTCTGCCGTTTTTCGTGATGAAGCGCGAGATAATCGGCGCTGCGCATCTCAAACAGGCGCGAGGCGGTTCGGTCGAACTCGAAACCTTCCGTTCCCTTGCGCTTACCGAGCAGGTCTTCCGGCATCGCTGCCGCCGATGCGAAGAGCCTGACGCTATGATCATAAAGCGCATCGATGAGAATAATGAAACGTTTGGTCTCGTTGCGCTTATCCGCGTTGAGAAGCGGAATGTGGTCTATGAAGACGGTATCGAAACGATTGGCGATGGCCAGGAAATCGGAAGCCCCTAGCGGTTTTTCGCAGAGATCGGAAAAAGAGAAGCGCGCCACCCGGCCACTGGCGCGGGGCACCAGAATGGAACGGCCCTTCATCGGTATCTCGGTCGGTGCAACGAGGTGCCCGGCAATCATATGCCGCCAGGCCATGTCCATCGCCTGATCCGCCAAACCGTCGAGCGGCGTGACATAGACCGGCAGGCTTTCCAGCTTCTCCATCCGGTAGTCGGTGGGGCTGTCCAGCGACACCACCTCTACATATCTCTTCAGCAGATCGACGAAGGGTAGGAAAAGGCCGCGATTGAGACCATCCTTGTAGAGATTGTCAGGCACGACGTTGGAGGTCGTTACCAATGTGCAGCCATGAGCGAACAATTCGGTGAAAAGCCGCGCAAGGATCATTGCATCGGCGATATCAGTGACGGAAAATTCGTCGAAGCATAGAAGCTCGGCTTCGGCCAGAAGCTCGGCCGCGACCGGCGGAATGGGATCGGCCTGCTTGGTTTCGCCATTCTTCAGTTTCTGCCGGTGCGCATGCACACGATTATGCACATCCGCCATGAATTCATGAAAATGGCAACGCCGCTTGGAAGAAACGGGCGCCATTTCATAGAACATGTCCATCAGCATGGTCTTGCCTCGACCGACGCTGCCATAGACATAGAGACCCTTGACCGTCGTAGCCGGTGCTGACTTGCGCGCAAACATCCAGCCGAGCGCGCTCTTCTTCTTGGCGGGCTTGCGCGCCTTCAGATCGGCAAGGATACGGTCGAGATGGACCGCCACGCCAAGCTGGGCGGCATCGGCCTGCAAGGTACCAGCTGCCGTCAATGCGTTGAGCTGTTCAACGACACTATGATTATAGTCAGGCAATGGCTTCATAAAAAAACGCCTCGGACGCGGGCGCACGAAGGCACCCGCGGCAAATAAACAGGCTTAGAGCGAAAAGAGCATTCCGGATGCACCGGAAAGACTCATCGGCTGAGGCTGAGCGGCTGGCCGCTATTGGTCGTACCATCAAAGCGCGCATCGGCGCTCTTGTAGACGCGGCCGATCGTGTCACCCGAACGGTTCTTGAACAGCACCATCTTGCCGGACACTTCCCACGATCCCATCGCCGTTAATTCACCGGAGCAGCCACGCGTGCCCCCACGCGAACCGCCGCCGAGGTTGGTGAGCGTCAGGAACATGTCGCAATTGGCGCCGCCATTGGAAACGCGCCAGTTGCCGACCATGGATTCCTTGGTGACGTCGAGAGCCGTTGCTGGCGGAGCGGCGGACGCAACGTTGGTACCGCCAGGGGCTGCCGAGGCCGGCGCCGACGGGAACTGGCTACCATTCGCGCCACCGGGTGGCGGCAGGGCGCCGGACTGAACGGAGGGCACCGGCTGCGCCTGCAAGGGCGGCGTATAACCGGGATTGTTGCTGGCGTTATTGTTGTAATCGTAGGAGGTACGTTGGCAACCGGCAAGGCCCATCACAACGGCAAGGCCCGTCACCACATATCTGAATTGCATATCAAGCTCCCGATTCTCTCGCTTCCGGAAAGACAGTGATCAAACAAGAAGGCTGAATTATTACCAAAGCCTTATCTTGCGCAAGCGATGGCCCGGATAATTACAATTTCGGTCGATTTTTACCGAAATTTCCGGCGCCAGGTAGTAAAAAGGGCCACGGTCGAGACCGTAGCCCGATAGATTTTCCGTCGTCAGCGAATCGACTTTAAACGCGACGCTCGACCATCATCTTCTTGATTTCGGCGATCGCCTTGGCCGGGTTCAAGCCCTTCGGGCAAGCCTGCGCGCAGTTCATGATGGTGTGGCAGCGATAAAGGCGGAACGGGTCTTCGAGATTGTCGAGACGCTCGCCGGTCGCCTCGTCACGGCTATCGATCAGCCAGCGATAGGCCTGCAGCAGAACGGCGGGACCAAGGTAACGGTCGCCATTCCACCAGTAGCTGGGACAGGAGGTGGAGCAGCAGGCGCAGAGAATGCACTCATAAAGACCGTCGAGCTTGAGGCGGTCCTCATGACTCTGCTTCCATTCCTTGGCCGGCGTCGGCGAAACCGTCTTCAGCCAGGGCTCGATCGAGCGGTGCTGCGCATAGAAGTTCGACAAGTCGGGAACAAGGTCCTTTACGACGGGCATATGCGGCAGCGGATAAACCTTCACCGTGCCGTTGATCTCGTCCATGCCCTTGGTGCAGGCGAGCGTATTGGTACCGTCGATGTTCATGGCACAGGAGCCACAAATGCCTTCGCGGCAGGAGCGGCGCAGCGTCAGGGTCGGGTCGATATTGTTCTTGATGTAAAGAAGCGCATCGAGAACCATCGGCCCGCAATCATCGACATCGATATAGAAAGTGTCGATGCGCGGGTTCTGGCCATCATCCGGGTTCCAGCGATAGATGCGGTATTCGCGCACATTCTTGGCGCCGTCGGGCTTGGGCCAGACTTTACCTTCGTTGATCTGGGAATTCTTGGGGAGAGCAAGTTCAACCATATCCAGTTCCTCAAATCAGTAGACGCGCGCCTTCGGCTCGATCTTTTTCGGATCGATGCCGTCGGCGATGAGGTCGGTGTGAACCGGGCGATAATCGAGCTTCACGTCGCCTTCGGGGCTGACCCAGGCAAGCGTATGCTTGCGCCAGTTCACGTCGTCGCGACCACCGAACGGACCGTCGACGAAATCCTCGCGGGCGTGCGAACCGCGGCTTTCCTTGCGCGCTTCCGCGCCGTAGACCGTGGTGATGGCATTGGCCATGAGGTTATGAAGCTCAAGCGTTTCGACCAGATCGGAATTCCAGACCATCGAACGGTCGGTGACTTTGACGTCAGGCAGTTCCTTCCAGATGGCGGAAAGACGCTGGCAGCCGCTTTCGAGCGATTCCTGGGTGCGGAACACGGCCGCATCGTCCTGCATGGCGCGCTGCATCTTGTCGCGCAGCACCGCCGTCGGCGTCGAGCCGTTGGCGTAACGCAGGCTGTCGAAGCGTTCCATGATCTTGTCGCAGGCCGCAACGTCAAGCGCGGGAACCGGCGAATCGCGGTCAATGACCTGGGCTGCGCGGATGGCGGCAGCACGGCCGAAGACAACGAGGTCGATCAGCGAGTTCGAACCGAGACGGTTGGCGCCATGAACCGAGGCGCAACCGGCTTCACCCACAGCCATCAGGCCGGGCGCGATGCGTTCCGGGTTGTTGGCATCGGCGTTCAGCACTTCACCCCAATAGTTGGTCGGAATGCCGCCCATATTGTAGTGAACGGTCGGGAGAACCGGGATCGGCTCGCGCGTCACATCGACGCCGGCGAAAATCTTGGCGCTTTCGGAGATGCCCGGAAGACGCTCATGCAGGATCGCCGGATCGAGATGATCGAGATGCAGGAAGATGTGGTCCTTGTTCTTGCCGACGCCGCGGCCTTCACGGATTTCCATCGTCATGCAGCGGGAGACAACGTCACGCGAGGCAAGGTCCTTCGCGGAAGGCGCATAACGCTCCATGAAGCGTTCGCCTTCGGAGTTGACGAGATAACCGCCTTCGCCGCGTGCGCCTTCGGTGATGAGGCAGCCCGCGCCATAAATGCCGGTCGGGTGAAACTGCACGAATTCCATGTCCTGGAGCGGCAGGCCGGCACGCGCGATCATGCCGCCGCCATCACCGGTGCAGGTATGAGCCGAGGTCGCCGAGAAATAGGCGCGGCCGTAACCGCCGGTCGCCAGAACCACCATCTTGGCGGAGAAGCGATGGATCGTGCCGTCATCGAGGTTCCAGGCCACGACGCCGGTGCAGCGGCCATCGGGCGCCATAATGAGGTCGAGCGCGAAATATTCGATGAAGAATTCCGCATTGTTGCGCAGCGACTGGCCATAAAGCGTGTGCAGAATGGCGTGGCCGGTACGGTCGGCGGCAGCGCAAGTGCGCTGCACCGGCGGGCCTTCACCGTAATTCTGCATGTGGCCGCCGAAGGGGCGCTGGTAGATCTTGCCTTCTTCGTTACGCGAGAAAGGCACGCCGTAATGCTCCAGCTCATAGACCGCCTTCGGCGCTTCCATGGCGAGATATTGCATCGCATCGACGTCGCCCAGCCAGTCGGAGCCCTTTACGGTGTCGTAAAGGTGCCACTGCCAACAGTCGGGCGTCATGTTGGTGAGCGATGCGGCGATACCGCCCTGCGCTGCCACCGTGTGGGACCGCGTCGGGAAAACCTTGGTGATGCAGGCGGTCTTGAAACCCTGCTCGGCCATGCCGAGCGTGGCGCGCAGACCGGCGCCGCCGGCGCCTACCACGATCACGTCATAGGAGTGATCGACATAGGTGTAGGCCTTGCCATTCTGGGAAGGTGAACTGATCGAAGCCATGGCGAACTTATCCTACGAATGCGATTTTCAGGATGGCGAAGATCGACAGGCCACCGATGAGGATCGCGAAAAATGTATTCAGCATCAGAAGAACGAGCTTCAAAACCTCGGCGTGAATGTAGTCTTCGATGATGACCTGCATGCCGAGCTTCATGTGGATGAGGCCGGAAACCAAAACCAGAGCCATGATGACCGCAACGAGCGGGTTCGACAGCGCCGAAACGACTTCCGGATAGGGCGCGCCGGCATATCTGATGAGGAAGACGACAAAGAAAGTGAGCAGCGGAACGTTGGCGACCGCAGTTACGCGCTGACGCCAGAAATGGTCGGTGCCTTCCTTGGCGGAGCCGAGACCGCGAACCTTCCCGAGAGGTGTACGCATATCCATGAAAAATCTCCTCAGCGCACGATCAGGGCAACGACCCAGATCAGCGCGGTCAGACAGATCGACACCACCCACGAGGCCTTTGCCAGCTTGGTGGTAAAGTGCTTTTCGAAGCCATGACCCAGATCCCACATGAAGTGGCGAAGACCGCCCAGCATGTGGTGAACCAGAGCCCAGGTGTATCCGATCAGGATGAGCCTGCCGATGATCGTACCCATCGCCCAGCTGACCCAGTCATAATAGGCAGGGCCCGAGGCGAGCGCGATCAGCCACCAGGCAACCAGAAGCGTTCCGAAATAAAGCGCGCCGCCCGTGATGCGGTGCACGATGGATGCAACCATCGTCGGAATCAGCTTGTAAACTTGAAGATGCGGCGACAGAGGCCGGTTATTAGTCGCATTCGCCATCAGAACCTCGCGGCGTTTTCCCGTGCGCCCATCAGACAGGACGCCCCCAAGCAACAGCACATGACGAAAGAATGTGCATTGCACCAACCGCGACGTTTAATCACATGGGAGCATCACCACAAGCACATTTCATGGCCGATTCGAATTTAATCGATTGGTTCGCGAATTTTTTTTGGAATTTTTTTGCGTCAAAATAAAAAAACGAGCGTTTCCAAGATTTACGCCCTCGAAATATTTACCTTTACGTAATTCAGAAAAGGTGTAATTTACGATTGGTTAACCTCAAAAACCGGAGCATGAAGCTCATGTTACTTTGCCGAATCGCCGCCCTGACCATGACGGTCGCTGGCGCAATTTTCACCTTCGTGCCACCGGCGGCGGCAGAGGATTTTTATGGTCGCCACCAATATCGGCATCATCAATCTCAGGTAAGCTTCTCCACCGATGGGTTACCATCAACCCTTCCCGGCGGCACCTATGTGGGCGGCATAGCAGCCCTGCGGGTGCGCGGAAACGGCAATTATTTTGCAATCAGCAGCGGATTTTCGCGAAGAAGTGTAACGGATAGAGCGGGCGTACAATTAGCCCCCAAGGCGAAAATCATCTCTGTCCATGCCGAAAACGCTGACGACGCCTGCGCGTATGAGCACGGCGTTTGCATCATCAGACCGTGATCAGATAAAACGCCAC
This sequence comes from Agrobacterium sp. NPDC058088, assembly GCF_042885035.1. Taxonomy (NCBI): domain Bacteria; kingdom Pseudomonadati; phylum Pseudomonadota; class Alphaproteobacteria; order Hyphomicrobiales; family Rhizobiaceae; genus Agrobacterium; species Agrobacterium sp. NPDC058088. The sequence goes on along the minus strand of NZ_JBHVSU010000009.1, from coordinate 79,895 downwards.
ACCGTGGTCTTCTTCACTTCGCTGTCTTCCAGCGCCCGCGTCACCGGCACCTGATAGGTCGCCTCGGCGCGAAGGCGCTCTTTGGGCAGATAGGCCCGCCCCGGATCGCCGACGAGGACGCTTACACCCTTTTCCGTCAGTGCCAGAAACCACGGCACGAGAAGATCGGCAAAGGCGCGGTCGTAAAACACGTCGCCCGCCAAGAGGACATCGGCTTCAACCGGCTCGCCGACCAGGTCGAACCCCGTAAAGCCGATTTCCACGTCATTGAGAGCCGCATTCAACCGAATGGCTGTTTCCGTCCACGGATCGATATCGGCGGCCAGAACCTCGCTTGCACCGGCCGTTGCCGCTGCGATGGCAACCAGCCCGGAGCCACTGGCGAAATCCAGCACATGCTTGCCGCGAACACTCTCAGGATGGTCTAGAACATAACGGGCAAGCCCCTGCCCGCCGGCCCAGGCGAAGGCCCAGAACGGTGGTGGCAGACCGATCTCCTCCAGTTCATCCTCCGTCTTCAGCCAAAGCTCGTGCGCCTCGGTGGCGAGATGAAGACGCAACTCCGGCACATGCGGCGGCCGCATGATTCCGGTATTGTCAAGAATGAAGCGCTCGGGATCGGTCCTCACCGACGCATCAGTCCGGTGATTTCGGCGGATTGGCGAGGCCGCCCATGCGGCAGACCTCGAGATATTCCTCTTCCGTTACCGGTTGCACGGAAAGCCGCATGGAGGTGACGAGCGACATCTTCTCCAGCTTCGGGTTTGCCTTCACATCCTTCAGCGAAACCGGCTGCGGCATATCGCAGACGGCACGGATATCGACGCAATCCCATTTCAGATCGCCTTCGGCGGTCGAGTCCGGATGCGACAATGCACAGACTTCGACGATGCCGACGACATCCAGCCCCTCATTCGAGTGGTAGAAGAAACCCTTGTCGCCAATCTTCATGGCGCGCATGTTGTTGCGCGCCTGATAATTGCGCACGCCGGTCCATTCTTCGCCGGCCTCGCCCTTTGCCTTCTGCATTTCCCAGGACCATTTGAACGGCTCGGACTTGTAAAGCCAATAATTCGCCATGCCCGATCACGCCCCCGGATTGTTGAAGACCCAGTTATAGGGCTTCACGTCAACGCTTTCGAACAGGCCGGCCTTGGCATAAGGATCGGCGTCGGCAAGGGCCTTGGCCGCATCGATATCGGCAGCTTCCACGATGACGAGGCTGCCATTCGGCTTGCCTTCGGCATCCAGAAACGGACCGGCGATCTTCAGCGTGCCCTCTGTATTGAGTTTGTTCAGATGTTCCAGATGCGCCGGGCGCGTTTCCATGCGCACGTTCAAATGGCCGGGCTTGTCCTTGCAGATAAAGGCAAACAGCATTGTCGTCTCCTTGCTGGAGCATGTCCCCCGAAGCGTCAGCGGTTTCGGGACCGGAACATGCGTAAAACATCATTTGACCGCCCCATCTCATTCGGTGGTGATCGGCCGCGTCATCAATTGTTGCATGGCGCTTGCCACATCCAGATTGCCATCGATGATGGCGGCGACCGCTTCGGTAACCGGCATATCGACGGCGTGATGTTCACCGAGCCGCGCGGCGACGGCAGCCGCAAAGGCGCCCTCCACCAGCCCGCCGGACGTGTCCTTGCCCTCACCCCGGCCAAGCGCGATACCGAAACGCAGGTTGCGCGACTGGTGGCTGGTAGCCGTCAGCACCAGATCGCCGAGGCCGGAAAGTCCGCGCACCGTATCGGCCTTGCCGCCCATCGCGACGATGAGGCGCGACATTTCGGCAAGCCCACGCGAGATCAGCGCCGCCCGGGCGGAATCGCCAAGCCCCGCGCCTTCAACGATGCCGGCGGCAATGGCGAGGACATTCTTCAGGGCTCCGCCAAGCTGCACGCCGATGCGGTCAGTGGAGGCATAAAGCCGGAAGGTCCTGCCGGAGATCGTGGTCGCCAGCCGTTCGGCAATCCCTGCATCATCAGCCGCAATCGCCATGGCTGTCGGCAATCCGCGCGCGATATCCGCCGCAAACCCTGGGCCGGAAAGGACCGCAATCGGGTGATGTGGCAGCTCCGCTTCCAGAAGCTCCGTCAGCAGACGACCGGAGCTGCGGTCGATACCCTTGGCACAGGTGACGATGACAGAGTCGTTAGCCAGATAAGGACCGTAATGACGCGCCGCGTCCGCATGAGCCTGCGAGGGCATGGCGAAGAGCACGATATTGGCGCCAGCCAGCACGTCCGGCTCGGCCGAAAATTCAAGCGCGTCCGGCAAATCGACACCCGGCAGAGCCGCCTCGTGAACACGATCAACCTTGAGATCGGCCATCAGCGATGCATCACGGCCGAGCAAGATGACGTCATGCCGGTTTTCCAGCGCAATGACGACGGCAAGCGCAGTTCCGAAGGCGCCGGCGCCGATAACGACGATTTTTTCCCGCTGCATCAGGCCTTGGCTCCCCTTTTGCCGAAGCCGATCAACGTCTCCGCATTGCCATCAAGTGGCCAGCGCGAGCGCGGCGGTACCTCCAGCGGATCGGGTTGCCTGCCATCCGCCATGCGCTCCAGTCCCGCCCAGGCGATCATCACCGCATTATCCGTGCAAAGCCGGTGCGGCGGCGCAACGAAACGGAAACCATGCGTATCGCAAAGCGCCTGCAGCGTCTGGCGGATTTCCTGATTGGCCGCAACGCCGCCAGCCACGACCAGCGCAGGCGTCGTCTCCAGCTTTGGAAACTCCTGGCTGAAACGCGCAAGGCCACGGCCGATACGGTCCTTCAGGGTGCGCGATACCGCTTTCTGGAAGGAGGCGCAGATATCGGCAATATCCTGCTCGGAAAGCGGCGCGATAGCGGTCGCAGCCTGCCGCACCGCTGTCTTCAGGCCCGAGAAGGAAAAATCAAGACGCGTCTCACCCACCATCGGACGCGGAAGCGGAAAGCGGTCCGGGTCACCCTTCGCGGCCGCTTTCTCGACGGCAGGCCCGCCGGGATAGGGCAGGCCCAGAAGTTTCGCGGTCTTGTCGAAGGCTTCACCCAAAGCGTCATCAATGGTGGTTCCCCAGCGCTCATAGTCGTCCACGCCGCGCACCAGCACCAGCTGGGTGTGGCCGCCGGAAACCAGCAGCATCAGATAGGGGAAAGACAGACCATCGGTCAGCCGCGCCGTCAGTGCGTGGCCTTCCAGATGATTGATGGCGTAAAGCGGCTTGCCGGCGGCCTTCGCGATTGCCTTGCCGGTCATCAGCCCCACCAGCAGGCCACCGATGAGACCGGGACCGGAGGTGGCGGCAATGGCGTCCACATCGGCAAGAGTGACTCCCGCCTGCTCCAGTGCCTCTTCCACCAGCGTGTCCAGCGCCTCGACATGGGCGCGCGCTGCAATTTCCGGCACCACGCCACCATAAGCGCTGTGTTCCTCCAGCTGCGACAAAACGACGTCGGAGACGATCTCGCCACGCCCGTCCGCATGCCGAACCACAATGGATGCAGCGGTTTCGTCACAGCTTGTCTCTATGCCGAGGATACGAAGAAAGGGAGCCATCAAATCTGTTCGTTCATTGCGATCATACGCTGAGTTGGTCTAAGACAACTCCGGTAACAATGGATAGACGCGGATGCAAACAAAACCTTTCCGAATCGGCACGCGTGGCAGCCCGCTGGCGCTGGCACAGGCCTATGAGACCCGCAGCCGGCTGATGGCGGCGCATGGTCTGCCGGAAGACATGTTCGAGGTCGTCGTGCTGTCCACCAAGGGTGATCGGATCACCGACCGCGCCTTGTCGGAAATCGGTGGCAAGGGTCTGTTCACGGAGGAACTGGAAAATCAGCTTCTGTCCGGCGAACTCGATATTGCCGTGCATTCCTCCAAGGACATGCCGACTATTTTGCCTGAGGGCCTCTATCTTTCCGCCTTCCTGCCACGTGAAGACATGCGCGACGCCTTCATCGGCCGCGCCGCGCCGAAGCTGCTGGAGCTGCCGCAGGGCGCCGTGGTCGGTTCCGCATCCCTGCGCCGTCAGGCGCTGATCCGCCGCCTGCGGCCGGATCTGAGCGTCATCGTTTTTCGCGGTCTGGTCGATACCCGCCTGCGCAAACTCGAAGAAGGCCAGGCGGATGCCACGCTTCTTGCCTTTGCCGGCCTGAAGAGACTTGGCAAGGACAAGGTGCCCACGGAAATTCTCGATCCGAGAGAGTTCCCCCCCGCTCCGGCCCAGGGCGCGATCGGGGTCGAAAGCCGCATCGGTGACGCTCGCATGGATGAATTGCTGGCTCCCATAAACCATGCCCCCACCTATGACGCCGTGACCTGTGAGCGTGCCTTCCTCGCGGCACTTGACGGTTCCTGTCGTACCCCCATTGCCGGTTATGCCACCTGTGAAGGTGAGGATCTCCATTTTTCCGGCCTGATCCTTACGCCCGATGGCCAGACAAGCCACGGGATTGAAATCTCCGGCAAACGCAAGGATGCGGCGAAACTCGGCCGACAGGCCGGCGAAGAGGTGCGCGCCAAAGCGGGCAGCAATTTCTTCGAAGGCTGGAGCTGAGCGGATGCGGATCGTCGTCACCCGGCCGCAGCGTTCGGGCGAAAGGACGGCCGCAAAGCTTGAAGCGCTTGGCCATTCGCCGGTGCTTCTTCCGCTGTTTCATCCAGTCCATCATGGTGAACGTGCCATCTCGGCACTGTCCACCCCACTGGCTGCCATCGCTGTCACCAGCGCAGAGGCAGTGCGGGCACTGGACACATTCGGCGGGCAGTTGGCCTCGCATCTGCCGAAACCGCTTTTCGCCGTCGGCGGGGCAACGGCGGAAGCCGCGGAAAAAACCGGCTTCCAGCAGATATTCACCGCATCAGGAGATGCGCTGGGTCTGACCGCGCTGGTGACACAACACCGCACTTTTTTGACTGAAGAAGAGCCATTGCTCTATCTCGCGGGCAGGCCACGTGGCTCCGTCTTCGAGGAAGGCCTTGCCGCTGCGGGCATTCCCTTCAGAACGGTCGACTGTTACGAGATGCTGCCCTCCGATATCTCCGAAACCACTCTCAAAACGGCGCTTCTCGACGCTGCAGCTGACATAGTCCTGCTTTATTCTTCAGAAGCGGCGCGGGCCTTTTTCCGTCATGTCTCAGCAGAGAAATACGCAATGGCACTGACCACGACAAAATTCATCTGCATCAGCCGTAACGTGTTTTCTCTGGTCCCGCAGGTTTTCCGCCCCAATGCCAAGGCAGCCGAAGAACCAAGCGAGGCCGCGATGTTCGAACTTCTGCACCAGAACTCTGGAACCTAATTCGAGCTCGCCTCTTTCCTTTGCCGCCGTCACTGACTAGGTTTAGATTACTGCAGGCAGAAATGAGGTTGTCATGGTATCGGGAAAGCCGCCACGCCACTCCAAGTCCAAAGCCGAACCGGTCACGATCGACCTGGACGCAAAAGACGTGAAAGCAATTTCCGCCGATGGGAACGCTGCCAGCACGGACAAAAAGCCCGATGACAACACAACAGAGACGACCATAGCGTCGAGCGCCCAGGAAAAAAAGCCTGAAGCGACTGTTGCGGGCAACCCAGCCCCCGTATGGGATCAGGCGAAGAAAACCCCTATCGAGCCTGAACCCAATGTCAGCAAAACTGACTCCGCAGCCGCAGGGCAGGAGGCTGAAAACACAGGGGGCAATCGGAAAGAGCCGGTCTCACAGGCTCCCGTCCCCCCCAAAGCCGATGCAAAACCGACGACGGATACTGCAGGGACAAGCGCAGCCGCAGCTTCCGCTACGGCTTCGAAACCAGCCTTTGGTTCCACAGCTTCCTCCAGCACATCCGGCAATGCTTCTGCTGCCAAATCCTCTGCGACAACCTCGTCGTCAGGACCGGCCAAGCCGTCCACCACCACACAGCAGGCGGAGCGCAAACAGGCGGCGACCTCCGGCCTCATCGCTGCCGGTATCGTCGGCGGCCTCATCGCACTCGCCGCCGCCGGCAGCATGCAATATGCCGGTATCCTGCCGTCCTCGAATTCCGGAAGCGCCGGAAACGGTGAGATCACTGCGTTGAAAACCGATATAAGCAGTCTGCGGCAGCAACTCGCCAATGCGCCTGCGGCAGACACATCGGCGCTGGAACAGCGTATCTCTTCGCTGGAAGCTGCAAAGGGCGAGACCCCGCAGGTCGAGGGACTTTCGGAAAAAATCACCGCGCTGGAGGCCGCACTGCAATCTGAACGGTCCGCGCAGGCCTCCGCGACGGCAGATCTGACCCGCCGCCTGACGGATGCGGAGACCAAGATCAACGAGCCGCGCGACGATATCGAAGTCGCCCGCGCCATAGCGTCGGCCGCGCTGAAGGCGGCGATCGATCGCGGTGGACCGTTCCTCACCGAACTCGACACGCTCTCCAAGGTCACGCCTGACGATCCGGCCATCGCATCGCTGCAATCTTTCGCCGCAACCGGCGTACCGTCGCGTTCCGAGCTGATGCAGAAATTCCCCGATGTCGCCAATGCGATGCTCTCGGCCATCAACCAGCCCGATCCCAATCAGGGCATCATGGAGCGCCTGACGGAAAGCGCCTTCTCACTGGTGAAGGTTCGTCCCGTCGGAAATATCGAGGGCGAGAGTCCCGAAGCGAAGATCGCGCGCATGGAAAACAAGCTGCGGAACGGCGATCTGCAGGGCGCGGCACTTGAATGGAACGGGCTTCCCGAGGCGGCCAAGACTGCATCCGCCGATTACAAGAGATCTCTGGATGCGCGTATCGAAGTCGAAAATCTGGTGGGCGGCACGTTGAACCGTGCCATCACCAGCACCGGCAGGCAGGGGTAAGGGCATGACCAGAATTCTGACTTTCGCCGTTATCGTTCTGGCGCTCGGTTTCGGTTTCTCCTGGCTGGCGGACAGGCCGGGCGTGCTTTCCATCGTCTGGCAGGGCCAGCTCATCGAAATGAGCCTGATGGTAGCTGCCTCCATCATCGCGGCGCTGGTTGCCGCCATCATGCTTGTCTGGTGGGTCGTCAACGCCATCTGGACCTCGCCCAATGCCGCACGCCGCTATTTCCGCGCCCGCAAGCGCGACCGGGGTTATCAGGCTCTGTCCACCGGCCTCATCGCCGCCGGGGCCGGCAACGCCATTCTCGCCCGGAAGATGACAGCGCGTACGCAGGGTCTGCTCAGTGCCGACCAGGAGCCGCTGATCCACCTGCTCGATGCGCAAGCCGATCTCATCGAAGGCAAATATGACGAGGCGCGCCGCAAATTCGAGGCCATGGCCCGCGACCCGGAAACCCGCGAGCTGGGCCTTCGCGGCCTTTATATCGAAGCACGCCGTCAGGGGGCTTATGAAGCCGCCCAGCAATATGCCGAGGACGCAGCGGAAAAGGCCCCCTACCTGCCCTGGGCAGCGCAGGCGACGCTGGAAAACCGCTGCCGCAACGGGCAATGGGACGATGCCATCCGTCTGCTCGACCAGCAGAAGGCGGCAAGCGTGATTGAACGCGGCGACGCGGAGCGGCTCAAAGCCGTGCTTCTCACCGCCAAGGCCGGCGAGAAGCTGGAAAGCGATCCGGTATCAGCGCGAGATGATGCCAAGCACGCTCTCAAGCTTGCAAAGGGCCTGGTTCCGGCAGCGCTGATTGCGGCAAAATCCTATCTGCGCGAAGACAATCTGCGCAAGGCCGCAACGATCCTGGAGCCCGTGTGGAAGAACGATCCGCATCCGCAGATCGCCGCGCTTTATGTTCGCGCCCGCAGCGGCGATACCGCCATAGACCGGCTGAAACGCGCAGAGCGACTGGAAAGCCTGAAGCCCAATAATATTGAATCGCTGTTCGCTGTGGCGCAGGCAGCACTCGACGCCAAGGAATTCGCCAAGGCACGGGCCAAGGCGGAAGCCGCCGCGCGGATCGAGCCACGCGAAAGCATCTTCCTGCTGATGGCCGACATCGAGGAAGCCGAAACCGGAGATCAGGGCCGCGTGCGCTACTGGATGGCGCAGGCGTTGCGCGCGCCGCGTGACCCTGCCTGGGTGGCCGATGGCTTTGTTTCGGAAAAATGGCTGCCGGTGTCTCCGGTCACCGGTCGTCTCGACGCCTTCGAATGGAAAGCGCCATTTGGTCAGCTTGAAGGACCCGTTGAAGATTTGACGATCGAAAACGCTATTGCGGCAGCGCCAGCCAAAGCTGAACCAGTTGCAAAGACAATCATTGTGGAAACCCCACCCGAAACAAGAGTTGAGTCGAAGCCTGTTCCGGCCCAGAGGGCCGAGATGAAGCCTGTCGTCCCATCGCAAAAAGAGAAAAAGCCCATCACGATCACCACCCCACCGCAAACCGAGGCGTCGGCCGAAAAAGCGGAAGCCGTGCCCTTTTTCGGCGGTGCTCCTGATGATCCGGGTGTCAAGAAGCCAGGCGTGGAAGCTGAAGCCAAGACAACGCCGGTCGCGCCGCCGCAGAAAGAAAAAAAGCCCGCCACAATCGACCCGCTAAAGCCAAGTGATGTGTCGGCTGAAAAGAGTGAAGCCGTGCCCTTTTTCGGCGGCGCTCCGGATGATCCGGGCGTCAAGAAATCAGGCGCGGAAGCCGAACCTAAGACCCGGCTCAAACTCTTCTGACCAACAGGCTATCGATGTTCCAGCAAATACAGTCTTTTATTCAGAACCTCGTCGGCCCGCATGCGGGGGATTTCAGCCCAGACGATCTGAGGGTGGCGGTGGCAGCCCTCTGTTTCCAGGTGATGGAAGCGGATGGCACCGTCTCGAAAAGCGAGCGTGACCGCCTTCGCGAAATTCTGCACGAATATTACCATCTCGACGGCGGCAAACTCGATGCCCTTCTTGCCGCCGGCCAGGAGGCCGGCAAGGAGGCCGTCGATTATTACCGCTTCACCGCCGATATTCGCCGCCATCTCGACGAAGATCAGCGCGTAGAGCTTATTGGAATATTATGGGATATTGTTTACGCTGACGGCGAACGAAGCGAAATGGAAGATCATGTGATCTGGCGGGTAGCCGATCTGCTTGGTGTTTCCGTTCGCGACAGGGTTCTGCAACGTCAGCAGGCCGCCACGAGGTCCGGGCCCGCTGAAGAAAGCGAAAACGAAGACGATGCTGTTTGACCCCTCCAGGCAACAGAGAGAACAACCTTCGCTGCTTATCGTCCTGCATCAGGAGCGTTCTACGCCCGGTCGCGTCGGCCAGATACTGGTTGAGAAGGGATATCGCCTGGACATAAGGCGGCCTGCGCTCGGCGATGACCTGCCGACAACGCTGGAGAAACATGCGGGCGCCATCATCTTCGGCGGCCCGATGAGCGCGAATGACCCGCATGATTATGTCAAAGCCGAAATCGACTGGCTGAGGGTGCCGCTGAAGGAAAACAAGCCTTTCCTCGGCATCTGTCTCGGCGCTCAGATGCTGTCCAAACATCTGGGCGGCAAGGTGGAGGCCGACAGGGACGGCAAGGTTGAAATCGGCTGGTATCCGCTTCACGCCACCGAACACGGGCGGCTCTTGATGCCGCACTGGCCGAAGATGGTCTATCATTTCCACAGGGAAGGGTTCGAATTGCCGCGCGGAGCCGAACTTTTGGCTTCTGGCGAGACCTATCCTAACCAGGCCTATCGTTACGGCAAAAATGCCTGGGGTCTGCAGTTCCACGCAGAACTCACGCGCGCCATGATGCATAGCTGGGTGGTGCGCGGCGCGCAGCGTTTCGGCATGCCAAATGCGCAGGTGGGCAGCCAGCATCTGGAAGGCCGCATGCTGTTCGACACACCGCTCAGGGCATGGCTCGGCAATTTTCTCGATCTGGTCTTTGAAGGCAAGGCGCAGCGCTAGAGCATTTCCAGTAAAAGTGCGTAGCGGTTTTACGGTCGGAAAATGCGTAAAAACAAAACGATCTAAGACCCATCACCATCAGTGCGGCGCATCCAGATTGTCGATCTTGCGCAGCTTGGAAAAACCGAGCGCCCAGATTACCGCCACCGCAAGTGTACCCGCCCCGCCGAGGACGACTGCTGGCACCGCTCCGACAACGTGGGCCATGGTGCCGGCACGAAACTCACCCAGCTCGTTTGATGCGCCGACAAAGACCATGTTAACCGCGTTCACACGCCCGCGCACCTCGTCCGGTGTCCAGAGCGCAATCAGGGTCTCGCGCACATAAACCGACACCATGTCCGATGCACCCATGACAACCAGCGCGGCGATGGACAGCCACGCGGTTTGCGAAAGCCCGAAGACGACGGTGGAAACGCCGAAGAGGCCGACGCCGACAAACATCAACAAACCGGCATGATGCCGGATGGGCTTGAACGCCAGAATGACCGCAACGGTGATGGCCCCGATACCAGGCGCGGCACGCAGAAGCCCAAGGCCCCATGGACCGAGCGTCAACACCTCCTTGGCAAAGATCGGCATCAGCGCCACGGCGCCGCCCAGCAGCACAGCAAAAAGATCGAGCGAGATCGCGCCAAGAACTATCTTTTCCTGCGAGATGAATTTGAACCCGGCCAGCATGGTTTCGAGGCTGATGGCTTTTGCCGGCCCGCGTTGTTCCGGCTTGCGGATTGCGACTGCAAGTGCTGCAGATACGATGAAAAGCACCAACGCCACACTATAGGCGACGGCGGCCCCGACGCCATAAAGCAGACCACCGGCGACGGGCCCAAGAATCGATGCCATCTGCCAGGAAGACGAATTCCAGGCAATGGCGTTCGGCAAATCCTCGACCGGCACAAGATTGGGCGCCAGCGACTGAACCGCCGGCCCCATGAAGGCCCGCTCTATGCCGAAGACGACGAGAATGGCAAAGACCGGCCAGGGCGAAAAGCTGTGCATCAGCGTGAGGCAAAGAAGCGCCGCGGCACAGAGCGCCGCGATCAGCAGGCATATGGCCGTAATGCGCCGACGATTATGCCGGTCGGCGACCGTTCCCGTGACGAGGATCAGAAGCAGCGACGGCAGAAACTGGAAAAGACCGATCAGGCCGAGATAAAAGGCGTTGCCTGTCACCTCATACATCTGCCAGCCGACGGAAACACTGACGATCTGGATGGCGAAGGCCGAGAAAAACCGGGCGCTAAAAAAACGGCGATAGGAACTATGCCGGAATGCGCCAAAGCGGTTATCGGCGGAAGGGAGGGACATCGGCTGGGTGCTCGCGAGACAATAGGAGAGCTTTGCAATAGAGCGATATCACAAGAATCGCCAGCCCTATGGGCGCAACACTTGCCGGTTCACCAGCGAATGTCTAAATGTCTTGCAACCAAGATACGGAGATATTGATGCTTGCCCTGTTTCAGACCATCGATCTGGCTTTGAACCTCTATACGTGGGTGCTGATCGCCAGCGCTATTTTTTCCTGGCTGTACGCCTTCAACGTCATCAATTCCCGCAACCAGTTCGTGAACGCCATCGGCAGCTTTCTGGTTAATGTTACGGAACCCGCCCTGCGCCCGATCCGCCGTATCTTGCCCAATCTCGGCGGCATCGACATCTCGCCGATCATCCTGCTGCTCATCATCTTCTTCATCCGCTCCTTCATGTGGAACACGCTTTACCCGATGACCATTTGAGCGGCTCCTGGCGAAAACACGATGATCATGTCCGCCTGTCGGTTCGCCTCACGCCGAACGGCGGGCGGGATGAGATCGACGGCGTGGAGCAAGATGCCGACGGAAACGCGCATCTGAAAGCCCGCGTCAGCGCCGTGCCGGAAGACGGCAAGGCGAACAAGGCCCTGATTGTTTTGCTGGCAAAAAAACTCAGGCTGCCCAAATCTTCCATCACCTTCATTTCAGGCGAAACAGCGCGTAAAAAAATCCTCCGGATCGATACCGAACCGGAGGATTTCGAAAAGCTTTTTAAAAAGCTGACGGATTAGCCTATCAGCCCTGCGTTTTGTAGCGCTCGATGGCCTCTACGATCAGCTTCTTGGCGACGTCGACATCCTGCCAGCCGCCCATCTTCACCCACTTGCCGGGCTCCAGATCCTTGTAGTGCTCGAAGAAGTGCTCGATCTGCTTCAGCGTGATTTCCGGCAGGTCGGTGTAGTTGTTGACCTTGTCGTAACGGCGCGTCAGCTTCGGAGCCGGAACAGCGAGGATCTTCTCATCCTTGCCGCCGTCATCTTCCATGATCATCACGCCGATGGGGCGGACATTGATCACGCAGCCGGGAACGAGCGGACGGGTGTTGCAGATGAGAACGTCGATCGGGTCACCATCGTCAGAGAGCGTGTGCGGGACGAAGCCATAGTTACCCGGATAGGTCATCGGCGTGTAAAGGAAGCGATCGACGATCAGCGCACCGGCATCCTTGTCCATCTCGTACTTGATCGGATGGCCACCGACCGGCACTTCAACGATGACATTCACGTCATCCGGCGGGTTCTTGCCTATGGAAATTGCATCGATACGCATTCGCTTCCCTCAATTCATCGGGTTGGATTTGGTTTTCGATACTGGGAAAGTCGCCGCATTGCAACACGGCTTTAAGCGGATAAGGCAGAATGAGCGATTTGGCTCCGTAGCGACCACGGATCACCCGCCGAGAAATCAAACCGGCTCGAAATTCCCCCGTCAGTTCCAGACGAAACCAACCTTGCGCAGCGACTTGCCGTCGAAATCTTCCATGCCTTCGGCAATATCGCGTCCGCCATGCGAACGGAAGAACCGATTGGCGACATCGCTATCTTCCAAGCACCAGACGACAATGCCATTGCAGCCGAGCGAAGTCAGCAGCCGGCGGGCCTCGGTGAACAGGAGCGAGCCAAGCCCGATACCCTGGTATTCTGGCCGAAGATAGAGTTCGTATATCTCGCCATCATGCGGCAAGCCGCGCGCACGGCTGAGGCCCAGCGTCGCATATCCGGCAACCACACCGGCCACTTCCACCACCAGCATGGTTGCGGAACCCTTGGTCGCCTTCTTCCACCAGATTTCGCCACGACGCTCCAGCATCTGCGTCAACGGCCGATGCGGGATAAGCCCGGCATAGGCCTGTTGCCACGACAGACGGTGCGCTTCGGAGATAGCGCGCGCATCATGCGGCTCAGCACGGCGAACATCGATGGATAACGTTTTCATAACGCGATTCTGGCCCCGGCCAAGGAAACTTACCAGTCATAAAGGTTAACGCCGGCGAGCTTACCCACAGCCTATTCATGTGGACGACCAGGAAAAATTAACGCATCCTTAACCTTTCGCACAAGCACCTTTCGACTCATGCACACATAAAAACAAATGCATAAAAAAACCCGGCTCAAGGCCGGGTTTTCAGATTCTTGGCGAGTGACTGCAAATCAGATTGCGAGCTTGGCCTTTTCAAAACGCTTGCGGTCGTTTGCATCAAGGAACATCTTGCGCAAACGGATCGACTTCGGCGTCACTTCCATCAACTCGTCGTCCTGGATCCAGGAAAGAGCGCGGTCGAGCGTCATGCGGATCGGCGGTGTCAGCTTGACGGCCTCATCCTTGCCAGCGGCGCGAATGTTGGTCAGCTGCTTGCCCTTGAGCACGTTCACTTCGAGATCGTTATCGCGAGAGTGAATGCCGATGATCATGCCGGCGTAAACCTTTTCACCTGGCTCGATGATCATCGGGCCGCGATCTTCCAGGTTGAACATGGCGTAAGCGACAGCTTCGCCTGAACCGTTGGACAGCAGAACGCCGTTAACGCGACCGGCAATCTGGCCCTTGAAGGGTTGATAGTCGTGGAACAGGCGGTTCATGATCGCCGTGCCGCGCGTGTCGGTCAACAGTTCCGACTGGTAACCGATCAGGCCACGGGTCGGAGCGTAAAACTTCAGACGAACGCGATTGCCGCCGGAAGGACGGAGCTCGGCCATTTCAGCCTTGCGCTCGGACATCTTCTGAACGACGACGCCGGAATGCTCTTCGTCAACGTCGATCACGACTTCTTCGATCGGCTCCAGGAGGGTGCCGTTCTCATCCTTGTGCATCACGACGCGCGGACGCGAAACGGCAAGTTCGAAGCCTTCGCGACGCATGGTCTCGATCAGAACCGCCAGCTGCAATTCGCCACGGCCGGACACGAAGAACGAATCCTTGCCTTCAGCCTCTTCAATTTTCAGCGCGACGTTGCCTTCGGCTTCCTTGAACAGACGGTCGCGGATAACACGGCTCGTCACCTTATCGCCTTCGGTGCCGGCAAGCGGGCTGTCATTGACGATGAACGACATGGTAACGGTCGGTGGGTCGATCGGCTGCGCGGTCATCGCTTCGGTCACGGACGGATCGCAGAAGGTGTCGGCAACGGTGCCCTTGGAAAGGCCGGCGATGGCGACGATGTCACCGGCATGAGCTTCTTCGATGGACGTGCGCTCGATACCGCGGAATGCGAGGATCTTGGAGATACGACCCGTTTCGATCAGCTTGCCGTCCTGACCCAGAACCTTCACAGCCTGGTTCGGCTTGATGGAACCAGAAGCGATACGGCCGGTAATGATGCGGCCGAGGAAGGGGTTGGCTTCGAGGATCGTGCCGATCAGACGGAACGGACCTTCTTCAACCTTGGGCTCCGGAACATGCTCAAGAACCAGATCGAGCAGCGGTGCAAGACCCTGATCCTTCGGACCTTCCGGATTGACGTTCATCCAGCCGTCACGGCCGGAACCGTAGAGGATCGGGAAGTCGAGCTGCTCGTCGGTCGCATCGAGGTTTGCAAAGAGGTCGAAAACTTCGTTGATGACTTCTTCATGGCGGCCATCCGGACGGTCGATCTTGTTGATCGCAACGATCGGGCGAAGACCAACCTTCAGCGCCTTGGAGACCACGAACTTGGTCTGCGGCATCGGGCCTTCCGAGCTGTCGACCAGAACGATCGCGCCATCCACCATCGACAGGATACGCTCGACTTCACCGCCAAAGTCGGCGTGGCCGGGGGTGTCGACGATGTTGATGCGAACACCCTTCCACTCCACCGAAGTCGCCTTGGCGAGAATGGTGATGCCACGTTCCTTTTCGAGGTCGTTGCTGTCCATCACGCGCTCTGCAACGCGCTGGTTATCGCGGAACGAGCCGGACTGCTTCAGAAGCTCGTCCACGAGCGTCGTTTTTCCATGGTCAACGTGCGCGATGATCGCGATGTTGCGAAGTGCCATTGTTCAAAATCTCTGAGGTTGGGCGCTATAATGGTGAGAAGCGCCAATTTAGTTTGGCGCGCTCATAACCTTTTTTTTGCAAATGCGAAAGGGGGCTCATGTCATAAGCCCCCTGCGCTGAGGTTCTAGCTGAGAATTATGACAGTCTCTTATAGGAGACCGCGCTTCGAAAGCATCGCATCCGGGCTGGGCATCTTGCCGCGGAAGGCGAGATAGGCCTCCTCCGGATCGATCGAACCACCGACGGAATAGATGTTGTCCTTCAGCCGGCGCGCCATCTCGCCATCAAAGGCATTGCCTGTTTCCTCAAAGGCAGCAAAGGCATCGGCGTCAAGAACTTCCGACCACATGTAGGAGTAATAGCCCGCGGAGTAGCCATCACCCGAAAACACATGCTGGAAATGCGGCGTCGCGTGCCGCATGACGATGGATTTTGGCATGTTGAGGCCAGACAGCACCTCACCCTGAACCACCATCGGATCGGCGACGCTGTCACGGGTGTGGAACGCCATGTCGACGATCGCTGAGGAGGTGAATTCCACCGTGCTGAAACCGGCATTAAAGGTCTGAGCCGCCAGAACCTTGTCCAAGAGCGCCTTCGGCATCGGCGCACCAGTCTCATAGTGCAGCGCGTATTTTTCCAGAATTTCCGGAACCGTCAGCCAATGTTCGTAAAGCTGCGACGGCAATTCCACGAAATCGCGCGAAACACCCGTTCCCGATACCGAGGGGTAAGTGACGTCGGACAACATGCCATGCAAGGCGTGGCCGAATTCATGAAATAACGTGCGCGCATCATCAAGCGAAAGCAGCGCCGGTTTTCCCTCTGCCGGTTTCGCAAAATTACAGACATTGTAGATGATCGGGATTTCACCCACCGTACCGTTCTTCAAAGGCAGCTTGTGCTGCGACTGGAAGGAGCTCATCCACGCGCCGGATCGCTTCGAAGGGCGGGCGAAATAATCGCCGAGGAACATGGCCTTGAGATCACCCTTGTCATCGCGGATTTCGAAAATCCGAACGTCCGGATGATAGCCCGCAACGCCCTTCACTTCGACGGCACGAATTCCAAACAGCCGCTCTGCCACATCGAAGCAAGCTTCGATGATCTTCTCCAGCTGTAGATAGGGCTTCAATTCCGCCTCGGAGAAATTGAATTTCTGGGCGCGGAGCTTTTCGGCATAGTGCCGCCAGTCCCACGGCAGTACCTCGTGGTTCTTGCCTTCCGCTGCGATGATGGCGGCAAGTTCAGCCTCTTCCTCTCCTGCCCGTTGAACAGCCTTTTCCCAAACCTGTCCGAGAAGACCGTTCACTGCGTCCGGCGTCTTCGCCATCGTGTCATCGAGCTTATAGGCAGCGAAATTAGCATAACCGAGAAGTTTTGCCTTCTCCTCGCGCAGTTCGAGCGTGCGGCGGACGATCTCGCGATTGTCGGTCTCGCCACCGTTCTCGCCCCGCGCCGCCCAGGCCTTGAATGCCTGTTCGCGCAGGTCGCGCCGTTCGGAAAAGGTCAGGAAGGGCTCGATGATCGAGCGGGAAAGGGTAACGGCGAATTTGCCGTCCTCCCCGTGCTCGCGGGCTGCCCCCGCCATTGCGTCGCGCAGGAAGCCGGGGATGCCCGCAAGCTCTTCATCCGTGGAAAGCAAAAGCTTCCAGCTCTTCTCATCCGCCAGCACGTTCTGGCCGAATTTCGCGCCGAGACCGGCAAGCTCCTCATTGATGGCCGCCAATCGCTCCTGCCGCTCTTTCGGCAATTTCGCACCTGAGCGGACAAAACCTTTCCAGTGGCGTTCGAGAACCCGTTTTTCTTCGCCTGTCAGCCCAAGCGCCTCGCGCTTTTCCCACAGCGTGTCGATGCGCTTGAACAGCGCTTCGTTCATGCCGATCTTCGAATAATGCCGCGACATCTTTGGCGCGATTTCCCGCTCGAGTGCCTGGATCACCCCATTGGTGTTGGCGCCGGCTTTGTTCCAGAACAGCGACGAGATGCGCGAGAGCTCGTCACCTGCAATTTCGAGAGCGGTCACCGTGTTCTCGAAGCTCGGCGCCTCCGTATTTCCCGCAATCGCATCGATTTCCTGTTCATGGGATAGAAGCGCGGCATCGAAAGCGGGCGCAAAATCCTCATCCTTGACCGCATCGAATTTCGGCAGGCCATTATGGCCGTTCCAGTCAACCAGCGCGGGATAAAGGGCGGTCTTCAATGGCATTTCATCTTCCTTGTGCGATTCCGATTAAAATCCATATGGGCATGCCTCTAGCGTCAATTCAATATGCTAAGCTGAGGTCGAAAAATGCAGACGCTTTCTCCTGTAATGCGAGGCAATTATCAGCCCCAACGCCGACCGCCCTGCTCTGGCGGCTGACGTATAGTTGAGCCGATTTTCGAGAATATCGGTCGCGTAGCATTGATTATCGCCCGGAATTTAGTAAGGCTGACTTACGAAAAGGCGAAGCATGAGCACGAAACGCGAAAAAGATTCACTGGCATTTCTGTTGAACAGCGGCGCCCGCCTGCTGAACAATGCTTTTGAGCGCCGAATTTCTGAAGCGGGCCTCGGCCTGACCCCCGGCGAAGCACGCGCATTGCTGACGGTTGCCGTCGTTGATGGCAGCAAGCAATCTGATATTGCCGCCCGTCTGGGCATTGAGCCCATGACGATCTGCGCCTATCTCGACAAGCTGCAATCCCTCGACCTGATCGAGCGCCAGCAGGACCCGCAAGACAGGCGCTCCAAACGCATCGTACTGACAAAAAACTCCACCGACATGCTGGAAGCCGTGCGTCAGGAAATCGATGAACTGGTCCGTCACGCCACGCGTGGCTTGAACGAGGACGAAGTTGCGCTTTTCCGCAGCTTCCTGCAGACGCTTCGCGATAATCTCCAGCCGGACCAGCCGGGCCAGAGCTGCTGACCGCAATGATGCCAGGACCGATCATGTCGACAAAACGCACGGCCATTCTCGGCGCGTTGCTGACGGCGCTGGCACCGATTTCGATGTCGATCTACACCCCGGCCATGCCAGAACTCACACGAGTCTTTGCCACCAACGAAGCCGCGATCAAGCTCAGCCTTTCGCTTTATTTTGCCGGTTTTGCCGTGGCGCAATTGCTTTCCGGCCCGGCCTCGGACGCTTTTGGCAGAAAACAGGCAAGTCTCGTCTTCCTGTCGATCTTTCTGGGCGGCGGATTGCTGGCGGTCTTTGCCCCGACGATAGAGGTCCTACTCCTCGCCCGGCTCATTCAGGGCATCGGCGCCTCTGTCGGCATGACGGTGGCGCGCGCCATTGTCCGTGACCAGTTCACCGGCGCAGACGCCTCCAGCATCATGAACCTCATCGGCATCATGCTGGCCGTCGGCCCTGCCATGGGGCCGACGATCGGCGGGCTTTCGCTTGCGGCCTTTGGCTGGAAATCGGTGTTTTTCCTCATGGCCGGTCTCGGCGCCATTGCCATCTTGTCCGTCGTGATTTTTCTGCGCGAAACAACGGTCCCGGACAAAAGCCTCATTCGCCCCCGTCGCCTCCTGTCGGCCTACGGCACCTTGCTGACCGAACCACGCTTTCTTCTGGCCGCCCTCGTGCTCGGCGGCTCCATCGGCGCGCTTTACGCGCAGGCCACCATGCTGACCTTCATTCTCATCAACACGGTTGGCATGACACCCACCGCATTCGGTATCGGCATGCTGATGCAGACCGGCGCCTACTTCTTCGGCTCCATCGCCCTGCGCTATATCGCACCGCGATTGGGTGATCGCCGTTCGGTCATGCTCGGTCTCTGTTTTTCGGGAACAGGCGGTCTGCTTATCCTGCTGTCGGTCTTCTTCATACCGCCGTCCTTCCTCTCGATCATGGGGCCTGTGGCAGTCGCAACGGTCGGTATCGCCTTGCTGACACCCTCGATGGTAACGGCGGCGCTTGCGCCTTTCCCGCATATCGCCGGCTCGGCGTCGGCGATGATGGGCTTCATCCAGATGGGATCAGGTTTTGCGGGCGGTGCTGCCGCCGCGCTCATAGGTTCGCCTTTGACCGGTTTCGGCATCATCATTCCGGTGATGGAATTCACCGCCGTCGCCAGCTACATCGGCTTCCGCATCGTCTCCAGACGGGAGACATAAAAAAACCCGCTGACGTCACCGCCTGCGGGTTTCATTATCTCAGATCAGCAAAATTACTTGCTGAGGTTACGCTTTGCGAGCGTGCGCAGACGCAGGGCGTTAAGCTTGATGAAGCCTGCTGCATCCTTCTGGTCGTAAGCGCCATGGTCGTCTTCGAAGGTCACCAGCGCGTCGGAATAGAGCGACTTGGCGCTCTCGCGGCCGGTTACCATGACGTTGCCCTTGTAGAGCTTCAGCGTCACTTCACCTTCGACATGCTCCTGGCTCTTGTCGATCAGCGCCTGCAGCATTTCGCGCTCCGGCGAGAACCAGAAGCCGTAATAGATGAGCTCGGCGTAACGCGGCATCAACTCGTCCTTGAGATGCGCTGCACCCCGGTCGAGCGTGATGGATTCGATGGCACGGTGTGCGGCAAGCAGAATGGTGCCGCCGGGCGTTTCATATACGCCGCGCGACTTCATGCCGACGAACCGGTTCTCAACCAGATCGAGACGGCCGATGCCGTTTTCGCGGCCGTAATTGTTAAGCGTGGCAAGAAGCGTCGCGGGCGACATTTCGACGCCATTGATGGAGCAGGCGTCACCCTTGCGGAAACCGACCTTGATGACAGTTGCCTTGTCAGGCGCAGCTTCCGGAGAAATGGTGCGCATATGCACGTATTCCGGGGCTTCCACCGCCGGATCTTCCAGAACTTTGCCCTCGGACGAGGAGTGCAACAGGTTGGCGTCCACGGAGAATGGCGCTTCGCCCTTCTTGTCCTTGGCAACGGGAATCTGATGCTGTTCGGCAAAGTTCAGGAGGTCTGTACGGCTCTTGAACGTCCAGTCGCGCCAGGGGGCGATGATCTTGATGTCGGGATTCAGAGCATAGGCCGATAGCTCGAAACGAACCTGGTCGTTGCCCTTGCCGGTGGCGCCATGGGCGATGGCATCAGCGCCGGTCTTCTTGGCGATCTCGATCAGGTGTTTGGAAATCAGCGGACGGGCAATCGACGTGCCGAGCAGATAGACGCCTTCGTAAACGGCGTTGGCGCGGAACATCGGGAACACGAAATCACGCACGAATTCTTCGCGGACGTCCTCGATGAAGATTTCCTTGATGCCCAGCATCTCGGCCTTCTTGCGCGCCGGCTCAAGCTCTTCGCCCTGGCCGAGATCGGCGGTGAAGGTCACGACTTCAGCGCCGAGTTCGGTCTGAAGCCATTTCAGGATGATCGAGGTGTCGAGGCCGCCGGAATAGGCGAGAACGACTTTCTTAACGTCTTTCGGAAGTGCCATAATGATGTCCATCTGCATGATGACGGCATGGTGACACCGCCATTTCCTTGGGATTTCGGCACTTTTACAGTGCAACCCGAAATGTGTGAAGCGCTTTTCCGTGAGATAAGCGACAAAACAATTGATGGGCGGATTTCACGGGTGATGAACGAGTGCACCGATGGGAACGAAGCAATTGTCACATGCATTTAGAAATTTCGCGCTTTATCATAAAGCGGCGCGATCAACTTGAAGACCGTGAATGAAGCCACTCAGGTTCAGGCAACGTTGCAAACCGCTGGAAACAGCAGAAACGACGCGAAGGAGAAACCTATGACGACCATCCACCCCGCATTCAAGGAAGATAATGTCGCTGTCATAACAGGTGCGGCATCCGGCATCGGACTTGCCGCCGCCCGCAAATTCGCCGGTCTCGGCATGAGCGTTGTGCTCGTCGATCTCGATGGGGAAAAGCTTGCCGCTGCCCATGCGGATATTCTGACCGTCGCCAAGGACGGCGAAGCGCAGATCGTCGCCATCCCGACCGACGTCTCGAAACTCGATGAGCTGGAGGCGCTGGAACGCGCCGTCATCCAGCGTTTCGGGCGCGTGCACGTCCTCATGAACAATGCCGGCATCCAGCCCGGCAGCGCCATCTTCGGGCCGCAGGCCAATTGGGACAAGATCATCGGCGTCAATCTGATGGGCGTCGTGAACGGCAGCCGCGTCTTCGGCCAGGGTATGATTGCCCATGGCGAGCCAGCGCTCATCATAAATACAGGCTCAAAACAAGGCATCACCACGCCGCCGGGTGACCCGGCCTACAATGTCTCGAAGGCCGGCGTCAAAACCTTCACTGAAGCGCTTCAGCACGAGTTGCGCAATGTGCCTAACAGCGCGGTTTCCGCCCACCTGCTGATCCCCGGTTTTGTCTTCACTGGCCTCACCGCCCATGGCAGAACGGAAAAGCCTGAAGGCGCCTGGACCGGCGAACAGACCGTGGATTTCATGGTCGAAAGCATTGGCCGTGGTGATTTCTACATTCTCTGCCCCGACGGCGAAGTGGACCGTCCCACGGACGAAAAGCGCATACTCTGGGCCGCCCAGGACATCGTCCAAAATCGTCCGCCGCTGTCGCGCTGGCACACGGAATATTCCACCGCCTTTACAAGCTTCCTCAAAAACTGATCTGCGAGGCCGCCGCACATTAAAAGTTGCGGCGGCCAATAACGCTTTGTCGGCCCTCGCTTTGGCGCCAGCGTCCTGCGCACGCAAAAGCATTGGCAGAAACGCGAAATCGCGTTAAGCAACGGCAGTCTCCAGATTTACGGGTGCCGCGATGGATTTCGTTCCGAGCCTGCCAACACTTGCCGCCTTCACCGTCGCCATTCTGCTTCTGGCGGTCACGCCCGGGCCTGACATGACCTTGTGGATCAGCCGGTCGATACGCGAAGGCCGGGCTGCGGGTTTTATGACGCTTGTTGGAACCAATCTTGGCATCACCGTGCACACGATGCTGGTTGCCTTCGGCGTCGCCGCCCTCATCGTCGCATCGCCTACGGCTTTTCTGATCCTGAAGACCGGTGGGGCTGCCTATCTGGTCTGGCTGGCCATTCAGGCGATCCGCAAGGGCTCGGATTTCGTGATGGTCAAGACGACAAACGAAAAACAGCAATCCTCGCTGAAATCTGCCTTGCTGAACGGCATCTGGGTCAATCTGCTCAATCCGAAGGTCATCATCTTTTTCATGACGTTCCTGCCGCAATTCGTCAGCGCCTCCGATCCGCATGTCACCGGCAAGCTGATTTTCCTCGGGCTCTGGTCCATCATCGTGGCGCTGCCGATCGGTATCGGCATCGTTGTCGCCGCCGATGTCCTGTCCGCCTGGCTGCAACGCAACCGCAAGGTTCTGCGTGGGCTGGATTATACGATCGCCGGTGTCTTTTCGCTTTTCGCCGTCAAGATTTTTCTGACGCAGACGCGATAAGGGACAAAAAAAGGCGCCCGCTGGCGCCTTTTGCATCATTCATCAGCCGATCAATAGCTCGTCGTCATCAAGCGTCTGGCCGCGTATCTTGCGGAACATGTCGATGAGATCTTCGACCTGAAGACCCTTGCGGCTTTCGCCGGACACGTCGAGCACGATTTCACCGGCATGCAGCATGATCGTGCGGGTGCCGTAGTCCAGCGCCTGACGCATGGAGTGAGTGACCATAAGGGTTGTGAGCTTGCGCTCCTCCACCACCTTGCGGGTCAGCTCCATCACAAATTCCGCCATGCCCGGATCGAGCGCTGCCGTATGTTCATCCAGGAGCAGCACGTCCGAGCCCGACAGCGTCGCCATGACAAGTGACACCGCCTGCCTCTGCCCACCGGAAAGAAGGTCCATGCGGTCCTTCAAGCGGTTTTCAAGGCCGAGATTAAGGGAAGCAATGCGTTCTTTAAAGAAGTCCCGCCTGCCGCGTCCAAGCGCTGACGACAACCCGCGACGCTCTCCACGAGACGCCGCAAGCGCCAGGTTCTCCTCAATGGTGAGCGCACCGCAGCTGCCCGCGAGCGGGTCCTGAAACACGCGTGCCACCCGTCCCGCGCGGCTTGCGGTCGGCTTACGGGTGACATCGGCACCGCCGATCGTCACCTTACCCGCCGTCGGCAGAACATCGCCAGCCAAAACGCCGAGCAAAGTGGATTTGCCGGCACCGTTGGAGCCGATGACGGTGACGAATGAACCATCCTCGATGGTCAGATCGATCTTGGCCAGCGCCTGCTTCTGCAGCGGTGTACCGCGCCCGAAGACGACCTGGATATCGGAAAGCGAAATCACGATGTGGCTCCCCCGCGGCGCAGTCGCGGCAGGATCAATGCGATGGCCACCAATACCGCCGTTACGAAATTGAGATCGGATGCCTTGAGACCCAGCACATCGCTCGAAAGAGCGAGCTGAATGGCAAGACGATAGGCAATAGAACCGAAGACACAGCCGATGAGCGCGATCAGAATACCGCGCGCGCCGAAAAGCGTTTCGCCAATGATGACGGCCGCAAGCCCGACGACGATGGTGCCGACGCCGGCAGTCACATCCGCAAAACCATTCGTCTGGGCAAACAAAGCGCCACCAAGAGCGACCAGCGCATTTGAAAGCGCCATGCCAAGATAGATCTGGTTACCGGTCTTCACGCCCTGCGCCCGCGCCATCCGCGCATTGGCACCCGTGGCGCGCATGGCCAGGCCCGCATCGCTCTCCAGAAAACGCCAGACGAGAATGACGGCGATCAGTACCAGCGCACCAACGAAGAGCGGCCGCACCAGATATTCCGAAAGGCCCAGGCCGTAAAACGGCGAGATCATCGTGTCCTGATTGAGCAGCGCCACATTGGGCTTTCCCATAACCCGAAGATTGACGGAAAACAGCGCGATCATCGTCAGGATCGAGGCAAGCAGGTTCAGAATCTTGAAACGAACATTGAGGGTAGCGGTCACGATGCCAGCGACAGCGCCAGCACCCATGGCAATCGCTGTCGCGACCCAGGCATTCAGACCGGCGATGATCAGCACGGCAGCAACGGCGGCGCCAAGCGGAAACGAACCGTCCACGGTCAGGTCAGGAAAATCAAGCACGCGGAAAGCGAGATAGACGCCGATCGCCACGAAAGCGAAGACCAGTCCCAGCTCCACGGCACCCCAGAAGGCGATTTGGCTCACGGTAATGTCCTTGTTATTGCCGCCATGAGGCGGAGACGGGCACCGTCTCGTGCCACGTAAAACGGGCGGCGAATTTGCCGCCGCCCGTCATTCAGTCTGGTTTCGGTTCAGTCGATGACCTTGGTGGCGCGCTTGGTGACGCTCTCAGGGAAGGTGATGCCCACTTTTTCAGCGGCCTTCTTGTTGATCACCAGATCGGTGCCGACAGCAACGGTGGCCGGGATGTCGCCTGGCTTTTCACCCTTGAGGATGCGGACAACAACGGCGCCGGTCTGCTTGCCAACGTCGAAATAGTTAAAGCCGAGGGCGGCAACAGCGCCGCGGGCGACGGAATCCGTATCAGCGGCATAGAGCGGGATCTTGGCTTCGGCCGCAACACCGGCTGCGGCTTCGAAAGCGGAAACAATTGTGTTGTCGGTGGGAACGTAGATAACGTCAGCCTTGCCGACCAGCGCGCGTGTCGCGCCCTGAACTTCAGCGGACTTGGTCGCGACCGATTCGACGATCTTCAGGCCGGCCTTTTCAGCCTCTGCCTTCAGAAGGGCAAGCGTCGAAGCGGAGTTGGCTTCGGCCGAATTGTAGATGAAACCGATGGACTTGGCGTTCGGCGAGATTTCCTTGATGAGCGCCAGATGCTCGGCAACCGGCAGCATGTCGGAAAGGCCGGTCACGTTACGGCCGGGCTTTTCCATGCTCTTGATGAGCTGTGCGCCGACAGGATCGGAAACCGCCGTGAAGACAACAGGGATATCGCGCGTCGCGGCAACAACAGCCTGGGCGGAGGGCGTAGAGATCGGCACGATAACAGCAGGAGCGTCGCCCACGAACTGGCGCGCGATCTGCGCTGCGGTGCCAGGGTTGCCCTGCGCGGACTCGTAGAGGAACTTGAGGTTGTCGCCTTCCTTGTAACCGGCCTCGGCAAGGGCTGCCTTGACGCCATCACGGGCAGCATCAAGAGCCGGATGTTCGACAATGGCGGTAACGGCAACGGTGACGGTTTCAGCCTTTGCCGGCAGAGCGAGTGCGGTCGCTGCGGCAAGAGCCAGGATAAGTGCGCGCATGGGTGTCCTCCAGTTGGTTTCTTATTGCCGCTTTCTTAAAAACAAGACCGGCCGAAATCAATCGAAGAACAGCGCAAAAGCCAGCTTTCTGGCGCAGTTGTGACTTATTCAGTCATCCGCGCCGTGGTTGGCGATCATCATGGCCTCGAAAGCCAGCCTCTCCGTCTTGCGCATACGCTCCGATTCCGACTTCAGCTGGCCACAGGCGGCGAGGATGTCGCGACCGCGTGGTGTACGGATCGGCGAAGCGTAACCCGCCTGATTGATGAAGTCGGCGAATTTTTCGATCTGCGCCCAGTCGGAGCACTGGTAATTCGTGCCCGGCCACGGATTAAATGGAATGAGGTTGATCTTTGCCGGAACGCCCTTCAGCAACTGCACCAGCATCTTGGCGTCTTCCAGGCTGTCGTTGACGTCCTTCAGCATCACATATTCAAAAGTGATGCGGCGGGCATTGGAAAGACCCGGATAGTTGCGGCAGGCTTCGATCAGCTCTTTCAGCGGATATTTCTTGTTGATCGGTACCAGCATATCGCGCAGCTCGTCGCGCACCGCATGCAGCGAAATCGCCAGCATTACGCCGATCTCGTCACCTGTGCGGAAGATTTCCGGCACGACGCCCGAGGTAGACAGCGTCACACGGCGCTTGGAAAGCGACAGGCCGTCACCATCGGTCGCGATCAAAAGCGCGGTCTTCACATGCTCAAAATTATAGAGCGGCTCGCCCATGCCCATCATGACGATGTTGGAAACCTTGCGGCCTTCGCTCGGCACATAGGCACCAACCGGCGTCGAACCGTCAGGGAAATCGCCAAGCCGATCACGGGCCAGCAGCAGCTGGGAAAGAATTTCCTCCGCCGTCAGGTTGCGCACCAGGCGTTGCGTGCCGGTGTGGCAGAAGGAGCAGGTTAGCGAACAGCCGACCTGGCTCGATATGCACAGAGTGCCGCGTCCCTCCTCGGGAATATAGACCGTTTCGATCTCGACGGGACGTCCTGCGCCCCTTGGCGGAAAACGCATCAGCCATTTACGGGTGCCGTCATTGGATATCTGCTCCTCGACGATTTCCGGACGGGCGATGGTGAAGGCCGCCTTCAGCTTCTCGCGAAGCTCCTTGGCGACATTGGTCATATTATCGAAATCCGAGACGCCGCGCACATAAAGCCAGTTCCACAACTGGCTGACGCGCATCTTCACCTGCTTCTGCGGTACGCCGATTTCGGCCAGCGCCTCGCCCATTTCCTCACGCGTCAGGCCGATCAGCGACGGCTTACCGGACATGAGATCGCTATTGGCGATCAGCGGGGTCTTGATTGCCATGCCGGCAGAAGCTTCCATTACGGACATCACGTTATCCCATCGTTCCATGCATCGCACGACCGGCCTGTCAGAGAGGCGGAAAATCGTCTGCATGTCGAGAAAATCAAAGGCGGAGCACGTTTCGCGCTCCCGCCTGTCAATGTTGCCGCGCCTTTAGCATCAAACTGGTAAAAACGCAAATGGCCGGTCGAGGACCGGCCATTGTCAAATGCGATCAAGTATCGAAATTACTTGCAGCTCTCGATCTGCTTGAGAGCAGCCGAAATACCCGAGAGCGAATAGGAATAGGATGTGCCGGTCCCGCGACCGGACGTCGCCTTCACGGTCATCGACTTTCCGCTCTTCATCGCCGCGACGAGGGCGGGCTCTTCAGCGGCGTTTTCAACCCACGCGGCCTTGTCCTTGGTAAACATGACGAAGTTCTTGTTGTCGATCGTCACATTGACCTTGGAGCCCTGCTTCAGCGGATAACCCACCATCGCCTGCGGCTCATAGGAGATATTCTGGCCAGGGCGCTGCGAGACGATGAAGAAGATATCGCCATGGTCGACGCTTGCCGGCTCCTTGGAGGTCGGGATGGAAAGAACGTAGCAGACGGTGCTGTTGCCCGATTTGTACGAATAGGCACCCCAGGCATTGAACTGCTGGATGCGCGTGGGCGACTGTGCAGATGCTACGCCGACGCTGGTCAGCAAAATGGCCGCTGCGGTTGCTACACTTCTTACAAACATAGAATTTCCTGCCGGGTTATTGTCTTCCATTGGCCCGAAGCAGCGGCGGGCTCCATTTTCTGGATCGGCCACGTTCAGGTGCGGATCGTCTTTTCTCATTGTGTTCGGGAAGCGGTTACCAAACCGTCAACAACATGCATAAAAAGCCTGAAACGTCTTGCAGTGTTACAGATTGGCGACTCCCGACGCCCTGAGGAAAAGGGCGCGAAACACCCTTCCCCCGCGTGTATGACACATAAATTCAGGCAAGAATTTGTCACGCCTCTGGCAGCGCCGATGCAGAGCATCACAGAGGTGTTACTCGGCCTCCTGCTGCCTCTTCAACATGGCATCAGCCGCATCGTAATGCTCCATCTTGATATGGGCACGGATCATCGCAAGCGCGGCAGTAATGACCGCAATATCATCGGTAAATCCGACGACTGCGAGCATGTCTGGTACGGCGTCAAAGGGCATGATGAAATAGGCAAGTGCAGCCAGGATGATGCCCTTGGCGCGCAGCGGCGTGTCGCGATCGATTGCGCAATAGTAAGCAGCGGCCGCATCGCGGGCAAACGGCACTTTCGCCATGACACGTTTCAGCTTCGGCCAGAACTTGGCTCGAACAACTTCTTCGCGCGCACGCTGCTTGTCGGTTTCACCCGGCAGAAGAATTTCACCGATTTTCACATCATCCATGATCGACGGTCCTCCGGTCACGGCTATTATATGGGTTTGAAAGACAGCCGTTCAATTCCCCCGGCCAGCCGCCGCTTTCTGCATCGCCTCGGCCAGAATAAAATCCCGCTCGGTCACCCCTTGCGAGTCATGCGTTGTAAGACAGACCTTCACGCGCGAATAGACATTCGACCATTCAGGATGATGGTTGAGCTTTTCTGCGGCCAACGCCGCCTCGGTCATGAACCCAAAGGCTTCCGCAAAACTTGCGAATTTGAAAGCACGGACGATCGCCGCACCGTCTTCCCGCAAGGACCAGCCTTCCAGCTTTGAGAGCCTCTGTTCTATGGCGTCCGGCTCGAGTCTCGGATATTTCATGAACTAACCTCCAATTCACACTCATAACGCTTGAACGCCCGGATCGACGCACACGCCATGAAACATACAGCTATTCTTTTTGTCTGCATGGGCAATATTTGCCGCTCACCGCTTGCCGAAGGCGTTCTAAGGAAACTTTGTGACGAGGCGGCCGTGTCGGACAGGTTCACGATCGATTCCGCCGGCACCGGTGGCTGGCACGCGGGTGACGCGCCTGATAGCCGATCTATTGCCATCGCGCGCAAGCATGGCATTGATATTTCGAGACAACGGGCAAGGCAGGTCACCCGTGCGGATCTCGAAGCCTTCGACCTTATCCTCGCCATGGACGAAGACAATCTGGCCAACCTGCGTCAATCAAGCCCGGAAAACCAGCGGCACAAAATCCATCTCTTAATGGACTATGCCACGGGCCGCCGGGAAAACGTCCCCGATCCCTATTATGGGGCCGAGGACGGGTTCCTTGATGTCTACAACATGCTCTTGGCGGGATGCAGATCGTTGCTCGAAAAGATGGAGCTGGACCGGGCCTCGTGAAGCGGGAAAGCCTCTTCAACGATATAAGGGCCACCGCCCACCGATTCCTTCGACGACATCAGCACGAAACGACCGACCGTAAAGGGCGAGGTACGGAAGTTTCCGCGTCCGGAAAGATAATGCACCACATCATCCACACGTGAGGAGCGCAGCCGCGCCAACGTGACATGCGGCATGAATTTGCGGGGATCGGGCGGGAGGCCAATCCTCTGGCAAATTCTCTCGACCTCCGCCTGCAACGCATGCATTTCCGGTGAGGGCGAAACCCCCGCCCAGATGGAATGCGGCTTCTTGGAACCGAAAGACCCCATACCGGTGAGGTTGAGCTGGAATTCCGGCCTTTCGATCCGATCCAGCCTGTCCACGACCTCATCGGCGGTGCGACCGTCGATATCGCCGATAAAACGCAGGGTTATGTGATAATTCTCCACATCAATCCACCGGGCTCCCGGCAGACCACCGCGCAACAATGAAAGGCTCATAGCCGCATTGCGCGGAATTTCGAGGGCGGTAAACAGTCTCGGCATGGCGAGCTCCCCGAATCTCTAGGCAGAACAAGCATAGCGAATCACGCAATGCACACTGGCGCAAGTGCTTATTTTTTTTGCGCACCGATTGTCTTGATGAAGCTTTCAACAGCCGGCAAAGATTTCTCCACCATCATTGCCACCCCCTTGGTATTGGGGTGCATCTTGTCCTCAAGCTTCAGCGTGTCATCCGTCACGACGCCATCCAGAAAGAAGGGATAAATCGGCAGGTTGTATTTTTCAGCTAACCTTGGAAAGATCGGGTTGAACCGCTTGGCGTAATCTTCACCCATGTTCGGCGGCGCCATAATGCCGACCAGCAGCACAGCTATGTTACGCTTCTGGAAACCGGAAATAATGGCATCAAGGTTCTTTTCCGTCTGTTCAGGGGCAATACCACGCAGGGCATCATTGGCGCCGAGCTCCAGAATGACCCCATCTGATCCATCGGGAACGGACCACTCCGCCCGTGCCAGCCCGCCGGAAGATGTGTCACCGGAGACACCGGCATTGGTAACGACGACGTCGATACCTTTTGCCTTTAATGCAGCTTCAAGCTGTGCCGTGTAGCCGTCAGTAGAGGGAAGCTGATACCCGGCCATCAGGCTGTCGCCGAAGCCGACCAATTGCAATGTCCGTTCCTGTGCCGTCGCCGAAGCAACCGAAAATGCACCCACGAGAATGACGATGAAGTGAAACAGGGCAGCTTTAAATCTCATCACGGCTTTCCTAACTTGGTTCACATTGTCTGAAACACCGACCGCACTGACCGCCAGACCTCTTCATCACCCTATATAGGAACGAGAATTGTGACGAAAAGCATCATAGAGCTGAAGAAGGCCGACCTCACCCTCGGTAACGCCGCCGCCTCCGTTCACGTTCTCAAGAACATCGATCTTTCCATCGGCGAAGGCGAGGCGGTTGGTATCGTCGGCCCTTCCGGCTCGGGAAAATCGACGCTGCTGATGGTGCTTGCAGGGCTGGAGCGGCTCGACAGCGGCGAAATCGTCATAGCGGATACGGACCTGCACAAGCTCGGCGAAGATGCGCTTGCGGATTTTCGCGGCCGCAATATCGGCATCGTCTTCCAGTCCTTCCACCTCATCGCCAATATGACGGCGCTGGAGAATGTGGCTGTTCCGCTGGAATTGGCCAACGCCCCCAATCCCTTCGAGATCGCCAAACGCGAACTCATCGCCGTCGGTCTCGGCGAACGTCTCAACCACTATCCCGGCCAGCTTTCCGGCGGCGAGCAACAGCGTGTCGCCATCGCCCGTGCGCTTGCCCCCTCCCCAGCCGTGCTGATCGCCGACGAACCGACAGGCAATCTCGATACCGATACGGGCAAACAGATTGCCGATCTTCTGTTTGCCAAGCAGGCCGAACGCGGCATGACCATGGTGCTCGTCACCCATGATCCTTCGCTCGCCGCCCGCTGCTCGCGGCAGATCAAGGTACGCTCCGGCGAGATCGAGGGCGACAGCGCCCGCCCCCAGGTGGCGCGGGCGGTACCGGCATGATTGGATCCCTTCTTCCGTCCGTCGCCAATATCAGAAACGCCGCAAGGCTCGCGCGCCGCGAAATTCGCGGGGGCCTGCGCGGCTTTTACATTTTCCTCGCCTGTATTGCGTTGGGGACCGGAGCCATCGCCGCCGTCAATTCCGTGTCACGCGCGGTCACCAGCGCCATTGCCACCGAAGGCCAGTCGATCCTCGCCGGAGACGTCCGTTTTGAACTGCGTAACAGGGAGGCAACGGCAGAAGAACGGTCCTATCTCGACGGCCTCGGCACCGTCGCGGTTTCCACCGGTCTGCGATCCATGGCCCGTCTTGCCGATGGCTCCGAACAGACCCTGACGGAAGTAAAAGCCATTGACGGCGCCTATCCGCTCTATGGCACCTTTGTCGCCGACCCCAACCGGCCGCTGGGCGAACTTCTGGCTGTCAACGGCGATACCTATGGCGCCGTCGCCGCGCCGCTTCTGCTGGAACGGCTTGGCATCAAGGTCGGTGATGAAATTCTGCTCGGAAATACGAAACTGAAACTGACCGGCACGGTCGTCGATGAACCGGACGCCCTGTCCGATGGTTTCGGTTTCGCTCCCAGGCTGATGGTAAGCCGCGACGCCCTCTTTGCTTCGGGCCTCATCCAGACCGGCAGCCTCGTCGAACACGCCTACAAAATCAAGCTGAACGACCCGCCGGCACGGTCAACCATGACCGACGCGGCCAACAAGGCTTTTCCCGACGCTGGCTGGTCCATCCGCACCAGCGACCGGGCAGCACCCTCGCTGACCGATAACGTCAACCGTTTCTCGCAATTCCTGACGCTGGTGGGTTTGACTGCCCTCATCGTCGGCGGTGTCGGCGTCGCTAACGCCGTGCGCGCCTTTCTCGATTCCAAGCGCACCACGATCGCGTCGCTGAAATGCCTGGGCGCACCGGCCTCCGTGGTCACCATGACTTATCTCTTCCAGATCGCCTTCATTGCCGCCGTCGGTATCGTGATCGGCCTTGTGGTGGGCGCTATCGCCCCGCTGATCGCCATGCGGTTTCTGGAAGGTGTATTGCCGGTGCCGGAAGGGCTTGCCTTTTATCCCGGTGCACTCGGTCTTGCCGCCCTTTTCGGCCTGTTGACGACCCTCGCATTCGCCATCGTACCACTCGGTCAGGCGCGTGAGGTTCCGGCAACGGCGCTCTTCCGCGAACAGGGTTTCGAGGAGGGCCGTTGGCCATCCTGGCCTTATCTCGCCGCAACCGGCCTGCTTCTGGCAGCGCTGGCTGCACTCGCCATCTTTTCGGCGGAAGACCGTTTCATTGCCTCGGTGTTCCTTGCGGCGATCGCTTTTGCCTTCGTGGTGTTGCGGCTGGTGGCCTCAGGTGTCAAGGCCATAGCCAAACGCAGCCCGCGCGTTCATTCGGCCGCCCTTCGGCTGGCGATCGGCAATATTCACCGCCCCGGTGCGCTCACCCCCTCGGTCGTTCTGTCCCTTGGCCTCGGCCTCACCCTGCTTGTGACGCTGACGTTGATCGACGGCAATCTGCGCCGCGAACTGACGGACAGCCTGCCGGAAAAGGCACCGAACTTCTTCTTCGTGGATATTCAAGGTAGTGAAGTTCAAAACTTCCGCGACCTCCTGAAGCGGGAAGCACCCGAGGGAACCCTGACCGAAGTGCCCATGCTACGCGGCCGTATCATGGCGCTGAACGGCACGGACGTGACGAAAATGGAGGTGCCGCCGGGGGGACGTTGGCTGCTGCGCGGCGACCGCGGCATAACCTATTCGGAGAACCGGCCCGAAAACGCGACGCTGACGGAAGGAACATGGTGGGAGCCGGATTATAACGGCGAACCGCTGGTCTCGTTCGCGGCGAAAGAGGCGGGAGATCTGGGTCTGAAGATCGGTGATAAGGTCACCGTCAACGTGCTCGGCCGCAGCATCACGGCCAAGATCGCCAATCTGCGCAATGTCGAGTGGGAATCCCTTTCGATCAATTTCGTCATGGTGTTTTCGCCCAATACCTTCCGCGGCGCACCGCATGCCTGGCTTGCGACCCTTGCCGACCCTTCCGCAACCGCCAGCGACGAGGGCCGCATATTGCGCGCCGTCACCAACACCTTCCCGACGATAACCAGCGTGCGGGTTAAGGATGCGCTTGACGTCGTCAATAGGCTTGTCGGCCAGCTCGCCACCGCCATTCGCGCTGCCGCAGCCGTGGCGCTCATTGCATCCGTTCTAGTGCTTGCCGGCGCACTTGCCGCTGGCAACCGCGCCCGCACCCATGACGCGGTCATCCTCAAAACGCTGGGCGGTACACGAAACCTGCTCATCCGCGCCTTCTCCTATGAATATATGATGCTCGGTCTCGCCACGGCCGTCTTCGCGCTTTTTGCCGGCGGCGTTTCCGCATGGTTCGTGATCGCGCGGATCATGAAGCTGCCGTCCAGCTTCCTACCTGATGTGGCGATCGGAACGCTTGTCATAGCCCTCGTCATGACCGTTGGCATCGGCCTCATCGGTACGTGGCGGATCCTCGGGCAGAAGGCGGCGCCGGTTCTGCGGCAGGCGGGGGAATGATCATCGGTTGTGCGCCGCTTAACTTTAACGATTAATTCTTCGTAATGATCGCCAAAACGTGAGGGCTTTTCGCGCATATGGTGTCTTTTCGGCGGGAAAAGGCCTTGTATCGGACACGATCTGCCATCATATTCTCAATCAGGCTTGCTGAAGCTCCGCAGCGGCGCCCGGGAGGTATCCCGACACCGTAGCAATCACGGAGCTCAAAAGAGGAAACAATGGCTGACTTTAACAATTACCAGAAC
Source organism: Agrobacterium sp. NPDC058088 (assembly GCF_042885035.1). NCBI lineage: Bacteria > Pseudomonadati > Pseudomonadota > Alphaproteobacteria > Hyphomicrobiales > Rhizobiaceae > Agrobacterium > Agrobacterium sp. NPDC058088. The sequence goes on along the minus strand of NZ_JBHVSU010000009.1, from coordinate 46,167 downwards.
CGCATGGCGCAGACCCGTGCACAGTCTGGTGCGATGATCGATGAAGGTCTTCGCGCCTATATGCTCAAGGTTTACAACCTTATGGCGCTGGCTCTGGTCATCACCGGCGTTGCAGCGTTCGCCACCTTTACGCTCGCGACGACCAATCCGGCTTTCGCCCAGTTGCTCTATGCGTCGCCGCTGCGCTGGGTTGTGATGCTCGCACCGCTCGGACTGGTGTTCTTCCTTAGCTTCCGTATTCAGAACATGAGCGTTTCCGCCGCTCAGATGACCTTCTGGGTCTATGCAGCGCTGATGGGCGTGTCTCTGTCCTCGATCTTCCTGGTCTATACCGGCCAGAGCGTCGTACAGACCTTCTTCGTGACCGCTGCCTCGTTCGGCGCGCTCTCGCTTTACGGTTACACGACCAAGAAGGACCTGTCCGGCATGGGTTCGTTCTTGATCATGGGTCTGTTCGGCCTGATCATCGCCTCGATCGTCAACATCTTCCTGGCATCGTCCGCGCTGCAGTTTGCAATCTCCGCGATCGGTGTACTGATCTTCGCAGGCCTTACCGCCTACGATACTCAGAAGATCAAGGAAATGTATTTCGATGGCGACGAGGTTGCCGTGGCCGGCCGTAAAGCCATCATGGGTGCGCTGACGCTGTATCTCGACTTCATCAACCTGTTCATGTTCCTCCTGCAGTTCATGGGTAACCGTGACAAGTAAGGGTAAGGACCCGACTGGCAAATATGCGAAAGGCGGCCGTAAGGCCGCCTTTTTATTTACCGTATTTTCAACCGACTGCCTCGTCACCAGCCTGCCGCCTAAAGCCGCGACAGAATAGCTCGACCATCTCATCTCACTCGATAAGCTTCAGAACCTTGTCGAAAACCTTGAGAACCTGCGGCAACTCGTGGCCGCGCTTGAGAATGCGGCCATCCACATTCACAACGCAATAAGCGCCCTGTTTCGCAGCCAGCTTTGGGTTCTTCTCGATCCTGTAGAGCGGCATTTCACCCGACCGTTTGAAGACGGAAAACACCGCCTTTTCCTTCAGGTGATCGATGGCATAGTCACGCCATTCCCCTTCCCCCACCATGCGGCCATAGATACGCAGGATAGCATCCAGCTCGCGGCGGTGAAAAGTGACCGGCAGAGGATCCTTATTCTTCTTATATTCGCGGAGATCGATAACGGTGGAATTGTCGCGTGAAGCGGTCTGCACCCGCTGCACATCCGGTTGATCGGTCATCCAATACCTCCGAATCCACCCACATCATCCATGCAGTGTGAGCCTGGGAGGGTGAAATTGCAAGCCTTTGCACCGCCATCACGCACAGGAGAGCGTAATCCGGGAGATGTTCGACAAGCTTTCGAATGGCAGGGGAAACAGAAAGTGACAACACAAAATTCCATCCCTCTATCCCTCCGAAAGAACTGCCAACGACAAAAGCAGGGGTTAAAAATGGTAACCATTTAGGCAGCCATTTTCACATGGCCTGCCGTATTTCGGTCAAACCATGGCCCGAATTGGATGGAATAGTCCTATTGTCAATTGATGCCTAGGCACCAAGATGACCCGGTCCGGTGCATTGACCCTTTACCCCCAGCCCCCAATGCCCGGATCGGATCTTCCATCGCCAACTCGGCGATTACGGTTTTTCATTCCCCAGCAGAATACTTGCGCCGACGATTGCCGCGGGATCGCCGCTGGCATTTGCCGTCTGCAACAGCACGGCGCATCCGCCCTTCTTCACCTTTGCCACCACGCTGGCAGGAAGCTTCACCGTCATCGGTGAACCATCCCACATGCCGACGGTCTGCACATCGTAAACGCTGTGCCAGTAGGACATTTTTTTCCCTTGGTTTTCGCCTTTCTGCACATCCACGGTCTGCTCGCGAGTGAAATAGGCCACCACAACATCGGCCTTGCCACTACCCGCACCAATATCGATCTCCACCTCATCGCCGGCGAATTTCGAAGAGACGGGTACGTTCAGGCCTTTGCCCTCACGCTTGAACGCATCGAGCCTATCATAGATGCCGCGGACATCAGCACCCTTGACGTGGTCGCGGCCATTCAGAATGGCCTGCGGTGTATAGACGCCGTTGCGGCCGAGCGCGCGCATATAGCCATATTGGCGATCGGTATTTTCCTTCGAGGCCAGCGAATCCACCCAGCCGAGATAATTCCAATAATCGACATGGTAGGAGAGACCGACGACATCACCCTTCTGGATCATCTTGCGCAAGGCTTCATCCGCCGGCGGGCAGGAAGCGCATCCCTGCGATGTGAACAATTCGACAACGCCCTTCACTGCCTCCTGCGCCTGTGCAGAGGTGACGAGAAGCGTGCCGAGAAGACATATCGACAGAGGAAATTTCAGGGGCATTACAAAAACCTTTGTCCGGAAGATATCCAGACGAATTGATGCGATCAATTTCGCCCGGATGCAAACCGGAAAATAACGTCTAACGCCCTTCAATAGAAAGTCACGAAGGGGTGAGGGCCAATCACAAAAAAAGAGACTGAAAAACGAAAGGCGCCGGGATTCCTCCCGGCACCTTCGATTGTCAAAGCGTTACGCGGCCAGATCCCGAAGAACGGTCTGCAAAATGCCGCCATTGTTCATGTAGATCACCTCATCAAGCGTATCGATGCGGCAAAGAAGCGGAACCTCCTTCACCGTGCCGTCACTGTAGGTGATCTTGGCGATCTTCTTTTCACGCGGTTTGATCTCGCCTTCGAGACCGTCGATCTCGACGATTTCATCGCCCTTGAGGTCGAGGCTCGCCCAGGATGTTCCCTCTTCGAAGACGAACGGCACGACGCCCATACCGACCAGATTAGAACGGTGAATACGCTCGAAGGACTGCGCGATGACCGCCTTGACGCCAAGCAGGTTGGTGCCCTTGGCCGCCCAGTCGCGGGATGAGCCGTTACCATATTCGACACCCGCAAAGATGACGAGCGGAACGCCCTCTGCCTTGTACTTCATGGCCGCGTCGTAGATCGACATCTCTTCCTTGGACGGATAGTGGATGGTGTAGCCACCTTCCTTGCCGTTCGGGCCGAGCATGTGGTTACGAATACGGATGTTGGCGAAAGTGCCGCGCATCATCACTTCGTGGTTGCCACGACGCGTGCCGTACTGGTTGAAGTCGGCAACGCCAACTCCATGCTCGGTGAGGTAAGCACCGGCAGGCGATGCCGCCTTGATCGAACCGGCCGGAGAAATATGGTCGGTCGTGATCTTGTCGCCAAAGAGACCGAGAACGCGCGCGCCCTTGATGTTCTTGAGACCCGAACCCGTCTTGCCCATGCCCACGAAGTAAGGTGGGTTCTGGACATAGGTCGAATTGTCGTCCCAGGCATAGGTCTGGCCCGGCGGAACCTGAACGGCCTGCCAGTTGGCATCACCTTTGAAGACGTCGGCGTACTTCGTCTCGTAAAGCTCGCGGGTGACATATTTCAGGATGAACTCCTGGATTTCCTTGGAGGTCGGCCAGATATCCTTCAGATACACCGGGTTACCGTCCTTATCATTGCCGATCGGCTCCTTGGTCAGGTCCTTCTGGACCGTGCCGGCAAGGGCGTAAGCAACGACGAGGGGCGGAGAGGCCAGATAGTTCGCCTGCACGTCAGGCGAGATACGGCCTTCGAAGTTGCGGTTACCGGAGAGAACGCCAGCCGCAATCAGGCCCTTGTCGTTGATCGTCTTGGAGATCGGCGCCGGCAGCGGGCCGGAGTTGCCGATGCAGGTCGTGCAGCCGAAGCCGACGAGGTTGAAGCCGATCGCATCGAGATCCTTCTGCAGGCCCGACTTGTCGAGATATTCGGCAACCACTTGGCTTCCGGGCGCAAGCGATGTCTTCACCCATGGCTTGGAGGTCAGTCCCTTGGCAACAGCATTGCGGGCAAGAAGGCCGGCCGCGATGAGGACGGAGGGGTTGGACGTGTTGGTGCAGGAGGTGATGGCGGCAATCGCCACATCGCCGTGACCAAGATCGAAGTCCTCGCCTTCAACCGCGTAGCGGCTCGAAAGCTGGCCGGGCTTCTTGTAGTCGTTCTCAAGAGCCGTCGCGAAATTGGGCGCGATGGTTTCAAGCGGCAGCCGGCCTTCAGGACGCTTTGGGCCGGCCATGGACGGTACGACGTCGCCGAGGTCAAGTTCCAGCGTGTCGGTAAAGACAAGATCGGAACCGTCGCCGGTGCGCCACATATCCTGAGCCTTGGAGTAGGCCTCCACAAGGGCAATACGATCTTTCGCACGGCCGGACATCGTCAGGTAATTGATGGTTTCGCTATCAACCGGGAAGAAACCGCAGGTCGCGCCATATTCCGGGCCCATATTGCCGATGGTCGCACGGTCGGCCAGAGACATCGAATCAAGGCCGGGGCCGAAGAATTCGACGAACTTGGAAACGACGCCCTTCTTGCGCAGCATCTGCACGACGGTCAGAACGAGGTCGGTCGCAGTGACGCCTTCCTTGACCTTGCCGGTCAGCTTGAAGCCGATGACCTCAGGCAGAAGCATGGAAACCGGCTGGCCAAGCATGGCCGCTTCAGCCTCGATACCACCGACACCCCAGCCAAGAACGCCAAGACCATTGATCATGGTCGTGTGGCTGTCGGTGCCGACGCACGTATCCGGGTAAGCGATCGTCTCGCCATCCTCTTCCTTGGTCCAGACGGTCTGGCCGAGATATTCAAGGTTGACCTGGTGACAGATGCCGGTGCCGGGAGGGACAACACGGAAGTTTTTGAAGGCCTGCTGGCCCCACTTCAGGAAGCGGTAACGCTCGCCATTGCGCTCATATTCAAGCTCGACGTTGCGGGCAAAGGCGTTGGGCGTGCCAAATTCATCAACGATAACGGAGTGGTCGATGACAAGATCAACAGGAACCAGCGGATTGATCTTTTCCGGATCGCCACCGAGAGCCTTGAGACCGTCACGCATGGCGGCGAGGTCGACCACGGCGGGAACACCGGTAAAGTCCTGCATGAGAACGCGGGCGGGGCGATAGGCGATTTCGTTTTCCGTCAGGCCCTTATTGTTGAGCCATTCGGAAACCGCCAGAATATGTTCCTTGGTAACAGACTGGCCGTCTTCGAAACGCAGGAGATTTTCCAGCAGGACCTTCATGGAATAGGGCAGCTTGGAAACGCCCTTCAGGCCATTTGCTTCGGCCTTGGGTAGGCTGAAATAGACATAGTCCTTACCATCGACGGTAAGAACGGAACGACATTTGAAACTGTCGAGTGATTTGGGCATGGATATAAACCCCGCTTACACTGATAGCCAACACGTTCGTGCGGACACCTATGCACTCATGCACATCAGGATGCGGGTACGACCATTTCCGCTGTCCGCACGTGAAAATTGCTCCTCGCAATCGTCAAGTCCGGCGCAAGATGATGTTCACGCCGGCCGCTGGCGTGTTGACACCCATATAGATAATTTCAGACAAACGTGCCAGACCATTCCACGACGCTAATCGATTTTTTTATGATCGAGCGGCAAATTTTAATCGGAACCGCAGCATGCATCTGACGGCGGAAAATCTTGGCGTGCGACGCGGCGAAGATTTCATATTCATGAATATTTCCTTCAAGTTAAGCGGCGGCGAGGCACTGGTGCTGACCGGCCGCAACGGCTCGGGAAAATCGACGCTGCTGCGCACGGTGGCCGGTCTGTTGAGGCCCGAACAGGGCAGCGTAAAGATAGCCGGCGAAGGGGTTGACGACGAGATGCGGCCGTCAGAGGCTTGCCATTATCTTGGACATCGCAATGCCATGAAGACGGAACTGACAGTTTCCGAGAACCTGCGCTTCTGGAAGGATTTCCTCGGAGACTTTCAAGGCGCAGACGGCATCCCGATTGACGACGCGGCAGAGATCGTTGGCCTTGCCGGCATTACCCATTTGCCCTTCGGTTATCTTTCCGCCGGCCAGCAGCGCCGCTTCGCGATGGCAAAGCTCCTTGTCGCATGGCGGCCAGTGTGGATTCTCGACGAACCGACTGCGGCGCTCGACAGGGCGGCAGACGACATGTTTACCGATCTTGTGAAAGACCATCTTGCAAAAGGCGGGATCGTTCTGGCGGCAACCCATCAGCCGTTGGGGCTAACGAATGCGCGGGAATTGCAGATGACGGGGTTTGTGGGTGTGGAGGCTTGGGCGTGATGGCGATGTGCACGCGGCTTACCCCCCTCTGCCCTGCCGGGCATCTCCCCCTCAAGGGGGGAGATCCGCAGGTGGCCGTTCTGGCGCTCCATTCTCAAACCTTGAGATTGCCGAGACCTAACCGCGAGTCGATCTCCCCCCTTGTGGGGGAGATGTCCGGCAGGACAGAGGGGGGTAAACTTCACCCACCGAGGTTCCACCAATGACCGCCCTCTTCCTCCGCGATATCAAACTCTCCATCCGCGCCGGCGGCGGCGCGCTAATCGGCGTACTGTTCTTCATGACCGTGGTTGCCGTCATCCCTTTCGGTGTCGGTCCCGACCTCAACCTCTTGGCCCGCATTGGCCCGGCCATTGTCTGGATCGGCGCACTTCTGTCCGCCCTTCTCGGGCTCGACCGGCTGTTCCAGGCGGAACGCGACGACGGATCGCTCGATCTCATCCTGATGCAGGAAACCCCGTTGGTGCTAACCGTCTTCGTCAAATGCCTGGCGCACTGGGTATCAACGGGCCTGCCCCTGGTGCTGGCATCGCCCCTTCTCGGCCTGTTCATGAACATGGACGAGGTGGCAATCGGCGCGGTGATGCTCACCCTTCTCGTCGGCTCACCCGCCATCACTTTCATTGGCGCAGTTGGAGCGGCGGTTGCCGTTGCCCTGCCACGCGGCGGCCTTCTAGTTTCCATCCTCGTCCTGCCGCTCGCCATTCCGGTGCTGATCTTCGGTGTCAGCGCGTCCTATGCAGCCGTGCAGGACCCGGCACCTTTCCTGCCGCCCTTTCTCATTCTCTGCGCGATCACGCTATTTTCAGCCGTGACCGGCCCTTTCTTTGCCGCTTTGGCGCTGCGCAATGGTATGGATTGATGAAACCGCGATGGATGACCCCCTGTTGACAGGGATCAATTGCGGGGCGGCCATTCTCGGGTTACACAAACGGCATGAACGAGCAGACCTTCACCATCACCAAGTTCAGCGATCTCGCCAATCCCACGCGCTTTCTGGCGCTGGCCGCACGCATCCTGCCATGGCTCGCCGGTTTGACCGCACTGGTGCTGGCGGCCGGCCTCTACATGTCCTTCAGCTCAGAGGGAGATTACCAGCAGGGTTACACGGTGCGCATCATGTATGTGCACGTACCTTCCGCATGGCTGGCGATGATGTGTTATTCGGTGATGGCAATATCCGCCATCGGCACCCTCGTCTGGCGTCACCCACTGGCCGATGTCAGCCACAAGGCGGCAGCTCCCATCGGTGCAGCCTTCACGCTCATTGCGCTTATCACCGGCTCGCTCTGGGGCAAACCCATGTGGGGAACCTGGTGGGTGTGGGATGCGCGGCTCACCTCCGTTTTCGTCCTCTTTCTGATGTATCTCGGGCTGATCGCACTCAACCGCGCCATGGACGATCCCTCCAGAGCCGCCCGCGTCAGCGCCGTGCTGATCCTCGTCGGATTTGTGAATATTCCGATCATCAAGTTTTCGGTCGAGTGGTGGAACACGCTGCATCAGCCGGCAAGCGTCATCCGCATGGGCGGTTCCGCCATCGATGCGGAGTTCCTGTGGCCGCTTCTGACCATGGCCCTCGGTTTCACACTGCTGTTCTTCACTTTGCACATCGCTGCCATGCGTAACGAAATCTGGCGCCGACGCGTAGCCGCGCAACGCCGGCTTGCTGCCCGCATGGCGAACCGGGAGGGCTGAGGGGATGACGCACGCCTTTTATATCGGCATGTCCTATGCTGCGACCGGTCTCGTCGTTCTCTGTCTCATCGCCTGGGTCTTCTTGGACGGTCAGGCACGCAGGCGGGAACTGAAGGAACTGGAAGCATCCGGCGTGCGCCGCAGGGCAAGAGCCGGTTCCGCAGGTGATGCGCAATGACGCAGGCCAGCCAGAATGAGGATGCCAAAGCCAAGACGACCGGCCGCGCCCGTTATGCGCTGGCATTGCTGCCGCTTCTGCTCTTCGGCGGCTTTGCCCTCGTCGCCGGCAAGATGCTGTATGATCAGGATGTGAACGGCCTGGATATCAGCGCTATTCCCTCGGCACTCATCGGCACCAAGGCGCCCTCCTTGTCGCTGCCGCCGCTGGAAGGCTCGAACCTGCCCGCACTCACCGACGCCGCCATCAAGGGCAAGCTGACGCTGGTCAATGTCTTCGCCTCGTGGTGCATCCCCTGCCGGCAGGAGCACCCGCTGCTTCAGGAACTGGCGAAGGACAGCCGCATCACCGTCGTCGGTATCAATTACAAGGACAAGCCGGACAATGCCCTGCGCTTCCTCGGCGAACTCGGCAACCCGTTTGCTGCCATAGGTATCGATCCCAACGGCAAGGCGGCGATTGACTGGGGTGTCTACGGCATTCCCGAAAGCTATCTGGTCGGCAGGGACGGTACGATCCTGTTCAAAAAGGTCGGACCATTCGACGCGCGCAGCATCGAGCGTGACCTCATGCCGGCGATTGCAGCCGTAGCCGGACAATAGCGAGCCCGCAACAGATCACCTGCCGGAAATGATCCTGAGTGACGGTCCCTCAGCCGGCAACCGCGCACCCTCCAGCACGACCTGATCACGCCCACCACGTTTCGCGGCATAGAGACTGTCGTCAGCCCGTTTGATGGCGTCGTGGATGGAGTGATCACCTCTAGCAATGGCTGACACGCCGAAACTCGCCGTTATCTGCTCCGGAATGCCACGATTTGTCCAGTCGAGCGACGAAAACGCCGCGCGTATTGCATTTGCCACTTGTCCGGCCGCTGCCGCCGTCTGATCCGGCAGGAAGACCACGAATTCTTCGCCGCCGAAACGTGCCACCAGCGCACCATTAGAAGTATGCCGCCTGAGCAGATCAGACAGGCCGATCAGAACGATATCGCCTGCCGCATGGCCGTGAATGTCGTTGATGCGCTTGAAGTGGTCGATGTCACAGGTGATGACGGCACCATTGGGTGTTTCGTTGCGAAAGTCGGGCACATGGCGGTCAAAGCCGCGCCGGTTCAGCACATCCGTCAGCGGGTCATGTTCCGCCGCATGCTGGTGCCTTTCGACGGTGACGGAAATCTGGCTCGCAAGGACGGACAAGGCCAGCAGGAAACCGAAAATGCTGGCCGTCAGCTGCATGTAAAACGCGTAGTCGGACTCGAAGAATTCGCTGAGCTCGATCATCGATCCGTTCGGCGTCATGACCAGAAGCGCGCCGATGCGCACCAGCGTTTCCGCGACCACAAGACAGGCGATCCCAACCATCATCCTGTCTGCAAGCGTTATCGGCCGTTTGCGGACGACCCAAACAGGGATGGCAAGCAACAGGGCGCAAATGAGATCGCCGATCACCAGTTCTCGCTTCAAATCCGGCGTCACGACAACGTGGAAGGAAACAAACAGCGCCGCGACAAGGACGATCGACAGCCGTGCCTTAGTGTAAAGCGGCTGCTCGAAATGCGTGAGCAATGCGTGGCCAAACAGAAAGAAGGCGGAGAAGAAGAGCAGGTTCGACAGGATCGCCTGCACTTCGAACGGAAGACCGCCCAAAACAAGCGGCGTCGCGAAACCGAAAGCCGCCGACAAATATCCGAAGCCCCAATAACGGGCCGAAGCATGCCCAATCCGCTGCAGGAACAGGAACACCACGCCGAATGTCAGCATGATGAAGGGAAGAAGATAGGCGAAATTATCTTGCAAGGAGGTTCTGCCGGATAAAGAGACGAGCTTTTGAACCCGAATCTTAGCCGAACGCCATTAAGAAAACCTGCATATGACGAAATACTTTCCGGCGGTTCCCGTAGGAGGCATTAGACGCTTTATCACATCTGCGGCAGCGCGTTCTGCCATTCCTTGATCGCCTCCACCGGCCAGACGAGCATGACCACGTTGAGCGTCAGATTATCGCGGATCAGCCAGCCGGTGAAGATTTCGAAGGAGATGGCGATCAGGACCGTCAGCCAGACCGGCACTCGCGCAGCGAACAGGAAACCCAGCGCCATGAAAACCGTGTCCATCGCCGAGTTCAAGATGCTGTCGCCGGTGTACCCCAGCGCCATCGTCGCCGTACGGTAGCGATCGATGATGATGGGCGAGTTTTCGAGAATTTCCCACGCCGCCTCTACCAGAACCGCGAGCGAAAGCCGCATGGAAAGCGGCTTGTTGCGGAACAGCAGCCACGCAAACCAGTAGAATAGGAAGCCATGAATGATGTGCGAGGGCGTATACCAGTCCGCGAGATGCTGCGAATTGCCCGGCGTGTTCACGCCCGGTTCGAACAGCTTCACATAACCGCATTCGCAGATGGGAATGCGACCCATGGCGTAGAGAATGATGATCTGCAGGAGAAGCAGCCCGGCGGCCACGCCGAACCATTTGAGCGAACGCGAACGGGAAGCCGGTATCTCCGCAACTGTCATTTTTCGTCCTTGCCAAGCGGCTCGACAGAATGGCGCATCACAAGCGGCATCTGCGCCATGGTGAAGATGATGGTGATCGGCATCGTACCCCACACCTTGAAGGCCACCCAGGTGTCTGTAGAGAACATGCGCCAGACAACCTCGTTCAGCACCGCCAGAAAGAGGAAAAAGATGCCCCAGCGCAGCGTCAGCTTGCGCCAGCCCTCATCCGTCAGTTTGAAGGCGGAATTGAAGACGTAACCGAGCAGCGATTGGCCGAAGAACAGGCCGCCCAGCAGAATAACGCCGAACAGCGTGTTGACGATGGTCGGCTTCATCTTGATGAAGGTATCGTTCTGCAGCCATAGCGTCAGCGCGCCGAACACAAAGACGACGATGCCAGAAATCAGTGGCATGATCGGCAATTTCCGCGTCAAAATCCACGACACAGTCAGGGCGGCGGCAGTCGCAATCATGAACAGGCCGGTGGCGATGAAGATCGGGCCGCCAAACTCTGTTAGAACCGGAAAAGTGGTGGCAAGCCATTCGCCGCGGGAATTGGCGAAAAAGAAAACGACGAGCGGGCCAAGCTCAAGCACGAATTTCAGGAGCGGGCTGATTTCCGCCACCATCTTTTCGCTCTCCTTGGAATTGCTTTCAATATCCATACTCAAACTCCCGCAATGGCCTTGGCGAAATCTTCCGCCTCGAAGGGCTCCAGATCGTCAACACCTTCACCCACGCCGATGAAGTAAACCGGCAGCTTGTGTTTGGCAGCGATGGCAACGAGGATACCGCCCCGCGCCGTGCCATCCAATTTTGTCATAATCAGGCCAGAAACACCCGCGACGTTGCGGAATATTTCCACTTGGTTCATGGCGTTCTGACCCGTTGTCGCATCTAGCGTCTGTAGCACGGTGTGCGGCGCATCTGGATCGAGCTTGCCGAGCACGCGCACGATCTTTTCCAGCTCCGCCATCAGTTCCGTCTTGTTCTGCAAACGGCCCGCGGTGTCGATGATGAGCACATCGCTTTTCTGCGCCCGCGCCTGCTCATAGGCGTCGTAAGCCAGACCGGAGGCATCCGCCCCAAGCTTTGTGCCGATAAAGTCCGAGCCGGTGCGGTCGGCCCATATCTTCAGCTGCTCGATGGCCGCCGCGCGGAATGTATCACCGGCCGCTAGCATCACCTTGAGGCCGGAACCTGACAGCTTGGCAGCGAGCTTGCCGATGGTGGTCGTCTTGCCGGTGCCGTTGACACCCACCACGAGAATGACATGCGGCTTGTGCGAAAGATCGAGCTCCAAAGGTTTGGCAACAGGCTTCAGCACCTTGGTGATTTCACCAGCCATAATGCGCGCCACATCCTCACCGCTGACATCCTTGCCGTAACGCTCCGAAGACAGGGCGCCGGTGATGCGCATGGCGGTCTCGACACCAAGATCGGACTGGATGAGAAGATCTTCCAGCTCGTCGAGCGTGTCCTCATCCAGCTTGCGCTTGGTAAACAGCGCCGAAATCTGCGTGGTCAGCTGCGACGAGGTGCGGGCGAGCCCGGCCCGCAGGCGCTGAAACCATGTCAATTTCACCTCAGGTACGGCAGGCGCAGGCTCCTGCCGTTCGCTGGCGGACGAAAAACCCTTTGGCAGAACTGGTGGTATAGCGGAAGGCTCGGCGGCAGTCGCGGCTTCCGCCTCGTCGAGCAGCGCATCCATCGCATCCGCATCCAGCACGACATCCACGGCTTCCGGCGAAGCCTCATCCTGCTCCTCGGCAGCGGCTTCCGCCTGTAGCAACGACAATGGCACCAGGCCCATATCACCGGAAAGCTCGGCACCGGGAAGAAGCGGCGCGTCCTCGTCTGCATTCTCTCCGGGGGAAGCTAGATATTCCGCCTCGTCAGGGGCCGGGCCGCCGGCCGTCTCCATCTCCAGGTCGGAAACCGGGTCCCTTTCGGCAACATCATGCGCTTCGGCGTCGCTCAGCGCCGCTTCGAAGGAGGCGTTTTCATTGCCGCGCGCAGACGCAGCGTCCTCTTGCGGCCGCTCTTCCGTTTCGGCCTTGTCCTTGCCGAACGAAAAGACTTTTTTGATGAAGCCGAGGGCCATGGTTGTTCCCGTGTCTCTTTTCTTGCGCTGCCTCAGGCCGCATCTGCCGCCAGAAGCCTCATATTCAGATGTTTGCCGTTGTGGCCGGTAATCGCAACCCGCGCAAGAGTGCGCGGCGCAAGATCAGGCGTCTCCACCAGCGTGAAATTATCCGTGTGGGCAAAGCCATTGTTTTCAACAAGGACGGTCTGCACCGAGCCGACCATGTTTTGCAGATGCGCCACCTTGAGAACCTCGCCGCGATCACGCAGCCTTGCTGCCCGCTCCTTCACAAGCGCTCGGTCGAGCTGCGGCATGCGCGCGGCTGGCGTGCCGGCACGCGGGCTGTAGGGAAACACATGCAGGTTGGAAATGCCGCATTCTTCCGCGAGCGTCGCGGCGTTCTCGAACATCTCTTCCGTTTCGGTCGGGAACCCGGCGATCATATCAGCTCCGAAAGCAATATTAGGTCTGAGCGCCCGCACCTCATGACAGAAACGGATGGCATCCGCCCGCAAATGACGGCGTTTCATGCGTTTCAAAATCATGTCGTCACCATGCTGGAGAGAGAGATGCAGATGCGGCATGAAACGCGGCTCATCGGCAATCAGATCCATCAGATGGTGGTCGGCCTCAATACTGTCGATGGAGGAAAGGCGCAGGCGCAGAATGTCCGGCACCTGCTTCAGCAATGTCTTGGCGAGATAACCGAGGGAAGGCTCGCCGGGCAGGTCGGCGCCGTAACTGGTCGCATCCACGCCGGTGAGCACGATTTCGCGATAACCGCTCTCCGTCAGCCGGCGGGCCTGATCCACCACCGCACCCATCGGCACGGAGCGAGAATTGCCGCGCCCATAGGGAATGATGCAGAAGGTGCAGCGATGATCGCAGCCGTTCTGCACCTGAATGAAGGCGCGCACATGCCCGTCGATGTGCTTCACCATCTGCGGGGCGGTCGCCTTGATGCTCATGATATCGTTGACGCGCAGCTTTTCTTCTGCGGAGACGCCGAAATCCGGCAAGGAACGATAGGAAGCGCTCTTCAGCTTTTCCTCATTGCCCAGCACGGCATCCACCTCGGGCATGTCGGCAAAGGTCTGCTTTTCGGTCTGGGCGGCGCAGCCGGTGACGATGATGCGCGCATGCGGATTGTCACGGCGGGCGCGGCGTATCGCCTGGCGGGCCTGACGCACCGCCTCCCCGGTCACCGCGCAGGTATTGACCAGCACGGCATTGTTAAGCCCGGCCTTTTCGGCCTCCGCCCGCATCACTTCCGATTCATAGGTGTTGAGACGACAGCCGAAGGTTATGACCTCGACGCCGCTCATACAGCCCCCCGCTCGACCGCATCCCGCGCCCAGGAACCGGTGACGGGGTCGACCGACCCGGACCATTCCCACTCGGCCGGCCCGGTCATGATGACGTGATTGTCCTCGCGCCAGTCGATCGTGAGCGGCACGCGGATCGGGCTTGATGCCACATCGATGCTGACCTTGCGGCCGGTGCGGCCTGTACGGGCAGCAGAGACGGCTGAAGCACAGGCAGCGGAACCGCAGGCGAGGGTCAGTCCGGCGCCGCGCTCCCACGTACGTGTGCGCAGCGCGCTGTCGGAAACGACCTGCGCCAGCGTGATATTTGCCTTTTCCGGAAAGATCGGATGGTTTTCAAGCAACGGCCCGAAGCGTTCAAGATCGAACTCCATCGGATCGCGATCAACCCAAAATACGGCGTGCGGATTGCCCATCGACATCACAGCAGGCGAATGCAGGATCGGCGCATCGATCGGTCCGATCTGCAACTCAATGCGGCTGGTATCGTGAAACTCCTCAGAGAGCGGAATGTCGCTCCAGCGGAAACGCGGCAGGCCCATGTCGACCGAAATCATGCCGTCTTCATGCTCGACGGCATTCAGAATGCCAGCGACCGTTTGGAAGGTGAAGCTGGTCTTGCCGGTTTCGGACGACAGCGCCTGCACCACGCAGCGCGTGCCGTTGCCGCAGGCCTGCGCCTTGGTGCCATCGCAATTGAGTATATCGATGAAGGCATCCGTGCCGCCCACCCGCGGATCGTGGATGGCCATGATCTGGTCGAATTGGGTGGCAGGATCGGCATTGAGGGCAATTGCGGCCGCTGGCGTGACCATATCCTTTCGGCCGCGCATATCGACAACCAGGATCTTGTTGCCAAGCCCGTTCATCTTCGCAAATTCGACCGTGTCCGCCATCGCTTTAAACCTGAAAACCGCTTTTCATACGGGATTTTCCCGTGCTTTCGCCCTATATGGCGGAAAGGCCGACAAATTACCAGACTGTTGCGGCGCAAACGGGGCGGTGTCAGGCGGAAGGCACGTCAAAAACCTCGCCGGGACGCATCGGTCGAAAACGGCTCTCGTCCACCCCCTGCTCCGCCAACGCCGCCTTGAGCGCCGCGAGCGGCGCATCGACGGCCTCATCGGTGAGCTGTACCGTGCCCCAGTGATGGCCGCACACATGCGCCGCTCCGCAAATCTTCATGCCCTCGACAGCTTCAGCGGGGTTTTGGTGCTGCCCCTTCATGAACCAGCGCGGCTCATAGGCGCCGAAGGGCAGGTTGGCGAGGCGGAACGCACCATGCTTCTTGCGTGCGGCGCGATAGTTGAGGCCCTCGTGAAAGCCGGTATCGCCGATATGGTAGATTTTCCCACCCGGCGTTTCGATGACGAACGCCGCCCAGAGCGCCATGCGGCGGTCGTTCAAGCCTCGCGCGGACCAATGGTGGCAGGGCTCGAAGTGAATTTTGACCCCACCGGCATCAATCACATCACCCCAGTCGCCGACCTCGATGCGAGCCGCCTCGACACCCGTGCGAATGATGGCATCATTGCCGAGCGGCGTGATGAAAAGCGGCTTGTGCGCCACATGCAGGCGCTTCAGCGTTTCCATATCCAGATGGTCGTAGTGATTGTGCGTCACCAGCACCAGATCGATGGGCGGTAGGTCCTCGAAACGAATGCCGGGCGGATTGACCCGCTTGGGGCCGACAAAGCTGAAAGGGCTGGTGCGCTCAGACCACACCGGATCGACGAGAATATTCAATCCCGCCGTCTGGATAAAAAAGGAAGCATGGCCGATGAAGGTGACACGCATGTCTTTACCCTCGACCCGGCTGTCCGGTTTCGCAAAGGGAAACGGGCTCGGATAGCTTTCCGGCCACTTGGCGCGCTCGCCGTTGAAACGCCATTTCAGCAGCCCTATGAAGTTGCTTGGCGGCGTACCTCCGGGATTGAAAAAACGTATCCCGTCGAAATGATCGGAGATTGGGCCGCTGTAATAGGCGCTGGCGCTTGAACGGCGAGCATAAAGGCCGCCGCCCGCCAGAGCGAGCAGACCAACAGCGGAAAAACGGAAAAATTTTCGACGGTTCATGAAAGATGTATAGGTGTCGATGCGGCGGCCTTCAAGGAGGGCGCGTACCGCTCTTGTAACGATCACGCGAAGATGAAATCGGCGCGTTTGCAGCTAAAATCCGGCATCGCCTTGACTTTTCCGGCACTTTCCTGTTTATCCCGCCCATCAGCTGGCAGTTTCACGACTCCAAGCCGCCGACCGGGACCCGAAAAGGTATAAAGAGATCCCGGAGGTCAACACCCGACAGCGCGATGCGCCCTCGGGTGCTTTTTGGCTTTGCGTCTTGTTTTTGCCAGCGAAAGCACCGACGTTTCGGAGACCCCGGAACGAAGAAGGAAAAAGCGATGTTTGAAAACCTCCAGGACCGCCTTGGTTCCATTCTGAATGGACTGACCGGCCGTGGCGCGCTGACGGAAGCCGATGTTGCCGCCGCCCTGCGCGAGGTTCGCCGTGCGCTGCTGGAAGCGGACGTGGCGTTGGAAGTCGTGCGCTCCTTCACCGATAAGGTGCGTGAAAAGGCCGTTGGTGCCGCCGTTCTGAAATCCATCAAGCCCGGCCAGATGGTCGTCAAGATCGTGCATGACGAGCTTGTCGAAATGCTGGGCACCGAAGGCGTCTCGATCGACCTGCATGCAGCCGCCCCCGTCGTCATCATGATGGTGGGTCTGCAGGGCTCGGGCAAGACGACCACGACAGGCAAGATCGCCAAGCGCCTGACCGACCGCGACAAGAAGAAGGTGCTGATGGCATCTCTCGACACGCGTCGTCCGGCCGCACAGGAGCAGCTTCGCCAGCTCGGCGTCCAGACCGGCGTCGACACGCTGCCCATCATCGCCGGCCAGTCGCCGACGGATATTGCCGCGCGCGCCGTGCAGGCCGCCAAGCTTGGCGGGCATGACGTCGTCATTCTCGATACCGCCGGCCGCACCCACATCGACGAACCCTTGATGCTGGAAATGGCCGACATCAAGAAGAAGTCCAACCCGCATGAAATCCTGCTGGTCGCGGATTCGCTGACTGGTCAGGACGCCGTCAATCTGGCGCGCAATTTCGATGAGCGAGTCGGCATCACCGGCCTCGTTCTCACCCGCATGGATGGCGACGGTCGCGGCGGTGCGGCCCTCTCCATGCGCGCCGTCACCGGCAAGCCGATCAAGCTGATCGGTATCGGTGAGCGCATGAACGAACTCGACGAGTTCCATCCGCGCCGTATCGCCGACCGTATTCTCGGCATGGGCGACATCGTCTCGCTGGTCGAGAAGGCCGCCGAAAACATCGACGCGGAAAAAGCCCGCGCCATGGCCGAGAAGATGGCCAAGGGCAAGTTCGATCTGAACGATCTCGCCGACCAACTTGCCCAGATGAAAAAGATGGGCGGCATGGGCGGCATCATGGGTCTGATGCCCGGCATGGCCGGCATGAAGGACAAGATGGCCTCGGCTGGCATGAACGACAAGATGTTCGACCGCCAGATCGCCATCATCTCCTCCATGACCAAGGCCGAACGCGCCAATCCGGACATTCTGAAACACAGCCGCAAGAAGCGCATCGCCGCCGGTTCCGGCACGGATGCCGCTGAAATCAACAAGCTCTTGAAGATGCATCGCGGCATGGCCGACATGATGAAGGCCATGGGCGGCAAGGGCAAGGGCGGCATCATGAAACAGATGATGGGCGGCCTTGCCGGCAAGATGGGCCTCGGTGGCATGATGGGCGGCGGTATGCCTGACCTGTCCAACATCGATCCGAAGCAGCTTGAAGCGCTGCAGAAGCAGGCGGAAGCCGCCGGTCTCGGCAAGCCGGGTGGAATGCCTGGCCTTGGCGGTCTGCCAGGCGGATTACCTGGTCTCGGTGGCGCAAAGCTGCCGGGTCTTGGTGGCATGCCGGGGCTTCCCGGTTTTCCGAAGAAGAAGTGAGGGCGCGCCAATGAACAATGCAGAGGTGAAAGCCCAGCTTTCCGAATACCGTCAGTCGATCGACAATATCGATGCCGCACTGGTTCACATTCTTGCCGAACGTTTTCGCTGCACCAAGGCGGTGGGCGTATTGAAGGCAAAATACAGTTTGCCGCCGGCCGACCCGGCGCGCGAGGAATACCAGATCGAACGCCTTCGCCGTCTGGCGAAGGACGCCAATCTGGACCCGGATTTCGCCGAGAAGTTCCTGAACTTCGTCATCAAGGAAGTCATCCGGCATCATGAAGCAATCGCCGCCGAACATGGCGGTAACGAAAAGACCGCCTGAAAGGCGGACAAGCCATCCTAAGGAGTATATCACATGGCACTTAAAATTCGTCTCGCACGCGGTGGTTCCAAGAAGCGCCCGTATTACCAGATCGTCGTTGCTGACGCCCGTTCGCCCCGCGACGGCCGTTTCCTCGAGAAGGTAGGTTCCTGGAACCCGATGCTCGCCAAGGACAACCCGCAGCGCGTTGAGCTGAAGGCTGACCTCATCAAGGAATGGATCGCCAAGGGCGCACAGCCGACCGACCGCGTTCTGCGCTTCCTCGCCGAAGCCGGTCTTGCCGAGCGCGCCGCTCGCAGCAACCCGGAAAAGGCAAAGCCCGGCAAGCGCGCCCTGGAGCGCGTTGCTGAAAAGAAGCAGAAGGCTGAAGATGCAGCCGCTGCTGCTGCGGAAGCCTCTGCTGCAGAATAATCTGCACGGAAACTTTTGAAGAACGGGTGGCATGGTTTCCCATGCCGCCCGTTTTTTGTTTATTTTGGCGTCAACAAACCTTAAAGCTGACGCAACCAACACCAGAAGACGGACAGCCCGATGGCAAAGCTGGAAAACCCGATACTCATGGCAAAGATCGGCGGCGCGCAGGGTCTGCGCGGCGAAGTCCGTGTGAGTACCTATACCGACGACCCGATGGCGCTGGGCGACTACGGCAATCTGGTCACTGCCGATGGCCGTGTCTTTGAAATTCTGGAAGTTCGTGAGGGTAAAAATGTCGTCGTCGTCCGTTTCCGTGGCATCAACGACCGCAACGCCGCGGAAAGCCTCAACGGGCTGGAACTCTTCATCGAGCGTGACAATCTACCGGATGATGAACTCGACGATGACGAATTCTATTACGCCGATCTGGAAGGTCTGGAAGCCGTCGACGCCGAGGGAAAAAGTTACGGCGCCGTCAGCGCAGTCTATGATTTCGGTGCAGGCGATCTGCTGGAACTGAAAGGCGCCGGCCGCCGCCCCGCCCTCATTCCCTTTTCCGAGGCTGCGGTGCTCGAAATCGACCTCGAAGCAGGGCGCATCCTGATCGACCCTATGGCCGCCGGCCTGATCGACAACCCGGACGACAAGGACCCAAACGGCGTACCGCCGTTCGGTAAGAAATAAATCCATGACCTTCAAGGCGACCGTTCTGACGCTCTACCCGGAAATGTTTCCGGGGCATCTCCAATATTCGCTAGCCGGCAAGGCGCTGGAGCGGGGGCAATGGTCGCTCGATGCCGTACAAATCCGCGAATTCGCCGCCGACAGGCATAGAAGCGTCGATGACACGCCGGCAGGCGGCGGCGCTGGCATGGTGCTGAAGCCCGACGTATTGGCCGCGGCCATCGATCACGTTTCGAATGGCGACACCCGGCCACGGCTGCTGATGAGCCCCCGCGGCAAACCGCTGTCGCAGACCCGTGTGCGCGAACTGGCGGCGGGAGACGGCGCGATCATCGTCTGTGGTCGTTTCGAAGGTGTCGACCAGCGCGTCATCGAAGCACGCGGGCTGGAGGAAGTGTCGATCGGCGATTACATTCTCTCCGGCGGCGAGCCGGCGGCGCTGACGCTGCTTGATGCCGTCGTCCGCATCCTGCCTGGTGTCATGGGCAACGATCTCTCCGGCGTGCATGAGAGCTTCGAGGGCGGTTTGCTGGAGCATCCCCATTATACCCGCCCGCAGGTGTGGGAAGGCCTCGATATTCCCGCCATCCTCACATCAGGCAATCATGCCGCCATCGACAAGTGGCGGCACGAACAGGCACTGGCGCTGACGAAGAAAAGACGGCCCGATCTGCTGGAAAAAACTCAGGTCGAAACGAAATAATAGGCCGTCAGCACCAGCCCGACTGCAATGACCAGCCAGCGGATGATCCATTGCGGCACTCGCCTTGCGGTGTGCACACCCACATAGCCGCCAAGTGCCGCCGCCGGAAACATGATGAGTGCCGCCCACCAGGACACGACGCCGCCGCTGACGAAAATCGTGATGGCGATGACGGCAATCACCACCGACAGCAGGTTCTTCAAAGCGTTCAGATGATGATAGCTGCCGCCGGAGGTTATCCCGAGGATGGCGAGCATCATGATGCCCATGCCGGCACCAAAAAAGCCGCCATAGATCGAAGCGAGCCCCTGAAAAACGAGGCTCGGCAGATTGCCGGGGGAACGCTCCCAACTCGCCTTCGGCCTGAGCCATGGGCCGGCAGCGAAAACCGCCGTGGCGGCCAGCAGCAGCCATGGCACGAGCTGCCGGAAGGCAGGATTGTCGAGCGACAGCAGCAGGAGCGACCCAGCCAACCCGCCGATGACAGAAACAGCAGACAGAAGAATCGCCTCGCGCCAATGGGCACGAATTTCCGGTCCATAGGCGATCACTGAAGTGATGTAGCCCGGAAATTGCACGATTGCCGAGGTGGCATTGGCAACGATGGGCGGCAAGCCGGCCAGCGTCATCGCCCCGAAGGTCAGGAAGGTGCCGCCACCGGCAATCGCATTGACGACGCCAGACAGAAAGCCTGTCGCAAACAGCATGAGAACGATGAAAACTGACATGGCCCCTCCCAAGGTTCTCATGCCATATCCGTCAAAATCGTGCTTCGCAACCGGTCGGATGCGGCGCGGTATTGATAAAAAATTGTCACGAAGGGATGACAAATGGCGCATGCTAGTATATGTGCGCGCTTGGAATTGGGGTTTTCCCCTTTAACCGCAAGCAAAGAATGGCGAACCCGCTCCTGCCGCAAGGCATGATCCCAAGGCTTTGACCGAAGGATGAACGTTGAGCGCTCTGGCTGTTTCAGAAGAAATCAGAGGTTAATATGACCAATATCATTCAGCAGCTGGAAGCCGAACAGGCTGCCAAGATCGAAGCAAAGCGCACCCTGCCTGACTTTTCTCCGGGCGACACGTTGCGCGTCAACGTTCGCGTGACGGAAGGTAACCGTACCCGCGTTCAGGCTTACGAAGGCGTTTGCATTGCCCGTTCTGGTGGCGGCCTTTCCGAAAGCTTCACCGTCCGCAAGATTTCCTACGGCGAAGGCGTCGAGCGCGTATTCCCGATCTACTCTCCGCTGGTCGAAGGCGTAGAAATCGTTCGCCGCGGTAAGGTTCGCCGTGCGAAGCTCTACTACCTGCGCGACCGTCGCGGTAAGGCTGCCCGTATCGTTGAAAACACCGGTACGCGCGCCCGCAAGCTGAACGAATCCGAGCGCCAGGCCGCTGCCGAAGAAAAGGCACGTCTGGAAGCCGAAAAGGTAGCAGCAGCACAGGCCCTGGCCGCCGAAAAGGCAGCAGCTGAAGCCGCAGAAGCCAAGGCAGCGGAAGAAGCAGCAAAGGCTGCAGAAGCCACAGCGGAATAAGATTTCCATTTCGATGGATGCATTAAAGGCGACCTTCGGGTCGCCTTTTTTGTGGTTTCGGGCTGCCAATCGAAACCGCAGGCCACAAATTACCAGTTCGGCACCAGGCCCTAGTGACGGGCGGCGGGCCAGAAACCTTACGAAAAGCTGTCGCTACTTCCCGTCTGCTGGTCCCACTTCAGTTTTTTCTGAATAAACCAACAGATTCCAAACAGATAACGGATATTTACTTATTTTTTCAGGCGGGTGTTTTAGCCCATCCTCGAATAGCATTGCCTAATCTCTTTTATTGTGCAATTTTCTTGCTGTTTTAGGTGTTATTATGTTTTTATTTAATTCTTTTTTAACAAAAAATAAGTCCGCTTTTTTCGCGGTTGGCCTCGCCAGCGCGTTGATGAACATCCTTAATCTTTCCGGCTCGCTTTTCATGCTGGAGGTTTACGACCGCATTTTGCCCAGCAAGAGCATTCCGTCTCTTGTAGCGCTGGTCGTTCTGCTGATCGTTCTCTACGCGTTTCTGATGGGGTTCGACACATTGCGAGGTCGCATATTGGCGCGCATCTCCGATAGTATGGATGACGCGCTCAATCAGAAACTTTTCAGGGCATCGATCAGCGCGCCGCTCCTCGCCTCAGCCAAGATCGACGGGCTGCAGATCGTCGGCGATCTCGATCAGATCCGCCAGTTTCTCTCCGGGCCGGGCCCGGCGGCGTTTTTTGATATTCCCTGGCTGCCCATCTATCTCCTGATCTGCTTTGCCCTGCATCCCTGGATCGGTTTTGCGGTGCTCGGCGGCGCCGTGGTTCTCGTCATGCTTACTCTTCTGACCAATTGGTTGACCGAAAGAGCGACAAAGCAGGCTTATACCGCCCGAGGCCAGAGAAACGTGCTTGTCGGTAGTAGCCAGCGCAACATCGAATCCATCAAGACCATGGGCATGATGGCTGCGGTGACGTCGATGTGGGACGAATTGCATTCCAAATATCGCTCCGTCACCCTGTCGACATCAGACACGACAGGCATGCTCGGCGCCATGTCGCGGACATTTCGCCTGTTGCTGCAATCCGGCGTCATGGCCATCGGCGCCGTACTTGTCATCGACGGCCACGCCTCGGCAGGCAGCATCATCGCTGGCTCAATCCTTTCCGCAAAGGCGCTCGGCCCCGTCGAACACGCTATCGCGAACTGGCGCAGCTTCATGACCGCAAGGCAGGGGTGGAAACGCGTCAATGAGTTTCTGGAACTGGTGCCGGAGCCCTCACCACCTCTCTCCCTGCCACGTCCGCAATATACCGTCGCCGTCGACCGGGTAACGGGTGGGCCGCCCAATGGCGCGCGCGATACGGTTTCAGACATCTCCTTCACGCTGAATGCGGGCGATGGGCTCGGCATCATAGGCCCAAGCGCCTCGGGCAAATCCACTCTGGCGCGTTTGATGACCGGCATCTGGCCCTACGAGCGCGGCTCCGTCCGCTTCGATGGCGCGGCACTGAACCAGTGGGATTTCGAGTTCCTCGGCAAATCCATCGGCTATATGCCCCAACAGGTGGAACTGATGCCGGGAACGGTCGCGCAGAATATCGCGCGTTTCGACCGCAACGCGACCGCGGAATCGATCGTTGCCGCAGCCAAGGCCGCCCAGGTGCATGAACTGATACTGAACCTGCCGAATGGCTACGACACCACCATAGGCGATCGCGGTGAGGCTTTGTCGGGCGGGCAGAAACAGCGCATCGGCCTTGCCCGTGCGCTGTTTGGCGAGCCTTTCTTTGTCCTGCTCGATGAGCCGAACTCCAATCTCGACAGCGAAGGGGAAGCGGCGCTGCGCAATGCCATTGGCGACATCCGGGCGCGTGGCGGCATTGTCGTCGTCATCGCCCATCGCCCCAGCGCCATCGAAAGCGTCAATATGGTGATGGTGATGAGCAATGGCCGGATGCTGCGCTTCGGCACCAAGGAAGAGGTGCTGGCACAAATCCTGCGGCAGAACATCCGCCAGGTGCCCGAGGGAGAAGAAACGCGCAAGATTGAAAACCGGGTGAGCGAAAATGGCTGAGACAGAAAAAGCCGGCACGACAAATTCATCCATACTCAGGCACTCGATCGCGGTGGTCGTTCTCGGTCTCGGCCTTCTCGTCGGAATGGGCGGCTGGGCGGCCTTCGCAAAGCTTGCCGGTGCGGTGGTGGCCACGGGCCGGGTTGTCGTTGAAGGCAATTCCAAAAAAATCCAGCATCTTTCCGGCGGCATCGTCAGTGAAATAAATGTCGTTGAGGGCGACAGGGTGGAGGCCGGCCAGGTCCTGTTGCGACTGAGCGCCACGGTCGTCCAGGCAAACCTCTCCATCGTCGAGAATACGCTCGCACAACTCTATGCGCGCCGGGCTCGCCTGCGGGCGGAGATTGCCGAAGAACCATCTTTCACCGTGACGGAAGACCTGGCAGCACTGACAAGTAAGAAAGCGGCCAAAACCTTCATCGATAGCGAGCAAAACCTTTTCAACAGTCGTCACAACGCGCTGATCGGCATGAAGAAGCAGCTTGCAACCCGAAAAGATCAGCTGGCCGACGAGGCGCGCGGCCTCGACGTGCAGGTCGAAGCCACGGAAAATGAACTCGCTATCGTGAAGGAAGACGTCTCCAAGACAGACGAACTCTTGAAAAAAGGACTGGTCACGCTGCAGCGTCTCAATCTCCTCAAGCGCCAGCTTTCCAATCTTGAGGGCCAGCAGGGCCAGTATATAGCGTCCCGTGCGCAGACGGTGGGAAAACTCAGCGAACTAGACCTGCAATTGCTTCAGCTCGATGAAGACCGCAAATCGGAGGTCACGAAAGATCTGACATCCATAGAGGCAACCGTTGCGGAATATGAAGAGCGGCTGGCGGCAACGCGCGACCAGCTGGACCGTCTCGACCTCCGCTCGCCGATTGCCGGTCGCATCTATCAGCTTTCAGTGCACAACATAAACGGGGTCATTCAACCCGGTGAAGTGCTGATGCTCGTGGTTCCCGATAAGGACGAGCTTGCAATAGAAGCGAATATAACGCCGCGAGACATCGATCAGATTTACGTCGGGCAGCCGGTTACCGTTCGCTTCACCGCGTTCAATCAGAGCACGACACCGGACTTAAGCGCGCAAGTTGCTGTCGTCGCCCCCGATCTGCAAACGGATTCCCGAACTGGCACATCTTATTACGTTCTGCGCATCAGACCCAACAAAGCTGACATGGGGCATATACCTGGCGGGAAGTTGTATCCTGGCATGCCAGCGGAAGTATTCATCCAGACCAGCGAAAGGAGTGTTCTCTCCTATTTTGTCAAACCATTCCAGGATAGACTTAGAAAGACGTTCATTCAGGAATGATTTTCAGTTACAGCCCTTATTCTGGGTATAATTTACCGATACACCAAATACGTGATTTTTTTAAAAAAAGTGTTTTTTCTTATATTGTATTATGGTTTTTTATGTATTAAATATCCCCCGCAATAATTAGTATAAATTCAATTTTAATTCATCCATTTCTCAAAGATTTATAGGAGTTTAAAATGGCGTTAAAAGTAACGTTCGGTAATGGTGGCGCCGCTTCGGTTTCCTCGCTTACCAGTTTGATCGACCAGGAAGCTTATAAGCTCCTCACGGAATCCACCGCCCAGATCAAGACCGGTTCCTCGATGGAATCCGGCAGCGTCAATGTCGGCTCCGTAGCGGTAGCGGGTACCGGTGCGGGTGGTACTGTCGATGTGGGTTATGACCCCAGCTCGAACGGCTTCAAATTTGACGTGTCGTCGGCGTGGAATTCGGTAAAGAACGCTCTTGCGCAGTCCGACACTTCTGAAAACCTTATCTTCAAGGATTTCGTTCAGGTCGACGTTCATCTCGGCGGCACCGGCTCGTCTTCTGTCGAAGTTCTCAATGCCAAGCGTGGCAATATCTCAACCGGCGCAGGCAACGACACCGTCATCGTCTCTGTCGTTTCGAACGAAAAGACCTGGGTAAACAATTTCAACATCGACACCGGCGCGGGCAACGACACGATCATCGTCAAGGCCGGCGCTGCATTCAATGACACGTCTGCAGCTGGCACCGGTGGCCTCGCTGCCAACACCGGCGCTGTGAATGGCGGCGCCGGCATCACCGACGGCAGCTTCACCTCGGTTAAGATCGACGCTGGTGCAGGTAACGACTTTATCGACCTGAGCGGCGTGAAGCTTGCTTCCTCGTTGGTGACCGGCGGCAAGGGCATAGACCACATCATCGCAAGCGGTGGCGCAGATACCTTTGTCTTCAATCTCGGCGACATGGCGAAGAGCTTCGCGACCGATACCATCGCCAACTTCGATGCCGCCATGGACAAGCTCAAGCTGGTGAATACGACAATCGACAATTGGGCCGTATCGACCATCGATAACGACACCATCCTCACCTACAACGTCACTGGCGAGCACAAGGGCGAGAAGATCATTCTTTCCAATGTTCACCTCACCGGCAACGATTGGTTCACCGCGTAATTCTCTTGAAGAAAACGCCATATACTGTCGCTTAAAATGATCGTGGCCCGGAAACATCCGGGCCGCGATTTTTATTACGCGCGACAAACGGCGATCTTGTTCGTCCTCGCTCTGACTTCAAAAATCAGGCAGCCTTGACCTGATTGCCCATCTTACGCGTCGCGATGATGACCAGCACACCTGCAAGGGCAAGGCAGAAAGCAAGGAAGAACATCGGCGCAATGGTGCTGCCGGTCTGATCCTTGATCCAGGGCACAACGTTCTGCGCCACGAAACCACCCAGATTACCGACGGAATTGATCGCGGCGATGCCGGCGGCAGCTCCCGCTCCCTTCAGGAACCGGCCGGGCAGGCTCCAGAACACCGGCTGGCCGGCAAAAATGCCTGCGGCAGCGACGCAAAGGAAGGCGAACTGCAAAATGGGATCGCTGAGCAACGCCGACATCAGCAGGCAGAAAGCGCCAACGAAAGCCGGGCCGACGATATAGGGCGTCTTTTTCTTTGCCTTATCGGCTGCCGAAGGAACGACGAACAGGGCGATGGCGACGATAATCCAAGGTATGATGTTGATGAAGCCGTTGGTGGTGTTGGAAACACCAAAACTCTTCACGATCGTCGGAAGCCAATAGCTGAGACCATAGGCGGCCAGCGGAAAGCCGACATAGCAAAGCGCCATGAACAGAACGCGCGGGTTGATCAGGGCCTTGAAGCCGTCCTCCGCATGGTCTTCCATACCCTTATTTTCTTCGGCCAACCGGTTCTTCAGCCAGTCTTTCTCGTCCTGGGTGAGAAATTTCGCCTTATCAGGCGTATCATCCAGATAAAAGAAGGTGACGATACCGGCGATAACGGCCGGTATGCCGGTCGCGAGGAACACCCATTCCCATCCGGCATAACCGAGGAAACCATCGAGATCGAGCAGCATACCGCCGAGCGGCGCACCGACCGCATTGGCAAGCGCGCTGAAAATCATGAAAAGGCCGATCATGCGGCCGCGATAGTCACGCGGGAACCAGAGCGTCATCAGGAACAGCACGCCCGGGAAGAAACCGGCCTCGCAAAGCCCGAGCAGGAAACGCAGGATGTAAAACATCGTGGCATTCTGCGTATAGGCAAGCGCGATGGTGACGGCGCCCCAGGAAACCAGAATGCGGGCGAACCATTTGCTGGCGCCGAAACGGTTGAGGAACAGGTTGCTCGGCACTTCGAAGATGAAGTAACCGATGAAGAACAGCGACGCGCCAAGACCGTAGGCGTATTCGCTGAGACTCAGCGCATCGACCATCTGCAGCTTGGCATAGCTGACATTTTGGCGGTCGATATAGGCGATGAGATAGAGAAGGCCTAGAAACGGCATCAGCCGCCAGGTGATCTTCGAGATGAGGGCTTTCTCGGATACCATATGCTTTCCTCCCTTCGATTTCTCGTCGAATGCAAATGATAAGGGAACCCATCTATATGTGCGCCGCAAAATAGGCAAGTTGCGCCGCATCATATCCGTTGGAAAGCGTTGCGGTTCCGGCCCTCCAGTCCTGGTGCAGCGCATATGAGCGAAACTATTCCCTCCTCAGGCGTGTCTCCCAAGCATTCATATTGCCGTAAAACCATCGATCTGCTATGAAAGTTGCCATGGGATCTAAATTCGGATGTCTCGCACAGAATGTTTATGTGCTGCAGGACCACAAGCGTCTGCCGGCACGGTTCTTTGCGCGCATTTCCGGGGCGCTCAACAGCCGACTTAGGCTCGCCTGACAGCACCCGCTGTCCACCGCCTTATTGAACCCTGAATATTCTTTTCCATGACAAGGCATTGAGCCATGAGCGCACCCCGCACTTTGTATGACAAAATCTGGGACGACCACGTCGTCAATCGTGACCCGGACGGAACCTGTCTTCTCTATATCGACCGTCACCTCGTGCATGAGGTGACGAGCCCGCAGGCCTTCGAAGGTCTGCGCATCGCCGGCCGTCCAGTCCATTCGCCCACCCGCACGCTGGCGGTCGTCGACCATAATGTGCCGACCACCGCTGACCGGCTGGAAGGCATCAAGAACGAAGAAAGCCGCATTCAGGTGGAAGCGCTTGCGCAGAACGCCAAGGATTTCGGTGTCGAATATTATTCGGAGCGGGACAAACGCCAAGGCATCGTCCACATCGTCGGCCCCGAACAGGGTTTCACCCTGCCCGGCATGACGATCGTCTGCGGCGACAGCCACACCTCGACCCACGGCGCTTTCGGCGCACTGGCACATGGCATCGGCACGTCGGAAGTGGAGCACGTTCTGGCCACCCAGACGCTGATCCAAAAAAAGGCCAAGAACATGCTGGTGCGTGTCGATGGCAAGGTTCCTGAAGGCGTGACCGCCAAGGACATCATCCTTGCCATAATCGGCGAGATCGGCACGGCTGGCGGTACCGGCCATGTGATCGAATTTGCCGGCGAGGCGATCCGCTCGCTCTCCATGGAAGGCCGCATGACGGTCTGCAACATGACGATCGAGGGCGGCGCCCGTGCCGGTTTGATCGCACCTGACGAAACGACTTTCGATTACATCAAGGACAAGCCGCGTGCGCCGAAGGGTGAAACGCTGGAACAGGCCATCGCCTATTGGAAGACGCTGAAATCCGACGAAGGCGCCCATTACGACAAGGTTGTCATTCTCGATGCGGCCAACCTGCCTCCAATCGTCTCCTGGGGTTCTTCTCCGGAAGATGTGACCTCCGTTGAAGGTATCGTTCCCAATCCCGACGATATCGAGGAAGAAAACAAGCGCACCTCCAAATGGCGTGCGCTTGACTATATGGGCCTGAAACCCGGCACACGCATCACCGATATCGCCATCGACCGCGTCTTCATCGGCTCCTGCACCAATGGCCGTATCGAGGACTTGCGCGCGGCAGCGAAGATCGTCGATGGCCGCAAGGTCGCCCCTACCGTCTCGGCGATGATCGTACCCGGCTCCGGCCTCGTCAAGGAACAGGCGGAAAAGGAAGGTCTGGACAAGATCTTCCTCGACGCCGGTTTCGAATGGCGCGAACCGGGCTGCTCCATGTGCCTTGCCATGAATGACGACCGTCTGAAGCCGGGCGAACGCTGCGCCTCCACCTCGAACCGCAACTTCGAGGGCCGTCAGGGCTATAAGAGTCGCACCCACCTTGTCTCCCCCGCCATGGCGGCGGCGGCGGCAATCGCCGGTCATTTCGTTGACGTGCGCGAGTGGCAATGATTGCCGGCTGACGACTTGAACACAAAACCCCGGAGTAATCCGGGGTTTTTATTTATTCAGCGATGATCTTTACACGCTGGCCCGGCTGAAGCGTCGCCGTCGCGCTCATGGCATTGATCATGCGGAACATGTCGAGCTTCCGCTCCGTCCCCATCATCCTCGCCGCCATTGTCGCCACGGTTTCACCGGGCTTCACCGTCACCACCCGCACCCTCAGCGGCTTTAGCGAGGCGATCTCCTGCGGCGTCATCTTGCGGAAGCTGGTGCGCAGTGTGTTGGCAATGGAGTCGAGCTGGGTATTGCCTTTTGGCACTGCTGTCAGGAAACGGAATATCTGCTGGCCGACACGAATGACGGTCACGTCGAAATCCCATTTATCCGCACTCGCCCGGGCTGTCGCAGCCTCCAGACCGTTGATTTGCGTTTCCTTGACGGTTTCCGGTAACAGACCCGCGACCCAGCCGCTGGTCAGGTAGTTGGCGAGGCTCGTCTGCTTCGGATCGGCCACGCCATCGAAACGGATCGCCATATCGCCCGGCCCCGTCGCCAGAACGGCTTCCACCTTGTTGTCGATGACGAACCCTTCCGGCACGTCGAAACGGATGCCCAGCGTTCCGTGCAGGAATGTCTGGCCGCGGACGTAACCTTCCTGTGGGCTGTCCCCGTAAAGCAGCCCATCTATACCATCCAGAAACCAGTCGCGGCCCTTATCCCCGACCTGACCTTCCTGGCCGAAGGCGCGGGCATGGCGGCGCGCAAGCTCGATACGCTGCGGCGTGTTGGGGTGACTGGAAAGGAAGTCGAGGCTCTGGTCGTTTTCGGGATCAGCCGACGAGAACCGTGCATAGGCCGCCATGGAATCCAGAAAACGCGGCGACGCGTAAGGATCGTAACCGGCCTCGCCCAGCATGCGAACCCCAATGACGTCTGCCTGCAATTCCTGCTGACGGGAGAAGGCCGCAAGCCGCAGCTTGCCGCGTGCCAGTGCCTGTTTGCCGGCGAGATCGCTCGACAGAACTTCCGCAACCACACGGCTGGCAATCACCTCCGCCTCTTCGCGGCGCTGGCGTTCGATGCCGTGGTTTGCGGTGACATGGCCCATCTCGTGCGAAAGCACGGCCGCCACTTCGGACGCATCATTGGCAAGCGCCAGCAGGCCGCGCGTGACGTAAAGATATCCGCCGGGCAAAGCGAAAGCGTTGATGGCGGGCGAATTGAGAATGGTGATGCGGTAGGATTGCTGCGGATTTTCCGACACAGCCGTCAGCGCGCCGGCAATGCGGGCGACCAACCGTTCCGTCTTGGCATCGCGATACTCGCCGCCATAACTTGCCACGATACGCGGATGTTCGCGTGCACCCATCTGGGCACGTGGATCGTTCTTCTGCACCTGTTCCACGGTCTGCGGATTGTCCGAGGGACGCAATGTGGACTGATAGGCCGGGCTGAACAGGGACTGGCACGATGACAGCAGCACGGCGGACGCCGTCAGTGCAGACCACGCCGCAGCAAGCCTGCCGGAACGGCGAAGGCCTGAACCGGAGAAAAGCCCCCGCTGTGCAGTCATGCTATTTTTCATTCTCTATGCCTGCCCCTTAACGTTCCTGATCATCCGTTAATTGCAGACCAGAATAACCGATTCGCCCCAATGGGCGATGAATGCCAAAGCGGTAAAAACGATCCACCAAGCCCTGAATATTCCTGAAGAACGCAATAATTCCCATCTTTTCTCGGGCAACAACTTGAAACTGGCAAGTGCAAATTAGCGCCATTGAAGTCATCTAAAGCGATTGCCAGCGGCACGCGTCGAAAATAAGGCGATCAGCCATTCAGAAAACTATCGACCGCCTTCACATTTTGTGTGGCGAAGAAATCTGCGGTCGCGCCTGCGTAGACAACGCGGCCACGCTCAAGAAAAACCACCCGCTGCGCCAGCTTTTTTATGTCGTCGGGATGATGTGTGACAATAATCACCGTATTTTTTGTTTCGTCGTGCAAGTCGAGAAGCAGAGACGTCATGCCCGCCCGCAATCCCGGATCGAGCGCGGCGAAGGGTTCATCGAGCAACATGACCGGTTTTTGCCGCACCAGGGCACGCGCCAGCGCCGCCCTTTGCCTTTCTCCGCCGGAAAGCGTACCCGGCAGGCGCCTGTCGAAACCCGCAAGACCGACGCGCGCCAGCGCCACTTCGATCTTCTGCCGGCCCTCCGCCCGCAATTTCAGGCTGGGGCTGACGCCGAGGGCGACATTGGTGAAAATATCGAGATGGGCGAAAAGATTATTGTCCTGAAAGATCGATGAAACCGGCCTTTCCGAAGGATCCTTTGCCGTGATGTCCTGTCCATCGATAAGCACACGGCCGGAGTCCGGCACCTCGAAACCGGCCACGAGATTGAGGAGCGTCGATTTTCCCGAACCGGAGGCACCGACGACCGCCGTCACCTGACCTTGCGGGAAGGTGCAATCGAGTTCGAAATCCTGCGTCCCGAGCCGTAGCCTGACATTATCCAGCTCCACGGCAAAATCGTCGCCTGTCATATACGAGCCCCTGCTGATTGGGATGGTCTGGAAACACCGCCTGCGGCAAGCAGCAGGCAAACGATGCCGAGGAGGAAGGCATATCCGGCGGCGTCATTGGTGCGATAGCTCCCCATATTGCTGTAAACCAGCCAGGGCAAGGTTATGAAGTTTTCCGATCCGAACAGCGCAACCGCCCCGAGATCGCCGAGCGACAACGCCATGGCAAAAGAAAGTGCCATCAGCATGGGCCGCCGAAGAACCGGCAGATCGGCAAACCGCAACCGCGAAAAGCCCTGAAGTCCGAGGCTGGCGGAAAGCCGGCCGGTGCGCAGGAAATGACTGGTGAAGGCCGGCTCCATCACCCGCATGGCCAGCGGCAGGGCCATCAGCATATTGATGAGCGCCACGAGAACGGGCGCATAGAAGCTGACATCACCGAAGATCCGAAGCAGCAGGAACCAACCGCTTCCAAGCACGACGGGCGGAACAAGCAGCACCAGCGAGGAGCCCGCCCCAAGCAGTGCGGAAAGCAAGCGGAGAGGCCACGCCACCTTGCGTCTGGAGCCGATGGCCTGGCGCGCGCCGATAATCGCCATGCAGCAGAAAACGACGAGAATTGCCGACAGCATGGCGATGGCGAGACTGGTCGCCGCAGCACGCAGGAAGATCGGCGCGGTGAGCAGGCGCGGCAGATCGGCCTGCAACCCCGAAACAGCGATGGCGATAAGCGGCAACCCGACCAGAAAAACAGCAAAAGCGATTGCCGCGCCGTCCCACAGGCGCGCTGCGGTGCTTTTGCCGTCGAAACGCTGGATGCTGCGACCAAGCGAGGAGATTTCCGCTTCCGGTGACGGCAAAAAGGCGAGGAGCGCAAGCAGGATTGCGGTGAGCACAATCTGCAGAACCGAAAGCGCGATTGCCCGCTGCGGATCGAAATCGAACCGCAGCGCCTGATAGATCGCCACTTCCAGCGTCGTTGCTGCCGGCCCGCCGCCCAGAAGAAGCACAAGCGTGAAGCTGGTGGCGCACAGCATGAAAACCAGCCCGGCGATGCCAGGAATGAGCCGCGAGACCGCCGGCCATTCGATGAAACGGAAAACTGAAACCGACCCCATGCCGAGACTTGCCGCCATGCGCCAATATTCTCCCGGAATGCGCTCCAGCCCGGCCAGCATCAGCCGCACGGAAAGCGGCAGATTGAAGAAGACGTGAGCAATGAGAATGCCGGAAAGGCCGTATATGCTGAAAGGCTCATCCGCACCGGCAAAAACAAGGGCACTGTTCAGCACGCCCTGCCTGCCCCAGATAGTGATGATGCCGAAGGCACCGACGATCACCGGCAAACCCATTGGCACCGCCATCAGCCGGATGATCCAGATCCTTCCCGGAAACTCTCTGCGCCGGGCGAGTGCCAGAGCGACGGGCAGACCGAGAACGATAGATAAAAGGGTAGATAGCATCGCCTGGTAAAGCGTGAAGCGCAGGATGCGCAACGTATAGGCATCCATGATTCCGGCGGCGGATGGGCCGGCATCAAATGACAGCAGCGCAAAAACCGCGAGCGCCATGAACAAGAAAACGGCGGCAAAGGCCGCCGTCCCGAAAATGACTGACCGCCGATAATCGCGACGCAACATCATGTGCGAGCGTGCCTCTTCCTCAGTTCATGCTCATGGCCGAAAGCCATTCGTCGATCCAGGCCTTGCGGTTCTTCGCCACCTCTTCGGGATCCATCAGGAAGGTCTTTTGCGGCACGACGAGTTTGGAAAATGCCTCGGGCAAGGGTGCCGACGTGGCCGCGACCGGCATCATCCAGTTGTTTTCAGGAATGGCGTCCTGAAAACCTGATGTCAGTGTGAAAGCGAGAAACTGCTTTGCCAGATCCTTGTGCGGTGCGTTTTTGAGGAGACCAGAGACTTCGATCTGGATGTAATGCCCTTCGGAAAAGGCCGCAGCCTGATAACGCTCCGATTTTTCCGCGACCATGTGATAGGCGGGCGAGGTGGTGTAGGAGAGCACCATCGGCACTTCCCCCTTGGTGAAGAGGCCATAGGATTCCGACCAGCCCGGCGTGACGGTGAGAATGCGCTTCCTGAGCTTTGCCCAGGCCTCCGGCGCCTTGTCGCCATAAACCGATTTCACCCACAAAAGCAGGCCGAGCCCCGGCGTGGAAGTGCGCGGATCCTGAATGGCGATCTTCTGCGCGGGATCGCCTTCCACCAGCTCCTTCAGGCTCGTCGGCGGGTTCTTCACCGTCTGCGTGTCATAGATGACGGCAAAATGCCCATAGTCATAGGGTACGAAAACATCATCCTTGTAACCGCCCGGCACTTTGGCCGCCGACGCATCGATGCCGCTCACGTCAAAAAGACCGGTCTGTTTCGCCTCTGCGACAAGATTGGTGTCGAGACCAACGACCACATCCGCCTTGGATCCTGCGCCTTCAAGCTTCAGACGATTGAGCAGTGCCACACCATCCGCGACACCCACAAAATTGACCTTGCAGCCGCACACCTTCTCGAAAGCTTCCTTCACCTTAGGGCCGGGACCCCATTCGGAAACGAAGCTTTCATAGGTATAGACGGTCAGTTCCGGCTTATCCTGAGCCGCGGCGAGACCGGGCAGAAACAGCGAGGCGGCAATGACGGAATTCAGAAAAAGACGACGGCGCACGGGTATCTCCTCAAAAAACGAGAAGGAGTAGCCGCTTGTCTTTAAGCCGTCTAATCCCTCCGCCGGTATGAACCGGATCAGGTTCTTCGGGTTGGCAAGCCTCTCAGCCTTCTGCACATGAGCACAGAAGACACCCCGTTAGATCAAGATGATGGTTTAGTCCCGTCGTCTGTGATTGGCAAGACGGCCGAGATCAGCCCTGCCCCGTCATATGCACCAGTTCCCAGACGTGACCGTCGGGATCTTGAAAGCTGCCCGCATACATGAAGCCATGGTCCTGAACCGGTTTCCAGCTGCTGCCACCGGAGGCAAGCGCGGTCGCGATCATCCCGTCGATCTCCTCGCGGCTCCCGGCGGAAAGGCAGGTCAGAACCTCGGTGCTGCGCTTGGCATCGGCGATATCACCATTGATGAAATCGCGAAAACGTTCCTCCTGAAGAAGCATCACGAAGATGTTCTCCTCCACGATCATGCACAGCGTGCGGTCGTCGGAATACTCCGGATTGAAACTGAAACCGAGGGCCGTGAAAAAGCTTCTCGATCCCTCGATGTTCTTGACCGGCAGATTGACGAAAATCATGCGCATTTCAGACGTCCTCCAAACGAACGCGAGCATAGAACGGCAATTCCGCTTGCCTGTCAAAGGCCGAAGAAGGGCTGCTTGAATGGAGAGCGCCTGGTTTCAGCTCTCCAGTTCTTCGCGCAGCATCTCCAGCTCCAGCCATTCCTCTTCCATGGTCTCCAGCTTTTCGCGCAGCTTTTCCATTTCCTGCGCCAGCTTGTTGAAGGTCGCCTGATCCTTGGCGAAGAGTTGCGGGTCAGCCATGCGCTGTTCGCGTTTTGCGATCTCTTCCTGGGCCTTTTCCATTTCCTTCGGAAGATTTTCGAGAGCGAATTTTTGCTTGAAGGAAAGTTTGCCCTTGGCCTTGACGGGCTCCTGCGATGGCGAAGCTGAAGATACGGCTCTTGCCTTTTCCTGCCTTTCGGCCTTGCGTTTTTCTTCCGCCGCACCCTTGCGCTGCGCCATCATGTCCGAATAGCCGCCCGCATATTCGATCCAGCGCCCATCCGGCTGATCGGGATTGGCCGGCGCGATGGTGGAGGTGACGGTACGATCCAGAAAATCACGGTCGTGGCTGACGAGAATGACCGTACCGGAAAAACCGGCCACGATCTCCTGCAACAGATCGAGCGTTTCGATGTCGAGATCGTTGGTCGGTTCGTCGAGAATGAGAAGATTGGTCGGCCGGGCCAGAATGCGCGCCAGGATAAGACGGGCGCGCTCCCCACCGGAAAGATTGCGGATGGGTGTGCGCGCCTGTTCCGGCTGGAACAGGAAGTCCTTCATGTAACCCGTAACATGCTTCACTTCGCCATTGACGAGAAGATTGTCACCACGCCCGTCGGTCAGATAATGGGCGAGCGTTTCGTTAGGGTTGAGATCCTCACGTTTCTGGTCAAGCGTGGCGATCTCCAGATTGGTGCCGAGCTTCACCGTGCCGCTGTCGGGTTCAAGCTGGCCCGTCAGCATCTTCAGGAGCGTGGTTTTGCCCGCACCGTTCGGACCGACGAGACCGATGCAATCCCCCCGATGAACCCTGAGCGAGAATGGCGCCACGATCACGCGCTCGCCATAAGCCTTGGTGATGGCGTCGGCCTCGATGACCAGCTTTCCGGATTCCCGCCCTTCGGTGACGGTTGCCTGTACGGAACCCTGCGGACCCTTGTGGCCGCGATATTCCGCGCGCATGGCCTGAAGCTCGCCGACGCGGCGCATGTTGCGCTTGCGCCTTGCGGTCACGCCGTAACGCATCCAGTGTTCTTCGCGCTCGATGGCCTTGCCGAGCTTGTGCTGTTCCAGCTCTTCCTCTTCCAGCACCTTGTCGCGCCATTCCTCGAAATGGGCAAAGCCACGATTGAGACGGCGCGACTGACCGCGATCGAGCCACACTGTGGAGGTCGAGACCTTCTCCAGAAAGCGCCGGTCGTGCGAGATCAGCACCAGAGCACTGCGCGTCTGCTGTAACTCGCCTTCCAGCCATTCGATAGTAGGCAGGTCCAGATGGTTGGTCGGCTCGTCCAGCATCAGAATATCAGGCTCAGGCGCCATGACGCGGGCAAGCGCCGCACGGCGCGCTTCGCCGCCTGAGAGGCTCTCCGGATTTTCCTGTCCGGTAAGACCCAGATGTTCGAGAAGATAGGTCACCCGATAGGGATCGTCACCCGGCCCAAGCCCCGATTCCGCATAGGCTTGCACGGTGTCATAACCCGCAAAATCCGGTGCCTGTTCAAGATAACGAATGGTAGCGGCGGGATGCCGGAAAACCTCGCCCGACTGCGCCTCGACCAGACCGGCAGCAATCTTCATCAGCGTGGATTTACCCGAGCCATTGCGTCCGACAAGGCAGATACGGTCACCGGGCTCTACCTGGAGATTGGCGCCGTCGAGCAGTGGGGTCACGCCGAAGGTCAGCTTTATATCGTCGAGTTTCAGAATTGGGGGTGCCAAGGCGTCAGGCTCCGGTCAGGTCATAGGGTCGGGCAAGCACGATGGCTTTGCCGCTTTTCAGCGAGAAATGCACAGGGCCGCCATTCGCGACATTGGAAATAGTGCGGGAGGAGCCGAAAGCAAGCACGAAATCATTAAGCGGATAACGCACATTGCCGATATTGAGCCCCTCAAGGGTGGTGAACCCGGCGACCGAAAACAGCGATCCGGCTGGCAGATCAATGGTGAGCGAACCGGCAAGCAGCGGCCTCGCCTCTTCTTCACCGGAGGTCAGCGTCACCCGGAAACCGCGCTCCGCAAGCGCTACGGCATAAAGAAGGTGCTGAAGCGCATGGTCGCTTCTCGCGCCACCGAGCGCGCCCACCAGCAGCAGCGAGTGTGCGCCACGCGAAAGTGCTTCGGAGACCGCGATCTCCCCATCTGTCACGGCCTTTGCCGCCGGATAGGGTTGCCGCGTCACATCGGGCCAGGCATTGAGCAGCTCTTCACTGGCGGAATCGAAATCTCCGACCCAAAGTTCAGGCGTAAGACCGAGCGGCGCGGCATGGCGCATTCCGCCATCGGCCGCAATCACGCGGCTATTCGCGACCGCCCGTTTCAGACGATCGGTCACCGTGACATCGCCGCCAAGCAGAATGGTGAAGCACTCTTTATCCATGCCCTGCCTTATCGCACCTCGGCCAAAAAGGGAAAGCAGAAACCCGATGAAATCAGCCTATATTGATTTTCGCCGGCTTCGGGATTATGAAACCCCTCAGTGGTGATTTGCCGACCGGCTTGCAGCCACTTTAAAGAAGTCGCTAAAGGGTCGAGGAAAAGGGCAATTTCCTGGGACCGGTCGCGATTTCCGCTGCCGGTTTTTTTGTTTTCGCAACGTTCTTTACGCGACCCGGAAAAGAGAGTTCGACATGCCGATCAAGATACCCGATACGCTTCCCGCTTTTGATACCCTCGTTCATGAGGGCGTGCGGGTCATGACCGAAACGGCGGCCATCCGGCAGGATATCCGCCCGCTCCAGATCGGGCTTCTCAACCTCATGCCGAACAAGATCAAGACCGAAATCCAGATGGCGCGCCTCGTCGGCGCCTCGCCGCTGCAGGTGGAATTGTCGCTCGTCCGCATAGGCGGTCATCGCGCCAAGAACACACCGGAAGAGCACCTCCTCTCCTTCTACGAGACGTGGGAGGAAGTGCGTCACCGCAAGTTCGACGGTTTCATCATTACCGGCGCTCCCATCGAGCTGCTGGAATATGAGGACGTTACCTATTGGAATGAAATGCAGAAGATTTTCGAATGGACCCGCACCAATGTTCATTCGACCCTCAACGTCTGCTGGGGCGCGATGGCCGCCATCTATCATTTCCATGGCGTGCCGAAATACGAACTGAAGGAAAAAGCTTTCGGGGTCTATCGCCACCGCAACCTTTGCCCCTCCTCGATCTACCTCAACGGCTTTTCGGACGATTTTCAGGTTCCGGTATCGCGCTGGACGGAAGTTAGGCGCGCCGATATCGAAAAACACCCCGACCTCGAAATCCTGATGGAATCTGAGGAAATGGGCGTGTGTCTGGTGCATGAGAAGGAAGGTAACCGTCTCTATATGTTCAATCATGTCGAATATGATTCGACCTCATTGTCCGACGAGTATTTCCGTGACGTGAATTCCGGCGTGCCTATCAAGCTTCCGCATGATTATTTTCCGCATAACGACCCGGAGCTCGCCCCGCTAAACCGCTGGCGCAGCCATGCCCATCTGTTTGTCGGAAACTGGATCAACGAAATATACCAGACGACGCCCTATGATCTCGAAGCCATCGGGCAGATGGCTGCCTAAACTGCAGGATTGCGAATTGCCGGAAAATGACGCAACGTCCGCCCCGGCAATTCGCGACACCATGGAGAATGACGAGATGAGCGACGGTGCGGCACGAGAAGATTTCGGTTTCACGACGACGGGTGAAAAGGTCGAACGGGTCACCATCTCTAAAGACGGTTTGACAGCGAAAATCATCACCTGGGGCGCCGTTATCCAGGATTTGCGGCTTGACGGCCACCAGCCGCCGCTGGTGCTCGGCTTCGAAAAGTTCGAGGACTACAAATATTCCTCCTATTTCGGCGCCACGCCCGGCCGCAACGCCAATCGCATCGGCAATGGCAGGTTCGCCATCGACGGGCACGAATATCAGCTGGAGCTGAACGAAAAGGGCGTGACTCATCTGCATGGCGGCAGCGATGGCATGGGCAAGCGCAACTGGATGCTGATGGAACATGGCGAAAGCCATGCCGTCCTGCAGATCATCGATCCAGATGGCCGCGCCGGTTATCCCGGCAACTGCACGGTGACCGCCACCTATACGATCCGCGATGGCGGCGTGCTTTCGGTGGTTTACGAAACGGTGACCGACCGGCCGACCATCGCCAATGTCTGCCAGCACTCCTATTTCAATCTCGACGGCGCGGATACCGCACTTGGCCATGAAATCAGCATCGCCGCTGACTTTTACCTGCCGACCAACGAACAGCAGATACCGACAGGCGAAATCCGCTCCGTCGAAGGCACCGTCTTCGACCTGCGCCACTCGACGCCGATGCGGCGCACGGAGAATGGCGAACAGGTTCTGTACGACCACAATTTCTGCCTTTCGCCCGAGCGTCGCGCCAAGCGCAAGGTCGCCCGTGCCTATTCGCCCGCCTCCGATATCGCGCTTGAAGTTCACACGACAGAGCCCGGCGTGCAGTTCTATTCGGCCTTCAAGCTGGACGTTCCCGTTCCGGGCCTCGATGGCCGACACTACGGCCCCTTCGCCGGTTTCTGCCTTGAAACGCAGATTTGGCCTGATGCCGTCAATCACCCGGATTTTCCGCACGCCATCCTGCGGCCGGGCGAAACGCTGCGTCAGGAAACGGACTATATTTTTAGAAAGGGTTGAGGCGGAGGGCTGGGCTCAGTCCAGCACGCAGCCGACATAGCTGCCCGAGGCGCGGGCACGACGCTCGATAAGGCCAGCCAGCCGCTGCAGGCCGCGCCCTGGTTTGCTCGCAACCCGGTCAATCGGATTAGGCAGAGAGACGGCCAAAAGCGCGGCCTGACGGGAATTGAGCTTGGCAGCCGGTATATTGAAATGATGCTGGGCCGCCGCCTCGATGCCGTAAATACCCGGCCCCCACTCGGCAACGTTGAGATAAATCTCCATCATCCGCTTTTTCGACCAGACGAAATCAGCCGCGATTGCCAGCGGCAACTCCAGCCCCTTGCGCAGGAAAGAGCGGCCATTCCATAAAAACAGGTTCTTGGCCGTCTGCATCGGAATGGTGCTGGCACCGCGGGTGGAGGCTCCATCAAGTGCATTGCTGACCACAGATTGCATCTGGTTCCAGTCCACACCGCCGTGGAAACAGAAT
This sequence comes from Agrobacterium sp. NPDC058088, assembly GCF_042885035.1. Taxonomy (NCBI): domain Bacteria; kingdom Pseudomonadati; phylum Pseudomonadota; class Alphaproteobacteria; order Hyphomicrobiales; family Rhizobiaceae; genus Agrobacterium; species Agrobacterium sp. NPDC058088. The sequence goes on along the minus strand of NZ_JBHVSU010000009.1, from coordinate 5,732 downwards.
TGCCCATCCTCGGACATCATCACGGATTGCACAAGGCGCGGCGAAATATCCTCGAGCGGCACCCAGCGCCTGTCATAACCCTGAAAGGTCACGAGATCGGCAAGCATCAGCGTCGAAACAGGTCGGATGAACGGCAGCGCATAAACCGGGATCAACAGATAGGGCAGGATCAGCAAAGGCAGCAAGGTCATCAGGATGCGCTTTGCCAACGTGCGAAAATCCACCTTCGGACTGCTCCGGTCTTCCGCCAGCACGGCGTATTCTGCGTCGCTTTCAGGCGTACTGCTCAATTTCCGTCCCCGCACCCACGCCAATTGAAGCCTTTCATAGTCCATTGCCGTCTTCAAGGCGAGTCCGGTCACACCGTTGCGCAATGGAATCACGAAAAGGTTTGCCTGCATTCGTTCGACATGCCAAAGAGCGCGCATGGACGCTCAGATGACGAATTTCGAAACGAGGCTGCGCGAAAACGCGGCGAAAACCGAAGCGCTGCTTGGCCACCTGCTTTCCGGCAAGGCACGCGCGGACGAGATCACACGCCCGCAAAACCTGCTGGAGGCCATGCGCCATGGCGTGCTGAACGGCGGTAAACGCCTGCGGCCTTTTCTCGTCATCGAAAGTGCAACGCTTCTTGGCGGAGATGCCGAAGCCGCCCTTTATGTCGGCGCAGCACTCGAATGCCTCCATTGTTATTCGCTTGTTCATGACGACCTGCCGGCCATGGATGACGACGACTTGCGCCGTGGCCAGCCGACCGTGCACCGCAAATTCGATGAGGCAACCGCCATCCTCGCGGGCGACAGCCTGCTGACGCTTGCTTTCGACATCATCGCCTCGGATGACAATCCGCTGGCAGACGAGCGCAAGGCCGCACTCGTGCTTTCGCTCGCGCGCGCCGCCGGCATTGGCGGCATGGCTGGCGGACAGGCCCTTGATCTCGCTGCCGAAAAGAACGCGCCTGATGAGGACGGCATCATCACATTGCAGGCTATGAAAACTGGGGCTTTGTTGCGTTTCGCCTGCGAGGCCGGAGCGATCATTAGCGGCAGCGATCAGGCCGAAAGGCAGAAACTGCGCCTCTTCGGCGAAAAGATCGGCCTCGCCTTCCAGCTCGCCGACGATCTTCTGGATCTGACTGCCGATGCCGCCACCATGGGGAAGGCGACTGGCAAGGATGCCGCACGCGGCAAGGGCACGTTGGTGGCACTGCGCGGCGAAGACTGGGCACGCCGCAAACTGCAGGAACAGGTGGCGGAAGCCAGCGAACTCCTGGCCCCTTATGGCGAAAAGGCCGCGATTCTCATCGCGGCCGCAAGATTCATCGCCGAACGGAAAAGCTGAGCAGATACCTCTCAGCTTTTCATTATCCAATCAGCCCTTAAGCGGCGAAATCAGCACTTCAACGCGACGGTTCTGGGCGCGGCCGTCAGGTGTTGCGTTCGACGCGATCGGCTGCGTGGCACCAAAACCGAGCGTCGAGATACGACGCTGGTCGACACCCCGCGCGCCGAGATAATTGGCAACCGATGCGGCGCGACGTTCCGAAAGGCCCTGATTGTAACCGGGGTTGCCGGTAGAATCCGTGTGGCCGTTAATATCGATAAGCGTACGGTTGAACTTGTTCAGCACGATAGCGACGGAATCGAGCGTCTGATAGAACGGTGGAATGACCTGATCCTGATCCGTCGCGAAGGTAATGTTCGACGGCATGTTGAGAACGATGCTGTCGCCACGGCGGGTAACCGAAACGCCTGTGCCCTGAAGCTGCGCGCGAAGTTCGGATTCCTGACCGTCCATGTAATTGCCGATGGCGCCACCGGCGAGCGCACCGATGCCCGCACCGATAAGCGCGGCGTTACGGCGGCCGACCGGCGAGCCGCCGACAGCCAGACCACCGAGAGCACCAACAACAGCGCCGATACCCGCGCCGCCGGCCGTGTTCGACATCTTCTGCTCGCCCGTATAGGGATCGGTGGTGGTGCAGGCGGAAAGATAGGTGCCGCAAAGGGCGACGATCGCGATTTTTTTGATCATGTGTTTTGATGCTCCGAGAGGTTCAGGAGGTAGAACAGTGGAATTCCGGCCTTTTCACGGTCGTTTTACTCCGCCGCATCTTTGTGGCCAAAACGCTTTTCGATGTAGTCGATCACAAGCGCTTCAAAATCGGCGGCGATGTTGGGACCACGCAGGGTGAGAGCCTTTTCGCCATCGATGAAAACAGGCGCGGCCGGGCTTTCGCCAGTTCCGGGCAGTGAAATGCCGATATCGGCATGTTTGCTTTCGCCGGGCCCATTGACGATGCAGCCCATGACGGCAACATTCAGCGCCTCGACGCCGGGATATTTTTCACGCCAGACCGGCATATTCTTGCGAATGTCGTTCTGGATGTTCTGGGCAAGTTCCTGAAAGACGGTGGACGTGGTGCGCCCGCAGCCGGGACATGCCGCAACCACCGGAATGAACTGACGGAAACCCATAACCTGCAGCAGTTCCTGCGCCACCTGCACCTCACGGGTGCGGTCGCCATTCGGCTCAGGCGTCAGCGAAACGCGGATCGTATCGCCAATGCCGTGTTGCAGAACGTAACCCATGGCGGCAGACGAGGCGACGATGCCCTTCGACCCCATGCCCGCTTCAGTGAGGCCGAGATGCAGGGCATGGTTGGAGCGCTCAGAAAGCATCGAATAAACGGCAATCAGATCCTGCACTTGGCTGACCTTGGCAGACAGGATGATGCGATTGCGCGGCAGGCCGATCTCTTCGGCAAGCTCCGCGGAAATCAGTGCTGACTGCACGATCGCCTCACGCGTGACCTGACGGGCGGAGAGCGGAAAACCCTGCTCCTTGTTCCTGTCCATCAGGGTCGTCAGCAGCTCCTGATCAAGCGACCCCCAGTTGACGCCGATGCGGACGGGTTTGTCATAACGAATCGCCATTTCGACAATCTCGCCGAACTGCTTGTCCTTCTTGTCCTTGAAACCGACATTGCCGGGGTTGATGCGGTATTTGGCCAGCGCTTCGGCGCAAGCCGGATGATCGGCCAGAAGCTTGTGGCCGATATAATGGAAATCGCCCACAAGCGGCACATCAAGCCCAAGGCGCAGCAACCGCTCACGGATTTTCGGCACGGCGGCCGCACTCTCGTCACGATCGACGGTGATGCGCACGATTTCCGAACCAGCCCGGAAGAGCGCCGCCACCTGTTGCACGGTGGCGTCGATGTCCGCCGTATCGGTATTGGTCATGGACTGCACGACGACGGGTGCGCCACCCCCCACGATGACGCCGCCGACGTCTACAGCGACGGATGAGCGGCGGGGCTTCGGGTCATAATCGGCATGTGACGTCATGGCGGTCTCTGGAGCTTGCGGCAAGGTCTTGCAATTGAGGTGAAACAGGCAAGCCTGCTTGTCAACACCCAACGCGCTGGAGCTTCTACTTTACCGCAATCATGGCAAAATTCGAGACGCCTATTCCTTGCCCGCACCATCCGCATGGCGGGCGAGCCGCGAAAGCAGGAGAACCACCACATGAAGAAGCGGCAGGAACAGGAAAACGCTGGCGAGGCCGGTATGCTCTGCAATGAAGCCGATTGCCGACGGCGCTACCAGAATGCCGGAATACCCCATGGTGGTGACGACCGAAAGACCAATCCCGGGTGCCAGCCCCGGCATGTTGCCCGCAGCCGAAAAGGCAATGGGCACCATGTTGGAGATACCGATGCCAGCGATCGCAAAGCCGATTATGGCGATGGTTGAATTGTCCGCAACACCCGCAATCAGGAGACCTATGATCGACATGGCCGAACAGAAGCGCAGCGTTGTTACAGCGCCAAAACGGTCGCGCACGAGGTCACCGGCAAAGCGCATCGCCGCCATGGTCATGGAGAAGGCCGCAAAAGCGAAACCGGACTGCGATACGGAAGCGCCGAGTTCATTGCGCAGATAAAGCGCGCCCCAATCGAGGATGGCGCCTTCAGGGATCATCGAGAACAGGGCCATCAGGCCGATGATCCAGGGCAGCGGCGTTAGCGGCAGGCCACCTTTCGGACGCTCTTCCTCGGGGTGCGGACGATCCGCCAGAACCCGCGGCCACGCAATGACGAGGAGCACCAGCGCGATGACGGTGAGTGCAATGGCGTGGCCCTGCACGCCGATTGCCGTGATGAGATAACCACCGAGACCGGCCCCGATGAGGCCACCGAGGCTCCAGAAGGCATGGCAGGACGACATGATCGCCCGGCGCATATCACGCTCCACAGCCACGGCGTTGGCATTCATGGCAACATCCATCGCCCCCGTCAGCCCGCCAAACAGGAAAACCGCGATCACGCCGGCCCAAACCGTGCCGGCCCATGAGATGAAGAGCAGCGTCGGCAAAAAGATCGCCGCCGTGACAAGGCTTACCGTCCTTGAGCCAAACCGGGCGATCTGGGAGCCGGCAATCGGCATGAAAACCAGCGAACCGATACCGAAAACCAGAATGATCAGGCCAAGCGCACTTTCGCTGAGAGACAGGCGCGCGGCAAATTCCGGAATCTTCGGCGCCCATGATCCCATCATGAAGCCGTTCATCAAGAACAGCAGCGAAACGCCGAGCCTGTGTCGCGTCAGATAGGACGAGCGTGTGCCTGTCGGCGAAAATGTCGTGGGGCCATTCATCGGCAATATCCTTCAGACTTGACCATGAGAAAACAGGGCAGCGTCATCGTCGCCGCAATAAACGTCTACGCCTTGTGCCGAGAGCGACTCGACCAATGCCCGGTCGGCATCCCGTTCCAGCACGAGGCAAAGCGGTGGGGAAAAATCATGGACGTGGAAAGCAGCCTTATGGCCGAGCTTTTCCGTGGTAATTGCGGCGATGACCCGCTGGCTGGCGCTGCAGCCAAGCCGCTTGAACACCGCGTCCTCGAATACATCCGCTGACAAACCCGTCTCGGCCGCAACACCGCAAACACCGAGAATGCAGAGATCGGGCCGCATCAGCTCAAGCTGCCGCAACGCCATCGCGTCGATCGCTGCACCGACGGCCGGATCGACCTTGCCGCCAATCAGCACCAGATCGATATCGGACCGCCCCGTCAACTCGGCAGCTATGGCGGGCGTGTTCGTCACGACGGTCAGCTTGAGGCCGGCCGGGATCGCCCTTGCAATGGCAAGATTGGTCGAGCCGGCATCGATGAAAACCACCATGCCCGGTTCAAGAAGTGGAACGACGGCGCGGGCCAGCATGGCCTTGCGGTCGGCGTCCTCGGCAATCCGCGTTTTCAGCGGCACAGTCGTGCTGTCGGAAAGCAGCGCCCCGCCGTAAACGCGCAGGCATTCCCCACGCGCCGCCATCTCGCGCAGGTCGCGGCGCACCGTGTCTTCGGAGACGCCGAAATTCTGGGCCAGATCCTGCGCGAGCACCCGGCCACTTTGCCGCAACTGCGCAAGGATGAGCGCCTGCCGCTCACTGACGAAATGATCACTCATCGGGACTCATGCATAAACAAGTATAAACGTGCACGAACATGCATAATCAAGTTTCTGCCGGAGTGCAATAAAAAACGCCCGCCTAGAAGGCGGGCGTCTGTAGCTCTGTTGCAGGGGAGAGGTACGCCGTTATTCGGCGTAGGAGACCAGCAAATCCTTCGCATCGATCTGATCACCGGGGCGCACCAGAACCTCAGTGATCTTGCCGTCGCGTTCGGCATGCAGCGCGGTTTCCATCTTCATGGCCTCGATGGAGAG